>JAZKEY010000007.1:95968-298262 GCA_040386755.1 Verrucomicrobiota bacterium | reverse complement strand
GCTGGCGGTCAGGCTCAGGGCGGCAATGGAGAACAAGGTGGTGAGTTTCATGATGATGTTGTTTTTGATTTTAATGCGGGTATTGAATGTGTTAGATAGAGTCAGTGGGTGGCTCTGCGGCGGATGAGCAGCAGGGCCGTTCCCGCAAGCCCCATCAGGGCGGCGGATGGTTCGGGAATGGCCGTGAAGCTCAGGCTGCCGGTGGGGGCGATGCTGAATGATCCCGGACTGGTCACCGCGCTGGCATTGATGCGGAAGAGATCCAGGCGGGTGCCGGAAACTCCCGAACCGAAGTCGCCTTCGATGCTCGACCACTGGCTCACGCTGCCGAAATCGGTCGTTCCGTTAGTAGCGACCTGATAGTTGTAGCTGGAAGCCTGTGCCGAATTGGATTGCAGGACGCCGACTGTGCTGTTGGCGGTCGACTCCCTTCCGCGGTAGCCGCCGGTGATATTGATCACGCTGGTGATCTGGCTGTAGGTGGAGCTTCGCGTGGTAGTGTCCAGGAGTGTCCACGGTTCGGAAGGGGTTCCCGGCGTGGATTGTTCCTTGGAGGCATAAACCGTGGCGGAACTCGACGAGCCGACACCGAAAATGCCCCAGGACAGATCCTGCCGGGTATTCCAGTTCGCACAGAAGGTGGCCACCAGATCCGCGCCGATGTCACCGACCCCGCTGAGGGAGATCGTGGAATCCGGTGCTGCGCCGGAAAATTGGGAATACGGCCCGAGGTTGACCAGATAGCTGGTGGAGGCTCCGGTCCCTCCGCTCGCGCGGAAACCCAGGAAGATGTCATTGGATTGCGGATTGGCGACTGTTGCGGCGAACGAGGCGGAGGCGGAAATGGCGAGGGTGCTCGCCAAACCGGCTCCGAAAAGCCGCCATGGTGGGGATGGTTTCATTCAGTTGGTGATGGTTTGTGATGTTGGAACGTCCTCGCGTTCGGGCGTGAAATGCCCGGCGCTTCCGACGGGGGAGCAGGATCCTCAGCGCTTGGATGTCAGCCCTCTCCGATTTTTGTTAGTGATGCCGCCGGCCGTCCGGTGGGATGAGCTTTCGAGCCCTCCGCGGAGGCGGCGGTCATGGGGCGACAACAGCCACCTTGTAGAATCCCCGGGTATTGGCCAGCCTCTCCGGATCCGTATCCTGATAGTTCACGGTGGCGGGGGAGGCGCCGCCCGCGATCGTGTGGATCAGTTGCCAGGAGCCGGCGGCAAGGCCGGTGGAGAAATAAATCTGATAGGACCGCGAGGGAATCGTGGTGAACGAGAAGCCGGCTTCGGCTTCAGATATGCCGATCCCTGTCAGCAGAAACCGGTCGGATCCGCTGGCGGGGCTGGTTCCGAAAATCTGCTCCTCCGAGTTGTTCTGGCCGTCTCCATCCGGATCACCGGCTCCATCCTGTGCCGTGATGTTTCCGAAATACTGCTGCTCCCAGATGTCCACCAGCCCGTCACTGTCGGAATCGGAAGGGTTGGTGTAGGTGATGACTCCAGTGATCGAGATGGTGAAGTAGCCCAGTCTGTTCACTCCGGTTTGGGTGATCCGATAGAGATCCAGCGCGGTGCCGGAAACCCCGCCGCCGAAATCGCCCTCGATGCCGGACCATTGGCTCACTGTTCCGAAGTCCGATGTTCCCGCCGTGCCCACCTGATAGCTGTAACTCGCCGCGCCGGAGAAGTTGCCCTGGAGGGTCGCGACCGTGCTGTTCGCCGTGGCGGTGCTGCTGCGGTAACCGCCGATGCTGTTGAGCACGCTGTTGATCTGGCTGTGGGTGGATGCCCGCGTAATGTCTGTTAGAAGGGGCCATGCGGCGGATGCGGACGAGACGGGGCTTCGCTCCCTTGAGCCATACAGGATCGCCGAGGATGAAGAGCCGATTCCGAACGCGCTCCAGGAAAGCTCTCCCCGGGTGTGCCATGTCGCGCCGTAAGTGCCGGTTAGATCTGCGCCAAGATCGCCCAGGCTGGCGAGCGTGATTGAGGAGCCCGCGGGAACGGCGCTGAGCTGGGTAAAGGTGCCCGCTTTCACGAGATAGGAAGTGGATGCTCCGGTTCCTTCCGTGGCACGGAAGCCGATGAAAATGTCTCCGCTGGCCGGGTTTGGAACGGTATCCGCCATTGACGAACCGGCTGATAGAGCGATCAGGGAAAGAAAGGCGATGGATTTGAATGGACTGGGCAAACTGGACATCGTGGGAAAAGGTGTTGGTGATTGTTTGGAATGGCCCCGCATCAGGGCACGAATAGCCCTGGCGTGCTTTTTGAAACTCAAACCGAACCGCAGCCCTCGTGGGTTCCTGGATCCGGTGTCCGGCGGATGTCTCGTTTCGAGGTATACCGCCGTCTTAAGCTCCCTCCGTCAGGGTCGCTTGGTGAAGTTGTCGTCTCCCGTATTCGGGTCAACAAAGCGTGGCTGCCGTCAGTCACACGGCCCAAACCCTACTAATGAGGATGATATCGTCAAATCAATTCTTGGAATTTTTTATCAACCGGCTAAGGATTGTGCCATAAATCCAGTAATGGATTAATTTTAGATGGCGCAATCGTTTAATTATTAACACTTTGAAGACAAATCATTAACATTATTATTTAAGTAATGAATGCTCTTAGAGCTGATCGAGAGTTGGTCATTCACCTCCTATTCGCGCAGACAGCACGGAAGTTGATCTCAATCTTCGGGCTTTGTCCGGTCGGGTATTTCAGGATTCAAATTCCTCCAACTTTGTGGATTCGAAATCCATATCACCGGAAATCGTCAGGCGGAGCGTCACCTTCCGCACTGCCCCAGCTCGTATTGGGTTCCGGACCCATTTCAAACTCCAAAACGCCGCCCGTAGTGAGGGTGTCATGGGAAATCCAGGTTTTGGTAAAGGGTTTGCCATTGAGTTTCGCGGACTGGATGTAGCGGTTCCGTGGACTGTTGCTGCCGGCGCGGACGATGAAGCTTTTGTCGTTCGCGAGGTGGATTGTGGTTTGTTCAAACAGCGGGCTCCCGATCAGATAGTTCGGACTTCCCGGACAGAACGGATAGAACCCGGCCGCGTTGAAGACATACCATGCGGACATCTGGCCGGTGTCATCATCGCCGACCATGCCGTCGATGTTGTGGAGCTCGTCCATTACCCGGCGCACGGCGAACTGGGTTTTCCACGGCTGGCGGACATGGTTGTAGAAATAAAGCACGTGGTGGTTGGGTTCGTTGACGTGGGCGTATTGACCCATTTTCGAGAACTCGACTTCACGCATCTCGTGAATCATGTGGCCATAACTGCCGACCACGCTGGTGGTTGGCATGGACAGCAGTTCATCAAGCTTTTTCGCCATCGCCTCACGACCGCCCAGCAGCTCCATCAGGCCGTAGGGATCGTGCTGGACGGACCATAGCCATTGCCAGGCGTTGCCCTCGACATAGGCGCCGCCCCAGGCGAGCGGATCGAAAGGTTCCTTCCAGTTTCCGTCGGCGAGCTTGCCGCGCATGAAGCCGGTTTTAGCGTCCCAGACATTCTGATAGTTTTTAGCGCGCCCCATGAGCAGCTTGAAATCATCATCACGGCCCGCGGCTTTCGCCAGGCGGGAGACGCAGAAATCACCGTAGGCATATTCCAAGGTGCAGGAGGTGGCGGCGTCCTTGCGCGCATCGGCGGGAACGTAGCCCTTCTCGTGATACTCGTTCAGGTGATCGCGGCCGGCCCAGCCGCCGGCATCGTTCTCGGTGGCGTTCTTGCGGGTGGCGGCGTAGGCGTCCTTGAGATCGAAACCGCGCAGGCCCTTCACCCAGGCATCGGCGAAAATCGAGTCGCTGTGCGAGCCGATCATGCACGGACGGTTGCCCGGACTCGGCCAGTTAGGCAGGCGGCCGCCCTCGCGATAGGCATTCAGCCAGCCTTCCAGAATATCCGCGCTGTGTTGCGGATAGTAGAGGACGAACAGCGGAAATGCGGCGCGATAGGTATCCCACAAACCGTTGTCGGTATAGAGCGGGCCATCGACAATCCTGCCGTTCGCAAAAGGACTGTAGTGCCGCCGCTTTCCCGAGGCATCCGGTTCATGAAACATCCGCGGAAATTGAAGCGATCGATAGAGCGCGGTGTAGAATGTAGATTTCTGCGCGGGGCTTGCGCCTGTGATGTCCACCGTCGCAAGCTCGCGGGTCCAGGCATCCCGCGCGCGGCTGCGGGCGGCGTCGAAGTTCCAGTTAGGCAGCTCGTTGCGGAGGTTCAGCTCGGCCTGCTCGTAGCTGATGAACGAGGTGCCGATTTTCATCGCAACGGGCTTGCCCGTTTGGGTGGCAGCGAGGTGGATGGCGGCGGTCGCTTGTTTGCCGTCGCGGACGAGTTCCACGGATTCGAAGGGCTGCTCGAATTCCACGACGAAGTATTTTCCGAAACCTCCCGGTGCTCCGAAGGTGACATGGGTCGCCTTGCCACGGATTTTGCGTTTCCCGGGATCGAATGCCGTGTCGATCTCACCCTCGGCATCGAAGACCACCCTCGCCTCGTCGGTGTCCGGAAACACGAAGCGCAGTAACGAGCAACGCTCCGTAGGCACCAGATCCAGCGTCGTGCGGTAGCGGGGAAGTTCGACCGAGTAGTGGTAAGGCCGTGCCGATTCCTTCTCATGACTGAAATCGGAAGAACGGTCCTTGTTCGATCCCTTCCATTCGCCGACGACCGGCATGACCAGGAAATTGCCGTAATCACGGATCCAGATGCTCGGCTGATGGGTCGCGCGGATACCCTCGAACCGCGTGTGCTTCATTTGATAGAACGGCGATGCCTGGCCGTCCGTCTGCGGAGCCCATGTAGTCATGCCGAACGGTGCGACGATGGCGGCAACCGTGTTGCCACGGGAGAATTCCGCGTCACCATTAGTGCCGGAAAGCGGGTTCACGCAATCCACGGGATCGCCCGTTAACGGGGCGGCGGCATGTGACGTTAGAGTGCAGATAAGGAAAGTGAGCAGGGGTTTCATAAGATGTGAAAATGGATTCAGCGCGCGATTTTCAATGCACGGAGCACCGCATCGAATGCGGGCTTGGGCTGCAATTTGCGATCGTAGAGCAGCGGATGGTTGGTGCGGCCTTTGACCGGGAAATCATTCAACCACGAGCGGCCGTCGTGAGTTCCCCAGAAGCCGATCATGGTGACTTCCGGATGGCGCACGATCACGCTAACGATCTCGCCGTAACGTTTGGCCAGCTTCTCCTGCACCTCTGGCGGCAGGCCGTCGGGATACGGGTTGGCTCCTTTTTCCGCCACCGCCATGTCCGCGCCGCTGGCATCGCGCGGCAGGGGATCCACATCGAGCTCGGTGATCATCACCTTCACGCCTTCCTTCGCCAGCGCTTCGATGGCCTGACCAACCCGCTCGGTCGGCGGCCAATCGAGCAGCCAGTGGCCCTGGATGCCGACCGCGTCGATCCGGACTCCGTTAGATTTCAGGGATCTCACCAGCCGCAGGGTTCTCTCCAGCTTCGCGGGGTCTTCGATGTTATAATCGTTGTAATAGAGTTCCACGTCCGGGTCGGCCGCGCGGGCGAACTCGAAGGCCTTTTGCACATAATCCTCGCCGATGGCCCGCAGCGCCGGGGTGTCTTTCAGATACTCGCCGTCCTTGTCGCTGATCGCCTCGTTCACCACGTCCCACGCTTTGATGCGGCCCCGGTAGTGGCCCATGACTTCGCCGATGTAGCGTTTGAGATTCGCCAGTGCTTCCTCCCGTCCGAGCGGTTTTCCATCGGCGGATTCGAACAACCATTTCCGCGAGACGAAATGCCACACCAGCATGTGGCCGAAGACCGGCATCTGGTTTTTTTCGGCGAAGGCCACGACCTTGTCGCCTTGCTCGAACGTGAACTTCCAACCGTCCGCCACGAGCTTCTCGGGCATGAGGTCATACTCCGGCGTCAGACAGTTGAACTGTTCCGTGATCAATGAGGTTAGCTTCGGATCTTGCAAATCCACCGCCGCGACCGCGCATCCTAGCAGCAGCCGCTTGCCCGCGGCCTTGCGCAGAGTCTCCGTGGCGGCACCGACGGTCAGACGAATGATGCCTGACTGGTGCGGCTGGATCTTCGTGACGATTTTTCCGTCCGGAGTGACGTGATTGATGCCTTCGATGCGAAGTTCGGTTTCGGCACGTGAAAGTTCGGCGGATGTGCCCAGGTCATTGACCCGGACCTGCGGTGCGAGGGCGATGTGGAACTCAATCGCGTCCTTGCTATCGTTGCGGATCATCCATTCCATCGAGTCATCGGCACAGGCGATTTCGAACCGGGTGTTGCTGTCGCTGAAGGCGATCCGGTTAGGTCCGAGCGCGCGCATCGACGCCAGGTTCTTCCTTCCGAGAAACACGGGAATGCCCGTGCCGCCGTCCGGTTCGGCGGAGAGGAATTGTTTCCCGCCGACGACGAGGCTGGCGATGTTTCCCGTGCTGCCGGTCTCAAGCTGATAGGAATGTCCCTCGATCCGGTAGACCGTCGGCAACGGCTGGAAAGCCAGCGTCCGGGGCGGGAGCGTGTCGGTGCGGAACGGAGCGACGGGCAAACCGGCCGCATTGACGAGATTCGCATCGGTCTGGCCGCTCCAGGCGTAGCGGACGGTCTTCGGCTGCGAAACCCCTTCGGCGGTCAGTGAGAGGTTCTTCCCGTCCAACCGCCCTTTCGCAAACCGATAGTCGCCATCCGCTCCGGCCAGCGCCAAGCCGGCGACCTCACGACTTTTGGAAATTTCCAGCGGCTCGCCAAACGAAACGATCAACCGGTCTCCCTCCGTTGCCACGCTGCTAACAACCGGCCCGTGGGCGGCCACATCCCGGCCATAAACCTCCTTCGCGGCGAGTAGCGACAAACGCCGCCCGATTTCCTCTTTCTCGAGCGGATGAAGATCGGCACCGTTCGTGGTATCGTAGGTCACGGCCAGCCAAGTCTTCGGCGACTCCTTGCAGGCCCGCGCCTGGGCTTCCCGCAGCCAACTGAAATCAAGCCCGCCCATCTTTCCCTCGAAGGAGGGCAACTGGACGATGAGGAACGGCAGCTCCGGCGCGTGCCATTGCTTTCGCCATTGGGCGATCAGGTTTTGCAACAGCGCGGAATAGACGCCGGGTTGACCGGCATTTCCCTCCCCTTGATACCAAGCCACGCCCTTGACCGGCAGGACTAACAGCGGCGCGATCATCCGGTTGAAAAGATTTCCCGGCGGGATGCCGAACATCGACGGGCTGATCTGATCCTGTTGCATGTCAGGCAGCGTCCCTTTGGGCGTCCATGCCTCGATGCTGGTTCCGCCGAACGAGCTGTCGATGATCCCCAGCGGCACGTTCGCCAGCACGGGATCCCTGTGCAGATGCACCGCAAAAAATCCGGCGACGGCGGAGAACTTCTTCAGTGACTCCGGCGTGCACGTCCGCCACTTCGCGCCGACGTCCGACTGTGGAACATCCGCTCCCGCCTTGGGTATGGCTAACAAACGGATCTTCGGATCCCGCGATGCGGTGGCGATCGCCTCGCTTCCGCCGATCGCCTCGTCGAGTCCCATCTGCATGTTCGACTGACCCGAGAAAATCCAGACATCACCGACGAGCACGTCGCTAACAGACTTTGCTTCCCTGCCGTCCGAAACTTCGAGGGAATACGGCCCGCCCGTTTCCATCGCCGAGAATTTCACCTTCCAGCTCCCGTCCTGCTCGACCTTCGCCGGGCGCTGCTGCGATCCGAACGACACTTTTATATTTTCGCCCGCCGATCCTTGTCCCGTAACGGTGATGGCAGCGTCGCGCTGAATTACCATCCCCGGAGAAAACGCGAAGTCGAAGTCCAGTGCGGCGGAAAAAGCGCAGAGCGGAAACCATGTCAGACCTGCAGCCAGGCTGAGGATATTTGAGTATCGGGATGTGCTCATCCGTGCTTTCGGGCGGGTTTCAAGGCAGGCTCGTCGGACGAGCTGGCCAGCCAGTCGGTCTGCATGTCGTATGAGCGGCATAAAAAAACTGTGGTGGGTCATTGAGATTCTTCGGGATGGCGAGCTGGACGCCAGCTACGTGATTATCCCTTGCTGTTTGTCAGCGGCCGGGATGTTCCGATCCATTCCCCCGGACTCATTCCTGCTTGCTGCCAGTCACTTGCAGAGCCTCGCGCAAGAGAAGCCTCGAGACCGATCTTGCGAACCAAGTCCCGACAACGGGATCGAGCATTTTCTCGGACTGGATGGCGTTCTCGACGGATTCACGGGCGATTTTCAGATTGGCGAAAGCCGCCTTCATATCTCCTAGCCGATAGAAAGCCATCGCGGACAGGCAACGTGTCGCGTCGTAGCGAGTGCCCGCCGTGTCGGGGTATTCAAAGCTTTTCTTGCTCCATTCCAGGGCTTGCGCGAAGTCGCCGTTCCGGTAGTGGAAAAGCGTCATCGCCAGCGTGTTCCAATCGGCGAGCACGCGTCCGTTGCTGGGAACGGCCGCCTCGCACATTTTCGCGACCGGTTCCAGTTGGGAGAGCAGCGCTGGATCTGCCGGGAGCAGCAGGCAGGACTTCAACAGGTGCTCGGCTTGCAAAGAGTTTTTCGCCGGCAGGTAACGGCTTAGCATTTCGTTGCGGAAGGCCGCATAGCCGTTTAAATCCCCCGCCTCCAGAAAAGCGGGGGCCGTCATGAGAAGGTCGAGGCCTTCGACAGTCCTAACCGGATCGCCCAGACGGTTGGCTTGGTTCATCAGGACAAAACAGGTGAGGGCCTGGGGCCAGCGGCGATAGACCGCATTCCAGCCGCCGAGGAAACGGAAGACGTCGGCGGCCTCCCGCGACGGATCAATGGTCGCGAGGGGGTTCTGTTGGAGCAGTTGGTCGGCTTCCTCCACCTTTCCCTCACTGAGCAGGATCGCCGCGTGGGAGACATTGGCGCGTGCCTGGGCTTCGCGGCGCAGCCGGTTTTCCTCGGTCCTGGCCGCTTCGGCTTCCCGCTTGAGACGCGCCTGTTCCTCCAGAGCGACCCGCTCGCGAAGGTAGAGGACCGTGGCGGCACCCAGTCCGCCGACGACTGACAGGGCGACCGCGATTCCCGAGATGCAGGCGATCCGGTTCCGGCGGAAGAACCTTTCCATCAGATAGAAACGGCTGGGACGGCGGGCGATGACCGGCTCATTGGCGAGGAAGCGTTTCAGGTCCATCGCGAGGCTGTTGACCGTCTGGTAGCGGCGGCGGCGGTCCTTCTCCATCGCCTTGATGACGATCCAGTCCAGATCGCCGCGAAGGGATGAGGCCCAGCGTTCCCTGTCCCGCTGGTGGGCTGCCGTCGCCGCAACGACAGCGGAGGGAAGGGGGGGCTCGGTTTCCAGCAAGGTCCGGCGCATCCCGGACATGCCGGACTTCACCAGTTCGTCAGCGTCGAAGGGAGCGCGCCCGGCTAACAGCTCATAAAGCAGGGCGCCGAGGCTGTAAACGTCGCTGCGGGTGTCGATGTCGATGCCACCCATATCGACCTGTTCGGGACTCATGTAGGCCGGAGTGCCGATCAACTGGTCGAGGGCGGTGACCGCGCCGCGGCCGTTGAGTTCGGCGCCGGTTGCCTTGGCGATGCCGAAGTCGATGACCTTCGGGACCGCGGTGCCATCATGGTTTTCCACGAGGATGTTAGACGGCTTGATGTCGCGGTGGATGATCCCTTTTTGGTGGGCGTGCTGGATGGCGTGGCAGACCTGGATGAATAGGGCGAGGCGCGCGGGAACATTCAGTTTTTCCTGATCGCTATAACTGGTGATGCGCTCTCCCCGCACCAGTTCCATGACGAAATAGGGTCGCCCGCCCGGGGTTTTTCCCGCATCGAGGACTTTCGCGATGTTCGGGTGCTCCATCAGTTCCAGCGCCTGGCGCTCCACTTCGAAGCGGGCGACCACCGACTCGGTATCCATGCCGAGGCGGATGATCTTGAACGCCACCAGGCGCTTCACGCGTTCCAGTTCCGCTTCATAAACGATCCCGCACCCGCCCTCGCCGATGCGCCGGACGAGCAAGTAGCCATCGATCTGTGTGCCGGGTTCCTCCGGGCCAGGAGGTGATCCAAAAAGCGCCGGCAAATCCTCATCTGGAATTTCGCACATGACTTCCTCCGCCAATTCCGCGCGCTGACGCCGGCTTTCGATGAAAAACGCGTTGGATTCACCGGCGAAGGAAAGCAGCTCCTGCATTTTGGCCAGGCCTTCCGGATCGCCATGAAACGTACGGTCCAGAAATCCGCGGCGGGCTTCCGCGTTCCCGATCTCGATGGCCGTCTCAAAGATCGCGCTCTCGATCTCCGGGGTGAGGCCGTCCGCCGATTCTTCCGTGAGGGAGTTTTTCATGTGAAAGAGGCGGTGGATTCGATAGGCTTCGAAGACACCGCGTTTTTGCGTTGCCGCTGCCGACAGGAAAATCGTGGATGACCTTGATGCATCACAGGAAGGTGCGGATTTCGCGGTAGAGCCAGGCGCGGGCGTAGGCCCAATAACGTTCCACCGTTCGCTCGGTGACCGACATTTCCGCTGCGATCTCGCGGTTGGAAAGCCCGCCGAAATATTTCAAGAGCACCACCCGCGCCCTCACTGGATCGACTTCTCCCAACTGCTTCAGCGCTTCATTGATCAGCAAGGCGTGCTCGTCCGAGGCGAGGGGTTCTTCCTCCGCATCGGTCATTGGTACCTGTTTCAGGTCGCCTCCGTGTTTTCGTCTCGCCCTGCGGCGGGCCCTGTCGATGAGGATGCGGCGCATGGTTTCCGCAGCCGCCGCACAGAAATGGGCGGAATCCCGCCAGGATTGGTCGTCGTATTCCCGCATCCGGATCCAGGCTTCGTGGACCAGTGCCGTCGGTTGGAGCGTGTGGCCCGGATTCTCGAACGCCATTTTCTCCCCCGCCATCCCCCTGAGCACAGGGTAGAGGCGCCGCAGATCCTCTTCTGAAAAATGGGAAAATTCCGGGGATGGATGCATCGGGATGGGTTTTTCGGAAAGATTCCGACAAGATTGTCAGAAAACTATGAAGCGAATTCGGGGGTAGCGCTAGCAAGAATTGAGAATCGGCACGGAGGAAGGGATCCATATCCAAGGAAGATTCCGCGATTTTTCCTGTCGGGAATAGGCCGGGAAAATCGCGGTACAGCCGGTGACCCGATCCGGCCGCATCCCGTGCGGTCCGTGGAGAAATCCGGTTGCCGAAAACCCATCTTTTCATGAACAAACCCAGGAAAACGCCTGCCGTCCCGCCACTCGAAATGCGGCGATCCCTCATTCGCGGGCTGTTTTTCGTCATGTTGCCGGTTCTCGGACTGGCCAACGCGCAGGCGGCGACCCGCGGCCGCGATCCGTGGGCATTCCGGATGATCCTGGAGAATAAGACGCGGATGCTGGTGCTCGCGCTGCGGTCCGACCTGTGGGCGGCGTATAATCCGGCGAACGGTACGCTGCACAAGGTTTGGAACGGAGGCATCCAGTTCCGCGGAAAAGTCTGGGATTTCAGCCAGAGAAACTCCCTCACACTCGGCACCACCTATCATCTGCTGGAGGACGCGTTTCTCTTCCGTTTCACCGATGAGACGGTGATTCCGGCGGGATGGTCCGCCACGGGAGTCATCACCGGCACCCAGTGGACCTTCGCCAACACCTCTTCTCTAACGTCGCCCGCTCTGGATCTCACGAAATACGGCAATGTGATGCTCCATTACTTCACGCCCGGATCCGGCAGCGTCCTGCGCGTGCAGGTTTCCGGAAACAATGGCTCGACCTGGGATGGCCAGTATTGGGATTCCATTTCCTCGCCGCCGGAAGACGGCAACCAGAAACAAGTCGCCGTGACGGGCAGCCAGGTCCGCCTGCGCTTCGTCCCCACCGCATCAACGCCGACCGGCTTGCAGGACATCGCGCTGTTCGGCGACTATCAGGCCTGGACCGCGCGGCAAGGCGGCACACCGGCCGCCACGCAGGTGGATTGGCGCGGCTATCAGTTGGTCAATCAAACCGACGGCATCATCATCAAGTATGACATCGTGCTTCCCGGCAACGTCCGCGCGGCCATCCACGAGCAACCGGAAGCCCTCGCTGGATCGGCTCTCACACGGAAATTCACTGTCACCGGTCTGCCTGCGGGAACCACGCTCGCACTGGAGCTGGATGGCACGGGCTACACCGCCACGCGGACGGTCACCGGCGCGGGAACGCTGCGCACCGAAACCGGCGATACCTTTCTCGATTTCACTGCCAACGGCGAAACCGTGCTGAACACCACCTGGAACCCATGAGACGATTTTTGTTAGCTGCTGCGGCCATGGTGTTAGGTTTGGCCAGCCACGCGAATGCCCAAGGCTCCGCGATGAAATCCGGCGTAACCGTCTGGGTTTACGAATTCGGCCAGGAGCTGCGCGAAGTGCCGGTGCTGGTGGACGGCCAGACGCCGAACTCGGCGGCGGACTATCCGGCCGTGGATTTCACGGGAAGCTGGCCCTCGATCTACGGTGCGCCGGTTTCCCAATACTACATGGGCCATGCCTGGGGGCGTGTCGTGGTTCCTGTCAGCGGCACTTATGAATTCCGCCTGACGAGTGACGATGGCGCGAAGTTCTTCGTCGGCGAGAGCGCCACGCTGGTGATCGACAACGACCAGCCGGACCTCCACTCCAGCCAGGCCACGCTCAACCTGCTGGCGGGCAGCTATCCGTTCTATGTGGATTTCTATCAAAACGTCGGCAATGCGCGCCTGCTGCTGGAGTGGAAGCCGCCCGGAGCCACGAATTTCGTCACGATGCCCACTGGCGCTTTCGAAACCGAGGATGGCCAGACCCACGTGACTTCGCCGGGGCTCAAGAATTTCTATTATGAGGACGGCGAGGGCGGCACCGCGGGCGGCCCCGGCGATGGCCGGCCGCTCACCGGCGTGCATCCCGGTTTCAATCTGGTGAACTTCCGCCCCGCCGGTTTCCAGCCGCGGGTGGGAGGCATGGATTTCCTGCCGGATGGACGGCTTGCGGTCTGCACATGGGATGCGACTGGAGCCGTGTATTTGTTAGGAAACCTCAACGGCCCCGGCGCGGTGACCGTGCAACGTTTCGCCGAAGGTCTCGGCGAACCGCTCGGCCTCAAAGTGGTGAACGGCACCATCTACGTCACCCAGAAGCAGGAAGTGACGAAGCTGGTGGACTTGAATGGCGACAATATTGCCGACGAATACGAAGCGGTGGCCCACGGCTGGCCCGCCTCGTTCAATTACCACGAGTTTTCCTTCAACCTCGTCCACAAGGACGGCTATTTCTGGACCACCACCTCGGTGCCGCTAAAGACCGGTGACTCGGCGTATTTGCCGGGTTCCCAACCCGCGTATCCGGTGCCTAACGGACCGGGGTCGCTGCTGCGGATCAACGAAGCCACCCGCTCCTGGCAGATCATGGCGGGCGGACTGCGTACGCCTAACGGCCTCGGCCTCGGCATGGATGGCGAGTTGTTCGGCGGCGACAACCAGGGCTGCTGGCTGCCCTCGTCGAGGATCAATCACATCAAGACGGGCGGGTTCTACGGGCACCAGTTGAACCCCGCTGGCACCACGGCTTCTCCGGCTCCGGCCCTGTGGCTGCCGCATGGGGAAATTTCCAACTCGCCCGCACAGCCCAGTTTGATCCCCAGCGGATCCTACGCCGGGCAGATGCTCTTCGCGGAGCTAACCCATGGCGGCATCAACCGCGTCTTCATGGAGAAGATCAACGGGGAATACCAAGGCGTGGTGTTCCAATTCACCCAGGGCCTCGAAACGGGAATGAACCGCCTGGCCTGGGGGCCGGATGGCTCGCTCTATGCAGGTGGCCTCGGTGCCAGCGGTAACTGGAACTGGAACGGCAAAACCTTCGGCCTGCAAAAACTCCAACCTAACGGACTGACCACCTTCGAGATCCACAGCATCCGCTCGCGGGCCGACGGCTTCATCATGGAGTTCACCCAGCCGGTGCCCTACGCCATCGCCTCGCAGGCCGCGAACTATCAGATCCAGCAGTATGCCTACACGCCGACGATCACCTATGGCGGACCGAAAATCGGCATCACCACCCGCACGATCACCGAGATCGGCGTGTCGCAGGACCGCAGGAAGGTTTTCCTGAAAATCCCTTCACTGGAAAATGGCAAGGTCACTTATTTCCGGATCAAGAATTTCGTGAACGACAACAACGTCGCGCCGTGGGCAACCGAGGCATGGTACACGCTCAACCAGCGACCGGCCGCCGCGGGCGCGGATTTCACGACGATGAATCCGCCGACGGAGCCAGCCGCTCCCGTTGCTCCCGCGCAGACAATCATTTATGAGTCTGAGGAAGCGGTGCGCTCGGGCGTCGTCATCGCCTCCGGCAACGCCGGGTTCACCGGCACCGGCTACGCGGACTATCAGGCGACGACCAATGAATACGTCGAGTGGACGGTGAACGCGACCCACGCCGGCACGCACACGATTTCCTTCCGCTACGCGAATTTCGGCACCGCCAACCGTCCGCTGAGCATCCGCGTCAACGGCGGGATCTTGAACAACGCCCTTGCTTTCAATCTTACCACCGGGTGGATGGACTATCAGATGACCGCGCCGCTGACGGTGACACTCAACAAGGGCACCAACACGATCCGCGCGACCTCCACCGGTTCCAGCGGAGGAAACATCGACCACTTGACGGTCACCGGTCCTCCGGCACCTCCCGCCAGCGCGCTGGTGCTCTTCGACGGCACCACCACCACCCGCGACGCGCAATGGCGGCGCAACGCGGACGCCGTGGTGCCGAACTGGACGGTGACCAATGGCGCGCTGGCCGTAAATCTATCACCTTCGCCCAACGACATCGTTTCCGTCCAACAATTCAAGGACTTCCAGCTCCACGCGGAATGGCTGTCGCCGTCCGGGGGCACCGGCCAGCAGGCGGGCAACTCCGGCATCAAGCTCCAGCGGAGTTACGAACTCCAGGTCCTCAACACCCCGGCCGGAGCCACGCTGGCTAACAACGACGCCGGCGCGATCTATCTCCAGCGCCCGGCCTCCCAGAACGCCAGCCTCGGAGCGGGTGCCTGGCAGAGTTACGACGTGTGGTTCACCGCCGCGCGTTGGAGCGGAAATACCAAGGTCGCGAACGCGCGGGCCACCGTCCGTTGGAATGGCATGCTGATTCATGACGATGTGGAGATTCCGGGCGAGACCGGTGAGTCCGTTGCCGAGGCTTCGGGATTGCACGCGCTTTTCCTCCAAGCTCATACCACGGCTGCCAGCGGTCCCGTCCTTTACCGCAACATCTGGGTCGTCCCGGCGGACACCTTCGGCCAGCAGTGGAGCACATGGCTAACGGCCAGCAATATCACGGCATCAGAGCCGGACACCGACAGCGACCACGACGGCATCAGCAATCGCTGGGAATACGCCATGGCGTCGAACCCTAACATCGCCAGCCAGCGGCAGAACGGCCATCCGCTTGTTCCGCAGATGGAAATCGTCAACCAGGAGGACGTGCGCTACCTCCAGTTCACTTATTTGCGGCGCATCGACAGCGCGGCGCGCGGCCTGCGTTTCAGCGTGGAAACCTCGCCGACACTCGGCAGCGGCAGTTGGAGCGCGCAACCGGCTTCCGAAGTGGCACCACCCGTCCCGACCGGCGACGGCGTGACCGAGATGTGCACCATCCGCGCCAATGCTCCCATCTCCCAGGACACGTCCCGATTGTTTTGCCGTCTCGGCGTCGAAATGCTCGAATGACCGAGTGGCAACACCAAATCGTTCGCTACCTGTTCACCTCAATCCCATCTCATGAAAACCACACTCTTATTCAGCATCATTCTTTCCTCCCTGTTCCCGGCCTCCGCTGCGGATCAGGCCAACACTCTAACCACTTCGGAAAAGAACGCCGGCTGGAGACTGCTGTGGGATGGGAAGTCATCCGACGGCTGGCGCACGCCCAAGTCGGACTCCTTCCCGTCGAAAGGCTGGGAAATCAAGGATGGCACCCTCACCGTGCGGCCCGGCGACGGTGGCGAATCCACCGGCGGCGGCGACATCATCTCAAAGGAGCGGTTCTCGCAATTCGAACTGCTGGCGGATTTCAAAATCACCAAGGGAGCTAACAGCGGCATCAAGTATTTCGTCCAGCCGGACCTGAAACCGATCGACAAGGTTACAGGCAAACCTGCTCCCACCGGTTCGGCCATCGGACTGGAATTCCAAATCCTCGACGACGCCCACCACCCCGATGCCAAACTGGGGCGGAATGGCAACCGCACCATCGGCTCGCTCTACGACCTGATCACCGCCGCCGCGACCAAGAAGGTGAACCCCATCGGAGAATGGAACACCGCCCGCATCGTGGTCACCGGGAAACAGGTCGAACACTGGCTCAACGGCGAGAAAGTCCTCGAATACGAGCGCGGCTCGGAGGAATACCGCAAGGCTGTTAGCGGCAGCAAATACAAGAACATCCCCGAATTCGGCGAATGGGCGGACGGTCACATCCTGCTTCAGGATCACGGAAATCTCGTTTCCTACCGCAACATCAAGATCCGCGTTCCCGTTAAGAAATAGTCCATCACCTGAAATAACTTCCATGAATACCCCGCTGTCATCCGATCCCCATCGCCGCTCGTTCCTCAAAGGCGTGCTCGCCACCGGCGCTCTCTCCGCATTTTCGCCAAACCTCTTGTTAGCTGCTCCTAGTGGTAACAAGGTGCGCCTCGCCTGCGTCGGCATCGGCAACCGCGGTGCCGACGTCGTCCGCGAACTAAACAAGACCGGCCTGGCCGAAATCGTGGCCCTGTGCGACACCGACATGGGCGCGAAGCACACCGAGCCAATCCTCAAGATGTTCCCCAACGTCCCGCGCTTCCAGGATTTCCGGAAGATGTTCGACAAGATGGGGAAGGACTTCGACGCCGTCTGCATCGCGACTCCGGATTTCTCGCATTTCCCGATTTCCATGCTCGCGATGTCCATGGGCAAGTCCATCTATGTTGAGAAGCCGATGGCGCACAGTTTCTATCAAATCGAACTGATGATGGCGGCTGAGAAGAAATACAAGGTCGCCTGCCAGATGGGCAACCAGGGCCACTCGGATGCGAACTATTTCCAATTCAAATCATGGACGGAAGCGGGGATCATCAAGAACGTCACGAAGATCACCGCGTTCATGAACAACCAACGCCGCTGGCACGGACTGAAAGTCGACGGCTATCTGGCAGAACAACCGGTGCCCGAATCGCTCGATTGGGAATCCTGGCTCGCGACGGCGCAGCAACACGCCTATAACAAAGGCTACATGAACGGCGACTGGCGTTCGTGGTTCGACTTCGGCAACGGCGCTCTCGGCGACTGGGGCGCGCACATCTTCGACACCGCGCACGAATTCCTCAACCTCGGCCTGCCGACCGAAGTGGAGCCGAAACTCGAAGGCTACAATCCGCTCATTTTCCCCCAGGCATCCACGTTGGCCTTCCGTTTCCCCAAACGCGGCGAATTGCCGCCGGTGGAGCTCACCTGGTATGACGGCCAGCAAAACCTGCCGCCGCTCCCCGCCGACTTCGGCGATGCGATCGTGGATCCTAACATCCCGCCGCCAACCGCCGGCAGCGCCGAATCGAAAAAGCAACCTCCAGGGAAAGTCATTTACGGCGAGGATCTCGTTTTCAAGGGCGGCACCCACGGCTCGACGCTGAAGATCCTGGGCACCAAGGCCAAGGACATGGAATCCAGACTGCCGAAAGTCCCGCGCAGCCCGTCGAACCACGCGGCGAACTTCCTCAAGGCCGTTAGAGGCGAGGAGCAATGCCGTTCCAACTTCGCCGTGGCCGGTCCGCTGTGCCAGGCCATGGCCATCGGAATCATCGCCCAACGGGTGAATGCCACGGTGAAATTCGACGCCGCGTCGAAACAGATCACCAATCACAAGATCGCCAACGAACTTTTGAAAGGCGTGCCCCCGCGGAAGGATTGGGAGCAATATTACAAGCTCTGATGAGCACCGGAAATTTCCCTGCGGGAACGGCTGACATCCTTCTGTAAATTGGGTTTCCAGAAGGGTCTTGGTCGTGAGCGGGGCTGCGGCTGGAGCGAGGATCCCGCTCCAGCCGCTTCATTTTCCTCTGGCGGAATTTTGAACGACGGCAACCAGCGTGGAAACGATGGATTCCAAGTGAAGCCGCCATCAGCCCGCCACCGCCAGACACATTTGTTAGGCTGATATGGCGCCCGCAAGGTGAAGCGGCTGAAGGCACCCGGGAGCTTGGCAGCGGCCATCTCGTCATCATGGGGGTGGCCAAGGCGAGTCAGGACGCCACCGGCATTGCGCGCGAAGGTCACTGTCCACCGTCGGCGGAGCCCGAAGGTTGCAAATTGAGTGGTGGGAACGCGCCGGATCAAGTTGATAGAAAGAACGGTGGCGGAGCGGTAAAATGCGCTCCGCCACCGGCCTCAATGATCAACCGGGGTCCACGACGAGGCGGACGAAGCGAATCGTCGGGCCTGACGGGAATGTGAAGACCACCGTTGTTCCGTTGTCGGTCACTGATCCGCCCGGAGCGGCGGTCCAAATGCCGAGGTCGGACGACACCTGCACCTGATAGTCACCGGTAAAGCTCGCGCTTTTCGGCCAGGTGACCGTCCTGACACCCGCATTGTCCACTACCGAAGGAAGGGGTGTGAAGGTCGTGCCGGTGGCACCAACGAAGAACTCGATGCCGTTTTCCACGCCGTCGTTATCATGGTCGTCGCTCGGAGTTTGACCCGTCGCACCGTTGGCCGAGGCCCAGGTCGCAAACCCGGGAGGGCCGGAGCTGACGACGAGGGTTCCGGCACCCGAGAAGTGGGTGGCGTCACCGGCGGCGGTGTAGTTGCCAGCGGGCTGCTGGACACCGCCGAAGTAGAGTTTGTCGACCGTCTCGGATCCCGTTAGATTCACTTTGCCGCCGTTGATCACCACCGTGCCGGTGTTGGCAATGGAGGTGCCGTTGACGGCGAGTTCACCGTCATTGACGGTGGTGATGCCGGTGTAGGTGTTGACTCCCGTCAGGCTCGCGGTGCCGGCACCGTTTTTGGTGACAGAGCCAGTGCCACTAATGACATAGGTGGCGGTGTGGTTCGTGGTCCAGTTGTAAACGAGCGAGGCGTTGTTGATGACGCTGCTGGTGGTGGCGATGGTGCCGTCGGTGGCGCCGTCGCCCAGTTGCAGGGTTCCCGCGCTGATGGTGGTGGTGCCGGTGTAGGTATTGGCTCCCGTCAGGATCCAGAGGCCCGCACCGGTTTTTTGCAGCGTGTTCACGCCGGAGCTGCCGTTGCTGTAGATGCCGCTGACCGTGTTGGCTTGCGTAGAGGCACCCTGCAGCGTGAGAGGGCGGGCCTGGTCGCTCGTCACGTTCCCCGCCAGCGTCAGCGTGCCGCTGTCCGACTGGATGATCGAGCCGCCGCCGCCGCTGGTCAGCGTGATCAGGCCGTTGATGGTGTTGTTTCCGGAAACGTTGGAAATCGCGTAGGGCACCAGCGCTCCAGCCAGGCCGTCATTGCTTAGTGTGAACGTCACCGTCGGAGGAAGGCTGATGTTGTTCTGTAACTGAATTCCTCCGTTGCGGGTCACCATCCTGACATTGTTGCTGTTGCCCAGCGCATTGCTGTTGCGCACGCTGAGGATCCCTCCGCCAACGACCGTCTGGCCGGTGTAGGTGCTGGTTCCTCCGGTGAGCGTCAGCATCCCCGCGCCTTGCTTATTCAAGGCGAGCAACGCCGCACCGCCATTGGCAATCGTGCCGCTGAAGGTGCAGTCCACGGTGTTGTTGACCTGAATGGAACGATCCGAGACAGCGGCTCCGTTCGTGATCGTTCCCGTTCCTGCCAGACCCGTCGTCACGAAGTCGCCGGTGGTTCCCGCGCTGTTCCCGGTGCTGCGGTTGATTTGCAGCGTGGTGCCGCTGTCCACCGTCAGGGTGCCGCCGATGTTGCTGCCATCCGCAAAGGTGCCCACGCTCGTTGCGACCAGCGTGCCTCCGCCGCTAAGGTGCAGCCCTTGCGCCGGGGACTTGATCTCGCCAACGGTGAGGGTGTCCCCGGGACCACCGACCACCACTGACCGGTCACCGGTCCCGCCGAGCGTCACGGTGCCGGTGCCCAGATCGAGATTGTTGCTGCCCGCGAACGGGAAGTCCGCATTCCATTGCTGTGGCTTGTTAGTGCTGGCGACGATCAAGCCCCCGCTGGTGTTGTCGAGTGTGCCGCCGTTGATCACAAAAGCCCCTGCTGCACCGCCCCATGCGGAGACTCCGTCGAAGTTGAGGGTCCCGCCATTCAACGTGAGGTTCCCGGTGAAGTTATTGGGCCCGGTGAGGGTCAAGGAGCCGGTGCCCTTCTTGATCACCTCTCCGCTGCCGGTGATGGGGTTGGCATAAATGTTGGGCGAGTTCGCAAGGTCAAAACTCAGCGCGGCATTGCTCGAGATCGAGATTAGGTAACTGTCGGCGATCGAACCACTGATTTCCAACGTTCCACCGGTGATGATAGTCTGGTCGGTGTAGCCGTTGTTGGTAGAGATCGTCAGCTTTCCAGTGCCATTCTTCGTCAAAGATCCCCCTTGAATTCCGAAACCTCCGGTGCTCGACACGGTGTAGTCATTCGATCCGGCATTGAATACGGCTGTGGATGGATAGACATTTTCGCCAACGTTGACGAGATAGTGTCCCGAGTTGGCGTCGAAAAGCACCGAGCTATTTTCCGTGAATTCAACAGGATTGCCACCTTGGGTCCAATTCCGCGTCCCCCCCACCGGAACGGTTGTCCAGTTGGCGTTTTGATTGCCTGTCCACAGCAGGGCATCGGTGGTGATTCGAAGCACGATTGCCGTCCCTGTATTGACCAAGCTGGCCTGTTGATTGAAATTCAAGCCAGTCGGTGGAACTAACGAGAAATGAGATGCATCGGCTGCCGATGGATAGCTCGCGAAAGTGATGAGAGGGTAGTCAGTGTTATCCAACCAAAACAATGTACTGGAGGTAACGTTCACAACCACTGGAGCCAGGGAATTCGTGGCGAGATTTGTCGCCACCAGTTTCTGGCCGACGGTGTTGCTGGTGGTGGAAAGGTTGAGGGTCGCGGCGCCATTGAAAGTCAGCGTGCCCACGGTCAGCGCGGCCATCGTGCCATTCCCGGCGGCCACCGTGTTTTCAGCCAGATCGGCCACGGCGAGGGAGGGGATGGTTCCGCTGATATCGATTCCGCCTTGCGTGAGTGTCACAGGGCTGGTGAGTGTCACAGGACCGGGGGTGACGCCCGGGCTGCTACCCGTGAGCTTGGCACCGCTGCCATTGATGGTGATCGAGCTGGAGGTAGCCAGAGGATTGCTGTTGTTCAGGAAAAGTGTCCCCTGATTGACGGTGGTTGGGCCGGAGTAGGTATTCGCTGCCGAAAGGACCAGCGTGCCGGCACCAGTCTTGATGAGGCCGCCGTTGGAAATGATGCCCGAGAAAATGGAATCCTGGGCATTGGTGTTATCAACCAGGCTGATTGTGCGGGTGGTGCCGCCGAGATCGACGGAGCCCGAAAAGTTCATTTGGTTGTTGAACGTTGCCAGACCCAGCGAGAAGTCGCCTCCGACGCTGACGGTATTGGGAACCGTGCGTGAGGCACCCCGTGCGAGCAGGCTGCCGCCATTGATGGTCAGGGTGCCGGTTCCCAGCACGCCATTGTTGGTGACCTGCAGTTGGCCGCTCTGGAGAATGGTACCGCCGCTGTAGCTGTTATTGTTGTTGTCGAGCTTGAGAACGCCGGTGCCCGTCTTGATGATGCTGTTCGCCGTCGTGCCGTTTGCCACGACACCGGCGATGGTGAACCATCCGCCGCCGTTGACGGTGATGGTGCGGCTGGTGCCGACCGCCGTGCCCAGCGTGACAGCCCCGCCTCCCAAGCTCAGATCGTTCGCAGGAGTGGTCCCTGCCACCGTACCAAAGGCGAAGTCGCCGTTTAAGGTCAGCGGGTTATTGTTGGTGAGGGTTCTGGCCGCACCGCTGGTGTTGTCGATGGTGCCGCCGTTGATGGTGAACACGCCCGCCGCAGCTCCAGCCGCCGTGTTATTGTTGAGGTTCAGCGTGCCTTGGTTGAGGGTAAGGCCACCGAGGAAAGTATTGGCACTGGAGAGGGTGAGGGCACCTGTGCCGGATTTAACCGGGTTGATCTTGGAGTTGGCACCGCCGGTTTCCGAGAACGCTCCGGAAACGAGGGTGTTTCCAGCGCCGATGAAGTTGAGAACCCGCGTGCTATTGAGGATGTTGGTGATCGTGCCGCCAAGCGTCAGCAGGCTGCCGGTCTCGGCCGAGTCGATCTGATAGACGCCTCCCGTCTGGGCGATCCGGATGGTGCCGTTGAAGGCGTTGCTTCCGGAAAAATTCCGGAAGTTGTCTCCCACCGGGGTGAGCGTGTTGCCGCGGCCGGCGATGTTGAAGGTGACATTGCTGCCGATGTTGATGCCGCCGGAAAGTTCGAGGGCCGCTTCTCCCAAGGCGCCGCCGCCACCGGCATTGCCGTTGACGGTGATCGCGTTGGATCCCAAGGCATTGCTGTTGGCGAGCCTCAGGATCCCGCCGCCGATGTTGGCTCCTCCGCCCAGGTTGATGACTGAGTCGGCAACGAAATTGTTGCTGCTGTTGAAGACTACCGTCCCCGTCGTGAATGCATTTGCCGAGGTGGACAGGTTGAGAATGCCGGTGTTGGTTTGGTTGGAAATCACACCGTTAATCGTCATGACGTTGGCAGCGGCACCCGCATTGAAGGCGGCCGTGGTTCCGGAGTTGATGACGATGTTCCGGTTCGCATTGAGGGACAAGGCGCTGACCGTGGCATCCCCCCGCAACGTGGTGGTGGCGGTGAAGGTCACATTTGTGGCCGGGCTGCCCGGGACTGCTCCGAGAGAGGCGTCGGAATTGATGACGACAGCTCCTCCGCCCAAGGTGATGCCGCCGGTGTAGGTGTTGCCGCCCGACAGTGTCAGGGTGGTGGCACCGGCCTTGGCAAGAGCGATGGAACCGCTGCCGCCGCCGATCACTCCGGAGGCCACGAGCTGGCCGCCGCCGCCTTGGAACGTGAGCGTCCGCGCTCCGGAAGAGCCGGTGGTGATATTGCCGGAGAGGGTGAATCCGTTCGCCACGGCACCGGAGACTACAAGGTTCTGGTTGAGCGTGATAAGGCCGGACACGCCCACGGCCGTGGTGCCGTTGTCGGTATCAATGGTATAGACGCCGCTGGTGGGAGAATTGTTCGCTCCGACGATGACATCGCGTGCGAGGATGGTCGCACCATTGGGACGCAGGGTGGGGCTGAGGTTGGAGCTGATGGAAGTGGCAGTACCCAGTGCGATGGCCGAAGTCCCGGCACCCAGAGATGTCGCACCGGTGGCCCTCAGAACTCCATTCTCGATGGTGACCGGCCCGGTGAAGCTATTCACGCCCTGCACGGGGGTCACGGGCAACTGAAGCCCCAGAACGCCCGTGCCTCTTTTGGTCAAACCCTTTCCTGGCGAGGCTTCGGAAATATTCCCGGTGATCAACAAGGTATTGAGCGCCACTGTGGCGTCGAGGGAGTCCTCCAAGATAACATTCGCGTTGATCTCGTCCGTCTTAGCTCCACTGACAGGGGTATCGGTCAGGACCGCATTGGTGCTGCCGGTGTTGTCGAAGGTCAGCGTGAACGCCGGAGTCGCGGTTGGCGTCGTTGAATTGATCCTGTAGATGTTCGAGGCGGCCGTGTCACCGAGCACCAGGCTTCCCACCGTAATGGCTTGGTTCAAATTGATGGTGGAGTCGCCTCCGGTCAGATCTTTGGTGACGGTGGCGACTTCACCGACTCCATTGGGGAAGGTGGTGTTGGGCGTCCAGTTGGCGGTGTTGTTCCAGTCCAGCGTTTGAGTGCTGCCGGTTGCGCCATTCCAAACGGCGGAGTCCGCCCGGGCGGACGGCGACAGCCCGGCGATGCACAGTGCGAGGCCGAAACCAGCGGCGTAAGTCAGGGAGGCAATAGGACGGTTGGCGGCACGGAGGTACGGATTGGAGCGGAATTTGGGTTTCATAGGGGAAATATAAGGATTTGGGTTTGCTGGACGTGGGTTTTTGGAGTGGATGAGCCGCCGACAAGCGGCGAGGCAATCCATCGCTTCAGGTGAAGGGAAGGTGTTCCACCATGGATCACCGCGTTTAATCCCCTGCGGACCCGACAGGAAACTTTCAACAATCTTGCTTTTCACGCCCCTGACCGGGTCCGTAGCGCTGTGGTTCCTTGCTGGAATCCATTCGCCGGATGAGATATGATATTACAACAGTCGCGGTGGCGCAAAATCCGGAGTTCTACCGTTCTGCCGCCGACCGATCTTGTCGCGCTCGTCGGAGAACCGGGGGCGACCTTCAATGGGCGCCTATCTCCGAGGCCGGGAAGGATTCGACAGATTCCAGCCATCGGCAACGCTAAGCGACCTCTCATTTGCAACGGCCAGCGCATTTTCGGCAGGCGGTCTCAACTTTCTCACAAAACGATTCGCGAATTTTTGGGCGCAGGTCCAATTCGTACCGTTTCGACAGCTTGAATCGCCTCCCCAAAGTCGTTTCCTCTGCAGGAACCCGGCGGCCGATAAAATGGTCGGGCTGGCGGGATTCGAACCCACGAATCGATATTCTAATTCCTGGGATCAAAGGAAAACGCATAACACATTGATTGTAGGCTCTTAAAAATTATTTATGCTCTTCTTGAAACTCATGGAAATGTTGCCAAATTGTTGCCAAACAATATGTCGAGCATTCGCAAGCGAGGGAAATACTACGGAGTTCAGTTTAGGATTCCTGAGGAAGATGGGAACTGGAAGCAGGTCAGCGTTAAAACGAAAACGGCTGATGTCAACGATGCGCGACGGTTCGGACAGAACGCTGAGCAGATGGCACTCAAGGCCAAGGCCGCGGATAAGGTCCATGGGATGGAGTATTGCGAGACGCTTCTAAATGCGATCCGCGATGCCGGCGCGTCACGGTTGACGGAGTCGAAGGCCCGGGAGCATTTGAATCGGATTTGCGAGATCGCCCGCGGTAAACCCCTCGTTTCCTATTCCGTGCGAAACTGGTTTGCGGAGTACCTCCGACAAAAAAAGCCCAACGTGGCTACATCGACATTTGCGGCGTATGAATGGTGTTACGGTACCTTTGAGGAGCACCTTGGTCCCCGCGCTGACGCCGGTATCGAGTTCGTGGAGCATTCTGACGTTCGGGCGTGGCGGGATGCACAAAAGGCGTCAGGCCTCTCTGACAAGCGAGTGAACAACCTTCTCAAATACCTTTCCGGTCCCTTCGCGAAAGCCGCCAAAACTGGGATGATCCCGATCAATCCGGTCGCCGCGACTGAGTCTCTGCGTGTCTCAGATTCGGTGGATCGGAAACCATTTTTGCTGACGGAGGTGAATTCGTTGCTGTTGGCGTGCCCAACCCGAGAGTGGAGAGTCGTCCTTCTTCTCGGTGTATACTGCGGGATGCGTCTGGGTGATGCATCCCGAAGGAAAATCGGTGACTTCGATCTGGATAAAGGAATCGTCACCTTCATCCCTGAGAAGAAAAAGAAATCGGGCAAGGAAGTGGTGCTGCCGCTTCACGCCTCCCTGCTTCTGGAAATCCGCGAGCTTATCAAGGGGAGCAAATCGGAATTCACGGCATGGCTTACACCGACGCTGGCGGTAACTTCGATCGGAGGAAAAACCGGACTGTCCAACCTTTTCATTGGCATCATGGCGACAGCCAAAGTCGAACGAGGCACCAGTGTCGAGGGTCAAGGCCGGGGACGGACACGCTTCGAGCGAAGTTTTCACAGCACCCGTCACACCGCTTCTACTTGGCTTGCCAACGAAGGAATCGAGGAAGATCTCCGCATGCTTGTCACGGACCATGAGTCTAGGGAAGTTGCCAAGCGTTACACGCATCACTCCGTGGAACTTCTCCGCGCTGCCGTCGCCAAAATGCCATCGATATTACCATCATGAGAAAAAAGCTCATCAGGTTGTGCAATCCTGCCACCAGGGAAAATCAGATTTCGCGGATGAGCGAATCCCAACGAGATTTGCCCGATGAGATGCCCTATTTTCAAGACGAAAAGGAAATCGTGGAAGCAGGAGGCCGTTTGGTTCCCCGAGTGAAAACCCAACTGGAATCTGCTATTAGGCGTGATCTGGAAGACATTTTATTCAAATTCGCGAATCAGGCGAAGCCCTTGACCAAGCAGAAGGAAACAAAAAGTCATGCAACGGAAACCAGTGGCGTTCATAGTAGCGATATGGGCTGGATCGAAGGGGAAGACGATCCGGAGAACTTAGCAGAGCGCGTCAAGCTCGCGTTGGAATACATCGCGCAAGATGTCCAACGGTTCGATGAGGGCGGGGGTGTGTTGGTATCCTACGACTGGGGAATGACATCCGTTCTCGACTTAGGTTTAGATATGCTGGCGTGCGCCGCGCAGGAAGCACCCGCAGAGAAGCGGCGACAAATGAATCGCTCTATCATTAACCAGATACTTGCCTGCATGATGGCATTGCATGCTCAAGGGCATGCGCAGGAGGCGTTTGATCTTGCCCGACTCGCGGGGGCGTTGAAGTGTATTACTCCAGCGTTCTTGGATCCGAGTGGCTTGGCGGATGGAGAGAGCCTCCAAGAAGGACGGGTGAAGGTGCTTGGGCCAGTTCGTAATAAGCTAAAGCTCCTCTCTGCCCTGCAGTCATTCGTGAGTGTCGACGAGATCCCAAGTAAGAAGGCACTCGCGCGCCGTGCTTTTCCCTCGATGGACGATAGCGATTTTTCAAAAATGCTATCGACAATGCAGATAGGAAAATTGATCCCCAACAACGCGAACCACGATGGCAGAAGTGATCAGGGCCAAATATGGGATGTCCGACCAGGTAGATCCGATGCGTGCCCTGTCCCTGCATCCGCAACCGTCAGAAGGGATAAAGAGGCTGGCAATGTTCAGCCAGATTCGTCGGACACAAGGGAGATGAGAAAAATCGGAGGTGATCGAACACCACACGAATCATTATTGCTGATCATGTCAGCCGCGGGGCGATCCAACTCGTCGAGGGACTGTCAGTAATTCGACGCGAACGACGGCAGGCCGGATCCTAGTGTCAGCAACTGGTCGCCACCCACGTCAGGTGGAACAGTTCGCTCTGCAGGGAACATAGCGCTTCAAGGGGGCTTGGGGCCAAGACTGGAATCCTCGTCCTTCCGCAAAATGCGATGACTGGCAAACCATCGGCGGAACCGCGGCCCATCCTCAACCGGGAAGGTCGTCGCAAGCTCCCGCCAACATGGTTCGTTGATTGGGTTAAAATCCGTTTTGCTCCCAAAGACCGTTAGGAATCTTTTCTCTCCATTGGCTTCCTTATGTTTCCTGAACACCATCAAAGTCCCGAGTGGGCACGCGCTCAAACAATCCGGAGAACCAACGGCCTCACCGCTCCGCAACTCATGCGGTATGCCGAGGCGGGATTGATTCGGACCAGCCACATCCGCCGTCCCGGCCAGACGCGGGGAGTGCGGCTCTTCAGCCTCACCGATATCGAACGGCTTATCACGGACGGCATTGAGAAACACCCGAATCAGACCGGAGGTCCGGCATCGGAGACTAATTCGGAGGCCTAGTAGTTATCCAGATAGCTACGGAATCCTGCTCCGATCCGATACTTCACGAGTCCAAATCCAACAAAATTACAATATGAATATTAACCCCAATAATCAAATTAACTCCTCCGCAATGCCCCTCGGTGCACCGGTCGACGATGTCCCCGAATCATTCAGCGATAGCTTCCGTCGGCTTTTCGCTTTGGCTGAGCCTGTCCTTCTCGCTGAAGGAGACCGCATCGAAGTGAAGCCGCCATCTGACTTGCCGGCTTCCTTTCCGCGCAGCATCTTCAGCGATTTCACTATTGTCGACTCCCGGCCTGAGTGCCCTCCCGTTGATGGACTGCGACGCTACAATATTACCACTTCCATCCGGAAGCCCATGCTTACACTCAAAGGCGCTTCGCCATCTCGCATCAGCGAAGACCTCGGTTCTGAATTTTTTCTCCGGAGTCTTTACGGAGTCGGCGACTGGCTCTGTGTGGCAAGCGACAAGGTGCGTACCAAAACGCAACCCCGCGATGAATGCCTTCCCTTGGGATCTCGCCTCATCGTTGCGTCCCCGATGATTGCTAAATTCGGGATTACGAATGGGTGGAGAGTTTCCCAACACACCCATTTGAATACCGGCCGACGGCGATATTTTGTCACCGAGTTTTCCGAAGGATCTGCCAACAGTCAGGCAGCTCTCATCTTATACCTTCGCCAGAAGGCTCCGCTTACGATGGTTGTCTCGTCAGGAAAGCGCAGCTTGCAAGCTTGGTGGAATGTCGCCGAGATGGGCGAACGCGGGCTGCGCGATCTGTATACTACGGCCGTCACCCTCGGCGCCAACCCTGCGACCTGGACGAGATCCCGCTTTGTCTGCCTTCCTCAAGCTCGTCGACCCGAGACCGGCTCGACCCAAACAGTCCTTTATTTCGATCCTGCAAAAGTCTCGCCTAACATGTAGGTCTCCGACGCTTGAGTTCAATTCTCCACCTAACTATCTGCAACACCCAACTACAAATATGAATACCCACGAAACCATCCCTGCAACCGCCGCCTTCGAAAACGTCGACGGGGTCGAGCCAACGACCCCGTCTATGGAAGGAGAACCGATCGCCAAATCTGAACCCCACTCCGCGAACGATTCTACACAGTATCAACCGATTGTCACCCAGGAACCACCCAAGGGAGACATTTTCGACGACCTCGCCGCTCTTGGCCGCACCATGGACGAACTCACTCCGTCCGAGAAAGTCCTTACGGTCCTTCCGGTCCGAAAGCCGAAGAAAGATGAATGGGTCCGTTGTCATCCTGAGATCGCTGCACCCATTCATATCTATGAATCCGGCGAAACCCGGGATACCTATCTGATTGTCCCTGCTGCATTGGAGCCCTTCGCGGGAGTGGCACGTTACGTGCGAATGACATTGACGGTGAACTACAGCGGCGAAGTTTTTGTCTGGCCGGTGCCGCTTCCTACCGACCGGCGGGCACATGCAGCTCACGTTTCGGCCAATGCTGCCGCGCGGGTGGCAACAAGCTCGTGGACGCGTATCGTTTGGAAAGGCTCCGAATATGAGGTGACACGTCGCAGGGACAACAGCAAAGAACCTTTCTGGCCTCAGGAAATCCCGAACGCCAGTGATATGCTGCGATTCGCCTGCAAGTCCGGTGGTGTCGAGGTCATTGATTCCAGCGACCACCCCGTCGCACGTGAACTCATGGGCTTGGCCTGAATCCTCAAGGTGGCTGTTTTGGCATACGAGGCATTCACTTCTCTAGCATGAAAACCTGGTTTATCGATTTCGAGTTTCGCCACTCCCCCGGCTCTCAGCCTTGGCCCTGGTGTGTCGTCGGCAAGTGTCTTGAGACCGGGTGTGTCAAGCGCCTCTGGCTGGACGGGTCGGCAGTACCGTGTCCATTTGAGACGCCCTACCGGATGGTCGCACACTATGCGTTGGCGGAATTGGGCTGCTTCATGGTCCTAGGTTGGGACGCGCCTGCCGAAGTAATCGATACCTTGGTTGAAGCACGCACTGTTCGGGGACAGTGCAAGCCCGATGGGGGGTGGGGTTTGCTTTCACTTGCGCGATCGCTAGGAGTGTCCACGATGGATTCCGAATACAAAGACACGATGAGGAACCTTGCCATGGGCGAGGAAGTCCCGAGGGATCGCCGGGACGATCTACTGGACTATTGTCAACAGGACGTCGAAGTGCTCGCCGCCGTTTGGGATTTGTTCGGATCCCAGGTGGACATCAAGTTCGCTTCGCTCAGAGGGCGCTACCTCAAGTCGCTTGCGCAGGTGGAACACTCGGGCATACCTGCCGATATTTCTCTCGTCGAGCGGCTTCGGACCCACCACGAGGAGATCAAGAATGCTGCCTGGACAGAAGCGCGCCATCGCTATCCCGGCGCCATCACCGAAAGCGGAACCTTTTCCTCAATAGGCTGGTGCGAATGGTGTGCCACCAATGGTATTCTCTGGCCCTTGTTACCAACAGGCGCGCCGGCGTTGGACGAAGACTCATTCAAAAAGATGGCGGATCGCTACGCTGCCGTCCGCACAATGGCTTACGCTCGCAAAATGCGAGGGCAGACTCGTGGATTTGCATTTCCCGTTGGTGGTGACGGCCGTTTGAGGTGCATGCTTTCGCCCTTCGGATCTGATACCGGTCGGAATCAGCCATCCAACAGCAATTTTATTTTCGGAGCAAGCGCCTGGCTCCGCTCGATCGTGCAGGCTCCGCCTGGGCGCGTGCTGGCCTATATCGACTATTCCAGTCAGGAATTCGCCTTGGCAGCTGCTCTGTCCGATGACGAAGCCATGATGGCAGACTACCGCAGTGGTGATCCCTACCTTGCCTTTGCACGGCGGGCCGGGGCCGTGCCCGAGGAGGCAACCAAAGCCAGCCATCCTTCAGAGCGGGCCATATACAAGGTTGCATCTCTGGCCATCCAATATGGCATGCGGGAGACCAACCTGTCCTTGCGGAACGGGATGTCGCTTCCTGCGGCTAGACGCCTCATTAATCAACACGAAGAATCCTACCCGATTTATTGGAAATGGCGGCAGATGGTGGCGGATAATGTTCTATGCGGAGGCAGCTACTCGACCTGCTATGGCTGGAGGCGCATGGCACGCTTTCACGATACGGCCACCTCTATCACAAACTTTCCAACCCAAGCTACCGGTGCCGAGATCCTCCGAATCGCCGTGATTTCCCTGACGGAAGCGGGACATCGGGTCATTGCGCCGGTCCATGACGCTGTGCTCATTGAAATGGATGAGCAAGGCTGGAGAGAAGAGCTTCTCGCCATCCAGTCGAGGATGGTTAAGGCGGCCGCAATGGTTGCTCCCCAAATCGAAATGAGAACGGATGTCGAGCTGATCCTGCCGGGCCAACACTTTGTAGATGGACGGGGTGCGGAAATGTGGGAACTGATCGCTCCCATTGTGGGGCTGAACCCCAAGGTTAAAATTTAGCAGATGTGCCAGTCAAAAATCCCATTTTCGGTCATTCAGTATCCCACGTCTGGTCATTCCCCTTCTCTTATATCTCTTATTTCAATCAACCCCTAGCGCCTGTGCAAAACGAGTCCCATTCCAAATCTTCCGCACGCAAGTCTACGCCAATTTCGTGGATCGTCGAACGAGATGCCCTCCTCCAATTCGGAGATCGTCGCACCCGTGCAATCCTCGCCATCTTCGCGTCCCGTCGTGGCGCAGGGAAACCGGTATTTTTTGTCCCTCCTCACATCGCTGAGTACTTCAGGCTTACTCCCCGCGACCTCTTCTGGGCCCACTCTGAGCTGGAAGGTAAGCTTTTGGAGACCATTGGTTCAAAACGAGGGAAATTTCGTCGCGTAAGGCTCCTCCCAGAGTGGGAGGAGCGTGAAACCTCCACACGCACGTGGCGGCAGGGAGATCGGAAACAGGCTTCGGCGGTTAGTGTCGAAGCAGCCAATGCCCCCCCGGAGGTCGCTGTTATGTTGGCCGATTTGGAGGTGCTGGAGCAATTGGCGCCTCAACCGAACGAGTTTGACATCTCTATTGTGGAGACACTGATTGCTATCGCCCGTGGAGAACCTGATACCTAGATGGCTATGGTTGTCCGGACCGAGGAAAACTCAGTAGACCTCCGAAGTAGAGTGCCGTTGGCTCAGGATCCCTTCCTCTAGCCGATCTAATGCGATCTCAATCTGTTATTCTCGGAGGTACCGAAAACCTGGGACATCGACTCTCTTTGTGACAGTTTGGGGGAATTACCCCGTAAATGCTGGTTTTTACCCATTTTTGAAAATGGAAGCCTATCGAAATTTTCCATCGTTGACGTTGATAAATCAGTGATTTACGTGGCGGTGATGGGTAAAAACCTGCGAAGGGCTTTTTACCCATGTCTATATTAAAAAAAGGCCTGACGCATTATCTCGAACACGATCACTTCACTACCCGAACCAAAGCGGTTCGCTCCCCCCGTATGAGTAGTCGGCTCCAAGCATCCGCGAAATCCCAGCCCCAGCTTGGCTATCGTTGGAATTTTCGGCCCGCGAGGGTTTAAAAATAGTTGTTTGGCCCTTCGACAATGATGAAGACACCACCTGCACCCGACCCCCAACCTACATTGGTTTCGCTTCGGCCGAGACTACGGATACGTTTTGTCGGGCGCATTTCTTTGCGCGAAGCCGCCAATCCTGGGCTAGTCACTGTGATTTCTGAGGATCGTAAGGTTCATTGAAGAATGGGATCGGGCTGATTTGTTTCACGGATCTGGCGGCAAGATCGAGTTCCATCTCATACCTGTCGAAAAATTTGTCTTCGGTTTCGAAGTCGAACAGGAGCCGAAGTGGACTCTCACTTCTCGGCGGCGTACTATCAGGAACGAGAATGGCCCACATTTGATCTGGCTGCCAGTCCGCGTTTATATGAAATCTCCGCACCTTGCTTACTCGCGCGATACGCAGGTTCTCAATATGTCGGTCGAGGCATCTAATTTTTACAAGGCCGAGTCTTATCGTGCTTCGGTAATTGTGAATGGCTATGCAGCGAAAGCCGGTGGAAATTTCCGAATCGAATTTCAGGGGGTGATCAGAAGTATCTTTCCACGCGCCTGGATTTATGACAATCTTCGATCTAATTACTGCTCCGGATGAGACTTCCAGTCCTTCGATGGAATATTCGAAATTGGTGACTTCGAGCAGAGGTCCATGCGCCAGTCGTAGTCGCTGCCTCGCAACCATGTCTTCTTTGATTTCTCGTTGCTGGATCTCCAACTGGGCGCTTTGTGCCTCGTATGCCTTCCGCGCATATTTGAGGGCACTCCAGGCGACGAAGGCGGCCGCGACCGAGCCGAATGCCGCCACCCAATCGGCAAAGTTTCCGAATACTTCGAACGACATCTGGGGGAAATAATGTCGCGGTTACTAATATCGGCAAACAAAATCACAACTGGAATTTTACGTGAGGAACCACATCAGGCGATTGAATTCTCGCATTCGCAATTAAGCCGCCAACCGCGTCATAAGATTCTGAGGGAGCCCCTTCGGTTACACCCGTCAACCAGCGAACAGCCCGGCACTCCGCCGGGCCGTTCCATTTTCAACCACCATCACCATCCATCCCATCATGATCCGCTCTATCAAAATTCTTTTCATCATTCCTGCAGCCGGGATGCTCTTGACACTCGGTGCTTGTGAGCCATCCGCTTCCAAGCTGCCCCCACCCCCGATCGTTACTGACACAGCACCCGTGGGTGACGGATTGAAAGTCATCGGATTCGCCGTGCTTGGAGCGGCTGTCGTTTGCGTCCTCGGACGCATGGTCCGCTGAACCGGCAAACTGAATTCCCATGAACCCTATTCCACTTATCAAAGCGTTCGCGTGGATCTCTATCGTCGCCCTCACGTGCTCCTTTGCATCGGACTTCTGGCTGCCAATGCTCATTGGTGCCGTCGTGATCACCGTACTGATCAAGCTCGTCCGTTGATTCGACGCACAACCTCAATCCAATCGACATGCCACGCACCTTGTATTCCCCCCGTTTGTCCGACGATGTCGTCCGCCTGCTCTATCAGGAAGGAAAGCGTCTCCGGATGCCAATGACCCGTCTTGCCGACGACCTGATTCTCCGCGGGCTCAGCGGGGATTCAGCCTTCGAGCCGGACACCTCCCGAGTCGATCCCGAAGACGTTGTCATCCGCTTCCCGGATGCCGCGTAATTCGGGATTTCACTTGTTTCATCCAACTCATGCCCGGCCCGCAAGGTCCGGGCTTTTCGATCTCAACTCCAAACTCCCAATTATCATGGCCATCAAACTAATCGCCAATTATTCCAAACGTCTCGGTCTTCCCGGATACTCGTCCCATCAATTCTCAGTTTCAGTCGAAACCGAACTGGTGACTACCGACGACCTAGCCGGCGAATCCGAACGCCTCTATCAACGACTGCAATCCACCGTGGACGGGCAGATGCTCCGCACCGGTTTCGTTCCCCCGGCCGACTACGGCATGGATCCGCCGGAGCCCAACAACGTAATCCAGGCTGGCGGCTCCGTTCAATCCGGCAACTGGCAGCAAGGTGCCGCTTGGAAGTGCTCGGACAAGCAACGCGACCTCATCCTAAAAATCGTCGAAGAACACCAGCTCGACAAAGCTGATGTCGAATCCCTCGCGGTCACCCGCTTCGGCAAGGGCGTGCGTTTGCTTAACAAGGTCGAGGCCTCCGGGCTGATCGACGAGCTACTCGACACCCACGGCGGAGGAAATCGGCAGAATGCTCGAAGGTCCAATGGCTCTGCCTATCAGCGGAGCAACGGGAGGGACGCTGCGTGATCGCAACCGTTCACGATGCGCCCTTCACCACCGGGCTGAAGACGTTTGCACAAACGTTGCCTAGCCACATCAGCCCGACAGCGGCAAAGGCCTATCTAACCTGCTCGCTCCAGTTCTACTACGACCGGGTAGCGTGTCTCAAACGCCGGACACCAGTCGCCCTGCATCTCGGCAAAGCCGTCCACGCCGCGCTCCAGGCATTCCACCTGGCGCGTTGGCGTGGCGGTGACGACTCGCCAGAAGCCATCGCGGCAGTCTTCGAGAAATCCTTTGCGAATTTGGAGAGAGACGAAGGCCCGGTGAACTTCGGCAGTGATGCCAAGCGGGAAAAGACCCGTATCGACGGACTGCGCGTGATTGCAGCTTACCTCGATTCACCGCAAGCATTGAAGGAAAAGCCCCGAGCCGTCGAAGTTCTGCTGACGGAAATCATTCCAGGCCTGTCGGTGCCCCTGACGGGTGCAATCGATTTGATCGAAGGCAACTTCACGCCGGTGGATTTCAAGTCGTCTGCATCAAAGCCAGATGTGGCGCACGCCGCGTTTGATCATGAAATCCAGCTCGTGAGCTACCAGCTTTTGCTGGAAGCCGCGACCGGTGAAACCCCGCCCGCGTTGGCTCTCGTGTTCCTGGTGAAAACCAAGAAACCGCAGACCATCCGCGTCACCAGTCCGCCGGCCAATGAACGCAGGAAGCTGCGTGTCGTCGGCCTGTTGGAAACCGCCGTCGAAGGCATCGCGAGCAACCGCTTCCATCCACAACCGGGGATGCAGTGCTCGTGGTGCCAATTCAAAAACGAATGTATGGCCTGGCTTCCCGGACAACTGTTGCCCGAAAGACTGGCCGCCTAGCAACTACTGCATAAGCCGTAGTCTCATCGACGCCCGTTCGGATCAATCCGGACGGGCGTTTCATTTTCTCTGAACAACACCAACCAACCCCAAAAGAAAAACATGAATCCAAACACCACCTCTAATCACTCGCTCCTCGATGGCATCTGCCGGCGGGGAGTTCTCGTCTCAACCTCAGTGCGTTATTACCGGGGGTGCAAGAAGCTCAAGCCCGAGGATCTCGGACTTGATCCCGCCCACGTTAACGACCGGCTGATCCAGCTCGGCCAGAAGCGGCTGGTCCCGCGCGAATCCCTATCACCCTTCGCGCTGATCGAGTCCCGCGTGCAGGCGACCGTCGAAAGTTCGAGCTTCCCCTTCCTGGGAGGCATCGGACGTTTTGTTCCCAATGCCCGTCTTGGCGATCTCACCGACCGCTTGGAAAAGCTCCGTGACGAGTTCCGCGAAGCCACGCTCGAATTCGTTGCCGGGTATTCGCCCATGCGTGAAAAATCCATCGCCGAATGGCGTGCCGTTGCCGAAAATCTCAATGGCAGCGGCGAACGGTTGATCCATACCATCGAGCAATCGTTCCCACCCGCCGGCGACATCACCAAGCGCTTCGGCTTCGAGTTCTGTTTGTTCCAGATCGCCGCGCCCGACAGCATCCGTCTGGAGATCGTCGAGGGAGTGGAACAACTCGAAGTGGCCGAGGACCGCCGTCGTATCGCTGAAGATGCCTCACGCCGGCTGAACACGGGCATCGACGATTTCATCCGTGAAAGCGTCGCCTCCTTGCGGGACGAAACCGCCCGGCTTGCCGGTGAGGTTCTCGCCGTGATTAACAGCGGTGAAAGCGGCGTCAGTCAGCGCACGCTCAACCGTCTGGAAACGTTCATCGACAACTTCCGAACGTTGAATTTCGCCGGTGACCAGCAGTTGGAGCAAATGCTCGAACGGTTCCGCCGCGATCTGCTCAGCCGCAGCGCCGAGGAATACCGCAACAACAGTGGTGCGATGACCAGTCTGGCAGATGGTCTGACACGCCTGCGCGAGTCCTCTGTGCAACTCGCGCGCGGCGATGCCCGTGAGGTCGTCTCCCGCTTCGGCCAAATGGGCACACGCAGGCTGGCTGCGGTCGGCTGATCGAAATACAACCAACATAAGTGCCCGGATAGAGCTTGGCTTCATCCGGGCACCTTCCAACAATCCGTCATGTCCGCACGTTCGAAAAATCTGGCTAAGGCTGCCGTGGATCGCGCGGTGGAATATCTGCGGTGCTGTGAAATCCGTGTGCCTGCCTTCACCCTCACCACCGAGTGGGAACAACGAGTGGGTGGATCCCATGTGACCACCCAAGGCAGGGCGGTTCAACTCAACATGGGCCGATACCCCGGCGGGTTCATCCGTGATTGGTTCGCCATGCACGAACTGGGACACGTCCTCTGGGCCTGTCACCGGCCGGACCGCAGCAAGGTATTCCGCAGGGCGTTCGGCGAACCGTTTCCCGACGACTATGACCAAGTCCATCTTCAGGAATCATGGAAGACACCCCTGTCGTGGAAATTGTCATGGCTCCCAGGCCCCCATCGCCCGGAGGGAGAACCCTCCTGGTATGGCGCGCGGGCCGGCGGTGAGGAACGCTTTTGCGAGCTGATCGGCCTAATGTATGCCCACGGGGACTTTTCCACGCCGCCGCCCCCGGACTTGTCCGAGCTATGGGGGATCTGTTGGAAGCATGGTTTATCGACCATGACCTGAAGCCGTCTCACTATCTGATTCCACAGCCCGCCGGTCATCCGACCTGCGGGCTTTTTCGTGTCCGCATCACGACATCCACCCTCTCTCGACACGCAATCAATCCATCACACGACACGCCAATATTTTCCTAGCAGCCTAATTTTTCAAACCACCACTCCCACCCCCCTCGAAAGCCACTCCATCCACTCAACAAGCCAATTAACAACCTCTAAACCGCAACAAGGGCGGCCTGTTATCCAACGGGCCGCCCTTGCCGCATCCACCTCCAGAAAACTTCAAACCGAAAACCATCCTCCTTATGAGTCACTTCACCACCATCAAGACCCAGATCCGCGACATCGCTTCACTGGTCGATGCCTGTGTCGATCTCCACCTCAGGCTTGTTCCCGATTCCTACTGCCGGGGTTATGCCGGTGTCAGCCGCCAGGCCCCGTATGTCATCAAGCTGCATGGTCCCTACGACATCGCCGTCGATCCCTCGACGGAAAAGGACGGCAGCTACGGCCTCACCACCGATTGGTGGGACGGCCACGTCGCCAAGGAGGTAGGAGCCGGCTACGGCCGGTTGCTGCAATCCTACGGCGTGCACCGCACTATCCGCGAGGCCCACCACCGCGGTCTCCGCACCACGCGCAAGGTTGAAGCCGATGGCTCGATCTTGCTCACATTGGAAGGAGGGTCGCTGTGAGCCGGCAGATCCGCGTCAAGGTATCGCCAACGGGCGATGTCACCGTCGAGGCTTACGGCTTCAAGGGCAGCGGCTGCGAGGCCGCGACCCAGGCGATTGAGGAAGCGCTCGGCACCAAAGTCATGCGCCGACGCAAGTCCGATTACTGGAGCCGCGACCTGACCCATCAGAGCCGGCAAACCCTCGGCGGGAGCGATTCATGAAATCGACCCTGCGCTTCAGTCCGGGTGGTCTCATCGACTGCCTCTATACCGAGGCGATTGATCTCCATCAGCTCGGACGGCTCCACGTCGTCCGGGCCACGGATATCCGCTTCAATGACCAAACGCAGGAGTGGGAGACACGGCACGCCGATACCGGCGAGGTTTTGTTTTCCAACCTCTCCCGCGCTGCATGCCTGCAATGGGAACATGAAAACCTCCAGCCGCAGTCCCGCACCCACAACCTAACCAACCAACTCCATCCAATTCCCATGAAACAGATTATCATCCTCGCCTTCTCGCTTCTGATCGCCGCCTGCGGCCCGAACAAGACACAACTCCGCTCCGAACTCCAATCCATCGATTCCGAAATGGTGAACCTCCGCATCGCTGCGGAACAGCACCGTAGCAAAATGGATCAGGCGGAATACGTGGCGTTCATCGGATCCTTCGCCGCCGGCTATGGCGCGACTTCCGGAAACTACGAACTTGCCGGCGATGGCGCGGACACGGCCGTCCGATCATCGCGGCAATACGACGCATCCAGCTATTCGCTCGATCAGCTCAAGCAGCGCTACGAGGTCCTCGCCAAGCGACGGACTGAAATCGTGAAGCAATTGAACTGATTCCAGCATCGGCTCCCAACCGCAGACCCTGGTCTCCTTCGTGAGGTCGGGGTCTTTGCTTTTACCGACCACCCCACGCTAACAAATCTCAACAATGCAAAATCAACTCACCACCCATCTGCGGGCCGGTTACGCCGGACTCGCCATCATCACTCCCGAGGAAGCCCGGGCGGAGGCGGAAATTGCCGCCGCCTGCACCGCCCTCGGTCATCATCTCCATGCCTGGTCTTCTTCCGAAGGCCTCGTCGACACCACCGAAAGTCGAATCCATTCCTGTCCCGATCCATTGGAAGCGCTCCAGTTGATCGAGCAATTGTTCGTAGGCAAGGAGCCGCGCCACGTCGTTGTCATGCGTGACCTCCAGCTTCACCTGGAGCAAACCGATCCGATGCTCATCCGCCGGATCAAGGATCTGCTGCGTCTCGCGAAAGCAGGCGGACATGCGCTGATTCTGCTGGGCTGCCGGTTGAAACTTCCGGCGGAACTCGACCATGAGATCACCCACGTAAACTTCAGTCTGCCGGACACCACCCAACTCGGTGTCGTGCTCGATGGCATTCTGGAATCAAACACGCTGAAGCAACCGGCCGAAGCCATCCGCGAGGGAGCCTTGCAAAGCGCTCTCGGACTGACCACGACCGAAGCCGAAAATGCATTCGCATTGTCGGTGGTTGAGACCGGCGGCATTGATCACCGGGTCATCGCCCGCGAGAAAGCCCGCACGCTCAAACGCAATGGCCTTGTTGAAGTCATCGAGACCAAGCCCAGCCTCGCCGACATTGGCGGGCTGGATTTGCTCAAGGAATGGCTGGACCGCAGGAGTGGAGCGTTCTGTGCGTCGGCCAAAGACTATGGACTGCCAGCACCGAAAGGCTTATTGATCGTCGGCATCCCCGGCACCGGCAAGTCGCTGACGGCGAAAGCCACGGCGAGCGCCTTCGGCCTGCCGTTGCTGCGCCTCGACATGGGGCGTGTCTTCGCCGGCATCGTCGGCCAGAGCGAATCCAACCTTCGTTCCGTCATCCAAACCGCAGAAGCCATCGCACCCTGCGTCCTATGGATCGATGAAATCGAGAAGGGATTCTCCGGCAGCCAGTCCAGCGGTTCGACCGATGGCGGCACTTCGTCGCGGGTGTTCGGTTCATTCCTCTCCTGGATGCAGGAAAAGGAAAAGCCGGTCTTCGTCGTGGCAACCGCCAACGATGTCAGCAAGCTACCACCCGAGTTCCTGCGCAAAGGCCGCTTCGATGAATTGTTCTTCGCCGATTTGCCCGATTCGGTGGAGCGATGCCTCATTTGGGAGATCGTGATCAAACGTCACGGCCGCAGAGCCGGCGACTACGATTCGGTTGTTCTGGCCCGTGCTTCGGAGCAATTCACTGGAGCGGAGATCGATGCGGCGTTCATCGACGCAATGCACGAAGCCTACGCCGACGGCAAGGAACCCGAAACCAAATACCTCATCGAGGCAATCGTTCGGACCGTGCCATTGGCGAACCTGATGGACGGCCAGATTTCCAGCCTACGTCACTGGGCCAAAGGCCGCGCCCGCGAGGCTGCGAGCCGCACCACCCCCACCCGCCGGATCAACCGGCGGATCAGTGACTCGAACTAGCACATCCCATTTCGGCAAGGCACCGCAGAGGCGAGCCCGTCCGCACGACACGCACAAGCGCAGGACGGGGAAACACAGGGGCCGCCGGGGAGAGAAGGACTCTCCCCGGCGGCCCATTCCTTTTTCACCCCATAACAACAAACCACCAACCTCATCTCAAAACCATGAATCCAACCACCCCCATCCTATCCACATCCCTCCATTTTCGAGAGGGCTCATCCGACAAGGTCTACCAAGCCGCCGTCGAGCCGAGAGGCGATGGCTACATCGTCACCTACGCATACGGTCGCCGTGGCAGCACGCTCAACACCGGCGTCAAAGCCGATGTTCCGCTGCCACTCGCCACCGCTATCAAAGTGTTTGAACGGCTCGTCGCCTCGAAGACGGCCAAAGGCTACAAGCGCGACGGCGAAGCAGGCGTGCCCTATCAACAGACCGGAGATGAAGGACGCGACAGCGGCATCCGCTGTCAACTCCTCAACCCCGTTGAGGGAGCCGAACTGATTGAACTCCTCAACGACAGCCAACACTGCCTCCAGGAAAAGCATGACGGTCGCCGCCTGCTGGTCCGCAAGCAAGGTGACGAGACCATCGGCATCAATCGCCGGGGACTCGTCATTGCCATCCCCGAACCCATCCGCCACGCCGTCGAAGAACTTCCTGTAGATGTCCTCATCGACGGCGAGGTCGTGGGAGAAACCCTGCATGCCTTCGACCTGTTGGAAATCAAGGGCAACAACCTCCGCGAACGTGGCTATCTCCACCGCTTCGCCGGGCTGTTGACCTTGCTCGACGCCGAACACAAACACCTGCGCCCCGTCACGACCATCGTTCATCCGGCTGACAAGCTCGCGATGTTCGAGACCTACAAGCAAACCGGCAGCGAAGGAGTCGTGTTCAAAGACATCGAAGCCCCGTTCACTATCGGCCGCCCCAATTCCGGCGGCAGCCAGTTGAAACACAAGTTTGTCGAATCCGCGTCATTCATCGTCACGGGTCACAACTCGAAGCGCAGCGTCACTCTCGGTCTGTTTGACGGGAACGAACTGGTTGGTGCAGGTAACGTCACCATCCCCCCGAATCACGAGATTCCCGAAAAAGGGAATGTGGTCGAGTGTCGCTATCTATACGCGTTCCGGGAAAGCGGGTCAATCTACCAGCCTGTCTATCTCGGCAAGCGCGACGACCTTCCGGCCAGTGAATGCGGAACCGAACAGCTCAAATACAAGGTGGCCGCCGAAGCCGCCGCCTGATCCCTTGCGGCAAGGGTGCGGCCCGACGCTCCCCATTTTGCGTGACCAGTGCGGCCGTCGCTATGGCAGAACGCCATGGCGACGGCGAAGGGGCTCTTTTTTAGCTCAGGCTGGATCTGTATCTAACGTTGCCGATCGAAACTATCGCAAGGCAGTTCATTTACCTGATCGCGGAACCGGAACACGTCATGATGAGCGAAATTCCTTCTCAGAGAGTGAGGTCAGGCGAGGAGACTTTGTAAGCTTGCGCGATCATGGAGGAGGCGGACTTTGTGCAAGCCGGAAGAAGCGCTTGGGTTGGGTGCCGGTATTGATCGGACTATTGATAGTCGCGGTTGTCGCGCTGGCGGTGAATGCCGAACCGGGGATGAGGGCAAAACCTTGAACCGTGTTGCTCGCTTCCAGATAATAGGTGCGCCCCGGAGTGAGTCCTTCCAGGCCAAGGCTCAGGGTGTCCTGCGCCGCGTTGATCGACACCGTCCTGATGACTGGAACCGCTTCAATGAGGTCGGGCCCCAGCGAAAAATGATTCGCCGTTTCAGCGGTGCTCAGCGCGCCTTTCCAAATCCGGAATTCGTCGATCTGACCGTCGAAGTCGGGATCGGCGAACTGGACGGCGGAGCCGAGGAAGAATTGGGCGACATTGATATCGGCGAGGAATTTTCCGCCCATCGCCGCGGTATGTGTCTGAAGAGCTCCGCCTGCGGGGCCGATGCGCAGGGTCAGCTTGTCAGTGAGGGAGTTCCAAGTCGCGGCGAAGTAGTAGTCGGTGCCGTTCGCCAACGGAGTCGTGGACTTCAGGCTGTTTTCAACGATGCCGTTGTTGATGGAGATGCTGGAAACATTTCCGTCCACCAGGCGCCGGGGGGTGATTTCCATGAAATTGAAACCGGAGCCTTGGCCTGCCATGAACAGCTTCGCCCAATTCTGGAAGGTGTCCTGACGGAACCAGCCCTCGATTGTTAGCGCGGTGGCACCGTTGATGGTACCGGCGAGCGCGCTCAAGGAGGCTCCCTGGGCCGCGGCATTGTTAGTGCGTGCGGCACCGCCGGGCAGGTCGAGTTTGCCACCGGTCACCGCGGCGGCTCCATTCGGTGTTAGATTGGCATTTCCTACGGAATCGCTCACGCCGTTCGAGAACGAGTAGCGGTGCGCGAGGACGGCTGCAGGCAGGGTCGGCAGGGAGCTGGCGTTGTTCGGATTCGATCCGGCGATGAATTCGAGCCTGTCGGAGTAAGTGTCATCATCACTGTCGGCATCGTTTGGATTTGTAACGAGGCTCTGTTCCTGGAGGTTGGTGAGGCCATCGCCGTCGGCGTCGCCATTCGCGGTGAGCGTTTCGAGGTGGCTCGCGTAAGCAAACTCCCAGGCGTCACTCAGACCGTCACCATCGCTGTCGCCGGGTGGCGAGTTTGCACCAGCGGCAAAGCTGGCGGTGACTTGCGACGCGGATAGCGCCCCTTTCCAAACCCGGAATTCCTCGATTTGTCCGTCGAAATCCTGATCCGGGAACTGCACTGCGGCACCGAGGTGGAATTCACTGATTTGGATCGTCGACAAGGTCCTGCCGTTCAGCGGGGTCGTGTAAGTGCTCAGGGCACCGCCCACCAGGCCGATCCGCAGGGTGATCTGGTCGGTCACAGGGTTCCAAATCGCACAAACATAGTAGTTCGTCTCGTTCGCCAGCGCGCCACCGCCTGTGGCCGTGCTTTCGGTGGTGTTATTGTTGAAGGAAGCGCCGGGGGCGGTGCCCGTGGCTCCGCGGCGCGGGGTGATGTCCATGTATTCCCCACCCGTCCCACGGCCGGCCATGAAGAGTTTCGCCCAATTCTGCGCGGTGTCCTGATTGAACCAGCCTTCCATGCTCACCCCCACCCCGTTCTGGATGGTATCGGCGAGCGTGGCAAGCGCCGCGCCTTGTGCAGTCGCGTGGTTGGTGCGCGGCGCACCGCCCGGTAGATTGAGCTGACCGCCGGTCACCGCGGCGGCGCCGATCGCTGTTAGGTCGGCATGAGCCACGCCGTCCGCAAGATTGGTGGCGAAGGAATAGCGGTGGGCGAGCACGGTCGCCGGGATCACCGGCACGCTGGCGGCGTTTTTCGGGTTCGAGCCGAGCGCGACCTCGATGCCGTCCGAGTAGGTGTCGTTGTCGGTATCCGTGTCGGTGGGATCGGTGGTGGCGGTGAACTCGGCTCCGTCCTTCAGGCCGTCGCCATCGAAATCTCCGAGCGGGAAAAGGTCGCTCAGTTGGTTCACCGCAGCGAAGGACATTTCCCACTCGTCCGGCAGGCCGTCGCCATCGAGATCGCCCGCGGGCTGGACGGGGCCGGCGGTGAAATTCGCCTGCGCCTGCGCTGCCGTTAGGACGCCGCGCCAGAAGCGGACTTCATCGACCTGACCATCGAAATCGGGATCTCCAAACTGCACCGCCGCGCCGACACGAAACTCGTTGACTACGAGATCCGATAGTTTCAGTCCGCCCATTGAAGCGGCGAACGTGCTCAAGGCGCCGCCGACGGGGCCCATGCGCATCACGAGCTGATCCGTTAGCGGATTCCATGTCGCGCATAGGTAATAGTTCGTGTTGTTGACCAGCGGCACGCCGCCGGGAGCGCCGACGACCACGCTTTCCGCCCCGATGGTGCGGATCCCGGCGCTCGACACGTTGCCATTGGCGCCGCGCCGCGGGGTGAGTTCGATATAGTTGAAATCCGCACCTTTGCCCGCCATCAGCAACTTGGCCCAGTTCTGCGCGGCGTCCTGATTATACCATCCCTCGATGGTCAGCGCGTAGGAGTCGTTGATGGTGGCCGCGACCTCGGCGAGCGCGGCCCCCTGCGCCATCGCATGGTTGGTGCGGGTCGCGCCGCCGGGGAGTTCGAGCTGGCCGCCGGTGACGGTGGCGGTTCCCTGCAAGGTCAGGTTCGCGCCGCCGACCGCGTCGGCCGTGTCGCCTTTGAACGGATAACGGTGCACCAGGCGGGCCGCCGGAGCGCTGGTCGCGTTGTTAGGATCAGTACCTTCGGTGCGCTCCAACAGATCGGGGAAAGTGTCGTCGTCGGAGTCCGTGTCGTTCGGCTTGGTGCTTCCGATGCCGCCGTGGTATTCGTCGGAGTCCGAAAGCCCGTCACCGTCGTAGTCGCCCGTGCCCGGGCCGGGACCACTGCCAGCAGAAAGGTTGCCATTGAGGTCGGCGAGCGTGGCGACATAAGTCAGCTCCCAAGTGTCCGGCAAGCCATCGAGGTCGCTATCCCCCGCGGGATTCGAGCCGGCGGCGAAATTTGCGGCGATCTTCGCATCGCTCAACTCCCCGCTCCAGATCCGGAACTCGTCGATCTGCCCATCGAAATCCGGATCCCCCCAGAAGACCGCCGAGCCGAGGAAAAACTGCGTGATGTCGATGTCGGCCAATTTCCGACCGCCCATCGACACGGTGTATTTCGCCAACGCTCCGCCCAGTGGGCCGATTTCCAAGGTCATGCGGTTGGCCGCTTCGTTCCACATCGCCGCCAGGTAGTATTGCGTGTTGTTGACGAGCGGCGCGCCGTTAGGTCCGCCGGTGGTGTGTGTTTCGGTGTCGCTGTTGTTGCGGATGGAGTGGCTCGACACGTTGCCGTCCACCTGGCGGCGCGGCGTGATGTCCATGTAGTCCGCGCCGCTCGGCGCGCCGGCCATGAAGAGCTTCGCCCAGTTCACCGCGGTGTCCTGATTGAACCACGCCTCGATGGTCAGGGCGGTGGATCCGTGGATGGTCGCCGCCAACTCGGTGAGCGCCGCACCTTGGGCGGTCGCGTGGTTGGTCCGCGCGGCTCCGCCCGGCAGGTTCAGCTCGCCGCCGGTGACCGCAGCGCCGCCGATCAGTGTTAGGCCGGCATTTCCAACCGAATCCGTCGCGCCGCTGGTGAAGGAATAGCGGTGCTTCAGGGCAACCGGCGCGATGCCGTCGGTGTCATTGACCGTCACGACCACCCGCAGCGTTTCGTTCAGGGACGGGTTGGTGGCATCGGTCACCTGCACCGACAGCTCGAACTCGGCGGGGTCGTTCCAGCCGTTTGAAAGCAGGTCGTAGTTGAACTGCGCGGGATTCGCCACAGTTAGAATCCCGCTAGAGCCGCCGACGATGAAAGCGCCGCCGGTGTTGCCGGACAGGATCGTGTAGGTCAGCGGGTTCGCGCCGTGGGCGTTGTCCGGCGTGACGGTGCCCACCACCGTTCCATTCGGCGGGAACTCGTCCACGGCGAAGCGGTCCGGTGAAATCGCGCCGATGATCGTGCCGTCGATGGTGTAGTGACCGATTGATCCATAGTCGGAATAGCCATCGCCCGTCACGCTGCCGCGGCCAACGCCATCGAGGTGGAGGGTGTAATTGCCGGCGGCGAGGTTGAGATTGGTGAAAGTCGCGTGGATGCCGAGGTCAGGATTCGACGACGCGATGACGACGTTCGACGAGTTGCGGATTTCCGCGCTGACATCGAGGTTCGGCCCCAGCGCCACCACTTCGATGGTGAGGTTCAAAATGCCGCCCGTCGTTTTAAATCCGAATACATCCACGTCGGTCCGGTTGGTGATGACGCCGTCGTCGTTCGCGGTGCTGCCGAAGAGTTCCAGTGGGGCGGCGGTGCCTGCGGCGTTGCCGGCGTCGTCGGCGCGGTAATCGATGGCGTTGAAGCTGTCGATCACGGCGAGATCGTCCTGCAACTGGTCGGCATTGATATACTCGCCCCGAGACCACTGCGTCAGGTTCTGATAGTAGCCAACGCCCATGATGGGAGCCCAGCCGGTGGCGCCATTACCGTGGCCGCCGTAGTAGTCGTCGACATTGGGATTCTGCCCGTCGTGGCCGAGACCGAGCGTGTGACCGATTTCGTGGGAAATGACTTCCGCCGCGCCCTTGCCGGTGGAGTAGAAGGCCCAGCACGGCGTGTCGCCGCCCCAGTTCCAAGATCCGATGTAGGCCACGCCGCCGGCACCGGGCGCGGCGTTGTTAGTGGGCGTGATGATGCACCGCTGGCGCGAAGTTTCCGGCGCGTCCAGATAGATCTGCAGGTCGGTGGTGACGTTGACATTGAAAGGCGCGAAGTCCTCGGAGATGCGCGACCACACTTCGCGGATCTGGTCGTTGTTAGCCCCGGATGGAGCGGCATCGAAGTTTCCCCAACCGTCGTGCGGGCCTGCCTCGCCATCGAAATCCAGATAAACCACGCCAACCGCCTTCGGCAGGCTTTGGAGCGGTATCACACCATTCTGATAGCCCGGGATCGGCACATCCGTCGGATGCTCCATGGGCAGCAACTCCTGGGGACCGGCCGCATTCGCGACCGGAGGCAAGGGAAGCTCCACACAGGTGACGCCGTCCGCATCCTTCCGCGTGAGTTCGGGCTCGCCGAGGGAATTCTCACCGAAGATGTAGCCAAACGCCTCGTTGGGAAACCGGATCGCCCCGGCATACCGTCCGGACGGAGTTCCTTCCGGCTGGCGGCGGAAATACAGACGGCCCTCGGCAGGTTCCGTGACGCGCCCTTCAATCATCTGCCATTTTCCATCGGCTCCCGCCTCGAACCGTTCGACGACCGCCACCGCCTGCTTTCCGTCGGGCAATTCGAAAGCGATCTTCTTCCCAACCTCCGTCATTTCATCCAACGATGAATCGGCGACAACCTTTGCAACTTGCCCGCGTGGACCTGCGTTCGCGGTGTCTCCGATCCGATCGGAAAGCGGGGAAGCTTCGCTTGTTACCGGAGCTTGCGCGGTGGGTGAGGGGACAAGCCCTTTCCGCACTAGCGCGGCGACAAGGATCAGAATCAGGAAAGGAAGAACAAGATGTCGGATTTTCACTAGATTTGCGTTTTTTGGGCAGGACAAAAGCAGAGGTGATGCGGGCTATCCTCTCTTCCACTTACATGTATTCGCGCTTCAGTTGCAGAAGTCCGCCCGAGAAACCGTCTTGCAGACGCAGCTCGATCCGAAGGTCTCCGGTTTCCACGAGTCGGAAACCTACGGTTTATTTTTGCCTTATTCCATGCCACGTTCGGGGGGAGTGGGAACCGATCTCGAATTGAATATTCACGCTTTTTTTCTGCGGAGGGAGACGGTGCCCTCCACTTTGACTGACAGGCAATCGCCCGGTTGTTCTACCAGGCGTGATGCAACACCCTTAACAACGGCGTGCCGGTTCTTGGTGTGACACGGGCGACCCGCCGAATGTCCGCATGCTACGGATCCTGCGAACGGAATTTTTGCGGAAGCTGTCCCGCCTTGACCAGTCCAGTGGACTCAGGTTTGCATGATGAGTTGATGAGATCCCGCAGATGGTTAATTTTCTCCCTGATATTCGCATTGGGAGGTGCGGTATCGGCTTCTCCAGATGAGGAGAAGCCGGCGCTTGCACCGGATGGGCGTTCGTTCACGATGGCGGCGCCGGGTTTGGCCGATTTTCGCTCGGGATTCGCGGCGACGATACAGAAGGGTGACTCCGTGCTGGTTCTTTCTTCGGCGAACGGCAAGCGCGTGGATAGCGAGAAGCCGGCCGCCGAAACGACGCCTTACGGCAAGGCTGAGGTGACCCAAACCACTTTTCGCTTCGGCAGTCAGCAGGTTGATCTAATATTCCGCCTCAGCGGGATCCCGGGGATGCCGGGAGTGTTGGTGCAAGCTGGAATCCGGAATGTCGGCAAGGATCCACTGAAGCTCCTCTCCGTGACGCCGATGGCGGCTGAATTCCGCCTCCCTGACGGTCCTGACGGCTGGTTGGTGACCCGATTGGACAACGGTGTCGACCCGACCCCGGTGATCCCGCTCGGGCCTCTCCAGGAGACGTTGGACGTTTCCGAGTGCGGCGGCCTCTATCGCCCCGACGGGACCGGTTTCGTGTTCGGGCCCGTCGGCACGCCGATTGCCTACGCGAACGCCCGGATAGGTTCCAAAGGGGGAGGGCAGATCATGTTTGATTTCACGGCCGACATGAGTGGGACGAGGGTTGATTCCGGCGAAACGCGGTGGGGTCAGCAAGTCGCCTTGCTGATGGGAAAGCCGCGGCCAGCCATGGCGCTCTGGGCCGGGTGGGTCGCGCAAACGCATGGTGCCCGGACCAGCAAGGGCGCTTTGTCAGGCTGGCATTCCTGGAACCTGTTGGAGAACAAGTCGCCGGGAGACGACGTCCGCGGGGTCGTGGATGCCGTGGCTAAATCCAAGGGACGGCTGGCACCCGGGGTAGTTCAACTCGATGCGGATTTCCAGCACCTCATCAACAGCTTGAATGGCGGGACAGATCCTCCGGATGAATTGGTGGACTACGCGCGGAGAATAGCGTCAATCGGAGCCCGCCCGGGCATTCGATTGGAGTTGGGCCCAAGTCACGAACAGAATGCCAAACTGGTGGAAAAGGCTGTTAAAAGCGGGTTCACCTACTTGAAGGTAGCGAGTTCAGAAGCAGGATACCTGAACAGTGAAAAGCAGACCCGCTTCGAGGCCGTGAGGGCCTCCTTTGCCGTAGTCCGGCAAGCGGCGGGTGAAGACGCCTACCTCATGTGTTTGAAAGACCGGCCTGACCGGGCCGCCGTGGGGATGGTGGACTCCTGCCGCAACTCCTGGTATACTGTCCGGCAGGAACTCCGACCGGTCATGGTCGAGGCGCTCCGGTCCTATCATCTCAACAACCTTTGGTTCGCGGTGGATGACGACTCGTATTACGTCGGGACGGATATCAGCAACATCAGCCAAGTGACCGGGGGCTGGCCGCTCGTGCGCACCCGCATGAGCATGGTGGGGCTTTCCTGTGGAACGGCGTTCACGTCCGATCCCTTGCACTGGGCGAGTTTCCAACCCTACTGGCGCAATGTCGAGGTGCTCACGCCGCCGGCGCGGGAGAGTACGGAAGTGATTGATATCGGAACGGGCCAGGATTGGCCACGGCTTGTAAGCCATGTCCGGCGTCCCTGGGGCCATTCAACCATCGCGTTGTTGTGGAACCCGGGCACTACCGAGCAAGAAGTCACGTTGGATTTCAGCAAGGCAGGCATGGACCCAAAGAGGCGCTACGCAGTCTGGTCTTTCTGGGACAATCGCTACCTCGGTGTGGCAGAAGGCTCGTGGACCACACCCCGCCTGGGGCCGTCAGCCTCCCAGCATTTATGTTTTACGGAGTTGGATAAGACGCCGTCGAAACCTGTTCTGATTGGTTCCAATCTTCATATTTACTGCGGTGCCGCGGAGGTCGCCCATGTGACCAGTTTGGAAAGCGGCATGGCCATCAATCTAACGGATTCAGGCGCGCGTGACGGTGACCTCTTCCTTTACAGCAGAATCCCGCCGGTTTTGAAGGAAGTGACCGGATGCGTGGTTGCAGGGATTTCCAGCGCCGGTGAGTATGTCTGGCGGATCAACCTTCGAGATCGCCAGCGTGGAGTTGAGCAGCGCATTGAATTGGGCATTCCCCTGCCAGTCACCCGCCAGGGTTGGTTCTGGGGGATACTGGCGCTTGCCGCGGGTAGCATGATATTCGCGGTGTGGCGTAATATGGTCAGCCAACGGCTTGAGCGCCTGCATTCACTGGATCGGGAACGAGCCCGGATCGCGCGGGATCTGCACGACGATCTCGGATCAAGCCTTGCCCTGTTCGGGCTGTTAACAGAGCAAGTCGAACAGGCACTCGATCGTCCGGAGGTCGCCCGCGCGAAGCTGGAAAGGGTGTATTCGGTGTCGCGGGGCATCGCGAAACAAGTGGACGAAGCCGTTTGGGCAGTTGACCCCACGAACGACACGCTGGAGAAATTCGCCCGCTATATTTACGGATATGCCGAGGATTTTCTCGTCCCTGCGGGTGTCCGGTGTCGATTCGAGGTGGTGGAGGAATTGCCCGCCCTCGTTTTCCCCTCGGCCATCCGCCACGATCTGCTCATGGCGGGCAAGGAGGCGCTGCACAATGTGATCCAGCACGCGGCCGCCAAGGTGGTGACCTTGCGGCTGCGGCTCGACTCGTCAATGTTGGTCCTGGAGATCGAAGATGATGGGTGTGGCCTGAAGACCGCAGGCACCCATCACACTGGCAATGGTTTGTCGAATATTCAGCGGAGGCTTGCTGGAATCGGGGGGCGTGGCGAAATTTTGCCGGCTGCTTCAGGTCAGGGGACTTTAGTTCGTTTGACGGTTCCCCTCTCATCCCTTAAATAAATTAGACGTACATGCACAACGATCCCGTCACTGTAGCATTTGTTGAAGATACCTCAGCCCTTCGCGGTGAGTTGCAGAATGTTTTCGCTGGCGTCGGGCACATCCGGTGCGTCGCTGCCTGTGCCAATGGCGAGCAGGCTTTGGAACAGTTGCCCATGCTCAAACCGCAGGTGGTTTTCATGGACATCAACCTGCCAGGAATGGACGGAACCGAATGTGTCCGCCAATTGGTCGAACGTTCGCCGGGGGTGCTGGTTGTCATGTTGACGATCCTGGACAATGCGGATGCGATTTTTGATTCGTTGGCGGCAGGTGCTTGTGGCTATCTGCACAAGCCTGTCCGCAGCAAGGACCTCGTTGGGGCGGTTCGCGACGTGATGGCGGGAGGCTCTCCCATGTCGGGAAGGATTGCTCGAATGGTGGTGCAGTTTTTCCTCAAACGCTCCGCCCCTCGGCACGCCGAAAAGCCGATGGTGGAATTAACCACCCGCGAGCAGGCTGTTCTTGATCTCCTGAAGGATGGGCACAGCTACAAGGAAATCGCCGATAAGCTCGCAATCAGTGGCCATACGGTTCATTTCCACATCCGAAATGTTTATGGAAAGCTTCAAGTCCGCTCCCGGGGGGAGGCTGTCGCCAAAATGCTAAAGCGCTGATCACAAGCGTGGCTGCGTCCCTTGGGATATTCCATTTCGGTTTCAAAAGCACCTGCTCCAACGGCAGATCCCGGGAGTCGCTTAATTATCTGTGACCAACCAGTGCATCGGCTGGATACCTGCCAATTTTGGCGGCTAGGCGGTAGGCTATTCCAACGGGTATCTTCTTTGGAGAACCGGACGATTCCGGTCCTATACCCAAACCCTGACACACTGAAAATCACTTCGATCACCATGAAATCCAATAGTAGAATCTATTCCGCCGCGGTCACGGCTTGCGGGCTTCTTTCGCTTGGCACACCTGCTGCGGATGCCGCCGTCATCACCTTCCTCGGTTCGGACACGACAACCGGTGCCAACTGGCGCTCAACCTCGGTCGCCAAAAATTCAACTTTCGATCCCAGCGGCGACAATGCCTATGGCAACGATGGCTACTACCTGCCCGCGAACAGGTCAGGCGACGGCGCGGCCACCATTGCTACCAGCCTGCCATCTTTTATCTCATCCACTGGGCTAAACGGACCTATTCCCAACTATTCCTCCAACACCTATGTGAGCTACGACGATCCAACGCTTGGCGTCGGCCCCACAATTTCCGATCAGCAAGGGGCGATCTGGTATTTCGGCAGCACGGATACAACCGACCCGAAATATGCGATGGTAAACTTTACGGTGGGTGTGCAGTCGCATTTCGTGCTAACAATTATCCTTAGCCAAATCCGGCCGAGCGGGACGGGTGGCAGTTCCGCCCTGGCAGTCCAGCAAGTAACCAACTTTGGGGATAACTCCGTCCTCACGAGCGCGGACGTGACGAATGCGCAGATGCCGGGGTTCGCTTTGCAAGCCGATTATCTCTTTTTTGACATCACTGCGGAAGCGGGTGACAAAATTGAAATCGCCATGAACGGGGTTCAAAACGCCGGATTCGCGGGCATCGCCTTTGAGACCGTTCCCGAGCCTTCCGGGGCGCTTCTCGGCAGTTTGGGTGTTCTTGGGTTGCTCCGCAGGAGGCGCTAACGGTGTAGACTGCCACGTGTCCATTTCCACCTGCGCTGTGAACGTATGAAAGCCAGTTCCACGATCAGTCCCGCTGGGGCTCTGCTCGCATGTCTTCTTCCAGTCGCTCTCATGGCGGCGGAAGGACCAGGCATTCCGAACATCGCCTATGCCCCCGCGCGGACCGGTGAAATTCTCTCATTCGTCGATCCGGGAAAGGCGATTTCGGGGATTGCCATGCACCGGGGTTACCTCTTCGTGCCGCTATCATTCGACCACGGCGGTGGGGCGGGCGATGGGGCATTCGCGTTTTACGATGTGTCAAATCCCGCGTCGCCGATCAAGGTGATGGATTCTAGGGACTTTCCCGCGACCTATCACGCCTACAACGGCGGGGCCAATCTGGACTATGTTGGGGACTGGGCCGAATTGCATCATATCCCGATGTCCGGCAGCTTGGCGATGATATCTGAAAAGCGAAACGGGTCCGCGGGCATTTCCATTTTTGATCTCGGACCGCTTTATGATAACAATCCTTCAACACAGCCGCGGACAGTGTCGCGGTTCTCGTTTCCTGGCGTCACAAGCCCGGCAGGCTATGACGGCTATTCGTTCGCCCTTGGGTGGCAAGGCAACCGCTACGTGTATGCACCGACCGGTTCGAACGGTCTGTTTGTGGTGGATACGACGGATCTCCAAAACCCCCAACTGGTGGCTGAACGAACCCGCTCGGAATTGGGAAACGAGACGCTGCGGACCGCAATCCCGATCGGAAATTTGCTGATCCTCCACTCTTCCACCAACGTCGAAACCACGTTCCAAGCCAGGATTTTCAACATCGCGGATCCTGCCAATCCGGTTCAAGTCGGATCGTTTAGCGGCCCGCAGGGGTATCAGGGGTTCGTGTACGGGTCGGCGTTTTACGGGGGTGGCAACCTGATGCAGCGGCATGATTTCAGCAATCCGGCCAACGTGGTAGTCACCACCTTGAATGCCAACGCCGGATTGTCCCAGCCCGAATATGGCTATGGCAAAGACGGTGATCTTTTCATCGGCCACTATCCGGGTGCCACGCGATGGAAGGTTGCCGGCAACAGCGCGACTTTGTTTTCCAACGTCAACTCCGGCCTCTTTGATGACCATGCCTTCATCACCCCGCTGGGAAATCTTGTGGCGCTCTGCAGTGACCACAACAACAACCGGAAACTGATGATTGGCATTCCAGGTCCTGAAAAAGATGTCACGCCGCCGCAACCGCTGTTCGTTTCCCCGCAAAATGGTGAAACCAATGTCCATTTGAAATCCCGTGTTGGTATTGCCTTTTCCGATTTCATCGATCCGATGTCATTGAATACCTCGTCGATGATCATCCGGGAATATGGTGGCACGGTGGCGATTCCCGGCAGTTATTCCGCCTCCCAGGGCGTTGTGAACTATGTGCCGAATGCTCCGCTTCAGCCGGGCACCTCGTATGAAGTGGTCCTGGCCGCGGGCGGTGTAAAGGACCAGGCTGGAAATGCACCGGCCGCGCAAACTGTGGTCGCGCGATTTTCAACGGGCACGCAGATCAATCCCTACGTCGTGAAAATGGCGGCCACCACTCCCGGCGCGATCGGCAGCCCCGTGGATCTCTCGGTTTCGGTCACCTATGACCCCGGAAATCTCGAACATTCCTGGAACTTTAATGACGGTAGTCCGGAAACTGCCTTTGCGCCATCGCCCACAGTTGCCCACACCTACAGTCAACCAGGAAACTTCAGCGTGAGTGTAAAAAGCCGCACCATTGGCACCAGCTCTTTCACATCGGTGAGTGGCACGCAGGTCATCCATTTGCCCGTGTCGCCGACACCGCCCGTGCAGTCCGGAACGATCGTGGCCGACCCTGAACGAGGTCTGTTTTGGAACGTGAATCCAGACAATGATTCCGTGACTGCCATCGATGCCACCACGTATGCAAAAGTTTATGAAACGACAGTCGGAGGGAATCCCCGGAGTGTTGCCATCGGACCCTCGAACACGCTGTGGGTGACCAACAAAAAAAGTGCCACTCTCAGCGTGATCAATCGCACGACCGGGGTGGTCTCGGCAGTCCATTCTCTACCCGCAGGTTCGGCACCTCACGGCGTGGTGGTTTTCGGAAATTTCGCCTACGTGTCCCTGGAGGGACTCGGCAAGGTCATGAAGATCCATGTGGCGACAGGAGCTGCTGCGGGCAGTCTGGACGTTGGCCCTTGGCCACGCGCGATGGCGATCGATCCTCTCCGCCAGCGGCTTTGGGTGGCACGGTTCATTTCTCCGGACGACGCGGGGAATATCACTCCCATTGATCTAACGGGCTTCACGGTTTTGCCGCCTGTTTCGATCGCGCCTGTCGATGTGCCGGATACCCTCACCAATGGCCGCGGCCTCCCGAACTATCTCGGATCAATCGCGCTATCTCCGGACCTCAGCCAAATGTATGTGCCTTCGAAAAAGGACAACATATTCCGGGGTGCTCTGCGTGACGGGAACGACCTGAACTCGGAACATACCGTCCGCTCGATGGCCGTCAGCATCGATCCGGTGACCGGCCAGGAAATTCCGGGGAGGAAACTCGACTTTGACAACAGCGATTTCGCCACCGCGGTCGCCTTCACACCGCTGGGGAACTATGCGTTTTTCACCACCAGCGGATCCCGGACCATCTGGGCCGCTGATGCTTACAACCCGTCTAGCAGCTTCACTTTTGACAGTGGCGGTATTGCCCCCGACGGTCTCGCCTTCAATGCCACGGGTACCCGCTTGTTCGTGCACAATTTCATGGACCGGTCAGTAACGGTGTTCGCATCCGACATCGCTACAACATCCGGAGCCGCCCCACAGCTCGCGAAGGTTTCGACGGTCACCACCGAGCTCCTCCCGGCGCAGGTGTTGCGTGGCAAGCAACTTTTCTACGATACCTCGGATGCCCGCCTTGCCCAGGAAGGTTACATGAGTTGCGCGAGCTGCCACTTGGATGGCGGTCATGACGGCCGCGTCTGGGATTTCACCCACCTCGGCGAAGGCCTGCGGAACACCATCGATCTCAATGGCCGCGGCCAAGGCCATGGCCCGGCACACTGGACCGCGAATTTTGACGAAGTCCAGGATTTCGAAGGCCAAATCCGCGGACTCAGCAGCGGCTTTGGTTTGCTTTCCAATGATCAGTTCCACAGCGGAACCCGGAGTCAACCGCTTGGCGAGCCGAAGGCGGGGCTCAACAGCGACCTGGATGCCTTGGCAGCATACGTCACTTCGCTGGGAACCGCCGGCCGGAGTCCCCATCGCATGCAGGATGGCAGCCTCCCCGCTGCCGCCGTCGCGGGTCGTGTGATTTTTCAGCAACGTAATTGCGCGTCGTGCCACGGAGGAACTGCTTTTACCGACAGCGCCTCATTGAAGCGTCACGATGTTGGCACGCTTACACTCGGCTCCGGTCATCGGCTGGGTGGGGAACTGGACGGATTCGACACCCCGACCTTGCGGGGGCTCTGGAAATCCGCGCCCTATTTGCATGATGGATCCGCTCTGACCCTGAGGGATGTTTTGACTTCCCGCGACTTGTCCGGCCGACACACGAACTCGTTTGGCCTAGTCAATGCGGACATCGACAACCTGGTCGCTTATCTGGAATCGATTGATGATCTGGAAACCGAAGCTCCGGGTTCATCAGGCACCTCGCCTGTCATTACTTCCCCCGGACCGCAGGTCGCTGTCCAATACCGGCCTCAGGAGCTCAGTCTCAACGCAAGTCCTTCGGTCGGCCTCGTGTGGCAGGCGATGTCCTTGCCATCAGGACTGACGATCGATCCCACGAGCGGAAAGATCTCGGGCGCTCCACAAACCGCAGGTGATTTTGTGGCCCGCATTGGCGTGCGCGCGGCGACAGGTCGTTTTTCGCAAATTTCATTCCAGTGGAAGGTGACAGGCTTCCAGCCAACGCTGCCCAGCTACCGCTACGTGAAGCTTGTGTCCGATTCCGCCCTCAATGGCGAGCCCTTCACCGCCATCGCGGAATTCAACCTGCAGGATGAGAATGGAGTGACGATCAATCGGGCCGCTTGGACCGCCTCTGCCAATTCACAGGAAACCGTGCCTCCATATCAAGCGCCTGCGAGCTATGCGATCGATGGCTCCAACGCCACCATTTGGCATACCGAATGGATGAACGGCCCGGATGTGCCCCAGCCGCACGAATTCATCGTGAACCTCGGCCAACAGCGCAGCATCACCGCCTTCCGTTACGTCCCGCGGCAGGATCTAGCCAACGGCCGTATTGCCCACTGGCGTTTCTATTGGAGCAATGACGGCGTGAACTGGGGCAGCCCGGTGGCTCAGGGAAATTTCCCCAACAGCACTGCGGAGCAAACGGTCGGCGTGGCCCCCAACACGGGAAGTATGACCCGCGAATATTGGAGTGGCATCAATGAGACCGGAGTGGCCGCCCTCACCGGTAATCCCGCTTACCCCAACAATCCCACCAGCACCTCGTATCCCACCAGTTTTGCCGCTCCCCTGGAAATTGGCGACTACTATGGAACCCGTATGCATGGCTTCCTCGTCCCGCCCGTCTCCGGCAACTACACCTTTTGGATTGCTGCCGATGACCAGAGCGAGCTGTGGCTGAGCCCAGGCAGCGAGGTATCGGCGGCAGTGAAAATCGCAGGTAACACCGAGTGGACCAGCCCGTCAGAGTGGACCAAGTATCCTTCGCAACAATCCGCTCCTATCGCGCTTCGCGCAGGATTCCGCTATTACATCCGGGCGTTGCATGCGGAAACCTACGGTCCCCAGGACAACATGTCGGTCGCCTGGCAGGGCCCCGGTTTCGCCCGGGAGGTTATTCCAGGCAGCGCCTTGATCCGTTTTCCTGACGTAATCATCAACGACCCGCCGTTATTCGGTGCAAATACGTCCACTGTTTTTCCGGTCCAGGAAAATTGCCCGGTCGGAACCGCGCTCGGAACTGTCACCGCCACGGATGCGAATGCCGGCAATGTCCTGACGTGGCAGATCACTGCGGGCAATGGGGCGGCCTTGTTTGCAATCAATCCTGCTACGGGCGCCCTCACCGTAACAGGCCCGATCGACTACGAGAGCGCCTCACTGCACCGTCTGCAAATCACCGTCAGGGACAATGCGACTCCATCGTCCGCAACTTCGCTTCAAATCACCATCCCCGTCGGCAACGTCATTGAGACGAACCATGAAGGCGTGATGCTGGCCGTTACTTCTCCGGGCGGCTCATACCCCGGCCATGGAAACCCCGCGCTGGTCGGTTTCAATGCCGACCCCGATGGCGATGGTCGGTCAAATGCATTGGAAGCTCTGTTAGGTACCGAGCCCGGCCAATCGGACGCCCCGGCGCCAATCCGCTTCAGCACGGTGCAGGAAGGTGGCAAAACCTATGTCGTCTATGAATTCGATATCGCGGATGACGCTGGCCCGCGGCTTGCCTTCCGCTGTGTGGGAAGCAGTGGTCTCGGCACCTGGGAACCCCTGACAAGCCCGCTCCAACCTGTATCCCAAGGCGGAGGAATAAGAACCTACAAGGTTCGCGACGATGTTGCGATTGAGGATTCTCCGAAACGCTTTCTCAGGCTGAGTGTGGATCCATCAGGCATTCCCCAGTGAAGCCTGTCTTAGAACCGGGGAGTCTTACTGAACATTTTAATGTCCGACCATGCCTTGACGACGCCGGGCAATCGCCATGACTATGAATTCAATATCAAACTCTATCAGAAACTTATTGCTGACACTTCCGTTGTCTGTCGCTTTTACCGCCGGCCCGGCGCTTGCGGCAACCTCGGGTTCAGTGGCGGCAAGCCGCAGAATCCTGGCTGCGGATGATTCGGTCAAACGCCTCGGGATCGTGAGTCCCTCGGGAAAGCTGGAGTGGGAAATCGGGATCGGATCCATCCACGATGCACAAGTGCTCCCCAACGGGAACATCCTTCTCCAACAGGGCTGGAACAGGATCGTCGAGGTGGATCGACACAAGGGCGTCGTTTGGGAATATGATGCGGGATCCCTGAATGGAAACGCCGGGAAGAAGGTTGAGGTGCATTCTTTCCAGCGCCTGGCCGACGGGAATACCATGATCGCCGAGTGCGGCACCGCACGCATCATCGAGGTGGATACGGAAGGCAAAATGTTGAAAGAGGTGAAGCTCAAGATTGATCATCCGGACAGCCACATTGAGACGCGGCTCGTCAGAAAACTGGAAAGCGGCAACTACCTGGTCGCTCATTGCAGCGACGGTTGTGTTAGGGAATACAATCCCACCGGAGCTGTTGTATGGGAATTTGACATGCCGTTGTTCGGCAAGGAGCCGAAGGATGGGCACGGTCCGGAAGGATTCGGAAACATGGTATTCTCGGCGATACGACTGAAAAGCGGCAACACCTTGGTTGGCGGTGGCAACGGCCACTGCGTGCTGGAGGTGAACCCAGCCAAGGAGATCGTCTGGAAAATCGATCAGAATGACCTTCCTGGAATTACCCTTGCATGGGTAACGCATGTCCGGCGATTCCCGAATGGAAACACCCTCTTCGGGAATTGTCACGCAGGGCCGGACCAACCTCAAATGATCGAGGTGACCAAAGATAAACACGTCGTTTGGACCTTCAAGGACTTCACAAGTTTTGGGAACTCGACTCCCGTCGGAATGGTGCTCGACTGAATTGGGGCAACTGAAACGGAGGTATGGTTTGCAACGGAGAGAGTTCATCCGGAGACCTGACAATTTTGGCAGCTAGGCGGCAGGCCGGCCTACCCGGTATCTTCCCGAGAGGACCGGACCATTCCAAGTTGTCAAATCTGACAACTGTATGATTCAAACTTTTCGATCGAAATCCTTCGTCCCATGAACATCCGAACCATTCTAGCTCCGACCCTCCTTCTGGTTCTTGCCAACTTCGCCCACGGTGATATCGCCACCGCTTTGCCGGAGCCTGCGGGCGGCGTCCGCTCGGATACCTATCCGGGCGCGGGCTTCGGATTCTACGTCCCGACGACTGGGACGACAATCAACCGGGTTGGCTTCTGGGACCAAGGTGGGGATGGGCTTCTCGCCGCCCACACGGTCGCTCTCTACGGTTATAATGGCAGCAGCTACGTTTCTCTCAATTCGGTGACAATACCCGCGGGAACGGCCGGAGAACTTTCCCGCGGCTATCGTTGGGTCACCATCCCGGATCTCGTCCTGCCAAATAATGGCCAAGGCGCGGACTACTACCTTCTGATGGCCAGCCAAGGGTCCGATCCCTGGACGAATGGCTTAGGCGCGGTGGCGATGGACTCTCAATTCGGGACGCTGGCCCACAGGGCACTGATCGCTGACAACAGCACGCTGGCCTCCCCGAATTTTGTGATTGATCCCAATCAATCAGCCGCGAATGCCGGCTATGGTGGGCCCAATCTTGGCTTTTTCACGGCTCCAACCGGAATTCCCGTGGATACCGGGACTTTCTTGAATCCTGGCACCGCCTATCGACCGCGTCCGTTGTGGTTCTGGAACAACACTACTGTGACCCCCACCGGAATGGCGGATCAGTTGACACACTTCGGCCAGGATGACGGTTGGGGCGGTGTGAACATCCTCCCTTTTGGCGGAGGCTTCAGCCCGCAATATTTATCGGAAGATTATTTCACCCTCTACGGAGCCGCCGCCGCGAAGTCCAGGGAGCTCGGACTCACGATGTGCATCTACGACGAGTATGGCTTTCCCAGCGGCAGCGCGGGCGGCAGCAACGGCGATGGCATCTCGCGCTTCGCCAATGCCTTTCCCGATGATACGATCAAGCGCCTGGACAAGACCGAGTCCACCTTCACCGGTCCGGGCAACTACACCGGCACCATCCCCGCGGGCAATCTCATGGCCTGCGTGGCGATGAATACGGTCACCTTGGAACGCATCGACCTCACCCCGGCCCCGTCCGCGACCACGGTTTCCTGGAACGCGCCCGCAGGCACCTGGAAGATCATGTTTTTCACTTGCGTCAAGGATGGCGACACGAACGTGGACTATCTCAGCCCGGAGTCGTGTGACAAATATACCGCCTTCGTCCACCAGAAGTACTATGACCACTTGAGTTCCTACTTCGGACCGGACAAGACGATTGATGGCCTCTTCTTCGATGAGATCACTATCTACCGCGCGCAGGGGAGAATGTGGACACCTGCATTCAACCAGCGGTTTCAGGAAAAATTCGGCTCCAATCCGGCCCTGCTTTATCCTTCCCTGTGGTACGACATCGGCGCGGATACCGCCTATGCCCGCAACCAGATGTTTGGCATGCGCGCGGAACTGTACGCCACCGGCTACCCAAAGCGTGTCCAGGACTGGGCTCGCGCCCACGGCAACCTCTTCCTAACCGGCCACCAGGATCAGGAAGAAATCGTGAACCCCTCGAACATCAGCGGGGACCTGATGAAATGCTTTAAATACCAGGACATTCCCGGCATCGACAAGATCGGAGGCGGCCAGGCCACCGAAAAGTTTTACAAGGTGGTCAGTTCCTCCGCCTCCAACTGGGATAAATCCCGCGTGATGTCGGAGACCTATGGGGCCATGGGGAACATTTCCATCTCCACGATCTATGACATCGCGATGGACCAGTACACCAAAGGTATCAACGACATTGTTCCCCATGCCGCCTGGTATAACCCCGGCAACGTCACCTTCCTCCCGGAACTGTCCTACCGGAATCCGCTTTACGCCTCCGCCCTGCCGGGATTCACGAAGTTCATGAGCCGCCTGAACCTTATGCTCCAGGGTGGCCGCCACGTTGCGGACATCGGCGTGCTTTACCCAATTGCCACGCTTCAGGGCGGCAACTCGCTGGACGGCCCGCTCGGTTATTACGCGGGTGGCGTGGCGATCCCGGAAGCCGACTACGCGGACGTTGGCAGCCTGCTTTCCGACAACATCTGCCGGGACTTCACCTTCCTCCACCCGGAAGTGATCGATGAAAAATGTTCGGTCGATGGAGCGCTCTTCAACTTGGCCAACGCGGTGAATTACGAGCAATATCGTACCATCGTCCTTCCGGGACAGAAAACGATTTCCTGGAGCAACCTGCAGAAGATCCAACAGTTCTACAACAACGGCGGCAAAGTCATCGCCACCCGCCTGCTACCCTCCAAATCCGCGGAACCCGGGCACGACGCGGATGTCGTCTCGGCCATCACCTCCATGTTCCCGGTCTCCTCCGCCTTTCCCGTAGCCAGCGCCTCCACCAATTGGGCCTCCGGCAATTTCGATGCCTACATGGCTAATGATTCCCAGACCGGCACGCGCTGGAATGCGGCGGATGGAGCGGCCACCAACCAGTGGCTTGAGATCGACTTCGGAACGCCGAAAACCGTGAACAAAACGATCACCCGCGAAAGCTTCGGCAGGATCAATTCCTATCAGATCCAGTGGTGGAACGGCAGCGGTTGGATGACCTGTTCCACGGGCACAACGATGGGCGTGGCCAAGACGGACAACTTTACCGCAGTCACTGCCACGAAGATCCGCCTCTTTATCAATTCCGTCACCAGCGACTCGCCCTCGATCAGTGAATTCGAGGTTTATAACGCGGCGAATGAAAATGTCGCCTCCGGCGGGCATCCGATCACCAACAGCAACGGCGCTGGAGGCAAAACCTATTTCCTGCCAATCGCCACACCTGCCAATCTCCGCGAGGCACTGGACGATGCGGTCGACGTTTTCGACTTGGAAATCGAGAACAGCGCTAGCGTGCAAAACATTCACAAGGTCAAGGATGGCCGCCACGTGTGGTATCTCGCGAACCGGGGTGGGGGAGCGGTGGATACCTTCGTCCGACTGCGCGGCAATTTCGCCCCCCAGCTATGGGATCCCGTCACCGGCGATGGCATCGTGGCAACCTACACACGGATTGTCGAAAATGGCCACCCCGTCACCCGCGTGAAGCTCACCCTCGCCGCCGGCAAGTCGATCTTCATCGTCGCCGCGCGCGAGAATCCCGTGAAGCCGTCCGTCGAAATCGCCGTCTCCAGCGTGACTCCCCTGCCACCTGCGAATCCCTCCGACCCGCCGAATCCCGGCGGTGGCGAGGGTAACGTGGAGGTCGCATTCAACATCCACCTCAGCAACCTTACAAGCGACTCCCGCTATCTCGTCGAAAAAAGCACAGATCTCGTGAACTGGCAGATCTTCCGGGACTTCTCGGCCGCCACCGCTCCAGGAACGGCGATCGTGAACTCCAGCATCAATGCCTCCTCACGGGATAGCAGGGTATTCTTCCGGATCCGCTTGCCGGAATAAGGGCATTCATCCCATGACCGCCGCTCGTTTCGGGGACATGCTGGAAAAGCGCGGCATCGCTTCACCCAAGTGCCCGGGGGGTGTTGAGGCGATCGCGCTCGCGGTCTGCGAGTACCTCGCCAAAGCCTTGGGCTGCCCCAGCAGCTTGAGCAAAATACCACTCGAACGCTCCGTCATTCCCGCCATCGAGGACATCTTTCGTGTTGGAGCGGAGGAGATCCGTCTCGCGCCTGGCGTCGACCCGGGCACCTTTGCAACAGCCGTCGCTTGGGCGATTTTCGGGGCCGCAAGCCGTTGGGCTCAGACGCCAAACCGCATACCAGCGGAGGAGATGGCGGAGATTATTGAATCACTGGTGAAACCGTTGGTGTGGAGCGGCGCGTCAGCTCAATCGCGCCCAGAATGCGCATCGTAAATCGATTTTCTCAGCGGCTGGGCCGATCTTGCCTTCCTGGTATTGGAGTCATCCCCCTTCACCCGCACGTAATTCTCATTCACCGTCAGATCCCGCCAGACCAGACCGCTCCCGCTGGAAACCTTGGCCGCATCTGGCACCGACCCTGAGAACGCGGATGTAAGGCCACTCCAGATAGAGCCGCCGAGGAAACCACTTCCCAACGGGTTGCTAGGCAGATTACCCGCGGAATAGCCGCCGAACGATTCACTCGCCAACGGGGTGGCGTGTAGGGAGGGCAAGGTGAGGCCCGACGAAATCAAGGCACATAATCACGGGATCCGGGAACGATGGAAGAAAGGCTTCAGAAACATGATCAGGCAGGATAACGGTTTTTCGCGGTGACGCGCTCCGTGTCATGCACCGGGCGCATCTACGGAAAACCAGAGATCTCCGAAACCTGACGGAAAAAGCAGCGAAATCGCGGGCTTCAGATCGGGTCTGACGCGGATGCAACACCTGGCCTTCGGATCACTTCGCGGTTCGGTCCCCTACCGATTGGCCGATTGATCGCCGGAGGAAATCGAAATCGCGGCAGCGGTAAAAAACCGAACCGCCGCCGCGATTTTTTCCCGGCCGGAAAGCCCGGGAAGCACGATGTGTCCCGGAATAATTCCTAGCGCGAACGAACGGAATATCCCGACACCGGCAAACGTTTTTCTTCGAAACGGAGTCTATCGGGCCTGTTCGATCACGGCGATCTCACGCAGCGCATCTTCCCGCGCCGCATCGCCTTCCAGGCGTTCCGCCCATTCGCGGGCCTTGTTTGGCGCGGTTTGGGCCCAGCGCTGGGCGATCGCCACAATGGCATGATCGCGCGGCAAGCCGCTGGTGAACAACTGGGTGTCCAGCGTCGCGATCGCCTTGGGCACATCAATGGAGGCGGTCTCCGTGATCACTGCACACATCAGCCAATCGCGCCATTCACCCGCCGGAGATTTTCCGGCCCACGTCATGGCGTCGTGGGGGGCCCCGACCGCCCATTGCCGCACGGCCTGCAGCAGTTCGCGATCGCGTTCCTCCGATGGCGGTTCCGCCGCGAGCATCAGCACCGCGGTTCGCTTTTCACGCCCGGTGCCTTGTCGAATCTCGTTGCGGTCGGATTTATGATGCCATGGTGCCAGCGGGGCTGAATCGAGTCGGATCTCCCGATGACGCAGCTTCACGAAGACCAACGCGAGGCCCAGCATCGCGATTGCGATGCCAAGCCATGCGCGTTGGAGGAGTTTTTTCATGGAACCACGGTAATGCTATCCAGGATCGAGGTGTTGAGCGCGGTGGTACTTCCGCTATCCACGGCAAGCCCAACATAGCAGCTCGAGGCCATCGTTACGGTCGCGCTGCTGATGGTGGTCCACGACGTGCCATTCGTGCTGCGCGAGGCGGTGACGGTGTTGCCGCTGCGCACGAGCCGCACCCAGATGTTGGGGGCGGTGCCGGTGCTGCTGTTGGTGGTGGTCACGCTGCCGCCTGTCGCCGTCCGCCGCTCCCAGCGCCAGGCACCCGAACCCGTGACCGTGAGTGCGGCCATTCGCGAATTGTTCGCCAAGGTGTCGCGCATCATCACGCCGACCCGCGCGCTGGTGCCGGTGTTGCCCAGCGTGCTCACGCGGGCGACGATCGAGCCATCGGCGCTGAGTGACTGATAGACATAGCGAAAGCCATCGCTGGTGCCGCCAAACAGACCCGCGCCTTTCACCGTGTGCGCCGCGCTGTAAAACTCGGCGCTGCCTTGCAAGCCGGTGGTGCCGACATCGGCGGTGAGCCATGGAGATGGATACGGAGTAACGGTCACATTGTCGAATGTGGCCGTGCTGGTCGTCGTGTTGTTGTGGGCGGTGACCGCAAGACCGACGGAAACACTTGTGGCCATGGTCAACGTGGTGGTGCTCACCTGGGTCCAGGTGGTTCCATTCGCGGATACATACGCCGTGATCAATGTGCCACTGCGGGTAAGGCGCACCCAGTTGTTAGGGGCGGTGTTCGGGGCCGGACCCGCCGTGGAGTTGCTCGCTCCAGCGGCGGCAGTGCGCCACTGGAAGGTGAATCCATTCGATGGCGTCAGAGCGACCATCGCATTCACCGCACCACTGCCAGTGCCGTCGCGGATCATGACACCGGCTTTGGCCAAGGGATCGGAGCTCGTTTGCGAAGTGATGCGGGCGCGGATTTCACCGTTGCCATTCAACGTCATGCTCGCAAACCGGAATGCATCGGCCGCATTCCAGATATCGTCGCCCGAGCCCGTGATCGTGTAGGTCCCCGGCGTTGCATAACCTTCATAAGCGCTACCTGCCATCCCGATGCTTCCAATATCGGATGAAGTCCAACCGGCCGGCAGCGTGTTGTTGATGGGAATGTTCAGGGTCGCGTCGGCATACAAAGCACCCGGATCGGTCACTCGCACTGTGAATGTATTCACACCGCCGCTGCCCGGGGGCGGGGTACCAGACAAGGTGCCATTGGCCGCTACCGACAGCCATGCCGGGCCTGAGGTTTTGGTGAATGTGAGCACGTCGCCCGCATTGGGGTCGGTCGCATTTGCGGCAAGCGAGCCACTGTAGGCCGAACCGACGATGCCCGATGGTTTGCTAACGGGATTGGCAGTGAAGACCGGTGGGCCGTTGACCGGGGTAACGGTCACCGTGCCATTCACCGCAAGTTGTGACGTGTTCCAATTCAACCCCTGAGAAAGGGCGGGCAAAGTGACCGTGGCAAAGCTCCCGCCATAGGTGGTGGCCTCAAAGAGGCGGAACGAATCACCGCCCTGGAGTGCGTTGGCCCCAATGTTGGTGACAATCAACGTCCCGCCGTAGGAGACGGTTGAGATGCCTCCAACCGAATCGGTGGAGACCACGCTTCCGGTTCGGCCGATATCCATCGCCGCGGTTCCCGACAGGGTGAGGGGATTACTTGAAAGTGTTAGAGTGCCTATGCCGCCCACACCCGGAGCAAGCGTGCCACCGCTCTGCACGGTGACCGCTCCTCCCAAGGTGCCCGTGCCACGCAAGGTGGCTCCGGTTTGAATGGTGGTGGCGGTCGCACCGATCGTTCCGGTCACGCTCAGCGAACCAGCGGTGACCGTGGTCCAACCCGTATAACTGTTGCTACCGGAAAGAGTGAGCGTGCCCGCGCCGGTTTTGACGATGCCACTGGCGCCACCGGACTCGGTGATGCCTGCCGTCACGAGCAAGTCCGTGGCAGGGGTCCCGTCGGCAATATTGAATGTGGCGTGGCTTCCATCCCGCAACCGCAGAACGGCACCTGCATCCGCCGCCAGGATTTGTGCCGCGGAAGCCGAGGCAACCGTGGTAATGGTGGGTGCATAGCTATCATTGGTGACTTGCCCGCCTCCGGTGCCGAGATTCAAAATTCCGCCGGCCATGTTCAACTGGAAGTAATTCCAGAAATGGTTTCCGAATCCGGCATTGCCGACCGTCCCGCCATTGATGTTGAGCGCATTCACGGAAGTTCCGGCGACGTAGCCGAAGGAATTGATAGCGTTGTAGGTCACCGCCGCGCCGGAGTTCACCGTCAGCGTGCCGCGGATGGCGCCGTTGGCACCACCACTTCCCAAAGTCAGGGTGCCTCCGGAAACAACCGTGCCTCCCGAATAAGTGTTTGCACCGTTCAGAGCAAGGCTGCCAGCGCCGTCCTTGATCAGGCCGCTCGTGCCATCGAGAGCCGTTGCGATGGTGGCGGTTTGGTTGTTGACCGTGACCAGCGGGCTGCCGGTGAAGACGCTGAGCGTGAGCGGACCGCCGCTGCCGGTGGTGAGGGTCCAGTTGTGGCTGGGTGTAGTATCACCGAATCTCAGGTGGCCGACGCTGCGCGCCCCATCGAGGGCGACGGTTGCGTTGGCGGTGAGATTGAGGGTCGAGAAGTCGGCGATTTTATCGGTTCCACTGGCGATGACTCCCGCGTTCCAGTTGCCGCCGACAGGCCACGATCCTCCTGCGGAATTGGCCCAGGCGATGCCGTTGACCGTGATGTTGAGGGTCGCCGTCGCAGAGGCACCCGCCTGATCGGTCACTTTCACCGCGAAGCTGTTGGCCCCGAAATCACTGCCCAATGGGATACCGGAGAGCGCGCCGCTGGAGGCGACGTTCAACCACGCAGGTCCGCTAACCTTGGAGAAGACGAGCAGGTCACCCCCATCGAGATCGGTGGCGCTGGGAGCGAGGTTGCCGCTATAGGCGACACCTGCGGTTCCCGCGGCGGCGGCGATGGGATTGGCGGTGAAGACCGGCGCATCATTGGTGTTGAGCACCGCGATGTTGAGGGTCGCGGTTGTATTGGCTCCGGAGGAGTCGGTGACTTTGACCGCAAAGGAATTGCTTCCGACGTTGGAGTTTGTCGGGGTGCCGGAAAGCGCACCATTCGATGCCACGCTCAACCAGGCCGGACCGCTCACTTTCGAATAGGTGATGGTGTCACCGGCATCGATGTCAGTACCGAAGCCGGCAAGGGAATCCGCATAGGCGCTGTCTTCGGTGGCGTTGCTGCCGGCGATGGGATTCACGGTGAAGACCGGTGCGTCGTTGACGTTGGAGACGGCGATGTTCAGGACGGTGTCATCGGTCTGGCCGGTGTTGTCGGTCACCCGGACAGTGAAGGTATTCGTGCCTACGTTGGCGTTGAGGGGCGTGCCGGAAAGCACACCGCTGGAACCAACGTTCAGCCACGCCGGCCCGGTCACTTTGGTGTAGGTGAGCGTGGCACCCGCGTCAGGATCCGTTGCGGAGCTTGCGAGCGTGGCGCTGTAGGCATTGTCCTCGGTGGCACCGGCACCCGTGATGGGATGATTGGCAAAGACCGGCGAGTGCGTGGAATCCGCCTCCGCACAGAGCACACCCGCATCCGCACCGCTGAGTGAGCGCGCATAGACATGCACGTCATCCAGTGCGCCGTTGAAGAAGCGACCGCCCTGGGAGTCCTGCCCCAGGTAGAGGACCGTGTCGAAAGACACGGCCGCATGCGTGGCCGTGTTGACCGCGGATTGCATCGTTCCCCCTGCCGGCTGCATGTAGAGGGTCGCCTTGGTGGGCTCGACCACCACCGCACAGAATGTCCAGGTGTTGTCGGGGATCGTGAGCCCACTGCTGAACCAATATTCCGCGCTGTTCCAAGTGTAGCGCAGATCGTTGCTGGGGCCGAAATGCAAACCCGAAGCCAGAGCTCCCCGGTGGTAGGCAATACCCGTCCACCCGGCCTGCGCTCCGTTGCGTTTCACCCAGGCGGATATCGTGAGCGTGTTTGTATTGAGTCCGAGCGCGGGAACCTGCACGGATTGGTTAGTCCCGTTGAGCGAAAGGCCGCTACCGCTGAATCCGCTCGTCCAGACCGGCGCATTGATAAGCGTGCCGTCCTGCGGCCTGCCGGTCGCGTCGTCAGCCACCGTGCCGCTTGTTTCGTCTAGCTTCCACCACGCAGACAAACCTGAATAGACTGGTGGCGGCTGGGACGAGGCACTGTTCGGGTCGGTTCCCAAGACGACTTCGAGCCCATTGGTAAATCCATCGCCATCGAGATCCCCGTCCGGTCCGGAATTGACAATGGTAATCGGCACCCCCGGTGAATCCACCGCCCCACCGCTGTAGACAGCCCGGGCGACAAGTGTGTAGTTGCCGGCGGGGGCGCCACTCCAGGTCACACTGTACGGCGGGTTGCTGTCGGAGGCGATCAAGGTACCGCTGCGATAGAATTCAACTGCGGAAATCGACTGCGAACCACCGCTCACATCGGCATTGATCGTGACGTCGGCGGGCGAGGTGAATCCCGCGCCTGCAACCGGTGTGGTGACATTGATCAATGGCGGCTTCTCAAGAGAAAAGTCCGACGCGGACAGCGCCCTGGAATGGACCCGGACGTCGTCGATCTGACCTTTGAAAAAGCGACCGCCCACTGGGTCCTGGCCGAGGTAGATGCCAGTATTGAATGACGCGACCGCTTGGCTGGAATTATCAACAGCCGTTTGCATCGGTCCGCCGTCGGGCTGCATGTAGAACGTCGCTTTGGTGGGTTCGATCACCAACGCGCAGAAGGTCCACGTATGATCCGGAACCACCAGGCCGCTGCCAAATGTGTAACCGCCGTTGTTCCAAGTGTAGTTCAGATCGTTGTTCGCGCCGAACCCCAACCCCGAGGCCACTGCGCCACGACCATAAAGAATGCCTGTATAATCCGATTGCGAGCCATTCCGTTTGATCCAGGCGGAAATCGTCAAGGTGTTCGTATTGAGCCCGAGTGCGGGGACCTGGACGGACTGGTCCGTGCCATTGAAAGTCAGCGCTCCACTGGCGAACCCCGGGGTCCATGCCGGTGCGTTGAGCAGCGTGCCGTCGTAGGGATTGCCGGTGGCATCATCCGCGACGGTCCCGGAGATCTCGTCGAGCTTCCACCAAGCGCGCAGGCTGGTTTCGTTGCAATCAATGGTCACCGGGCCGTCACCGGTCGCCCCGAAATTGTCGATCGCGCGGACGACCAGATGGACGGTTCCGGGACTGGGAAGCGCGGAGGGAACCTGCAGGGTGATTTGCCCGCTCGCATTGATGGCAAATGCACTGCCGGAATTTCCCCCGACAATCGACCATCCCGCAACGGTCCGACCTGGCGAAAGAGTCGCGGACTCGGTGCCGATGACCGTGCCAATGCCTGAGGTGGAGAGGGCAGCGAAGTAATTGGGCGCGACCACCGGCGCATCGGCATCGATCAGGGTGATGGTGTGGGACGTGGGAGCGGCGAGCTCGGCATTGATGGCACTCGTGAGCGTGACGGTGATCAACTCGGGCGATTCGCCGATGGAATCCGTCAAAAGGACCATCGGCAGCGGCTTCGTCTGCTCACCGGCCGCAAAGGTCAATGTGCCGGGTGCCATTAGGTAATCGATACCTGCCGTGGCAGTGCCACCCACCGTGTAATTGACGGTGATGGGGGTACTGCCGGCCGGACGATCGAGGACTGCCATCAAGAGCGGTTCGGAGCCGCCGGTCTCGATGCGCGTGGTGGCACTTGTTAGAAAGCGCGCCTGGTAGGGCGGAGCAGGCCCGTCCGTGATGGTGAGGAGGTGGAAGTAGCGGCTGTCGTCCAATCCGGCACCTCTGGAGTCGGCCAGGATGATTCCCACCGTCTCGGCGGGCTCGGAAACGCCATCATTCTTGACCCGGATGCGGATGTTCCTGCTGGTGGTGCCGGGCGCAAACACGAGTGTTCCGCTTGGGACGAACTGGTTTCCAGCATCCGCGTCCACGAACGTCCAGTCCACGTCGTTACCGGTCGCACTTCCACCCGATGCATAATAGTCCACGGTGACGACCCCGGCTGAAGCCGCTGAAAGCGTGACCGCAATATCCCGATATTCACCGAGCGCGCCGGGGGCCTCGGTGGTCGAGCTCGTTGTCGCCTGAAAGCCAACGAGGGTCGCCGGCATCTCATTGTCCGTGATCGTCAAAGCGCCCGAGGTGGGGACGGTCGCCCCGTAGCCGGAGCCTGGAGCGATGGATACGATGACCGTCTCGGAACCTTCCGCCAGGGAATCGTCCACTGGAGCAATCCACAAAATGCTGCCATACTCGCCGTCCGGAATGACGAGCGTGCCTGACAGTGCCGCATAGTCGACGCCGTTTGTGGCACTGCCGGACAGCGTGTAATTGACCGGGAGAGCTCCGGTGGTGTTGTTGCGATAGATGAAGAACGCTCCCTGGGTTCCGCTTTCAGTCGGAACATCAAGGTAGGGACTCACCGCTGCGAGCGTCGCGCCGGAGTCGTTGTCATAGATCAGGACCGGGGCGCTCCCGTCGTTGGAAACCTGGTAACCGGACGCTGAAGTGATCGTCACCACGACTGTTTCCGTCGCTTCCGCCAGCGCATCGTGGAGGACGGGGACCGGGACCAGGACATCCGAATAACCGTTGGTGGGAACGGTCACCGTGCCGCTCATTGCGGTGTAATCGCTGCCCGCAGTGGCCGTGCCGCTGACTGTGTAGTTGACGACGACGCTACCGCTGCCGCCGCCGGAACCGACGCTGCGGAAATAGAAGGCACCATTCCCGCCCCCTTCCGCTCCATTGTATGCGGGGCGCACCGAAACCACCGGAGCATTGTCATTGTCCTGAATCGACAGCGTGCCGGAAAAGAACGATCCCACGGTGTAGGCACCATTGAAGGTGGTCACCACCAGTGTGACGGTTTCAGTCGGTTCGGCGATCCCGTCATCGTAAGTGGTAATCACCACGGGTGCACTCGCCGTCCCGGCGGGAATGATCACCTCGCCGGTGAGCGCCGCGTAATCGGTACCGTGCAGCGCGCTCCCGGAGAGACCGTAGTAAACCTTCAATGGCACCGCCGTGCTGCCCGTGCGGCTTATCAGGAACACGCCGGAATGCGGTCCTGTCTCCGACGCGGAGCCATCGACTGCGCTCACGCTCACAGATGGAGGCTGATCGTTGTCGCTGAGGGCGACCGATGCGGCGCGGGCGGCCATGTCGCACACATAGGGTGCACCGGTATTGATGGCGTTGACCGGTACCACAGAAGTGGCGCCATCCGTGGTGTCGCGGAATTGGAAATCGTACAGATCCGCCCCGCCTCCTATCCCCATGAAACCATACTTCGAGCCGGCTGCCGTCGTTTCCCGAATCATCAGGCCGGCTTTGGTCCAGACCGTCTCCGTACTGAGCCCCGTGATCCGGCCGCGGATATCCCCATCACCGGCGAGCACCATGTTCGAAAAATGGCAACTGTCGACGGGGCCGTTGAGATCGCCCCCGGAACCCCGGACCGAGAACCCTCCACCAACCTCCAGCGTATTGCCGCCGAGGCCTGCCGCTCCAATGTCGGCCCCCGTAAGGCCGGAGACCGGAACCCCGTTGAGGGAGAGATTGTCGAAGCTGGCCGTGGCGACGAGTCCGCTGTTGCTGCTCACCGCGAGCCCCACGAGCACGGTGCCGGGCATGCTGACATTCCCGGAGCCCTGCACGGTCCAAGTCACCCCATCGGTGGATCGATAGCCGGTGATCAGCGTGCCGCTCCGCACAAGCCGCACCCAGTTGTTGGGTGCGGGGTTGATCGTAGCGGTCACATCCTTGACAGGCTCCGCGATGCTGTCGTCGAGCGGGTTGACGGTTACCGTCGTCGTACTCTGGTTGGTGGGAATGGTGACGGTCGATGGTAAAGCGGTGTAATCGATCCCATTGATAGCGGCCCCCTGCCAATTCACCGAGAGATCCAGCGGAGCCGTGGTGGAACCGCTACGGGTGAAGGTGAAAACACCCGGGTCGGCAGGTGATTCCATCGCATCGGGATCGGTCGCCGCGACGGAGACCACCGGCACCCCGCTGTCGTTGTCCTGGAGCGTCATCACCACCGAGTTCGCGGTATTCGAAAGATAGGTGCCGTTGGAGGCCAACTGCATCTGAATGGTTTCGGTGGCTTCCGTGAAGGTGTCATTGACGGGAGTCACCGTGACATTGAGAGACGCTTGGCCGCCAGGAATGGTGAACGTGAAATATCCGCCGTATGGGGTTGAATCCGGTGTGAAGGTATAGTCGGCAGTTTTCGTGGCGGTGCCGGCGGGAGGCGGAATCAGCACAGTGAGCGCCGCAGAGGTATCGCCGCTGCGGGTGAACCTGAAATTGCCGCTGGCTCCGCCTTCCACGACATCGGCGGTTTTCGTGAGCGTGACGAAGTTGGTCGCGTTTGCCGCTGTCCAATTCGCCGTATTGGTACCCGCGATCACCGTCAGCGGATTGGTGAACTGGGGTGTGAAGGTGTAGCCGTTCAGCGTGGCAGTAAGAGCTTGCGAACCGGTCGCGATGCCGGACAGCGCGTAGTTTCCGTCGGTGTCGGAATAACAGGTTTTCCCGCCTCCCGCGATCAGGACGCCCGGGAGCGGCTGTCCATTCCAGGTGACGCTGCCGCCAACCTTCTGCTTTCCGTGACTGCCCACGTTGATCACCACGAAGCGGCGGGCGACGGCACCCTTCATGTCGGAAACCGTCACCATGGCCGTGACCTGGGCGACATTCGCGAACGATCGGGTGAACACGGCGTTGTTGGTGCCGACCCCGCCGTCGTCAAAATCCCATTGATAGGCAAGCGGATCGCCATTGGGATCGCTGGCGGTTGCGGTGAAGGTGACGCTGCCTCCGGGCGAGATGGTCGTGGCACTGGCCGCAAGGCTCAGAATGGGCGGCAGATTTCCCGGAAACGGCCCCCGGTTGAAGGCGACGTCGATCGATGGCGGGTCCGTGGCATTTTTTCCCAGCACGGTGAAATGCATGTCAGCCTCCAGATCCGAGAAAGTGCGGCCGCTTGCGATGCCGGCATCTCCCAGCCCTCCGGCGCTGCCAGGGGTGACGTCGAGCAGGAAGCCGCCGCTGCCTCCTCCGCTGTAGATGGCGAGGGCCGAGTCCGTGAGGCCCGTGGTCGGATGATACTCGATGTTATACCAACGGTCGTCTTTGGGAACGGCGAGGGAATAGCGCTTGCCCTCCTCAAGCCGCGGTTGGTCGTAAGCATAGAGGCGGAAGACCCCGTTGCCTTTCGGGGCATGCACGTAGGCATCGGGAAGCCAGCCGAGCGCCCGTTTGGCGAGAGTATTGTAGTGGGCACCGAAGCCACGGCCGTTGCCCATGACATCGAACGGATTCCCATATTCGACGCTTGAACCCTGGCCGTAGGCGGTTCCGTCGGAAGATTGCCATGAATGGGCATGACCGAGACCGAAGGTATGGCCGCATTCGTGATTCAGCACATCCATGCCACTCCAGCTGACCCAAACACTGTTGCCGCCGCCCCATGAAACCCCGTTCATGCTAGGCCCTCCATTCACGCGCACGATGACGCAATCATACTGCCCGGGATCGTAGCCGAGCCTGTAGGCCGCGGTGCGCGCTTGCGAATGAATGAGACCGAGGTTGCCCGCCGTGTAGAACCACGAAAGGCTGTTCGCCAGAGTGACCAACGGGGTGACGACCGTCGTCGTGGTCAATTTCCCGTAGGACCCCTCCAGAAAGAAGCGTCCGACATTCTGCATGTCACCATAAGCCCCGTCTTCAGTGATGGGTGCGGCCAACTGATCCGGATACGTGACGGGGATGTAAAGGCAGCGGAAGTTTCCGATCGCCTTGGAGGAGGTGCCCGGGAAGGAATCGAGGAAGACCCCCGCTCCACCGGGTCCGCTTGCCTGGATCTTCGTGCGGTACTGATCCTCGAGCACGGTCACGTGCGAGCCATTGCAAAGCGTGATCACGCGCTCGCCAATCTCCACCGTCGGCACGTTTTCCGGAACCGCTTCGCCGTTCGCCACTGCCACGGTTGTCTGACCCGAGACCGGGCAAGTTTCCTCGACCTTCGTGCCTTTCGGAATGCGCTCGCCCGCTTCGAGCCTGCGCACGGGGTTCTCCGCCACGGCCAGTTCGAGATCAACTGCCACGCCGCTCAAGGGCATCTGCTTTTTCCAGGTCACCGCTTCCATCTCGCCAAAAACATGCGCGGTGTAGCTGGCACCGTCCCGCGCGTCGAAGATTCGGGATTCGAGCTTTTGCGTGGGCTTTGGCAACCCGGGAGCGGGGAGGCCCCGATAGAGAGTGAAATCCCCTGTCATGGCGATTGGCTTCTCCAGCGAGTCGACGATCTCCGCCGGCAAGTCCTGACGCACCACACGCGGCACCGCCTGTTTCAAAGCCTCGCGTGGATCCACGACAATCAGCGCCTTGAATTCGGGGCGTCGCTCGCGCGCCAGCCGCGCACCTTCCTCGCGCAGTGCCTCGCGCCCTTGCGCATCCGCCTTCGTCCAGCGCCGTGTCCAGTCGCTGAAAGCATCGAGCTTCGCCCGGTCCGGTTGCGGTGGCACTCGGAAAGCAATTGCTTCGTAATCCGCTCTGGCCATCGCCTCCTGCTCCGCTGCCGAGAGCAACGCCGGATGCGGCGCCTTCGACGGCCCGTTCCGCCCACCGGCATCCACAACGGATGCCGGATCCGTTTCTCGTGATAGCGTCGTTCCCGGGGCTTGCACCTCAGGGACCCCGACCGCGTGGCGGTCCGACAGGGAATACCAAATCAGCCACGAAATGGCTGCAAGCGGGAGACACAGGAGTAGTGTCAGGATGAGTGGGCGTTTCATAATTGTGGGCTTTTTGAAAACGTTCTTCTTCGCCTAATAGAAAATCAGGCATGACGAGGAACCTATCATGGAGGTTAGATAAAATCAGATCCAAGTGCTGCCGCCTAGCTGCCAAAATTGGCAGGTTCCCAGCCGATCCCGCAGGAGTAACATGAATGCGGCTGGGGAGGTGGTGACCTACCCATTGAAATCACCGCATTGCGGGGCGGCCTTGTTAGCAATCAATCTTGCTACGGGCCGCGCTCACCGTATCGGGCAACCCCAAATGATTGAGGTTACCAAAAATAAACAGGTCGTTTGGATCTTCAAGGACTTCATAAACTTTGGAAACTCGACTCCCGTCGGAATCGTGCTCGACTGAATTTTGGCAACTGAAACGGCGACATGGTTTCTAACATCAGAGAGAGTTCATCCGGAAACCTGACAATTTTGGCGGGTGGCAGCAGGGTGCGCAATCCGGTAGGTTGCCAACGACGACCAAGTCCTTTCCTGATGAAATCCAGCCGTTCGTGATCTCCAAGCTTCCATGAAACCAATCCTCCTTTTTTCCGTCGTTGTGTTTGGTCAATCGGCTTTCGCCGATCTTGCGCAAAGATTCGCTTACCCGCTTCGGGAAGACCGCCGTGATGGCCAGCCGGTCGCTCTACTGCCGACGCCTTGGACGGATGAAGCCAAGTCAGCAACAGTTCCTTTGCCCGAATATCCGCGCCCACAGATGACGCGTCCGGACTGGCGGAATTTGAATGGCACTTGGGATTACATGGGTGGTAGTGACAAGCCGGATCCCGTGGGTGCAAAGACCCCACCTCAGTTTCCCCCACAGCCCGAGCATATCAAGGTTCCGTTCCCCCCAGAGTCCTATCTGTCGGGGATCATGCGCAAGCAGGAGATCAACATGTGGTACCGGCGTGCCATCACGATTCCGAAGGCATGGCAAGGCAAGCGCGTGCTGCTGCATTTCGAGGCGGCCTCATGTCAAACCACGGTTTTTGTAAATGGCAACCTGCTGGGCACTCATGAAGGCTCCTGGGGCCATTTCGAAATGGACATCACCGATTCGCTCAAAAAGGAAGCGAACGAGTTGATCGTGGGAATCCGCGATACGCACGATGGCTATAACTCCTGTGGCAAGGCAGCGGTGAACCGGGGAACTTACACCTTCACCTCCGGGCTCTGGCAGACGGTCTGGCTTGAGCCGGTCGCGCCAAGCCACGTTCGGAAAATCGAGATCACGCCGGATCTCAATCGTTCCGTCGTGAAAGTGAAATCGCGAATCGAAGGGAGAGCAAGCCAGGTCCGGGTCACAGTTTCAGCGGCCGGCAAAATCATCCAACAGGTTTCAGCCGCCAATGCGGAGGGAATTGAAGTGCCCGTGCCGAGTCCGCGGCTCTGGTCTCCGAAGGATCCCTTTCTCTACGATTTGAAGGTCACCTTGCTTGATGACCAGGCGAAGATCATCGATGAGGTGAGCAGCTATTTCGGCATGCGCTCGATGGCGCTGGGCACGGTCGGAGGCAAGCTGCTTCCACTTCTCAACGGGAAATTTGTTTTCCAGATGGGTCCGCTTGACCAAGGCTATTGGCCGGATGCCATCCATACGGCTCCGACCGATGCGGCGTTGAAATACGATCTGGAGGTGATCAGGAAATTGGGATTCAACCTGGTGCGGAAGCATGCCAAGGTGGAACCGCGGCGTTTTTACTACTGGGCCGACAAGCTGGGGATCATGGTCTGGCAGGACATGCCATCGATGTGGGATCCCGAAGTGAATCCGGAGCGTTGCCGGCCCCAGTTCGAGCGGGAGTGGAAGGAAATCATCGAACAACTCTACAATTCTCCAAGCATCGTCGCATGGGTCCCGTTCAACGAAAACTGGGGAGCCTACGATGTCGCCCGTATCACCGACTGGACCAAAAAATTGGATCCCACCCGCCTGGTGAGTGGCAACAGCGGCTACAACAACGCTCCGGGGTATCGTCCCGCTCCCGGTGATCCCGGGAACGGGGATTTCGACGATCTGCATATCTACGTCGGCCCTGGTAACCCACCCCAGCCCAGCGCCACCCGGGCCGCTGCCTTGGGGGAGTACGGGGGCGTGGGCCTGGAAGTGCCGGGGCACATGTGGCCGATCAAAACGGAAGCCTATGAGCTTCTGCCGTCCGTCGAAGCGGTGACCACTCGCTATGAAGGATTGCAGGTGGAACTGCGGAAGCTCGTCTCCGAGAAAGGCCTGGGCGTCGCCATTTATACCCAAACCAGCGACGTCGAGGAAGAGATCAATGGATTCCTTACCTATGACCGCAAGGTTGAGAAGATGGATTTCAAGCGCGTGAAGGCCGCCAACGACGCGGTGATGGACGCTGCGGAGAAAATAAGCGAGGGATCAGTCACGCCAGCAAAGTAGCCGGCGGATTCCAGGACAGGTTGCGATCCGCCGCACGAGAAGAGCCCTTACAATGGATGATCCATCTACTACAATACTGGTAATAACTTGCTGCCTGCTCATCCATTCGCGGTTTCATTCCGTGGGAAATCGCTATATCATCGCCGCTGGGAAATGAAATGTTGGCAGGATATGGAAACATGTTTCCTGGCCGTGAAAGGGCTGGCCGGGGCTTTGTTGTTTGGGGCGCTGGGATGCCTGGCTGCGTCCGGGCAGGCAGCCTCTGGCAAAGACACGCAGATAGCGGATCCCAAGGTGTATCTCAAGGAAGTGTCGGAGACGTGTCAGGTGCTCTGGCCGGAGAACCGGACCGTCAACGTCGTGTGCCACGGACATAGCGTGCCTGCGGGATATTTCCAGACCCCGGTGGTGCGCACGTTCGAAGCGTATCCATATCTCATGCACCAAGCGTTGGCGGAGAAGTTCCCGCACGCGGTGATCAATGTCATCGTGACGGCGATAGGTGGAGAGAATGCAGAGGGAGGCGCGAAGCGGTTTGAGGCGAAGGTGTTGTCGCTCCGGCCGGATGTGTTGACGATCGATTACGCGCTGAACGACCGGACGATCGGTCTGGAACGGGCGCGGAAGGCGTGGGTGTCGATGATCAAAAAGGCGCAGGCGGCGAAAGTGAAAGTCATCCTTTTGACGCCGACTCCGGACATGGCGTCGAAACTCGATGCGCCGGAAGATCCGCTGAACCAACATGCGGAACAGATCCGGCAGTTGGCCAGGGAGTATGGAACGGGGCTCGCTGACAGCCAGGCGGGGTTCAGGGAATTCGTGAAGGGCGGGGGAGATCTGGCGACTTTGATGGCGCAGGGAAACCATCCGAACGGCAAGGGGCACGAGATCGTTTGCGGGAAGTTGATGGAGTGGTGGCCGTGAAGGAGCGCGAAGCGCGCTTCTTGAGGCAGCTGAAGTCTGGAAACGCCGCTTCCCGATTCTTTGTCCCAAGGAATCAACTGGTGGCTTTGGGTAGCTGGTTCAACGCAACCAACTTTAGTTATCCGGACAATGTTCCATTGTCGGAATTTGCTACTTTTTTGAGAGTGATTCCAGGTAGTCAAGCAAGCTCGCGAATTCTAGGATCGTCGAACTGCTAACCAGTCCCGGAGGCATTAACGAGGTCGGCAATTTTTCCCGCTTGGCGATCTCTGCGGTCTTCCAAACAAATTCATGGCCTGCCATGTCACGAATTTTCACTTGGTCCGCACTTTCCAAAGTAACAAATCCCATCTGAGCGCCGCCACTCTTGAGGGTGAACATCTCCGTGGTAAATCCCTGCGCAATGGTCTTTTGCGGATCCAAGATGTTTACCGCCAGATCGGCGCGGTTGTAAGTTTGAGCGATGTTTCCAAGGAATGGTCCTTTTTGCAATTCATCGGAACTTACAGTATGGCAGGCGACACAACCCGCGCGGGCGAATATCTGCTGGCCGGTCCCGACATCGCCCTTCGCTTTCAGAACTTCAGCGATGACTTCCTCGGGCTTCAATGTGCTGACGAGCGGCGTCTTGTCCTCGCTCTTTTGATCGAGCTTGAGACTCGTGACGGTCTCTTTTGCTGCTTGCGCCACAGCGGCATCAGCATCATTCACCGCTTCGCGAACCTGATCGTCCAGCTCGTGGAACTCAATTGATTTGATCGCTTTCAAAATCTGCACGCGGCGCTTTGGATTCTTCCACCCCTCGGCGATGGCAATTTTGGACGCTTCGCGCGACTCGGGACTGCCATCTTTGCGAGCGCTCAGGGTGAGTAATGCCGCATCCGCCCATTGGGACATCCCACCATCAAGCTTGGCAGCTTCAGTTTCCAGCAAGTGATGGTGATTCTCCAGTTTCGGTGCTGCGAAAAGGGCATTTCGCGCGACATCACGCTCTTTATCGGCATCCTTTGTTTTCGAGAGCTTGTCGAGAGCTGCGAGTGACGCGATGCAACCCTCTGCCGAGTCCGTCTTCGCCAATGTTTCAACTGCCTGCGCCAAGGTGCCGATCGGCCAATTGCCTCTGGCAGCATTGACCAGGTAAGGAATTCCCTCGGCAGGCACACTTTCCAGCGACGCAAGCTGAGCCACCAAATTCGGCAGCAACGAGGGGTTTGCCTTAATCAGGACCATCATCCGTTGAATCGCTTCTTTGAACTCGATGCGGTTTCGCTTCAGCTCACGCGTCAATACGGCGGCGCTTTCGGGAGTGGCCCGTTCCAACTCGGCCCGGAGTGCTGCATCGATCGCGGGGGTCTCACTCCATGCCTCCGGTTGATAGTAGGGTCCGCGGGTGTCGGGACGGGTTCCCCATGAATCGCCCTTCCACTCGCCTTCACGGAAATACAACCGGCAAAGCACCGTTAACAATTCTTCGCGCGCTGCATTTTCGGGCGATTTCTTCAACCGCTCTATCAGGTTACGCGCGACCTCTGGAAGATGCATTCGCATGAGGGCACGCAAGGCTCCGGTTCGTTGTGCGGCGGAAGAAGCGCGGTTATCAAGCACCTTGAAGCAAGGAGCCGCCGCGTTCATCATGGACAATGAGCGAAACGCCGTGTGGGCGATGACGGGATCTCTATCGCCTAGTAGATTTGTTATCTGCGGGGCGAGTTCTGACATGTGCTGCCGGGTGGAGCCAATGATTGCTTCAAGCCGCGTCCGGGGATCGCTGCTTTTCAATCCGGCGGCGTAGAGACCTAACGGAGCGATGGGTTTTCCGGCGGGAAGACGATCGAGCCCGGCATCGGACAGCGCGCGTAAAACGAAACGCTGGAGCAAGGTATCCGTGGCGAGAGGCGTGACCGCTTGGATAATGGATGCCGCATTATCTGCCTTCACTCCGCGTTGAGTGAGAGCATACAGAGCTGCCACCCGTGCTGGAAGCGGCTTGCTGGAATTTCCCGCCAGCGCAAGCAACGCGTTCTTCATGCTCGCGCTGCCGGGGCGCCGAAGCAGGGTCCGCTGCGCTTCCAACGTGCGGACTTGGCTGGGCGATTCCAACAATTTCACCAGTTTGGCCTCGCCGGCATTGCTGAAATCAGGCAATGGTTCCGGAGTGTATCCCTTTGGCGTGACGCGCACAATATAACCAACGTCTGGCCCAACCCAACTGAAGGTCGCTCCCTTCCAGCTCGCTTGATAAATCCGGCTCCTGCCGTCCACATCGGCGTCGGTAGGTCGCGTCATCTGGATAAGGGCTTCCGGCTTTGACGTTTCCTTGAAGGTGGCACCATCGGGCTGGACCTCATGGTGCCAGAGCGCGTTGGTCCCCCAGTCACAGGTGAACGGCGCGTTGTTCCATTTCGCCGGGATGCCGGGCTCGGAGAGATAGACCGAACCACAGCCTGAGCCACCGCCGTAGTCTGCAAGCGGTTGTACGATCTCGTCGTTGAAATTCATGTACATCCGTGGATAACCGTGGTCTTCCATGCCCGTGAAATGATGGAAGCGCACGTTCCATCCGCCACCATCGTTGGTGTTGTCCCGCGCGAAGATATCCAACAAGGGACTGATCGGAGTGCCGAGGATGTTGCGCGTACCCGTGCTGAAAATTTCCATTCCGCTGCCGTCCGGTCGAACGCGGATCACTCCGCCGGCGCGGTGCTGCAAATGCCGACCGTCAGTACCGACCGCATCCCTGAAACCGAAATCTCCACCCGCGATGTAAAGCCATCCGTCGATGCCAAGACTAAGACCGTTGGTTGTGTGGTCCGCTGGACGATCCGCGAAACCGTAGGCAATGCCTTTGACCAGAACTTTTTCTTCGTCCGAAACCCCATCGCCATTCTTGTCGATATAGCAGCTGATGTCGGGAGGATGAATCAGATAGAGGCGATCATGATCCCAGACCATGCCACGGGGTGAATCAACGTTGTTGACGAACTCCGTTACTTGGTCCGCGCGGCCGTCGTTGTCGGTGTCACGCAGGCGCACGACACGACCGCGTTGAGCGGCACGGTCGCCGGACCCATTTCCATCCGAAGCCACATAAAGGTCACCGTTCGGCGCGGATGCGACATATACCGGATAATTGGCTGCCGCCGAATTTGCGAACAGGGTGAGGTCGAAGCCATCGGCGACCTTTACATCTTTCAAGATCGCAGCTTCCTGTTCCGGAGATAATTGCGAGATAACCGGCTTGCTGTTTCCGGAGCTTTGCAAACTCGCCGCCTCTGCCGCCGTTTTGGCGGCCGCCTCCGCCGCCTTCCCCGCAGCCACGTTGGCCTCTTTGGCCTCGGTCGTCGATCCGAACAGCGGCCCGACGCCTTGTCCTTCGACAGAGACCTCCCAGATACTCGCCCAGTTGGCGGGTTGGGAAGAACCCAGGCACGTGATCCTCAAGAACTTCGCCGTCGTCCTGGCGAACGTCGCGGTCGTATCGCCAGCCTTGTCGTTCTTCGACTCATCCGCGGCCAGCTTCCAATCCTTGCCGTCACTGGAAACGTCAACCTGATAGCGGTAGACGATATTGTTCTTTTCCCATGAAATCCTGATGCCGGTCAATTCCTGCGGCTTTTCTAATTCCATCTGATACCACTGCGGATAAGCCTCCGAACTTGCGCACCACCGCGTTTGGCCGGCGCCATCGACCGCATGGTATTGCGGATGTTCGACCTGCTGGCTGGAAACCGTCACCTTAACGAACGTGGCATTCGCTGGAACGCCACGCGCGGGCGCTGGCTTGGCTTGCGCGGGGATCACCTCAAAGCGCCCCGCTGGCCCTATGTAAGGCTTGAGGTAATTTGCGTTCAACTTCCCACAACTCCACAGCAGTCCCTGGACGATCATCTTCAGATAACGCTCGTCGCCGACGGTCGCGTTGTTGTGACCCAGGGTCGTATTGAAAATTTTCGTGCCGTTGTATTCATTGGTCCAGACAACCACGGTGGTGTCGACCTTGCCATTCTGCGTCTGGCTGCCGAGGGCGAGCGGCTTTGCGGTGTCGAAGATCCTGACGTTGTTATAAAGTTCTTCCGGTCCGGTCGTCCAGTTGTCGATGCCGCGGGTGATCGGGTGGTCTGTGTTTTTGAAATCGATGGCGATGGGGAGCTGTTCACCATGGACGCTCGATTGAAGGCCTAGATACTCGAACCAGATTGGGGTGCCAGTACGATAGCTATGCATCGCACAATGGAGATTGACCGCGGCGACTCCGTTCTTGTGGGCATCCACGATGTGGCGGACGTAAGTCATGTCCTTGATGTCCGCGGCGCATTCGTCGTGGATGACGACATCGTAACCCTTCGCCCAATCCGGATTGTCATACATTGGGAAGTAGGGACTGGTGCCGGAGTCGTCGCAGCGGATCACATCCACCCGGACATTGGCCCGGGCTTGGATGCCGTCCCGCAGGATCCGGGACTGATTTGCATAATCGTGACAACATCCGCCGCAGACGAGCAGGGCACGAAGTGGAGCTGCATTCGCTGAAGCGGTGACAATTCCGACGAAAAGGAATGCGAGGAGTGAACGCATGGTTGTTAGAGATGGGCTGGAGTAAACCCAAGAGGAGTGTTTTCCACTATGACCGGATACATATTGTATTCATGCGATTAAACTCTTGATCACCTTCGTTCCTGGCTTCGTTATGTTTGAAAAGCGTTGGTTGGCGCCTTGGAAGGGATAGGTGAACTTTTCGTGGTCGAAGCCAAGCAGCTGCATCACGGTGGCGTGCAGGTCGTGGATGGTGACCTTGTCTTTCACCACCTCGTAACCGATGGGATCGGTCTCACCATACGAGAAGCCGGGCTTCACGCCGCCGCCGGCCATCCAGATTGTGAAGGCGCTGGGGTGATGGTCCCGGCCGAGGAATGCGCCGTTCACTCCGCCGCGGTTTTCCTTCATCGGCGTGCGACCGAACTCGCCGCCCCAGATGACCAGCGTTTCTTCCAGCAATCCCCGTTGTTTGAGGTCCTTCAACAAGGCCGCGACCGGCTGATCGGTCTGTTTGCACTTGTTTACGAAAGAGCTCTTCAAATCATCCCCCGCGTTGGTGCCGTGGGTATCCCAGCCCCAGTCGAACAGCTGGATGAACCGCACGCCGCGCTCGGTCAGGCGGCGCGCCAACAGGCAGTTGTTCGCGAACGATTCCTTGCCCGGGCTGGTGCCATACATCTGGTGAACCGCCTCCGGCTCCTGCTTGATGTCGAACGCATCCGACGCATGGATCTGCATCCGGTAGGCCATCTCGTACTGCGCGATGCGGGTGATGGTTTCAGGGTCGCCCACCTCGGTCGCGACCTTGCTGTTAATCTCGGAAATCGCATCGAGCGTCTTGCGCCGCAGCGCGGCGGAGACGCCGCCGGGATTCTCGAGAAACAGCACCGGGGCACCCTTCGAGCGGCACTGCACGCCCTGATACACCGACGGCAGGTAACCCGATCCCCACACCGATTTGCCGGCGTCCGGATTGTGGCCGCCGGACGTCAGCACGATGAAACCCGGAAGATTCGCATTCTCCGACCCGAGTCCATACGTCACCCACGATCCCATCGAAGGCAAACCCAGTCGTTGCTCGCCGGTGTGCATCAGCAACTGCGCCGGTGCGTGGTTGAATTGCGTGGTGCTCATCGATTTCACGATGCACAGCTCGTCGATCACCGTCTCCAGGTTCGGCAACCGGTCGGAGATCCAGTGGCCGCTCTTGCCCGCCTGATGGAAGGGAAACACCGAAGCCAGCATCTTCGGCACGCCTTGGATGAAGGCGAACTGCTTGCCCGCCAGATACTCCTGCGGACAGTCCTGCCCACCGAGCTTCACCAACTCCGGCTTGTAGTCGAACAACTCGAGCTGGCTGGGCGATCCGGCCATGTGCAGGTAGATCACGCGCTTTGCCTTTGGAGCGAACAGCGGCGCGTCCGGCGCGAGTGGATTGGCGTGGTCCTTGACCAGCACGCCGCCGGTATTGCCCCAAGCACTACCCTGGCTGGCAAGCCACATCCCGCCTAGACCCACGGCACAGCGGCTTAGAAAATGCCGCCGTGTGGTGGCTTGCGCCTGGTCGTGTAGGAACTGTTGGTAAAGATTCATGGCAGGTCAGCGAGACAGTACGGGATCGAGGTTGAACATCGTATTGGCCAACAGCACGAGCGCGGCTTCTTCCGGAGTCGCCCCGAGCTTGGCCGACTCCGCGGGATTTTTTTCGTAGTCGGCCCGCGCCTCGGTAGCGAGTCTCGAAAGTATCGTGATCACGGCCGGCGACGCGTCCTCAAGGGTCAGTATCTTGTAACCGACCGCGATGCGTGCGTTGAGATCACCCCCTGCAGCTGCCATCCTCTTCGCAAAGGCCTGCGCCATCTCGATGAACGCGGGATCGTTCAATGCCACCAGCGCCTGCAGCGGTGTATTGGTCGGTATGCGACGCGCCGTGCACACATCGCGCGCGGGAGCATCGAAGGTAAGGAACGCGGGATAACCGTTGGTGCGCTTCTGGTAGGTATAAACGGCGCGGCGGTAGCGGTCCTCCCCCGTCGAGGTGGTCCACGTCGCCCCGTTGTAGACGGAATTCCAGATCCCATCGGGCTGCGGCGGAAACACCGGCGGCCCGAACTGCTTCTTCGAGATCAAACCGGAAGCCACCAGTGCCTGATCCCGCACCATTTCAGCGGTCAGCCGCTGGCGGGGGCCACGCGCAGCAAAGCGGTTGCGCGGATCTTTTTCCAGCTGCGCCGGTGTCGTCTTGTCGGACTGCCGGTACGCCGCGGATAGTACCAGTTCCCTCAGGAACGGCTTCACCTTCCAGCGATGGTCGTTGGAGAGGCGCAGCGCGAGATGATCGAGCAGCGCCTGGTTCGTCGGCGGCAGACCCGAGGCACCGAAATCCTCCTGCGTTTCGACGATGCCCGTCCCGAACAATTCGGCCCACAGGCGGTTGGCTAGCACGCGGTTCGTCAGCGGATTTGTCGGCCCGGTCAACCATGCGGCGAGGTCGGCACGAGTGAGATTTTCGTTCTTGGCCGGCGGATGCACGATGGCCGGGATCCCGGCATTCACCGGAATGGTCTTGGTGGTGCGGTTGCCGCGGTCGAACACGCGGGTGTCGCGTCGCCCGGCCGGGACCCTCTCCATCGTCACCGGCACCATGCTACCGGGGATCGCTCCATACTGCGCGGACAGCTGGCCGTATTGGAGCCAACGCTGATAACGTGCCGAACTCATTACGAACGTCGCGAGCCGGTCGTCCGGGGAAATCGACAGCCGGAACTTCCGCAGCAAACAGGCCTGAAAGCCTCCGTTGCAGCTCACGCCATGGCGCAGGCGGAACTCATACTCAGCTCCGGGAACGGGTGTGACCTTCGCCTCGGGCGCGAACCAACCCGTCCGCGGACCCCGCAGCGCCGGATACCCGCCGAAGCCCCCTCCGTTCTGCACCACATGCGTCGGCTCGAATGCGCCGTCGATGAAATCGCTCACCAGCTCCTTCAGCTTCACCGGCTGGCGCGTCCCATCCGGCAGAACTTGGTCGATCTCCAGCTTGGTGATCACCGAGCCGAGTTCGGACCACTGCTTTGGATCATCACTGGCCGGCAAGATATCGAGACGCAGCGCACCCAGCGGCACCGCAGGCGCGCGCAGCGTGTAAACGGATGCCGTTGGATTCGTCCCGGAGAGCAGGATCGTCGCGTCGGCGGACTGCTCGAGCTTGCCGGTTGCAGCCGATGTAACCAGCGAGGTGAAATTCATCTTTTCCCAACCGCGAAGCTGTTTGACCACGGCGAGCGCCTCGTCATTGATAGTCGACCGGGTCCGGCGGATCTCTTTTTCCAAACGGCTCGCCTCAGACTGTTGTGCCGGATCGTTCGCCGCCTTGGCCTTCGGGAATTCGTCGTCGGTGTCGGCGTCCTCGGTGTTGTCGAAAAACGCCATGAAACGGTAATAGTCGTCGTGGGGTATCGGATCGTAGGGATGCGAGTGACACTGCACGCACGCGAACGTGATGCCCGACCAAGTGGTCCACGTCGTACTGACCCGGTCCATCACCGCGGCGGCGCGGTATTCCTCGTCATCGGTGCCTCCTTCCGTATTGTTCATGGTGTTCCGTTGGAACGCGGTGGCGACCAGATCACCCGGAGCCGGATTGGGCAACAGGTCGCCCGCGAGTTGTCTTTTAGTGAACTCATTGAACGGCAGATCGGCGTTGAATGCCATGATGACCCAGTCCCGATAAGGCCAGATCGTGCGGCCCAGATCTTTTTCAAAACCGCTCGTGTCCGAGTAGCGCGCGAGGTCGAGCCACATGGTCGCCCAGCGTTCTCCAAACTGCGGGGAGGCGAGCAGTCGGTCCACGACCGCGGCCATCGCGGCCTCTCGGTCAGTGGCCCCGGCCCGCTGGAATGTGGTGAATTCTTCCGGCGTCGGCGGCAGACCGATCAAATCGAACGTGACGCGCCTCAACCACTCCGCGGGTGCGGCCTCGGCGGATGGCTTCAGGCCCTCGGACTCGATCTTCGCGAGGATCAGACGATCCGCTTTTGATCTCGCCCAACCGGCCGTCGTCACCGCCGGCTCGGCCGGTTCAACTGGCGGAATGAACGACCAATGGTTCTCCCACTTTGCCCCCTGCTTGATCCAGGTGGTGAGTTTCGCGATCTCCTCCTTCGGCAGGCTTGCCCCATGCTTGGGATTCGGCATCACTTCATCCGGATCGGTGCTCGTGACGCGGCGGATTAACTCCGACTCCTCGGGATGCCCCGGGACGATCGCGGGCTTGCCGGACTTGCCCTTGCCCAATGCCTTCTCGCGATAGATCAGTGAGATTTCACCCGCCTCCTTCACCCCGCCGTGGCAGGCGGTGCAGCTTCGCATGAAAATAGGCCGGATATCCCGGTTGAACTTTACTGTTTCTTCCGCCCACGTGGAACCCGGCAAGATCAACAAAATTGCGGATGACAGAAAAAATCTCACGACTAACTGATTGATGCGGGATGATCAGATGTCGGTGAATGCCGTGTTGCCGGATATCTTCCAGATCAGCCCTTTTGTATCAAACGGCGACGTGTTTTCTCCGATTTGGAAGGTCAACACCAAGCCTGTCGCCAGCAGGACGGCGTGCATGATGATGGATACGGTCATGAGGATGGAAAAATGGCTGATCCCACGTTTCGTGGATCGAAGTTCGGCTGCCCTGGCAGACCCAACTCGAGCGTAATGAACCACGACCGTGAGATCATTTCTACCCGCCAATTTTGGCAGCTAGGCGGCTGGACATCTTATCCGATATCTTTCGGCGAGAACCGGACAATTCCGGAATCAAACCCAGACACGGATACGACTCACGTCCCTGAGTAATCCCCAAAATCACCATGAAACTCGATAGGAAAACTTATTCTGCATTGGCCATTGCTTGTGGGCTTCTTTCAGTTGGCGGATCGGCTGCGACTGCCGCCAACATCACCTTCCTCGGCTCTGACACGACAACGGGTGCCAACTGGCGCTCAACCTCGGTCGCCAAAAATCCAGCTTTCGATCCCAGCGGCGACCATGCCTATGGAAACGATGGCTACTTCCTGCCGGCAGACCGTGTAGGCAACGACCCTACAACGATCGCTACCAGCCTTCCATCTTATATCTCATCCACTGGGCTTAACGGAGCTGTTCCCAACTATTCTTCGCCCAGTTATGTGAGCTACGACAATCCCACGCTTGGCGTCGGCCCCACAATTTCCGATCAGCAAGGGGCGATCTGGTATTTCAACAGCACGGATACAACCGACCCGAAATATGCGATGGTAAACTTTACGGTAGGTGCGCAGTCGCGTTTCATACTAACGATTGTCCTTAGCCAAATTCGGCCAAGCGGGACGGGTGGCAGTTCCGCCCTGGCGGTCCAGCAAGTGACCACCTTCGGGAATAACTCCATCCTCACGAGCGCGGACGTGACGAATGCGCAGATGCCATTGCAGTCTTCCGGGCACGCCGATTACCTCTTTTTTGACATCACCGCGCAAGCGGGTGACAAAATTGAAATCTCCATGAACGGGGTTCAAAACGCCGGATTCGCAGGCATCGCCTTTGAGACCGTTCCCGAGCAGGCCTTCAACAAATCGTGGGTGAGCGGCAACGATTGGACCACTGCCGTTTGGAGTCCCACGGGCGCCCCGAACGGCATCGGCACCAACGCCAGCTTCCCCGCGCAGGGTGCGCCGGCAACCATCAATCTCGATGCGAACCAAACCGTCGGTCACCTGCAGTTCAACGGTGCGAACGGATGGACACTCGCCACGGGCAATGCCAGCGCATTGACCTTACAAGCGAATGCGGCCGGTGCCTCCGTGCTCTCGACCCCAACCGGTTCACATGCCATCTCCGCACCGCTCGTGCTGGGTAGCGGCATCGTGAAAACTGGAGCAGGCACACTGACGCTCAGCGGCCCGGTTTCCGGCTCCGGCAATACATCCGTTATCGAGGGGACTCTGAAAAGTGGTAGTGCGACGACCTTCACCGCCTTGGGGGAGCTAGCTTTGGACGGCACCGCAACCTTTGACCTCAATGGATTCAACGCTGCGTTCACCGATGAAAATGGCAGTTCGGCAGGTAGCACCATCATCAACAACGGGTCGTCCGATGCCACGCTGAATTTAGGCGGTACCAGCGGCAGCTTCGCGGGTCTCATCAAGGATGGCCCCACCAACAAGCTTGGTGTCGCAATCACCAACGACCTCAATTTCGCCGACCACTTTACAAACGCGGGCAACACGTTCTCCGGCGGCTTGACCCTGCTTCACAACAACGCGGGCGGCACACGGTTGGCCATACGGAATCCGATCACCTTTACCGGAACCCCCGGCGCACTCACGTCCGGCACTTATGGCACGGGGCCCATCATCATCGGGCTCGCACCCACGGACAAGGCCGGCATCATGATCACTGCGACCACCACGCTGCCCAATGCGATTGTTTTCAACACCGCGTTGGGGAACGATTCTCCCGGCGTCCGCTTCGACACCGACGGCGTTATCCTGTCAGGCGCGATTACCGCTGCTTCGAACGCAGCCTTTTCCGGGGCGGCATCCTCCACCGTGAGCGGGGCAATCTCCGGCGCTGGTGGTCTCTCCAAAACCGGAGGTGGCATCCTCGCCCTTACCGGAGTGAACACCTACACGGGCAGTACCACTATCAACGGAGGCACTCTCCAACTTGGCGGCGCAAGCCAACTTGGCAGCGGCACCTACGCCGGCAATATTGCCAACTCAGCGACCCTGAGTTTTGCCAGCAGCGCGTCCCAGACGCTCTCCGGCATCATCAGCGGGGGCGGTTCCCTGGTCGTTAACGCACCCGGCAACATCCTCACCCTCGACGGCGCTAATACCTACAACGGCTTTACCACGCTCAATGCAGGCACGGCACGCATCACCACCAGTACCGGTCTTGGTACAGGCGGCTTCAACGGGGGCACGATGACCTTGATCGCCAACAACGCGGCGCTCGAACTCCAAGGCGACCTCACCCTCACCGAACACTTCCACATGCAAGGCGCAGGACCTGCGGGACTGGGCGCAATTCACAGCATCAGCGGCAACAGCACGCTCAGCACGAGCTTCGGCCTCGATGGCAACACCACCTTGGGAATTGATGCCGACACCCTCACCATTCCGGTGAAGATCTATCACGATACGGGCTCGTGGGGCATCATCAAGGCAGGAGCTGGCACTCTGGTGCTTTCCTCGCCGGCCGGCATCAACGCCAACAACTACACGGGCGCGACGGTCGTCGATGGAGGCACGCTGACTGTCACCAGCGGCACCGCCATTCCCGATAACAGCCCCGTGACTTTGGCAAACACCGCCGGAGTCGTTTTGGATGTCACCTCCAGCGAAGCAATCGGTTCGCTCGCGGGCGGTGGCGCACTCGGCGGCGATGTCAACCTCGGTGCCAACACGCTGACGGTCGGTGGCGACAACACGTGGACCGATTTCGACGGCATCATCTCCGGCACCGGCGGCTCGTTGGTCAAGACCGGCGGCGGCATACTCACTCTCAACGGTGTCAACACCTACACCGGCGACACGAGCGTGATCAATGGTGACCTCACCGTCACCAACAACTCGGCCAACACCTTTGCGGACGCTTCGACCGTTTCCATCGGCACGCCCTCCACCTTAGCATCGCTCACGCTGCCCAACAACGTGACGGATGTGGTCAGCAATCTGGTCATCGACGGCGTCGCGCTGCCGAATGGCATCTATGGCGAAACCAGCGACGAAACCGTCGGCTACATCTATGGGCTAGGCAAGATCGAAGTGATCCGACCTGCCGGCTACGAGGGCTGGGCAGCGGACAACGTCGGCGGCGACCTTGCCGATGTCGACACCGACCTCGACGGCGTGGAAAACGGCGTGGAATATTTTATGAATTCCGCTTCAGGCCACACCGCCAATCCGCAGGTGGAGACAGTGGGTAATGATCGGACCGTCACCTGGTCGAATGGGGGCAATATCTCAGAAGACGAATACGGCACCCAGTTCGTTGTGCAAACCTCCCCGGATCTCGCCACCTGGACGGACGTTGATGGGAGCGATCCTAACCTCAACAACACCGGTGGCTCGGTTATCTACACCCTGCCGAATGATGCAGGCACCATCTTCGTCCGCTTGGTCGTGACACCGGAATAATTACACCCTCCCTACATCGGATTTTGGAGTTAATGGGTTATCTCCAGAAAAGCGGGTCCGCTGATAGATTTCGGCGGTCCCGCTAACTTACAATATTTCAAATAAATATGTATCAGGTGAGTGTATTCACCAACGTCCCGGAGAATTCGAAATACCAGCCCCCCTATTCCGTGGACATTCCCGCCAATGGAGTTTTCAGGGATCGACGCTCGCCCCCTTAATTAACCCACATCACTAGCAATCCCACCAACAAAAAACCCATGAATCCCTTCAAAGAAAAAACCACAACCGTAGGATGCGCCCCGCGGGGGCACCAAATATTTTCGAAGATGAAAAACTATTTGCAACATCTACAATTCATCAAGGTCGCGCTTGTTGCCGTCTTCTTCGGCAGTTTGTCGACGGCTCACGCCCTAGTGAAAGTCGCCTGCGTGGGCGACAGCATTACTCATGGGTACGGCATATCCAATCCTTACCCGACCCAGTTGCAGGCGATATTGGGCGGTGGTTACCAGGTTGGCAACTATGGTCGCTCGGGATCGACGGCGTTGAGACAATCAGACAACCCTTACTGGAACTCGACCGAGTACAACGGCAGCTTGCAATTCGCCCCCAATATCGTTGTCATCATGCTTGGCACAAACGATTCCAAGCCGGCATTTTGGAATGCCACCAACTTCAACACCGATTATCGCGATCTGATCGCGACCTATCAAAACCTTCCCTCAAGTCCGGAAGTTTATATCTGCTTAATCGCACCATATTACTTGCCAAATGCCTGGCCCGCAGACTTTCCGAATCCCTCGTTCATCCAGAACACCGTCGTGCCGGCTGTTCGCAATATTGCCACGCAAGCGGGTGTCAAACTGATCGACAACAACACGCCTCTACTCAATAACAGCCAGTATTTTGGTGACGGCATTCACCCCACCAATCAAGGCGCAGGCATTATTGCAAATCGAGTCGGCCCCAAGCTGACTGCGCCAAATGAATTCATTGCCCCTACGGTGACATTAACTGCGCCTGCCGAAGGTGCCGTGCTTACCGCATCGGACACCCTCTCAGCGAATGCTTCCGACGAGGTCGGCGGATCCGGAATCGTCGGTGTGCAATTCAAACTGGATGGCAAGGACATCGCGGCCGAAGACACGACCGCTCCCTATTCGCTAAATTGGAACTCGGCCTTCGCCTCCAATGGCGCGCATGTCCTGAGCGCCGTAGCGCGTGATGCTGCGGGCAATACCAGTACCGCCAGCGTAAATATTACCGCTCAGAACGTATCCTCCATTGCGAACGGAACCTACAAGCTCACCGCCCGCCACAGCGGCAAGGCGCTGTATGCCGCAAGCACAAACGGCAGCCAAGTCGAACAAAAGACCGCCACCGGGAGCCCCAATTTTAAATGGACCGTGCAAAACCTCGGCGGCAATCAGTATAGCCTCACCTGCGCTGCAAGTGGCCGCAATCTGAATGTGGCGTATGCATCAACCGCGAATGGTGCCAATGTGATTGTGTGGACTCCAACTCCCGGCAGTGACAACGAGAAGTGGACCATCCAAGCGACCGGCGACGGCTATTACACATTAACGGCCGTTCACAGCGGCAAGCTGATGGAAGTCACCGGGGCATCGACAGCCAATGGCGCCGATGTCATCCAGTGGAGTGCCATCGGCGCGCCAAATCAACAGTGGTCTCTCCAACTGCAGTAATTCCGCAATTTCATTTCCTCACCCTACTCTTGCAACAGGGGGAGGGAAATCTGCATCGCACGCACATGAATACCAGGACGGCCCTGATCGTGATGCTTTTTGTGGGTGTGCTTTGCTGTGCGTTCCTCCGCATTCTCAATTCTTCGCGGCAAAACCAATCGCTGGCAGCTCTCAAAAAAAAGTCCGCCGTTTTGGTTGCGCGCAGAGAATCGCCGGCTGGTTTGATGAGCTCATCCGGAGAAATGCAATCACGTGCGCCAGCATGGTCATTGAAAAAGAAAGAACGTGATGCTTCGGAGCATGAGATCATCGAAGATTTGTCGGATGCCATAAGGCATGTCGACGCGGACAGCTTCGCAGCGGGTCAAGTGGAGAACCTGACACTGCAATGGGCGGGAAAAAATCTTCCTGCCGCATTGAACTGGGCGATGCAACAACACGACGGTGAAATGAGAGACAAGCTGATCGGGCGGGTTGCCTTTCTCCAATCCCGCACAGCGCCCGCAGAATCTGCCCGTTTGGTGGTCGAACAGATCCCACCCGGTCCCCTGCAAACAGAGGCAATCATTTCGGTAGTGCATCAATGGGGATTGCAGAATGTGGCAGCCGCGACAACGTGGGTGGAATCTTTCCCTGAAGGAGCTCTGAAAGTGAGGGCATCTTGGGAATTACAAGGGCTTCGCCAAATGAGACATGTCCCATTCTAGTGCGCGGCCACCTGTGTGTTGCCCCGTCCTGCGCTTGGGCATGTAGTGTGGACGGGAATTTGGCTGTCATTTAGCCCGGAATGCGTGCAAGGGCGGTACAAGACTGAACCAATCGCCGCCTGACCCGATTGAAATAGGAATCAATATCAGCTACCCGAGCGGGTGATCCTGTTATAAGTTACTCCACGTCTGGAAATGACGGGTGCCCCTCGGGGGGGGCGATAAAAACGCGTGACTCGCGTCGTCGGCACACGCCGATCAACAGCCTAGTAACGGACGCCAACATGACGGGAATGGCCTTCCCAGTGATCCGACACACACCCTAATGGTGTTGAAAGTGGGGGGCGCGCCAAGGTCGAGGTCCACTTATTGGATGGGCTGGTGCGGATCGTCTCCGAGGATTACCGCCACCATTCGGAGTTGGGCGACCTGGAGATTTTCAATGATGGCCGGCTCTACTGTGCCTTCAACGGCACGAGTAACCCGCACAAAGCGTCGTTGTGAAGAAGGCGAAGACATCTCCATCAATGAGCCGAGAGCTGATCGTTCCTTTGTTCGGCGAACAAAACGTATTTCGCCCATGCGCTATTCTCCCTCCAAAGTTTTGAGAAACTTCATGACCTCAGCACAGTTTTTTCCATGCTCCGAATCCGGAGTTTTCCCCTCGATATAGGCGTAATCATAGGACGTCATCCCCCTGTTGTCCTTCGCATCAGGTGACACGCCCCGGCTCACGAGATATTTCACGATTTCAATTTTACCCAGTTTGGCAGCGGAATGAATTGGCTGGTATTCGTTGCCTTGTGACCGGGAGATTTCCATCAGCACCTCGTCATTGTGGGGAATACCCGATTTTTGGTTGATGTCCGCGCCGCCATCTTCCAGAGCCTTGAAAATTTCCAAACTGCCGCTCTCCGCAGCGGCATGAATCGGATAGCGACCCCACCCGTCCACTTGATCCAGTTTCGCATCTTTCTCAATCAGGAGCTTCACCACTTCCACATGCCCCTTCTCGGTGGCGGCGATGATCGGAAAACCATCGGCCCCTGGCTGGTTCACGTCATATAGTATTCCCATTTTGCTCCTGATGGTGAGGACCGTCACTTTTGCCAAGTCTCCTTGAGAGCAACACTGACTGAGATCTTCCGGAATGTCTTCACTCACCAGTTCCGAGCCAGGGCGGAACACCATTCTCAAAATCACTGATGCGAGGATCAGTGCGACTATGCCAACCATGATCTGCTTCGGAGTCAACAGCGTCCTGCGGGAACCTCGGTTGGCCGGATTTGTGATGTTGATTAGTAGGGGGTCTTCAGTGGCTGCCGGATCCGCAACAACCTGCGGCGATGCGTTGGCACATTTGGGCACCAGCAGGACGGGCGCCGTCAGTTCGTTTCCGCATGAAGGGCAGTTGGACGAAGTTCCAGAGTATTGGGGCTCTGCGGCAATGTTCACGCCACAGTGGGGGCAAGGAAAATTGAGCATTGGGATCGGATTGCTGAAATTGTGAACGGCGAAGCTGGGCACCGCAGGTACGGACCAGTAAGAGTCACGAATGCTAGTTGTACTCTCCCATTGAATCATTCGGATTGTAGTCCCGCTTCCGTGGAGCAAAGAGGTTTTCGCGCGAATAGGGGACTTTTCCCGCCCCGCCACAGCTACCACATGGGAGAGCGACAGAGCCCATCCCCTGGCACTTGGGACAGACCATTTCGAATCCGCGGGATGTGGTGATGGTCCGAGAGCCGCGACATTGAACGCAGGAGACTTTTGACGCGCCAGCACCTCCACAACTATTGCAGTTCACAAGTTCCGAAGTCTCGTTGGCGGAGTCGGCGTAGCCGGATGCGCCCTGAACGGGCGTGGGGGCTGTTTTTCCACCGCATGTGACAACGAGGACCATCAATGCAAACGACAATCCGCAGATCCCCAAGCACCCTAGTTTCAAGATGGTCTTTGCATCAGCCGCCTTTTGTTCAACCGGCGTATCGTTTGCAGGCGACTCCTTTTTTTGAAGTCGTTCCCATCGTTGGGAAACGTTGGAAGAAGCCATCGTTATTGGAGACAATACTATTGGGGCTTTTGGGACCACGAGCGGACTCCCGCAAGAGGGGCACTCCGACGTCACCCCGGCATATTGCGGATCGACCGTGATGTTGATGCCGCACTGCGCACAGGAAAAGTTGATCATGACAAAGAGCAGAGGGATGGAAGTTCATCAGGGTCTATCACCGGGTTCGGAACATGTCAATTGACACCTGACAATCAGCACGTATCGACGGCGCGTGCGATCTGCCATTCTCAGCGAATGCCCAGCAAGGATGCGGACGCTTTTTTGGAAGCCTTGGTAAAAGTGATGCTCGAAGCACGCCAGAGACAGAAGATCTCTCAGGAGTCGTGGGCAACAGCCAGTGGCATTGACCGGGCATCCATCAGCCGGTTGGAGCGGCTGGAACGGATTCCCAGCATTCTGGCCCTTTACGACCTGGCGAAGGCTCTGGGCTCACCGCTTCACGTCTTCGTGGAAAAGGCGCACAAATCCGTTGCGGACACCAAGAAAACCTCGAAATGAATCGTCAAAGTCTTACCCCGGAAACTGTGCCTTTTTAACCTGTGAACGGCTGCTTTCCGTGATGAAAACTATGACGAATCGTTGAGTTCCAGGAACTTCCACCTGTTGCCAATTTGTTGCCAAAATGTACAAATTGATAACTTTTTTGACGTTAACTTATTGAAAATCAACGATGGTCGGGCTGGCGGGATTCGAACCCACGACCCCCTGCCCCCCAGGCAGGTGCGCTACCAGACTGCGCTACAGCCCGTTTCGTGAACGGATGGCGAAGGAAACAGGGGAAATGCGGATTGGCAAGCACGGAAAATCGTGCGATGTCCCCCGCATGAATCGCGTCAAAACCGCCATCGTCGGAGCCAGCGGCTACACCGGGATGGAATTGCTCCGCCTGTTGCTCATCCACCCGGAAGTGGAACTCGTGGCCGCGACCTCGCGCCAGGAAGCGGGGAAATCGCTGTCGTCGGTGTTCCCGCGTTTCCAAAAAGCACCGGGCGCGGAACTCGCGTTCATGGAGCCGGATCCGGATGCCATCGCGGCGACCGGGGCGGAAGTGGCGTTCCTCGCGTTGCCCCACGGGGTGGCGGCGGAAATCGCGCGCGCCTTGCTGGACCGTGGCTTGCGTGTGATCGATTTGAGCGCGGATTTCCGTCTGCGCGATGCCGCCGTTTACGAGGAGTTTTACAACCACCCGCATCCCGCGCCGGAGATGTTGGCGGACGCGGTCTATGGCCTGCCGGAAATCCGCGCGGCGGAAATCGCGGCTGCCAAACTGGTCGCGGCGCCGGGTTGTTATCCGACGAGCATCCTGTTGCCGTTGCTGCCTCTGCTGCGCGAAAAACTAATCGATCCGGCGACCATCATCGCCAACTCGATGAGCGGCGTCAGCGGTGCCGGCCGCAAGGCGGATCTCACGCTCTTGTTCTGCGAGTGCAATGAAAGCGCCCGTGCCTACGGCGTGCCGAAGCATCGCCATTTGTCCGAAATCGAGCAGGAGCTCAGCCTCGCCGCCGGGGAAAAGGTCACCATCAGTTTCCTGCCGCATCTCATCCCGGTGAACTCGGGGATCGTCACCACCACCACCGCGAAACTTCGCGAGGGCGTCTCGCCGGATGCCATCGGCGCGGCGCTCGAAAAGGCATACACCGATGCCGCATTCGTCCGTCTGCTAGGCCGCGGCGGTTGCGCGGACACCAAGAACGTCACCCGCACCAATTTCATCGACATCGGCTGGCAACACGACCCGCGCACCGGCCGCGTCATCCTCATGAGCGCCGAGGACAACCTCGGCAAAGGTGCCGGCGGCCAGGCCGTGCAATGCTTCAACCTCATGTGCGGAATGGACCCCACTGGAGGGTTGCAAAATTTCTAGGGTGCGGCCAGTCTCGCCCGCTGTTTCCCTTATTTTTGCCATGGACTTCCCATTTTCCCGAATCAAAGGCGGCGTCGGCGCACCCTTGGGTTTTCTAACCAGTGCCGTGAGCTGCGGCATCAAGAATCCCGATACCAAGCGCCTCGACCTCGCGCTGATCTACTCGGAAAAGCCGTGCACCTCCGCCGGCACCTTCACCACCAACCGCGTGAAAGCCGCGCCCGTCCGCGTTTCCCAAGCCAATCTCCGCAAGGGCGAACTCCGCGCCATCATTGCCAACTCGGGAAATGCCAACGCCTGCACCGGCGTCCAGGGCATCCACGATGCGAACGCGATGTGCGACGGCGTCGCGAAACCCCTCAAGCTCAAGCGCTCGGAAATCGGCGTCGCCTCCACCGGCGTCATCGGCCTGCCCATGCCGATGGTCCGCGTGGAACCGAAGTACGATGAACTGATCGATTGCCTCGGCCCGAAGAACGGCTCGAACGTCGCCGCCGCCATCATCACCAGCGACACCCGTGCCAAGGAGGTCGCCATCTCCTTCGATCTCGGCGAACACCGCGTCCGCCTCGGTGGCTGCGTGAAGGGCGCAGGCATGATTTCTCCCAGCATGGCCACCATGCTCTGCTTCATCACCACCGACGCGAATATCCCCTCGGAAAATCTCCGCAAGGCCGTGCTCGAGTGCGTCGAGGAAAGCTTCAACCGCATCACCATCGACGGCGACATGTCCACCAACGACACGGTCATCGTCCTTGCCAACGGCGCGTCCCGAATGCCGTCGATCCGCCGCAACAGCGCGAACTGCAAACAGTTCCGCCAGGCCCTCCGCTGGTTGATGTTAGATCTGGCCAAGGCCGTCGTTCGCGATGGCGAGCGTGTCACGAAATTCGTAACCGTTAGAGTCGAGGGCGCACGCACCTATCTGGATGCGAAAAAAGTCGCCGAGGCCGTTTGCAAATCCGCCCTCGTCAAATCCTCGTGGAACGGCGGCGACCCTAACTGGGGCCGCATCATCCACGCCGTCGGCTACTCGCGCGCCCGCATCCGCGAGGAGTTGGTCGACATCCACATCGGCGGAAAAGCCGCCTGTCTCGGCGGCCTCCAGGCCGACACGCCGATGGACCAGCTCCGCGAAGCCGTCTCCCATCCCGAGTTCGAGATCGTCATCAACCTCAACCAGGGCGACGCCGACTACACCATGTATTCCAGCGACCTCTCGCCCGAATACATCGACTTCAACCGCTCCGAATACGCGTATTGGAAACAAGCGCGGAAAGACGGGTTGGTTTGAGGGAAGCATGACTGAAAAATCTGATAGACAAACGGAAGGCGACCCCATGCCCAAAAACTTCTGGCGAGTGGGAGAGGGAATATAGGTAGGTCACGCATGTCATCGTCTGCGCCGGACCGTATGCGGCTGCTGCCGGAGACGACCTCGAATGGGTGTTGGAAGATGTGAAAAAATGAGGATGTTTCTTCCAAATGCTCCTTCGTTAGGGCAATTCTCTCTTGCAGCCATGACTCTTCGAATTTCCCCCGTCCGCTCCGCCTTTCTCATGGCGATGACCCTTTTCCCCGCAGTTGCCTCCGCCGAGTTCAAGGGCGGCGATCCGCTCGTCGAGGCTTCAGGCAACTGGACCGACCTGCTCGATGGCGGCGGTTCGTTTGCCTATCAGAAGTCCAGGCTTGAATTCCGGGTCGCCCGACCGGTGAAGGAAAACGTCGCCGCCCATCTCTGGCTGCCTAACCGCGGCAGCACCACGCAGGACTGGTATCTCCAAGTGGACACCCATCTCGATACGCCAAAGCTTCGGGACGGCGGGATCGCCCTGCTCTCCCTGGCCGTCGGCAACAGCCGGAAATCGGCTGCCGACCAGGTTTGCCTGATTTCCAGCGCCCGCGCCCGCCGCAACGGGATTTCCAAAAGCGCCGTGCTGGTCAACACCTACCCCGGCCATGAAAGCCACAAGAGCATCCGGTCTGCGGACACAACCCTGCGACTGCATTTCGACAGCGCCGCAAAGACCTTGACCGGAAGTTGGAATGCTGGGGAGGGCTGGAAATACGCGCCTCCCGTAAACATCGCGGACTGGAAGATGAAAAGCTCCGATGAATTCGCCGCCGTGCTGACCGCCGCCAGCATCGGACCATCCGGCAAGGGGTTGGAGATCGCCTCCGGAGTCGCCTATTACAAGAACTTCAAGACCGGCAAAGCGACTCCCGACATCGCGGTCGAGCAGCCGGCTGGAGGTGATCTAACCGACGATGCCGCGAAAATCAGTTTCGGCACGGTCGGCATCCGTTCGGGAAAAATGACGAAGACCTTCGTCATCCGCAATACCGGCACCGCACGGCTTCAGGGATTGCAGATGTTTTGCAATGGCCCGGATGCCGCGGATTTCACCTTTACCGCCCCTGCTAGGAACATTCTCCCGCCGGGTGAGTCCGTCACTTTCAAGGTGGCCTTCGCTCCGGAAACCGCCGGCACGCGGAACGCCGCGCTTCACATCGCGAGCAATGACAAGAACGAGGCGATTTTCGACATCGCCCTCACCGGCCTCGGTGTGGATCCTTGATGGCATGCCCATCATCCGGACACGTCTCATCTGGATCATCGTGGCGCTGGTTTTCATCGCCTGCGGCGGCATCTATTGGAGCGAGAGTTCCAAGGGAAACGCGGTGGAGGAAAAAATCCGCAGCCGCTACGGGCAGATGCGAACCGCCATTTCCACCGGAGATGTCGTCGCAGCCGAAGTGTTGTTCGCCCCTGGAAGTTTCACCCTCGAAAATTTTTCCAGGCTCGGCACCTTCGCCAAGCCTCTCCGACCTGACGCGAGGATCCGCATTTCCCGTTCCGTGGCCAGGGTCTATCCGACACCGGTCCGACATTACGGAGTCATTCCTGGCGGAGACTCCGTGGAAATGATCGAGATTGGCGGCGGGTGGTTTTTCACCGGGAAGGTGAATATCGATTGATTTCCCGCCTGATCCGGACGGACGACAAGTTTCCCTCGCGCCGTTCTGGACCTCGCACGGTGAATGCTGTGTAGTCCCGCCATCGTGAATCCGCGCCCATCCTCTGCCGCTCCCGCAACGCCCGACCTTGAGATCAAGGACGCGCAGTTGATTTTCAACCGCGTGTGGAAGGAGCTCGAAACCGAGATCGAGCGCGAAGGCTTGTTGTTTCCCAAGGAGTTGATCCTGCTAGGCGGGGCACCGGGTTCCGGAAAAGGGACGAACACCGCCTTCATCTGCGAGGTCCGGGGGATTTCAGCACCGCCCATCGTAATCAGCGAGCTGCTGGATTCTCCGGAAGCGCAGAAAATCAAGGCGCGCGGCGGTATGGTAGGTGACGAGGAGGTCTTGCGGCTGCTCCTGCGCGAGCTGCTCAAGCCGCAATTCCGCGACAGCGCGGTACTTGACGGTTTCCCCCGCACCAACGTGCAGGTGGAATGCTTGAAAATGTTCTACGACCAGATGGTCCTGCTGCGCCGCGAGTTCTCCGACACGCCGCGGGCGCATCATTTCCGCCAGCCGATTTTCCACATCATGGTGCTGTTCGTCGATGAGGCGGAGAGCATTGTCCGCCAGCTCAAGCGCGGCCGCGAGGCGATCGTTAGAAATGCCGAGGTCCGCCAGTCCGGCGTCGGCAGGCTGGAGGAGGAGCGCAACACCGACTTCGATCCCGAGCTAGCGCGGAACCGCTACCGCACCTTCAAGGAGAAGACTTACGACGCTCTGGTCTCCCTCAAACAGATCTTCCACTACCACTTCATCAACGCCCAGGCGCCGATAGACGTTGTCCAACAGAACATCATCAGCGAGCTCGAATACCAGAGCTCGCTGGAACTCGACCCGCGCACCTACGACACGCTCCGCCACATCCCGTTGGCGGATGAAATCGTCCAGCGCGCCCGCCAGGAACTGGTGAACCGGCTCGACAGCTATCAGATCGAGCATTCGCGGTTGTTCCACGCGGTCGTCGATTTCATCCAGGTGAAAATGATGCCGATCATCAAGCGCTACGCCGTCAGCGGCCGGACGATGATCAACTCCGAGGAATGCATGTTCGAGGACCCGACGGCCATCGCCATCCTCATCGACATCTTCTCCGAACGCGGTTTCCGGGCGAGCGTGGACATCCACCATCAGGACATTCCCGAGCGTTTCGATCTAACCACGGGCAAGATCGAAGTCCGGACCAAGCGCGTCTATCGGATGACGATTCTCTTCGCGGGATCGAAAATCCGCCGCGGCTGATCACAGTTTCCGCAGGTAGCCCATGCTCTTGCCGATGTCCGCCAATGCGTCTGGCGACTGGTCCTGCTCGACGTGGCAGTTCTTTACCCCGGCGGCCTTGGCAGCGACGATGATCGGCTCCATCGCGATGATGCCGTTGCCGAGCGGCTGGAATGCATCCGTCGGAAGCGATGTGGAAAACGAAGGCATTGCGATTCCTTCCTTGAGATCTTTGAGGTGCAGTTGGGAAACGCGGCCGCTGAGTTTTTTGATCAATTCCATCGGGTCAATTCCCGCCGCCTTCACCCAGAACACGTCGATCTCGAACTGCATGTCCGGGGAAAATTCTTCCATGAAAATATCATAGCCGCGCTTGCCGCCTTCCTTCGGCTCGAACTCGAAATTGTGGTTGTGATACGAGAGCTGGATCCCGGCCTTCTTCGCCATCGCCGCCGCGATGTTCGCGTTCGCGGCGACTTTCTTGTAGTCGTCCAGCGTCGTGCGGTTCGGCTCCTGGAGATAGGGGATGACCAGATGACTGAGCCCGAGGCCATGGGCTTTCTCCACGATTTTCGCGAAATCCGGCAGGCTCGCGTCTTTCGGGTTCACCACCGCGTCCCACTCGAAATGCGCGGAATGGATGGCGAGGTCCGCATCCTTGGCCCCGGCGATCATCGCGTCGGCGTTGGGAAATCCGAAAAGCTCGACCTGCTTGTAGCCGTCCGCCGCGACCTTTTTCAACGTTCCGGCGGTATCCTTGCCGAGTTCGTTGCGCAGTGTGTAAAGCTGGATGCCGATGTTCTTGCGATAGGCATTTTCGGCCTCCAGAGCCATCAAGCTGCCTGTTTGGCTGAATGCGAGCGAGGTGGCGGCGGTCGTGCGGATGAAAGTCCTGCGGTTCATCAGAGCTTCCTAAGCAATCCTTCCCTCCAAGCCAAGCTTTGTCCTCCGGACATTTTCCTGCCGAAATTCTTGACACCGGGCCGAAATATCGGCTTCTTTCCGCCCCGCGCATGCCGCAAGGCACCCGTAGCTCAATTGGATAGAGCGTCTGACTACGAATCAGAAGGTTAGGGGTTCGAGTCCCTTCGGGTGTACCACTCATTTTCAATGAGTTGGGCAGGTTTTACGCCAGATGGCGAAGGTCGCTGCTGCCGGGATGAGCCGCAAATGGCAAGCTCCTTCACCTGTGCGGTATCTGGATCCGGCTTCCCAGATTCCGCCAAGCAAGCATCCGGATCACTGATAGTCTCCCGAGGGACATCATTGCGGCCACGGAGCAGGCGCATCAGGCTTTCGAAGTTTGCCAACTCACACTCGGCGGCGGGCTGACGTGCGTGGATCGGAAATCGGGAGCGTGTTTCTTGCTCCGATTGCCATCAGTGGATTCCTGAGGGGTTGATCAGGGGAATCCCTACTTGGCGTTTGACTGTCACGGGTCAAAATTCGGAGCTATTTTGCGAGGCGTCAATCGTTTAATGTGTTAACAGTAAGCTAATTGCGCATATAATTAGGTTAAGCTAACTTTTAACTCGTCAGAATTAAATGAACCTGACAAGTATCCCGCGAGTCAAATCTAACCCCTTATCGGGTTCCTGATTCGCGAGGTGGATGGGTTGGGATTTTCCCGAAAGTGAAGAGCAAAAACCCGGAATTTTCGCAAAGCGATGGGCTTGGAAAATCCAATCCAGTCGTTCAGCCAACCATTCAAATGAAAAGCTTCCTCCGTTCCTGCCGGACCCTGTTCAACTCTGATGAAATCCACCGAAAAGACAGCTCGGTTGGCAGATTCACGGTCAGCCGTGGAATCCTGGAAAAATCACGGCTGATCCTTGCGGCCGGATTCACACTCGGGCTGCTTCCGATGACGGCGCACCTGGCGTCCGGCATCACCGTCACCAATGCGAATGACAGCGGTGCCGGTTCGCTGCGCCAGGCAATGATCGACGTTCCGGATGGCGGCGTGATTGATTTCTCCGCGGCTGTTTTCACTGACGCTTCGCACACCATCACCTTGGCTAGCGAGCTGCTCCTGACCAAGACCGCAACGCTCGATGCCAGCGGGATTGGCAGCGGAGTGACCCTCACGGGAAATGATCTGACCCGCGTGATGAGCGTGACCGCGGCAGGGAATCTCACCCTGAAGAAGCTCACCCTCCGCGATGGAAACAGCACGGGTGCGGCGGCCAGCGGCTTCGGCGGAGCGCTTTTCAATGCCGGCTTTGCGAGTCTTCAGGATTGCACCATTGCCGACAGCAGCGCGCTCAACTACGGCGGAGGGGTCTCCAGTTCGGGTAGTCTCGAGGTCATTCGTTCCACGATCTCCGGCAACAATGCGGGCTCGCTCGGCGGCGGAATCTACAGCGCGAGTTCCGGCACCCTGATCCTGAAAAACTCCACTCTCACCGGCAACACGGCGGTCCTCTTCGGCGGCGCGATTTATCACACCAGCCCGCTGACCCTGATCCACGCCACGCTCACTGGAAACCATGCAGGCAACAAGGGCGGCGGCATTTACAACGATTTCGGCAGCGCCTTGACCCTCAGAAGTTCGATCGTTGCCGGCAACACGGCTCCTGAAAGCCAGAACTTCTTCGGCCCGTTCACGGTTTCGTCCTCCAACCTCACCGGTGGCGACCCCAAGCTCGCGCCGCTGGGAAATTACGGCGGCACGACCCTGACGATGCCTCCACAACCGGATTCTCCGGCGATCGATCACGCTGAGGATGAGAATCTTGCAACCGATCAGCGTGGATTTCCCCGCGATTTGGCGGACGGACCGGACATCGGTGCGGTCGAAGCCGAGGTGGGCGACTACAATCCGGATGGACTGACGCTCCACACCCGGGTGCCGGCGGCCGACTCCGCCGGGGCGTTCGAAATTTCCACAGATCCTCAATTCCTGCCGATTGTCAGCACTTTTGCCGGAACCGGAGTGCCCGGACTGGCGGATGACCACCGGACTTCCGCGAAATTCGGCTATCCGTCGGCGGTGGCGCGGGACGAGCTCGGGAACGTCTTCATTGCGGATTCCGGAAACCATCGGATCCGCATGATTGATTCGAGTGGAAACCTCACCACCATCGCGGGAAGCGGCGAGTTTTCCGGATTGGCCAACGGCCCGGGACCGAACGCGGCATTTTCGTTCCCTTCCGCCGTCGCGGTAGGTCCCGATGGAAATGTCTATGTGGCGGATACCTTCAACCATCGGATTTGCAAGCTGGTTCGGCCTGCGGTCGTCGGCGGAGTTTGGACGGTCAGCACGCTGGCAGGCCCCAACAGTCCGGGAAATGCCGGCTTCCTGAACCAACCGGGGACCGCGGCCCGCTTCAATTATCCCTACGGAATCGCTCTGGACGCGGCGGGAAATGTTTACGTGGCGGATTCCATGAACCACCGCATTCGCAAGGTGACGCCCACCGGCGGAGTCAGCACCTACGCCGGTTCCGCGACTTCCGGCCTGGTGGATTCCAGCACGCCGTCCACCGCGAAATTCGACACACCGCAGGCGGTTTGCGTGGTGGGCACCACCGTTTATGTCGCGGATACCGGGAACAATTGTATCCGCAAAATCACTTCCAGCGGCTCGCTTGCCGATGCCGTGAGCACCTTCGCCGGATCTTCGACAGGCTTGCCGGGCGATTCCGACGGCACGGGGACCGCTGCGGCGTTCGACTCGCCATCAGGCATCGCTACGGATGGCGCGGGTGCGCTCTACGTCGCCGATGAACAGAACAGTTTGATCCGCAAGATCACGTCCGCTGGCGAGGTCACCACCGTTGCCGGAGCGGGCACCGCCGGACTCACCAATGGAAAATCGGACATTGCGGAATTCGACGCACCAACTGGTGTGATGGTCGCGCTCGACGGCAACCTCATCGTCGCGGACAGCCAAAACCACGTGCTGCGCCGCATCATCGTCGAAAACACCCGGTTGTCCTCCAGTTTGGTCAGCGGGGATGTCAATGGCGCGGGCTTGCAGCAGGTCAGTGCCGTTATCGATGCCGCGGCGCTCGGCCTCGACCCTGGCGCGGTCTATTACATCCGCTGGGTTTCCTCGAACGGCGGGGCCACCCAGAGCATCGGCCAGCGGTTCACCCTCTATCAACTTCCGGTTCTGACGACCGAGCCGGCCAGCAACCTGATCCCGACTTCCGCGCAACTCAATGCGACGGTCGATCCAAAAGACAACCTCACCGAAGTGGTTTTCGAATACTCCACCGATCCGGATCTGCTGCCACCCTACGGAGTGAGCACCTTGGCAGGCTCCCTCGCCGCAGGATTGGCCGGGCCTTCCGGCATCGCTGCGGATGGCAATGGCGGAGTTTACGTGGCGGATCGCTCGGGAAACCGGATTCTGCGCATCACGGCGGCCGGCGTGGTCAGCACGTTTGCGGGCTCGGGAGTGGCCGGATTCGCCAATGGCACCGGTGTCGCGGCCAAGTTTGAGAAGCCGGGCGGGCTGGCGATCGATGCCAGCGGAAATCTTTACGTTGCGGATGAGTTCAACCACCGCATTCGCAAGATCACTCCGGCAGGTGAGGTGTCCACTCTCGCGGGTTCAGGTGTCGCCGGATTCGGCGACGGCCTCGCCAACGCCGCGCTTTTCCTTAATCCCACCGGAGTCGCGGTGGACGCGGCGGGCAACGTGTTGGTGGCAGACACCGGCAACCACCGGATCCGGAAATTTTCCATCGCCACCGGCAGTGTGGCGACTCTTGCAGGCACCGGTGTCTCGGGCCTCACGGCTGATGGATCGGCAGATGTGGCCGAGTTCGCCTCGCCCCGTGGCATCGCGGTGAATGCCGCTGGCTCCCATGTCTGGGTGGCGGATACGGGGAACCAGTGCGTCCGTCTGATTACCTCGGGCGATGTTTTCACCCTTGCCGGAGACGGCACGGCGGGATTCGCCGACGGTCCGGGAGCTTCCGCCCGGTTTTCCGCGCCGACGGGGATCGCCGTCGATGGTGACGGCGTTGTCTTCGTCTCGGACTTCGGAAACCACCGCATCCGGCGTGTGGAAACGGACGGCGACGTCAGCACGCTCGCCGGTTCCGGCATCAGCGGAACGGTCGATTCCCCACTCACCGGGAGCGGATTGTATCCCGCCACCGCCACCCAATTCGACTCGCCCTCCGGCGTTGCGACCGATGCCGCAGGCCGCATTTTTGTCACCCAGGGAAGCATCGTCCGCGAAATCGCCCGGGCTGCCGCAGTGCCGGCCGTGGCCGTGACGCCGCGTGCCTCGGGCAGTGGCGACCGATTGGTTTCCACGGATATTCCGCAACCGTTGCTACCGAATACGACTTACTATTTCCGCGCCGTGGCCACGAACTACCGTGGCACCGTCACCGGCGATACGCTGGATTTCGTGACTCCCCAAGCCGGCATCACCGTCGCCGACGGAGCCACCAACAGCGGTCCGGCGATCCTTGACGAGCAGGCTGAAGCCGTCGATTTCGGAAACACTCCGACCGGCCAACCGGTCACCCGCCCGATCACCATCACCAACCCCGGCAGCTACCTGCTGAATGTCAGCTCGGTGACCCTGCCAGCCGGCTATCAGCTCGCACCCGGTCCGTGGGTCGTCGCTCCCCTCGCATCGGTGACGCTCGATCTCACCCTTTCCGCCTCCACGGCAGGGACCTTCGGCGGCAATGTCACGATCCACAGCGACGCACCGGACCAGGCGGCGTTCAGCTTCCCGATCACCGGCGTGGTGCTCGATCCACCGGCGGTGACCACGCTTCCGGCCAGCGATACGACCGGGGCTGCGGCGACTTTGAACGCCAGCGTCAATCCCCGGGGCAGCAGCACCAGCGTTTGGTTCGAGTGGTCGCTGGATCCGGAGTTCGACGGCCTCACGGTGAGCACCGTGACGGGTCCGGACCTTTCCCAGCCTTCCGGCCTGGCGAGCGATGCGGCAGGAAACATCTACGTCGCCGACACGCTGAATCACCGGATCCGCAAGGTCGCCCCGAACGGAACCACCACCACCTTCGCCGGGACCGGCGTGGCTGGATTTGCCGACGGACCGGGGACTTCCGCGCAGTTTAACGAGCCGGTCGGCCTAGTGATGACCGGCAGCGGGATCCTCTTCGTGGCGGATTCGAAAAACCACTGCATCCGGGCGATCACGCTGTCGGGAAGTGTCAGCACCTTTTCGGGTCTCGGCACGCCGGGCTTCACGGACGGTATTCCGGCGGCGGCGCGTTTCAACCTCCCGTCCGGCCTGGCCATCGATGGCGACGGAACCCTTCACGTCGCGGATCGCGGCAATCATCGCATCCGTCTCATCGGTCCCGACGGCAACGTCAGCACCTTGGCAGGCACCGAGACTGCGGGCTCGACCAATGGATCGGTCGGCGTCGCGCGATTTGACAATCCCGTCGGCATCGCCGTGGACTCGACGGGGAATACGTATGTTACCGAGGCTGCAAGCCACGCCATCCGCAAGGTCGCACCTGATGGAACCACCGGCATTTTCGCCGGCTCCGCGACGGTGGCGGGTATGAGCAACGCAGCCGGTGCCACTGCCCGATTCTCCAATCCCGCCGGCCTTGCGATCCAGGTGGACGGCACGCTGCTCGTCGCCGACACCGGCAACCACCTCATCCGTTCGATCAGCCCAACCGGCGTGACCGCCACCTATGTGGGTTCCGGCACTCCGGGGACGACCGATGGTCTGGGCGAGGTCGCCCGATTTGATCAGCCCATCTCGCTGGCCACGATTTCCACGGGCGGCGTTGCCGTCGGTGAAACGAGCCACACCACCCTGCGGAAAATCCATTCCACCCAAGTGCTGGTGCAGGCCGCGACCGGTCTTGCGGGCACCGCCGACCTGCCGATGGAAACCTCGATCACCGGGCTCACGAGCGGCTTGATCTACTATTTCCGCACCATCGCCACCAACGGCGGAGGCACCACCATCGGAGCCACTCTGACTTTCGGGGATCCCTTCCTGAGCTGGCAGATCCAGAATTTCGGTGCCAATGCGACCAATCCACTCATCGCCGGAGCTGCGGCCACTCCCGCCCAGGATGGGGTGTGCAATCTTCTGAAATATGCCTTCAACATGGATCCCGCCGTTTCCTGCGTCGTGGGGCTCCCGGTTCAGGGAGCTGAAGAGGGCGAACTCAGCCTGATCTTCACCAAGGTCAACGCCGCGACCAACCTCGTTTACACCCCGGAGTGGTCCACCGACCTCGTCCACTGGAGCTCCGCCGGAATCACTCAGGAAATCATGAGTGACGACGACATCACCCAACAGGTTTGCGCCTCCATTCCCTCCACGGCCGGTGGGGCGAAGTTCCTCCGCATCAACGTCACCTTGCAGCAGCCATGACCCATTCATTCCATTTCATGAAATCCTTGTTCCATCTGCTGATATGCGGCCTGATCGTCGGGGCGTCGTCTCTTGCCGGGCTCGCCCATGCCCAGAGCGCCACCCAGTCGGTCACGCTGACCGCGGGTTGGAATGCGGTCTGGCTTGAGGTCGAGCCAACGGACAACACCGGCCAGACCCGGCCACCGGAGGATGTTTTCACCAATCCCGCCATTCTCCTGGCAGTCACTCCCAAGCCGCTATCCGGGCTGGCCGAGTTCTTCGCGAGCGAGCCCGGTGCCATCACCACCTTCAACCAGGACGAATGGCAGCAGTGGAAGCGGACCGATCCCACCGGCGGCAACGATCTGGCGCAGATCACCGGCAACCGCCCCTACCTGATCCAGGTCGCTCCGGGCACCGCGACCTTCTCCATCACTCTCTCCGGAAATGCCCGCTTCTTCCGCCCGACTTGGAATCCGGACCGTTACAACCTCGTCGGGTTCGGTCTTCAAGGTACCCCCACCTTTGATGCCTTCTTCGGCCCGTCCGGTGGCAAACACCCGGTCAACAAGATCTTTAATCTCAATGCCACCACCGGGAATTGGGAAAGCGTCACCGGTAGCAGCCAGATGGTTTCCGGTCGTGCTTACTGGATTTTCAGCTCCGGCCCCTCCAGCTACATGGGTCCAGTTTCTGTGGACTTCGGCTTTGCGAACACGGGCAAGCTGGATTTCGGCGGCCCCATCGACGTGGTTGCCGTGGGCAGCGGCCCGGATCAGATCGAACTGGATCTGGAGGAAATCGTTCTCAGCAATGCAGGAACCGCGCAATCCACTCCGGAACTGGACCTCATCACTCCGGATCCCGGCTTGGGAAATCTTTCACTCTACGTCGTCAATCCTGCGGTGACCAGGATCTCCTACGACCGCGGCAATCAGGTGGACTCCTCCGCAGGCGCAGGTGCCAGTTCCTCACTCGGTAAAACGATTGGCTCGGGACAAACCACCATTCTCACACTCGGTGCCCAGCGCACCTGGAGCGACAACATGCCCAGAAGCAACCTATACCGCCTCAAGACAGGTGCGAATGGTGCCTCGTTCTGGCTTCCCATCACCGCTTCTCCGCACTTGGTCGAGCAACCCACTGTCCCAGGCACCAGCGCCAGCGTGGTGACCGGCCTGTGGGTAGGGGAAGTGATCTTCGATTCCGCCACCAGCATTGTGGAAGACGGTTCTCCGGTACGGCCCGCCTCCGGCACCTCTCCCATGCGCCTCATCCTCCACTCGGATGGCGGCGGCGTGGTCAAGCTGCTCTCCCAAGTCACCCTCATGCAAACGAAGTCGGCGGACGCCGGCATCGTTCCCGAACCTGTGCTCGTGGTGGACCAAGCCAAGATTCCTTTCTTCGAGGGCATCAAGGAACGCAATGGCAATAAGTCCGGAATCCGCATCGAGGCAGTTGCCTACGACATGCCCCGCAAAATCGACGCCGCCAGCCAGGACAATCTGATAGGAGACCCCAAGTTTCTTCTGCTCACCACCCTGAGTCCCCAATTGCAGGCCGCACTCGGTCAGGACGCCTCCACCCGCACCCAGGCTCAGACGAATCTCATCAATTCCAGCACCGCGGCGATCAACGCGGCCAAGCTCACCATTCCTTCCCTGTTGCCGAATTACCTGATCTCCAGCGGAAGCCGTCCTCCCAAGTTGGTCGAGGTTTACAACCTTTCCGCTCCCATGGCCGGTTCCGTGGGTGCGGGGCAGACGCTCTCGGGAAGCATCTCCCTCGATCCCTTTCACCGCAGCAATCCCTTCCGTCACGCCTATCATCGCGACCTCCCGAAAGGACCGCAGATCACGAGGACCTTCAGCGTTGACTTCGATGCGGACCAACCCGTTCCCGGCCGCCTGCGGGGCACCTGCACGGAAACCATTTCCGGCCTGATCAAAACCGATCTAACCATGCGGGGCCGAGTCGAGTTCGGTCGTGTCAGCACCGTGGACACCCTCAACTGATTTCCATTCCCAATCTCTCATGACTTTCCCTAACGCGATGAAAAATCACCCCAAACTTTCGCTGCTCAAGCTGTTCTACATCATGCTCGTCATGCTGTCGTGCGCGAAGTTTGCGCAGGCACAGGCTACCTTTGCGCCGACATCCAATGCATTTTCAAATACAAACGTCGGAGCCGGCTCCGCTGTTTTCGATTTTGTCGTCACCAATACCAGTGGTGGCAACCTGAACCCTGCAACCGCCATCTCCATTGGCGGGACACATAACTCGGATTTTACCTATACCACCACTCAGACAAACCCCTGGGCGAACAATACGACCGCAACCGTGCGCGTCACATTCAGTCCCACGGCCTACGGAAGCCGATCCGCCCAACTCAATGTAAGCTCGTCAAGCGCAACTCTATCGGGAGTCGGCACCGGTCCGGACATCAACATTACAGGTGTTGCGGATGGGGGAAGCGCCACCCTGACGAATGTGGATCTCGGCACTTCCACCACGACATCAACCAGAACCTTTACGATCAATAATCCGGGCAACGCACCGTTGAATATCACGGGAATCAGCGGGGGAACCTCTAACTTTGCTGTCACCACCGCTCCGGCATCCTCTGTTGCCGGTGGAGGCGGAACGACCACGTTTGTCGTCACCTTCCAACCCACGACTCCTGGTGCCAAGACCGCGACGCTCAGCATCAACAGCGATGCCCCGTCGCCGCGAAATGCTTATACCATCAGTCTGTCCGCGACGGCCACCGCTCCGGAAATCGCCGTTGAGCAGCCCGCCGGCACCAATATTGTTACGGAGGGATCGAGATCCTTCGGTTCGGTCGCGTTAGGCTCTACGGGAGATCTGACATTCACCATCAAGAATACGGGGGACTCCAATCTCACCGGGCTTGGCATCACGCTGGGTGGATCACATCCAGGCGATTTCAGCGTCACGGCTTCGCCCACCGCCCCGGTTTCGGGTCCTTCGGGGAGCACGACGTTTACCGTTAGGTTTACTCCCACCGTTTCCGGTATCCGCTCTTCCCTGATACAGATTGCCAACAATGACCTGGATGAGGCTCCATTCGAGATCACGGTGACCGGCACAGGCTTGGCTCCCGACATCAGGGTGGAATCCCCCTCCGGCACCCCGGTTCTGGGAACCTTGCCCGGTGCGGATCTCGGCACGGTCGTTGCGGGTACCGTCAGGTCCGTGACATTCAACGTCCTGAACACGGGCAACGCACCCCTTGTCATGACGAATGTCACATTGGGCAGCGGCACCCACGGTTCAATCACCATCAAATCGAATCTCACTTCCTTCAATGTCGCGGGAGGCGCTTCCGCTCAATTCGTGCTGCAATTCGCGCCGACGGCATCCGGCACTTTCACCGGAAGCGTGTCGATTCCAACGAATGTGTCCGGGAAGAATCCGCACATCGTCGCTTTCACCGGCATTGGCGGTGCGACGATCGCCAATACGGACGCGTTCGGGTACAGCATGGATGTGGCGGCCCCGGCGACTGCCAATTCCTTCCTGAAGGATGCGGACCCTGACGTGCGTGTTCCAGGCGAGCTGCTGGTGGATGATGCCTATCTTCTAACCGACATCGGATTCAACTTCAAGTTCTATGATAAACCCTACACCAAATGCTATATCTCCACCAACGGGGTCATCAGCTTTGACGGGGGAATCACGGCCTGGTCGCCACCATCCATTCCAAATTCGGGTGCTCCCAACAACTACATCGCACCGTTCTGGACCGATCTCAATCCGGGAACAGGGGTTGGAAAGATCCGCTATGCGACCCGTGGCACAGCGCCCAACCGGACGTTCATTGTTATGTGGGATGACATTCCGGAATTCTACGTTCCAAGCAGAAAGGCCTCTTTTCAGATTACCTTGTATGAAGGTAACAACGGGATTGAAGTGCAATACAAATCCATCGACGCCGGATTCGGCGATACGCGGACTTACGCCAGCATGGGCATTGAAAGTCGTGATTATGGAACCAGCGGACCGAGGCCGGCGGACGGTGTGATTGGATTGAGGGCCGCCTATGGTCTCGTTGACTCGGCGAACAAGGTCATCGACGGACTTCCTATCAAAGGTTTTCCGTATTCCATACGCTATACGCGGCCGGTCATGTACACCGTCGAGAGTCGATATGAGCGGCCCGGCGTTTCCGGCTTGTTCCAAACTCCAAGCTTGCCGGGAACTGACAACAGCATTTCGCCCGCTGCCCAGGAGAATCCTCATTTCGGCAAGGTTCGCGGAACCGACCAGCGCTTCGAAGCACCCGAATTCATCTATCTGGATCGCAATTTCGCCAAGCTTGCATCACCTGGCGATGTGAATGGTGCCAATGACCAGATTGCCTGGTACCGGCTTGTCAACGACGGATACGCGATCGACGGGCAGGTGGTTCAGGGGACCCATACGTTTTTCTCCACCACTCTCAATTCCGACATCAATGTGGTTTGGAGATGGCGCCTTGAAATCGCCGCCATCGTTGATTCGGGAAAACCCAATGGAGGATCCGTGAACAATGCGGGCCGTCGATGGCTCAAACCCGGTGATCAATTCATTGCCCTGCTAGATACGCCGCTTGAGGACTTCACGACTTCGTCGGGAATGCGGCTGAAGGTCACGGGATATAACCTGTATGACAAAAACGTCGTGCAAATTGGGACCACCATTCCCGTTACAGCCGGATCTTATGTGGAGTCATCTCCTCTCACCATGACGGCCCCTGTCCGCTTGAAATGGAACTGGGTGGGTGAAGTGCGCTATAAGTTTGATGCGGCCAACTCGCAGAATGTCATCCAGAACAGTCAGGCATTCATCCAGATCTGGTCGGGTTTTGTCCCCCCCAGCGCGGGTCCACCTGTGAATCCGGGCAACCCGGGCACACCAGGTTCCCCGATTGTTAGTGTCGGAAGAGACCAGGCGGTATGGGTACCCATCGGATCGAAAGTCACAGTCGGGGCCTTCTATCGGTCAATCGACCGGCGGCTGACTCTGGGCGATTTTCCCGGAGCGCCGGGTGGTGATCTCACTCCGATCGGAACATCCGTATCCGCCCTGGCGGATGCCGAAGTGAGTTCGAGGATTGCACGAGTTTATACCACGTTCGCGATGACCCCGACGGAAATCCACTGGGTCTATGGGCCTACGGTTTTCCGGGCCGAGATTCCGATCGGACAGGGTTTTGACCCGGCGAATCCGGATACGCAACTCGTTCCCGACCTGGCACAGAATGGGATTCTGAAATTGGATGGCAGCGGCCCCGGGACCACCATTTCGACCGTGATTGATTCTCCGGAAGGAAGTTATCTCAACGGATCCGCAGTGCGCTGGGACGGCGTTGGGAAACAACTGTTACCCACCCAACTTGGCACGCACAGGGTGCAATGGCCGGATGCGAACGGTAGTGGTGAAGTTTATAACATTGAAATCGTAACGGCGTTTCCAGGGGAAAGTGCCGCGCTCGCGACACCGCGCGAAGAGGAGACCGGGGCACGGCAGGGGACAGCTCCCAATTATGTAAGGGTCACACCCAACCTCGCACCCGTAACGAGTGATTACCCGGCGGCACCGGTCGCCCACTATCGTCATCTTTTTGATCCGCTGGAAGCCCGCCGGCCACCGACCAAGTTGGACCTGAACGCCTCGGATGAATGGGCGTTTCAGGATATGACATTCGCCGAGAAGGATACCGAGGCCGTTGTCAACAAGACGACTTCCGGCGTTCCATTCAACACAAACGGCTCGGGACGCAGCGTGCTCCTCTACAGCTATCGCCCGAATTCCGATGAAATCGCCGATGGAAATCTAACCAAGGAAAAGCTGGCGGTGCGCATCGTCCGCTCCGGTCCGGTGAATGTGATCACCCGCAACGACTCGAAACTCGTCCTTGGCCGCCACGCGCTCCAGCTTGGAAGCGGATCCGCCACCGGAGGAGCCTATGGCCTCGTCCAGACAGGTGCCACCCCGGCGACGGCCAGCTTGGACCCCGGCAACAAATTCGTGGTTGATTTCTGGCTCAATGCAAAGGACCTGAAAACATCCTTCCCGGTCACGCTTGCCAATTGCGTCACCCTCAATGGTGCCACGACCGTCACCTGTGCGAGTACTGCATCCGTGGTTCCCGGAATGGGCATCAACGGCCCTAACATTCCCGCCGGAACCAAGATCGCCTCCGTTACCAACGCCACCACCCTGCAACTCAGCGCTTCCGCCACGGCAGATGGCACGGGGTTGACCATGACCGGAACTAACAGACCGGTGACGGTGTTCACGACCGGCAGCGGCGGCCTCAAAGTCACCCTCGATCCCGAAGGATCCACCGCCACCGCAACTTACCGCGGCGTCCAGGTCAGCCACCAACTGCCCAAAGCCGGTGTGGCATGGCGACACTTTGCGATCCACGTTTTCACCAACAGATTCTTCGGAGTCGATGTCGCGATCATCGACTTCTATCTTGATGGAGCCAGGCAGGAGAAGGGCTTTGTCGCCAGTTGGTTCCCGGGAGCCGCGCAATCGACCGTCGGCACCACGGTGGAGGACAACTCGCTGCGCTTCGGCATCGATGCTGAAGCCCGCAGCGGATTGTTGTTGGATAATTTCCGGGTCTTCAATCTCGGCACCGACCCACTCGGCTATCTCAGCCCGGGAGAAGTTCGCACGCTCAGGACCGAGCGCGACCTGACCGTGGTAGGCAAGCAACTCCGGAATGTGGGGCCCCTCGTTTCGTTCAATTTCGAAGCCGCTCCAACCGGTGGACGCTTCGCCAATCAGGGATCGCTTCCGAATGTCGGAATTGGCAGCGTCACCGGTTCCGGTCTCTATGTTGGAAAATGGGCGGATACCGACCTCCAGGAAGTGGCCACACGCGTTGAAAGCACGCTCGACAACGCCTCCTTCGGTGGCAGCGGCTACATCCTCAACGCCGTTTCCAACTACAACGTGAACCTCTACACCCGCACGGCGGAAGTCGGCACCTGGGGGCCGATCTTCCCGGTCAATCACTACCAGCTTTTCACGGATGCTTCCAAGAAGCTCGAAGTCGCCTATTATGAAAACCCCTATCTAACCGAGCGCTCGCTCAACCCCAACGTCGCGTGGCCCTACGTGGCAACCGGCTTCAACGATGTGGTCTTCCCCACCTTGGGCAAGGACAAGGACAATACCATCTACATCGCCAGCCGCATCGGCTCGGAAGGTGTGGACCGCAACGGTCTCGCACAACAGGTCTTTGATGGCGCCACTTACTCGAATCTGCAGATCTACCACCAATCGAACGTCGGAGGTCCCGGCTACAACCCGAACGAGGAACACGCACTCGTGGCTCCTGGCGGAAGGGCCGCTCTCAAGGTCAAGAACCAGGGCGAGGATGTTCCCAACAGCCCGCCGCTCGCGGCCTTCGCCCTGCAGCGTGATATCAATGCCCGGTCTGCTAGTTATAGTTCCGATCCCTGGGTGCTCGTCCAGGTGAACAATGTCGCTACCGGCGAGCCGGAAATGGCGGCCTATCAGGTATTCAAGACCCGCACCGGCACCGTTGCCTTCCCGCGCCCGACGACAGCCGTGGTGAACGCCGCCGGCTCGGGCCTTGCCTATCAAGCTGCCAGCAATCCTGAAGATGGATTCCTGATGATCGACTCGACCAAGACGGTCAATTTCAGCTATCAGTTCGAGTATCCGGCCTTTGCGGGTGACCTGCTCATTCCTCCCTATCCGCTCAATCTGGTCATCGGCAATGTCGCCATGCGCGACGCACGTGGCAACAGCCTTCAAGTCGGCGGAATCAACCAGCGCTCCCTGTGGCGGGATGTGAACAGCAATGCCTGGGTTGTTTCCGGAAATGGGCGCTTCTTCCACCAGTTCTTCTATCCATTCCGCGGCGACTTCTACCTGCCCGGAGCCCAGGCGGGCACTCCGGTCGCATGGATTCCCGATGATGGCGCGGGCTACACCGGCGCGGGAGCCAGCCTCCATCCGGTGAAGGTGCTCTATAACACGTCATGGCGCTCCGATTACCCCAAACTCAAGCGCGGCGAGACGCTCACATATCAAGGCGGCGAGTATTTCAACGAATCGCCGGGAGCCAAAGGTTTGCCTGCCCTCGTCGCGATGGCGGCCTCGGAAATTGTTTATGATAGCTCCACCCCGAGCATGTCATACGGTGCGCCCACCACCAACCGCTATGATATCAGCAACGCTTCCGCGCGTCTCATGCGGCCACTGGATCGCCGCGAGAATCTGTTCACCGTAGCGCAGATGGGAACCGCCGGTTTCACTCCGGCCGCCACCACGAAGGTGCTGATCATTGCCGAGCGCTGGTATTTCAAGGAACTTCCAGGCTCGCTCCAGAAACGCTTCTACTTTGACTCGCTGGCGGAAAAACTCGTCTTCCGCGGCCGCCTGAATGAAAAGGAAAGCGGCGACTCCAACCTGACCTCGGGGCCGGACCCGCTCAATATCCTGGAGCCCAACGTCCTCACCAGCGATGAGTACAACCGGATCCGGGCGCTCTCCGGCGACCCCGCCTGGACGGCGGCGATCGACCAGATCTATCTGAAAGTCCAGAACCCGGAGGCCGTCACCGGAGGCAATACCAGTGCCTCGGCAGCAGCGAGAAACCTCCAGGGCGTCAAGAACACACCGGGCAACTACCCGGCGGATCTTTCCACCTTCTGGGTGAAGAGTGGCAGCCTTTACTCCCAGACCACCTCACCGGCTCCGGCCATGGTCCCGCTCGACAGCTTCGGTGTCGGATCCGCTCTTGTCCCCAACCCAAGCCTTCTCACCCAGGCTCCCAATGGCTCGCTCTACGTGACCATCGCGGAGAACAACCGCAGCGAACTCACCGGTGCGCCGGTTAGTTTGCATATCATTGAAATCATCCCTGACCGCTATCGTGGTGCGATCAAGGTGATCGAAGGTTCCGATGCCTTCAGCGAGAAAGTAACCCTCCAGCACAACGGCGAGTTCGGTGCGAATACCGGGGATCTCTACTACGAATGGTGGATCAGAGACGCCGGCCCGCTCGACCTGGTAGCCACCGAGGTTCTTGCCAATGGCACGCTCAAGGAAACCGATTCCAATGGCCAGACTCTCTGGCAGGAATACATCCCGGCGGAGCGCGCCTCCTTCACCGATAACAACGCAAAGCACCTCGGCCTGCACACCATCGTTTTTGAAGGACGCCCGGACGTCGTGCTCGCGGACAAGCTGGTGCTCATGCGCTACCGCCACAAGAACGAATCTAACTGGAAACTCGTCCCCTTCGAGTTCGCCAATGCCTCCACCGCATGGAAACCGGGGACGATCACCCCCGTTTCCGCCGCTCCCTTCCAATGGGCGGGTGCCGCGAACTCACCACAGCTCCAGGCCGATGGCAGCAAGCGCTATATCCCGCAACTCGTCATGGGTTGGGTCAAGCGCGTGCTCGACCGCATCAATCCGTATGAGTCCCGTTACAACGACTTCTTCAGCAACGAATCTCCCGCCACCTACGGCAGCCAGATCCAGATCGCGGGCGGTCCGTATGCCGGAAAAGTCGCCCTCAATCCGCAAAAGAACGTGATTGAAAACACCGGCCTGATCGAACTCTACCGCACCGTGCTTGATCGCGCCCGCGAGCTGTCGATCGACAATTCGAGCAATGGCAACGCCTCGGATGGCATCAACCAGGCGCTTCTGTTAGCAGCCACCCGCCTGTCTGTTCTCTACGAACTGCTGGCGAACGAGGCCTACAGCGATGCGCAGGACTCCACCATCAACTCGGGCGAGGATTCCGCCCTTGTCGGCATCGCCTCCTACACCCATGCCTTCCAGAACATGGAGGCGGACCTCCAGCATGAGGAGCTCTCCCTGCTCCGCGGCACGGACTTCGGAAAAAGCTACCCGGTATACAACCGCATTTTCTGGAACTATGCCAAGGGACTCGGCGAAGCCGCTTACAACGTCAACTACAACATCTATGACGTGAACCAGGACGGCTTCATCAACGAGGATGACGCCCGCAAACTCTATCCGCAGGGTCACGGCGACGCGTGGGGACATTACGTGTCCTCCCTCGACATGCACTACGTGCTTCTGCGCCATCCCGGTTTCACCTGGCGGACGCGCTCCGAGCTGTATTCGCTCATGCAGAACGTCCTCGAGGTCGATTTCCTCGATGAGAAAACCTTCGCTCGCCTCGCCAGCGCGAGGGCGCGTGCCGGTCGTGACATCGTCCGCAATACCTATCGCCTGAAATACACCCAGAATCCTAACGGCCAATGGCAGGGATACACCGACGGTGCCGATCCCGCCCGCGCCTGGGGTGTCTCCGAATGGGCGCACCGCGCGGGCCAGTCGGCCCACTTCGACTGGGCCGTCGCCAACGCGCTTCTGCCCGAGCAAGCCGCTGCCGCCACACCTATCAGCAATCCGGAGAATCTCGACCGCATCGAGCGGTCCGGGTCCGTGGATGACATTGGAGCCATTGCCGCCGGCCTTCATGAAATCCAAGTTGCCATGGACGAGGCGAACAAGGGCATCAATCCGCTCGGCTTCGATTCGGACGCCATGGCCTTTGATATCGAGATGGAGTCCAGCCATTTCGAGCAAATCTATGACCGTGCGGCGGGCGCGGCCAACAACGCCCTTGCCACCCTCGAAATGGCCACCCAGTCGCAGAACAAACTGCGTTCGCTGGGGGATGACACCGACGCCCTGATTCAGGAGGCGATGGCGCAGGATCTGGATTTCCGCAACCGACTGATCGAAATTTTCGGTCGCCCGTATGATGGCACCATCGGCGTCGGCAAGGCTTATCCCGAAGGCTATCTCGGACCGGACACGCTCCTCTTCGCCTATCTGGATAAAACCAAGATCGATCAGATCGTGCCGCCGAAAACAGGTGGATCGAACGTCGTTACCTACGATGTCGTCAAAACCAGTGTGCTCGGCATCATGAACAATCCGTCGATGGTGAGTCTCTACAACGGCGCGTATAACGGAAATGGCGGCACCCAGCTCAGGTCCTCATTCGAGACCCTGATCGGTGCCAATAACTATCTGTTCGAACCTGCCAGTGGCAGCACCTTCACCGCGCCTTACACGACCGCCTCCAAGTATGCGTTCCAGGCACCGGTGGGCTGGGGACAACGGACCAGCTACGGCAGAACCCAGGCATCCTTGAACAGCATGCTGGCGGCCGAGATCGAATTGGATTCCGCGCTCAGTTCCTACACGAGCTATATCATGGATCTCCAGAACAAGCTCCGCAGGATCGACAGCCAGTTGGCCATCTTCCAAACCCAGAACAACAATCATGATGAGATTGCAAGACTGCGCAGGAAGATAAGCGATACGGTGATTGGTCTGGAGACGGCATTCGGCATCATCTCCAAAGTTGCCAGCCTCGCCTACAATCTCATGGAAGCTGGCCAGGAAGCCGCCCCGACATCTATCGGTTTCTCGAATGACATCGGAGCGGTGGCAAGGGCCATCTTAGGGACAGGAAGCGGTATCTTGAGAGTCGTGGAGCTTGTTGCGGAAACCGTGAAGGATCTGAGTGTGGCCATCGTCACCCGTGATGGTGAGGCCAATGAATTCAAGATCGATCTCAGGAACGCGCAACTCGATCAGGTTGCCGAACTGGAAGGCATGATCGAGGAATTCCAGTCCATGACGGGCAACGAACAACCGATGCGGAATGCGATCGGCTCGGCAATCCAGAACATGGAAGCGTCCCGTCAGGAATACATCACCGCCCAGGCCGAAGGCTTCCGCCTGCTCCGCGAACGCGAGGCCTACAACAAGATCCTCGCCGCCAAGGTGCAGAAGAACCGCTATCAGGACATGGTCTTCCGCCTGTCCCGCAACGAGGCGATGAGCAAGTATCAGAGTTCCTTCAATGCCGCCGCCCGCTATGCCTGGCTCGCCGCAAGGGCCTACGACTACGAAACCAGCCTGGACCCGGGACATTCCGCAGCGCCCGGCCCCGTGCTCGACAAGATCGTCAAGGAACGCCAACTCGGTTTCTGGTCCGATGGCGAGCCTCAGGTCGGACGTGGCGGACTTGCGGAAATCCTCGCCCAGCTCAAAGGCAATTTCGATGTCCTCAAGGGCCAGCTCGGAATCAACAACCCGCAGAGTGAAACCGAGAAAATTTCCCTGCGCCAGGAATTGTTCCGCATTCATGCGCTGGATCCCGAGTTGACCGACGCGCTGGAACTCCAGCAGTCGGTGACCTCGCTGAATATTCCCGAATCCCAGCTAACGACCCAACAGCGGCAACTGCTGGCCATACTGAACGATCCCGACAATCAGGAAGCCATCGCCCAGGCACCGGCCAGTAACGACCGCTGGAAGGATGTTCTCAAGGCGAGGTTTGTGCCGGATCTCAACAAGATGCCGGAGTTTGTCCGCCATTGCCGACCGTTCGCCAGCGGTGTGCAGCCGGGTCTTGCCATTCGCTTCTCCACCACGATCGAGCCCGGTAAAAACTTCTTCGGCCACTCGCTCATGGCGGACGACCATATCTACAGCACGGCCAATTTCGCCACCAAGATCCATTCGCTGGGTGTCTGGCTGGACGACTATAACTCGGCCGGTCTTTCCATCACGCCCCGCGCCTATCTGATACCGCTGGGAGATGACCACCTCCGCACCTCCACTTCCACCCACCCGATCGTCCGCAGCTGGAGCATGGTGGAACAGCGCATCCCGACACCGTTTGTCATCAACCAGAGCGCACTCGGTTCGCCGGAGTATATCCCGACGCTCAACGGGGTGGATGGATCGTTCAGTGATCTGCGCCGCTACGGCGATTTCCGGATCTATCATAACAACGGGGATCCGGAAGCCGACGACAGCGAGTTGATCATGGACTCGCGCCTGACCGGCCGCTCGGTGTGGAACTCGCAGTGGATGCTGGTCATCCCGGGCAGCGGACTCGGTGTCGATCCCGATGCCAGCCTGAAGAAACTCGCGGACAACATCAGCGACATCAAACTCTACTTCTCGACCACTTCCCACCAAGGGCAGTAACTCCAACCTTGGTTTCCAATCCCTATCACCGCCATCCGATGAAAAAGTTTCTCCAACTGCTGACGGCCGCGCTTCTCCCCGCACTTCTCGCGGGCGTGGCAGGCGCCGCCGGCTTCACCGACTCCGTGGTCACCTTCTATGGCGAGGTGCGCCAGGTCGGAGGCGCGCAGACGGTGCTACTGCAGGCCGGCAAACTGGAAATGACCTTCGTCAACCAGTCCAGCCCGACCAACCGCGTCACCTTGAAGACGGACCTGCGCCCCACCGGTGAAGGCTCTAACAAACAGTTCTCCTACGCCATCGAAGTTCCGCTGGCCTATCTGCCGGAAGCTCCGCGGATCAGGGAATTCCTCTCGATCGGCTCCACCTCCACGAATTTCAAAATTCAGGAGATCACCATCGACGGCCGCGCGGCCACGCTTCCCGACGGCAGCAAGGAGTTCTACGGCCTGAGCTTCGCCAGCCGCGGCGCCGACTACCGGCTCGACCTGCTGGTTCCCGGCGCAAGCCTGGACAGCGATGGCGACGGCCTGCCGGACTGGTGGGAAAAGCTCCACGGTCTTGATCCTGACATCGCCGACTCCGGCGCGGATCCGGACGGCGACGGCTGGACCAATCTCGACGAATACAACCGCGGTGGAGACCCGAATGTCAGCAACCGCGATCCCCAGCTTGCCACCGCGGAAATCCTCGTCCCCGAATCCGGCGAGGCGGGCGTTTTCCTTCACGTGCTCGATTCCGACACGCAGCCTTCCGGCATCGATCTCGTGTTCACCGGCAATTCAACATCCGGGTTCACGCTGGATGTCGATGGCGTTCCGCTGGCCAGCGGAACCGCGCGTCACTTCACGCTCGCCGATCTCCAGTCCGGGCACCTGAGCATCCGCCACTCGAACCGGGCGCTGAAGCAGTTCGCGCTTCCTGTTAGCTGGAACGATGGCGGAGCCACCGTCAGCGGCGAGGTCGTGGTCCGGGTAACCACGCCAAGCACCCGCGATGGCAATGACTCCACCCTCTGGCTCGACGGCATGGACCTGGGCGCGGCGGGCAGCTCCATCAGCACCTGGGCGGACCGCTCCGGAAACGGCCGCAACGCCTCGCAGCCTCTCCCGGCCAACCAGCCCGTGGTGAAGGATCAATCGGCGGATTTCTCCACCTCCTCTTCCGCCCACCTGTTCTTCCAGGATGTCTCCATTTCCACCAGCAACCACACCGTGCTCGCGGCCTACAAGTCCGCCGACTCCTCCGACACCGCGCAGACGCTGCTGGCCACCAACCGCGGTTTCCTGAAAATCGCCCCTACCAGCCAGGCGATCTCCTATCCCGGCGCGCCGGTCTATCAGATGGGCGGCCTCGCCGCCCAGGGCTACGTGGACATTTCGGGCAAGGAAACCACCTCGACGTTCCGCCGCGAGGGCAACCTGCTGCAGAACGTCTTCGGACTTTCCTATGACGGCCAGAACATCGCCGCCGAAACCCTGGAGCCCGTCCTGCCGACCATCGGTGGCCGCCGTCCCGCGATCCCCACCGGCACCAATCCGATTGTCGATGCCTTCAACGGACAGCTTCACGAACTGCTCGTTTTCCCCACCGCGCTTCCCGAGCAGAAACTCCGCGACGTGCATGACTACCTTGGTTCCAAATGGGGCGGTTCCGTCATCTGGGACCTCAGCACCGGGCTCAAGGCCGTCAGCCTTTCCGCATCCTCCGCCACCCATCCGCAGATCATCCGCGGTGGTCATGCCGACGACCGTCTCGGCGGCGGTCCGTTCGACGACGTTCTATCAGGCGGGGGCGGACCCGACATCCTGACCGGCGGGGCAGGGGCGGACCGCTTCGTCTTCGGCGGCGTGGACACCGGCAATGACCGCATCACCGACTTCGATCTCGAAAAGGACATCGTCGATCTATCAGCGCTCTTCTGGGGCCAGTCCGGCGATGCCCGCCAGGCCATCTCGGTGCGCCTGGATGCGAATTTCTCCACCGCCACTCCGACGCTGGACACCGCGCTCATCGTCAAGCGTCCTGGCGGCACCACCCAGGAAATCATTCTGGAAAACAAGGTCGTCAGCAGCAGCCAGCTGATCCAGCTCATCGTCGAGGGCCGCATCCGCATGGGTGGCCTCAGTATTCCATCGTCCATCCAGGTTGCGCTTGCGCCGGGAAGTCCGACCGGTCCTCTAACGGAGTCGCTTGACCAGCCGTTCAACATCGTCGTCACCCGCAGCGGAGCCGGCACCGCCGCCGCGCTCGACGTGCCGCTAGGCTTCTTTGAAAACGCGCTTAGCGGGCATTTCGTCATCGATGGAGCAGTCGAAAGCGAAAGCCACCGTTCGGTCGTCCGCTTCGCCCGCGGAGTGACCAGCAAGACTCTAACTGTCCGCCCGGTTCCCGATCTCAAAACTGCGGGAACGAACACCATCCAGGTCGCGGTCCTGCCGCAATACAAATACTCCGTCGGCGGCACGGCCGTCGAACGCGTCATCATCGACAAACCGATGGTCTCGCTGGAGGTCGTCCAAGCCAGCGCGGTTTCCGGCATCGCCCAGCCCGCCAACCTGAGTGTCCGCCGCGATGGCGACCTGAGCCAGGGACTGACCGTTGCCATCAACCTCGGCGGTACCGCCAAGGAAGGAGTCCACATCCTCGATGTTCCGAACTCCGTCACCATCCCCGCCGGCGAGGAGTCCGTGGAAGTCCTCGTAATCGCCCGCGCCGAAGGCCTCACCCGCGGCCCGAAGGTGGTTCTCTTCCAACTCGCCACGAGCACCGGCTATCAGCTCGGAAATCCGAATGAAGCGGTGCTCTATGTCGCCAACACCGCGGCGGAAGCGAACGGCGCCGGCTTCGACCGCTGGCTGCAGGCGTCCACCAACGGTGCCAAGACCAAGCTCTCGGATCTCTCCGGCATGTCGAAGGAGATGATCGCCAGGTATCTCCAGGCCTACGCGTTCGGACTGAATTCCCCGAACGATCTTCCGGCCATTTCGTTCCGCGTTGTCAATGGCAAGCCGGAGATTCTAACCAACAGCCAGCTGAAGGCCGCCGACGTCAACGTGGGCGTCGAATCCTCTAACAACCTCGGCCAATGGTCGGACACCAGCTCGACCTTCACCGAGGCCAGCGATCCCACCGGCGTCAAGCTGGTCGGCCAGACGCTGCCAGCACAGGCGAAAAGCAGGTTCTACCGCCTGACCACGAAGCTGGAACCCGGCCAACTCGCCACCACCAGCATCACCGAGCTCGCCGGCACCACCCGCTTCGGCATCAGCGGAAATTCCACTTGGAAAACCAATCAATCCACCGGCGATCTCAACAGCTTCGGCGGCGGCACCGGCGACACCAGCCGCATCATCGCCGAGGTCAGCGGCACCACGAATCTCAACTTCGAGATGCAGGTCCCCGGCGGCGGCTCGGGCGACCTGCTCGTCTTTTACATCGACGGGGTGAAACAATCGCAAACCACAAGCGCGACCGTCGCCGTCCAGCGGCAGCTCACGGGTTCGGAAACCCATCTGCTGATGTGGGAATTCAAACGCGGCACCGGCAACGCGGTGATCCGGAATCTGGCAAAATGAGGAAATCCATCATCGAGACCATCGCGATTGCCTGCCTGTTGACCTTCGTTTCCTGCAAACAGGAAACAAGGAATCAGGCGGTCAGCCCGCCGTCATCCACGGACGACGGGGTGTTGCTTCGTGTCGGCTCGGTGACGGTTACTCAAGAGGATCTCAACTATCAGCTCAAGGAAAGGCACGCCGGCCGCTCCGATGCGGAGTCGCGCCGGAAGGCGCTCGACGAACTCACCGAACGCGCCCGTTTCCACCAGGCCGCGCATGACGCCGGCATCGACACCGACCCTGTCGCCCGCGCTGAAATTTCCCGCATCCTGGTCTCGCGGCTTCGCGAAAAGGAACTGGATCCGAAGTTGAAGGCCGCTGCCTCGGAGGAAATCCCCGAGTCACGGCTGCGTGAAATTTATGAATCGCGGAAGGACCAGTTCCAATCCGCCGAGAAACGCCGTGTCGCAGTGCTCTGGCTGGATCCCGGCGCGGACCCGGAGAGACTGGGCAAATATCAGGCGAAACTCGCCCAGGCCCGCGAATGGTTTTTCTCTAACGGCGACCTCGCCGCTCACCCCGGCCAAGGATTTTCCGTGCTTAGCGTGGACTATTCCGAGCACGCCGGCACACGTTATAAAGATGGGGTGTTAGGGTGGCTGGAGCGCCAGGGCGGAGCGGACCCTTGGACCAAGGCCGTTGCCGAAATCGCGTTCTCCCTGGAAAAACCGGGCGAGGTCAGCGCGGTGATCTCCCGACCCGAAGGCGTGTTCCTCGTCCGCTGCATGGCGGTGGAGCCCGCGTTTGTCCGCCCCTTTGAATCTGTCTCCCGCGAGCTCGAACAATCCGAGCGCCAACGAATCCGAACGGCTGTCGAAGCGGATTTCGACGCCGGAATCAAGGCCAGGTATCCCACCAGCTTGCTGGTCCCGGCCGCCCCTGATCCGCAAGTCGCCATCACACCCTGATAGATATCACCCGCTGGCCTCACGGTCATCACACCCTACACACACCCGTCATGAAACCGTCCCGCAAACTCCTCAGCTCCGTGATTTTCCTCTGCATGGGGACACCATCCCTTCATGCCGCAGGCCTCATTACCATCGGCGGAGGCGACAGCAACATCACCGCCTCGCCGACGTTCTCACCGGTGAGCTACGCCTCGGATGCGACGGTTTCCGAACTCTCCGTCGTCAGCGCGCTCGGGTCGAACGCGGTGGTCACGGTGAGCAACTCGGGAGCGGGCGGGGCCGGGATCAACGTCATCAGTCCGGTCTCCTGGACGAATGCCAATTCCCTCGTCCTCAACGCCCACGACAATATCAACGTCGCCGCGGCCATTTCCAACTTCTCGGGCGGCGGCCTCACGCTCACCGCGAACAATGGCGGCGTGGCGCTCAACGGCGTGGTGGAATTCACCGGTTCCATCAATGTCCAGGCCACGGCGGGAATCACCCAGGACAACACCCACATTCTCAGGGCCGATGGGTTGGCCACTTTCAACGCCGGATCGTCCGACATCACTCTATCAGGACCCACCAACAATTTCGGAAGCCTCAACCTCACCGGAAACGCGGTCACTATCCGCGAGGCCAGCGCCTCCAGTCTGGCGGCAGTGAACGCCGGGTCGCTTGATCTGAAGTCAACCGGCGCCATCACCCAGACAAGTTCCGTCCAGGTGACGGGTCTGGCCAAGTTCGATGCCGGATCCAACGCGATCACCCTGTCGGATGCCTTCAACAACTTCGGCACGGTCGCTTTGAATGGCGGCGTCGTCACCGTCACGGAGCAGGGCGATACCGACCTGGGAGCCGTCACCGCTTCGAGTCTAACGGTAAACTCGGGCGGTGCGCTCACCAACTCCGGCAACGTCAGCGTGACCGGTGCCACCCAGCTCAATGCGACCTCCATCAATCTCGGCGGCGGTGCCGGGACCGCCTCCCTGGGCTCCCTCAATTTCAACGCCACCGGTAACGTCTCCCTCAATCTGGTTTCCGGAACCACCATCACCGGCGCCAACACAGCCGGAAGTTTCGTGTGGAATACCAACGGGAATGCCGCAATGGCCCTCGGCTCCACCATCACGGCGACCACGGCTGAAATCCAGAAAGGCTCGATCGTGCTTTCCGGAAACAACCAGATCATCGCCGGAGGACTCACCGTCGAGTCGGGGGCGACGTTCAACCTCGGCACCTTCAACAACACCGTCGGCACCTACAATCAGAACGGTGCGGCGATCCTTGCGGGAACGGGCACTCTCACGGCCACCACCTACAATCTCAACGGCGGCAATGTGAATGCCAACCTCGGCACCGGAACCATCAACCAGATCGGCACCACCACCACCACCCTCAACGGCACATCCGCCGCCTCCGCGGTGAACGTCAATGGCGGCACCTTGGCCCTTGGTTCCTCCAACCGTCTGTCGGATAGCGCCGCGGTCACGGTGAACTCGGGACGGCTCAACCTCGGGATCTTCAGCGACACGGTCGCCTCGTTCGCGGTGAATGGTGGCATCCTCGACGGATCCGGCACCCTGACCGCCGCGACCTACGATCTGAACGGCGGCACGGTGAATGCGAACCTCGGCACCGGAATTCTAACGCAAATTGGCAACACCACCGTCCTCAATGGCACGTCGTCCGCCGCCACCGTCAACATCAACGGCGGCACCCTTACCCTCGGCGCTTCCGACCGGTTGGCCAATACAGCGACGGTCGTGGTGAACAACGGCACGCTCAACCTCGGCAATTTCAATGACACCGTCGGCACGTTCTCGATGAGCTCGGGATCCCTGAATGGCACGGGCACGCTGACCGCAGCGACCTACGGTCTGGGCGGCGGCACGGTGAACGCCAATCTCGGTGCCGGTGTTCTAACGCAAACCGCCAACACCACTCTTCTCAACGGCACTTCCGCTTCCCTCAACGTCAATATCACCGGCGGAGCTCTCAGCCTCGGCGCCTCGGAACGATTAAACGACGCCGCGGTTCTCAACATCGCCGGCGGCAGTTTGAACCTGAACGCCTTCAATGAAAAAGTGGGGACCTTTGCGATCAACACCGGTTCGCTCGATGGCACCGGCACGCTGACCGCCTCCGCCTACAACCTCAGTGGTGGCGCGATCAATGCCAACCTCGGCGTGGGAACCCTGACGCAGATTGTCAATACGACCATCCTCAACGGCACGTCCGGTTCGGCCACCCTCAGCATCAACGGCGGCACCCTCGCCCTCGGAGCGTCGGACCGTTTGTCCGACACCGCCGCGGTCACCCTTTCCGGAGTGGGAATCCTCAATCTCAACTCCTTCAACGACACGGTCGGGACGTTCACGCTGAACGCGGGAACGCTCAACGGCACAGGGACTCTAACGGCCACCACCTACAACCTCAATGGCGGCACGCTGAACGGAAACCTCGGCGCCGGCACTCTCAACCACCTCACCAATACCACGATCCTGAACGGAACGTCCGGTGCCGCCACGGTCAACATCAACGGTGGCACCTTGACGCTGGGTGCGTCCGAGCGCTTGTCCGATACGGCCACCGTTTCCATCGCCAGCACCGGCATCCTGAATATTGGATCCTTCAATGACACGATCGGCACCTTGAATCTGAATTCCGGCCTGCTCAACGGCACCGGGACTCTAACCGCCACCACCTACAATCTGAATGGCGGCACGGTGAACGCCAATCTCGGCACCGGCACGCTGAACCAGCTCAGCAACAACACGCTGCTCAACGGCACCTCCGCCGCCTCCGTCGTCAATGTGAACGGCGGCACCCTCACCTTGGGAGCCTCCGACCGTTTGGACAACAGCGCCGCGGTCACGGTGAATGCCGCGACGACCCTCGACCTCGGCACCTTCAGCGACACGGTCGGCAGTTTCACGCTGAACTCGGGCACGCTCAACGGCACCGGGACTCTAACCGCCACCACCTACAACCTGAATGGCGGCACCGTGAATGCGAATCTCGGCACCGGCACGCTGAACCAGCTCACGAACACCACCGTACTCAACGGCACGTCCTCCGCCTCACTGGTCAATGTGAACGGCGGCACCCTGACACTGGGTGGTTCTAACCGTCTGTTTGACAGCTCCGCCCTCACCGTGAATTCCGGCACCCTCAATCTGGGAACCTTCAGCGACACGGTTGGCACCTTCCTGTTGAACTCAGGGACGCTCGATGGCAGCGGCACACTGACCGCCACGACCTACACCCTCAACGGCGGCACCGTGAATGCCAACCTCGGCACCGGCACGCTCACGCAAATCGGGAATACCACGGTTCTCAACGGTACGTCCGCCGCCTCCGCGGTCAATGTGAATGGTGGCACCCTCACCCTCGGGGCCTCCGACCGCTTGTCCAACAGCGCGGCGGTGACGGTGAGTTCCGCGATCCTCAACCTCGGCACCTTCAGTGACACCGTCGGCACTTTCCTGCTGAACTCCGGCACGCTCAACGGCAGCGGCACTCTCACCGCCGCCACCTACACGCTCAACGGCGGCACCGTGAATGCGAACCTCGGCGCAGGCATCCTGACCCAGCTCACCAACACCACCGTCCTCAACGGCACGTCCGATGCGGCCACGGTCGCCATCAACGGCGGTACCCTAACACTCGGTGCCAGCAACCGTCTCAATGACAGTGCGGCCGTCACCGTCGCCGGCACCCTGAACCTCGGCACCTTCAGCGATTCGGTGGGCACCTTCACGCTGAATTCAGGCATTCTCAATGGCAGCGGCACGCTGACCGCCGCGACCTACGACCTGAACGGCGGCACGGTGAATGCTAACCTCGGCACCGGCATCCTGACCCAGCTCACTGGCTCGACCCTCCTCAATGGCACATCGGCCGCGGCCACGGTCAACGTCAACGGCGGCACCCTCGCGCTCGGCGCTAACAACCGCTTGAGCGACAGCGCGGCATTGACGGTGAACTCCGCGATTCTCGACATCAACACCTTCAGCGATACGGTGGGTACCTTCGCCCTGAATTCCGGCACTCTCAACGGCAGCGGCACTCTCACCGCCGCCACCTACACGCTCAACGGCGGCACGGTGAATGCGAACCTCGGTGCCGGCGTTCTCACTCATACCGGAAACACCACGGTGCTCAACGGCACCTCCGCCGCGGCCACGGTCAACATCAATGGCGGCACCCTCACCCTCGGTGCCTCGGACCGCTTGTCCAACAGCGCGGCGGTGACGGTGAACTCCGCGATTCTCGACATCGGCACCTTCAGCGACACGGTAGGCACCTTTGCTCTCAACTCCGGCACGCTCAACGGCAGCGGGACCCTAACCGCCACCACCTACACGCTCAACGGTGGCACCGTGAACGCGAACCTCGGTGCCGGCATTCTCACGCACATCGGAAACACGACGGTGCTCAACGGCACGTCCGGTGCGGGCACCGTCAACATCAACGGCGGAACTCTCACGCTCGGGACTAACAACCGCCTGAACGACACCGCTGCCGTCACCGTGAGCAGCGGAACCCTCAACCTCGGCGCTTTCAATGACACGGTCGGCACCTTCCTGCTGAACTCGGGCACGCTTGACGGCACGGGCACACTGACCGCCACGACCTACGATCTCAACGGCGGCACGGTGAATGCGAACCTCGGCACCGGCGTCCTCACGCAGGTCGGAAACTCGACGCTGCTCAACGGCACATCCGCTGCCGCGACGGTCAATGTCAACGGCGGCACGCTGACCTTGGGTGCCAGCGACCGTCTGAACGACAGCGCCGCCCTAACAGTGAGTTCCGCGATCCTCGACATCGGCACCTTCAATGACACGGTCGCCACCTTCACACTGAATTCGGGCACGCTCAACGGCAGCGGCACGCTGACCGCCGCGACCTACAGTCTCAACGGCGGCACGGTGAATGCCAACCTCGGTGCCGGCACCCTCACGCAACTCACGAACACGACGCTCCTCAATGGCACATCCGCGGCCGCGACGGTCAATGTCAATGGCGGCACCCTGACCCTCGGGGCCTCCGACCGCTTGTTGAACACCGCCGCGGTGACAGTGAATTCCGCGATCCTCGACATCAGCACCTTCAACGACACGGTTGGCACCTTCACGCTGAATTCGGGTACGCTCAACGGCAGCGGCACGCTGACCGCCGCCACCTACAGCCTCAATGGCGGCACGGTGAACGCCAACCTTGGCGCGGGCATCCTCACCCAGCTCACGAATACGACGCTCCTCAATGGCACATCCGCGGCCGCGACGGTCAACGTCAATGGCGGCACCCTGACCCTCGGTGCCAACAACCGCCTGTTTGACACCGCTGCCGTCACCGTGAACGGAGGAACGCTCAACCTCGGCACCTTCAGCGACACAGTGGGCACCTTCGCTCTCAACTCCGGCATTCTCAACGGCACGGGCACGCTGACCGCCGCGACCTACAGCCTCAACGGTGGGACCGTGAACGCGAACCTCGGCACCGGCATTCTGACCCAGGTCGGAAACAACACGCTGCTCAACGGTACGTCCGGCGCGGGCACCGTCAACATCAACGGCGGCACCCTCACGCTCGGCGCTAACAACCGCCTGAGCGACAGCGCCGCGGTCACGGTGAATTCCTCCGCGATCCTCGACATCGGCACCTTCAGCGACACGGTGGGAACCTTCACGCTGAACGCAGGCACGCTCAACGGCACGGGCACGCTGACCGCCGCGACCTACAGCCTCAACGGCGGCACGGTGAATGCGAACCTCGGCACCGGCATCCTGACCCAGCTCACGAACACGACCTTGCTCAACGGCACATCCGCCGCGGCCACGGTCAACGTCAACGGCGGCACCCTCACCCTCGGTGCCTCCGACCGCTTGTCCGACAGCGCGGCGGTGACGGTGAACTCGGCAATCATCAACCTCGGCACCTTCAGCGACACGGTCGGTTCCTTCGCCCTCAACTCGGGCACGCTCAACGGCAGCGGCACCCTCACCGCCGCCACCTACACGCTCAATGGCGGCACGGTGAATGCGAACCTCGGTGCCGGCGTTCTCACGCACACCGGAAATACGACGGTGCTTAACGGCACATCCGGTGCGGCCACGGTCAACATTAACGGCGGCACCCTCACCCTCGGTGCCTCCGACCGCTTGTCCAACAGCGCGGCGGTGACGGTGAGCTCGGCAACCCTCAACCTCGGCACCTTCAGCGACACGGTGGGTACCTTCGCCCTGAACTCCGGCACGCTCGACGGCAGCGGCACACTCACCGCCGCGACCTACGACCTCAGCGGCGGCACCGTGAATGCCAACCTGGGCACCGGCATCCTGAACCAACTGGCGAATGTCACGACTCTCAACGGCACATCCGCTGCCGCCACGGTCAATGTCCACGGCGGAACGCTCGCCCTCGGTGCCAGCAACCGTTTGTCCAACATCGCCGCCGTCACCGTGAATACGGGGATCCTCGACCTCGGCACCTTCAGCGATACGGTGGGCACCTTCGCCCTGAACTCCGGCACGCTCAACGGCACCGGAACGCTGACCGCCGCGACCTACGACCTCAGCGGCGGCACGGTAAACGCCAACCTGGGCAACGGCATCCTGACCCAACTGGCGAATGTCACGACTCTCAACGGCACCTCATCCGCGGCCACCGTCAACGTCAACGGCGGCACCCTCACGCTCGGGGCTAACAACCGGCTGAACGACAGCGCGGTCGTGACCGTGAATTCCGCGATCCTCGACATCGGCACCTTCAACGACACCGTCGGCACCTTCACCCTGAACTCCGGCACGCTCGACGGCACGGGCACGCTCACCGCCGCCACCTACACGCTCAACGGCGGCACGGTGAATGCGAATCTCGGCACCGGCGTTCTCAGCCAGCTTTCCAATAACACCCTGCTGAACGGCACGTCTGCCGCGGCCACGGTCAACGTCAACGGCGGCACGCTCACCCTCGGCGCTTCGGACCGTCTGTCTGATAGTTCCGCGGTCACCGTGAATGCGGCGACACTCGACATCGCCACCTTCAGCGACACGGTGGGCACCTTCACCCTGAACGCCGGGACACTCAATGGCAGCGGCACGCTGACCGCCGCCACCTACTCGCTCAACGGCGGCACGGTGAACGCCAATCTCGGCACCGGCACCCTGAACCAGCTCACCGCCACCACGACCCTCAACGGCACCTCCGCGGCATCCGTCGCGAACGTCAATGGCGGCACCCTCATCCTGGGAGCCTCCGACCGCTTGTCGGACAGCGCGGATCTAACGGTAAACAGCGGTGTCCTTAACATCGGCTCCCATGACGACACGGTGGGCACCTTCACGCTGAACGCCGGCACACTCAACGGCACCGGCACCCTCACCGCCGCGACCTACGACCTCAACGGCGGCACGGTGAATGCGAACCTCGGCAGCGGCACCTTGAACCAGCTCACCAGTTCGACCGTTCTCAACGGCACGTCCGGAGCGACCGCCGTCAACGTCACGGGCGGCACCCTCACCCTCGGCTCTTCGGAACGCTTCAATGACAGTGCCGCACTCAAAATCGCCGGCGGCACCTTGAGCATCGGCGGCTTCGATGAAACGGTGGCCACCTTCGCCCTCCAGACCGGAAACCTCAACGGCACCGGATTGCTGACCGCCACCACCTACTCGCTCAACGGCGGCACGATCAACGCCGACCTCGGCACCGGCACCCTGAACCAACTCAGCAACACCACGACGCTCAACGGCACGTCCGCCGCGGGCATCATGAACGTGACGGGCGGAACCCTCGCTCTCGGTGCCTCCGATCGTCTGGATGATCTCGCGGCCCTCACCCTCACGGGCCCCGGCACCCTGAACCTCGGCAACCACACGGAAACGATTGGTGCGTTCACACTCAACGGCGGCAGCCTCGACGGTTCAGGCACGCTGACAGCCACCACCTACGACCTCAACGGCGGCACCATCAATGCCAAACTCGGAGATGGAACCCTCAACCAGCTCGGCAACATCACCACGCTCAACGGCACCTCCGGCTCCCTCGCGGTGAACATCACCGGTGGCACGCTGGCTCTCGGCGCTTCCAACCGTTTCGCGGACAACGCCACGGTATCGGTTGAAACCGGAGCCACTCTCAACATCGGACTCTCCAACGACCGGGTGGAAACCTTCAATCTCCACCAAGGCGAGCTCAATGGCAGCGGCACCCTGACCGCCACCAACTATCACTTCGAAGGTGGCACGGTGAACGCCAACCTCGGCACCGGGATCATCACCCAGGTGGCTAACACCACCACCCTCAACGGCAAGGCGGCCGTCAGTCAGGTTCGCATCGATGGCGGCACCCTCGCACTGGGTGCGTCCACCCGCCTTGCCAGGACCACAGCGGTCACCGTGAATTCCGCCACTTTCGATCTCGGAAGTTTCGACGACACCGTCGGCAGCGTCGTCCTGAACTCCGGCACCATTGACGGCACCGGCAAGCTCACCGCTTCCACCTACACCCTCAATGGCGGTGTGGTGAATGCCGATCTCGGCGCGGGCACCTTGGTTCAGCGCTCCGAAGCCACCACGCTCAACGGCAGCTCATTGGCCGGAACCGTCAACATCAACGGCGGATCCCTGACGCTCGGTTCGTCCAACCGCCTCCTCAATCAGGCGGACGTCCGCATCGCCAGTGGCAGTCTCGAACTGGGAGCCTTCAATGATACCATCGAGGCCTTCTTCATCGAGCAAGGCAGCCTCAATGGCACCGGCACCCTGACCGCCACCTACTACAATCTCTACGGCGGCACCGTGAATGCCAATCTCGGCGCGGGCGTCCTGAAACAACGGGCGGACACCACCTTCCTCAATGGCGAGTCGAATGCCTCCTCCGTCAAAGTCTCCGGCGGCACCCTCACTTTGGGGGCTTCCAACCGCCTGTCCGACAGCGCGAAACTCAACGTCGGCGTCGGCACGCTCGACATCGCCGATTTCAACGAAAAGGTAGGCATCTTGGACCTAAATTCCGGCAGCGTCATCGGCACCGGCACGCTCACGGCGGCAAGCTACAACCTCTATGGCGGAACCATCACGGCGAATCTTGGTCAAGGCAACCTCAGCCAGTATTCCGGATCCACCACACTCGTCGGCACCTCCGGGGCGAAATCGGTCAACATCCACTCGGGAGTCCTCAAGCTGGGAGGGTCCGATCTGCTGGCAGACAACGCGACTGTCAGCTTGTTCAAATCAGGCACCCTTGACACAGGGACCTTCAAGGACACGGTCAGGAACTACTCTCAAAAAGGATCATCCGAACTCGCCGGAGAGGGTGAGCTTCTGGTGACCAAACTCGCGAAACTCAAAGGCGGAACGGTTTCAGGAAACCTTCTGGGTGACGTGACATCCGTCGGATCGGTCCTCATCACCGGCTCGGTCGGTGGCGGAGAATTGCAGGTGAACAGCGGTGATCTGACCGTCGATGGCCTCATCGCCTCCGACACCGTGATCAGGAACAACGCCCGGCTTGCGGGAACCGGCGACATCGATGGCGATCTAACCAACTTGGGAGCCCTCTCCGTGGGAGCCAAGGGCGGGGATTTGACAATTACCGGTGCACTCAAGACCTCCGGCACGGTGGAATTGTCGCTGCAGAACGCGAAGAAGTTCGAATCCATCACTGCCGACTCGATTCGTTTCGGCGGGAAGCTCGTGGTGGTCAATAAGGGAGTCGGGCTGGCCAAGGGTGAGACGGTGCAGATCTTCAAGGCCGGGACCTACCTGAAGGATTTCAAATCCTTTGTTGCCATCGGCTTTGACAATGCGGTTCGTTTCGATGAGGCCACCGGAACTTTGATCGGACTTGGCAGCAACAGCAGCCACAAGCCCTCCAAGTTGGTTTCCAAGCCGAAAACCAAAGACAAGGAAGAAGCCGCCGCTCTCCTCTCGGAAAAACCGGCCGCGTCGGATTTGCGAATCATGGCCAAGGCCGCCGCCCCATCGAGCCTCGGAATCACTCCCGAGCTGACATCCGATTCGCCCGCCGGTGAAGAACTGGCCGCAGCCCTGCTCACGAATCCTGTGGCTCAAAAGGCCCCCGCCAACAACCTGTCTCCCGAGGTCTATCGCGGTATCGCGGACTACACGGAACAAGCGCTGCGGTCACATGTGAAAGAGGCGGAGCAGGCACCGGTTTCCCGAGTGGGCTCCACCCAGACCTTCGCCACCACCCACGGCACCTCGTCCGGTGTGGATGGATCCGCTACCGACGCAGGCTACGACGTTGACATCTTCGGCGTCACCGTCGGGATGCGCCAGGACATCGGCGGATGCGCCCAAATCGGCGCGCTGCTAGGCTACAACAACGGAAACGTGGACGGATCACTCATCAGCACCGACGTCGACGGATTCGTCTTCGGAGCGTTCGGCAGCTATCTGTTGGATGAGCACACCAAGACCAAGCTCACCGCCAGTGCGACCTACGGCAGCTTTGACTCCGACGCCACCCGCCGGAGCGCGGGAGGAAGCGTCCATGCGGATGGCATTGGATCGGATGCGTTCGAGTTCAACCTCGGCATCAGCACCGCCGCCTATCAGAAGAACGGTCTCACGGTGACCCCGAGCGCGGTGTTCCGCTACACCACGGGAAATGTGGATGGCTTCACGGAAAATGGTGTTGGAACCGGTCTGGTTGTCGATTCCCAGGATATCAGCTCGCCGCTGCTGGATTTCGCAGTGGACTTCAACTACGCTGTCCGCCGTGATTTCACCTTGGTCGGCCATGTGGGCTACACGTTTGATTTCGACGATTCCAACGAATCCGTCGGCGCGCGCCTCAACACGGTCGGTTCCACGCCGTTCACGGCAAGCGCCCCGGGAATCGACAACGATGCATTCGTCCTCGGACTGGGAGCCTACTACGACATCAATGAAAACACCCGGGTCGGATTGAACTACCGCGCCGACTTCCGCACCGACTCGGAGACGTCGCAGTCGATCGGCATTGGTTTGTCCTACGGCTTCTGAGACCGGCCTTGAAAGTCTCTAACGGGTATCAGGAACTGTTCCGGCACCGGCCGCTTTCATTGGCGGTCCGGTGTTCCTCGAAACGGGGATCCCCTGCTTGAAATCGCAAGTCCCGGAGTTTGAGACGGCCTTTAGAGCATTCAAAATCCAAGGAAGGGAGGACTCCGGTCCTCCCCAGCCCATGAAAAGCCAAAGAGTTGAGGGTAACCGCGATCCATTGGCTTTTCATGGGCGTCCGCGATTCGGAATGCCGAACGAGCGATAGCGAGTCTTTCCAAATCGCAAAGCGCATCCCGCATGGCCGCAGGCAGATCACCATTTATTGTTAGGCTGTCCGCGCGCCATCAAACTTGGTAATCGGCCCGGATGCTCGTTTGGCCATGGGAACGCTGTGGTCCATGAAACGAATACCCCCGCGACCCGGGAGGTGGCGGGGATATCGGTTCAGGGATTGCCGGAGCCGCCCGAATGGAGCGAAAAGGCCGGGATTTCCTCAATCCAGCAGCTTTGGATTTTTCTGATAGGTGTTCCACAGCAGCTCGCCGAAGATGGTGTTCGCCCAAGCGAACCAGGAGCGGGTGAACTTCTTCGGGTCGTCCTTGTGGAAGGCCTCGTGCATGAAACCGGTGTCGGCGTGGTTCTTGCGGAGCGTCTCGATGCAGTCTTTGAGTTCCTCGTCGCTGGTGGCGGTCAGCGCTTGGACAATCACGCCCAGCGGCCAGATCATATCCACGCCGACGTGCGGTCCACCGAGGCCGTTCGCGGCCTTGCCGATGCACCAGTAGGGATTGTCGGCGGAAAGCAGCAGCTTGCGGGTGTTTTGATAGATTTTGTCGTCACTCTTGACCGCGCCGAGGTAGGGCAGCGAGAGGAGGTTCGGGATGTTGCCGTCGTCGGTGCAGTAGTAGTTGCCGAAGGCGTCCACCTCGAAGGCATAGACCTTGCCGGCTTTCGGGTGGTTGACGATGGCGTGCTCGGTGAGGGCCTTTTCCACCTCGTCGGCGAGGGCGCGGCATTCGGTGGCAAGCTGCTTGTCCTTGACGATGGTTTCCACCATTTCCGCCGCCTGACGGAGGCTGACCATGGCGAAGTAGTTAGAAGGGATGAGGAACGGGAAGATCGTCGCGTCGTCGCTGGGGCGGAAGGCGGAGTAAATGAGGCCCACCGGTTTCGCCGGGTTGCCGTAGCCCCGGCCGGGCAGCGAGTCGGTCGCCCACTGGGTCTTGCGCATGAAATGATAGGGGCCGTTGCCGTCCTTGCGCTGCTGCTCAATGAAGGTCTTCAGCGTAAGCTTGATGGCTTCGTGCCATTTTCCATCGAACGGGGAAACGTCGCCGCAGGTTTTCCAGTATTCGTGCGCCAGGCGGATCGGATAGCAGAGGGAATCGATCTCCCACTTCCGCTCGTGGATGCCGGGCTGCATGTCGGTTAGGTCGGTGCTCCACTCGCCGACCTTGTTGTCGTCGCCGTAGAAGGCGTTCGCGTAGGGGTCCTTGAGGATGCAGCGCGTCTGGCGGTTGATGACGCCGGCGATGAGATCCTTGAGCGGCTGGTCCTCCTTGATGAAATGCAGGTAGGGATAAACCTGCGCGGAACTGTCGCGCAGCCACATCGCATCGATGTCGCCGGTGATGACGTAGGTGTCCGGCCGGCCGTCGATCATCTTGAACTCGACGGTGGTATCAAGTGTGTTAGGGAAGCAGTTTTCAAACAGCCAGCCGAGCTCCTTGTTGCCGACGGATGCCTTGAACTTCTCGATGGCCGCGTCGATGGCCGCGCTCTTGAACTTGCGCTTTTCCAACGGCGTGCGGACGACGGGGAACGTGGTCTCCGCGGCGTGGACCGATGGAGCAAGGGCCAGCGCGGAAGCCGCCAACGCGGTGCGCTGCATGAAGTTCCGGCGGCTCCAGGTGGACTGGCCACCGTCTTGGTTCTGATTGTCGGATTGGTTGTCTGGATTCATTTCGATTAGGTTTTAAAGGTGAGTTGGGAGAAACGGTTTGGGAAACGGCCAAATTCCGGGAGCGGGAAAAACTCCCCATTTGGGATGGCTCAATTTGGCTTCGCTAGGTCGGACATGCCGGAAGTGGGCAGGCCTTCCGGGGCGGTGGACCATTTATGATCGGTGGTGGGGCGCATGTCGAAAAGGAGTTCGCCTCCCTTCATGATTTCCCCGTGCTTGAGGTAGGTGCGGTTGAACGGATCGCCATTGAGCCAGCCGTCGCCGATGTAGGGACGCTGCGGGCCGTTGTTCTTGGTGTTGACGATGAATTCCTTGCCGTTCGGCAGGGTGATCGTCGCCTTGTCGAACAACGGGCTGCCGATCAGGTATTCGTCCGTCCCCGGGCACATCGGATAGAATCCCATCGCGCTGAAGACATACCAGGCGGACATCTGGCCGGTGTCCTCGTCACCGCAGAAGCCGTCGGGCGCGGACTGATAGAGCCGCGCCATCACCTCACGGGCGCGGGCCTGGGTCTTCCATGGCTGGCCGATGTAGTTGTAGAGATAGATCATGTGCTGGATCGGTTGGTTGCCGTGGGCGTATTGACCCATGTTTGCGGAAACCATCTCGGTCATCTCGTGGATCATCTGGCCGTAGGTGCCGACCTTGACGTCGGGCGGGGTGTAGAAGACGCCGTCGAGCTTCTCCCCGAAGGCCTTGTCACCGCCGAGGCGCTTCACCAGGCCGGGCACGTCGTGGAAAACGCTCCACGTCCAGTGCCACGAGTTTCCTTCCGTGAACGGGCCGCCCCATTCGGTCGGGTCGAAGTTCTCGCACCATTGGCCATCCGACTTGCGGCCGCGGACGAAGCCGATTTTCTCGTCGAGCACGTTGGTGTAGTTCATCGCGCTTTTGGCGAAGGACTCCTTCTCGGCGGTCTTTCCAAGGCTCTTCGCCATCACGGCGGCACAGAAGTCGTTGTAGGCATACTCCAGCGTTTTCGCGGTCGCTTCCTTGTGGTTCGGATAGGGGACGTAGCCGATCTTGTTGTAGAACTCGGCACCGTCGCGGCCGATCGCCTTGCAGTTCTCGGGTGATTGGGTTTTTGCATCGTGGACCATCGCGGCCAGCGCCTTTTCGCCGTCGAAGCTGCGGATGCCCTTCACCCACGCGTCGGCTAACAGCGAGAACGCGTGATTGCCGATCATGCAGTCGCGGTGCCCCGGGCTGGACCACGACGGCAGGAAACCGCTCTGGTCGTAGGCATTCAGGATGCCCTGCATGATCTGGCCGCTGATCTCGGGGAACAGGATGTTATAAAGAGGATGCGAGGCACGGAAGGTGTCCCAATAACCGGTGTCGGTGTAGAGGTAGCCCTCGTGCAGCTTGCCGTTGTAGGGGCTGAAATAGACCGGTTTGTTATTCGCGTCGTATTCGAAGAAGCGGTGCGGGAAAATCACGCTGCGATAGAACGCGCTGTAGAACGTGCGCCGCTGTTCCTCGGTGCCGCCTTCGATCTTGATGCGGTTGAAGGTCTCGTTCCACTTCGCTTCGGCCTGCTTGCGGATGGTGTCGAAATCCGCCTTGCCGATCTCGCGGTTGAGCGTGAGCAGGGCCTGTTCCGGGCTGATGTAGGAGGAAGCGACCTTGCAGCTGACGGACTTGGTTCCGCCGGTGTCGAATTTCAAATAGGCTCCCACGTGCTTGTCGGCAAGCTTGGCTTGGCCTTCCTGGATGGCATCCGGCGTCCACGTGCCGTAGGCGGTGAACGGGCGGTCGAAGACGATCACGAAGTGGTTCGCGAAATTCGCGGGCACGCCGCCGTTGTTGTTGCGGCAGATCCCGACGATCTTGTTCTCGGCAGGAATGATTTCCACCGATGAGTTGTTAGCGAAGGCGTCGAGTACGACATACGAGTCGCCGGCTTCGTCGAAGGTGAAGCGGAAGCCCGCGCCGCGCTCGGTCGGCGTGACCTCGGCGGTAGCTTTCCAAGTGTCGAGACGAACGCTGTAGTAAGCGGGACTGGCGACTTCCGACTGGTGACTGAAGGTCGAGGCGCGGTCGTCCTCCTTCACCACGAGTTTTCCGGAAACCGGCATCAGGGAAAAATTCGCGTAATCGGCGATCCACGGGCTGGGTTGGTGCGTCTGGCGGATGCCGCGGATCTTGTCCTGGCGGTACTGATAGTAAAACGGGTCCTTGGCCTGCTGCGTGTAGGGAGCCCAGACGTTCATCGGGAACGGCAGCGCGATGGCGGGGAACGTGTTGCCGTGCGAGAAGCTGCCGACGGAATCGGTGCCCTGCAGCGGGTTGGCGAGGTTGACCAGTGCGGGCTCCGCGGCCGGTGCCGCGATCATGCCGAAAACGGACATGGCGGTTAGAATTAGTGTGGGTTTCATGGAGTTGTTTGGGTTTGCTGCGTGCCGGACGGCACTACTTCAGTTGATGGAGCGCATAGGCATAGGCACCGATGGCCACCGCCTCGCTGGTCCCAAGCCGGGACATGCCGACACCGACGCGGGGCATCGGGTCGTAGATCAGTTTTTCGCCCGTTCCCGGGACGGTGATTTCCCTCTTATCGCCGTGGAGGAAAGTCGCGAGTTGATCCGGGTCTTCGAGGTTGAAAGCCTTCTGCGCGAGGCGGCGGAATTTCTCGCCTTTCGGACTGGTGTAGGTGCCGTTCATTTCATCGACGATGGCCGGGAGAAACAACGGCCACGCGCCGGACACCCCGCCGCCGACGACGGTCAGGCCGTCTAGCAGGGTGGTGGTGAGTGAGACGACATCGCCGACCGTTTCGCCAAGGCGACGGAACGCCTCCACGGCGGCGGCTTGGTTTCCGGCAACGCTGCCAGTGCCGATGTCGAAGATGGTTTTCGGATCCGGTGTTTGATCGAACGAGGTATTGGTTAGTTCGCCATAGGTCCGCTTGACCGCGCGGATGCAGGCACCCTCCTCGGCGTTCATTTCCGGGTGGCGCTTGTGGCGCATCAGCCAGATTTCCCCGCCGCAGATGTTGTCTCCGCCGAAGAGTTCGCCATCACGGACGATGCCGCCGCCGAGGCCGGTGCCGAGGGTAACGCCGAAGAGGTTCTTGTATCGTTTGGGGCTGCCGGCTTTTTCCAACAGCGAGTTCACATGAGGTAGGAACCCGGCGATCGCCTCGCCATAGACGAAAAGATCGCCGTCGTTGTTGATGAAAACGGGAATGCCGAATTTCGCCTCCAACATCGGCCCCAGCGCGATCCCGCCGCGGAAGCAGGGCAGATTTCCCAAGTCGCCGACGATCCCGCGCGAGTAGTCGCACGGGCCGGGAAACGAGAAGCTGATCGCCACCGGAGCGTCTGGCAGGGAATTTTTCACGCGTTCGAATCCGTCCACCAACGTCGCCAGGCAGCGCTCGAGGTGGTCCGCATTCGAGGGCACCGAGAACGGTTCGGTGACCGCCTCGTTGCCCCGGATCGCGGAGAATTTGAAATTCGTCCCGCCCGCATCGAGCGTCATCACGATGCGGGAATCGTCTGCGAGCTTCGTCGTCATGACCGGATGGAGTCGCTCGCTTGAATCAATGACCGCCGCCGGCACGGACCGTATCACCCTCGCTACCCTCCGCCTTTGGGGCGAAGAAGCCGAAGAAAATCAGATAGAGGTAGCCGAAGAGCACGATGCCCAGCGAGGCGCGGATGCCGTAGGTGTCCGTCAGCCAGCCTTGTGCCAACGGCATGATGGCACCGCCCACGATCATCATCACCAGCAGCGAACTGCCCTGGCTCGTGTCCTTGCCCAGTCCACGGATGGAAAGGCTGAAGATGTTCGACCACATGATCGAGTTGAACAAACCGATTCCGAGGATCGACCACAACGCGTAAGTGCCGTGGGTGCTCATCGAGAAAATGGTCAGGACCGAGGCCACGAGGGCGAACAGGCCGACCATCTTGCCCGCGCTGGACCGGCCGAGATAGAAAAACACGAAGCTCAGCACGATCAAGCCGATGAACGGCAGTATATCGGCAGGATGGAGATGTTGGCCGGTCGTAAGGTATTCCTTGCCACTCGCGCAGGCATAGATGATGGCGGTGGAAACCGCCGCCGCGAGGACCATGTAGGGGAATTTCCGTGACTCCTTCACATCACCCAGAGAGATCGCCCCCATCAGACGGCCGATCATCAATCCGCCCCAACAGAACGATAGATATTTGGCGGACTGGCTCTCGGTCAGTCCCATGACGCCCTTGTCCCCGAGATAGTTGATGAGGATGCTTCCGATGGTCACCTCACTGCCGACATAGAAGAAAATGGCCAACCAACCCCAGACGAAATGCTTGTGTTTGAAGGCGGTGATGCCCGGCTCGACCTTGCCCTCCTGGGTGAAATTCGGGAGGGAAATCATCTTGAAAATCACGGCGATCACGATGAACAGCACGCCGAGTCCCACATACGGCATTTTCAGAGAGTCCAGGCCGACCTTGTTCGCTCCTTTGAAAACATCCGATCCGAAAATCAGGATCCCGCCGATGAACGGCGCGATCACATAGCCGAGGGAGCAAAATCCCTGGGCAAGGTTCAGGCGCGAGGATCCGCTTTCCTCCGGACCAAGGATCGTGACGTAGGGATTCGCGGCGATTTGAATGATAGTCACTCCGGCGGCAAGAACGCACAGCGCACCCAGAAACAGCGAATAGAGATGATATTCCGCCGCAGGATAGAACAGCAGACATCCCAGCCCCGCGATCACCAGTCCGATCACCAACCCGTTTTTGTAACCGATCTTGTTGATGGGGTCACCCTTGGCTGCGGAAATCAGGAAATAGATGAGCGAGATCACGAAATAAGCCCCGAAAAACGCGAACTGCACGAGATTCGCCTGCGTCTGGTTGAGGGAGAAGTCCTCCTTGAATTTCGGAATGAGCAGGTCGTTCATGCACGTGATAAAGCCCCACATGAAAAACAGGGCGGTGACGGCGATGAAGGCGAAACGATTGTTAGATCGGGCGGGTGTGGTGGTCATGGGTTGTGGGTTTGGGTTCTTGCAAATCAGCGGAGCGGGGGCCATTCAATCAGCCAATCCGGTTTTGTGAAGCGATTTAGAACCCCGGCTGTCAATCCCACATTAGGGTGAAGGCTGGCACCGCGCCGCCGGATTTCCTATTTGGTGGTGATTTCCAGTTCCTTGCCCTTGGCGAGGTCCTGGTGGGAAATGAAGTATCCGTTCAGTTTCCGGCCGTCATAGGTGATGGAATCGATTTTCGCGCCGGAGCCCTTCCTGGCGATGGTGAACGCGGGGCCGTCGCCCATCTTCATCTCCACCTTGTCGAACAGCGGGACGGAAACGAGGTAGTCCGGATCCGCCGGGGAAAACGGATAGAGGCCGATGGCGGTGAAGACGTACCAGGACGACATCTCGCCCGCGTCGTCCATGCCGGCGTAGGACAGCTTGTGTTCCCCCATGTCGTAGAAGCGGTCCATGATCCGGTTCAACAGGGCTTGGGATTTCTCCTGCTTGCCGATGAAGTAATACATCCAGGGAAAACTGTGGTCGGGTTGGTTGCCGTGGCAGTATTGGCCGATGAAACCGGAGATGTTATAAGCCTCGACGCCTTTCCACGGGATGGTGAAGAGATCGTCCAGTTTCTTCTCGAACTCGGCCTCGCTCTTGTAAAGGCCGATCAGTCCCTTCGAATCGTGAGGTGCGAAGAACGAGGACTGCCAGGCGTTGGCCTCGCGATACATGTATTCGTAGTAGGGAAACTCGGGGTCGAAGTTCTTCACCCAGTCGCCGTTGTCGAGGCGACCCCGCATCAGTCCGGTCGAGGGGTCGAACATGTTTTTGTAATTGCCGGTCCGCTTCATCAGCATCTCGTGGTTGGCGGGATCGTTCAGTTCCTTGGCGAGCAGGGCGACCGCGTAGTCGTCGTAGGCGTATTCGAGGGTCTTGGTGACTCCGGCCTTGGCCTTGGTTTCGATCTGTGGTTTTTCGATATCAGGATCGGAAATGTAGCCTTTCTCGATGTACTCCTTGATGAAGGGGCGGCTCCGGTTTTCCAACGTCGCGTTCCGCAGAAGCAGGTTGTAGGCGCTCTTCACATCGTAGCCGCGGATGCCGCGCAGGTAGGTTCCCGCGATGTAGGGGGCGGCGTGGTCGCCGTGGAAGAAGGTCGGCATGAAGCCGTATTTCTCGCCCTTGTCGATGAGCGACTTGATCACGTCGATGCTGACCTGGGGCGACAGCATCCCTAGCAGAACCAGCTTGTTCCGGTAGTCATCCCACAGCGACGGATCGGTGTAGTAATGGAAACCCTTGTTCACGACCTTGTTGGTCCGGTCGGTGAAATCACCGTTGGAATCGCTGCGGAGGGCAGGCCAGAGGAACGAGCGATAGAGGCAGGAATAGAAAATTCCCTTCTGCCGCGCGGTTCCGCCGGTGACCTTGATTTTCGATAGAAGCTTCTCCCAGGTCTGTCGGGCCTCGTCTTTCACCTGGTCAAAGGTCTTGGCGGCGATTTCCTTTTCCAGATTCTCCTTCGCGTTGGCGATGCTGGTAAACGAGAAGCCGATGCGCAGTTCCAGCGGATCGGGGGAATCTGCGAAATCGATGACCGAGACCTTCTTCTTGTCGTTCTTTAGCAATTCGATGCCTTTGACCGGATGATTTGAAACGGCGTAGAAATAGATTTTCTCACCCGCGTGCTGGAAGCCCTGGAAACCGTTTTCCCCCTGCGGGTTGATTTCCCAACCGCGGACATTCTCGTTCGCGGTGGTTAGATCGGCGACGACCTTCCTCGGCTTACCGGCGGCGAAGGTGTAGCGGTGGAATCCGCAGCGCAGGGTCGAGGTTAGTTCGGCGTTGATCGCGTAGCGCCCGAGCTGGACCTGATAGTATCCCGGCCGGGCGGATTCATTCTTGTGGCTGAAGGGCGAGCTGAAGTCGTCCGGTGCGAAATCGCCGGTCACCGGCATCAGCGGGACGTGGCACAGGTTCCAATGTCCCTTGCTGGTGTGGGTGAATGACTGGATGTTCTTGTCCTCATACTGGTAGCCGGACCCGCTTTTGAACTGGGTGACCGGGCTGAGCTGGACCATTGCGTTCGGCAGCGAGGAACCGGGGAAAACCTCCGCACCCCAGGTCCGGTGGGTGGGCGTGTAGCCGACGTCCTCCTTGTCCCAGATCGTCGCGGTGCCGAGCAACGGGTTCACATGGTCGGTCAGTTGGCCGGTGGCTGCGGGACCGGAGGCTAACAGAATTAGGCTGGCAAAAGCGGGGAATGGATTCATGTGAAACGAAGCTGGATAAGCGGGAGAATGGCTCAAGGGCATGCCATACCCGGGCGGTTTGTCCATCCTTTCAGCCTCGGCGCAGGATGCTCCGTTCGGGATCATTTCCATCCAAATGGGTAGGTCGCGCGGGTGGATGGCCGAATCCCGCACGTAACCATGAAAAGCGAAGTGACATGCATGAATTTTCGAAAATCCACGTTTTGATGATCGCCCGTTGCGGCATTCCTTCGAGAAAATCCATGATCCCACGCCTGCTTTCACTCATCGCCATTCTGCCCGGCCTCCTGTCCGCGGAAATCCTCGACACGCTTTCGTTTGGCAACGATGCCTCCGAATCCAGTCACCAACTTTCCGCCACCTTCTCGGATTTCAAGCCCGGCGGCCTCGGCGAACCGGCGCGACGGCTGTTGCCCGGCGGCGACCTCGCCTGGCAGGGCGGGATCTTGACATTCACCGTCCGCGTCGATCCGGAAAAGCAGAACTACTTCACGCTCCGCCTGTGGGGCGAGGACGTGAACCACAACCAGATGACGCTGCATGTCGATGGCAAGCAGCTCGGCTACCGCCACCTCGGCGACCACGAAGCGCTTGAAATCGGTGCCGATGCCCCGGTCTATCCCGGGCGGTTCATCTACCGAACCTGCCCGCTGCCACTCGATCTAACAGTAAATAAGGATCGCGTGAACTGCGAGATCCGCGCTACCGGACCGATTTGGGGCTATGCCACTAGCTTCGAAAAATATCAGAAGCCGATGACCGAACCGACACGCGGAATCTATCGGGCCTACATCCACACCGACGGTTGTTTCACGCCACCGCCCGATGAGAAACAAGGCGTCTATCCGGAGAACGCACCGTTCCGCACGACACCGGGACCCGAGGTGATGGATGCCGTGAAATCCCGCGTTAACGGCGAGATCGACAATCAGCTCAAGGACACGAAGCGCCCTTGCAACCAGATGCAGGTCCTGTTTCTCGCCAAGGCATACCACACCCCGTGGACCCATGCCGCGGGCAAGCCGGAGGCCATCGTAAAAATCCAGAACAGCCTCGACGCGCTCTACCGTGCCTATGTCGCCAATCCGAAACTCGCCCAGGAAGAGCCGTCCACCTACAACCCCGACTGGTTCGGTCTCGGGCCATCCGGACAGGTGATCTCCTTGTTGGAAAATGAGCTCAAGCCGGGATTCGAAGAGAGCATCGATGACGGAAAAGGCGGCATGATCAAACGCCGCGACGCGTTCCGTGACATGCTCGTCGCCTGCCGCGACTGGCACCGCGAGCACCGTCGCCAATACACCAACCAGTCGATGATCAACGACCTCTACGGCATCTATCTCGCCAACCGCGGGATCGCCGCGGTCGCGCCATCGCAGGCGCTGCCGGAGAAACAGGCGTTGCGCTATCTCTACGAATCCATCGGCCTCGAACCGTGGCTGGGCAGCGAGAAGGACGGCAAGCCAACCAGGCCGCTCGGGGATTCGTTCTATCAGTTAACGGAAAAAGGTCTGACCAAGGAGCTCGGCTTCGTCGGAAATTACGGGGAGGTCATCGACTGGGTTTGTCAGATCTACGAGGCCTCCCGCCCCGCGCCCGGCCAGCCCGGTGATCCGAGGATCAAGGACCAGCTTGCGAAGATCGCCTCCGCCCGCGCGCCGTTCCGCTATCCGATGCTCGACCGCGACGGCTTCCGCGCGATGGTGCAGGAAACCATCGTCGGCTGGCGCGACACCCATTTTCCCGGTGACGTGACCTACGACCAGCGCCCGTCGTGGGACGGTTCGCCGTTCGAGGCGGCGACCGCCACGCTGGATTCTCGCCTCGTCGGCTACGGTCGGCAGATGCTCGCTGACTACCAATTCTTCGCCAGTGTCGCGAGAACGATGGAGAACAAGACCTTCCGCACCACCTTCGGCATCATGGGCATCCCCGAACGCTACGAGGCGCTCCAGGCGCAACCGCCGACACAGCACCGCCTGCCGATGTCATGGGACCAGCCGGATTTCGTTTTCACCGATGAGGAAGACGGCGTGATCGCGGTGAAGAACGGCAGGGAAATCCTCTATGCCTCGCTCTACTGGCGCGCCCGCCATGCGGTGAACTTCCTCGCCCGCGTCCACTATCTAACACCCGAATTCGACCGAGTGGCCACGGTGCGGCAGGACATCCTCTTCACTCCCTCCGGCATGGAATACACCCGCCCCGGCTGGACGAACTTCGGCTTCGCCAACGGCGGCCATCGTTACCCCGCGAACTATGTTTCCGCCCATGCCGGGGAAAAACTGCCGATTGCCAGGATTCCCGGAGGCATTTCCTTCAAGCCTGGTCAGGAAAGCATCCATGCCGGACGCGGCGATTTCTATCAACTACGGCATGGCCCGTACTGGATCGCCATGAACATGAGTGCCGACAAGACCTTCGACCTCAAGGTGCCGGCCCATGCCGGAAAGATGACCAACCTCGTCACCCGCAAGCCGGTCGAGCCCGGCAGCGCCGCCAAAGTCGGGCCGCGCACGACGGTGGTGATTTTCCAAGAGTGATGTTTTCGTCCGGCGGCTGTTGGAATTACTTTTCCGAGTCCGGCTGGACGAATGAAACGGGCGACACCTTGTCTCGATAGACGACACCCGCCGGGGTGAGCTTGCCGTCGTCGTTCCTCACATGGCGGACGGCTTCCACCCAGTTGTAGATGGCGTAGCGCTCGACGAAAGGGGTCTCGTCGAGCATCCTGATCATGGCCTCGATGGCATCCTTCTGCTGCTTCTCGTCGGGATCAGGAGCCTTGGTCCAGTTCGCGCCGTTGTTCCATTCCGTGACCCACAGCGGGCGCTTCACCCGGTCGTGGATGCCTTTGAGAAATTGATGAAACTGGCTTGCCGCGGCTTCCGCGTCCCCGGGATCGTTCACCGCGCGGTAGTAGTGCACCGGCACGAAATCGACCCGCAGTTTGGCGGCATCCGCCCTGTCCATAAACTGATAGAGCCAGCCGAGTCCGCCGTCGGACACCGCCGGCGCGCCGACGCGCAGGCCGGTGCCCAACAGCGTCGGCCATCCCGCGATGGCCTGGTCCACGGTGAGGTTGGCCTGGTCCGGGCGATCGGGCTCGTTGAATCCTAACAAATGATTGATTCCCTTTTTCCTCCAATCTTGGTCCATGCCGGGCCAGTCGCGTTTCTGGCGGATGGCGACGTATTCCAGATCCGGGTTGGAATTCGCGCCGATGTTCCAATCGTAAAACCAATCGACATTGAGCTCCTTCCAGATGCCACCGGCGACGCCTTTCTTGCCCACCCAGCGCCAGGGAAAGACGCGGACGAATTGCACTCCTCGCTCCAGCCCGGCGGGCATGGTGTTGATCACCACATCGTGATCCTGCGCGACGTAGTTGCGGCTGATGCCGGTGCCGTTTTCCTTCTGGGCGAGGGTCGCCATGTAGCCGCGCTTGAGGATAAACGAGCTGGCGGGGCCTTGCAATTTTCCGAACTTCGCACCGTTGTAGTCCTCGTAACATTTCAACGGGACGGACGTTCCTGTTAGCTCCTTGCCGTCGTGGAGGGTCATCGCGGCATAGTCCGGCTCGTGCGGGATGACGACCGCGCCGGGTCCGTATTGAACCACTTGGACGTTGGTGCCGGCGTTTGCCTTGGCACTGTTGATCCGCATCCGGCTGAGGAACTTGGATTCCACTGCCGAAGGCCGGACGTTGTCGAAAAACAACCATGCGTCGGGTGAGGTGAAAATAAACGAGCAGCCGGGAATCGGATCGCCCTTGCCAGTCACATGAAATTCCGTGCTGCCGGCCAGGGTCGTCACTTGATCGGTTAGGGTGTCGACCTTTTTGACGGTGTAATCCTTGCGGCTGGTATTCGGTTTTCCCGGCTGCTTGGCAGCGGTGGACGGCTTTTCGCCGGCCGCGAGCGCCCGCAGGTATTGCTGGTCGGCCGGCGTGAAACTCTCCAAGGCGAACTCGAAGCTCTTGCCGCTGGTGTCCTGCAAGACCACCCAGCCGTTGTTTATGGCGACGAATTCGGCCTCCAATTGTTTCGACACGCCGGTGAATTTCCATGACTTCGCGTGAAGCGACGCAGTCGTGGCAAACAGCACACAAAATGTGGCGAGCAATGCCTTCAGGCGGCTGTCGTCCTTCAAGGTCTTGGAGTTCATGGATCTGCGATGGGTTGACGGAAAACCTGCCGAGCGGGTTCCGGGCGACGTGCAATCTACCCGCAGGCTCGCAGGGTTGTCACCCGCGATCAAAGGCTAGCCCCTGTCTGAAGCAAAGACCGGGGGCGCGCGGACACTCAGCCGCGGTTGGCAGCTAAAAATTCCTCCCACGCCTCGGGTGAATCGATGTCCCACCCCGCATCCGCAAACGGCACGGCGGCCGCCTCGTGATTCACCACCACGGCTTTGGCCCCGCGGTCTCCCTGGAGCGCCATCAATTCCTTGAAATGGTTCCGCGCGAACAGAACGGGAGGCCCTTTCGCCGTGGCATGTTCGCACCAGACGATCAATTTGTTAGCGAGCCGGCTTGCCATGGATTTCAGTAGGTCGGGCGTGATCATCGGTTGATCCGATAGAAGAACGAACACCGCATCGGTTTCCGGAAAAAGTTCCAGCAGATGGGAAATTCCGGCGGCCAGCGAGCTGCCCATGCCTTCCTCCCATCCTGCGTGGACGAATGTTTCAACACCTGCGGGACAGGGGCGCTCCAGGATCATCTCCGCACGCGCACCGAGTATCCGCAGCACTGGCTCGCACCCCGCTTCCAAGGCGGTGCGGCAGGCTCGATCGATGAGGGTTTCGCCATGGATCTCCAACAGCTGCTTCGGCGAACCGAAGCGGCTCGCTTTTCCCGCCGCCAGCACGATCGCGCCGATTCTCATCCGATGGACAACGCTTGCGGGTGAATCGTGCCAACCTTGTCGCGCAGGAAACCGGCGTCCGCTCCGGCGAGCACGGCTTGGATTTCCGCGACGATGGCCAGTGCGATGGTCGCCGGATGATGGCCGCCGAGATCGAGACCGACTGGCGCGTGAAGCCGCTCCGTGACCGCGGGATCTTCCAGCAGGCCGAGCTCGCCCAGCTCGGCAAGCAAGGTTTCCCGCCGCCGCTTCGATCCTAACAATCCGATATAGCCATAGCCCGCAGGCAGGATCTGGCGGAGAAATCCGAAATCGGTGGCGAGATGATGCGTCATCACGAGCACCGCCGTGGTCGAGTCGGGCATAAAGGTGGAAACCATTTCGTCCGCTGCCAGCGCCTGAATGGTTTCTCCCGCCACACGAGGAGTCTCGGCGATCATCCGGGGATCGCGCAAAACGCGGTGAAGCTCCCAGCCAAGCTTCGCAGCGAAGCCGAGCAGGGGGTCCATGTCGTGAGTCCAACCCACGGCGACCAGCCGGGGCGGGGGACAAACTTTTTCCAACAGCTCGCCCGTTTCGCCGTTCGCGAAGCAGGTGCCGTTCGCATCCGTTGTCAAAAGCACCGACCGGCGTGCGCGCAGTTCGGATTCGATCCCGTCTATCAGGGAAATGTCGATTTCCTCCACCTGCACATGCAGCTTCCCCGGACAGCCGAAATGCGGGCGGGTGTCGATCACCATCCGCTCCGGTTTTCCGGTGGTGAAAACCGTTCTAGCAGTATTCGCGATGCCTTCCTCAAGGCATCCGCCGCTGAGCGAGCCGCAGAAGGAGAGATCCTCCGCGATCAGCATCCGTGCTCCGGGTTGCCGATAGCTCGAACCCTCCCGCGCGACCAGGGTCGCGAGAGCAAGCCGCCCGCCGCGGTGACGGTTGGCGAAGTCGAATAGGAAGGGCCAGTCGCTCATTTCCGATTTTGTTGTTAGCGCCCCATCTTGGTGAATGAAAGAGAGCCTAACTTCCATTTGTCGCCGACCTTCACATAGACTTCCGTCACCGTGAACGGGTTGCTGACCTCGTTGCCGCCGACCACCGCATCGAGGCGAAGCTTGCTCAGCAGGATCGCCGTGTCACCGATGATCTGCACCGAGGTCTCCTGGATCTCCGCGTGCTTGTAATGGATACCTCCGCTCTTGATGACGTCGAGCTCGCGCTTCGTGTCCCAGGAGCCGCCCATGTGGACGAAGACCGCTTTCTCATGAAAAAGGTCCGCCAATGGCTCCACCTTCTTCTCCGCCATCCATGTCCACTTGTCCTTGGAGAGCTTGATGACTTCCTGTTGTGCGACCACAGCAGGCGCTGTAGGTCCCGATTCCTCGGATTCGGCACGGGCGGATAGAAGGACTGCTGCTAGAAGGCAGATCGCGAGTATGGATGTTTTCATGGTGTTTTCGGCTTGGATCTGGCTCTAGGTCCAACTGAGATCGGTCTTGCTGAAGGGGAATTCCCGGATGCGTTTTCCGGTGGCGACGAAGATCGCATTGGCGACAGCGGGGGCAAGAGGTGGAACTCCGGGTTCGCCGAGGCCGGTCGGGTTGTTGTCGGAGCGCAGGAAATGGATCTCGATTTTTGCCGGCGCGTCGGGCAGGCGGAGCAGCGGGTATTCGCCGAAATTTCCTTTCACCATGCGCCCGCGTTCGAGCACGGCTTCCTGATACCAGGCCGCGCTGAGGGCGTCGATGATCGAGCCTTGGATCTGACCTTCGGCCCCGCTGAGGTTCACGATCTGGCGGCCGACATCCACCGCTGCGACGACTCTATCCACTTTCAACGCACCGGTTTTCGATACGGTCACCTCGGCCACGTAGGCGACATATCCCTGATGGCTGAAATGGAAGGCGAGGCCCGCGCCTTGGCCGCGTTCGAACTTTTTCCCCCAGCCGGCTTTTTCGGCGGCGAGTTGCAGGACGCCACGTGCCCGTTCCGCGTCGAACCCGCCACCCCGGCCGCCGCCACCGTTGGGAAGCGGTTCCGTGTTGAGCAGGTCTAACCGGAACTGTAGCGGGTCTTTTCCCGCGGCATGGGAGAGTTCGTCGATGAAACCCTGGATAGCGAAACCAAAGGTGTTGTTTCCCGGGCATCGCCACGGACCCATCGGGATGCGGCAGTCTAGCAGGCTTTGCACGGTGCGGAAGTTCGGCACGAAGCGCGCCGGGAATTGGCCGCCGTCGAGACCTCCACCCATCCCCGCTTGGAGTGATTCGCCGCCATCGCGGCCCCGGCCCATCACGCCGAAGGTGACGTAGTGGTTTTGCCATGCGATCAATTTGCCAGCCGCGTCCACTCCGCCTTTGAAGTGATGGAAGCCACCGGGCCGGTATTCGTCATGCTGCAGGTCGTCCTCACGCGTCCACGTCAGTTTCACGGGAGCGCCGACTTTTTGCGAAATGGCCGCTGCCTCGGCAGCGAAACCGTTGAACCACCGTCTGCCGAAAGCACCGCCCATGCGCATGATGTTGACCTTGATCTTGTCAGCCGGAATGCCCGTGGCCGAGGACGCGGCGCGGGCGGTATTGCCAGGATCCTGCGTGGGCGACCACAGTTCCGCCTGATCACCCTGGACGTGGGCCAGCGTGTTCATCGGCTCCAGACACGCGTGGGCGATGAGCGGGTAGGAATAGTTGGCTTCGATGACTTTGGCGGCAGCGGCGAGCGCGGCGGCAGTGTCGCCATCGTTGCGCACCACCGACATGCCATCCGGTTTGGCACCAAACTCCGCGGCTTGTTTGGCGAATTCGGCGGAGCTGTCGCTGGCATGGTTTCCTTCGTCCCATTGAACTTCCAACTTGCGGCGCGCGCTGATGGCGGACCAGGTCGAGTCGGCCACGATTGCCACGCCGGGCATGAGACCCACCAGGTTGGTGGTGCCTTCGATGACGAAGGCATCCTTTACTCCCGGGAGCGTCTTGATTTTGTCCAGATTGGCGCTGACCACCTTGCCGCCAAAGACGGGACACTTCTGATAGACGGCGTAGAGCATGCCGGGTACTTTCCGGTCGATGCCGAAGAGCGGCTTGCCGGTGACGATGTCCTTGTTCTGATAGTTTCCGACGCGGGTACCCAGTAACTTGAAGTCTTTCGGATCCTTGAGGCGGACGGTGTCCGCGGGAGGAACAGGGAGCGTTTTAGCCTTCTCTACCAGCTCGCCATAAGAAGCTTTGCGGGCGCTCGCGACGTGCATGACGGTGCCGGCGGCAGTCGTTAGTTCGGCTTCGGGGACACCCCAGGTTTGGGCAGCGGCCGTTACCAGCATCGCGCGGGCGGTCGCCCCCATCCGGCGCATCGAGTCATAGGAAGTCGGAACCGACATGCTGCCACCGGAGAGCTGGTTTCCATATGCCCGATCCGCCCGCCCTATCTCCAGTTTCACGGTCTGCCAATCCACATCCAGTTCCTCGGCGAGAATCATCGGAATCGATGTTGTGACGCCTTGGCCCATATCCGGTTTGTGGGCGACGATAGTCACCGTGCCGTCCGGCGAAATGCGGAGAAAGGCGTTGGGTGAAAATTCGCCAAGCGATGCTTCGGTCGGCTGGCCAACCTCGGCGGGCTGGGCGGACGCATCGCCAGCGTAAAGACCTAGCAGCAGCCCTCCGCCTGTTAGCGCGGAGAGGCTGAGGAAGCTACGGCGGTCCATGGGTGTTTGGGAATCCGTGCTCATTTGGCACCTCCTTGGGCGGCAAGTTCGGCGGCGCGGTGAATGCCGGCGCGAATGCGGAAGTAGGTGGCGCAACGGCAAAGGTTGCCGGCCATCGCGGCATCGATGTCGGCATCGGTCGGCTTCGGGCTTTCCGTTAGCAACGCGGTGGCACACATGATTTGTCCGGCCTGGCAATAGCCGCACTGGGCGACGTCGAGATCGCACCACGACTGTTGCACGGCGTTGAGTTTTCCATCCGTGGCGAGTCCTTCGATGGTGGTGACTTTCTGCTCACCGACCGCCGCTATCGGCAGGCTGCATGAGCGGATGGGCTTGCCATCGAGGTGCACGGTGCAGGCCCCGCAAAGGCCCATGCCGCAGCCGTATTTCGTGCCGACAAGATCGAGGTGATCGCGCAGCACCCAGAGGAGGGGAGTGTCCTCGGACACCTCCGCGGTGCGCGGCTGGCCATTGACGTGGAGGGTGAAGGTTTTCATGGGAATTCGTTCCCTTATGCCCGATTGCGGCGAAATCCACAGGAAAATCGTGTGTCAGACCGTTGCCGGATCGATTGAAGATTTTCTCAATCGCCGATGAGGTGCGCTCTGCGTTAAATACAAAAGCAGCCCCCTGCGGTAGGTGAGTATCACATCCGGGGCGCACAACGAACGTTGGTAATACGATAACACCATGAAGATCCAGAGAAACGGCTCACAGCCCTCGACCCAAGGCTCCGCGGATTGGTTCACCGGCAACGTCCGCATCGATCCGCTGTTCCCGGCGACCGATCCGGCACGCGCGGCGGGCAACAGCGTCACTTTCGAACCCGGTGCCCGCACTGCTTGGCACACTCATCCGTTAGGTCAGACGTTGATCGTTACGTCCGGCTGCGGTCGCGTGCAGCGTGAAGGAGGACCCATCGAGGAAATCCGGTCCGGCGACGTGGTCTGGATTCCGCCGGGTGAGAAACACTGGCACGGTGCCGCGCCGGCCACCGCCATGACCCACATCGCCATCCAGGAACACCTCGGCGGAAAAGCCGTTGACTGGATGGAACACGTCACCGAAGAACAATATCATTGCTGAAATCAAAACGGTAGAACCCTCCCATATGAATCCCACCAAAGCCTACTCCGCCACCAGCGCCACTTCACCGCTGGCCTCCGCCACCATCCCGCGCCGCGATCCCACCGACCGCGACGTCCAGATTGAAATCCTTTTCTGTGGTGTCTGTCACTCCGACCTCCACTTCGCTCGCAACGAGTGGGGATTTACCCAATACCCCGCCGTGCCCGGCCACGAGATCGTCGGCCGTGTCACCAAGGTTGGTCCCGCGGTCACGCGTTTCAAAGTGGGCGACATCGGCGGCGTCGGCTGTCTGGTGGATGCCGACTTGTCGTGCCCGCATTGCAAAAAAGGCCTCGAGCAATTCTCTCCGACCTCGGTCATGACTTATGGCTCGATGGACAAGCACCTCAACCTGCCGACCTATGGCGGTTATTCCGAGGGCATCGTGGTGGACGAGCATTTCGTCCTGAACATTCCTCAAAACCTTGATCTCGCCGCCGTCGCGCCGCTGCTCTGCGCGGGCATCACCACCTATTCGCCATTGCGTCACTGGAATGTCGGCCCTGGCAAAAAAGTCGGGATTGTCGGTCTTGGCGGGCTCGGCCACATGGGGGTGAAATTCGCCCGTGCCTTCGGCGCTCATGTCGTCGTCTTCACCACATCTCCTAACAAAACCGAGGACGCGCTCCGTCTCGGCGCGCACGAGGTCATCGTTTCCCGCGATGCCGATGCAATGGCGAAGCACGCGGGCACCTTTGACTTCATTCTCGACTGTGTGTCCGCCGATCACGACATCAACGCTTATCTCGGCATGCTCGCAGTCGATGGAAACCTCACGCTCGTCGGCGCGCCGGAAAAGCCGCTGCCAGTGGCGTCGTTCTCCCTGATCATGGGGCGCAAGAGTCTATCAGGTTCGCTCATCGGCGGCCTTGCGGAAACGCAGGAGATGCTCGATTTCTGCGGCGAGCACAACATCACCTCCGACATCGAGATGATCCGCATGGACCAGATCAACGAGGCCTACGAACGCATGTTGAAGAGCGACGTGAAATACCGCTTCGTGATCGACATGGCGTCGCTGTGAATTTGTCCGGTTGATGCCATCGGAAAGAGCAAGCCGCAGGCCTTGACGGGCTGCGGCTTGCATCCCCCCCGTGATCAATCACCCGGCCGAGCGGATGATCTCCTGATAGGCGGCGACCTCGTCCGTCGGCACGCGTTTCAGTTCAGGATCCTTGTCGAGGTCCACGAAATAGAGGCCGAAGTCGGTGTTCGGATCGAATGCGTGGCCCCACTCGCGGTTCGAGGTGATCGACCAGAAGTTGTAACCCTTCACCGGCACACCTTTGGCGATCGCACGCTCGACCTCGGCGATGTGGGACTTCAGATAGTCGGTTCGTGAAATGCCGTTGGCCACAGGTAGGCCTTGATCTGATAAAGACTCAGCGGTCTGCGGGAGAGACCTTTTTCTCCAGGAGAACGAGAGCCCTCGCGGCAGCCTTGGTCAGCGGTGCTCCGGCATGGCCACCCGCAAGCCGTTCGAGCTGGCGTCGGGCTGCATCGCTGCGGTCCGCTTTGAGCAACACCACGGCGCGCATCGCGCGGCGGTGGGCGGACAAGGGGAGCAAGGGCGGAACCGGTTGTTCATAATCATCAGAGGAAATATCGGGAAATCCGGTCGGCCACTTCTCAGACAGGCCATTCTTACCAAGGGTGTCGTAAGTCGCACGATCAGGCTCAAGACCTAGATCGAGCCATTGCCGTGCGGCGGCTTGGCGGACGGTGTGGTCGCTGTCGGCCAGCAACTGCTTAAGCCGTGATATTTCCTCGGGAGCAGGTTCGCGGGCGGAAGTGAGGTGGCTTTCGAGAAACCGAAGCCAGTCCGGCTGCCGTGCCAGGGCCCATGCCGCCTGATAGGCCTGCCAATGATTGTCGCCACCCATCAGCCTCCAGAGGACTTTCGTTGAGGTCCCGGCCTTGACCGGACTGCCTTCCAGCGAAACATACCGAAGCCCACCGGTGGTCCCAGCCACCAGGGTGAACCCATCGGGTGAAAGCGCGAACGCCTTGATGTCGCCGGGGCCGAAATTGAAGGACTGGATGAACGACTGGCTGAGGATGTCGAAGACCCGCACACTTTGCCCTGAGGCGGAGAATTGCATGAGCTCCGACGGATGCGTTGCCGACGACCTCGCATCATTGGTCTCCGCCGGAGTGACTTGATGGAACGAAGGGAGATTCCACACGAACGGGCCAATGGCCGCGAAGTCATGGCTGCGCGGCGGGATCGAATCGGAGTCCGGTCGAATGAAGCGGGTTTCGAAAGTGAGACTCTCGACACCGCTACCGACATGGACCCGGCCATATGCCTGATTGTCCGCAGTCCACCGAATCACCTCGGGTGCGCCCGGGTCGAAGCTCATGGCATCGACCGCACGAATCCTGCCGGCTTCGGTCCCGCGCAGGAAGGCCACAGGGATCTTGCGCAGGATTTGTCCGTCCTCGCAGTCCCATTCCACCAAATCGTGATCAAGGGTCGCCAGGTAGGCCGTCCGTTTCGTCGGATGAAACAAAGGAGGCGCGTCGGTCACGTTCGGCACATCGACAAACCGGATCGTTTCCCCCGTCGCGAAATCGACGAGCCGGCAGGGCCGAGGATTGTTCTGATAGAGATGCTGGACTGCGCCGATCCATCGCGCCGTGGGATCGATGGACAAGCCCTTGATCTCCCAGGTTTCCGGAGGGGAGAGCTTCTTCCAGACCGGTGTTTTCTTCTCCCAATCCCACAGGATGAGATCGCCGTTCCAGCCGCCGGTCATGAGATGACGGCCGTCGCTGCTGAACGCCAGCGCCGATACCGGAGCGCGCAAAGTTTCATCAGGATCGATCTCGTCCCACGTGGTGGTGTCGCGGAAACGGATGCGATCTTCAATGCCGGTGGCGAGCACCTTGCTGTCCGGCGAGAAGGCCATGCTCCAGATGTGGTTGTTGATCGAATCCGCATGAAGGCGGTGAACTTCGCCACCGGTCCGGGCATCGAAGATCACCAGTTCATTCAATCCGCAGGCGGCCAGCCACCGGCCATCGTGCGAATGGACGATGTGGTTGTAGCCGTGACCCTGATTCTGATAGGCTGTCTTTTGTGCGGCTAGGTCCCAAAAATACAGAATTTCACGCCACGAACCGATACCGGTGGAGACTTCGCAGACCACGGCGAGAATGGTTGAGTCCGGCGAGAAGGAGAATTTGACGTCGCGGTTGCCGGGTAAGGGGATCGGCACCGCCGATCCATTGCCTAACTGGCGGAGAAAGGCCGAGCCGCCACTCCTATCAGCCTTTTCGGTGGCGGCGGCGATCCACTTGTTATCGTGAGACCACGCCAGCGCGGCGACGGAGGATTCCCCGAACCCGATCCGTTGGACTTCTTCTCCCGTTTTCACATCGTGAATCACCGCCTCAGAACCCACGCCAACGGCCAGACGTCCGCCATCCGGACTCCACGCCGTCGCCGTGAAGCGCGGGTCGCGCCCCTGGAACGTGTGGAGCAGCCTGCCGGTGGCGGTTTCGTGGACATGCACCTTGTCGCCGTTTTCCGAGCGGGCGAAGCGGGATCCGTCCGGCGAGAACGTCGCGCGAGTCATGGTTTGCTTTCCGTCTGTCTGCCAGGCGATCCGGACTTCCTTCGACGGCCAGGCGATCCGGGTGATGTTGTCAGTGACAGTCAGGAGGTTCCCGCCATCAGGTGTGAACTGCATCGCCCAGATCCTTTCGTCCAAGGTCACGGGCGGACGGCCAATGGTTTCCTGTCCGCGGGCATGGCGTGGCAGGATGAGCAGGATGGTTAGAACAAGCCAGGCCCTGCGGGTTCGGAACAATGCGACAGTCATCGCCCATGCTAGCGATGCCTTCGCGGCCTCCGCAAGCTGCCAGCATTTCATTGACGGAGAATTTACACCGTTTCCAAAAGTCATTTCCGAATGAAGGCGAGCGGGGAGCAGACGGAGCGGATGATGCAATCTACGACCGGCGGTGATTCAGGTTCCGCCGCCCCTGCTGGAATCGATGATTCTGCGGTAAACCTCCACTTCCGCAGTAGGCACGCGTTTCAGTTCTGGGTCTTTGTCCAGATCCACGAAATAAAGGCCGAAGTCGGTGTTGGGGTCGAACGCGTGGCCCCATTCTCGATTGGAGGTAATCGACCAGAAGTTGTAGCCCTTGACCGGCACGCCTTTCGCGATTGCACGTTCGACTTCGGCGATGTGGGATTTCAGATAGTTGGTTCGTGAAATGCCATTGGCCACCGGCACACTGCCGTTTTCCACGATGAAAAGCTCTTGTCCGGGGAACCATCGGTGGAAGCGCCGCAACGCGTGATAGAGACCCCGCGGCCAGACCGGGGCCTTGAGGAATTTCCCGTGCGCGGCGTCTTCCAGCGATCGGAATTTCCCGAGCTTCATCGTCGGCAGTCCCCAGTAGTAATCGAGCCCGACGAAATCCTGCGCGCCGATGGCCTCATCGGGGCAGAGCTCTTCCGGCAGGCGGCCGGACGTGCCCAGATACCACCAGTTCGCGTTCGCGATCATCGTCGTCGTGCCCCAGAAGCGCCAGGCCCAATTGAGCCAGCCGGTTTTGGTTTCCAAGACCTTGAGCCGAGCACCCGGTTCTATGAGAACGATTTCCAGGCACTTTTCGTCGTGGAAAATCTCGAAGGCGATTCGCCGCGCGAGGGTCATTTCCAAGCCTTCGCCGCCAATGTTTTCCGGATCCTCCGGCGCGTCGGTACGAATGCCGATTCGGATTTTCCCGCGCCGCCGGATGTGGCGGATCTCGCGGCTTTCCTCGGGGCTTTCGATACCGGCACCCCCGCCGGTGAATACCTCGTGCAGGGAAACGGGCCGCTTCGCCTTTTTCGCCACCGGCGAATCGAGGGGGGCCTTCGTAACCTCCTGCACATCGCCCTGGAAAGCCGCCACCGCGCGGTCCACCCGTTCCAAGAGGTGGTAATGCCCGTGCGGGGCGACCACGACGTAGGCCTCGTCACTCAGGCCGGTGACCAGGAATCGCAGGCCCGCCGCTGCCTCCGGACCGCCGGGTGTTAGGAAAAACGCATCGCCGTAAACAGCATCGACATCGCCTGTTAGCAATGCCTCGCGGGCGTCGTCGTAGTTGGCGAAAATTTTCTTGAGGGCATCGCCCGGCAGATCGCGTTGCCATGACGCGGGCTGGTTGCCGACACCGATGACTCCGACTTTCCGCCGCGCCAGCGATGCGATCCCGTCGCCATCGTAGGCCGCATTGACCAGCACTGCCTTGCCTGTCCGCAAATACGGATCGCTCAGCTCGAAGCGCGTCTCGTCGCCCGCCGTGATCCCGCCGATGACGAGGTCCACATCGCCCTTTTCCCCGACCAGTGCGCCCTTGGTGGTGAACTTGAACAGCGCTTCTGATAGGCCACGGTGGCACGCGCCCCAGTCCATCAGCATTTGCAGCCAGGTGGGAAATCCGGTGACCATCGGGTTCACGCCGACCCGTGCGTCGGTCCGACGGAGCTTGATCGCCTTGCGCGCGCGGGTGTGGGCGAGAAACAAGTTAGGGATCAATTTCCCGACCGCCTCCGCCTCCGCATCGACATCCGATCCACGGGGCAAACCGGGCGGCATGTAATAGCGGTTCTGCCACCACGGCTTGATGAAGCCGAAGGTCAGTTGGCTCGGCTCGTTGAAGGTGATCCAATAATCTACGACATCGCCCATCACCGCCGCCACGCGATCCGCATAAGCCGCGAATAGCTCGGGAAATTTCTCCCCAATCATTCCGCCGCGATCCCGCTCCAGCCACACCGGCCACACGAAGTGATGCAGCGTCACCATCACTTTCATGCCATGGCCGCGGATGCACTCCGCGATTTTCCGGTAATGCGCGAGCGCTTCATCGTCGAAAACCCCTTCGGAAACTTCCACCCGCGCCCACGCCGTCGAAAACCGGAACAACTTGCACCCCAACCCCGCCGCCGCCGCGATGTCCTCCTCGTAGCGATTCGCGAAATCCGTCGCCCGTCCGCGCGGCGTCAGGCCCTGGCAGCGTTCCCAAACATCCCACACGTCCTCTCGGCCCGGATCATGGGCCTCCACCTGGTGGTCGGCATTTGCCGTGCCGAAAAGAAATCCCTTTGGAAATGCCATGGACGCAGAGCCTTTGCACCCGTTCCCATCCGTGGGGTCAAGGTTCTTCATGGGAACACCTTTGGATCAGATCCCTCAGCAACACGTTGTTTCCACCAAATGAGGCAATCGACGCCTCGAGCATTTCTCCCGGCGTCATCCGGTCCCAGCGGATGACGAGTCCGTGGGCGGCTGCCAGTTCTCCGATGAAAACCCGCTGCGTCCGTCCATTCTCTTCACGGAAGGGATGCACCGCGTTGATTTCTCCCAGATATTCGGCAAGCCGTCCGGATAAGTCACCATCTCGAAAGGATCGGTTCCATGACTTCCGCTCTTCCGCAAGCTTGCTGAAAATGGATTTCAGATAACTGCTGATAAAATGATAGGAGCCGAACCGGCTGCCTCCCTTGGCGATATCCACCGTCCTCGTCTCCCCCGCCCAACCACAAACGTCCTGAAACAAATAGCGGTGAATTGCCATGAGATGGGGCAGATCGAATTCGCCGCCAACCGGTCTGCAGAAAAGCTCCATCTGCCGCATCACCGACATTTCCGCTTCGAAGCTTTCGAGCGTCGCCGCATCCCGGATGCCTGCTAGATTTCGCAGGACGCCTGATACCGGATCCACATAGGGATCGATATCAGACGGGGATGCCATGACGTGCCTTGACCCGTTCGCGATATTCCTCAGGGGTCAATCTCCCTTCCACCACCTCGCCCAAATCCGCCAATGCATCAGCACCCAGCTCGATGTTTTCGAGCGCCGCATTGCCAAGGGCATCCCGCATATGATCTGTGGTGAACACGGGCAACCTGACGGCGGAATCAGGCTTGGTGGCAAGCGCTTTCATACCAGTAAATTACTGGAGAAAGGCCTGTTTAACAAGCGGTTTTACCGTCCGGACCTTCGATCATGGTGGTCGGTATTCGCCGAGCGGATAAGAAATCCCTTTGGAAATGCCACGAACGCAAAGCCTTCGCTTTCGTTACCGCACTATTTTCCAGCCGCACCCTGCGTCCGGATGAACCGCTTCGCTTCCGGTGTGACGGGTGTGTTGTCGCGGACTTTGAGAATCGCTCCATCATCCACCAGAATCGTCGTGTGCTTGTCGCCGCTGTACCAGTCCATGAGGTTCGGAGAGACTTCGACCACGGGCTTGGGTGTGCCCGGGTAGCGGCGGATGGTGAGTTGCTGGTATTTGTGGCCATCCCGCATCACTCGGGAAACCATCGACTCTGCCGGAGGGTGGATCATGGCTGCTGCTAGAAAACCGGAAGCAAGCGGCGCCACGGGCGAGCCGGTCCGGGTAAGGTTAGCCTGATAGGTCCTGTTGGATCCGTCACTGGCGGTCGCCGCGGCGAAGTCGGAAAGGGACGCGTCCGGAGAATTTCCCCGCTTCACCTTGATCCGGTAGGTTTTGACGCGGGTTCCATTCCGGGTGGCGATTTGGATCGTGATGCTGTTGTTGCCGATCGCCAACGGAATCGCCGCGCTGCGCGAACCGGATTTCACCGGCACGCCGTTCACTTTCACCCTGGCGTTGGGATCGGCCAGGGTGGGTTTGACTTTGATGGAGGCGGTTTTTTTCGCCACGGATGCCGTGTAGGTGAGGACGGAGGGAGAAAAGCCCGTGTTGAGTTTGCCCGTGCTCAGCGAAAGTCCTGACAGGGCCTGCAATTCCTTCCACCCCTCGGAAGGGCCACTGTAGTCGTTGTCGATGTCCGGGCTCAGGGTGACGGCCACCCGGCCGTTTTTGAGGCGCAACGAGTCTTGCTGGCGCAAGTTGATCACGCCGGAGCTGTCGGAGAGTCCGATGTCGGCGATGGCGAGATCCGAATACGCTTTCGCCTTCGCGCCCGGATTGGCGCGGAATTTCAGCACGGCCAGCCGCCCGGAACCTCCACCCAATGAGCCGGCGCGGACCATCAGGAGTTGCACGAAACCATCCCCCTTGCCACGGCTGAACTCGAACGCCTTGCCCAGCGGACCCGCGCTCACGGATTGGAGTTCCAACACTTCGGGATCAAAGTTGATCTGCACGCGGATGGCGGCGACACCGCTGGCGTTGTCGAGCGTCAAGGGCACCTCGACGGTTCCGCCGGGGTTGGCGAGGTAATGCGGCAGCGCGAACTTGCGGGTGGCCGCCTGCGCACCCGTGCTCAGCGCTACCAACGCGACTACAGCGAGGGCCTGCATCAGATGCTTGGAAATGCGTGTCATGGGAAAATTCACTGGGCTTCAGGGGTGGTGAGCAATTGCAGCAGCAGAACGACGTCGTTTTCGCTCAATTTCCCGTCGCCATTGAGATCGCCGGTCATCAATTCCTCGTCAGTGGGAGGGCGGGAGTCGGGTTGGAGCAGCTCGATGAGCAGGGTTTTGTCGGCATTCGTCAGCTGGCCGTCACCCGTGAGATCGCCCTCGGTGTGGGCACCGCCGGCCTCCGGTTTATCGAGGGTGAGAATTTTCACCGCGAGCGCCCTGCCGTCGAGATCGCGAAGGGTGGCACCGGAAATCGACACGCCCAGCGTACTGCCTTCCGGCACTTCGGAGGCGACCTCAAACTGCAGGGTGAACAACGTGCCCGACCCCGGCTCCAGCGAGCCGCCGCTGCCGTCGATGACCAACTTGCCGGTGGAGTTTGCGCCATTGTCGGTGAAGGTGAGGTCCCGGCTCAAGCCGCTGGAGATCACCGTTTCGCCGCCTGCTTGCGACTGCGCCGATGGCGTGAGCCTTTCGGGGTCGTAGTTCACGCGGAGTTGCATGCCCTCGCCGGAAACGCCCATCGCGTTGTCGATCGAGAGCTTGATATTGACGCGTTCGCCGGGGTTCCCATGGACCGGGCGCACCGCGAGGTTGACCTTTCCGGCCGCCGTGCTCGCCAGATCCGAGGGCAGGCTTTCCACGGGCTCCGAGTTGCCGGGAAGGAAGGAGTAGCCCACGCCGCTCACTTGGTAATAATTCAGAGTTCCCCGATTCGCGGAGGTGTCGAGATAGCCCGGCAGCGGCACGGGGGCAGCTTCCAGTTTCGTCCACGGTCCATCCTTCGAGTCGGCGTGATAGACGTAATAGCCGGAAATGCGCGATTGCCAGTTGGCGTCCCAGTCGAGCTGGACCGAGTTGGCACCCGGTGTGGCGATCAGGCCGGTCGGGCGTCCCACGTTCGGATCGCGGAGGGCGATCACACCGCCATTGGCTGCGCCGCCGATCAGGTCGAGGTCGCCGTCACCTTCAAGGTCCACAGCGGCGAGCGTGAGGCCGCTGGCAAAGCCCGGACCGCTCCCGCCCCAAACCTTGCTTTTGAGGGAGAATCCGCCGTTGGACTTTTTGAAAAACTCCCAGATGCGGCCGTCCGCATCCGCCAGCAGCACGTCTATCAAGCCATCCTGATTGATGTCTCCGGTGGTAATGCTGGTGGCCTCCGGGGCGGCAGTGCCGAGGAAGTTGGAGGTGAACGATCCGCCGAAGGGCATTGTCGTGCCTTTGTTCGAATACAGCCGTGCGGTGCCGTCGGCCAGCAGCACGATCAGGTCCGCCCGGCCGTCGCCGGTCATGTCGCCGAGTGCGGGAAGGGCGCGGGTGGATCCGGTGGCCAAGTCAGGCCCGTTGGCATCCGAGGAAAAAGTTCCGTCGGAGGCGACGAAGCGCAGTGTGCCCGTGCTCCCGCCGATGACCAGATCGCCGTTGCCGTCGCCGTTCCAATCGCCGCCGGCAAGGATCGGGCGGTCGATGTCCGCCACGTAGGCGGCGAGGGCGGAGAAACCGTCGGTAATTTCCTCAAAGTCAGGTTTGTTCGCCGAGCCGATGTTGCGGAACACACGCAGGCCGTCCTCGTGCGCCACGAACAGATCCGGATCGCCATCGCCGTCCCAATCGCTCACCGCCGTGGCCGACCAGGTACCGGCCTGAATGCCGGTGACCGCGCCCGGATCCGGCGAGAAAAAATCCGTGAGCACGCCGCCGACCAGCATTTTTCCAAGCCACTCGTAGGGTTGCAGGTTCACCACCACCTGGGCGGAATCCGCCCAAGACACGCCGCCTTCCTGATGGGAATTGCCGTGAAGCGGATTCGTGCCGCCGCTGACTTCCGCCAGCAGGGAAATTCCATCGCCATCCGTGTCGGACGATGCGTCGTTGGCCAAAGTGCCGAAATGGTACATTTCATAGCCGTCATTGATCCCGTCGCCATCGCTGTTGTTGGCAAACAGGTGCGCCACCGCGATGCGGTCGGTTGCCGCCATAGTGAAGTGAATTTGCCGCAGGGCCACCCCCCACGCATCGCGTTGAGCGACTCCGTCCAATTCCCAGTAGCCGAAGGTCGATTGCGTCATTCCCGGTGTGGTGATCACCGTGCCATTCGGCACAATGGCCGATTGGTTGACAGTGCCTGCGGGATTGCTGCTGAGGGTGTAGCTGGGGTAGCCCGCGAGGTTCGCTGTCACCAGCGTGGAATCCGCCCACGACACGCCGCCTTCCTGCGATGTATTTCCATGAATCGGCGAAGTTCCACCCGTGTATTCGGTTAGGAGGTTGCTGCCGTCACCATCGCTGTCAGATGTCCCGTCGTTGGCCAAGGTGCCGTAGTGATAGAGCTCCCAAGCATCCGGCAGGCCGTCGCCATCGCTATTGCCGGTGATGAAATAGGCGACCGCCTCGCGATTTTCGATGCCCATGGTGAAGGAAATCCTGCGCAGGGCCACGCCCCAAGAATCGCGCTGCGGCACGCCGTCTAACATCCAGTAGCCGAAGGTGCTCTGGGTGAGTTCCGGCGTGCTGATCACGGTGCCCGGCGGCACGATGGCGGATTGGTTCACCGTCCCGGCCGGCTCACTGCGCAGCGTGTAGGTGGGATAGCTGTCGCGATTGAAGGTGATCATTCCCGAATCCGCGAAAGCCACGCCGCCTTCCAAGCTGGAATTGCCATAAAGCGGATGCGTGCCGCCGCTCAATTCCGCCGAGAGAGGGATGCCATCGCCGTCGCCATCAAATGAGGCATCACGGCTGAGATCACCGAAATACTCGATCTCATACCCATCCGGCAAGCCATCGCCATCGCTGTTCTGGGCGGTCGGCAGGTAGTGCGCGGTGAAGGTCGTGTCCTCCAGCAGGGCGAAGGAAATCGGGTTCAGCGAGCGACCCCACGCATCGCGATAAACCGTCGCCGGGGCGCTGGCGCGAGTCCAGTGGGTGAAACGAAAGCCGCCGGATGTCGCCGGAGCATTGACGGTGCTGTAGGATGCGCCGGTTTCCAAATATTGGCTGGAAGAAACTGCGGCAAGGGTTCCGCCAGTCGCGTCATTCACGGAGTTCTGGACCAGATTCACCGTCGCCGCGTGCGCTGCGGCGGTTAGGAAAATCCATCCCAGAGTGAAGCAGGCGGTTTTCATGAGAAGTTAGGACGTGAAAGACGGGCGCGGATGAGATTCACAGGCTTGCCGGCCTTCAGGGTCCCTCGGCCTTGAGCGCGAGGTTGTGGTGCTCACCCGCCGCGATCGCGATGACCCCGTTCAGGCCCGCAGGAAGGTTGGTGCCCAGGCTATTCCCCCACCCGACCACCGTGCCATTGCTCTTGAGCGCGAGGCTGTGCCCATCCCCCGCTGAGACCGCAATGACCCCGTTGAGTCCTGCAGGAACGTCAGTTTGACCTTTGTTGTTATCCCCCCACGCCACCACCGTGCCAGTGCTCTTGAGCGCTAGAAAATGATCACGCCCCGCTGAGATCGCGATGACCCCGTTGAGTCCGGCAGGAACGGCTGTGAAACCCAGGGCAGCCTGCCCCCACGCAACCACCGTTCCATTGCTCTTCAGGGCGAGACTTTGATACCATCCCGCTGCGATCGCAGTGATGCCGCTCAGTCCGGCCGGAAGAACGGCACCCGAAACGTCCGACCACTGAACTACTTTCCCATCACTCTTGAGCGCGAGACCGTGTTCGACGGCCGCTGCGATTGCGGTAACCCCGCTCAACCCGGCTGGAACAGGTGTGCCATTCGACCACTGCACCACTGTGCCGTCTTTTTTGAGAGCAAGACCCCGGAATCGACTACCCATTGAAATCGCGGTGACTTCGCTTAGCCCGGGCGGTATGTCGCCAGCGTGGGTGACCCCTACATTCAACACCGTGCCATCGTTCCTTAGTATAAGGCTGTTAAATTGCCCCGTCGTGATCGCTGTGATTCCGCTCAGCCCGGCGGGAATGTCGATCTGTTCGTGTTCATTGCTTCCCCAGCCCACCAAAACCGCCATTCCAGCGTAAGCTTGGTTCAGAGCGTGCCAATTCCTGATATTGAGCAAGTTGGCACGCGCGTTGGTGGCATCCGCAATATCCAGTGAGGTCGCCGGAGCGAGGTTCATGCGCTTGAAAACAAACGCCGCGCCGTAGGCCTCCACCGCCGCGCCATTCGCCAATTTGACATTGTTGAAAACCCCGCTTGTGGCGTTTCCACGCAGCACGCCATTGGTGAGGGACAGGCCCGCATCACCCGCCGCGTACTGCCAGAAAAGGGCGTTCAGCACCTGTGCATCCGTCGGAGAGTCCTTGCTGATCGTCAGCGCCGGTTTCTCTCCCGCCGCCGGAATGGTGATCCAATCGAAGGGCAGCAAGCCGCGCTGGTCCATCGCCAGCACCTCGAATTTCACCTGCCCGAGATCGATACTCCAATCCGCTGACACGTTCCAAGTGAGCGTGTGATCGACGTTGGCGGGAATTGCGTCGCCCAGTTTGGCTGCGGTGCCTTCGACGAAGGTGACCGGCTTGAGGACCTTGGCGAACGAGCGCGTGCCATCGACAAAGGCCAGCGCACGGGTCTTGACCGTGGCGTCATCCGGATCATTCACCCGATAGACCACATCCATCAAGGTGGTGCCCGGCCGCATGACGGCGGACTGGATGACGACTGTTGGCGGGGTATTGGCCATCGCCGCGGATGCCATGGAGAGCCAGACGAGTGGCAGGAAGCTGATTTTCATGGTGATTGGTTTCTGGGCAGGCGGAGAGGAGGATTTTGATAGACAGATTCCCGGTCCCCTCCCGGCAGGATTCGTTCAGTTAGGGTGAACGCCGGAGGATGCAATCCACCGGCCTGACAAATGGAGGTGTGGATCGCCAACGCGGACGAAATGCCCGCGCAATACTTTTCCGGTGACGATTTTGAGCGAGTCCACTGAATCTATCGAACCATCTGATGGTTCGCAGGTATCAGTCATCGGTTTTGATAGACCTGACAAGCGAAAACATCCGTTTACGCGAAGACTTCACTGACCGCCTTGCCCTTGCCGTCCTCCGTGGCGTAGAACGGGCGGCGCTCGACTTCATACATCATCTCCGGGCTGATGCCCATGGCGGTGAAAATCGTGGCGTGGAGGTCCGTGATGGAAACGGGATTCTTGGTGGCGATGAGTGGCCGCTCGTCGGCCGTCGATCCATAGAGGAAACCTTTTTTCATGCCGCCGCCGAACATCACCACCGAGGTTCCGCCGGTGAAATGGCGGTGCAGGCCGTAGTGGGACGGCAGTTCAAGCGTGTCCGATTTGTCGGCCGTCTGATCCGTCGCGACCGATCCGGGGACGCCCTCGATCATCGCATCGCGGCTGAACTCGGAGGCGATGATGACGAGCGTCCGGTCCAACAGTTTCCGCTCTTCAAGGTCCAGGATCAGGCGGGCGATGGGGCCATCGATCTCGCGGTGCATTTTCTCCGTCACCTCATGACCATCCTTGTGCGTGTCCCATTGGAAAAACGGCTCGTACTCGGTGGTGACCTCGACAAAGCGCGCGCCCTTTTCCACAAGGTTTCTTGCTAACAGGCAGCCCTGGCCGAAGCGGCTTTCGCCATATGCTGCGCGGGCTTCCTTCGACTCCAGTTCCAGATCGAAGGCCTTGGCTTCCGGCGACGAGAGCAAGCGATGGGCGCTTTCCAACGAGCGCAACATCGACTCCTGCTGATGGTCCGACATCAGATCGCGATGCGGATTCTGGTTCACCAGCTTTTGGAAAAACGCACGGCGGTTGGCGAAGCGGCCCGGCTCCATGCCTTTTGGCGGTCGCACCGCCAGCATGGCTTCCGCAGGAAACGGCAGATTCATCGGTCCGAACTCCGAGCCGAAGAATCCGCCGGTGGTGAAGGACTTCAGTTCTTCGGATTCCCCGATGCCTTCGAGCCGCTGGCCGATGTTGATGAAGGCCGGCATCACCGGATTGCGCGGACCTAACACCTTCGCCATCCACGCGCCGATGTGCGGTGCGGCGACCGTCTGCGGCGGGACGTAACCGGTGTGCCAATGGTATTGGTGGCGCGAATGGAGAATGCTTCCGAGATCCGGTTGGACGGCGGAACGGATCAACGTGGCGCGGTCCATCACCTTCGCGATGTTTTCAAGGCCCTTGCAGATCTTGATGTTGTCCACCGAGGTGTCGATCGCAGGAAACGTGGACAGCATGTTGGAGACCGGCGCGCCTTTGACAAACGGCTGATAGCGCTTGGGATCGAAGGTTTCCGGAGCAGCCATCCCGCCGGCCATCCATAACAGGATGCACGAGTCGGCGGTGGCGGCAGGATGCTTGATGGTTTCCGCCGAGGCGCGTGGGGCGCGGGCCATCAACGCGGCGATGGAGGCGGCGGAGAGCTTTTTGAGAAAGTCCCGGCGCGGGTTTTCGGGATCCAGTGCGAGTGGCTGCATGGGGAAATTGAAGTTCAGCGGACAATTTGGAATTCAGGCATCATCAGGACGCTCCAGAGGAAATCCTGGACGGCGGTCGCGTCGGGTTTTGGTCCTAACAGCGATCCGACAAGCTGCATCTCCGCGGTGGAAGGCTCACGCGAAAATGCCGAGCGCCAGACATAATCCGCGAGCTCCTTTGAAGAGCCGAAATTCCGCGCCATCAAGGAGCGGGCTCCTTCGGCTAGACGTTCGTCGAGGATGGAACCGTTGTTGAGATCCATCGCTTCGAGGGTGGTTAGATCGCCGGGGCGGGTGCTGACGATCTGTTCGCGGTTGGGGCGACCGAGCGTCCGCATCAGCAAATCGGACTTTAGCAGCGAGGCGCGCACCATGGATTTAGAGGAAGTCATGGAAACCAGCAAATCCGGAAGAGCGGCGGTGACCGTGCCCCAGGGATTCTCGGCGATTACGACGGCCGGTTTCCAGTCATTGGAATTTCCATGGAACCGTCCATTGGATTCGGGAACGCGCGAGGTCGCTTCCCAAGTGGCGTCGCTGACAAGTTCCGCCCATTGGCCGTCGCGTTTCATCAGGGAGTGGAAAATCATGCCGGCCGGATTCGGCCCCGCGCCTTCGTTTTTCACGACCATCAGCAACTCGTTGTCACCCGCCACTAGCAAGTCACCGAATGACAGTGATTCGGGATTCTGCCAATCGGGTCCGGTCATCGCCTTCTTGCCATTCACCCAAAGCTCGAAGCGGTTGTCCGCGCTGGCGACGGCGAACGCCGCTTGCGGCGCTTTATTGAGCCGGAGCTGTTTGCGGAAGGTGGCACTCACGCCGGCGGGAACGGGCTCCGTATCCGTCCAGATCCATGAAGCCTGTTTCGTGAGCGCCGGAGCATCGGATGGCTTGGCCCGTTTCACCGGGGCGTCGAATTTCGCCGGAGCGGTTCCACAAATCAGCCAGATCGCGTCGGTGAATTCCTCGGCGGTCAGGCGTTTCGGCCTTGGTCCCTGATAGACGTAGTTCGCCTCCTGCGGGGCTTCCTCGAAGGACTCCGCCTTCGACTGATAGGCCTGCGAAAGGCAGATGAGTCGTAGCGTTTGTTTCAAGTCCTGTTTGTTCTCCGCGAGATGGACCGCCAGATAATCCAGCAGGTCCTCGCTCCACGGCGCGGTCTGCATCGCATCGACGGGATGGACGATGCCGCGCCCCATCAGCCGCTGCCAGAGGCGGTTGGTGATGGCCCGTGGCGTGCGGCCGTTTTCCGGACTGGTGATCAGGGCGGCGAGTTGTTTGAGCCGTTGCGCCTTTGGCAAACTGGCATCCACGGTTCCTAACTCGGGGAACAACCACGCGGCGACGGCGGTTTTCCCTAACGGCTTGTCACAACGCGACATTTCCAACGGTGCATCCGAGTAAATCGCCGCGAGTCCGTAGGCGTCGCTCAGCTTCCAGCGGTCGATGAACGAGTCATGGCAGGAGGCGCATTTCAAATTGATGCCGAGAAATGTTTGCCCCACCGACTGCGCGTATTGCATCGGCGTGATCTGTGCCGCGGAAACGCTGCCGCGCCATTGGATGCCGTTGGCAAACCCCTCGCTTTCGGATGAGGGTGCCACCAACGTCCGGACAAACTCATCATAAGGCATGTTGTCCCACAAAGCCTGATAGAGCCAGCTACTGATCTGTTTCCGCCCGCCATCGATGTAGCCGGTGCCCGCGTAATCATTGCGCAGGAGATCATTCCAAAAAGTCAGCCAATGCTCGGCGTAGGCGGTCTTGTCCGCGAGCAACGCGTCCACCAGTCGGGTGCGCTTGTCCGGTGTGCCGTCGGCGAGGAAGGATTTCACCGTGTCCGCATCCGGCAGCAATCCGGTTAGATCCAGGTGGACGCGGCGGAGGAACGCGGAGTCGTCCAGCGGTTCGGGGCGGGTGCGCTTTTTTTCCGCGAGATAGTGATCGATGATCCGGTCGATGGGATTCGTCCGGCCGTCCAACGCGGCTGGCAACGTCGGCTTCCGCGGTCGCAGCGGAGGTTCATACGCGGGCTTGATGAAGGCAAATCCGGGTTCCCATTTCGCGCCAGCGGTGATCCAGGCGCGGATCAATTCCACCTGCTTCTCATCGAGTCCCGGACCCTTGGGCGGCATCCGCTCGTCCTCGTCGTCGCTGGTGATCAACTCGAGCATCAGGCTTTTTTCCGGATGCGCGGTATCGATGATCGGTCCGTCTTCCGAACCCGCGCGGAAGGATTCTTCGTTGTTCATCGAGAGCCCCGCCTTTTTCTTCCCTTCCGTGTGGCACTTGGAACAGTGCTTTTCGAGGATCGGCGCGATCTCATGGACGAAATCCGGTTCGGCGGACAAAGCCAACAATGACGAGAGTCCGAGCCACAACCCTCCGAGGGCGTGGATTCTCGTGGATTTTGAGTGAGGAATCATTTTTGAAAAGGACAGAAGACAACGCGTAAGCTGCGGGAGGCATTTCATGATGCCACGAGAAAATGCCTGATCCTACATAAGATGGTAGGGCTGGGGTGATCACACAAAAGCGTTTCGCGGGATCGAAGGGATCAAAGCGGCTAGTCCCGTTCCCGTGGCGGTTTTCTGGACCGGATGGCCTCCCGCACGCAGAAAAATCCGACTGCGAGAAACGGCAGCGGAAACAGGGTGAGGAGAACTGCCCAGCCTGGGCTGGCTAACAAGACTGCCCGTTCCGGTCGGGTCGGATGGACGAGGCAATGGGTTTGAAGTCCCGCGTGGTATGAGGAAGCCAGCCCGGCGGCCGACGAGTTGTCGAAGCCACTCGCATCACCCGGGCGGACGCGGTTGTTCCTCCAGGTTTTTCCCGCAGCCTGGTATTCGTAACAGATGTCCGCACTGTAGTTGGTGGATTTGCTACCGCGTTTTGCTCTCACCTCGCTCCAGACCACCGTCGCGGGAGTTTCCTTCCAATTCCGCACTTCAATGGATTCGATCCAGACAGGCAGTGACATGCCCAGGGTGAGAACCAGTCCGGGCGTTCCGAAAAACAGGGCGACAGCGGGAAGTATCCGTCGCCCGATTTCCCGCTGGGGAAGGTCCCGCGTGCGGTGGGCTTGAATGAGGATCCAACTGACGCAAACGCCGAACCCGATGAAAAAGATACCTCCCCATTTCGGCGGCGGTCGGAGGAGCACTGCATTTTCCGCTAGGCCGCCGGGCAGGTAGCATTGGGTTTCCCGGTTTTCCGAAAACCGCCTTGTGAGACTCAGAGGCATGGCCGCGTCTTTCCAACCGGCGATGCCGACACGGGTGGACTCATGAGTGTTTCCCTGCCACTCGAAGCGGAAGCGGACTTGGGCGGTAAATGGCAGCTTTGCTTCCGCATGATCCTCGATTTCAAATCGCAGGATCTCGCAGGGCACCGCCTTCCAGAACCAGGGAGCGAATGAGGGAACGAATGTAGACGCTCCGACGCCTGCGAATATCAGGCAGAACAGCATGGCCGCGTAGATCACCCAAGGCTTGGCGACGTAAACACCTTCGGAATTCCCGGCGGGGTGTTTTCGGGAGCGGCGGGTCATGGTGTATTCCCCCACTCGCGTCTCAGAATCGAATTCACCGTGTGGTCGATGAAATGGTCATACAGCCACTCGGCGTCGCGATGCACTCCCTCGCGGGAAAAACCTAACCGGTCGGGGATGGACTGGCTGCGGGAGTTGCCGGTGCCGCAGGCGATGACGATTTTGTTCAAATCGAGATCGCGGAACGCGTGATCGATGAGACTGCGGCAGCAGGCGGTCATGATGCCCTTGCCTTGGAAATCCTTCGCCAGCCAGTAGCCGATGTAGGCGACCTTGTTCGTCCAATCGATCTGGTTGTAGCCGATCACGCCGCAGATTCCGCCGTTGAACCAGATTCCGCAGACGGCGCATCCCCGGTTGACGTAGTCGTTCCGTGTTCTCCGGACGAACGCCAGAGTGTCTTCAGCGGTGCGGATCGAGTCCAGCCATGGCAGCCAGACGCGGAGATAAGCGCGGTTTTGATCGGTGACCTGGAAGAGGGCGTCGGCATGCCGTTCTTCCAGCAGGCCCAGCTTGATCTCCGGGGTGACGGCGTGTGAGAACATGCCACGATCAACCACATTTGCGTGCCGCAGCGCAAGATGATGAGTGGTGATGCTGTTGGAAATTTTTCCATGGAGCGGCCAGCCTCAGCCCATAGTCAATTCAAGGGCTTCGGCGATTCGGAGATCGCCGCTCCCTGAAGTCTATCTGATCCGACTGTTGTCTGTTTCTCCGCGCCGTACTCGAACGCTCCGAGATCGGGAGCTTTGCCCTTGAACGGCAGGCCGACGTCCACGCCCTTGTCGATGGCGGGATTGCCGACTTTCAATTTCATGAATGAGATTTCCGGCAGATCGCCGTTAGGTTTGCGCGGCAGCACGAGATCCGCTTGGTCGAGGCTTTTGAAATCCCGGTCTTCCAACTTCATTTTCAAATCGAACGAGTTGGCGACGATCTCGCATTTCGCGGCATCGAGGTTGGAGACTTCGGTGCGGCCCTTGTAACCGAGGTTGTTCTTCAGCTCGTGCCCATAGCCGGGGACGTCGGCGGTGTGTTCGGCATTGCGACCTAGCAGGTTGAAATTAACGGTGTTCAGATAGGCGGTGTTGTTGAAGAAATTGATGCCGCCCGGCTGGTGGTTCGCGTAGAACCCTGAGGCGCGGTTGCGCACGGCGAGGCTGCCGCGGATTTCATGGCGCGGGATGACGTCCGGATAGGGTCCGCCGCTGACGCCGTAGCCGCCGAGCTTGAAACCATTGCCATCGGCGATCCGCTTGAACGAGGGATCGAAGCCGTTATAGAATGCCCAACAATTTTCTATCAAAATCGCCTCGTCCGTGCTGATGAGGTCGAAGCCGTCGTCGCTGTTGAACCAGGCGCGGCAGCCGCGGAAGATGTTGCCGGTGCTGCCCTTCGGCGCGTGGAAACCGAAGCCATCGACATTGCCGCCCCGGCCGTTTTCCGAGGTGTAGTCGTAATTCCTGTAGGCATCGCAGTTCAACACGAGGTTGTTGGAGCCTCTGCCGAGCCAGAAGCCGATGGCCTGGCCGTCGTGCATCTCGAGTTGCTCGTAAATGTTCCGGTCGCCGAGGTTTTCAAAACAGATCGACTGGGTGTGGCCGGTGATGGTCACCTGCACGCCGGTGACGGCCAGGCCCTTGAGGTGCAGCCAGGAACCGGTGATGTGGAAGGCGGTCACGCGGAGATCGCGCGGCTTGACCTCGGAGAAATCGAAGACCGGTTTCTCATTTCCGAAGGCGGCGTAGCGGATGGGCTTGCCGGAGGTGCCGCTCTTGCTGAGGAAAATGACGTTGGCGCGACCGCGGCGAGCGTGGTTGATCTGGCTTTCCGCCATCTTGTAGATGCCGCCGTGAATGAACACGGTGTCGCCGGGATTCGCGGCTTTTTCCGCGCGCTGGAGGGTGGCGAATGGTGCCTTGGCGGAACCCGGTTTCGTGTCGTCACCCATGGTGGCTACGTGGAATTCCCGGGCCGACAAAGGTGACGCCGCGCTGAGCGCGATCACCGCCGTGAGGAGGATCCGTTTTCCGTGGGAGAGTGACGTCGGCTGCATGGGCTGGACTCCGAGTTTCGGAGGACACTCACTAACCGACAACAACCTAAGCGGGTTAATCCATTTGGGGGGGCTATTTCGCCGGAATCCGGTCCTTCCGGATCACTCCGAACCTCGCGCGCATTTCCTCCGGCGTGCCGATCGTGAGATGGATCGTGTAATCGTGCGTGAATCCCGGAGCAATGGCGAGGGTCTGGATTGGCGCGAAATAGGAACATCCCGAGGCCGCCGGACCGTCCGGGCCTTCATAGCGATAGCAGGTGACCTTCTTCGTGCCGGGAAAATGGACTCCCAACCCGCGACCGTCGGCACCGATGTAGCCTGCCCACGATTCGGAAATGTCGCGATACTCATTCGGCCAGCCGGGGACGTCGTTCTTGATGGGCTCGCCGGTCCACGGCTTGTCGCCGGTGTAACAGACCATCCGGGAAAGCGCGTGATCCATGAATACAGCGGGCAGTTCCTGATGCTTTGCCGGATGCGTGGTCTTGCCGGAGTAGGTGAACCGGAACCGGATCTCGGCGATTTTTCCACGAAGGGTGATCCATTCCTCCATCCGGCACTCGTCCAGTTCCTCGCCACCTGCCCAGTTCACGGGAATGCTCTTCACGTGGAGTTGCGTTTCGGTGACTTCGGACTCGACGACGCGGGCGGGTTTTCCCTTGTAGTCGCCGCCTTGCACGGGATTCCAGCACCACGGCTTGTCGCCCCAATTCGAGCCGTCGGCCTGGCCGTAGTAGGATTGCTGGATGAAGCGGCCGCGGTCGAAATGATTCAACAGATTTCTATCAGCGGGAACCTCGGAGAACCAGAAGATCGAGCCACCGGAAGCCATGTCCACGCCGATTTTCACTTCGCCGTTGCTCAGGAATTTCTCCTGCCGCACGGGTTCGGCCGCGAGAGTGACTGGCAGCAGGCAGAGAACGAGGTTTCTAATCATCGGCATGGAGCGTCATCTACCGCAGTTTGGGAAATTTTCTTGCCTCAGGGAAACAGGAAAGCTAATCCCTCGGGCGTTACTTCAATTTCAACCATGATGAAAGCGATGCCGTTCAACCTCTATCGAGTTTCCTGGATTCCAGGAACGGGCGCTGTCTGATGGTTTGAAACACATCCAGCCGGCCCCGAAACCAACCGCGGGCTGCTGATTCGAAACGAGTTGAGAAAGCCGCCCGCCACTCCAGCGGGCTTTTTCATTTTCACACTCCAATCGAATCCACCCCATGGCCGACAGCCAATCCAACGACTCAAAAGCGGCAGCCTCATTGCTCTGGAAACAGATGCGCGGTTTCCGGGGCAAATACGCGTGGGCCATCGCCGCGCTGTTCGTCTTCACCGCGCTCAACTACATCACGCCGCTCATCGAGAGCGCGACGATCGATTTCGCGCTCTCGCGGAAACCGGATGAAAGCCGTCTAACGACGTGGATCATCGGCCTGATGGGCGGGGCAGATTTCGTGAAGGAACGGCTGTGGTTTCCCGCGTTCCTGATGGTTTCGCTCACCATTGTTGCGGGTGGTTTCAGTTATCTGAAAGGCCGTTTCGCCGCCGAGGCATCGGATGGAATCGCGCGGCGTTTGAAGGATCGTCTCTATGATCATTTGCAGCGCCTGCCAGCCCGCTATCATGACCTTGCGGAAACCGGCGACCTGATCCAGCGCTGCACGTCCGACGTGGAAACACTGCGGATGGCGCTCGCCACGCAGGTGGTGGAAGTGAGCAATGCCGTGCTCCTGCTGCTCACCGCGCTGCCGATCATGATCCTGTTGGACGGCCGGATGACGCTGGTTTCCTTCGCTCTGATCGGACCGATCATCGTCTTCGGTTACGTTTACATTGGTAAGGTGAAGCACCTCTTCGCCGAAGTCGCGGAGTCGGAAGGCCAGGTCACGCGCGTGGTGCAGGAAAACCTGACCGGGCTCCGCGTGGTGCGCGCCTTCGCCCGGCAGGACTTCGAAATAGCGAAGTTCGCGGAACCTAACAAACTCTACCGCGACCGCAGCCTGAAGCTGCTGCACCTGATGGCGTGGTATTGGTCCACGTCCGATCTCATCGTGCTGATCCAGCAGGGCATCGTGCTTTTCTCCGGGGCGTATTTCATTTCGCAAGGCTCGCTGACGGTTGGAACCCTGTTCGCCTTCATCATGTTCCTGAACATGCTGCTTTGGCCGGTTAGACAGATGGGCCGGACGCTGACCGACCTCGGGAAATCCGTGGTCGCCCTGAACCGCATGGGAGAAATTCTGTCCGAGCCGGAGGAGAGCGCGCCGCAAAAACCTGCCACACAGCAATCACCTGCCGCCGGAAAAATCGAAGTCACCGATCTCGTCTTCGGCCACGGCGAGGAGAACGCCGCGATCAACGGCATTTCCTTCACCGTTGAACCGGGCGAAACGCTCGCGATTCTCGGGCCGTCGGGTTCAGGGAAATCGACGATCATGCACCTGTTGCTGCGGCTTTACGACTACTCATCCGGCTCGATCAAGTTCGACGGCCACGAGCTCAGCGATCTGGACCGGCAGTGGGTGCGTTCGCAGTTCAGCGTGGTGATGCAGGAGCCGTTTCTGTTTTCGAAAACCATCGGCGACAACATCCGCCTCGGGCGCGGCAGCGCGGTGAACGAGGAAATCAGCGAAGCCGCACGCCTCGCGGACATCCATGACACGATCAACGGATTTCCCTCCGGCTACTCGACCCTCGTCGGCGAACGCGGCGTCACCCTATCAGGTGGCCAGCGGCAACGCGTGGCGCTTGCCCGGGCGCTCTTGCAGGACACGCCGGTTCTGTTGCTCGACGACGCCCTCAGCGCCGTCGATGCCGAAACGGAATCAACGATCCTCGAAGCCCTGCGCAGCCGCCACGGCCGGCGCACCACGCTCGTCATCGCCCACCGCCTTTCCACGCTCGCGCACGCGGACAAGGTGATCGTGCTCGAAAAAGGAAAAATCATCCAACACGGCACCCATGCCGAACTCGCCGCACAGGACGGACTCTACCGCCGCCTGTGGACGATCCAGAACGCACTGGAGAATGAAATATTAGCAGAAACCGCCTCATGAAAGACGAACCCCAGGAAGATGTTTTCAGCGACAAGCTCGATCTGAGATTGTGGGCGCGCGTGTTCCGTCACGCGCTGCCCTACAAGCGCCTGCTCGTGCTACTCGCGATTTCCGCCGTGGGCATCGCGCTTGTGGATGCCAGCTTCGCGCTCGTCACCCGCTGGGCGGTGGACGATGTGGTGAAAGCCGGAAACGTGCTGAACCTGTGGCCGCACATCGCGGTTTACACGTTCCTAACATTTTCGTTGGCCGGCGGCGTATGGGTCTTCATCAACTCGGCGGGCGGGCTTTCCAACAACATGAGCCACGACATCCGGCAGGAATGTTTCAAGCGCATCCAGGAGCTGGAGTTCGCCTACTTCGACCACCGTCCGACCGGCTGGCTGATCTCGCGGCTGACGTCGGACTGCGACAAGCTCGCCCGCATCATCGCGTGGGGCAGCCTCGATCTGGTGTGGGCGGTGTGTCTGGTGTTCATGATCGCCGTGATTCTCGTGGTGTTGCATCCGGTGCTCGGGTTGCTGGTTCTATCAGTCGTTCCGCCGCTGATTTTCGTCAGCGCCATCTTCCAGAAAAAACTGCTGCTCAGCTCGCGCGACACCCGCAAGTTCAACTCGATGATCACCGCCTCGTTCGCCGAGGCTCTGCAGGGATTGCGCACGACCAAAACACTGGTGCGCGAGGAAGAAAACCTGCGCGAGTTCCAGGGGATTTCCTCGCAGATGTATGGCGTCTCGATCCAGAACGCCCTGCAATCCGCAGTGTACATTCCCATCGTCCTCGCGCTCGGCAGCCTCGCCGCCGGCATCGCGCTGTGGCGCGGCGGTGCGGGCGTGATCGACGGTAGCCTGACGCTCGGCACGCTGGTCGCGTTCATTTTCTACGCCGGCCAGTTCTTCAATCCGATCAACCAGATCGCCCAGGTCCTGGTGCAGATGCAGGGAGCCCAGGCGGCGGGCGAGCGCGTGCTCAGCCTGCTCGCCACGGTGCCCGGCATCAGCGACAGCGAGGAAGTTAGAAAACGTCTTGAAACCCATGACCATGCTGCCGGACTCGCTCCCGATGGTTTTGCGGATGGAATCGAAAGCCTGGAATTCCGCCATGTCGATTTCTCCTACTCGGATGGCGAATCCGTATTGAAGGATTTCAATCTATCCGTCCAGTCCGGGCAAACCATCGCGCTCGTCGGAGCCAGCGGCGGCGGCAAGAGCACCATCGTCAACCTCGCCGCGCGTTTCTACGAACCGACCGGCGGACAGATCCTCGTCAACGGCCACGACCTCCGCGACCGCGGGCTGGCGTGGTATCAGTCGAACCTCGGCATCGTGCTGCAAGGTCCGCACCTCTTCAGCGGATCCGTTAGGGAAAACATCCGCTACGGCAGGCTGGACGCGACCGACGAAGAAATCGAAGCCGCCGCCCGCAGCGTGAATGCGGACGGTTTCATCCGCGCGTTGGAAAACGGTTACGACACCGATGTCGGCGAGGGCGGCAACCGCCTTTCCACCGGCCAGAAACAGCTCGTTTCCTTCGCTCGCGCCTTGCTGGCGAATCCGCGGATTTTCATCATGGACGAGGCGACGTCTTCCATCGACACCGAGACCGAGCAATTGATCCAGCAAGGGTTGAAGGCAATTTTCCACGGCCGGATCAGCTTCGTCATCGCGCATCGGCTTTCCACCATCCGCACGGCTGATAGAATTCTCGTCATCGAAAAAGGCAAGATCATCGAAAGCGGGACGCATGGGGAATTGCTTGCGGCGAAAGGATATTATCACGCGCTTTACACGCACCAGTTCCAGCAGGAGCGGGAGGCGAGTCTGTTCGAGGCGGTGGGATAAGGAGGGTGGGACTGTGGCCGACCGGCCATATCGCATTCGGACGGGGAGGCCGTAGTCCGACCCTCCTTATCTCAGGCGGGATGAATCCCGCGCTCCAGTTTTTGGAGCGCTTCAATCCATTCATCTAACAGCTCGTGGCGATGCGGGCCCTCGACTTCCAGCCGGAAATCGGGAAGCAAGTGCGCGGTGGCCATCAACGCGTCCGCACCGCGTTCGTGGAGGATGATAGACTCGATCAGATCGCTCTGGCCGATCGAGTGATGGAGCGTGGAATGCTCGACCATGATCGTGCTGATGCCCGGTGCATGGACATCCGGATAGATGCCTGCCGCGAAATCGGAGAACGAGACGGATTCGATGTCACGCAGCGCGAGCAAGTCGGCTTGGAAATCTTGTAGACTGCATCGCCGGATGAGCAACGGCAGGACATTCATCGTGAAGCCGGCGGTGCCGGGTTGCGGAGCACCGGCGCGGACCTGCTCGACCATCACGGCATCGGTGCCTGAAAAATCAGCTAGAGCACATCCCCATGCCCAGGTGAGGAGGGTGGCGGCGGTGGTTTGAATTTCCGCCGCCCGTGCTTCCAGTGCCATCGCGAATTCATTTCCGAGACAACGCAGCGCAGGGCCGGACGGTGATGGGTCGTGGGGGATTTCGAAATGAATGGAGGGCATTTCCTGAAACATTTGGGTCGCGAGTTCCACGGCTTCCGGCGATGGAGAATTCCACTTCGCCAGCGGAAGCGCTTCGGCGGAATCCCCCTCCAACCGTGCGAGGAATCCGCGCAAGATTCGGGTGATCGAGCGCCCGTCGAGCAGTGCGTGATGAAAGGTCCAGACCAGCCGCCGCGCCTGCGGCCAGCATGCGATCCGCCATGGCACTTCATCCGGAAAAAGCAGCGGACGGCAGCGGTCCGCCTCGCGCCAGGATTCCCACGAGGTGGGAGCGGCGTTGTGGATCTCCATGGCGGGGAAATCGCGCGTGCCGTGACATCCGGTCGGAATTCCATGTGAAAAATCAAAGGCCGTCCGCAGGGCCTCGGTGGCGGCCACGGTTTCGTCCCAAGCCGCAGCGATTCGTCCCGCGGCACAATCGAGGGCGAAGGTGATTTCCACTTGCTCAACATGATACCCCGCGTGTGGCGAGTCATAGGAATCCCGCAGCATGATCTCTTGAAGAGGAGCGAGGCACGGCGGTGGATCTACGGCTGAGGGCATGGGGAAACGCGGTGATGCGGGAATACCGGACGACATTGGCATTCCCGGGGAAACAGCAAAGCCAAACCGGATCGCATTTCCCGGCTCGACTCTCCGCCAAAAACCTTTAATTCGATGTGCAGTGAAGGGATTTCTATCATTCAATCACGTTCCCTCCCCGGAACCCACGGAGTCACAGTCCACCTATCACTGGTCGTTGCCGGAGGTGCGGATCGTGGTTATTTACTTCATCCTCGCCAGCGCGTGGATCGTGGGTTCGGACCTGTTGTTGACCAAGTCCGTGGTCGACCAGTCCGAGGTCGGCGTGATCCAGTCGCTCAAGGGCCTGAACTTCGTCATCACCACCGCGGTGTTGCTGTTCTTCGTCCTGCGCCGCGCATACGGCGGCTGGCGGCTTGCCGAGAAGCAGCGCCTCGCCGTCATCGAGCAGGCGCGCGAAAGGTTCCGGCGGCTGTCCGCACACATCCAGACGCTGCGGGAGGAGGACCGCACACGCATCGCCCGTGAGATCCATGACGAGCTGGGTCAGTTGCTAACAGGTATCAAGATGGAAATCCGGTTGATCGAAACGCGCCTTTCCGACCGCGACGACCGGACGCTGAACCCGTGCATCGACAGGTTGGTGGAAGCCTCCGAAATGGTGGACAGTACGATTGATTCCGTGCGCCGCATTGCCGCGGGACTGCGGCCGAGCGCGCTGGACCATCTCGGGCTCGGCGCGGCCCTGCGTGAGGAGGCGGAGCAGTTTTCCCAGCGGACTTCGATCCCCTGCGAGATCGAAATCGACGAGTATCCGGACATCCTTCCCAGCGAGGTGAGCACCGCCGCGTTCCGGATTTTCCAGGAGTCTCTGACCAATGTCGCCCGTCATGCCGAGGCCCGGCACATCAACTCCAGCTTCTGCGTTAGGGACAATGTCCTGGAACTGGCCATCCACGACGACGGCAAGGGCATCGATCCCTCCGAACTGGACGATCCGAAGTCGTTGGGACTCATCGGAATGTTAGAGCGGGCGGGAAATGTCGGTGGCAAGGTCGATTTCCGGCGCGGACGCGAGCAGGGGACCGATGTGATTCTGACGATTCCCTTGCCAAGCGCCGTGACCGCTCCAACTATAGCAACATGAAAGTTTTGATCGTGGATGACCATGCCATCGTGAGGCGCGGCATGATTTCGCTCCTCCAGGAGCATTTCAAGGAGGTGGAAACCGGTGAGGCCGGGGATGCCAGGGAAGGTCTGGCGGCGGTGAACCGCGAGGATTGGGACGTGGCCGTGGTGGACATCAGCATGCCCGGCCGGAGCGGGCTGGATCTCATTCAGGACATCAAGCGGGAGAAGCCTTCGTTGCGGGTGCTGGTAGTTAGCTCGCAATCGGAGGATGACTACGCGCTCCGCGCCCTGAAGTCCGGGGCGTCGGGATATGTTTCCAAACAAAGCGCCCCTGACATCCTGGTCACCGCCGTGGAGCGGATCCTGTCCGGCCGCCGCTTCATCAGCGCCGGATTGGCCGAAAAACTGGCTGGAGCCCTCGCCGGGGACTCGCCTGTGACGTCCCACGAAGCGCTTTCGAATCGCGAGCTCCAGGTCCTCCAGCTCATCGCCTCCGGCAAGACCATCAAGGAAATCAGTTCGGACCTCGCCCTCAGCGAGAAGACCGTGGCCACCTACCGCAGCCGTATTTCCGAGAAAATGGGCCTCTCCACGAATGTCGATCTGACGCGCTACGCGATGCAGAACGGCTTGGTAAGTTAAGTGGCGCGTAGTGGAAAATTCCTACAAGCGCGAAAGTATTTTTCCCACACGGAAAACAGGATAAAGCCACTGTCGGAAGCCTGGAACCGCGCCATACTACCTTCATGGACATCGTCCATTGACTCTTTGCCTTGGTCTCGCGGGTGTGGACTGCGACGAGGTGAAAACAGGAACGCCGTCTTTCCGGGGGGGGAGGCGGCGTTCTCATTTCCCGATGTTTCCTTGGAAATGAGCCATCGGAGCGGGGCAATTTCGCGCATTGCCATTTCGCGGAATCAAGTTAGCCTCCGCCCCTTTCCCGCCATTCCATGACGACTTCCGAAATGTATTCCAAACACGTTCTTCCCACTTACGGGCGCTTTCCGGTCGTGCCGGTGCGGGGAGCGGGTTGCCGTTTGTGGGATGAAAACGGGAAGAGCTATCTCGATTTCTGCATGGGCATCGCCGTGTGCTCGCTGGGCCATTGTCATCCGGTGCTCGTCGAGGCCATCCGCCATCAGGCGGGTGAATTGATGCATGTGTCCAATCTCTATCAGAGCCCGCTGCAGGCCGAGCTTGCGGAGGAAATCAACATGCATCATGTCCAACTGCCGGGAAAAGTCTTCTTCTCGAACTCGGGTGCCGAGGCAAATGACGGGCTGATCAAATCCGCCCGTCGCTTCGGCTTGAAGCGCCCGCAGGCGAATGGCTCGCAGCGTTACGAGGTGCTGACGTTCCTGCAATCGTTCCACGGCCGCACGCTCGGTGCCATGTCCGCCACCGGCCAGGCGAAAATCCAAGAGGGTTTCGATCCGTTGCTGCCGGGATTCCGTTATCTGTCTTTCAACGACCTCGCGGCGCTCGAAAATGCGGTCCGTCCCGAAACTGCGGCCATTCTGCTGGAGCCGATCCAAGGCGAGGGCGGTGTGAACATGGCAACGCCGGAATTCATCCGCGCCGTGGCGGATCTGTGTAAGAAGCACGATCTGTTATTGTTCTTCGACGAGGTCCAGGCCGGATTCGGCCGCTGTGGCGACGCGATGGCCTGGCGCATGAGCGCACCGGAAGTCAAACCCGACGGCATCTCTTGGGCCAAGGGCATGGGCGGCGGCGTGCCGATCGGCGCGTTCTGGCTCAGCGACCGCGCGGTCGATGTTGAAGGCACGGCGCTCTCATCGCTGATGGGCCCCGGCTCTCACGGTTCGACCTATGGCGGAAACCCGCTGGTCTGCGCCGCATCCCTCGCCGTGCTGAAGGAAATCCGCGAGAAGGAACTTGCGGTAAATGCTATCCTCCAGGAAGTGCGCATCCGCGAGACCGTGCGCTCGTGGAACCTTCCCATCGTCACCGAAGTGCGCGGCCAGGGGCTGTTGTTAGGAATTGCTCTCGATCCCGCTCTTGTTCCTGTGGTGGAAGGAAAAACGCCTGCGCTCGTCGTCGTCAATCTTCTGATGGAAAAGGGACTTCTCGTCCCGCCTGCCGGGCCGAACGCCTTCCGCTTGCTGCCTCCGCTCAACGTCACCGACGCGGAAGTGGACGAGGCGCTGTCCATCATCCATTCCGTGCTTACGGCGCTCTAACGAAATCATTTCATGCAACATCTCCTGTCCATCGAAGAACTCAGCGCGAAGGAAATCCAAGGCCTGCTGGATTCCGCCGCTTATCTCAAAAGCCAGCGCGGGCGCGACCCGCAGAAGCTCGCCGGACAAACTTGGGCTCTCATTTTCACGAAATCATCCACCCGCACCCGCGTCTCGTTCGAAGTCGGCATCCGCGAGCTCGGCGGGTTTCCGATGTTTCTATCAGGAAATGACATCCAACTCGGCCGCGGCGAGCCGATCAAGGACACCGCCCGCGTGCTCGGACGCATGGTGCATGGTGCGGTCATCCGCACGTTCGCACAGCAGGATGTGGTCGATTTCGCGCAATTTTCCGCCATCCCGACGATCAACGCGCTCACCGACGACGAGCATCCCTGCCAGATCCTCGCCGATCTCCTGACCATCCAGGAAAAGCTCGGCACCTGGGAGGGCAAGAAGGTCGCCTTCATCGGCGACGGGTTCTCCAACATGACCATCTCGTGGATGTGGGCCGCGAAACGCCTCGGCTTCGAACTGGCCGTGGCCTCGCCGGTTTCCTGCCAGCCGCCCGCCGGGTTTCTAGCAAAACTCGACGCGCCGAACGTCACCATCACGGCCGATCCCGTGACCGCTGCGACGGGAGCCGATGTCGTCAACACCGACGTCTGGCTGTCCATGGGCCAGGAAGGTCAGAAGGAGAAGGAGCTGGAATTCGCCGGCTTCCAAGTGAATTCCGAACTGCTCGCGCACGCCGCGCCGGGCCACATCGTCCTCCACTGCCTGCCCGCCTACCGCGGCAAGGAAATCAGCGAGGAAGTGCTCGAACTCCACACCGGAACGATTTTCCAACAAGCGGAAAACCGCCTCCACGCGCAGAAAGCCGTGCTCGTTGCCATCGCGCGGTAATCGCCACTCGCTTTTGGTACGGAAAATTCTACGTTCTGTCACGTGATCGCGCGGCAGAAGACGAAGTATCCGGTTTCCGCCTCGCTGCGGCAGTATCTCTATCACTTCGACCGCCAGCGGGAAATTCCCAAGGTCTATGACGAGCTTTGCCGCTTCAGCGGAGCGATGCCGTACGAGGATCCGAAGGGCCGCGAGACGCTGTGGCTGACAGTGATGTATCCGCCGGAGGTCATCGCGGAACTGCGGCCGCGACTGACGAGCATCTACACCGAGCTGAAGCTTGGGCGCGATGCGGAGCAGCACGAGCACCTTCTGGTGGACCGCATCGACTTCGGGGATTTCGGAAATTCCAAACCGTTCCGCATCCGCATCACCAACCTTTTCAACGACAACTCGGACTACTTCTACGTGAAACAGGCGGATGCCTCGCGCATCTACGGCCTTGAGCTGGAGCACATCCTCTCGCCCAACCGGATGAACTATCTGGTCAACGGCAACACGCTCATCGAGGAGCACATCGCCGGCGTGCCTGGCGACGTGTTTCTCCGCGATTATCTTCCTCAGCCGGGGCTCAACAAGGTGCGGATCGCCAAGGAGTTCACGAAATTCACCGAGCGCAGTTTCATCCGGCTGCTTGGTGACATGCGCAGCGTGAACTACGTCGTCGATATCACGCCGGACTTTGAGGAAGTACAGTACCGCGTGCGGGCCATCGATTTCGACCAGCAGTCGTACGAGGGAAGCGGCAATATCTATCTGGCATTCCGTTTCAACTCGAACCGCAAGGTCACCCGCCTCGCTTTCGAGGTGCTCAACCGCAAGAGCATCGACCAATACGTTGCGGAAGAGCACGCGCAGATGGCTCGCCGGGCGAAGGTTGAGAGCAGCCGGTTGCGCGCGTTGCTCGGCATCATGCGGCGCGAGGACATCGCGCCGCTCCACCACGTCACCAAACTGGCGCGCGAGCTGGACCGGATGCATGGCACCAGCGGATTCGGCGATTGCAAGTCGATGGGCGAGCTCACGGCCATGCACATTTCGCTGATGCTCGACGTCAAGCCGACGAACGTCGTTTTGAATCATCCCGGCTGAGTTGCTGGACTCCCGCGAAAAGCCCGGCCAAGCTGCGGCCATGAAACGCCTTTTCCTGCTCGACGGCATGGCCCTGGTTTACCGGGCCCATTTCGCGTTCATCCAGAATCCGATCCGCAACTCGAAGGGCGTCAACACCTCCGCGCTCTACGGCTTCATCAATACGCTGCTGTTCATTCTGGAAAAGGAAAACCCCACGCACATCGGCGTCGCCTTCGACACCTCCGCGCCGACGCCGCGGCATGTGAAATATCCGGCCTACAAGGCGCAGCGCGATGAGATGCCGGAGGAACTCGCCGCCGCCATTCCGCACGTGAAGGACCTGTGCCGCGCGTTCCACATCCCTGTGTTGGAAATCGACGGTTTCGAGGCGGACGACATCATCGGCACGCTGGTGAAACGCGCCGAGCCGGATGATTTCGAGTCCTACATGGTCACCCCGGACAAGGATTTCGCACAGCTTCTATCAGCAAGCACCTTCATGTGGAAACCCGGCCGCAAGGGCACGGACCACGAAATCATCGGCCTGCCGCAGCTCCCGGAGATCTGGGGCGTCAGCGAGCCGCACCAGATCATCGATTTGTTAGGTTTGATGGGCGACGCCTCCGACAACATCCCCGGTGTCCCCGGCATCGGACCGAAGACCGCGCAGAAACTCATCGCCGATTTCGGCTCGATTGAAAACCTCCTCGCCAATTGCGCCACCCTCAAGGGCAAGCAGAAGGAGAATCTCGAGACCCACGCCGACCAGGCTCTGCTCTCCAAGGACCTTGCCACCATCATCCTCGATGTGCCCGTGGAAGTGACATGGGATGCCCTCGTTCTGTCGAAACGCGATGACGAGGCGTTGAAAACACTCTTCAACGAGTTCGAGTTCCGCACGTTGTCGAAGCGGCTGTTCTCCACCGGGAGCGCGGAATTCATTCCGCCTGAAACCAAAGCGACCCCAACGATTTTCGAAACCTTCAAAACCATCCGCGAGGTCGAGCACTCCTATCATCTCGCCGACACGCCGGAACTCCAGAAGCAGCTTTTCGCCGAACTCGCGAAACAGAAATCCTTCTGCTTCGATATCGAAACCACCGGCCTCGACCGCTTCGCCGCCAAGCTGCTAGGCGTCGCGTTTTCATGGAAAGCCCATGAAGGCTGGTATCTTCCTTATTCCGCTTCGCTTCTCTCCGACCTGCGCACCGCGCTTTCATCACCGGCGGAAAAAATCGGCCACAACCTCAAGTTCGACCTCTCGATCCTGCGTCATCACGGCATCCAGGTCACCGGTCCGTTCTTCGACACGATGCTTGCCGACACACTCGTCGCGCCCGAGCGCCGCCACTCGATGGATTACCTTTCCGAAATCCTGCTAGGCTACACGCCGGTCAAGCTCGCGGACATCTCGAAACCCGCTGCCGAACCGGAAGCCGCAGCATCCTTCGACCTTTTCGCCCATGCGGAAAAGACGAAGGCCTCCAAGGATCTCGACATCTCCGCCATCCCGCTCGCCGTGCTGGCGGAATACGCCGCCGAGGATGCCGACGTCACTTTCCAGCTCGCACAGAAGATCCGCCCGCTGCTCGAACAATCCGGCCAGTCCACGATCCTGCGCGACATCGAAGGCCCGTTGCAACCGGTGCTGGTGGCCATGGAAATGGAAGGCATCGCCATCGATCCCGCCGCGCTCACCGTCATTGGCGATGAGCTTCAGCTCCAGATCGACGAACTCGTGAAATCGATCCACAAACACGCGGACCGCTCGTTCAACATCGCCTCGCCCAAGCAGCTCGGCGAAATCCTCTTCGATCAGTTAGGCCTTGTCGACAAGGCGAAGAAGACCAAAACCGGCCAATATAAGACCGACGAACAGACGCTCGCGACACTGGAGGGCAAACACCCGATCATCACCGACATCCTCGCTTGGCGCGAGGCCACCAAGCTGAAATCCACTTACCTCGACGCGCTGCCCAACCACATTGTCGCCGAAACTGGGCGCATCCACACCACCTTCCATCAGCTTGTGGCTGCCACCGGACGCCTCGCCTCCACCGACCCGAATTTGCAGAATATTCCGATCCGCTCCGAAGCCGGTCGCAAGATCCGCAAGGCCTTCGTCCCGCTTGAGGGCTTCACGCTTCTCTCCTGCGACTACTCGCAGATCGAACTCCGAGTGATGGCGGCTCTATCAAAAGACGCGACGATGATCGAGGCGTTCCAGAACGGCACCGACATCCACACCGTCACCGCTTCGAAGGTGTTTGTCGTCGAACCGGAAAACGTCACCTCCGACATGCGCCGCACTGCGAAAATGGTGAACTTCGGCATCATCTACGGCATCTCCGCGTTCGGCCTGAGCCAGCGCCTCGCCATCCCGCGCACCGAGGCAGCGAACATCATCGACGCCTACTTCCGGGAATATCCGGCGATCCGTGAGTTCATGGACCGCACGGTGAACGAAGCCCGCGAAGCCGGTTACGTTTCCACGCTCAGCGGACGCCGCCGTTATTTCCCGGATCTCAACTCCGGAAACCAGAACCTCCGTGGAAACGCCGAGCGCGCAGCCATCAACTCCCCGATCCAAGGCACCGCCGCCGACATGATCAAGCTCGCGATGATCCGCATCGACACCTTGCTACGGGAAGACTCTTACGAAACCCGAATGCTCCTCCAAGTCCACGACGAACTCGTCTTCGACCTCGCGCTCGACGAACAGGAGGAACTCGTCCCCAAAATCCTCAATGCCATGAAAACCGCACTCCCCCTCCCGAACGGCGTGCCCATCGACGTCGAAGCCGGCACCGGTCCCAACTGGCTCGCGGCGCATTGAGAAGACTAACAGTGGCATGCTGCGTCCCGCCGCAGCATGCCATGTTGCCGCGAGACGCAGCAACCACAGTCTTCCCGTTGCATGCAATTCTTGGCAACCAAGGACTTCAAATTGAGCGCTCCTGATGGCCCAACCATTCCAGTGGCCATCTGCCGTGTTTGCTGCTATCTCCAAGGAAGCGCCGGAATCCCTTCCCCCATCACCGGCCATCAACCTTCACCAACACATTCCGATGTCCGAAATCAACGCCTACGCCGCCACTTCCGCCAAGGGTTTGCTGGAACCCTACAGCTTCGATCCCGGACTGCTCGGTCCCGAGGATGTTGAGATCAAGGTCAGCCACTGCGGCCTTTGCCATTCGGATCTTTCCATGCTCGATAACGACTGGGGCATGTCGAAATACCCCTTCGTGCCCGGCCACGAGGCGGTGGGCACCGTGGTCGCGCTGGGCGAGCACGCGAAGGGTCTGAAAATCGGCCAGCGTGTCGGCATCGGCTGGACGGCCTACAGTTGCCAGAGTTGCCCGCAGTGCCTTTCCGGCGCTAACAACCTGTGCGCGCAAAACCAAGGCACCATCGTCGGCCGCCACGGCGGATTCGCCGACCGGCTCCGTGCCCAATGGCCGTGGGTGCGTCCTCTGCCCGAGGCGCTCGACCCTGCGAAGACCGGTCCGCTGCTCTGCGGCGGCATCACCGTTTTCGCACCTTTTCTCAATTATAACATCCAGCCCACCTCGCGGGTCGGCATCATCGGAATCGGCGGACTCGGCCACATGGCCCTGCAATTCGCCAACAAATGGGGCTGCGAAGTCCACGCCTTCACCACCAGCGACAGCAAGGAGGCCGAAGCCCGCTCGCTCGGTGCGCATCACGTCCACAACACCCGCAACACCGGCGCACTGAAAAAAATCGCCGGCAGCCTCGATCTCATCATTTCCACCATCAACGTCCCGATCGACGTTCCCGGACTGTTGGAAACCCTCGCGCCTAAGGGCCGCCTCCACCTCCTCGGAGCGATTCTGGAACCCATGACGGTTCCGGCACTCGGGCTGATCTTCGGCCAAAAGGAAATTTCAGGCTCGCCCACCGGCAACCCGTCCGCGATGGACAGCATGCTCGCTTTCAGTGCCCGCCACGGCATCGCGCCGGTCACGGAATTCTTCCCGATGTCACAGGTCAACGACGCCCTCGAACACCTCCGCTCCGGCAAGGCCCGCTACCGCATCGTGCTGGTCAACGATTGAAATAATTTCTAACATCATGTCCCGCCTGATGACCCCCGAGGAAGAGGAACGCTTCTACCGCGATACCGCGGGCATTGCCTTCCCGAAGCTAACCGATCGCCAGCTTGCGGAGTTGGAAGCCATCGGCGAGCGCCGCATCATCCGCGCGGGCGAAGTCGTCATCGAAGCCGGACAGCGTGAATATCCGATGGCGGTGGTCCTCAGTGGCAGGCTGGAAGCTTATGAATCCTGCGAAGGGGAGGAACAAATCCTCGCCGAGCCCGGCCCCCGCGATTTCGTTGCGGAAATCTCCATCCTGCACGGCACCTCCTCCATCGCCAACATCCGCGGCGGAGATGAAGAAACCGAAGTCATCCTCATTCCCGCCGACAAGCTCCGGCGTGCTCTTGCCGATCTGCCCGGCGTGGGCGAAACGCTCGTCCGCGCCTTCATGATGCGGCGCGAGCGTCTGTTATACGATGGCAACTTCGCTGGCCTCCGCGTCCTCGCCCATCCCGGATGTCGTTGCGGTCACCTGATCGATGATTTCCTCGATAAGAACCACATCCCCCACAGCCTCATCGATTCCACCGGCGAAAACGGTGCCGCACTCGTGGCGCGCTACTCGCTGCCTGACGAAGATCTTCCCGCCATCATCGTTGGCGACGGCACCGTCCACCGGAATCCCAGCATCATGCAGACCGCCTTCATCGCGGGCCTCGTGCGCCCGTTGGGCTTCGATGGGGAAACGGAAAAACTCTGCGACCTCGCCATCGTCGGTGCCGGACCCGCCGGGCTTGCGGCGGCGGTCAATGGCGCTTCAGAAGGACTGAAGACGGTGGTCCTGGAAAGCTTCGCTCCGGGAGGCCAGGCGGGTTCGTCTTCACTGATAGAAAATTTCTTTGGCCACCCCACCGGCATCAGCGGCGGCGAGCTGACCAATCGCGCCCAGCTCCAGGCCCATCGTTTCGGCGCGAAATTCTCCACCCCGTCCAAGGCCCTCTCACTCGCCGAAACGGAAGGCGAATACGCCGCCGCCATCACCCTCGAAGGCTGCGGCACCGTTCTCCGCGCGAAGACCGTCATCATCTCCACCGGCGCGCAATACAACCGCATCGACGCGGAAGGCCGTGAGAAATTCGAGGGCATGGGTGTCTACTACGCCGCGACGGCGATGGAGTCGAAATTTTGCAAGGACGCCACCGTCATCGTCGTCGGAGCCGGAAATTCCGCCGGGCAGGCCGCCATGTTTCTATCGGAAATTGCCAGCCGGGTGCTCCTCATCGTCCGCGGCACGGACCTCACCAAGAGCATGTCCAGCTACCTCTCCACCCGCGTCGAGGCGAAGGACAATATCGAGATCCACTACCGCACGGAGATCCGCAAAATGACCGGCGGCGAACGGCTGCATGCCGTTGAAATGGAAAACACTCTAACCAACGAGCGCCAGGCCGTGGAGACCGTCGCCGTCTTTTCCATGATCGGCGCCAATCCCTGCACGAGCTGGCTGCCGAAGGAAATCCGGCTGGACGAACGCGGTTTCGTGAAAACCGGGCAGGCCGTGGCCGATGCTCCGGCGTGGACCGAAGCCGGACGCCCTCCCCATCCGTTCGAGACCAGCTGGCCCGGCGTCTTCGCCGCGGGAGATGTCCGTTCCGGCTCGGTGAAGCGATGCAGCGCCGCTGTGGGCGAGGGCAGCATGGCCATCGAGAACGTGCACCAGCTGCTAGGAACCTACAGCTAGGGCGCGACGACAACCCGCTTGGCAAGCGGTCCGGCGATATCATAAAACCCTCGTGATGAATCGCCAGCCGTCCGGGCTGCCAAATCCCCACCATGCCAGTTATCGGCAGATGCCGGTTCATGGGTCGGGCTCTCCGGTGCCATCCACTGCTGCGCGGTCTGCGGGAAAACCGAGAATCACGATACAGACATCGAGTTCCGCGTGGGCGCGGACGGCGAGGATTACTGCGAGCATCACCTGCCGGATGGAGCTTCCTCGTAAATTACAATCAAGCGTCAATTTGGACTTACGGATTTCTTTTCATCGAGTCCCGGGAGGTTTAGAAGGAACGCCATGACCGAAACCCCAACACCTCCCGTCCCGCCGAAGCCCGGCAGCTCCTGCCTGCTCAAGGGCTTGATCGGCCTGGTGATTCTGGCGCTCGTCCTCGGCGGTTTTTGGTGGTGGTCGAACCGTCCGATCAGTCCCGTGGTGCTGACCGCACCGGAGAAGGCGGCCGTCGAGGCGAAGGTCGAAGCGATGCAGAAACCCGCCGAGCCGAAGTATGAAAAGGGTTCGAAGGAAATCATCCTCACCGAGCGGGAGCTCAATGGTCTGCTCAACGAGAAAACCACTTTCGGGAAAACCGTTAGCTTCGAGCTGGTGACGAATGCGATCCACGCCCGTGTGGAAACGGATCTGGATCCGGATCTTCCCCTGGTCGGCGGAAAGCATTTGAAAGCCCGCGCGCGTTTCCTGGTCAGCGGTTCACCCGGACAGCCGAGCTTCATCATCGACGATCTGACCGTCTGGGGGATTTCCCTGCCGAACGACTGGCTCGCGGGGATGAAAGGCAAGGACTTGTTAGGCGAGATCCTCGGCGGCGGGAAAAACGGCAAGGTCGCGGGGGTGGAGGAGTTCAAGATCGAGCCCGGGCGCTTGATCATCCGGCTGGCGGAGTGATGGCGACCCGGTCGTTGTCTAACCATATCATTTCTGCGTCGAAACGCAGAGGCAGGTGACGGTGATGGGGGTATCGGCTTGAGCCCAGGCCTTTTCAAAGCGGGCCTTCACTTCCGTTGCTTCCGGCGATTTTTGCCCTTCCAGACTTTGCGAGAGGCCGTAGAGCGCCCAACCGTTTTCTGGCCAGTGCTTCAGGTCGGCGCGGTAAACCTGCTCTGCTTCGGCATAGCGACCCGCCGATAGCAGGATGGCTCCCAACGAATGGCGCGCCGGTTGCAGCCAGTCCGGCGGCTCCATGTAGCGCAGGGTGTCCTCGACCTTGACAGCCTCGGTTAGAGCGGCGACCGCGTCATCGATGCGGCCCTGGCGGAAGGCGATTTCGCCCGCCAGCGTCCCGTCGGCAATCGCAAGTCCGGCGGATGCGGGGTTTTGCTGGAGCATTGCCTCTTTCGGCAGGGCGGCCACCGCTTTGCGGAATTCCACCTGCTCGGCCAGCGCCTCCGGCACCTTGCCTTGGGCGGCGAGGGCGCTTCCCCTCGCGAATCGCCACATCGCCCCGGTGATCGGCAGGAAATCGGCCGGTTTCGGCTGCGCCAGGATTTCGTCCCACAGGCCGAAACGCATGAGCGTGGTCAGTTCGATCGAGGCGAGCGGATCGACGAATGGCGCGGCGGCCTGCATGAATTCCGGCGGGATCTTGCGAAGCATTTCGTGGGCGGCGTTCCGCGCCTCTTCCTTCCGGCCCAGCATCATGCAGGACCAGGCGAGGAAATGGTCGTTATGCGCCATGTAGATCCGATAGATGCCTTGCTCCGGCGAAATCTCGCGGTAGGCGGTGTCGATCTTCGACGCTTGCCGGTTTTGCTCCGCGGCCTGCGCCCAGCGGCCGGTCCTCACGTCGATGTGGGACGACATGTGAACCAGGTGGCCGGAACCGGGAATGAGCTTCCGCAGCACGTCGGCGGCGGCGACTCCCCGTTCCGGGCTGCCCGAGGCTTCCACCGCGTGGATGTAGAGATGGTTGGCACTGGGATGTTTGGAATCGAGCTGCAGTGTGTGTTCGATCGTCTTCACAATTTCCGCCGACCACGACCGCGCCTCATGGCTCACTGGGTCGTAGAGATCCCACGGGTGCAGATCCATCAGGGATTCCGCGTAGAGGCTGGCGACATCGGCATCGGCGGAATGCTTCGCAAACACTTCCTTCATCGCCGCGGCGTAGGCCTCGTCCAACGGTTTCCGCTCCTCCGCCGTGAGCGGAAACTTGCCCGCTGCCGGGTCGGTGTAACGCGATGCCAACGCCTGGATCAGGGCGCGCTCGACCGGGCCGGCCTTGTCCGCCAGTGCCCGCGCCTTTTGCAGCGCGGTCCATGCGGCGATTGAGCCCGGTTCGTTCATCACCGGATTGTTGATGTGGGGCCCGTGGCAAAGCGCGATTCCCCAATACGACATCGCGCAGTCCGGATCGAACTTCGCCGCCTGCTCGAACGAGCGGATCGCCTCGTCGTGGTTGAAGGCGACCGCCCAGGTCAGCCCTTGATCGAAGTAGCGCTGCGCATCGGCCGAGGTGGTGGTGACTTTGCGCGAATGCGTGCCCATGCCCTCGAACAGCGGGGTGGCCCGCGTTTCCTGCGACAGCGCGGGTGCCGATTCCTTCGCTTGGGCGGCCGGCCAAACCATCGCGCCGGCGCCCATGACGACCGCAGCGGTGGCGGTCAGAATGCTGATTCGGGAAAAGTGTGTTTTCATGACGGTTTCCTCCGATGAAGTGAGTGATCATAAATCGACCCATCAACCAAAACGATGTCGTGCCAAAGTCAAATTCGGATCAGTCCACGCGAACTGGTCCTTGTCGTCGTCGAACCCATGGTTTCCACCATCCCCGCGAGCCATCACGTGGTTAACCTCACCAACTGCCTCGTGTCGCAAAGGTCTTGCCCTGTGTCACCGCTACAAAGCCCGGCGGCGTCAATGTCTGTTATTTGGGACCCCGAAGCTCCGGGCAGGGAGGCGGAGGTCCGGCGAACGTTCCGGGATGCTCCGGGCAGGGAGACGGAGGTCCGCCGGAGGCTCAACCGCGTTTCCGGCGGAGCAGGAGTGCCCCGCTGGCGAGCAAGGTCAGCACGAGGGAGGAAGGTTCGGGCACGGCGGTGATGTGAAGCCCCCAACTCTGGAGTGTTGCGGTGCCGCCGGCGGATTGATCGGCGACGAAGAGTGTCCAAGTGCCGTTGGGGTCCAGGCCATCGAAGGAAGCCAAGGTGGCCGTGCGAGCATGGGTGTCGAGGACCGCCGAAGGGTCAACGGCGCGGCCGTCAGGTCGGTAGGTGCCGGCCACGTTGCCGCCGCTCATCGGGATGGCGGTGTGGATTTCGGGAGAGGCGCTGTCGTCGAGCGTGATCGTGAAACCCGCCGTGCCCGAGCCATCCTGGGCGGCATCGCTACGGCCCGGCCGGTTGAGCAGGACCGAGAAACCGCTGCCATGGACGAGGTAGGCGTAAAGATCGCCATTCCAACCACCGGTGAAGGTCAGGTCCACCGTGATGCCGGTGATCGACGTCAGGCCCGTGGCGGAGACGTTCTGAGTGTTGGTCAAGCCGACGGGATCGTTGTCGGGGATGGCCGTGGTGACCGTCCAGATTTGATCATAGAGGGTGGCGGCGGAGGCCGAAAGGGGCAGCAGGGCGCAGAGAGAGAAGAGGAGTTTCATGAGGGAAGGTCGTTCAGGTTGGTGTTGTCTTGGTCCCTCAAGGTTGACGCAGGCGGTAGTAGCCGTTGGGCTGGGGCGGGGATTCGTCAATGAAGCTGACCGCGCCATTGGCGGGAGAAGCCGTCACGGTTGCCAGAACTTGCCAGGTGTCCAGGTCGGTGGAGCGTTGGATCTCGTAGGAGCGGCCGGGGATGCCTTGGAAGCCCAATCCGATTTGGCCGTTCGGCAAAACGGTCAGGACCGGCGGATTGGAGCCGACGCCGCTGTTCGACTGGACCGTCACGGTGACGGTGCCAACCGTGCTCGCTCCCCTTGAGTCGGTGAGGGTGACGGTAAAACGATCCGCTCCCGAGAACCCGGCCGGGGGCGTGTAGAGGATGGCGGAGGCTTGCAACAAAACCGTGCCGCCCTGCTCTGAGGACGCAGGGACGGAGGTGACGCCGATCATGTCGCCATCCGGATCGGAGGCGGCCGCCAGCAATTTCCCGAGCGAGATCGCGGCCGCCTTCTCATACGGAGTGGCTGCGGCATAGCCGGAGAAGATCGGCGGCGTGTTGCCTTCGCCCGAAAGCTGGATGTCGAAGGGATTCTTGGCTCCGGCCGCGTCGCTGGCGATGTGGATGGCCGCCGTCTTCGGCCCGTTGCTGTTGGGATTGAACGTGACGGTGAACGTGGCCGTGCCTTCCCCGGAGGCGATGGCCGTGGCGCTCAGGGTGCCCACGGTGAACTGGGCGGCGTGGGTGCCGTCCACGCTCACGGCCAGATTGGCCAGGTCGACGGTGCCGGGGTTGCTGACGGTGAAGGTCAGGACGCTGCCGCTGCCGCCCGCGGCCACCGTGCCGAAGGCGACGCTGCTCACGCCATCGGTCAGAAGGGTGCCGGACTGTGACACGGCGATGTCGGGAGCGAGATAGGTGAAGAGGGTGTCCGCCGCACTGGTGCCGCCCGGGGTGGTCACCAGCACGCCGACCGCGCCGGCGGCGCGTGCCGGGGTGGTGGCGGTCAGGGTGGTCGCGTTGACCACGACCACGTTGGTCGCGGCCGTGCCGCCGAGGGTGACGGTGGCCGGTGCCACGAAATTGGTGCCGGTGATCGTCACACTGGTGCCGCCGGAGGTGCTGCCGCTGGCCGGAGCGATGGTGGTGACGGCGGGGGTGGAGAAGCCGTTCTCCTGCGAGCCGATGCGCACCTTGAGTTCGGTGGAAAACCGGGTGAGGAAATGGTTGTTGAAGTTCTCGGCGAATGCAGTTCCCGGACTTGCATTGGAGATCCGGCCCAGCTGGCTGTTGGCCGCGCTGACCGTGCCGCTGACGCCCGCCGTGCCGCTGCCCCAGGTCACCGCGCCGGCGTTCACCACCGCGCCGTTGTCCCAGCCCGAGCTGCCCACCACGTAGTTGCCGTTGGCCAGCGCCGTCACGCCGTTGAGACCCACGTTGTCGTTCGCCTTTGAGCCGACGAGGCTGTTGGCCGCGCTGACCGCGCCGCTAATGCCCGCCGTGCCGCCGCCCCATGTCACCGCGCCGACATTCACCACCGCGCCGCTGTCCCAGTTCGTGCTGCGCACTACGTAGTTGCCATTGGCCAGCGCCGTCACGGCGAGGCCCACGTAGTCGCCCACGGTTGTTCCGACGAGGCTGTTGGCCGCGCTGACCACGCCGATGATGCCCGACGTGCCACTCCCCCATGTCGCCGCGCCAACGTTGGCCACCGCGCCGTTGCTCCAATTATAACTGCTCACCACATAGTTGCCGTTGGTCAGCGCCGTCACGCTGTTGCTCACGTTGCTGTTCGCGGTCGAGCCGATGAGGCTGTTGGCCGCGCCCACCACGCCGACGACGCCCGCCGTCCCGCTGCCCCAGGTCGCCGCGCCAACGTTGGCCAGCGTGCCGTTGTCCCAGTTCGAGCTGCTCACCACGTAGTTGCCGTTGGTTAGCGCCGTCACGCCGGCGCCCACGCTGTCGTTCGCCCTCGAGCCGACCAGGCTGTTGGCCGCGCTGACCGCGCCGCTGATGCCCCCCGTCCCGCTGCCCCAGGTCACCGCGCCTGCGTTGGTCGCCGCGACGTTGTCCCAGTTCTGACTGCGCACGACGTAGCTGCCGTTGACCAGCGCCGTGACGCCGTTACTGCCAACGCTGTCGCTCGCGGTCGAGCCGACGAGACTGTTGGCCGCGCTGATCACGCCGCTGACGCCCGTTTTGCCGCTCCCCCATGTCGCCGCGCCTACGTCCGCCGCCGCGCCGTTGTCCCAGCTCTGGTTGAGCACTACGTAGTTGCCGTTGGCCAGCGCCGTCACGCCGGAATTGCCCACGGTGTCGCCCGTGGTCGAGCCGACGAGGCTGTTGGCCGCGCTCACCGCACCGGTGATGCCCGTCGTCCCGTTCCCCCAGGTCGCCGCGCCCACGGTCCCCGCCGTGCCGTTGCTCCAGCTCGAACTGCGCACCACGTAGTTGCCGTTGGCCAGCGCGATCACGCCGGAGCCGCCCACTTGGTCGCCCGAGATCGAGCCGATGAGGCTGTTGGCCGCGCTCACCGCGCCGATGAGGCCGGTGGTCCCGTTCCCCCACGTCACGGCACCCCAGGAATTCCCCACGCCATTGCTCCAGCTCTGACTGATCACCACGTAGTTGCCGTTGGTCAGCGCCGTCACGCCGGTGACTCCCACGTTGTCGTTCGCCTTTGAGCCGACGAGGCTGTTGGCCGCGCTGACCGCGCCGCTGATGCCCGTCGTTCCGTTTCCCCAGGTCGCCGCACCGGCGTTCGACGCCGCGCCGTTGTCCCAGTAATTGCTGCTCACCACGTAGTTGCCGTTGACCAGTGCCGTCACACCGAGGCCCACATAATCGTCCGTTTTCAAGCCGACGAGGCTGTTGGCCGCGCTGACCGGGCCGCTGACGCCGGTCGTGCCGCTGCCCCATGTCGCCGCGCCAACGTCCGCCACCGCGCCGTTGTCCCAGTTCTGGCTGCGCACCACGAAGTTGCCGTTGGTCAGCGCCGTCACGCCGGAGCTGCCAATCTGGTCGGTCGCGGTCGAGCCGACGAGAGTGCTGATGAGCGCCCCGGTGCTGCCATTGAAAAGGTAGACCGCTCCACAGTTCGTGATCCCGGAAATGTCCGCCTGTGGTGAGGTGATGACGACATTGCCGGTGTTCAGGGGGACGATGGCGGCGCCGAAGCCATTGCCGGCCGAGGGATTCGGGTCCACAAACTCCGGGAACGCCGGCCCGGTGACCTCGGGTTCCGCCACGGGATCGACGGTGATGCTGACGGTGGCCGGAGGGCTGTCCGAAGCGCCGTCGCTGGCGGTGAAGGTGAAGCTGTCGCTGCCGTTGTAGTTGGCAAACGGGACGTAAACCACGGTCGGGCCGCTGCCGACGAGCGTGCCGTTCGCGGGCGGGGTGGCGATGGTGTAGCTCAGGGCGGAGTCCGCGTCCGCGTCGCTGGCGGTCAGGGTGATGAGCTTGCCCTTGTCTTCCACCGTGGCCACGGACTGGGGATCGGCCACGGGGGCCGGGCCATAGATGAAGTGGCTGCCCGCCTCGCTGGTGCCGCCGAGGGTGGTTACCAGGACGGCGGCCGCGCCGGCGGCGTGCGCCGGGGTGGTGGCGGTCAGGGTGGTCGCGTTGACCACGGCCACGTCGGTCGCGGCCGTGCCGCCGAGGGTGACGGTGGCGGGTGCCACGAAATTGGTGCCGGTGATCGTCACGGTGGTGCCACCCGAGGTGCTGCCGCCGGCCGGAGCGATGGCGGTGACGGTGGGAAGAGGGGGCGGCGGACCGTTTTCCTGCGAGCCGAGGCGCACCTTGAATTCGTTGGTGAAGTAGGTGAGGTAATGGTTGTTCAGGTTGTCGCCGATTGAGGTATTCGGATTGGAAAAGGAGATGCGGCCCGGCTGGCTGTTGGCCGGGCTGACCGCGCCGCTGATGCCCGCCGTGCCGCTGCCCCACGTCACCGCGCCGGCATTGGCCAATGCGCCATCGTCCCAGCTTGTGCTGTGGACCACGTAGTTGCCGTTGGCCAGCGCCGTCACGTTGGTGCCCACGGTGTCGCTCGCGACCGACCCGACAAGACTGTTGGCCGTGCTGACCACGCCAATGATGCCAGCCGCCCCGCTGCCCCACGTCGCCGCGCCAACGTTGATAATCGCGCCGTTGTCCCAGAGCGGGGTGCGCACCACGTAATTGCCGTTGGTCAGCGCCGTCACGCCGCTGTTGCCCACTAGGTCGGCAGCGGTGGAGCCGATGAGGCTGTTGGCCGCGTCCACCGCACCGCTCGTACCCGTCGTCCCGTTCCCCCATGTCGCCGCGCCAACGTCGACCACTGCGCCGTTGTCCCAGCCCGAGCTGGCCACCACGTAGTTGCCGTTGGCCAGCGCAGTCATACCGGTGCCCACTTGGTCGCTCGCGGTCGAGCCGACGAGGCTGTTGGCCGCGCTGACCGCGCCGCTGACGCCCGCCGTCC
>JAZKEY010000007.1:0-95868 GCA_040386755.1 Verrucomicrobiota bacterium | reverse complement strand
CGAGGCTGTTGGCCGCGCTGACCGCGCCGCTGACGCCCGCCGTCCCGCTGCCCCAAGTCGCCGCGCCGGCGTCCGTCGCCGCGCCGTTGTCCCAATACCAGCTGGCCACCACGTAGTTGCCGTTGGCGAGCACCGTGAAGTTGCCGCCGCCCACGAAGTCGTTTGCCGTCGAGCCGACGAGGCTGTTGGCCGCGCTGACCGCGCCGCTGACGCCCGCCGTCCCGCTGCCCCATGTCGCCGCGCCTGCGTTCACCGCCGCGCCGTTGTCCCAGCTCTGGCTGCGTACCACGTAGCTACCGTTGGCCAGCGCCGTCACGCCGCCGACGCTCACGTTGTCGCTCGCCGTCGAGCCGATGAGGCTGTTGGTTGCGTTCACTGCGCCGCTGACGCCCGCCGTGCCGCTGCCCCAAGTCGCCGCGCCAACGTCCGCCACCGCGCCGTTGTCCCAGTTCTGACTGCGCACCACGTAGTTGCCGTTGGTCAGCACCGTGACGCCGCCGGTGCCCACGGAATTGTTCGCGGTCGAGCCGACAAGGCTGTTGGCCGCGCTCACCGCACCGCTGACGCCCGCCGTGCCGCTGCCCCAGGTCGCCGCGCCGGCGTCCGCCGCCGAAACGTTGTCCCAGTTCTGGCTGACCACCACGTAGCTGCCGTTGGCTAGAGCAGTCACGCTGGGGCTCCCCACGGAGTCGTCCGTCTTCGAGCCGACGAGGCTGTTGGCCGGACCCACCACGCCGCTGACGCCCGTGGTCCCGTTCCCCCAGGTCACCGCGCCGGCGTTCACCGCCGCGCCGTTGTCCCAGCCCGTGCTGCGCACCACGTAGTTGCCGTTGGCCAGAGCGGTCGCGTTTTGGCTGCCCACATTGTCGTTCGCCTTCGTGCCGACGAGGCTGTTGGCCGCGCTGACCGTGCCGCTGGTGGCCGTCGTCCCGCTCCGCCATGTCGCCGCGCCGACATTCATCACCGCGCCGTTGTCCCAGGTCCCGGTGAGCACCACGTAGTTGCCGTTGGTCAGCGCCGTCACGCCGTTGAGACCCACGTTGTCGTTCGCGGTCGGGCCGACGAGGCTGTTGGCCGCGCTGACCGCGCCGCTGACGCCCGCCGTGCCGCTGCCCCACGTCACCGCACCCGCGTTCGATATCGCGCCGTTGTCCCAGTTCACGCTGCGCACCACGTAGTTGCCGTTGGTCAGCACCGTCGCGCCGCTGCCCACTTGGTCGGTCGCCTTCGAGCCGACGAGGCTGTTGGCCGCGCTGACCGCGCCGCTGACACCCGTCGTGCCGTTGCCCCACGTCGCCGCGCCCGCGTCCACCACCGCGCCGTTGTCCCAGTTCGGACTGAGCACCACGAAGTTGCCGCTGGCCAGCGCCATCACGCCGGTTGCACTCGTGCCGCCCACCTGGTCGTTCGCGGTCGAGCCGGTCAGGGTGCTGATGAGCGCGCCGGTGCTGCCATTGAAAAGGTAGACCGCGCCGCAGTTCGCGACCCCGGAGATGTCCGCGTTAGGCGAAGTGATGACGACATTGCCGGTGTTCAGAGGGATGACGGCGGTGCCGAAGCCGTTGCCGCCCGAGGGATTGGGGTCCACGAACTCCGGGAAGGCCGGCCCGTCCAGGGCGGGTTCCGCCACGGGATCGACGGTGATGCTGACGGTGGCCGGGGGGCTGTCCAAGACCCCGTCGCTGGCGGTGAAGGTGAAACTGTCGCTGCCATTGAAATTTGCCAGCGGGACATAAAGCTGGGTCGGGCCGGTGCCGACGAGCGTGCCATTGGCGGGGCGGGTGACGATGGTGTAGCTCAGGGCGGAACCCGCGTCCACATCGCTGGCGGTGAGGGTGATGACCTTGCCCTTGTCCTCGGGCGTGTTCACGGATTGGGAAACGGCCTCCGGGGCGGTGTTTGCGGCGTGCGAGGCGGCCGGAATGAGGAGCAACGCGGGTAGGAGAAGAGTGCGGAGATGTTTCATGAACGGGATGGGTGGAACGAGGACGCGAGATTGTCGGGAAGAGAGGCGGGCCCTTGCGAATCCACTGCCGAAATCGGAGGCGCGTGAATCAATTGCAAGTGCCTGACCCTGTAAAGGAAATGCGAGAATGATTTCCCGCTGATCCGTGTTAGTGGCCGTTAGGCATGCGATCCTCGAACTCGAGGGCAAAGTGGCTCAGGGCTCTCGGCCAAATGGGGGCGGTCAGGGTCCATTTGCGGCTGATTTTTGAGGCTCGGGTAGAACAGCTTGAAGAGCGAGTCGATGGAGGGGAAGAGGTTGCGATGGCGGCGACAGATCGCTTCAAGGGCTGCGGCGAAACCGCTCAGGTCGTCCGGGCGCCTTCGTTTTCCGAGGACCACATGCCAAGCACCTCTTTTTCACCTTCGAGGTTGATGGCGAGGGCGAGGTTAGCCTGAGAGAGCGTCTTTGGGAATCCCTCCGCCCACGAAGAACTGGATCATCACCAGCCCCTGCAGGACGGCGACCCAGAGGATCCAGAAGACGAGAACGGTCGGTGGCTTGATGGAGTTGTGCTCGGGAGGCCGGTGAGGCCCGCGATGAATAACAGCCGCTGGAACGGACGGATCATCCCCGTTTCATGTCCCGGTCGGCGGGAAACCGCGATTCAAAATCAGTGCTTCACGGAGAATTCACCCGGGCTTCACGAACAGGCCGCGCACTTCCTCGGCGATGATCCTCAGCCCGTCCCTAACGACGGCTTCATCCATGGCGTAGGAAACGCGGATGCACTCGTGGCGGTGGGGCCAGTTCTCATCGTCATGGCCGAAGAAGAAGTGATGGCCGGGGATGATGAGAACCTCGCGTTTTTTCAGGCGTTCGTAGAGTTCCTGCGAGGTGATGGGCAGGCCGGGGAACCAGAACCAGAGGAACAACGCGCCTTCGCTGACGTGCATGAACCACTCGATGTCCTCGCCGAAGGCTTCCTTCGCGGCCTGGCGTGCGAGCGCGCATTTCGCCTGATAGAACGGGCGGACGACCTCGCGGCTGAGCTTGAGGATTTCTCCGGATTGGATGAGCGGCAGGGTGATCTGCTGGCCGATGTTGGGATTGGACAGTCCGGCGATAGCGCTCATGGAACCGAGCGCACGGATGATTTCCGGCGGGCCGATGACGATGCCCGTGCGGGTGCCGGGCAGGCCGATTTTGGATAGGCTGAGCGTGAGAATGACATGCTCGTCCCAGAACGGCGTCGCGTCGGCGAAGAGGATGCCGGGGAAGGGGGCTCCGTAGGCATTGTCGATGATCAGCGGGATGCCGTGCTGCTTCGCGATGGCGGAAAGGCGGGCGATCTCATCGTCGGTTAGGACATTGCCGGTGGGGTTGGTCGGGCGCGAGGCGCAGATGGCGGCGATGTCGGGCGTGACTTCGAGGTTGTCGAAATCGACGCGGTATTTGAACTCGTGCGGGCCGGTTTTCTCGATGAGCGGGGTGACTGCGCGGAAGAGGTTGCCGCAGTTGCCCTGGTTCGCGTAGCCGATGTATTCGGGAACGAGCGGGAGCAGGATTTTCCGGAAGCTGCCGTCCGGCATTTCTCCGGCGAGGAGGTTGAAGAGGAAATAAAACGCGGTCTGCCCACCGCTGGTGACGGCGACATTTTCCGATGTTAGGTTCCAGCCGAAGGTTTCGCGAAAGAGTGTGGCGATGGCTTCGAGAAACGCCGGACTGCCGCGCGGTGGATCGTAGGAGGTGAGCGAGCGTTCGAGTCCGCCGGTTTCCTCCATCAACTCTTCGAGGCGCCTGCGCCAGACGGCGTTCATTTCCGGGATGCGGGCCGGTTGGCCGCCGCCGAGCATTTTCAAATCCGGTCCGCCGCTGGCGAGGGCGTGACCGAGGTCGTCCATCAAATCGCCGATGCCGCTGCCGGAGCCGAGATGCCGGCCAAAAGTTGAAAATTCGTATGACATATCCGTTGGCCGCGTTCTACAGTGCCGACCTCACTTCAAACAACCACCAAACCACCATGTCCATCAAAGTCGGCGACAAAGCCCCGGATTTCACCCTCGTCAGCAAAACCGCCAATGGCCCCGAGCTGGTCACGCTGGGCAACCTCATCGGAAAATCCAACATCGTCCTTCTGTTCGTGCCGATGGCCTTCACCGGCGGCTGCACGGCAGAGTTCTGCGAGATTTCCAAAGGCATTTCCGAATACGACGCGCTCGACGCCAAGGTGCTCGGCATTTCCGGCGACAATCCGTTCGCGCAGGAAGCCTGGGCGCAGAAGGAAGGCATCACGATCTCGCTGCTCAGCGACTACGAGCACGCGGTGACCAATGCCTACGGCGTGGCTTACGACCAGTTCATCCCTTCGAAAAACCTGATCATGGGCGGCGTCGCGAAACGCTCGGCCTTCGTCATCGATAAGGCCGGTGTCGTCCAATACGCCGAGGTTCTCGAAGTCCCGAGCGACATGCCGGACTTTGACGCGATCAAGGCGGTTCTCGGCAAGCTCTGAGCCACGGAGTGATCCGGTTCCATCAGGCCGCCGGGAAACTCCCGGCGGCTTTTTCCTGAATCACGAATTGCCAGCTCTTTCCACTGGGTTGTCCGCATCGTGAGGCCGGAAATCCCAATAACACAGCCCCCCAGAAACAAAAAAGCCTTCCGGCGGTTTACCGGAAGGCTTGATGGATTGGAGACGTCTTACATCAGCTGCGCGCCGGCCTCGGCAAGCTCCGAGCGCTCGCCGCGGTTGAGGGCGACGTGGGCGACGAAAGGCTGTCCTTTCAAGCGGTTCCGGGTGTAAACGAGGCCGTTGCTACGGCTGTCCACGTAAGGGTTGTCGATCTGTGCGGGATCGCCGACGAGCACGAGTTTCGAGTCGCGCGACATCCGGGTGACGATCGTTTTCGCCTCCTGCGGCGTGAGCTGTTGGGCCTCGTCGAGGATGAAGAAGCGGTTGGGAATCGAACGGCCGCGGATATAACAGAGCGCCTCGATCTCGAGGATGCCTTGTTCCATCAGGAGTTCGTAAGGCTTCTTCGCGGTGGCGGGCGGAGCACCGTTCGGTTTCGGCTGCTGTTTGCGGCGCGGGCCTAACGGAGTGTTGGGACGCATGAGGAGATCGAGAGCGTCGTGGATCGGCTGGAGCCACGGGCGCATTTTCTCATCCAGCGAACCGGGCAGGAATCCGAGCTGGTCGCCCATCGCCACGACCGGACGGCTGACGGTGATGCCGTTGTATTTCCGGTTGAACATCTCGTGAAGTCCGGCGGCCACGGCGACCAGGGTTTTCCCGGTGCCGGCGTGTCCATAACAGGTCACCAGCGAGATATCCGGATTGAGCAGGGCGTCGATGAGGCAGCGCTGGCCGAGATTGAGCGGCTTGAGCGTCTGGCCATCGGGAATCTTCAGCACTTCCGGGATGTTCAGCCTGACGAACCGGCCGTCCGGCGCGAGCCGCGCGGGGATCGTCTGTTTCTCGCCGGCACCTAACAAGACATACTCGTTCACCGCCACGCCATAGCTGCGGTCTTCGGAAACCGCGAGTTCACCCGCACTGGCGAAGCGGTGGAGCTCGCTCGGATCGACTTCGATACGACGAACCTCGTAGTTCGAAACCTCGCGGGCATCGACCTTGTCATTGAGATAGTCCTGGCAGTCGATTCCCACCGAGCGGGCCTTGAGCTGCATGTTGATGTCCTTGGTCACCAACACGACCGGCGCGTCATTGTGCTGCATCAGCAGCAGGCAGGCGGCGAGGATGCGGTGATCGACGCGTTCGCGGTCCGGGAAAACGCGGTGGAAGCGGTTGAGTTGCTCCGAGTTTTTCGGGCAGCTCGCCGGATCATAAATGACCAGGCGGACGGTGCCGCCGCCTTCGGTGGAAACCCCATGGGTGACTTTGTCCGCGCAGGAAAACATTTCCGTCAGTCGGCGGTGGACGCGGCGGGCGTTGGCGCCGCGCTCGGTTTGCTCCGACTTGAACTTGTCCAGCTCTGCCAGCACATCGACGAGGATGCACAGGTGGTTTTCTTGGAAGCGCTCGAGCGACGCGGGATCGTGAAGCAGGACGTTGGTGTCGAGAACGTAGTTTTTAGCGAGCTGCGATGGCGCCGTGAGTCCGAAATCCATGGGTTTTGGGTTACCGCTTCCCGCTCGCTTCCTCCGGGTGACGCCTCCGTTTTCAAGTGTTTCCTCAAACAATGCGGACTGACCTTCCTCGGTGCGATGAATCATCGTGATGGGTGGGGGTGCTGGGTATTTTGACGGGTGATGGGATGCGTAATGCCAGCCCGTCGCCAGCAAACGCAGTGCCAAATCGTGACATCGAATCTTTGACCAATTTAATCAAGATGACCTGACTATCTTCATTTCTGTGGAGATGACAACCTAGAAATTGGGAATTTCCCCTGTCCCCGGCATCCGCGAGCCGGCGCGGATATCAATTTGCACCATTCACAGGGACGTGATAAACCGCCATCCGCAGACAGTAGACGTGCAACAGCCCGTAAGGAAAATGCCATGATGAAACGCGATTCCAAACCCGCTTCGATTCCCACCGCGGAAGCGAAGAGACCGACGGTAAAACGACCGGTCGCATCCACTTCCACGCCGTCGGGAAAGGCGGGAATGAAGCGCCGGATCTCGGAACAGAAGATTGCGTTAGGGATCGGGGGATTGGTCATCGTAGCGGTCTACTTCGGGCTGGAACTGACAAGGCCCGCACCGCCAACCTCGAAAGAGCCCATCGTCTTCAGGTTGGATCCGAAAGCGCCTGCCAGGGAGGTGAAAAGCGGAATCTCCGTGAAGGAAGATGAGGGGCCTTCGAGCCATTCCACCATTCCGGAAACCGCCAAAGGCGAGGTGGTTGGTGCCGTGCAATCTTCCGCGGCCGCGGCGATGCCGCCGGCATCCGTGGCTCAGGATGAAATCGACGCCGCTTCTTTCGGCAAAGAGCCAGTGCTTGTGTTGACCGATCTTGATTCGCGCCGCGATGCCGCGATCCAGCGGGACAAGGATCTTTTCAAGCGAGCCATCGACAGCCGGGCCTGGACCGCCTATCGGGAGTTTCTGGCGAGATCGATCGACGCCGGATTCGCGAAGCTGGCCAAAGGCCAGGGAGTGAACCGCTTCGACGCGGTCTGGAGTGAACCCGCGCTCTATCAGGCGTTTCTCCGCTGGCAGGTCATCGGCAGGCTTTCCGAATCCGGAATTTCCCGGAACGTGACCGACAGCTACAGCGGCGAGTTCCTGATCTGGCTATGCAGCAATCCCGCCGCCATGGAGGAGTTCCTGATTACGATCAAGCCGGAAGACGACGGCGGCAAGGTGCTGGAATTTCTAACAAACGCGTGGCCCAACATCCCCGGCATGATGGACAAGTATTTCCCCCTCGCGCTCGCCTGTGCGGTGGTTTTCGACCGGGAGGTCGGGATTTCAAATCCGGTCGGCGGCGAGTATGGCGAGAAGACCGTCGTCGAGCCGCTGAGCCGCATGATGTGGTACATCAAGAACAACGAGAAGGGGCTGTTAGCGGCACCCGTCCACCGCAGCACCGCCCGTGACCTCGTCTGGGTGGTTTGTGCGCCGGTCTCTACCTCCGAGCTGGATTGGTCGCTGGACAAGATGCATCTCAGCCGGAAGCACTGGGGCAACGCATACGGCATGATCGAGTATCTGATGGAGCGCGCCGTCAACGGACTCGATCCCTACAAGGAATACACGTTTTCCGAAATCCTCAAGGAAGGCGGAATCTGTGGCGACCAATCCTACTTCTGCACCAACACCGCGCGGGCCCAAGGCATTCCCGCGATGACACTCAGCGGCGAAACCGATCTCGGCGGGCATGCTTGGGTCGCGCTGAAGATCACTTCAGACGATTGGACCACGGGTGTCGGCCGGATCGGCGGTGTTTCCAAAGGCCAGACCGGCAACCCCCAAACGGGACAGACCATCACCGAGCAGGAGGTCCAATCCTGGGATGACCGGGCTCACAAGAGTCCCGCCACCACCCTTTCCGTGGCCCGCCATCTCTGGCTGGCAGGTTACTTCGAAGCGGCGGAAAAGAATGAGGACCAAGCGGCGGCGGTTAGGCTGGCGAACCAGATCGGACCCTCTTTCTCCGACACCTGGTCGGCGTTGTATGCCTTGCTCAGGCATCAGATGAAGCTTGCCGGCGAGCCCGCCAAGCCCAGCAATCTCGACGACTGGAAAGCATTCGCCAAATCGATGCGGCAGGAATTCAAAGACAATCCACGGATGGCGCAGCTCGCGGCAGCCGCCGAGATGGAATACATTTTCCCTTACGAGGACCAAGGTGACGCCACCAGGGCTCTTCTTCGCGAACGCCGCCGGATCGAGCGGAACTCGGGCGAGCAGAAGGATCTGATCGCCGAGTCCCTGAAGCGCGAGGCCGAGCTTATCTCCAAGCGCGGTGACTCCGCCGCCAAGCAGGACATCAGCCGCTTGTATGACAGCGCGCTGCGCAAATACGGCGGCAGCATCACCGGATTCAAGATGATGGCGGAAGACTATTTCGGTTACTTCAAGGACGATCCCGAACTGGCCCGCAAGGCCGCGCGTGACATCGAGCTCGCATTCAAGCGCGTCGTCGAGACAGGAACCAAGGATTGGTTCCGGGCGAATACCGAGTCGTCGATCTACAAAATGATCTGCGGTTACTATCGCACCGCGGGCGACGAGGAGCGCGCCATCATGTTGGAGAAACGCTTCGAAGTCCTGCTGGAAAGGGCGAAACGCAGCGCCCTGTGAGCGCCTTGGTGATTCATTTCATTCCAGATGTTTTTCCTGATAGGTCGCCGCCAGCTCCGCCCTTCCGAGCTTGCCGAGTTCGGTGCGGGGCAGCGCATCGATGGTGACCGCCGGTTTCAATCTCCGGAATCCCGGAGCTCCTTGATTGTAGCTTGAAACCGTGGACTCGATCAGGTCCCGATCGACTTGGAATTCAAATACGGGCAGCAGCACATTTCCCGCGCGATCGTCCGGAATGCCGATGACGGCGAACGTTCCGGATGCGAGAGCGCCGTTGGAAATCGAAACCATTTCGCGCTCGATGGCCTCCGGGTCCACAAGCTCGCCGAGGACCTTGATCAGCAAGTCCGCCCGCCCCAGCGGTGTTAGGAGCCCGTCCCGCAGGGTCACCCGGTCGGAGGTCGTGTGCCAGATGCCGGAGCGGGGGAAGAAGGTGTTTCCGGATAGATATCCCGAGAAGAGGGCTTCTCCGGAAATTTCCAACAGCCCCTCGCCGGACACCCGCGCTTTCCACAGTGGCAGCACGGGAATCGGAGAAGGCTGATAGGGTGCCGCCAGCGCCTCCAATCCCTGGGTGGCGATTTGCGAGCCGGCCTCGGTCATTCCGTAGCTTGCGAGCACCGGCCATCCGAGATAGCGCGCCGCCTGTCCCGTCGGGGAATCCAGTTGCCCCCCGCCCACGACAATTGCTGATAGATTCGGTGGCGGACGCAATCCGGCTTTCACCAGATCGTGCACCTGCGTAGGCACCAACGAGGTGTGGGTCACTCCCGAGTCGTGGACCCAGCGGTGGAATCCGTGTGGATTCCATTTTCCGATGAGAACGGCGGAACGGCATCCGGCTTGATAGTTTCTCGCGAGAATACCGAACCCGCCCACGTGGTTCACAGGCAGTGCGAGGCCCCAGCAGGAAACGCCGGTGACGTTCAAATTCGCGTTCACGGCCGCGGCGGAGGCGAGCAGGGCGGGTTTCGACAGCGCGACCCATTTCGGTGCGCCGGAGCTACCGGAGGTCTCGAACAGGACGTGGCTCCCGAGTTCCGGGATGTCGGGAATTTCCCTCGCCGCGAATGGGCGCGGATCCTGCCAGAAGGCGTCGCTTGTTAGTAAAGACGCGTCCATGGCAGGGCATCGAGCAGGTCGTCGAATCCGAGGCCGGTGCCGTCGGGAACCTTGAATTCCGGCGACCATGGACCCAGCGCTTCGGTGAACGCGTCCGGCTCGAAAAGATGGTGCGTTTGCAAACCGCAGACACCGACCAGTCCCGGAAATTGCAACCCGAGCCGCGCGGCCTCCCACGCTGCGAACGCCTGGCCGACGGGGTGGTCCATGTAGCTGGTCAGGACGACATTCTGGCTGTGGCCGAGCGCCGCCTCTCCTAACAAAAACGGCTCGTCGATGGCGGGCTTGATCACCATCACCTGCGCGGCGGACGACAACGGAGCGGCCTCGCGGTCCACCGCCAGTTTCATCCGCGTCTGACGGCGGATTTCCTTCCACGCGGTTTCCGAATACGGGCTCGGATCTTCCACGAAGTCAATGGCCGTGCGCGTCTTCTCCGCAAGGCCTAGCAGGAAATCGGAGGCGTCGCCGGGTGCGAGTGATTCGTTGATATCCAGCCGCCATTTCAACTGCGGATACTCGGCGGTCATTTCATCGAGAAACTTCGCTTCGGTCATTAGGTCCCGCCCGGTTTTCAATTTCACCGTGGTGAATCCGGCTTCCACCGCGAGCGCGATTTCCGCGACATCCGCTTTCGCCAGTGTCGCATGGCTGGCCGGCACTTCCATTTCCTCGAACAACGAATTGTCGAACACCCGCGAGGCCCGGTCATATTCGGCGCAGCGGATCGCGCGGCGGACGATGGGCCAGCGGCGGGCACCTCCGAGGTCCGCGAGGCATTTTTCCAACGTCGGATCGCCTAGCTCCGGCCACGGATGGATGCAGCCGAAGCCGCCGTCGATCTGGATCAACGCGCCTTCAAATTCGCGGCGGTTGGAAATGGAGTTCAGGAACCCGCGCGCCTTGAGGCGGTAGCGGGAGATCATCGGTTTCTGGTCGATCAGATGCATGCGGTGGCTGATCCATCCTTATGCGAGACCCATTGGCGGGGCAAATGATTCCTGACCGGGTAAATCCAGCTTCACAGGTTCCGTTCAAGTCGTTAGTGTTTCAGTGATGGCGCGAAACATGTTCAAAATCACCGTGATCTTGTGGCTGGCGGGGGCGGCGGATGCTTTCGCAGGAATGACCGTGATCACCTTGACCGACATGGCGAAGTCCCGTCTCGACGCGCTGTCGTTTTTCCTCGCCCTGTATTTCCTGATCGCGCTGCTGGTGAAACTGGCGTGGAACCAACTCGCAACGGCATTTTCCAACATGCCGCGCCTGGATTACCGGCGGGCGTTGGGTCTGGTGTTCGTGACCGGACTTCTTTTCTACGTGGTGCTCACCATGATTTCCGGCGCGCGGGAACTGCTCACGCCCGGAGCTTGGGAAAAACAGGGGATGGGATACCGCCAGCGGGAGGAATCCGCCGGGCCGAACAAAGACGAGCGCCGGAAGAATCTGCGGAAACTCCAGGAAGCCATCTGGGCCTATGCCCGCGACCATGAGGGCAACGCTCCGCCGTCTCCGCTCGTTTCCGGAATGGATCCCGACGCGTGGCTCTATCAGGACGGCGGCCTTTACTGCCTCATGCCCGGAGTGAGGCCGGGCGGCGGAAGGGAAATCCTTGTTTATGAGCCATCCGCCGCAGGCAGCCGCCGGTTTATCCTGCTGGCGGACGGTTCCATCGAAGACCGGGCGGAAGGGACTTTGAAGCGTGAAATCCAGGAACAGATGCGGCCATGAGCGAAATGGACTCTCCAAAGTCGGGACAAGGTTGCATGAAGTGGGTGGCTTTGACCTTCCTGTTTATCTTTGCCCTGGGTCTTTTCATACCGGAATCGGGACGTACGGAATGGCTTTTCGAGCTGCCCTATCACCTCATCGCGGGTTGCGTGCTGCATGCGAAACGGGCTCTCGCCCATTTCGCCTCGGACCTACCAAAGCTCATGACGGCGGCGGTCTTACCGTGCCTTGCCACGGCAATCGCGCTGTGGGGTGCGCATCGCCTGATCCTCTGGTGGCGGCTGGCCAGCGGAAAAGACAAGGGCTGGCATTTCAAGCTTACCGCTCTTGCAGGTTCTTTGGTTTTGCTCGGCTCCGCTGCGGCCATCGCGCTCAGCGGGGTGCTGCATGAGGCGGCATGGCTTCCGCAGGGAGAAATCACCAGATCGAATGGACGCAGCGCCCAGACAGTCGCCGTTAACAACGCGCGCCAACTCGGCATTATGCTGTTCGAACACGAGACCGAACACGGCGCATTTCCCATGTCGCTGCTGCAGCTGGAAGAGCTGGTAGAAGACCCACAGACCTTGCGGCGGATGATGTTGGTTGATCTCGGCTCTCAACGTCCGCCAGAGCCTTTTGTTTTGGTGAAGCCGGGAGGTGTGGCAGCCGGTAATCCAACCGAGATTGTCCTGATAGGCCCGCAGATGCTAGAGGATGGCAAATTCGTGGTTTTAAGACTGGACAATTCGGTGACCAGCCAGCCGGCCGCAAAATTCATTGAGGTCGTGAAATCAGCGACCGGCACGGTCCCCAACGGAAAATAGCGAAATGCCGGACGTGCTGTTCCATCTTCTGTTCGGCTTCTTTTTCTTCCTTAACCGCAACCTTGAACGGATGAACTTCAATGCGGACACCTTCGTGCCGGGCCTTGGAGCTTACCTGATTTTCGTTGGCATCCTTCATCTCATGATGCCGCGGCTGTGCCGTGTTCGTCAGCGGACCTGGTCGTTCCGTTCCTCCTGCGTGGTGGCATTGCTGCTGCCAGCGCTTTTTGGAATCAGTTTCCTGATTCCGGGTGTGATCCTCCTGCTTCAGGAAATCGCCAAAGGGTCCTAACCGTCACTTCGCCACTTGCACCGCGGCGAAATGAAAGGCGGCGGCGAAAAGAATCAACTGCACGCCGCCGAGTGCAAGCAAGCGGTTGAACGCCGGCCCCGGCGGAAAGGTGAGCACGCCCCAGATGATGCGCAAGCCGATGAGGAAAACCGGAGCTCCCGCCATCGCCAGCGGCGGTTGTCCGAAGGCGATCCAGCCGAGTCCGGCGAACACCGCGATCTTCACTTCCAGCCAGATCACCGCCACCGTGACTTTCGGGCCGAATCTAACCGCCAGCGTGCGTTTGCCGGTGGTGGCATCCTCCTCGCGGTCGCGCAGGTTGTTGATGGAGATCAGGATCGCCGACAGCAGCCCGATTTGCAGCCCTAACAAAAGTGCCTCGTGCGGCCATCCGCCGGTCTGGATGAACACCGTGCCTGCCACCGCGACCAAGCCGAAGAACAGGATCACGAACAGCTCGCCCATCCCGCGATAGGCAAGGGGAAACGGTCCCCCGGTGTAGCCATACGCGAGAAACAACGAGGGAATCCCGATGGCGATGATCGGCCAGCCGCGCGCCTGATAGAGCACCGTGCCACACGCCACCGCGAGTCCGAGAAACACCATTGCCAGCCGCATCACGGTTTTCGAATCCATCAGTCCCGAGGCCGTCACCCGCACCGGGCCGAGCCGGCGTTCGGTGTCCGCGCCCTTTCTCGCGTCGATGGCGTCGTTGAAAAAATTCGTCGCGATCTGGATTGCGATCGATCCGCCGAGTGTGCACAGCGCCAGCACGAGGTTGAAATTTCCGGTCAATTTCCATGCCAGCACGCACCCCGCCCACACCGGCACGATGGCGGCGGGCAGCGTTTTCGGACGCGCGGCGAGAATGCAGGATTTCAGAGTGGCGGGCACGGCGGGAGTGAAACCCGGACCTCACGCGGAAATCGACCCATTTCGTCAATCGCTCCGCAAGATTGAGCTTCGCGGTCCGGTGAATTCCGCTAGAGTCCCGATCCTCCCACCGGATGAATTCACCTCGAAAACTTACCCTCACGGCTGCCGGACTTCTCCTCCTGGCGCTCGCCCTCCTGCTGTGGCCATCGGCGCGGAAGCCCGTCCCGGACACCGGATCGGCAGAGGTCGCACCGTCTGTCAATCGGCATACCAGGCCCGCATCGCTTCCCGGTTCCCGATCCAAGCGGGACTTTTCCAGCTTCGTGAAACTCGCGACCAAGGGCGAGTTTCCCAAGCTCACTCGTGAACAGATAGCCAGCTATCTTTCGGCCCGGTCACGCTCCGCCACCGCGTTGCTCACCGCCTACCGCCTGAGCGGAGACCAGGCGTTCCTGGAGGAGGCGATGAAGAAATTTCCTCAGGATCCACAAGTCCAGCTCGGCTCACTCCGGATTATATCCGAGCCCGCGAAGCGCCTCGAGATCCTCGAATCCCTCAAATCCACCGACCCGGAAAACGGCATGATCGACACTCTCTCGGCCCGCGCCCTGCTGGATCTGGGGAAAAATAACGAAGCTCTTGCCGCATTGTCGCAAGCCGTCAGCAAGCCGCTCCGGGATTACACGGTGCTCTCCAGCCAAAACGACGAGGAGGCCTATCTCGATGCTGGATTTCCTCCGCTTGAGGCGAAGATGATCGCGCTGTCTCAATCCACCAAGTCGCATGTGATCCAGCTTCGTGGCGTGGCGGATGGACTGAAAAAACAACGGGAAAGCGCCGCGGCCGCCGGTGACGATGTGGCCGTGCAGTCTTCACGTGACCTTCAACTGCAACTTGCGGGCCAGCTTCCCCAAGGCGGTTTCCTGGTAGATTTGCTCGTTGGCATGGTTCTCGAAAATAAGGTTCTCAAGGAAATGGATACCCCTGAAGCTCACACCCGGCTGGAGGAAATCATGCTCCAAAAAAACTCCATGATCGAGGACTCAAAGCGGATCACCGCGCTGATGGAGACCTCCGCCGTTCCCGAAAACGACTGGCTGCTCTACTTCGACCGCGCCAAGCTCTTCGGCGAAAAGGCGGCGAATGACTGGATGCTGGAAAAGCACCCGGACCTCTGATTTCCGGTCTCCAGATGAAGCGGTTGACCTCCGGGGAAAACAGGGCAATCGGTTTAAATGGCTACGATCACCGATAACACCGCCCAAGGCCGATTTGAACTCGTCGAGGAGGGCAAGCTGGCGTTCGCCGACTATCGCCTGGATGGGAATCTTCTCATCCTGCCGCACGTGGAGGCCGATCCGGCGTTGCGGGGCAAGGGCGCGGCCGGACGCTTGATGGCCGGGGTGCTGGAGCTGGCGAAAGAGAAGGGGTGGAAGGTCAGGCCGATCTGCGGGTATGCGGCGGCTTACCTCGTGCGGCATCCGGAATACCGGGATTTGCGTGAGTGATCGGTGCGCCGGATTTTTAACGGTTGTGGAGCTGATAGGAATCTGCCAAGAATCCCCGAAGCTTCCAAAAAATCATGAGTTCCTACACCAATCCCTATGTTGTCGGCATGGTTGCCGATTCGCCGGAGTCGGCGCGCGCCGAGTTCATCCGCAAGACCTACTGGCACCTCGCGGGAGCCATCGCGGTGTTTGTTTTTCTCGAAGCGCTCTTTCTCCGCATCGGACTGGGAGCGACCGCTCTGTCAGTGCTGGGAGCGAGCAAATACTCGTGGCTGATGGTGATGGGTGCCTTCATGCTCGTTTCCTGGGTGGCCGAACGCTGGGCGACGAACGGCTCGTCGAGGGAAATGCAATACGCCGGACTCGCGCTCTACACGGTGGCGGAAGCACTCATTTTCCTGCCGATGATCGCACTGGCTATCGCCATGACCGGTGACGGCTCGCTGCTCGTGCAAGCGGGCCTCGTCACCGCGGCGATGGTGATCGGCATCTCGGCGGTCGCCCTAACAACAAAAAAGGATTTCAGTTTCCTCGGCGGAATGCTCAAGATCGGCGGCTTCATCGCGCTCGGCCTGATCGTCGCATCGTTCATCCTGCCGATTTCGTTAGGCTTGTGGTTCTCCGCCGCGATGATCCTCTTCGCCTCGGGATCCATCCTCTATAACACCAGCAACCTGATCCACCGCTATCAGCCTGGCCAGCACGTCGCGGCTTCGCTTTCGCTCTTCGCGAGTGTTGCGCTGCTGTTCTGGTATGTTCTGAGGTTCTTGATGAGCTTCGGACGGGATTGAGTTTGGATGCTCACGGCCGGGTGAACCATCGCACCCGCACGAAATTCTGAGGGCCGCCTGGCGGATCGGTCAGGCGGCAGGTGAGCGTTTCCGAACCACTGGCGGCGCTACGGGTTTCGATGATGAACGGGACATCGTTGAAGTTAGTTAGATTTTCGCTCACTTGGATGGTGAAGTCGATGTCCTCCGCAGCCAGCGCGCGGGTGAGCGTGACCCGCCAATCGCCGCCTGGGGATTTCTGAAGAGTGGGCAGGGCGGTTAGGTCGGGTGTCTCTGGGTCGCTGCCGGTGCTGTATTCGATCAAGGGCAAAAGGCCGTCGCCGTCCGTGTCCTGGGTGTCCGAAGTGATGCCGGCGGCGGATTTCCAAGCTTCGTAGCCGATGGTCTCGGTGAAAAGCGGCGAACCTCCGAAGGTCGGAGAGGCGTGCCAGCTTAGCGGGCTGTTCGCATCCGGTGAGGAACCCGGACGGCTGAGCACCAGGCTGCGTCCCGCGCCATCGGATTCTGCTGGCCAGAGACCGTCGGTGCCGTAGGTGAAGCTGAAAACTTCCGCTCCGCTCGCGGATTCGAGTCTAACGAATTCCCCGTCATTGTTGAATTGGTCATTGAGATATTCTCCCGCGATGCTTGCGGACGGCACCGTGGGATAGCGGGCGGCGAACGCTCCGCGGTTGCTCACAACGATGGTGCGCTGGCCGGGTGCGAGGACGAGATTGGATGGGAAGGTGAAATCGATCCCCGCAGTGAACCGGCTGCCTGCCAGATCCACGCTCGCGGCGGAAATGTTCATCAGCTCGATGAATTCGAAATCGTCGGAGTTCGTGAAACCCGCCGTCTGCTCCGAAGGCGATGGATCGTTAGGGTGATAGTGCAGTTCCGTGACCATGATATTCCCCGCTGCCGCCGGGGTGGCGGCGAAGTAGTATCCCGTCGCGGGCGCGCTCCACAGCGCGGAAGACTTCGCGCGGGCGGTGAGCAGCGAGCCTTGGGTCACCGTGATCGAGGCGCCGCTCGCCAAGGTGGATGCGGCCGGGCTGATTCCGCCACCTGATAGACGGGGGTCGCTGCCGTTCAACGTGTAATAAATGGTGCCTTGGGATGCGGTGAGGATGACGGAATTTCCCGCGCCACTCGCCAGCACGGGCTTCGGTATGAACTGGGTATCCATCCACGCGGTATGCTGCTCGAGCCAGGTGCGCATGATGTCGAATTCATCGCTGTAAGTCGCGTCCGATCCGGCGTCCGGACCATCGCGCGGGCCTACGGAGGGCCACTTGGCGAAGTTGCGCACGGCCGCTTCGTTGAGTTCGTTTTGATACTGCGACATCAGTGCGGCGATGCTGGCGTCGGATAGAGGACCGCCGCGTACTTGCGACCAGCGGTCGGTGAACCGTTGCCAGAAATCAGGGTCCGGATAGAGATACTTCCACCAGCCCCAGTTCAGGAGGTCCGTCGAATCGCCGCCGGTCGAACTCCAGTTGAGCGGATTGCCGATGCCCAGCGAAAGGTCGAAATCCCAGATCGGTCCTGCGATGAGCTTTCCGCCACGCGGCTTGTGCATGAACGTGCTCAGGCGGAGGCCGTCCACGTTCGACGAGAGGATGTTGAGAAGCCCGTGGTCCACCCATGCGTCGCGGTCGATGTAATCAGTGTAATGTTTTCCCGTCGTTGGATTCGTCCGGTTAGGTTGGACGACCGCGTCTTCGAATTCCTGCACATGGTTGCGGATGTAGGCCGACTGGGCAGCGGGGATCGACGGCAGCGGTGCGGGTTCTTCGGAGGGATAATCGTAAACCAGCCGTCCCACCGAACCGGCCACTTCCGAAAGAGGGAAATTCCGGTTAGTCACCCAGCCGGTGGTGCCGGGCTCGACGCGGTCCACCCGGATGATGTAGCCGCCTGTCACCTTGTTGCCGGTCGAGTCGTTAGGGTTGAGCTTCTCCACCGGGATACGATCCGCCCCGCGCTCCGGTTTTTCCATCAACGCATAGACGCCGAGGTAGTCGCCGGGATAGTCCACCGTGCCGTCGTTGGTATTTGCAAAGACCTCGACGAATTTCGTGCGCGTGGCATAGCGGCCCATGCGGTTGCTCATTTCATACATGAACGGGTTGCGGATCATCGCGCGGTCCGTGCCGTAAAAGCTGCCGAGGATCCAATCCGCTTCAGGCGCCATCCCGAGCGGGGCGACATCGGTATCTTCGTTGGATTCATCCCAGGCCTCGATGTTCATCGAATACTTCGGCCAGCCTGCGGAGGATGAGCCGCGCACCACCATGCGGCCACGGGTGGCGATGACGGGCGGATTGGATAGAGACGTGCGGTTCCCCGTAGCCGCGTCCGGAGTGTAAAGCGTCCACGCCATTTCCTTGTCCGAATCCGGGCGTCCGCCATTGAAATTATTCAACACGACCACGGGCAGGTTGGAGGTGAACGACGCGGCACCCGCTCCGAGTTTGGCGTAGGTTTCCGAATGAACGAGGCCCGGGGCGAAACCGGCTCCGCTCTCGAAGGCACGGGCCCGGATCTGGGTGGTGGTGTTGATCGTTAGGGGTCCGCTGTAGGCGGTGGACGAAACTGTCGGTTCCGAGCGGTCGGTGGTGTAGCGGATGACGGCCGTTGCCGAAGCGGTGCTGAGTGTTAGGGAGACGGATGTTTCGGCGAAAGCCTTGGAGGGAATACTGAAATTCACCGCGCCCGCCGGGGTTCCCGCTGCGGTGGTGTTGGCGGCACCGGGAGTGGGGATCTGGTAGGGGAGATAATTTCCTCCGGAGGATGGCAGTGTGAGGCCGTATGACCAGTATTCCGGTACCACGGGGAAAGCCGGAGAGAAGCCTTTCACGACAGTGGTTCCGTTAGGCTGGACGAGCGCGAGGTATTCCCCGGCCTCCGCGAGTTTGAAATTCGTGTGCAATTGCTGCCCGCTCACCGCACGGTTCTTACTCGAAGCAAAGACGACTAGATATCCGTTGGCGGGAATGATCGTGGGAAGGGGGAAACGCCACTTGGTGAGTTGCGAGGCATTGTCAGTTAGGTAATAACCGCCGATGTCCGCCGCGCTGGCCGTGGGATTGTAGAGCTCGATCCAGTCTTCCGCATCGCCATCGGCATCCAGGTAGGGGTGTGGATCGTCGCTGTTCGTGGAGACGCAGAATTCATTCAGATAGACTGTCGTGGGGGTGAATCCCGTGGTCGTGAAAGTGCTGCTGGAAGTAGCCCACGCGGTTCCCGCGGCATTCTGGGCGCGGGCGCGGAAGAAGTAGGAGGTCGTCGTCGTCAGTCCGCTCACGATCGCCGTGAAATCCTTCGACTGGAGGCCCACCTCCACGGAGCGGGCCCATGCGCCGGCGGTGGTGCCACCGTTCACCGGGCCATGGAAAATGGTGACGGTCGTCGGAGCGTTGCCGGTGGAATTCAGGTGTCCATTGAGGCTGGCGGAATAACCGTTGATCTGGCTGGCGGGACGGTTTTCCACATTCGGCAGCGCCGCCACCGGGGTGGTGAAGGTGGCCGTCGCGGGTGCCCAGGCCCCGCCGCCCTCATTCACTCCGAAGACGCGGAAATAGTAGGTGGCGTTAGGCAACAGCCCGCCGATGACCTTGTTCGCCGTGGTGCCCACCGCGCCCAGATCCACGGCGTGTTGCCAGGCGGCCGGATTGGTGCCGCCGTCCGCCGGGCCATGATAGAGAGTGACCACCGGCACCCGCCCGCCGGTGGAAACGACGTTCGCCCCGATCCGTGCCGTGGCAATGCTGAGCTCGGTGGCCGGAAGATTTTCCATCACGGGAAGCGCCGCGATGGTGGCGAAATCCAGCGCCGCGGTCGCCCAGTTTCCGCCGCTCGAATTCTGTGCGAATGCCGAGTAATAGTAGCGCGTGTAGGGCTGGAGACCACTGATAGGGACCGAGAACGCTCCGCTCTGTGCACCAAGGTTCAGCGAGTGCTGCCAGTTGGCCGCCACATTTCCCGCGTCAGTCGTGCCGTAATAGATCGTCACGTTCGGCACATCCGAACCCGTGCGGGTGACGCTGCCGCTGATGGTGGCAGCGCTGCCGGCGATGTTAGATGTGCTGAGATTCCCAACGATCGGAGTCGTCACCGGTGGAGCGGGCACCACATCCGCCCACGTCTGACCCATGCGGATTTCATCGTGCATGACGGTCCGGCCATTCAGATAGGCACCGAATGAAATGCCGTTGAACGACATGTCCGCCGCCGCGAGCCGCGTCAGGGTCGGCGTTTCGGGTTCGATGTCGGAAGTGGGATTCATATACACCCGCACATCGTCGCTGCCCGACTTGAAATCGATCCGCACCACATAAAAGTTCACGCTCGTATTCCCCGGCGCGATGAACGTCTGCGTGCCGTTGGGGGCCCGCAGGTTCACATGGGTGTCGCCCGCGTCATTGCCGATGCCGCCGATCCGGCCGGGGTCACCGAGATTGTCGCGGTGAAACTCGAACTCATAGAAATTGGTCGTTCCGTTCGGCTGCTGGAGGAAGCTGATGTAGAGCGTTTTTCCGGTCGCGCCGATGCGGCCGCTGGTGTTCCGGTAGCCCGCGACCTCGAAGGGACCGCCAACGGATGTGTCCAGGTTCCGCGCGACTCTGGACCCGTTTGGCAAAAAACACTTTTGGCCGGAAGAGAATCCATCGTAGCCCGCAGGTGCGCTTGCGCCTGCGGCCATGCTTCCTGCAAGGACATCCGCATTGCCACCGATCGCCTGCCAAGCTCCATTCCAACCCGTTCCGCCCGCTTGTCCCGGCAAGTTTCCGGACCCCACCGCACCATTGAATCCCTCGTAAAGGAGTTGGGCCGCCGGGGCGGGACCCGTGCCGAGCAACGCCAAGCCGACGATTACCGCCAAACGGCGGAAGCTGGTGAACATAAGCATGGGTATTTGGATTGGGTTCTGAGAAGTGACGGGATCACCCCACGAATCTACCGCTCCTCTCGACCGGGATGTCAGAAAATCATCCGCTTCGCAGAAAAAGCTGTCATGTACGGTATGACAAGCTGACTGCTCAGCCTTTGGGGAAATCCGGGTTCAGGCGAGCCCTCTATCCACTAGCGTTTCGCGGCTTTCTTCTTCTTGCCTTCCTTGGCGACAGGCTCGCGGTGATCGCTCAGTCCCAGGATGCGGGGGGCGGGGTTCGCTTCCGTCTGCACGACGAAAAACACGGTCCGCACATCGTGGTCGTGGGACCATTTGTTTTCGGACAGTGGTCGGAGGACGTCGCTGTCGGGCTTGCGGTAGGAGAGGTTGGCCGCGTAGTCCTCGTTTTTGGAGGTCGGCGGACTGAGGAGCTTTTTGGAATTCGGCTCCAATTCCAGCTTCACGGTCCCGAGCAGGCCGTCGAGGGTGTTAGGCGTGAGATTGACCCAGAGCATGTGGCCTTTCAGCAGCTTGGTGGCATCGATGATCTCCAGCTTGACCGGGGCGACGGAGTTGGCCGGGTCGCTGCTGACGAGCAGATAGAAATCGGTGACGGCCTCGGGCACGGCCACGCTCGGTGCATCCGGCGGGGTTTTCTCGGGATCGGTGACTTCGGCAGGAAGCATTCTCAGGAGCAGTTCACCGGAGGGGAGTGGATAAACCGGGGAGAAGTTCATCCCGGGAAGGGTGACTTCGCGGGAGGTCTTGCCATCGAAGAGATGGAGCGTTTCAGGGGCATCCGGTGGTGCGCTCAAAAACACGACGCGGCAGGTGCGCGCGTCTTTGGCCTCGACGGCGGCGAGGGTGGAGAAAAGACCGAGGAGGCAAAGGAGGCGGTACATGGTTTTGGGAGTTGAGGCGGTATCGAAACAGGTTGGGGTTTTCGACTGACTGGGCCAGCGGAAGGATATGAGTTTAAAACGGGGGGACGGAAATCCCGTTGGAACATGAATCGGCAGTCTGCACGGAAGGGGAGTTTGATAAAGGAGATTCTCCGCAAAGCGTGGCAGCTTCTCCCTTGAAAACGTCGCCCGCCCCGCCATGTATAGAATCCGCCATGCCCTCGAAAATCCATGTGAACGGCCGCGAGGTCGCGGTCGATGCCGAACCCGGGCGTCCGCTGCTGGGCGTGCTGCGCGATGACCTTGAACTCACCGGCTGCAAGTACGGTTGCGGCGAAGGGCAATGCGGTGCCTGCACCGTGCTCATTGATGGCAAGGCCGTGCGCTCCTGCCGTGAGATGTTAGGCGATGTCGGTGCGAAGAAAGTTCGCACCATCGAGGGGCTCGCGGAAAACGGACGGCTGCATCCGGTGCAGCAGGCGTTTCTCGATGCGGACGCCTTCCAGTGTGGCTACTGCACCTGCGGCATGATCCTCGCCGCCGTCTCCCTGCTGACGGAATACCCCGATCCCACGGACGAGCAGATCGTGGCGGGGATGAACGGCAACATCTGCCGCTGCGGTGGCTATAACAATATCCGCGAGGCGATCCGCAAGGCCTCGGAAACCCTTCGCTCCACCGGGAAATGAAAAACTCCCCTCTCTCTAACGATTTGCCGAGCTCTAACGATATCGACCGCCGCAGTTTCATCAGGATGCTCGGCGGTGGAGTGGTGGTGCTGCTTTTCGCGGACACCGCGGAGGCTCAGCGCCAGGGTGGTGGCGGGCGGCCGAAGGAGCTCAGCGCGTGGATCCGCATCGCGGAGGATGGCACGATTTCCGTCTTCACGGGCAAGACCGAGGTCGGCCAGAACATCCGCACCTCGCTCAGCATGGTCGTGGCGGAGGAGCTGAAAGTCCCGCTTTCCGCCGTGCAAATGGTGATGGCGGACACCGATCTGGTGCCGTGGGACGCAGGGACCTTCGGCAGTCGCACGACCCCGGACATGGCTCCGCAACTCCGCCGTGCCGCCGCTGCGGCGCGTGAAGCGCTCATCGGCCTCGCCGCCGCTGAGTGGAGGGTGGAGCGCGGCACGTTAGAGGCTGAGGGAGGGAAAATCCTCCGCAGTGGAAGCGACCAATCCATTTCCTACGGCGCGCTCAGCAAGGGTCAGCAGCTCGTGGCCACCGTGGACGACCGCATTCCCACCACCCCCGCAGCGGAGTGGAAAGTGGCGGGAAAATCGGTGCCGAAGGTCAATGGCGAGAGCTTCGTCACGGGAGCCCACCAGTTCACCACGGATATCCGCCGCCTCGGAATCCTGCATGGGAAGGTGTTGCGGCCACCGGCTTTCGGCGCGAAATTGAAGAGTGTGGATCTATCCGCTGTCGGATCGTTAGAGGGCGTAAAGGAGCACCGCGACGGTGATTTCATCGGCGTGACCGCGCCATCGTCAGCGCTGGCGGAGCATGCCTTGACGCTCATCAAGAGCGAGTGGGACGGCGGACAAAAACTTTCGAACGCGGAACTCTTCGCCCACCTGAAAAGCACCGCCGCTCCCGGTGGACGCGGTGGTGATGAGGCGGGCTCGATGGCCGAGGGACTCGCCAAGGCCGCCCACAAGTTAGAAAAAACATACACGCTGGAATACATCGCCCACGCACCGCTCGAACCGAGGGCGGCGGTGGCGGAATGGATCGACGGCAAGCTGACCATCTGGACCGGCAGCCAGCGGCCCTTCGGCGTGAAGGACGAGCTGATGCGCGAATTTTCCCTGCCCTCGGAAAAGGTGCGGGTGATCGTGCCCGACACCGGCTCCGGTTACGGCGGCAAGCACAGTGGCGAATGCGCCATCGAGGCCGCGCGTCTCGCGAAAGCGGCGGGCAAACCGGTGAAACTCGTCTGGACGCGCGAGGAGGAATTCACCTGGGCCTATTTCCGTCCGGCCGGCGTGATGGAACTCCGCAGCGGCATCGACAAGGATGGGAAACTCACCGCCTGGGAACACCACAATTACAACTCCGGCGGCGCGGCGATCAGCACGCCTTACGATGTCCCTAACCGCCTGATCCGAACCCATGGCAGTGACTCGCGATTGCGCCAAGGCTCCTACCGCGGTCTGGCCTCGGTGGCGAACTGCTTCGCCCGCGAGTCCCACATGGACGAACTCGCCCGCGCCGTTTCCATGGATCCGCTGGAGTTCCGTTTGAAAAATCTATCTGACAAGCGCTTGCGCGCCGTGCTCGAAGCGGCGGCGGATCGATTCGGTTGGAAAAACCGCAAGGATGGCGAGGGCCGTGGTTGCGGCATGGCCTGCGGCATCGACAAAGGAGGCTACATCGCCACCTGCGTGGAACTGGAGATGGTGGACGGGCTGCCGGAGCTCCGCCGCATCGTCACGGCCTTTGAGTGCGGGACGATTGTCCATCCAAACCATGTTAGAATACAGGTCGAGGGTTCCATCGTCATGGGCATCGGCGGCGCGTTGTTCGAAGGCATCGATTTCAAGGGCGGCCGCATCCTCAATCCCCGGTTTTCACAATACCGCGTGCCGCGTTTTTCCGACGTGCCGCCCATCGACATCGTGCTGGTGAACCGCACCGACCTGCCATCGGCGGGAGCGGGCGAGGCTCCGATCCTGGGAATCGCCCCGGCCATCGGCAACGCGATTTTCGCCGCCACGGGCAGGCGTCATCTGGCGCTGCCGATGAGCCGGGCGTGAGCGGTGCTAATCGAAGTCGCCATTGAATTGCTCGAGGACGGTGGGGAGGTTGAGGTGCTCGATCAGGTCGGCGATGGCCTTTTGTTCGAGCGGGTCCTTGGTTTCCCGGGAAATGGCTGCGAGGTAGGGGATGGCGTCGCGGCTGCCGAAAGCCCGCGTGGCTGATAGGGCGGCGGCGCGAATTTCCAGCAGCGGGTTCCGTAGCTCAGTTAGAATTTTTCCAAGCGATTCCGGATCGTCATACCAAGCCAGGTCGTCGAGTTCGGAAATGCGTTGGGTGATCCAGTCCTGGTTTTCCGGCGATCCCGGCGCATGAGGCGGCTCGATGGGCGAGGGGAGATCCGGCAGGTTCTGAATTGCCGGTGCCCCAAGCTGGCGGGTCGGTTTCCCGGGTCGACTATCGGCAGGGCCGGAGGTTTTTCTAACGACAGGTGGTTCTGTGTCGGAAATCGTTTTGCCGGTCGTGGCGGTCTGTTGCTGGATGAGGATGCCAACGGCCAGCACGGCTGCCGCACCTCCGGCGAGCCATGCGATCCGGCGCGGTGGGACGACCATGGCGGACTCCTTAATCGACGTCGGCGTTCCTGCCCTTGATGTTGATAACGCCGTCGAACAAGCCTGCTCCGCCATTGATCACTCCCTTGCCGTTGAGCGAGCAGTTGGTGTTGCCGCGGAAGATCTGGACGCCATCTCCATCGGGCTGGGTGACGAGCATTTCCTCGATGCCGATGCCGTGTAGCGTGCCTTGGAGTTTGGTGAGGTTGAGCCTCAGGGCGAGGGGAAAGTAGGTCCGGCTGTCTTCCTTGCCGTTGAGGATGTTGACCTTGCCGTGGAGGAGTTCGTTGCCCTTCTTTAGCTCTAGTTTCACGTAAGGGCTGACGTTTGTGATGAAATTGCCGGCGGCGTCGGCGACATAGACTTCGGCTTGGTCGGAGACCATGAGTAGGGATCCGTTAGAAAACCGGATTCCCATTTCCTGGGCGATCAGGGAGAGCAGTTGTTTCGATTCGAGCCGGACCACGCCAACTTGGCCGGATTCGATGCCGCCGGAAACGGACTTTTTGGCTTGGAAATAACCGTTGATGTCCACGTTGAGCACGGCCTTCAAACCGGCTTGTGCGGACATCGCCGGGAGCAGGAAAAGTCCGGCGGAAAGGAGGAATTTAAGGGAATTCGATTTCATGTTTTGATGGGATACGTGTGGGATGCGATCGCATCGACAAGGGGTCGCTTGCGGGCGAACCGGTCACTTTGTCGAGTCGAATGATGGCATTCAATCGCTGGATTGACTAGGGTGAAACTTAAGATATTCAAATTAATATCACTTAAATGACTGTCGGCGGATCGGCATTTCGGCCATTGCCAAAGCGATGACCTCGCTGAAAATCCCGGCATGAATGAGCGTCCCATCGACCCCGGAGTTTCCATCGGACACGTGCATCTCAAGGTGGCGGATCTCGAGCGGGCGCTGGATTTCTATTGCGGCGTATTGGGTTTCGAGCTGATGCAGCGCTATGGGAAGCAGGCGGCGTTCATTTCCGCCGGCGGGTATCATCATCACATCGGGCTGAATACTTGGGAGAGTTTCGGTGGCTCGCCACCAGCGCGGGGGACGACCGGGTTGTTTCATGTGGCGATTCTTTATCCGACCCGCGCCAGCCTCGCGGACGCGCTGCGGCGGCTCGTCGCGGCGAAGATCCCGCTCCACGGGGCCAGCGACCACGGCGTGAGCGAGGCACTCTACCTCCGCGATCCCGATGAAAATGGAGTGGAACTCTACCGCGACCGGCCGCGGGAAGACTGGCCGCTCGCTCCGGACGGCAGTCTCGCGATGGTCACCCTGCCGCTGGATCTCGCGGGCTTGCTTCGCGATGCGCCGCCGGATATTCCCTCTGCCGCACCATGAAATCCGTACCGCTCTCCGCCTATCAGGAAACCCTCGGGATGATCTACTTCGCGAGGATGTTGGACAAGATCCGGCTCAACGCTGCCGGCAATCTGCGGGAGGATTTCTGCGACAATCTCGGGTCTGGTTTCGACGGGCGTTGCGCCGGTTTCCTGCAAGTGGACTACGCGAAACTCGTCGAACGCGTGCTGCAAGGCGGCACGGACGAGGAAATCCTGAAATGGTGTTTCGCGAACGGCCGCGCGCTCACGGAAAACGATATTTTCATCTGGAACCACTATTTGAAAAAAGCCGGTTGGAATGATGGCGCGTCCGAAATCCTCGTCCGTCGGAAAAAGGAAAGCGGCCTTGAGGACCGCGACGAGATCCAGACGATGGCCGAGTATTTCGAATACGACGAGGGTCGGAAATAACATCCGCCACCCCTGCAAGTTGGTTCCTTGAAAACACCAACCTGCCCGGCTATCAACTCCGCACGCATCCATGGCCCATCCCGATCCCGACAATTCCAACACCAGCGCCCCTTGGGAAACCAAGCGCAGTCCATCGGGAAAACATTTTCTCAAATCCTTGCTGCCGTGGCTCGGCGGCTTGTTTCTGGTCGCCCTCATCGCCTGGGGGTTGTGGCCGAAGCCGGTCATCATCGAGACCGGTGTGGCCGCCCGTGGGCCATTGACCGTCCGCGTTTCCGAAGAAGGGAAGACGCGTGTTAGAAACCGCTACGTCGTCGCCGCTCCCGTCGCCGGGAAAATGCGCCGTGTGCCTCTGAAGCCGGGCGATGACGTGAAAGCGGGCGAGACCATCCTCACGGTCATCGAGCCAGTGGTGTCACCGCTGCTTGATCCCCGCGCCCGCGCACAGGCCGAGGCCGTGGTTTCCATGCAAGAGGCCTCCCGCAAACGGGCGACTGAATCGTTAGAAGCCAGTCGTGCCGCTTCGAAGATGGCGGAATCCGAGCTCGAACGCGTCCGTTCCGTGACGAAAGCCGGCACGATGTCCGAATCGGATCGTGACCGCGCCGACATGGAATCCTCGATGCGCGCCGCCGAAGTCCGCGCCGCGGAGTTCTCCCTGCAAGTCATCGATTACGAGCTCGCCCAAGCCCGCGCCGCCCTCGAACGCCCGGAGACCACCACCGCTGGAAATCTGGTGGAAGTGAAATCGCCCGTCTCAGGCCGCGTGCTCAAGGTGATGCAGGAAAGCGAGATGGTCGTCACTCCCGGCGTGCAGATCCTCGAAGTCGGCGATCCGGCGGACATCGAGATCGAGGCGGAAATCCTTTCGCGCGACGCCGTCACCATTCATCCGGGCGACTCCGTGCAGATCGAACAATGGGGCGGTGAGCTTCCGCTAACAGGTCGCGTCCGCCGCATCGAGCCCGCCGCATTCACCAAGGTCTCCGCCCTCGGTGTCGAGGAACAGCGGGTCATCGTCCTCAGCGATCTCGTCGATATTCCGGAAACTGCGAAGGCGCTCGGAGACCGTTACCGCGTTGAAGTCCGCGTCGCCATCTGGCATGCCGACGATGTTCTCATTGTGCCCGCCGGGGCCTTGTTCCGCGAAGGCAACGCGTGGAAAACTTATCTCTTCCGAGACGACGCCGCCAAGCTGACACCGATTGAGGCCGGTCACACCGACGGACGTTTCACCGAAATTCTATCAGGCATCAGTGTCGGCGATGAATTGCTGCTCCACCCGCCCGACACGGTGAAGGACGGGACTGCGGTCACCAAACGCGCGGAATAACAAACTGGAGCGCGGAATTCATTTCGCGAGAAATCCTCCCAGGCGGCTTGAAGCACACTTTCCCATGTCGTCCGCCATTCAACTTCCGGCACTCACCGCCCGCCTCTTCTCCCGCCGCGCGGTCGGGCTGGATGTGCCGTTTCCCGACGTCGGCACCGCTCTTGCCCACCATGGCTACGTCCAGATCGACCCGATCAACGTTTGCGGGCGCATGCACGACCTCATTCTCCGCAACCGTGTTGATGGCTATCAGGCCGGTGGATTGATGCGGCATCTCCACGGCGAAATGCACACACTGCCGGCCCAAGCCCGCACCGCTTTCGAGCATCATCTTCCCGACACCGCCATCCTCGCCGCCTTCCCGCTGGATGCCTGGCCGCACCTGATCGCCGCCATGCGCCACCGCACCCAACGCGACGGTGCCTGGTCCGGTCGGCTCACTTCCGACGAACGCAAACTCTCGAAACACATCCTCGAAGAGCTTGCCACCCGCGGCCCTCTCTCCTCCAGCCACATCAACGACAATCGTCCCAGTCGCCCCGGCGTCTGGGGCACTGCCACGCTCGCGAAATCCACCCTCCAGAAGCTCTTCTTCCACGGCCGCGTCCTCATCGCCAAGCGTGAGGGAAACCGCCGTCTCTACGATTTGCCCGAACGCGTTCTCCCTTCCGCCACCCTCGCCTCGCAAGAACCCACCGCTGCCGAAACCGCCCGTTGGCTCGCCCTGACGAAAATCCGCCAACGCCGTCTAACTACCCTCAAGCGCGACGAACTCCGCCTGATTGCGGACGACGTCCAAGCCATCACCCTCACCGACGCCGATGCTCCCACGCTCTACTGCCTTCGCGAGGATATCGCTTTGCTGGAATTCTGTTCCGCACCCTCAATTTCTCCCAGACCTCCGCTGCTGTTAGCTCCGCTCGATCCGCTCATCTACGACCGCCGTGTCACGTCCGCACTGTGGGGATTCGACTACACGTGGGAAGTTTACACGCCTCCCCACAAACGTACCCGCGGCTACTACGCCCTGCCGGTCCTTTCCGGTCACGAGCTCGTCGGTCACGTTGATCCCAAGGCGGACATGAAGGCCAAAAAACTGGAAATCATCTCCCGCTCCGTCCGCCGTGGCCATTCTGTGGCACCCGCGGTGAAATCCTTGGCGAGCTTTCTAGGTTTGCGCTGAAGTTCACCCGACGATCCGCGAAAAAGAGGTATGCCTTTCATCTTGAAAAACAGCCAGATTGTCTTACATTTTGACGCATGAGTAACACAATCACCATTCGTCTCCCGGAAGATCTGGAGCAATGGCTTGAGGAGGAGGCCCGGATCACGGGGGTTCCAAAAGGACGGATCGTGCGTGAGCAACTTGAGCTGATGCGCACTCGAAAAGCCCGGCAGCCGTTCCTCGACCTCGCCGGAAGTGTCGAAGGATCGCCGGATCTCAGCCTCAAAAAGGGCTTCGAGCGGTGATCGGGATCGCCGATACGGGATTCTTGGTGGCCTATGCCAACCGGAATGACCGGTTCTTCCCGTGGGCCTGCTCGCTTGCCTTAAATATCCACGAACCGTTGCTTACCTGTGAAGCGGTGCTTGCTGAAACCGCATTTCTTCTCAGAGACAGCGGGCTCGTTTTGCGGATGTTGGACACGGGATTAATCCGGTTGTCGTTCGACGTGGAAAACCATCGTCCAAATCTGGCAGAGCTGGCGCGGCGCTATGCCGACCGCCAACCTGACTTGGCAGACCTGTGTTTGGTCCGGATGAGCGAGTTGAACCCAAAGCACCCTGTGATCACTGTGGATGGAGACTTTCGTGTCTATCGGCGGAATCGCCGCGAGATGATTCCGGTGCTGATGCCTCCGGATCTATGAATTCAAGCGATGATCTCATGGATCACCTTCCCATGCACATCCGTCAGGCGGAAGTCGCGGCCGGAGTAGCGGTAGGTGAGTTCCTCGTGGTCGAATCCTAACAAATGCAGGATCGTCGCGTGGAGGTCGTGGACGTGGACGGGTTTTTCGACCGCCTTGAATCCGAACTCGTCGGTCGCGCCGTGGACGTGGCCGCCTTTCACTCCACCGCCGGCGAGCCAGGTGGTGAAACCGTAGTGGTTGTGGTCGCGGCCTTTCATGATGCCAGCGTTGGAGCCGGCTTTCGGCAGTTCGACAACGGGCGTGCGGCCGAACTCGCCGCCCCAGATGACGAGCGTTTCATCGAGCATGCCGCGCATCTTCAGATCGGATAGAAACGCGCCGATCGCCTGGTCGCACTCGCCGGCGAGGCGGCGGTGGTCCTCGATGTTGTCATGGCTGTCCCAGGGCTGGCTGTTGCCGTGCCAGAGCTGGATGAAGCGCACCCCGCGCTCCAGCAGTCTCCGCGCCATCAGGCATTGGCGGGCGATGTTGCCCGGGCCGTACATCTCGCGGATCATCGCGGGTTCCTTGGAGACATCGAACGCATCGGTCGCATCGCTCTGCATCCGGTAAGCGAGTTCGAAACTGCGGATGCGGGCTTCCAGCTCGGGCTCATGGCCGCGTTCGGCGGCGTGGCGTTCGTTGAGCTGGCGGAGGAAATCCAGTTCCCGTCCCTGCCGTGAGTTTCTAGCAACCGGGTTGCGAAGGTTCTCGATCATCCGGTCCACTTCCTCAATGGAGCTGTCGAGATAGGTTCCTTGGAAGCGTCCCGGAAGAAACGACGAACGCCAGTTTTCCGCCCGCTTGATCGGCATGCCGCCGGGGCACATCGAGATGTAGGCGGGCAGGTTTTCGTTCTCGCTACCGAGTCCGTAGGTCACCCACGAGCCCATCGACGGACGGGCGAGCCGGCCGTCGCCGCAGTTCATCAGCATCAGTGACGGCTCGTGATTAGGGACGTCGGCGGTCATCGAGCGGATGACGCAGAGGTCGTCGGCGTGTTTCGCGGTGTGTTTGAAAAGCTCGCTGACCTCGAGGCCGCATTGGCCGTAGCGGTCGAAGGTGAACGGCGAACGCAGCGCGGTGCCAGTGGGGCGCTCGGTCTTCAACCCTTCCAGCGGGATGACTTTCCCATGCTGGAGTTGAAGCGCGGGTTTGGGGTCGAAGGTGTCTACCTGCGACGGTCCGCCGTTCATGAAGAGGTGCACGACGCGTTTTGCCTTGGGCGCGAAATGCGGGCCGGACATGAAACCGGCATCGGCCTGCATGGCGGACGCGTTCCCACCGAACAACGTGCCGAGCGCGAGGCCGCCGAATCCCATGCCGCAGCGGCGCAGGAAATCGCGGCGGTCGAGGATGATGTCGTTGGCGGTTAGATGATGGGACATGGTCACTCGATGAAGTTGAATTCGTTGGATGCCCAGAGCATCTGGATCAGGTCCGCCCAGGGATCGCCCGCAGCAATCACCGGCGGCGGAGAATCGGAGGTGGGGAATTGGTCGCGCAGGGTGCCGATTTCCTCCGGCTCGTCAGCGGCGGTTTCGCGGCCCATGACGCGGAGGTTCCAGCCGACCGATCCGGAGGCATCTCCATCAGGCGCGCGAAGTACGAAGTCCACCGTATCTCCGGCGGCGACGTTGGTCCATTCGCCTTCGATGTTGGAGCTACTGTCGGGTGGCAGCGGATGATTCACGAACGAGTTGCTTCCGCTTTCGGCAAGGTTCCATGCCAGCGTGGCACCGCCTTGGCCGGTGCGCCTGATGTCGCCGATCATCCGGACTTGTCCCGCACCGAGCGCCCGCCAACGGAGGATCAAATCATGCCCGGCGGCGGGATGGCCGCCGGTCGCGCCGGCGTTGAGCCAGCGGATCGGCGAGGTGGCGGGATCGGGACCGGTTTTCCAGACCCCGTCACCGAAAAGCGGAAACGGCAGGGCCTCGCCCGGCAGTCCACCGGTGTCCGGGGCGTGGCGGATCTCCCACAATCCTGTTAGCTTGGGCTGGTAATCGGCCGGATCGACTTTTCCAAGCCATGCGAGCGCGTCGCGGGTTTCATCGGCGGACGGCTCGCGTTGATAGATCCGTTGGTAAATCCATTGCAACTTCGCCTTGTCATCGGGAAGTTCGCGGAGCTCCGGGTCGGCAGCAACTTTCGCCGCTTGCTGGACGGCGAGCGGGCCATTGAGGAAATACAGCGCCTGTTGCGGGACACTGGTTTCGACACGCTTCGGGCTGTGATGATCCGGGTGCGGCAGGTCGAAGGAAACGAAGGTATTGGAAAGGGCGTAGCGGTCAACGAAGGCGTAAACGGTGCGGCGTCTGTCGGCATCGGGACTTTCCAAGGAAATCGAGCGGCCACCGGTCCTGCTGGTATCGAGGGTGCCGGCGGTGGCGAGCAGGCGGTCGCGCATCGCCTCGAAATCGACGCGCTGGCGTTTCCATTTCCAGAAAAGGGTGTTTGCCTCGTCGATGGACTTGTTCTTCTCGGGGCCTTCGGCGGCGAGGCGGAAGGCTTTCGATGTTAGGATCAGGCGATGGAGGTTTTTCATCGAGCCGCCTTGTTCGTTGAAGCGGATCGCCAGCCAGTCGAGCAACGGGCGCAGCGGCGGATCTTCCAACTGCACGCCGAAGTCTCCGGGATCCGCCAAGTTGCCGCCGAAGTGCCAGCCCCAGACGCGGTTGACCATGACGCGGGCGGCGAGCGGATTGTTAGGATCGGCGATCCTTTCGGCGAGCGACAGGCGCGGGCTCTTGCCGTCCTCGAATTTTCCTCCGCCGAGGAACGAAAGCCATTCGCGCTCGAACTTCTCACCACGGTTGTCCGGATTTCCACGGATGAAGATCTGCGCGGGCGACCAGTTTCCCTTGTCCTTCAAACTCATGGCGCGCGGCGGCGAACCAGGATGGTCGTTTTGGAGCTTGGTCATGGCACCCGCGCGCTGGCGGCCTTGATTGCCGTCTTCCTGGTCGAAGAATTCGCGGATCCGGTTGATGTCGTAGGAAAGCGGGCAGCCGTCCTGGGCTGCTAGATTTTTCAGCTCGCTGCCATCGGGCGCGGCGGCTCCCTCGCGGATGAGTGCGAGGCAGAGTGCCTTGCGCCCCGCTTCATCCGCCCCATCCATCTCCCGCGCCCAGGTTGCGAGGCGCGGGGTCGCCTTGTCGCCCCATGCCTTGTCGTTGAGGAAATCGCGCCAGCGGATGACGGCGGCCGGACGATAGCGGCCGCGCTTGAATGCGTCGGCGGTGGCTTTCCCGACATCCCAGTTCTCCTTCTTCGCCTGCCATGCGAGTTCTAGATAGACGGCGGCGGATTCCGGCTGGCGCACTTGATCGACGATGGCCTGGCGGGCGGCGCGGTCCGCTTCCTCAAGCTTCGCGGCTTCCTCCTTGAATGCCTGATAGGCGGCCGCATCCGGTGGTTCGCCAATGATCGGCTTGTTGTCCGGTTCGTCCGTGTTTTCAAAGATCGAGTAGAGCGAGTAATAGTCGCGGGTGGTGATCGGGTCGAACTTGTGGTCGTGGCAGCGCGCGCAGGATACCGTGCTTGATAGAAATCCACGGGTGACGACATCGACGCGGTCGTCGATGGTTTCCAATGCGCCGGCGCGCGGGCCGGTGGTTAGAAATCCGAGCGCGGCGAGATCGGGATCCTCGGGCTTGTTGGTCATGCAGTCGGCGGCGATCTGCAATTTCACGAAGCGGGCGTAAGGCATGTCCGCATTGAAGGAGCGGATCAACCAGTCGCGGTAAGTGTAGGCATAGGGATAGCGGTTGTCCTGGTCGAAATTGTAGCCGCGCGTGTCGGCGTAGCGGGCGACGTCCATCCAATGGCGCGCCCAGCGCTCGCCATAAGCCGGACTGGCTAACAATTCATCGATGAGCGCTTTCCAGGTCGAGTCGTCCGGATTCGCCTCGATGCGTTTGATTTGATCCATGGTCGCGGGCAGCCCGGTGAGCGTGAACGCGGCCCGCTCGATCCATTGGCGCGGTTTGGCCATTTCCGCTGGTTTCAGCCCGGCCTTTTTCCATGCGGTGGCGAGCAGCGCGTCGATGGGGTGAACCGCCGAGGCTTCGGGGATTTTGACTTCGACCGGCGGCAGATACGCCCAGTGTTCTTCCGCCCGCGCCTGGGTGGCGAGGACGGCGAGACTGGTGATGAGAAGGGAAGGGCGCATGCTTGAAGCCCAGCATACACTCATTTAGAGAGGAAGTTTTCAGAATCCGTTCGAGACAGTTCCGGCCTTGCCCATCCACATTCGAGCTGTTTGGTTGGCTCGCATGTTGCCCTATATCTTCCGGATTCTTCCGCTCGTGGCCTTGATCCTGCCGGTGACCGCCGCCGATTGGACGCCGTTGTTCAATGGTACCAATCTCGATGGCTGGACGCCAGTGATCCAGAACAAGGAAGTCGGAAAAGATCCCGACCGCTTTGTGCAGGTCCGCGACGGAGCGATCCACATGTATGCCGATACCGATCCTGCGGCGACCGTTCCGTTCGGCGTGATCGTACATGAAAAGACCTTCTCGCGATTTCACCTGAGCTTGGAATACCGCTGGGGCGAGAAGAAATTCGCGCCCCGCAAGAAGGAGATCCGCGACGCTGGTCTGCTTTATCATGCCTCTAACACCGGCAAGGTGTGGCCGGACTCCATTGAATACCAGATCCAGGAAGGAGACAGCGGCGACATCGTTTTCCTGCCGAAAGCCGGTCTCACCTGGATGCGTCCGGATCCGGAAAACGCGCCGGAAGGCCAAGGCGACCCGGGCATGTTGCCCGAAGACGGTGGTTTTCCCAAGGATTTCGGCGGGACGGACTTCGCCTACATCGGACGCTTCCCCGTGCTTGATACCCTGGAGGGTTGGAACCGCGTGGAAGTCATCGTCCACGCGGATGAGTCCGCCGAGCATCTCATCAACGGCAAGACCGTCGCCCGCATCGCCAACCTCCGTGATAAGGACGGCTCGCCGGTGCACGAGGGAAAAATCGCGCTCCAGCTCGAAGGCGCGGAGCTTCTCTATCGAGATGTGAAAATCCGCGAACTCGGCGAATCCCTGAAGGTGGATCGCACCACGGTGGCCCTCAGCGCGGTGAAAGGGCAGCCAACCCGCAAGGCCCAGGTGGTTGTTATAAATCCTTCCGGTGGGGAAATCCCTGCGGAACTCTCGATCACGGGCAAGGACGCGGCATCCTTCAAGGTATCCGCGGAGGAGAAATCGATTCCTCCCTGCGGCTCGATTTCCGTGACCGTGGAGTTCCTCGCTCCCGACTCGCCAGGACGTTGCAGCGCCGGATTGCAGGTCGGTTCGAAAACTGAGGGCGTTTTCGTCGTTCTCCAAGGCATCGGCCTCGCCGCCTTCGAGGGGAAAAACGAGCCGACGCTGCTAGGGATTGTCCGCGCGCTCGGCATCCCGCTGGATGTCGGTGGAGGGCAGCTCGAACTGGATACGAAAAAAGACCTGATCGGCCAGAGCAAAGCCATCCCCACCTTCCGCGCGTCGGGCAAAGAAAAAGTCCGCATCACCCCGCTCGCCCGCTTTTCGCCGAAGGGCGTGACTCCGTTCGGCATCGTTCTATCAGGTGAAAGCGGGTTGCTCGAAAAAGGCCGGCTCGCCGATGTCTCCGAAGCCATTCCGGACGCCCACCAAACGCTCTTCCCCCCGCTCGAAGGAGGAGCGCCCTTCATCGAGTTCGACGCACCGGACAAGCCATTCGCCTTTTACATGCAGGGCCACAAGTTCGTCTCCTTCACCGATCCCGCGATCAAGACCGACGCCGGCATTCCCCACACCGGCCGGATCTATCCGGTGACATTTTTCCAGGGCCGGGAAATGAAAAACTCCTGGCTGGTCGGTTTCGAGGAGGCGGCGAACGGGGACTATCAGGACGCGCTGTTCCTCATCGAGAACGCCGCGCCTGCCAACTAGCCCCGAATGTGTTCCGGCTGTCTCAGCCGGATTCATCGCCACCGCACCCGGCTGAGACAACCGGGACACATTCGGGCCACCATGGAATCTCATGTGGATTTTGGAACAGCGATCCTGTTGACGCCTTTCCGATCAACACCTAGCTTGCAGCTCCTTCCATGAAAAAACGCAGCTTGCTCACCACCCTCCGCCCCGGCGGCGTCCTCCGCTGGTCCACCGCCTGCATTCTGGCGGGAAGCCTCGCCAGTTGCGACCGCAGCAGCTACGTCGCCACCGAAAAGGACGCGCAGATGGCGAAGACCCAGTCTCAGATCGAGAAGCTCGACAGTGCGAAATCCAAACTCATGAAGGGCGAGGTGGCTAACAATTTCCATATCCCGCGCGTCGGCTATTACCACGCGGAGGCGCGGAATTTCTTCGATCACCCCTACGGATTCGAGCAGGACGGGCGCTATTACATCAATGGCCAGTGGCAAGCCCAGCCGGTCTTGGAAACCGTGGCTTCGAGCCGGCCGACGCCCGAGGCATTGAAAAAAGTCGAGGCCGCCCTCGAACAGGAGCAGAAGGTCGCGTCGAACCCGCAGCAGCAAGGAAGCGGATTCAGCATGGGCAATGCCTTGATGATGTATTGGCTGCTCTCCGGAAGTCGCGGCATGTTCTCGCCCGGCAACGGATTCCGCCAGGCCGGTGGGGAGGCCGGCAATTGGCAGCGCGGAGTGGAAAGCCAGCGCAGCGCGGTCGGCAGTTACGCCGCGGCCAATCCCGGATACCAGCGGATGGTCGATCAGAGCCGGGCTAACGGCACTTCGATCAAGCCGGGACAATCGGTGCGCGGCGGCTTCGGCTCTTCGCGTCCTAGCAGCGGTGGCGGCAGCCGTTTTTCCTTCGGCAGCTAATTTCCAGCCGATGAAATCCAGCATCCGCCTCGAAGCGAACGCCCCGCGTCCCGATTGGCAACAGCAGGTCGAAGCCTCCGGCCTCATCTGGCATGGAGCCGGCGATTCGCCCTACTGGACCGAGGACCAGCATCTCGTTCTAACATTTAAGGCGGCGGAGACTTTGGAAGATGCCGCCAGCGAGCTTCACGCGCTTTGCCTCGAAGCCTGCGAGCAAATCGTCAAACGCGGCTGGTGGGATCGCCTCGCCATGCCCGAGGCCGCGATCGGTCTCGTGCAAACGTCGTGGATGACTTCCGACCTCTCGCTCTACGGCCGCTTCGATCTCGCATGGGACGGCAAGGGCGAGCCCAAACTCCTCGAATACAACGCTGACACACCGACCTCCCTGCTAGAGGCATCGGTCATCCAGTGGCAATGGCTGGAAGCGACATTTCCAGAGAGCGACCAGCTCAACTCGATCCACGAAGCGCTGATCGATCGCTGGAAAATGATTTCTGAGGACACCGTGCATTTCGCCGGTGCTTGGGAAAACCTCGAAGATCGCCAGACCATCGCCTACCTCGCTGAAACCGCCGAACAGGCGGGAAAATCCGTCGAGCTGATGGACATGTCCGAGATCGGCTTCTCTGCGGAAGGCCGTTTCACCGATGCCAACGAGCAACCCATCGACAAGCTCTTCAAACTCTATCCATGGGAATGGATGGCGCGGGAACCGTTCTTCGCCGAGATCGGCCAGGAGCGCTCACGCTTCATTGAACCGGCATGGAAAATGATGCTCTCCAACAAGGGCCTGCTGCCGATTCTCTGGGAACTCAACCCCGGCCATCCCCTACTGCTTCCCGCCTACCGCTCGGCGGATGAACTCCGTGCGCAGGGTGTCTCGTTCTGGGTGGAAAAGCCGTTCTTCGGCCGCGAGGGAGCCGGAATCTCGCTGGTGGACCGGGGGAAATCCCTACTCTCCGGCGCACCCGGTCACCATGGCGAACCGATTGTCTATCAGAAACACGCGAACCTTTTCTCCGCCGGCGGCCAGCATTTCGTCTGGGGCCTGTGGATGGTCGGCGACGAGTGCCGTGGTCTATCAGCCCGCGGCGACAGCTCGCCCATCACGGGCAATCTCAGCCGGTTTTATCCGCATCGGATCGAGTAGGGGGCATGGACGTCTCGTCCATGCGAAGGGACGAGTCGTCCCTTCTCCTTAGCCAATGCCGATCATCCGCTTCCCCCTCTCGCCGTCTTCAATCGTGAACCTCACCGATAGGAATTTCTCAATAACGGAAATGTTGGTCGGGACGTGGTCATCGGGCACCATGGTGGTAAAGCTCCCACCGCCCGCGAGCGCCATCGGCAGCAGAAGTTGATCCGCAAGATGGCGGCCGACCGGCACGCCGGAACTGATGAAATCCTGAAGACTCTTCGCCGCCCGTTGGCCAACCCGCTCCGCCGTGACATTCGTTTCGCCGAAGCTGCTCGAAAGCTCCTCGCAGTTTTCAAACATCGCTTCGTAAAGGCAGCACACGCCGCGCCCGGGACCGGGCTCGCGGATCTCGACGGTGGCGTCGTCGGAGGGAAATTGCTTGAGCGCGGCATCGAGCATCCGGCCGCCGATGGCAATCTGGAGGTTGCGGATGGGAACGCGGAGGTTCGTGGATTTCAGCTCGCCGCGTTCGTGGAGATCGATGGCTGTTAGCTTCGGACAGGGTTGGATCTCACACTCGATGACCCCGCCGCCGACCGGAGCGAAGCCGGACTGAAGGAGCGAAATCTTCACATCCGCTCCCATCCGGCGGAGTGCCGGGAGGAAGACACGATCAAGAAACTCGAAGGGTGGAGCCATCGGGTTGTGAGTGCCGCCTTCGAGGCGGAGAGTGCTCGGTCCATCGGCGTGAAGCAACGCCGGGAGCAGAGTTTGAAACAGCAGGCCGGTGCTGCCCGCGGTGCCGATGGCGAATTGATAGAATCCGCCACGCAGCTTGCCGGCGCGGAAGACCAACTCGGTGGAACCGATTTCCGCGCCGTCAACGGTGCCGCCGGAGATTTCGCATGCCGCTTTCACGCAGGTTAGATGCTGGCGCATCAGACCTGGCTTCGGCCGTTTGCCCCGGATGTTCGTCATGCGGAACGGTTGGCCGGTGACCATTGCGAGCGAAAGCGCGGTGCGCAGCATTTGGCCGCCGCCGGTAGTTCCGTCGAGTTGGATTGGTTTCATATTTCCTGAGAACTGAACACTGAAAACTAGCAACTCACTCAATCATCCGCCGCAGCTTCGTCCTTGATCACGAAGCGAGCCTGCAGCTTGGCGACGGTGCGGGCAAGGCCGGCGGTCTCGACGCTGCGGAGGACTTCGGGGAAGTTCTTGTAGGCGTCAGGCGCTTCGTCGATCGGGTATTTCCGGCAGTTGGTTAGAATGTCGGAGGCGTCGAAATCGGCGTCCACGGATTTCTGGTCGAGGGTGCGGGCGGCGTGTTTGCGGCCCATGGCGCGGCCCGCGCCGTGGTTGACGGACCAGGCGGTGCGCTCGGCTCCGCCTTCGGCGACCATGACGACGGATCCGTCGCGCGGGTTTCCGGGAAGCAGGATCGGGTGTCCGCTTTCGGCGAAGCGGGTTCCGGCCAGCGAGAAGTGTCCGCCGGGGATGGCCCGTGTCGCGCCCTTGCGGTGGACCCACGCTTTCTTGCCATCGACGATTTCCTCCAGCGCGATGTTGTGCGAGATGAAGTAGACGAGCTGGCCGTTAGCGCCGGGAAGGATTTCCTGAAATGCTTCGAGCACGAGCGCGTTGATGAGCAAGTGGTTCACGGTGGCGAAGTTCGCGCCAAGCGACATGTCGTCGATGTAGGCGTCCGCCTCGGGCGTTCCGAGCGGAGCGTAAACGAGCTGCTTGTCACCGGCGGGAAATGGCGTGCTCCAGTCGCGGAATTTTTTCTCGAGGTCCTTGAACTGGCCCTGCGCTAACAGGTTGCCGAGTCCGCGCGATCCGCAATGGCTGAGGAAGGAGACGTGGCCGTCCTTGAGTCCGAAGACATCGGCGGTTTCACGGGCCGACGGACGGTCGATGACGCGGGTGATCTCGCACTCGCCGAAATGGTTTCCGCCGCCGTAGGAACCGAGTTGCCCGGCCTTGTCGTTGAAGTTCTTGATGCGTCCGCTTTCGAGGATGAAATCGAGTCTGCTACGAAGCGCATCGTAGGTTCCATCGTGTCCGCGGTGAGTCGAGTCCTCGCAGCGGTCCGCCCACTCGGGCGGGATGCCGAGGGCTTCGCAAACACGCTCGGTCGCGCCTTCGGTCACCGCGAGGATGCCAAGATCGCGATCCACGTTGCGGCCCTTTTTCACGGAACGCTGGCCACGGCCTGCGCCGGTCGGCGTGCGTTCGACGATGGCGTTGATGAGCGCGCGGCGGGTTTGTTTGTCGAGAATGACGTCCTCGGGAATGTCGAGCTGGAGCAGGGACATCGAGCACTTGATATCGACGCCGACAGGCCCCGGATAGATGTGGGTCGGCGAGACCATGACGCAACCGATCGGCGCGCCGTAACCGGCGTGGCCGTCAGGATTGAGGATCACATCGGTGACGCCGGGAGCCATGCGCGAGTTGACGGCCTGTTGGAGGCACATCTCGTCGAAGTTGTCGCGGATCGCGTCGGTGCCGACGACGGTGATGGGTTTCCCGGAGTCGTTAGGAAGCGGGATGAAGCCGAGGGCTTCGTCGGTTTTGTGGATGGTGTGCATGGTGATTTTGAAAGTGAGAAGGCGACAAGGGATTGGTGAAACGTTCCTGCTCTACCGCTGAGCTACCGGGCCGTCGATGGTGGTCCGGGCGGGACTCGAACCCGCGACCTGGTCAGTAGTAATGATGTAGTTCCACCGGCATTCGCCAGTTGGTTGATTTGGATGATGGTTGAAAGAAGATCCGCGACAAGGAGTCGGAAAGACAATTTCCAGTGCTCTATCCCACATGAGCTACCCGATGACTCGGGGCCGGACTCGAACCGGCGATCTCTGGATCAAAATGTAGTCTTTCCTGCATTCGCGGAAAAGTGGCGCTGACAAGGATTTGCGAGACGTTTCCAACTCTTGCGAGCTGTGCGGGGTTCGAACCCGCTGATTACCGATGTAGTCCCGCTGGCATTCAGCGTTGAAAATGGGAACCGCGACAAGGATTCAGAAGATCGTGATAACCGCTCTACCACTGAGCTACCTTGCTTGCGCAAGAGCCGGGATCGAACCGGCGACATGTGTAATCTTCCAGGCATTCGCGGAGAGGTATTCTGAGACGTGTTCTAAAATTTCTTCGGTGTCAGCGCGTCAATAACGAAATCAAATTGTGAAGGATTGTCTTGAAGCGGACTTTCTACTGATCGATCTAAATGATAGCTGAGAGCTTCAAAAATGGACCAGCATTTTCCCCATAAATCTATTACATCGTTGTGGCTAAGGGCCGCCTCTTTGTAAAAATCTTGATCAAATACTTCGATCGATTTGTGAGCGATATGCTTATTTCGAATTTTATATAGCTTCCTCGCTACAATTGCTGATGCTTCGATGTCAGATTCAATGGCTTCAATTGGTTGCCCGTTTGGATTCGGATTCTTTCTCACCATGTTGAGAAGATTCCTGAAAGTGATCGAGCGTTCATCTTCGTCAAAAAGGGCAGTGATCACCAAAATGTAATGTTGAAAAAATAAAGGGATGCAGACCCAAAAGAATCCAACGTAATTTTCAATAACTGCAAGTGTTGCTTCCCGTCGGTCATTCAATCCGACAGAGCGCCACCAAAAATCTCTGCATGCGTGCGCGACAAAGAGATCATTGCGTATACTGTCTCGCATCTGAGTCGTGATGTAGTTCATATTGATTTATTTGGTAGTGATTGAAAGACCGCGGCAAGAGTTTTTGGATTTCCCAGATAGCTGCTCGATCCATGGACTCTTTGCAAGATGGAGGCCAGCACGGCGGCGAGTGGGAGTGAAACATTTTTGGTTCGGTTGGTAACGATGTAGTTTCACAGGCATCCGCCGTGCTGGCGGATTCTTCAGGCGGTCTTCATGTGTTTCGCGAGAGGTTGGAGTTCGATTTGTTTGATCCAGTGGTCGGTTCCATCAGATCCCGCAGCGAAGCTGGCGATGAGGTCGAAGACGGTATCGCTGAAGCCGCCGACGTTGAGGATGTCCTTGCGGTCGGGAGCTTGCGTGGTGGTGTTAGGGGTGATGTCGATGCAGACGAGGCGGGCCTTCGGGTTGCGGTTCTTGAGCTTTTCCCACTCGACCATCATGGCGGTTCCGCGGTTCGCCCGAGGATCGGCCCAGGACTCGTTGTCGGAAACGAAGACCACCAGGTCGGGGGTCAATTTTTCCTGATTGAGCCGGGCGAGCGGGGCGGAGCAGTTGGTTCCGCCGCCACCGATCTTGGCGAGGGCGGTGGCGTTGGTCATGACGGAGTCGCGGGGGTTGAGCTTGATATCGACGACGTTGACTTCGAATGGCAGCACGCGGGCGTCGCGGTTTTTCCGGAGAAATGCGGCGGCGACGAGTGCGGCGACATCGATGCAACGGACCTTCGAGCTGGCTCCCTGGCGGAAACCGGTGACGGGCGATTGCATGGAGCCGGAGACATCGGGGCAGATGACGACTTTTCCGGTGATCGCCGGGACGTTGCCGATGGCGGTTTCCATCGCGTCCTGGAGGGCGTTCTGGAGTTCCACCGGCACTTCCTTGCCTGCATTCATGAAGGCGACGAGGAGCTGATAGGGGAACACCCGGGCGCGCCGGACTTGATCGGGATCGGCGAGGCGTGCGGCGAGCCGTTTCACCAGCGCGGCGTCACGGAACACGCCGTGACGGGCGAAGGTGTTGAGGTTCATCCGGGTGGTTTGCCATGAAGCATTAGAGGCAATGGCGGACCATTCCTTTTCTCCCAGATCCTGAGCGGTTAGCATTTGAAACGGGACATCGGGAACTTCTCCCTCGCGGGAAATTTTCCAAGCCTCGAAGACGCGGAGAGGTTCCGGCAAGGCGGCGGCGTCCCACGGCTTTCCGATGAGCCAGGCGTAGAAGGCCTGGCGGGTGGCATCGGCGGGCCGCGGGTGGACCATTTTCACGACATCGGCGAGAGATGGATCGTTGCCGATGGTCGCCTGGACGAGCTGGCGTTCGGTGGCGCGTTCGAGCCATTGGCGGACAAGGCGCTTTGGCGCGGAACCGAGCGACTTGCGACCGGTGACGCCGGAGCGGAGAATCTGGACGAAGTTGCGGAGCATTTTTCCATTGTCGATGACCTGCGGGAAAACCTCGATGAGGCGGTCGATGTCGCGGGTGGCGAGGACGGCGCAGAGCAGGGCGGGCATGTCTTTCATGAAGCCGCGCTGGCGGGCGTAGATCGCGGTTTGGGCGAGGAAATCGGTGTCCACTTGCAGGGCGAGTTCGAGCACACGATCAAGCTGGGTTTCGGCAGTGGCGGAGAACGTCCGGCTCAGGCAGCCGGTGGCGGCGAGCTGGGCCAGCGCGGCTTTCGGGCCGAGGGCGTAGGCGGGTGCGGCGGCGTCATTGGTCGCGGTGGTTTGAGGGATCAATGCGCCACGAAGGGATTGGAAGAGCGAGCGGTTTGCCACGGTGGAGTGTCCGGTTGATTGTGTGGACGGACTCTGTATTGGCACGGAGCGGGCCAAGAGTTTTTCGGACTCGTCGGGGATTCATAACACGCTGCTGTTTAATGTTTAAAATCTCAGAAAAATTCTCACGGTGAGTTGATGGGAGTTTCGAATTGCCTAGTTTCTAGAAAGCTCGCTAGTCTTATAGCGATGAAGCGAGTTGTGATCGGCCTGCTGGGAACGAAACTCGACAGCGGCACGGATGTGGGGCGCTGGGATTTCTGGCGGCCGACAGTTTCGCTGTTTCAGCATGAGGATCTGCTGTGGGACCGGCTGGAACTGCTGGCCGAGCCGAGTTTTTCGAAGATCTCCCGGCAAGTGCTCGACGATGTCCGGCAGATATCGCCGGAAACGGAAGCGCGGTTGCACGAGGTGAGCTACGGAGCGGATCCGTGGGACCTGGAGACGGTTTATGCGGCGCTGCACGACTGGGCGCGAGGGTATCCGTTCGATTGCGAGAAGGAGGAATATTTCATCCACATCACGACCGGGACGCACATCGCGCAGATTTCGCTGTTCCTGCTGAACGAGGCGGGGACGCTGCCTGGGAAACTGATCCAGACATCGCCGCCGCCGTCGAAACCATCGCGGAATGCTCCGAAGGCGGGGTATTCAGTGATCGATCTGGATTTGTCGAAATACGACCAACTCAGCACCCGCTTCCAGAAGGAGCAGGTGGAGGTGACGGACTTCTTGAAAAGCGGCATCGCGACGCGCAATGCGGGCTTCAACCGGCTGATCGACCGCATTGAGCAGGTAGCGCTGCGGTCGCAGGCATCGATGCTTCTAACAGGTCCGACCGGCGCTGGGAAATCCCATCTCGCGCGGCGCATCTTCGAGCTGCGCAAACAACGCGGCGGGCTGCGCGGGAATTTCGTTGAGGTGAACTGCGCTACTCTATCAGGCGATACCGCGGCGTCGGCGTTGTTCGGGCACACGCGGGGATCGTTCACCGGGGCGCAGAAGGACCGGCCGGGGTTGTTGCGCGAGGCGGATGGCGGACTGTTGTTTCTCGATGAAATCGGCGAGATGGGGCCGGACGAGCAGGCGATGTTGCTGCGGGCGCTGGAGGACAAGACGTTCCTGCCGGTGGGGTCCGACAAACCGGTGAAGAGCGATTTCCAACTGATCGCCGGCACAAACCGGGACTTGCGCGAGTCGGTGGCGAACGGACGGTTCCGCGAGGATTTGTTAGCGCGGATCCATTTGTGGACATTCGCGCTGCCGGCGCTGTCGCAGCGGCGGGAGGACATCGCGCCGAATCTGGAATACGAACTCGACCGCCACCGGCAAGTGCATGGCCGTGAAATCAGTTTCAACAAGGAGGCAAAGCAGGCGTTTTTGAAATTCGCCGAAGCGCCGGACACCCGCTGGAGCGGGAATTTCCGCGATCTGAACGCGGCGGTAGTTAGAATGGCGACGCTTGCCCCGCGCGGGCGGATCCGGGTGGAGGAAGTGGAGGAGGAAATCCAGCGGTTACGGGAGAACTGGCATCGCCCGGGAGCTGCCGCGCAAACGGAGAACGCGGATCTCGACGCCATTCTCAGTCAGGATATGTTAGGCGGGCTCGATCCGTTTGACCGTGTGCAGCTCTCCTATGTCGTCGCGGTTTGCCAACGGGCAAGGACGCTATCAGATGCGGGCCGCGAGATCTTCGCGATTTCGAGGGGGAAGCGGAGTGTGACCAATGACGCGGATCGGTTGAAAAAATATCTGGCGAAGTTCGCATTGAAATTCGAACTCTTGAAATCCTAGGGAAATGGATCCCCGCAGTCGGTCATGCCCTTCGGTTTGAACCGCGATCACATTCCGAAAGGTATTGCTGGAAACGTCGGTATCGAGCCGAACCCATGCACTCCGAATCCCGTCGCAAGTTTCTCGTCCGCACTGGCCTCGGCGCCGGTGGTCTCGCCCTTGGATTTCCCGCCATCGTGCGGGGACAGAACCTGAACAGCCGCATCAACGTCGCCTGCATCGGCGTCGGGGGAAAGGGCAGCAGCGATGTGGATGAGGCGGCCGCGTGTGGGGGCACCATCGTCGGTCTTTGCGATGTCGATTCGCGCTTTCTCGGGAAGAAAGCGGAGAAATTTCCCGAGGCGAAGAAATTCGCCGACTACCGCAAGATGTTGAATGAAATGGGCTCTTCCATTGATGCGGTGACGATTTCCGGACCCGATCACATGCACGGCATGGCAGCGATGATGGCGATGGAAATGGGCAAGCACGTCTATTGCCAGAAGCCCCTCACGCAGACGGTCTTCGAGGCCCGCGAACTCCGTCGTGTGGCAGCAGAGAAAAAGCTGGCCACGCAAATGGGAAACCAAGGAAGCGCGGGTGCGGGTTTGCGACGTGCGGTGGAAGTGATCCAGGCGGGGGTCATCGGCGCTCCACGGGAACTCCATGTCTGGAGCAACCGCCCGATCTGGCCGCAAGGTCTGGATCGTCCGGCGGGTTCGAGCCCGGTGCCGGATCATCTGGATTGGAATCTCTGGCTCGGACCCGCGCCGATGCGTCCCTATCTGGAAGGTGTCTATCATGATTTCAAATGGCGCGGCTGGAATGACTTCGGCACCGGGGCGTTAGGCGACATGGCCTGCCACACGGTGAACATGCCGTTCCGCGCTTTGAAGCTCGGTTATCCCTCCGTGGTGGAATGCGAGATGGCCTCGCGGATCTACAGCGAAACCTATCCGCTCACCTCCCGCATCCGCTTCGAGTTTCCCGAACGCGAAGGGTTGCCGCCGCTGAAATTCTGGTGGTATGATGGCTCGCCGAACGCCGATTTCAAACCGATGCGGCCCTATCCGAATCTGGTGAAGGACGTGGTCGCCTACTCGGGAAAAATGCCGGAGAGCGGTTGCCTCGTCATCGGCGACAAGGGCACGACCTTTTCCCCCGATGACTACGGCTCGCAATTCCTGATCCAACTCGAAGGCGAGAAAGCCTTCACGAAGGGCGACGACCACGAAGCCGTCAAAGCGGTGCCGATCACGATTCCCCGCTCGCCGGGGCACAACCAGGAATGGTTCGACATGATGAAAAACGGCACGCCCGCGTATTCGAATTTCGACATCTCCGCCTACCTAACGGAAATCATCCTCCTCGGCTGCATCGCCCTGCGCGTCGGCGAGGGCGTGCGGATGGAATGGGACGGACCGGGGATGAAATCACCGAACTGCCCGGAGGCCGCCCGGTTCGTGAAACGGGAAAACCGCGAAGGATGGTGAAGGAAAACTGCCTGAATATCGATGCCCTGCGCTCGCCGCTGGCCAAACGCGAAAGATGGTGCCACCTTTCACGCATGTTCAAAAAACCCCTCTTGATGGTGCTCGCCGGGCTTCTCGCATTCTCGGTTCCGGCGCGGGCTCAGAACGAAGCGGCGGATCCCGACGCGGAGACGACCACTGCGGATCCGAAGAAAACCGGCGACTCTCCGGGGCCGCAACGCTTTTGGCAGGCTTCGGTCGGCGGCGGAAATTATATGGTAGCTCTGGACCGGATCACCGCGGTGAGCCGCCACAAGTATCTGCTAGACGGGGCGGTGATCGTCGATGAAGTGACGGTCGATACGGTGGGTCAGGCGTTGGCGCGATTTTATTTCATCACACCAGTGACCGATGCCGCTCCGGGCAACACCATTTCTGGTCTCGCGGATCGTGGCCGTGAGCTGATCGACAAGGCCGCAAGTCGCGTCGGAGCCGACTTGCAGGACATGGTCATGAAAAAATATCCGGACACCACCCATGCGAAGTCCATCGAATACCGGGTGCTCTCCGAGGCGAACCTGACCGCGCTTTATTCCAGTGTGAAGAGCGCGTGGGAAACCGGGCGTGGCCGGCAGTTCACCGTGAAATGACGGCAGGGTGCGATTTTTGGCGTGGGGATTTTGACTCGTAATCGGCGGTTCCTCGCCGAAGATCGGGCTTATCAACCATGAGTTCATTCGAATCAAAAGTGAAAGAGGCGCTCGCGAACCCGCTCAACCAGGGTGAGCTGGAGAACGCCGATGCCGTCGGCACCGTCGGCTCCCCGGAGTGCGGCGACATGCTGCGGATGTGGCTGAAATTCACCGAAAAGGACGGCAAACGCGTGATCGACCGGGCTTCGTTCCAGGCATTCGGCTGCCAAACCGCGATCGCCGTGGCCTCGATGGCCACCGAACTTCTGCGCGGAAAAACCGCCGACGAAGCGAAACATCTCACCGCCCAGGAACTCACCGGCGACCTCGGGCCCTTGCCGCCGATGAAGATCCATTGCGGCCAACTCGTGGAAGGCGCGTTGCGGAACGCGTTGGAAAATGACCCGTCGGCAGCTCCCATGGCGGAGCCGGGAAACATGGCACCGACACTGGCCTCCTCGCTTCAGAGGAAAGCGGGCGGCACGCTGCGGATCGTGCCCATCGACTAACCGCGGCGTTTATTTGTCCGATAGCGATAAAGAGTCCCGCTTCGCGTCGTTAGCTATCCTTCAGCCCCATTCATTTCGTGCTAGAGCTTAAAGAAGTCAGTTTCACCATCCGCAAAGACGGAGAAGACATCCCGCTGGTGGATCGCGTTTCCATCCGGGTCCCCAAAGGGCATTTCATGGCAATCGTCGGGCCATCCGGTTGCGGAAAAACGACCTTGCTGAAAACCATCGCCGGGCTGAATCCGGAGTCCGGCGGGGCGCTCTTCTGGGACTCTCGGGATCTGTCGAAAGAAGGGGATTTCTCGCCGTCGGAGATCGGTTACGTGCCGCAGTTTTCCATCGCATACGACCCACTGACGGTGGACGAATCGGTGGAAGCCGCGACCCGCCTCCGCGTCCGCAGCCGGGACACGGCGGCACTGGATCACCGCATCGACAGCGTGCTGGAGGAAACGGGATTAAGCCCGATCAGCGACCGCCAGGTGAAGGTTCTATCAGGCGGGCAGAAGCGGCGGCTCGGGCTGGCGATGGAGCTGGTTTCCGATCCGAAAATCCTGCTTTGCGACGAGGTCACATCAGGTCTCGACCCGAGGTCAGAGCGGGAAATCGTCCGTTTGCTCCACGATCTATCACGCAAGGACGGACGCATCGTCATGTCGGTGACGCACTCGCTGGCGCATCTCGAACTTTATGACTCGATCCTCGTCCTGCACGAAGGCCGGGTGGCATTCCACGGTCCGCCGGAGAAACTGACGCATTATTTTTCCGTCGGCGACACCGAGGAGGTTTACCCACGGCTCACCACCCAGCCGTGCGAGCGGTGGCACGCCTCGTGGCAGAAGCACCGTGAGTCCTATCAGAAGATGATGGACAAGAGCCGGGACCTGCTCATTTCCAGCGGCAGCCTCCATCTGCCGGCCGAGCCGGAAAAAAGCGAGGGCGCGGAGAAATCGCCCGAACCAGTTAGATTGCCGGGATTTTTCAGCCAATTCGCGACCCTGCTCTCCCGCCGTTGGCGGATCTTTTTTCGCGACCGGGGCCAGGTGTTCCTGCAGCTCGCGATCATCATCATCTTCCCGCTGCTGGTGACGATTTTCAGCAACAAGGCATCCGGCAACATCCGCCGGTTCTCTGACACCCGGCAAAGCAACATCGAGGCCGAGATCCGCGAGCAGCAGAGCGTGATGGCGGACCAAGCCAAGGTCGGCTCCGCGGTGTCCGGCATCATCATGTTCCAGGTGGTGCTGCTGTCGCTGATGGGATCTAACAATTCCGCGCGCGAGATCGCCGGTGAACGCCCGATCTACGAGAAGGAGAAATTCGGCGGGTTGCGGCCCTCGGCCTACCTCGCGTCGAAGATCGCGTTCCTCGCGTGTCTGGTCATCGGGCAGTCTTTGTGGATGGCGTTTTTCGTGAATGCGTTGGGAACCTTCCGCGGAAATTTCATCGAGCACGCCGGCTTCCTGCTGCTCATCAACGCGGCGATGACGGCGATCTGTCTCGCAATTTCCTCACTCATGCGCACCGCCGAACAGGCGTCGCTGCTGTCGATTTACCTCGTCGGATTCCAGCTCCCGTTGTCGGGCGCGGTGCTCGCGCTGCCGGAAAATATCGAGGTGTTCACCCGCCCGTTCATTTCCGCTTACTGGGCTTGGTCGGGATCCGTAGAGGCCTTGCAAACGCAGGTCCACGACGCCGTGAAGTCGGTCATCGACACCAGCCTGTCCGCGCAGAATGCCTGCCTCTACGCCCTCGGTGCGCACATTGCGGTGGCCTTGATCGCTGCTTGGGCGGGTGTCCGCCGGCCGCAGTGGGATTGACCCGATTTTCCGCCTCGATTTCAGCCAACACCGACGATAGCTTCACCTCTCAAACCCTTCTGAAACATGGCACGACGCGCTAGTTCGAAACTCCACCCCGGCATCCTCATCGGGGCCATCGTCGCCATCGGCGTGGCGATCATCGCCGGGAAATCCCTGATCGGGAAAAAGTCCGCCGGCTTCGGCGATGTGGCGAAACTCAGCGTCGAGGAACTGCTCGAAAACGGCAACAGCCTGCGCGGCAACGAGTACGTCATCGAAGGTCAGATCGACGAGAAACTCCAGTGGACCACCGGCCGCGGCCAGCTCGTCAGCGTGAAGATCGACACCCCGGGCGGCGATGAATTCGTCGGCATCGAGATCCCGCAGGAATTCAACAAGCTCAACATCGACGCGAAGCAGAAATACGCCTTCCGCGTGAAGTTCCGGCAAGGCGGCATCCCCGTCGCCACCGGCGTGAACCGTCTCTAACGAAATTCCCCATCGCCCCATGAAAGCCCGGTATTTGCTTCCTCTCTGCTTCGCGGGTCTGGCCCATGGCCAGGTTTACACGCCGCCTCCCGCCGGGCAGCCCGCTCCGGCGGCGACTCCCACGGACACAGCTCCCGGCCAGCCGAAAAAGCAACCCGCCGCCGGTCCTTTAGGCCAGGAGATCCCGTTGCTCGATCCTTCCGCGGAGACCATCACCATCGGCGGGGTTACGATTCCGTTAGGTGACAACCGGTTGCTCAAGGCGCGCTTCGAGAAATACCTCAGCCAGCCGCCGGAGAGCGACGAGGATGCCGCGAAATACCGCGAAACCATCACCGAAATCCTGGCGACGATTTCCCCCTTCAAAACCGGCGGGCCGGATTTGTATTCCGCTTTCAAGCTGTTGCCGACCGCCGCGACCTATCCGGGCGATGCGAATCTCTGCGGCTCCCTCGCCGAGTCCATCTACATGGCCATGCTCGCCAAGAAGGACGTGAACGGGCTCAGCAAGCTCAACAAGACCATCGAGGAGGAGAAAAACGAGATCATCTCCGAAGGCGACTGGAAGGCACGTCACGAGCGCGACAAGGAACTTGGTGAATCTCAAAAAGCGGGTGAAAAAAAGAAGGCGCCCCAGCCCGCGGTGAATCCCGGTGCCGGGGTGAACTCGCTGAAATATGTGAACACCCTCCGCCGCATTGCGGAGATCGAAGCTCTGAAGAAGGCCAACATCGTCCGCACCGAAGGACTGACCGTCCGCACCAAGGCGCAATACCAAGTCACCATGATTCAGTGGTTCATGCAGCGGCGCTACGAGCACGTGCTGATGGCTGCTAGATTTTACAACCAGATCTGGAAAGACGGCGACTCCACCCTGCGCGTGGACAAGAACTCGGATGTCTCCAAGTTGTTTTCCGAATCCGTCGGTGTCAGTCCGACGGTGTCATCGCTCGATTCACTCTCTAACGAAGCCATCCGCGAGACTTCGAAATACATCGAGGCGTTCAATCTCATGCTTTCGCGCGGTGACCTTCACTCCGCTTCGCAGCGGCTGATGGAAGCCTACGCGCTCGGAGAGTACCTCGCGCCGGTCGCGACGCTGTCGTTGGAGAAAAAGCGCCAGATTGCCGAATATTTCCGCGATTTGAATGAACTCTACGGCGCGCTCCAGGCCCATGACTACACCCGCACCATGGAGCTGGCCGCACAGTTGAAAACCAGGGCCAAGGACTTCCCGTCGTCCAAGGTCGATAGCGCCATCGCCGCCTACACGCTCGCCTCCGACCTCGCGATCGAGGAAGCCAAGGCGCACCTGTTAGCCAAGGAGGGCGACAAGGCCGCCGAAAAAATCAAGGCCGCGGCCGAGATCTGGCCGACCAATCCGAAGCTCAAGGAATTCCGCACGTTGGTCAGCAACAGTGGCGGCCTCGTTTCCATCAGGAATGATTTCGACCGCCTGCTCAGCGAGGGGAATTTTCGCGAAGTGGCCCGCCGCCAGTATGAGATCGCACCGGCGATCCAGGGAGATGCGACGCGCGAGGATGCGTTCAAACAAATCATGACGAACCTCACGAAGATCGAAACCGCTCTCGGCAAGGCTTCGGAATTCAGCAAGGTCGGCCAGAACTACGCCGCCTGGGAACAACTCGCCAAGTTGCGTGAGGATTTTCCGGACGATCCGAAACTCGGCCGCGAGCTGGAGTTGTTAGCTCCGAAGGTCGCCGATTTCACCCTCGCTCTCGACAAGGCAAAACAGTTTGAAAGCCGCACGCCCAAACAAACCGGTTCCGCGCTGTCCTGGTATCTCAAGGCGCGCAGTGTTCATCCGCAGAGCGACCTCGCCGAAAGCGGCGTGAAGCGCCTCACCGACGAAATCCTGCCGCCCGACGACGGCGGAGATCTATCGGAGAAGGAATGATCCATCCGTCCCGCGAGCGGCAATTTTGTTAGCGAATCCGCTACTTGAGCGGGATTACCGGAGAACGCTTCGGGTCGCTGCTTTTGCCGAACACATCCAGTTCGCGCCAGACGAACACATGCTCCACCGAACCGGTGATCCGGCCGGCAGTGATCTTGAGCGCCTCGACCCCGCGGGCGACGGTTCCGTCCTTCCCTTCCAGTGTCACCTTGGTCGCGCCGCATTTGGTAAGTTCGGGTTTGAGCGGCTCATAGGCGACGGAGGCGACGGAGATCCAATCCCCTCCGACCGGCTTGATTTCCAGTGTCCAAGCCTGGTTGCCAAAGCCTACATTCTCCCAGTCCGCGATCGATCTAACCACGTTGATGTCATAGCCGGTCCCATTCGCGCCCTTTCCCAGTGTGTATTCCGCGGTAGCCCCCACGGTGGTCCAGGCGCCGTAGACCCAATCGCGCGGGTTCTGCATGAATCGGCTGCCATGGATTCCATCGGTGAGTTCAGAGGGGCTGGCTTGGTTCTCCGTTTTCCATCCGGAAACTTCGGGGATGATTCCTGCTAGAAGATCATCTCCGCGCACTTCCTCAGCGTAGGCGCTCGGGTTCGGGTTGAATTCCTTATGGATGACCAGGTTGGTTCCGCGCTCGACGGCAGGCAGACTGGTCAGGAACCGATTCTGTCGTACAGGGATATCCTGCCATTCGCCGTCATCGCCGGCAACCCGGGCCTGCCCGGCTGCCAACGACTTTTCCTCCTTCCGGCCATGGCGGTTCGTGGCTTGGACGGTTCCTTTGAGAACATGGATCTCGGAGGGAAATGACGAATCGCAAACCAAGCCGAATTCCCCCCCTTTGCCAGCGATGATCAGGTCGGGAGTCCTCACCTTGAAATCGATTTTTGTATTCTCCAGATCAAACCAGGCGGTGCCCTTCTTGAGTTCCAGAACGTCGCGGCGGAACAACACGATGCTGGCCGGTCCTCTAACGATTCCGCGCACGCCGCTATCCAGATGAACCTCGATGGTGCCCTCGCCGATCTCAAGGCGTGAGCCCGGCTTCATGGTCGATCCGCTGAAACTCTGTTCCTTTGAAGTGAACTCATCGCTCAGGCTGACATTGGTCCCGGGACTGGTTGAAAATTGAAGAAAGGAGCTCCGTTGGCTTTTCCAGATCGCGATGCCGCCGGCGAATACGACCACGGCGGCAGCCGCCATCATCCACTTCGCCGGACTTCGTGATGTTCCCGGTGGCTTCGCCCGGCGTGGCGCCATCCCGAGCGTGTCCGCTCCTTTGGACCGGAAGCGCATGGCGTGATCCAGGAAAAGATAATCCATGTATCTTTCCCTCGCCTCCGGATCGGTCCGGAGCTTTTGCTGGAGGTCCGAGGATTCTCCCTGGAGCAGGGAACCATCAAACAGATCCTGGAGCTGGGATTCCAATTCGCGGCGGTTCATGAGTTTAGTCCCGTTAGGGCGAGTTCCGCGTTGATGCATTTCCGCAACGCCGCGCGGATCCGGAATAGGGTGACCCGCAGGGAATCGAGGGATCGGTTGGAGCGCTCTGCCAAATGGTCCATCGTCGTTCCGGAGTAATAGCGTTGCTCGATCAGATCCATTTCCGGCGTGTTCAGGCGGCGCAGGCATTTCTCAAGGGCGCGGACCCGATCATCGACCTGATCCGCCCGCTCCTCGAATTCAGAGGAGAGAAGTTCCAACAGGTCGTCGGAAAGCACCTCCATTCCCTGTCTGGCCCGCTTCTGGCGATGGTTCATCGCCTTGTAACGTGCGATGGAAAACGCCCAAGCGCGGAAATTCGTTCCAGGCTCGAATGTCCCACGCTTGTTCCAAAGGACGATGTTGGTTTCCTGCAACACATCCTCCACTCCATCCAATCCAGGGATCATGGAAATGATGAAGGCGTGCAGAGCGCCCTGATGGCGGGCGATCTCGCAAACAAACTCAGCTTCGCCGGCTACATTTTCATTCGATTCCATGGGACAGTGAAACGCATCTGACCATCTGACGGCTTTCCGCAGCGTTAACAAAAATTTTCCGAAAATTCCGTTTTTGGGGGTATTTCCTCAGACTGCCTGCGATTTCTCAAGTTTTTCGTTAACGCCGGGCGGGTTTGCCCGATCTCTTTAGGACTTCAATGGGCATCCTGATCCTCTCTGGAACACGGCCGACGGATTTTCCTGCAAGATGAAAAGAAACCCTCATTCCATCAAGACCCTGCTTGCCGCGCTGGGTTCACTCGTTCTCGCCGCCCTGCCCGCCAGTGCGACCGTCAACTTTTCCAACGGCTACACCGGCACTTTCAGCGAAGCCAGCAATGCCAGCGGCACCGCCTATCAGGCCAACGTCATCACGACCGACCTGATCAACGGCATGACCCCCTCCATCACGGGTTGGAATACGGCGGGAGGCGCGAGCCCGAACCGCCTGACGGACGGCCTCAATGGCGCGAACGACAACTCCGGTGGCCAAGTGGAGGGCGGATGGACCACGGTCGGTGCCAGCGCCACCTACACGTTGGGCACGGGAGCAAACGGGCTGGGCTACAACGTCACGTCCATTCAATCGATCGCCTCCTGGCCCAACGCGGGATTCGGCAATCAGGGCTGGACGGTTTCCGTCCGCCTGCCGGGCGGCACCTCGTTCACCAACGTGGGGTCCGTCAATTACCAGCCTTTCACCACTTCCGGCGGCTCTTCCACCCGGGTGGTGTTGAATGACCTGAGCATCACGGGCATCGACGCCATCCGCTTCACAGCCAGCCAGGTCAATAACGGAACCAATGCGGGAGCGTTCGTCTGGCGGGAGATTGATGTGGTTGGAGCCAGCACGCCGGCGTCGGTCGACAGTATTCCGCCCGCCTTGGTTTCGCTCACTCCCCGCAACAATTCCGGCCTGGCTCCGGCGGGAGTGAGTCTCGCCGCCTTGTTCGATGAGGCGATTGCGCTGGGCACGGGCACTATCACGATTACGAACACCACGACCGGCCAGCCGATGGTCCTGACGCTTCCGGACGCAAGGGTGAGCGTTTCCGCGCGCACGCTGGTGATCCAGCCAGGTCTGCTGGTCACTCCCTCGGCCCATTATGCGGTCCGTGTCGGTTCCGGCGTGGTGGTGGATCCGAGTGGCAATGCCTTCACCGGCATCAACGATGACACCACCTGGAATTTCACTTCCGCCGCGCCGGCCGTGGAGGTGACGGACGTTAGCGAGACCGCCTATCTGAACGACGCGAATCCCGCCGACCTGCTGCAAGGGCGGACTGCGACGACCACGGGTTGGAACACCGCCAACGGCGCCCATCCTTCCAAGCTCACCGACGGTTCAGGCGGGTTGTCTTTCGTCGATGCCGGAAACACCGTGGACGGTGCTTGGACCACCGTCGGCGCCACCGCCGTGTATCAACTGGGCGCGGGGACGAACGGGACCGGCTATGACATTTTCTCGCTCCAATCGATCGCCTCGTGGGCCAATGTCGCTTTTGGAAACCAGGCTTGGACGCTCGAAGTGAAACCGGTGAACGGCAGCTACACCTCGCTCATGACGGTAAACTATCAGCCGCTCACCACGGTAGGTTCCACCAAGATGGTGATGAGCGGAGCCAGCGGTACGCTGGCGAGTGGGATCGAAGCCATCCGTATCACTGCCAGCCAGGTCAATGGCGGCGTCAATGCAGGAGCCTTCGTCTGGCGCGAGCTCGATGTGTTCGGCCACGCTTCCGCCGCTTCCGTGAACGACGGACAGCCGCCGGTTCTGGTCTCGCTTGTTCCGGCGACCCAGGCGACGGGTGTGACACCCGACTCCGCATTGGTGGCCACCTTTGACAAAAACATCGTGGCCGGGACCGGCTCGCTCCATCTCCGGAATCTGGACACTGCCCAGGAAACGGCGATTCCGGTGGCTGATTCCCGCATTTCGTTCTCCGGCAAAAAATTGACGATCACCCCCTCGTCCCGGCTTTCCTCCTTCACCCGCTATGCGGTGCGCATCGATGCGGGAGCGGTGACGGACTTCTTCTCCAACGCGTTCGCGGGGATCGCGGATGACACCACGTGGCGATTCACGACCGGAAAGGTGAGGCTGCGCATCATGCCGATGGGGGATTCCATCACGGCCGGCTATACCGACAATCCCTCCTGGAATGAACCCCACTGGTATGGCTACCGCAGCGGACTTTACAACCGGCTGCATGCTGCGGACTACCACTTCGTGTTTGTGGGCCAGTCCCTTGAGTTGTCCTCCCACGTCGCCGGAACGACGCCGCCTGCGGATCTGGCGACCCTTGGACAAAATGCCCACAACGGCTACGGCGGGCAAACCGCCAGCTTCCTCAACGCGAACATCCTGAACTGGCTCGCAACGGACAATCCGGACGTCATCCTGCTTCACATCGGCACGAATTCGGCCGACCGCACCGGATTGGACACCCTCGTGCAGACCATCGTCAGCACCAAGCCGGACCTGCAGCTGCTTGTGGCGAGGATCATCCCGCGCTACAGCTACGATCAGACCACCACCGACTACAATGACTGGATTCGCGATACCCTGGTGCCGAAATACCAAGCGATGGGCAAAAAGGTGACGCTGGTGGACCAGTATGCGAATTTCCTCACCAATCCCGCTAACAACACCACCATCAACCAGTCGCTGTTTTCCAACGGCATCAATCACCCTAACAACCCTGGCTATGACTTGATGGCGGCCGCCTGGTTCAACGCGCTTGAGGCGTTGGGTTTGAATGCGCTGAGTTACAGTGACTGGATCGCGGACCCGGCATTCGGCATCGCTGTGGCGGATCGCGGATTTTCCAGCGACCCGGACGGCGATGGAATTTCCAATGGATTGGAAGCGTGGTTCGGCACCGATCCAGGCAAGCCGGACTCCGGCTCGTGGATTTCCGGCCCGCTCATCCTCACCGATGATACCAACGGGAAGAGCGTGAGCTTCACCCATCCGGTGAACGAGAAGCCGGTCTCCGGCTTGCTGAAGTCCTATCAGTGGTCCACGGATCTGGCTGAGTGGTATTCGGCAGATGGCGCGGCTGGACCTTCCGGTGGGCTTCACGTTACCTGCGCCGCCAGCGTTTCAGGCACGACCGCATCCGTCATGGCCACGCCTAACCAGCCGACGACGCGCTTGTTCCTGCGTCCGATGGCGGCCCAGCCATAATCACATGAATCTAACGAAAATCCGCTTTTGCCAGAGTCGCCCATCATTCCCCCTCACTCCAACCCAACCAAAAATGAAAAACAAAACATACCTTGTTGTCCTTGTGGCCTCGTTAGGCGCCCACTCCCTCGCCACGGCGGCCCTCACCTCGACCAACCAGACCAATGGCGCGAGCAATTTTTTCGACAGCGGGATCACCAGCAGCCTGGTAACCGTTGGAGCGCCGTCGCTGGCTTCCGTCAACGCCTCGACCCCGCATGGATTCAGCGTCCTCGGCCTCAATGATGGAGCCGCGAACGTGTCTGGAGCAGGACTCACCTGGTATTATCAGAACTCCGGTAAGATGCCCGCCACCATCACCTTCCAACTGACCGCCGGCTACGACATCACAAGCATCGCCTCGCTTTCGGGCTGGGGCAACACCGCCTCGGACGGTGCCTACTTCGGCTCCCAGCAATTCCAGCTCTCACTCGAGACCGGCTTCAGCGGCACCTATGTCCCCTATGCGAATCCTGAGGTCATCACCGGGCCGACCGGGATATCGGGCCACTTCGGATATTCCACCTTCTCGGGCAACAACACCTTTTCGACACTGACCACCATCACCGACACCGCCGGACCCATTGCCACCAACGTCACTGGAATCCGTTTTGTGTTCGTCGACCCCTATCCAACGACTGGAATCCCGGATCACGGCACCGTCATTCGTGAACTATCGGTCTTCGGCACCGCGACACCGGTTCCGGAACCCTCGACACTTCTGGTAACTTTCAGTGGTCTGATCGGCGTCGTGTTTCTGCGCCGGAGGAACTAAACCAGCGCGAACCGCTGTCAGCGGTGGTGATCCGCAGCGAATTCCATCGTCTGATATCGCAAAACATCCCCATGGGTAGCCCCCCAGGGCGGTGTTGGAATCTTTGTGATTGATGCGGCTACGAGAGGTCGTTAGGAAAAGGATTCTTGGGGTCGTTGACCCTGGAGTTTATCCAATTCCTTTTATGAAAACCCCGTTAGCCGTCCTTTTCATCGCCCTGATCGGTCTCGCCGCATTCATGATGGGGAGGGGGAAATCCGGCGGGCAGGTCGGCAAGGAAATCACGGAACCGAACACGCGCACCGTTTCCTCCCAATCCGTTGCAAGCACCGCCGCGAATGCCTGGCCGAAGGCGAAACCCAGGATCGGTCCCGATGTGCTCACTGTCGAAAAGGCGGCCCAGCTCACGCCCGAGGAAAGGATCGCCATGCTGAAGAAGGCCGCGCTGTTGGCCGATCCGGAGAAACAGGCGGACATCCTCTGCGGACTCATTTCCGCGATGACCCAGGACGAGTTGGTGGAGTCCACGAGATCCCTGCTGGATGCCCAGCGCAAGGGAAACGCCTGGTCCCAGGAAGTCTGGAACGCGCTGTGGACCCAGTGGGGCCGGGTGAATCCTGAAGCCTGCCTCGCGCTTTCGAAAACCGGCGAGCGTTATCCCGGCTGGAACGGTCTCAATGGACTTAACACCTACAATGACTACCGCTGCCTGATGGCGGGATGGCTGGAAGTTCACCCGGAAAAGGCGATGGACTGGGCGAAGCAGCCCAAGGACAACATGCGGGAAGCGATGGGCTCGGCATTCGCCATCACCAGCAGCGCCAATGGCGATCTCAAACAAATGGAGGCCGCCATTCTTTCGATGTCCGGTGACGACATGACGATGAAGGCTTGTTTCAACGACTATTTCGATCTGGCGAATTCCAACGGTGAGAAACCAGCGGCGCTCTACGAACGGATGGACGCGAAGCTGCGCGAGGCTGCTTGGACGGAAACCATCGAGCGCTTGAGCCAGGGCAATCTGGACGAGGCCGCCTCTTGGTATGCGAAACATGGCAGCGATCCGGGAAGCGATTCACAGGGGGCGGCAAACCTGATTGTGAGGTTATCCGAGAAGGATCCGGCCGGAACCCTGAAATGGGCGTCCGACCTGCCGGCCCACACGGGCGGACCGGACGGGCGTGCATTCTATCCGGCCGAGGTTGCCTTCGCCCTCTGGCGCGAGCGGGACCGGGACGCCGCGAATGAATGGCTCAACAAACAGTCCGTGAAGACCCCGTGGATTTCCCGGATGTTAGATCCTGCTGCCGGGAATGAGCCGCCGGAACTGCCGGGCAACGATTGATTTTCCGACTTCGCCCCACTCATGAAGCTGTCGACCGCTCTTGTCCTGACCGTCTGCGCCGGAGCCGCGGCCTATCTGGCCGGGCAATGGAGCCAGCGGGAAACCTCTCCTGCATCGGTTGCCGCTGAAATCGGCCGGCCGGCTTCGAATGCCCGGCCGCGGCAGCCGCGTGGTTCGCGGGATCCCGTCACCGCCGTCCGTGCTCTTGGGAAATATGCTTCATGCTCCCGCGAGTATTCCGCCGGGAACGCCGCGAGGCTCACTTCCGAACAGCGGCTGGAACTCCTGGCCAACGGCGCTTGGGCCGATGATTACGGCAATCAGGAAGCGATGCTGTGTGGCTTGATCACGGTGCTCACCCGGGAAGAGATCCATGAGGCGGCTGACATTCTCGGCAGCATTCAGCATCAGGGAAACTGGCAGGGACCCGAGGTGTGGAAAAGCCTTTGGCAACAATGGGGACGGCTGGATCCCGAAGGCTGCCTCAAGTTTTTCGGACCGGATGCCGTGTCCAAGACTCCGGTCGACGCGCGCAACGTCATGACCGGCTGGCTCGAAACGGATGCCGATGCCGCGCTCGCCTGGGCTTGGAAACCCGGCAAGTCATCGCTGGAGTCAGCCGCCGCCGCGCTCGCCATCAGCCGGAATGCGAATGGCGACCTCAAGCAACTTGAGTCCGCCATGCTCAAGCTGCCTGCCGGCGAAGGCACTGCGAAGGTGTGCATGGAGGATTATTTCGATCTCGCGACCCTGTCCGGCGAGGACGAAACACCGGCGGCGATCTATGAATCTATCAATCCGGAGTTGCGTCCGGCGGCGTGGTCGGTGACGGCCAAGCGCTTGGGCTATGGCGACCTCGACACCGCTCGGGAGTGGGTTACGCGACACGCCCACGATCCCGGAAGAAACTACAGCGGCCTCACTGATTTGCTTCAGTCACTGAGCCATGTGGATCCGGCGGGAACCGTGCGTTGGGCGGCCCAACTTCCCTACTCGGCGGCAAGTGATCCTATTCACCCGGCGTCCCTTCCGGTTGAGAGGTGGGCGGAGCGGGATCCGGAGGCGGCGTTGGCTTGGTTGAAAACCCAGGCGCCGGATGCGCCGTGGAGGTTAAGGGTTTTTCCAGTGCGGGGAAATCGATGAAAATCACTCGCGGTCCGGACGGCGAACTCAATCATTCCGACTGAGGAACTCCAGCAGGACTTCAGCGGATTTTTTCGAGATGCCGGGGAGGGCGGCGATTTGTTCGGCCGTGGCTTTCTTGAGTCTCGCGACGCTGCCGAATTTCTCCAACAGAAGGCGTTTTTTGTTAGCGGACATGCCGGGGCAGTCGTCGAGCAGGCTTTCCTTCATGCGGCGGCGGTAAAGCAGGGCGTTGTAGCCGTTGGCGAAGCGGTGGGCCTCGTCGCGGATGCGCTGGAGGAGTTTCAACGCACCGCGGTCGTGCGGGATGCGGATGGATTGCTCGCGGCCGGGGACAAAGACTTCCTCGTGCTGCTTGGCGAGTCCAACGACGGGAAGGTCGTGGAGGCCGAGAGCTTTCAATTCCCTAACGGCCATGCCGAGCTGGCCTTTGCCACCATCGACGATGACGAGGTCGGGCAGGACGATTTTCGCGCGGCCCTCGCGGGCGAGGCGGCGCTGGGAGTCGATGAGATCTTCCTGGGAGAATTCGGCATCGGGATTCGCCGCGCCGTTTTCCATCAGGATGCGCGAGTAGCGGCGGCGGATGACTTCGGCCATCGAGGCGAAGTCGTCCTGGCCCTCGACGGTCTTGATGCGATAGCGGCGGTAGTTCTGGTTGTCCGGCTTGCCATCGGTGAAGCGGACCATCGAGGCGACGATGTGGTTGGAGGAGACGTTGGAAATATCAAAACATTCCATGACGCGCGGCGGTCCTGATAGATGAAGTTCCTCACCGAGTTCGGCGAGGTCTTCGGTGGGCTTGACGGTGGTCTGGACCCCACGGCCGCGGGCGAACTGGCGGGTGGGGGAGAGGGTTTTTTCGAGATTCTGGAGGATGTCGCGGAGTGAGGCGGCTTTTTCGAAATCGAGTGTTTCGGCGGCGGCGTTCATCTCCTCGCGGAGTTTGTCGAAAGTCCCGCGTTTGCCTTTTCCTTCGAGAATCCGGCAGGCTTCTTCGATCCGCTCGAAATACGCCTCGCGGGAAATGCGGCCGATGCAGGGCGCGGAGCAGTTGCGGATAATGTCGGCGTTGCAGTGTTTGTAGTCGGCCTCGCCGGGGCTAACAGGCCGGCAGACGCGCAGGCCGAGGCTGCGGTTGAGCCATTCGAGCGTGTTGCGGAGCGCGCCGGAGTGGGGGAAGGGACCGAAGTAGCGGGAGCCGTCGTCCTTTTTCATCCGGGTGGTGGCGAAGCGCGGCCACGGGTCTGCCAGGCGGATTTTCACGAGGAAGAAGCGTTTGTCGTCGCGGAAGGCGACATTGTAGCGCGGGCGATAGTCCTTGATGAGCTTGCCTTCTAGCAGCAGTGATTCCTCCTCGTTGCGGACGGTGTGGAATTCGAAATCGTGGATGGAATCGATGAGCGCGCGGGTCTTCACGTTAGAGCGCATTTTCTGCGAGGCCATGAAGTAGGAGGAAACGCGGCGCTTCAGGTCCAACGCCTTGCCGACGTAGATGATCGAGCCAAGACGATCCTTCATGAGGTAAACCCCGGGGAGGTGGGGCACCTCCCGGAGCTTGGCTTTGAAATCCGGTGTGGACATGAGTGAGAACCTGCGCTCAGTATCGAAGTCCCGGAAATCCAAATATCAACTGAAAAACCCTCGCCAGTGATCCGCCGCCGTCCCTTCAGCCTCCTCCGCAATTCCTGTAAATACGGGAGCTTCCCCCTCATTGGGGCGGACAAACTGGCTTGACACAAGGATTGCGCTGGCTCTCCCTTTTCCAACCCGACCGTATGCTGCGAAAGACCCAACCCATTTCAGCGCTTTTGGCGCTCTCGCTTCTGGGATTCATCCCCGCAGCCCGCTTGGATGCCCAAGAGCCGCCCGCAGCCCCGGCGGCACCCGTGGCACCGGCGACTTTGAACCGGCTTTTCAATGAGGCGGAAGCCGCGTTCGTGGAGAAACAGTACGACACGGCGGTCGCGAAGATCCAGGAACTGCTGGTGGCGCTCGGGCCCAAGAAGGATGCGCCGCTGGAGTTGTTGTATTTCAACATCGGCCTTGGCTACCTGCTCGGCGAAAAACCTGCGGAAGCGGAAGCGGCGTTCACCGAGTGTTTGAAAAGATTTCCCAAAGGCGAATATGCCAGCCGCTGTTATCTCGGAGTCGGCCGTGCCTGCATCCTGCAGGATACGGACGAGAAAAAGGAACGGGCGGTCGAGGCGCTCAAGATCGCGGCGTTGGATCCAAAGTTCCGTTCCGAAGCGGGCTTGTGGCTGGGCGAAGTTTACACCGACCTGGGCAAACATGAGGAAGCGCTGGTGGTTTTCAGAAGCCTGATGGGTTCGGACATCCGTTCACCACAACAGACGACGGCGGCGGTGCAGGTGATCGGGCTGCTCGCCGACAGCGGCAAACTCGAGGATCTTGTTCTCTATCTGGACCGTCTCATCAACCAAGCCGGAGTGCGCGACGCACTGGCGTGGTACACCAATCAGGTGATCGTCCGGGCGGATGAGTTGGTGGGCGCGAGACAGTATGATTCCGCACTGGCGATTTACCGGTCGATCCCCTCGCGTGGTGAGATTCTGGAAATCCAGAAGACCGCGTTGGAATCCCAACGCAAGGATGTGGGAATTCTGGAAAGGCGCGTTACTGCGGAAAAAGACAAGCCGCTCAACCAGCGTTCGAATGCATCGGAGCTTCTCGGCAATATCAAACCCGCCTTGGCGTTGGCGGAAGAAGCGTTGAAGGCTATTGAGGAGAAACCCGCTCTCGATGCCGCGTTGTTGATGCGGCGTGGTCGCTGCCTTTACTACTTGGAACGCAACGAGGAAGCGCTGGTTTGTTTCCGTACCATCCGCACGAAGTTCGCGTCCTCGGAAGACGCGAAGCCCGCTGCCTATGCGGAAATCGTCATTTATAACAAGCTCAAGGACGTCGCGAAACTCAAGACGCTCTGCGATGATTATCTCCGGAAATACCCCGACGCCGACAATGCCGAGCAGGTCGCCACGCTCGCCGGCGAAGTGCTCGTCCAAAGCGGGAACTGGGCGGAAGTGAAAAATTTCTACACCCGGTTGATCAAGGATTTCCCAAAGTCGGAGAATCTGGATCGCTACACCTTTTTCCAAGGCCTCGCCTTTTTCCAGGATGCGGATTTCAAGCAGTCCACGCCGATCTTCACCAGCTTCCTGAAGAACTTCCCTAACAGCTCGATGGTCGAGAACGCCCTCTACTATGTGGCGATGTCGAATTTTCTCTCAAACGACTACAAGCAGACCCTGCTCTCCATCAAAGAGTATCTCGGCAAGTTCCCCGACGGTCGGTATGCCGGAGATTTGCGTTACCGCCTCGCCTTCATCGATTTCAACGACAAGGATGTGGATCAGTCGGACAAGATCATCCGCGATCTCACGTCGTTCATGGCCTCGCATCCGGACGATCCTTCGACCGGCTCGATGCTCTGCTTGGTTGGCGACACCTACAAGAAGAAGACTTCCGACAAACGCGACGAGCTCGCGAAGTTCGAAAAGCAGGCGCTGGAGGCTTACAAGAAAGCCGTCTGGTCGGACAGCCCTGAGGATGTCGTCCAGTATGCGCTGGATTCCGCCACTTCGATCCTCCAGGCGAACAAGGACTGGGCCGGGATCGCCGCCCTGCACAGCGAGTTTCTTCAGAAAAAGCCGGAGAGTTCCATCGCCCTGCTGTCGGCCTCATGGGTGGCCAAAATGAAAACCCGCGAAGGCAAGGGACCTGAAGCGGCGGTCATGCTGGCGGACGCGCTCAAGCCGGGTGTTGGAAATCCCGCCAACGAGCAGGTTGAATTCCTCATCGACGAACTGGTGAAGACGCTCATTCCACGGAAAAAGCCTGCGGAGATCGATGTCGATGCCGTGGACAAGCAGTTGGTCGACATTCTGAACAATGCGATCAAGGGCAATGAAAACGCCACCACCAACGCCCGGCTCTATTATGCCCGTGCCCGCCTTGCCGAGTTGTTGCGGCGCAGGGATCGCGCGGAACTCTATCTGAAAGGCATCGCCACCATCAATGCCAAGGATCCGGCGGTTCTCAGTCCGGCGTTGCTGGCGGTCTCGGGCGATATTCTGTTGAAGCTCGGCCAACTGGATGACGCGGAAGCGATGTTCCGGCGCTTGGTGGACCGCTACAAGGATGGCCTTTATGCCGATGCCGGTCCGGTGGGGCTCGGCTACATCGCCTTGGCCCGGAAGAAGCCCGAGGAGGCATTGAAGATTTTCGAAAGCGCGTTGGAGAGCAATCCCGGGATGTCGCGTTTCAAGGAAACGACACTGGGCAAGGTCGAGGCACTCATCGAGTTGGGGCGTCTCGATGACGCGGAGAAACTGGCGCTGCAGATCGTCGGCGACAAGATGTTCCGTGGTGAACCGGCGGGCAAGGCCAACCTCTTGTTAGGCAAGGTGTACCGCGAGAAAGCCGAGAAGGAAACCGGGGTGGACGCGAGAATCGAACTGCTCAAGAAAGCCCACGGTTATTATCAGCGGACGTATGTCGCCTATCAGGGGACGCCCGAGGTTTGCGCGGAGGCCTACTGGCAGGCTTACGAAACCCTGAATGAAATGGGCAACAAGGAGCTGGCTGCCGAGACACTCAAGGCGCTCAAGGAAAATCCCAAGCTCAAGAACACCGAGCGACTCAAGAAGGCAAACCAGGAAGTCCCGTGAATTTCGAACCCATGATTTCATCATCGTCCAACTTCCGGTCAACCGCTCTGATCTGCCTGTTAGCCACCTTGCCGCTCACAGTGGCAAGCGCGCAGGACGGTGCTGCCCGCATCGTTTTTCAGAATGGCCGCTCGGTCCCCGTTTCCGCCGTGGCGGTGCAGGGCAACCAGATCGTCGTCAATGCCGCTGCCGACGGATTCAACCAAGGACAGACCTTTCCGTTGGAATCGGCCGACCATGTCTATGGGGTTAAACCCGTCGAAGTGAACCGCGGCACCGCGCTGGTGCTGACGGGCAAGCCGGGCGATGCCTTGAAGCTGTTGGAACCCGTCGTGGCCCAACATAAGATGACCGCCAAGATTCCGGGGAATTTCTGGATGGAAGCCGCGCGGGCCACCTTGGTCGCCTACGCGTTGAATGGCGACACGGCGAAGTGCGCGGAGCTCGGCAAGGAAATTTCCGACGCCACTCCCCAGCAGGGCATCGACCCGTTTGTTTCACTCGGCAAGGCGCTGATGTTGCCTGCTTCGACCAAGGCCGCCGACCGCGAGACCGCCTTCCGGGACCTGACCACGGACAATCTGCCGACCGCCGTTTGCGCCTATGCGTCGTTATTCCGCGCCAATGTCCTCAAGGAGGCGAAAAAAGACGCCGAAGCCCTCGAAGCCTATCTGATGGTGCCGTGCCTCTTTCCCTCCGGCGGGATGATCCTCAACGCCACCGCCGAGCTCAATGCCGCCGAGCACCTCACCACCCTCGGCCGCCGCGAGGAAGCCGTGGCACTCCTCCAGTCCAGCGTCCGCGAGTCGTCCGGCACTCTCGTTGCTGCGGAAGCCAACAAGCGCCTTGAAAGCCTCAAATAATCCGTCCAACCTGACCTCCATCCTATCTCTCAACCACCACGCCATGAAAAAAACCATCCAAACGGCTGTCACCGCGGCTTTCCTGTTCATTCCCATGACTGCCTTCGCTGCGGAAGCTGCCAAGCCCGGCGCTGAGACCAAGAAGACACTCATCGACACTTACATCGAAGGCGGTTGGGTCATGCACCTTCTGTTGGTTTGTTCGATTGCCATGGTGTGGCTCATCATCGACATCTGGTTGCGTACAAACCGTCCGAAGATGACCCCTCCCGAGGATGTCAGCCTCGCGCAGGAACTTTTCCGCGCCGGTGACTACCTCGGTGCCTATCAGGCGATGAAGGCGAGCTTCAGTCCCTTTGCCGAAGTGGTTCGCGCCGGTCTTGGCTCCGTCGGTTACGGCAAGGACGCCACTGAGGAGGCGATCTACGCCACCGTTGAGAAGGTGAACTCCACCCTCCAGACCCGCATCAACTACCTGTCGGTTATCGGGGTCTGCGCGCCGATGATCGGACTGCTTGGAACCGTCGGCGGTATGAAAGGCGCCTTCGGCAGCCTCGGCACCGCAGGCCTTTCCGGCGGCGTCGGCGAACTCGCCGGCCACATCGGTGAGGTTCTCGTCGCCACCGCGACCGGTCTGTTGGTCGCCATTCCTGCGTTCATGGCCTTCTATTTCCTGCGCAACAAGCTGCAGGGCGCGGTCCATCAGCTTCATGAGGAATCCGAGCATCTGTTCCGCAACGCGCCTTACGACTACCTGAAGGACGCCGACGTCGGCCAGGAGGAAACCTACGCCGCGCTGCCTAACTGGCTGCAAGCTCCCGAAGGCTAGGCCTTGGCCAGCCTTTCAAACAACATCCTAACAAACTGATCCTATGGCCGGTGGAGGTGGTGGTGGAGACGGGGAACCTGAGTTCCAGATTGCTCCGATGATCGACGTGCTGCTGGTGCTGCTCGTGTTCTTCGTCATGATCACCTCGGCGGAGGTGCTCAAGGTGGATAAGAACATCCGGCTGCCGATCTCTCCGAACGCGAAACAGCGCGAACCGGAGATGGCCAAACACGAAATGGCAGTCAACGTCCGTTTCGACCCAGACACCAACAAAGGTGTGCTCGTCATGGACGATCAGGTCATCAACAACTGGCAGGATGTCGTGCCCATTCTTAAGAGCAGCCTGGAACGCGACAAACTGTTGCGCATCGTCGTTCGCGGCGACGCCAACGTGCCTGCCGGCGAAATCCAGCGCATCATGAATCTCATCGGTGAAGCCGGCATCGCCGACATCGCCTTCGCCTCTTCCAACAAGTGACACGCCCATGAAAAAGAAACGTCACCGCCGGAAAAGAAACGCCGAAGTCAACCTGGGCTTCCAGATCGCGCCGATGATCGACGTGGTTTTCGTCATCCTGCTGTTCTTCATCGTGCAGGCCAGCGACATCCAGGTGGAAAACGCCCACGTTACCAAGCTGCCGGGCACGATGGAACTCAAGGAAACCACCAGCCTTCCGCCCGACGAGGTAGCGATCCGCGTCGAGGATGACGGCCAAGTTTATCTCAACGACGACCCGCTCGACACGCCGGAAGCGAAGAATCTTCCCGAGCTCGCGGGCAGCCTGAACCAGTTGCGCGAAAGCAGCGATGCCTCGAATTCCAAGGTGCTCGTCACCATCTACGCCAACGAACTTGCGCGCTACGAAAGGGTGGTTGATGTTCTCGATGCTCTGAGCCGCGCGAAAATTTCAGATGTCAGCTTCCAAGCCGGAAGCCCCGACTGATTCCGGATACACCCGGACCGATCCAACCCACAACCTGTTGCCACCATGGAAATTTACGATAGCGAAGGAAATCTCATCCATGTTGAGGAAAAGAAGCAGACCCTGTGGTCGAAAATCGGCGGCGGCTCGCTGATGTTCGCGGCGCTGTTTCACGTCATCCTGCTGGTCATCGGCGCGTTCTGGATTTTCCAAGTCATCAAGGAGCCCGAGAAGAAAGTCGATTTCATGCCACCCGGCGGCGGTGGTGGCGAGCGCGGTGCGGAACATCAGGTCCAGAACAAGAAGCGCGCGCAAATCACTCCGACGACCAACGTGAAACGGGTTTTCGCGGAGGGCGCGGCGTCCAGCTACGCCATCCCCGAGCAGGGTGATAATTTCGGTGAAATGTCCACGCTCAGTTCGTTGAGCGGCGGCGGAATGTCCGGCGGCCTCGGCGGCTCCGGCACCGGCAAGGGATTTGGCAAAGGAAGCGGCAATGGCACCGGAATGGGCATGGGCGGCGGTGCCGGGAAACTTTTCGGACTCGTTCCCGAAACCATGCGCAAGCGCTGCTCGAAGGAAGACCGCCTCACCCGGCTCAAGGAAAACGGTGGCACGCCTGCCTGCGAGGATGCGGTCATGAAATCCCTGCGTTGGCTCATGAGCACCCAGAATTCGGATGGCTCTTGGGGAGATCGCAACCAGCCCGCGATGACCGGCTTCGCGCTGCTCGCCTATTTCGGACATTGCGAAACCCCGGTTTCCGATGAGTTCGGCGACTCCTGCATGAAGGGCATCGTCTATCTGGTGAATGTCGCCATGAAGAACGAAGGCAAAATGGCCAGCAATTTCGACAGCAACGGCTGGTGCTATGAGCACTCGATCGCCACCTACGCGCTCGGCGAGGCCGCCACCTTCTGCAAAGACCTGAAAGTCGATGTCCCAGGCCTGATGGAAATGACGGAAAAGGCCGGTCAGTTCATCATCGACAAGCAGAACAAAACCGGTGGCTGGGCTTACAAATACGAGACAGATGGCGGTCATCCCGACGTTTCGATTTCCGGTTGGCACATCCAGGCGCTCAAGGCCTGTGAACATACCGGCATCAAATTCCGCGGCATGAACTCCTGCATCAGCAAGGCGCTCGATTACCTCAGCTCCTGCCAGGCGGAAAGCGGCGGTTTCGGCTACACCAACGCAAATCCGTCGGGAGGATTGGACTATCATACTCTCACCGGCGTCGGAATGCTCTGCAACCAGATGTGGGGCAAAGGCGCGCGCACCGAAGTCCGCAAGGGCGCGAAGTATGTGATGGAAAACACTAAATTCGATTACAACACCGAGTTCAGCGACCTCTACGGCCACTACTACGAGTCCCAAGCCATGATGCAGCGCGGCGGAGAAGAGTGGAAACAATACAACAGTTTGTTCCGCGACCAGCTCTTGAACAACCAAGACTCCGACGGATCCTGGAAAGTCCCGGGCGGCGGCAAAAGAATCCGTGCGGTGGCCACGGCCTATGCGGACAACAATCCCGATGGCAAACATTACCGCACCTGCCTCGCCACCCTCATGCTCGAAGTGTATTACCGCTTCCTCAATACCGGCGGTGGTGGCGGTGCGCGGGACAAGCCAAGCATTTGAAGTTTCCAGTGACTGTCGATCCGGCTTTGTCCGGACCTTGGAAAGATCCCCGCTGACCTGTCGTAAATAGGGCTCGCGCTGCCCGGGCTTGCGTTCGTGGCCCGCATCGTTAAGACTCCCACCACATTCATGAAGTGCTGCCTTTTCTCAGTCGCGGGGTTTTTCGGCTCTGCGGTCCTTGCTTCTGCCGCGGAATCCGTGGCTCCGGTCGTCAAGGAAACCAATTTCCTGGAAATTATTCTCAAGGGCGGACCGATGATGTATCCGCTGGGGGTGATGTCGGTCATCACCGTGCTGCTGATCGTGGTATTCCTCCTGACCATCCGCCGCAATGCCGTCGTCAGCGACCGTTTCATGAACACCGCCGAGTCGCTGATCCGCAAACGCGACTACCTCGGGTTGATCGGCTTCTGCCATCGTCGCAACGAGTGCATGGCCCGGATCACCCAGAAAACCCTCGATTTCATCACGGCCAATCCGGGCGCTTCTTTTGAAAACGTACGTGATGTTGCCCAAGTCGAAGGTTCTCATCAGGCCGGTATGTTAACCTCCAGGATTACCTACCTCGCTGATATCGGCGCGATCGCACCGATGGTGGGTCTGCTAGGAACCGTCATGGGCATGGTCAAGGCCTTCCTTGAAATTGCCGCCGGCGAAGGCAAGGAAGGCGTCCGCCAGATGGGGTTGGCCGAAGGCGTTTCCGAGGCCCTGATCGCCACCGCGGGCGGTCTGGCCATCAGCATTCCCGCGCTGGTCTTTTATTCGATTTTCCGCGGCCGGGTGCAGAAACTGGTCGCGGAGCTCGAAGCGGCCGCCACCCATTTCATCGCCATTCTCCAATCGCAGCTGGAGCGCCAGCCCGCACAGCAGCCGTTCACGCCTCCGGTCCACCGGGCCCGTGAGGACTATGCGATGCCAGTCGCCTCCCCGCTGGTGGGCGAGCGTCCCGACCTTCATGGAATCTAACCGCAAAACGGTATGAAATTCCAGACCCGTCAGCCGCCACCGGTGTCCCTTCAACTGGCGCCGATGATCGACATCCTGCTGTTGCTGCTGAGCTTCTTCATCATCAGCTGGCAGTTCAACAAGGCTGAGACCGAGCTCAATGTGTCCGTACCCACCGCCCAGGAAGGTGCCGAGCCAAAGCAGATGCGCGGGGAAATCATCATCAACGTCCTCGCCGACGGCGTCATCCGCGTCGAGGGCCAGACCATGGACAAGGCCCAGCTTCTGGAGAAACTCTCCCGAATCGCCAAGCAGTACCCCAACCAGCCGGTGCGCATCCGTGGTGATGGAAACGTCGCCTATCAACGCATCGTCGAAGTGATCGACACCTGTCAGAAAGCCGGCGTCTGGAATATTTCCTTCGCGACCCAGCGTCCCACCCCTGCGGAGTGATTGGCTTGGCAAAACATCTCAACCGGACAAAGCTACCTTCATCTTGAAACGCGCGCTCCCACTCCTCCTTCTCGTCTGCGGACCGGTGATCGCCCAGATCCCCAGGGCGGAGGCCGTGGATCCGGCGTTGGCCCCCGACACGGGCAACGACTATTTCCTGCGCGGCAAAAACCTCTACGACTCCGCCCAGGCCAGTACGGTCGATGACAACCGGCGGGACTACTATCAGCGGGCGGCGGTGATTTTCGCCGACTACCTCAACTCGTTCCCGAACCATCCGAACTCCGAGATGGCCTGGTGGTACCTCGGAAATAGCTACTATCAGTCCGGGCAGCTCGACGACGGCAAGCGTTGTTTCAGCACGCTGCTGAATCGCTACGGCAAGGGCAAATGGGCGGGGGCCGCGGCCTACACGCTGGCCGCCGATTATTATAACAACGGCCAATACGCGTTTGCCGCCCCATTGTTCGAGCGATATGCCGAGAATGCCTCGAAGCCTGAAGAACGCCCGCGCGGCAATTATCTCGCCGGGAATTGCTACCGCCTTCTCGGCCGTGATCGAGAGGCTACGACCTCGTTTGACAAGGTCATCGCCGACCCCGCCGGCGGATTGTTCGCCCCGCAGGCAAAGGTCGCCCTGGGCCACCTTTCGCTCAAGGCGGGCAAACTACAGGAGGCGCTCGCGCAGTTTGAGGAAATCATCGCGGCTCCCTATACTTCGAAGGCGCGTGGAGAAGCGGCGCTCTACGCCTCTCTAACCGCCACCAAACTCGGCCAGACCGAACTCTCCGAAAAATATCTCAAGCTCATCCTCGGCACGCCGGGCATGGAGGATTTCCGTCCTGACGCCCAGACCGCGCTGATGGAGAACTGCTTCGCCAAAAAACAATACAAGGAAGTCGTCGAGATTTTCCGCCGCAGCTCGCTCAAGGGCGACGGCGAAAAAGAAGCCAACCGCCTGATGATCGCCGGCCGGGCTTACATGCGCCTGAACCAGTACAGCGAAGCGCTCCAGGTGTTTCGCGATGTCGAAAAACTGGTGAAACCCCAGACGGACATGGCCTTCCATGCCGCGTATAACCGGCTTCTCTGCTTTTTCCAAATCGAAGGCCGCAACGTGCCTGATCAGGTGGACGCGTTTCTCCAGCTCTACCGGAAGTCGCGTCCCGAGGATTCGCGCATCCACACGGCCCTGATGATGAAGGCGGAGACCTTGTTTTCCAATGGCCAGACGGCCGAGGCCGCCAAGATCTATAGCGAGATCAATGCCGGAGCTGTGAGTGAAAAAAACCGGCCCGGCCTGTTATACCAACGCGGCTGGTGTCTTTCGGAGGCTGGCGATTCCCAGGGCTCGGTCCGCTCGCTTACCGAATTCATCACCAAATATCCGGATGATTCGCGGATCCCGTCGGCCTTGGCCAAACGGGCAAAAGCCTATGTCGAGAGCGCTGAGCCCGCGAAGGCGATTGTCGATTTCGACAAACTGACCAGCTCCGGAGCCTCCGAAGAACTCGCTTCCTTCGCCTGGCTCGAGTCCGCCCACCTGCGCCGCACCGAGGGCAACATCCCGGACATGATCATCCGCTATCAGGCGCTGCTGAAATCCATCAAGGATCTCGATCCCGGCCTCCAGGCCGAGGCGAACTACTGGATCGGCTGGGGGCTCGTGAAAACCAACGCCGCCAAGGATTCCATTTCCTATCTGGAAAAAGCCCGTTCACTCCGCGCGGAAGCCTATGCCAAGCACGCCGGTCTGCTGCTCGCGCTTGGCTATTTTGCCTCGCAGGATCCGCAGAAGCTCGCTGCGGAAATCAATCTCGCCATCCAGGGCAAATACGAGGCCGACATCCCCGACCAGGCGATCCAGTGGTCCGGCATGCAATCCTACAACGCCGGCGATTACACCTCGGCCGCCAAGTCCCTCGCACTCGTCGCCAATCCCGAGGAACCCCGCGAAACGGCCAAGGAAATCTGGCGCTACCTTGCCAAGGCCCGTCTCGAAACCGGTGATGCGGCAGGCGCCCTGTTAGCCGTCAACAATGTGCTCGCCGTTGAGGACAATCCCGGTTGGAAAGCCGACGGACTGCTCGACAGGGGCCGTGCCCTGCTCGCCCTCAAACGTTATGAGGAAGCCCGCAAAGCCGCCGATGAGGCTGAGGAACTCCGTCCCCAGGGCCGCACCAGCGCCGGACTCCGCATTCTATCCGGTGATCTCGGCTTCCAGGCGAAACAACTCGATGCCGCCGGCGCCGATTATCTGAATGTCATCTCGTTTCACGAGGACAAGGATCTCAAGCCTCTTGCGATCTGGAAATACATCAAGGTCCTCGACGAGCAGGGCAACGCCGCTGAGGCTGAAAAATACCGCCAGCAACTGAAAACCGACTTTCCCGATTGGAAAGAACCGGTCCACTGAGGAATTCGTTCCACGATCCATCGATTTATTCCCGTCGGGAACCCCATCTCCTTCTATTTTGCCTACATGACACCACCCGCCTCCGCCGCCTCCGTTAAACCCGCCAAGCGCAAAGCCGACGCCGCCTGGACTCCCGAGAAATCCGCCGAACTCTACGGCGTCGAGACCTGGGGCCACGGCTTTTTCGGCGTGAACAAAAACGGCCACGTCACCGTCCGCCTTGAGGATGACGAAGCGCAGGCCGAGGTCTCGCTTTTCGAAGTCATCGACGGCTTGCGAGACCGTGGCACCCATCTTCCCGTGCTCCTTCGGTTCCGCGATCTGCTCCATTCCCGCATCGCGGAAATCAATGAATCCTTCCGCAAGGCGATCAAGGATTCCAAATACCGTGGCGAATACCGCGGCGTCTATCCGATCAAGGTCAACCAGCAACGCCAGGTCATCGAGGAGATCGCTGAGTTCGGCAAACGCTACCACTACGGCCTCGAAGCCGGTTCCAAGCCCGAGCTCATCGCCGCCCTCGCGCACATGCACGATCCCGAGGCCTATCTGATTTGTAACGGCTACAAGGACGAGGAATTCATCGACCTCGCCCTCCAGTCGCAGAAAATGGGCCTCCGCATCATGCTCGTCTTGGAAATGCCCAGCGAGCTTGACCTCATCCTCGAACGCTCGCGCAAGCTCGGCATCCTGCCGAACCTCGGCGTCCGCGTCCGCCTCTCCACCAAAGGCTCCGGCCATTGGCAGGACAGCGCCGGTGACAAGTCCGTCTTCGGCCTCAACGCCTCGCAGGTCATCGCCGTTGTCGATCAGCTCAAGGACTCCGGCTACATCGGCTGCCTGAAAATGCTGCACTATCACCAGGGCTCGCAGATTCCGAACATCGCGGCCATCCGCGAAGGTGCCACCGAAGCAGTTAGAATGTATTGCGATCTCGTCAAGGAAGGCGCTCCCATGGGCGTCCTCGACATTGGCGGCGGCATGGCCGTGGACTACGACGGCTCGCACACCAATTTCCACTCATCCTGCAACTACTCGGTCGCCGAATACTGCACCGACATCGTCGAAGTCATCTCGCAGATCTGCGACAAGGCCGGCGTCGCCCACCCGAACCTCATTTCCGAGTCCGGCCGCGCCGTCGTCGCCTACTACTCGGTCCTCGTTTTCAACATCCTCGACGTCACCAGCGCCCAGACCAGCGAAGCCGCTCCGCCCATCCCGGAAAACGCGCCGCAGAACCTCATGAACATCATCGAGGTGAACAAGGTGATTAACAAAAAGAATCTCCAGGAGTGCTTCAACGACGCGATGTATTACCGCGACCAGATGCGCGCCCAGTTCTTCTACGGTGCCGCCACCCTCCGCGAACGCGGCCTGGCCGAAGCCTGGTTCTGGCACATTCTAACACGCATCTCCAACATCATTGCCGAACTCGATGACGATATCCCGGAAGACCTCCGAGAGCTCTCCTCCACCCTCGTCGATTTCTACTACGGAAACTTCTCCCTCTTCCAATCCCTGCCCGACTCATGGGCCATCGACCAGGTTTTCCCCGTCATGCCCATCCACCGGCTGGGGGAAAAGCCGCGCCATCGCGCCGTGCTCGCGGACATCACCTGCGATTGCGACGGCAAGATCGACCGCTTCATCGACAAGGAGGACGTCGCGAAAATCCTCCCGCTCCACGACTTCAAACAGGACGAGCCCTACTACCTCGCCGTATTCCTCGTCGGAGCCTATCAGGAAACCCTCGGCGACCTCCACAACCTGCTGGGCGACACCAACGTCGTCGGCGTCCACCTTGAAAAAGGCAAACCCGTCTACACCCACGAAGTCGAGGGCGACACCGTCGCCGACGTGCTCAGCTACGTCGAGTTCGACCCCAAGGAGCTCGTCACCCGCTTCCGCACCTTCGCCGAGAAAGCCGTCACCGAAGGCCGCATCTCGCCTAAGGAACGCCGCGAGATCCTCGATCTCTTCCGGGAAGGCCTCGCTGGCTATACCTACTTCGAGAGCTGATCTGAAGCATTGAGGCGTCTTACGACACTTCGCCATGGCCACTCTCACCGAATCCTTCGTCGATCTTGAAACCACCCGCGGTGCAATGCGGGTGCATCTCTTCATCCCGGACGGCGGTTCGCGTTATCCCGGCGTCGTCTTTTACTCGGAGATTTTCCAAGCCACCGGCCCGATCCGGCGGACGGCAGCGGCATTGGCAGGCGAGGGCTATCTGGTCGCCGTGCCCGAGGTCTATCATGAGTTCGAACCGCTCGGCTCGGTGCTCGCCTACGATGCGGAAGGCTCGGCCCGTGGCAATGCGTTGAAGACGGAGAAGGAAATCGCCTCCTACGACGAGGACACCGATGTCGTGGTGAAATTCCTGCTAACACATGCTTCCTGTGCCGGAAAAGTCGCGAGCTTCGGCGTCTGCCTTGGCGGCCACCTCGCCGTGCGTGCCGGATTGCATCCGGACGTCAGCGCGGTCGGCGCGTTCTATCCGACGGATCTCCACACGGGTTTTCTCGGACTCGGAAAATGCGATGACACGCTTGAACAGTTGCCGACCACCAAAGCATCGCTGTTATTCGTCTTCGGTCGCCAGGATCCGCACATCCCGTTGGAAGGGCGGCGCAAGATCCATCAGGTGTTGGAGGATGCGGATCTGGATTTCGAGTGGCACGAGTTCAATGCCGCTCACGCGTTCCTCCGCGACGAGGGTGTCCGCTACAATCCAGCGCTCGGCCGGGTGGCGATGTCGCTGCTGCTCCGGTTCCTGGCGGAAAAAATCGGGTGATGAACCGAGGAAAGGCGCCATTGACGCCCTGTTCTATCAAATCGCATTGTTGATTTGAAGGGAATGCCGATGAATGAAGAACCCGAAGTCCCCCCGCCCCTGCAACGTCTTTCGAGAAGGCTGTTATGGATCACTTTGGGAATTCCGCCGCTGGTGACTTTGTTCGCAACACTTCTGATACCGCTCTTGGGCCTTCGGCCTCAGACCATGGTTGAAGTGCTGATTCTGGCGGTGCTTCTGAATCTGTTTGGACTCATCCCCGGGCTGTCATTCCATTTCCATGATGCGATGAAACGTCGCTATCGCGGGCGATCGCTGGGATTTCTGGTGTTTTCCTATATTCTCGGCCAGATCATTGTCTGTGTCGTCCTCTCCGTGGGAAGCTGCGGTCTCATCTTATTCCACTACAAAATCTGATGCTCTTCCCCACGCTCAAGGAAATCCTCAAGGAAACCACCTCACGTTGCCCGACTTGTCAGGCGGCGGTGCCGGCGGAGGTTTGGAAAACCACGGGCACTCCGGCGAAGGTCTATCTCACGCGGACCTGCGCCGAGCATGGCGAGGCCACGGCCTGCATCGCCAGCGACGCGCGGTTCTATTGGCTGGCCAAGGGCGATCCGTCCAACGCCTGCGGTGCCGGATGCGCGTGTTCCGCGGATCCTAACGGGATTAACGGCACGCTCGGCCGCAATGCCAACGCGACGGTTCCGGAAGTGGAAGTCTTGTCCACCTGCCTCGCGCTGATCGAGATCGTCGATTCCTGCAACCTCGCCTGTCCGACCTGCTTCGCGGATTCACCGGTCGGCGCGGCGGGGGATCGGTTGAAATCCCATTCGCTGGAATCGCTGCAAAGCCGCATCCGCGGAGTCGTCGAGCGGAAGGGGAAGATCGAGTTGCTCCAGCTATCCGGCGGCGAGCCGACGTTACATCCCGAGTTCTTCGAACTGCTCGACTGGATCCACGCCGGGCCGGGGATCGACTACTGCCTCGTCAACACCAATGGCGTGCGGATCGCGAAGGAGGACGGTTTTCTGGCGGAACTCGGGAAACGCGCGCGGCGCGGCCATTTCCAGCTCTATCTACAATATGACGGCCCACAGGAGGCCGGCCAGCATGAGTTGCGCGGTGGCGATTTCCGCGACATGAAGAAAACCGCGATGGACCGCTGCGAACGCGAGGAAATCCCTTTCACCCTTGCGATGACGGTGATGCCGGAAAATCTCCCGCACCTGTGGGACACCATCCAGGCCGGCCTCGCCTATCAAATGTGCCGCGGCGTTTCCTTCCAGCCGATGTTTCTCACCGGTCGCATGCACGCCACCGGCGGCGAGCGCCTTAATACCGCCGATATCATCCTCGGTGCCGTCGGGCAGGCCGCCGGAAAACTCCGCTTCGAGGACTTCACCCCGCTGCCCTGCGGCGATCCGAACTGCGCGACGATCGGCTATCTGTTACGCACTCCCTACGGCGTGCGCAGTATTTCCGAGTTCATCGACTTCGCCAGCCTGCAGGGATTCCTGCGGGACAAGGTCCGCTACGAACTCTCCGACCTCATCCAGTGCGGCTGTGAGAACACCGAGCTGGGAGAAATTTTGCATCGCTTCGAGATGAAGGAGAAGGACGCGTTCCGCCTGTTCATCAAGCCGTTCATGGACGCGTGGACCTGGGACCAGGACCGCATCGACCGCTGCTGCACCCACGTCATCCGGCCGGATGGAATGTTGGATTCTTTTTGCAGATACTATGCGACAGGAGGTGGAAAATGAACGAGCCGTTCGAGTGGGAAAAATCCGACGATCCATACGCCACACCGCATCGGATCGAGGATGCGGAAGTTCCCGCAAAGGGCGGTTCCTGCTTGTGGATAGGTTTTATTTGGGGAACTCCGACGGTGGCTGTTCCACTGATCCTTGGTCTGTTCGGAAGTGTATGGCCTGTTGGGGTGGCTCTGGCGTTGGGGTTGCTTTTCCTGATGGGGAGAATGCAATCGGCGGATTTCGCTGCGGAGCCGGGGGCTGCCACCCACAGGCAATGGGGAAGGGTGATTTTGTACATGGTGATCCAGATGGTTTTGATTCCGATGCTTTGGTTCGCCGTGGTTTGGGGATTCTGTGCGATCTCCGGGAGCGGTAAATTCAAATAGTCTATGAACCTGTCATCGATCCATGAAACCTCTGTAAAGCTGTTGGAGGTGGGTAATGAGTGAGCCACCAATCAAGCCGAACCGCGAATGGTCGGGGCCGGATAATCTCGTCGCCAAGGCGCCTCCTCCTCGCATCAACCGTGCACGGGCTGCGTTCCGCATCTTCCTGTGGATCCTGCCCACAGGCTTCGCGTTGTTGAGCATTTGGATTGGGTTCGGCTGGATCGCTCATGCGTTACTCAGTCGATTTAGCTTTGGTGCTTGGGGGTTGGTGAATCTCATTTTTGCCCTCGGAGTTGGCTGGTGCCATGCCTTGCTTCCGCGCCGCGGCCCGCGGGTCAGATTTGAAATCATCGGCGACACGTTGATATTTGTTTTCCTGCAGTTTTTCCTCGTGCCGATTCTTTTGGGTCTCGTGCTATTTCTCACCTGTACCATTGCCCCGAATAAAATCGGATTTTGAATTTCCCCCTCACACCCACCGGCTCGCCGATTTACGCGTTGATGCTGCTCTTCGGCATCGCGTGGGGGGCGGTGTATTGGTTTCGCGAATCGAAGAAGGACGGGCGGGTGGCGTTGATTTATGCCGCGGGCCTCGCCGGGGCCTTCGCGGGGGCGAAGGTTGCATTTCTGTTATCGGAAGGCTGGCTGCATTTCCACGATCCTAACCGCTGGATGGTCTGGCTGTCCGGCAAGTCGGTCATGGGTGCGTTGCCGGGCGGATGGATAGGTGTCGAAATCGCGAAGAAGGTGCTAGGCTATCGCGAGGCGACCGGCGACCGGTTCGCGATGCTGCTGCCGGTTCCGCTGATTCTCGGGCGCATCGGTTGTCTATCAGCCGGATGTTGCGGCGGGATTGAGTGCTCGTTCGGACGCTGGCCGTCGGTGCTGGTGGAAATCGGATTCCAGGTGGTCGCGATGATGTGCTTATGGGTGATGCGGCGGAGAAACCGGCTGACGGGGCAGCATTTCCACGTCTATCTGATCGCCTACGGGCTGTTCCGCTTCGGCCACGAATTCCTGCGCGCCACGCCGAAGCCGTTCTTCGGGCTCTCCGGGTATCAACTCCTCGGGCTCGCCACGGCCATCGCGGCGGTGGTCGCTTACCGACAGAGAAGTGCCGCGAGCCACCGGATGATTTGACAGCCTGATCCGCAGCCGCTATTCCATCCACAAATGGATAGAAAACGGGAACGCATGTGTTGGGCCGGGGTGGTCGTTCTCGCCGTCTTGTGCGGAACGCTGGTTGAAAAAACCTTCCGCTTCCCCGCCCGTGGCGGAGGAGGCCCGTCACGCGAAGAAGAGTGGCAGGGAATCCGTCAGGGCGGAGCGAGCTGAGCAACCGGCCGCGAGGGATGAGGCGGAACTGCGGCGGCTCGCCAATCACACGCTGTCCGCACCGATCCGCACGGAGCGGTTCCAGCGGTTGATGATTCTCCTGGATAGCACCACGGCGGACAACTGGAGCACGCTTTGGAAGGAATACATCCGCCAGACGCTGGAAGAAGGCCGCATCCACGAAACCGAGTGGTCGCTTTTCATGTCCCGCGTCGGCGAGGTCGCCGGGCCGGACGCGATGGAGTATTTCACCCATCACGGGCAGGAGAACTACACCTTCAACCGCCGCGAAGTGCTCAAAGGCTGGGCCGCCACCGATCCGAGAGGCGCGCTGAAATGGCTCGAAGGCCAGCCGCCGGAAAATCAGCCCGCCGAGTTCTGGGGCGCGGTCATGTCCGGTGCCGCGGCGAACGACAGCAAGCTCGCCACCGAGCTCCTCGCGAAAATTCCCAGCGGCATTTCGCCCGCTGTCATCCGCAGTACCGCGGACACCCTGATCCAGTCCGAAGGCCTTGGAAACACCATCGGCCTGCTCCAGGACATGGTCGCCGTCATCCCGCCCGGCGACGCGATTCCACCCTATCTCACGCATTTCTATCAGGAGCTCAAACAACGGTCGGAACGGATCAAGTGGCTTGCCGGTTCCTATCCGGACATGAAAACCCGCCAGCCTTCCATCCTCGAACTCGACGAAAGATTCGCCCCCGGACCTGCCAAGCAGGCGGAGTCGGTTGAGTAGGAAACCGCCGTCTGGCCGCAGGTCCACCACTTCGCTTGCATCCCGCCGCCCGCCTGCTTAGATCTGCGGCCCGGTGCCTCACCGGCCGATTTTCAACCGATCAAAACTCATGGGAAGACACTTTGAATGCCGCCGTCGGGCGAAGGAATCGCGATGGGCCACGATGTCCAAAGTGTTTCCGAAGCTCGCCAAATCCATCACCATGGCCGCGAAAAACGGCGGCCCGGATCCGGAATCCAACGCGCCGCTCCGCGTGGCGATCAACAATGCGAAAGCGCAGAATCTCTCGAAGGAAAACATCGAGAACGCCATTAAGCGCGCTGCCGGCAAGGACGCCGCCGACATTTCCGAAATCACCTACGAGGGCAAGGGCCCGCACGGCTCGCTCTTCATCGTCGAGTGCGCCACGGACAACTCCAACCGCTCTGTCGGCAACCTGAAAATTATCTTCAACAAAAACGGCGGCCAGCTCGTGAACTCCGGCCAGCTCGACTTCATGTTCAACCGCAAGTCCGTCATCGAGTTCCCCGTGCCCGAGGGCCGCGATCTTGAAGAGCTCGAACTCGAACTCATCGACGCCGGTCTGGAAGAACTCTCCGTCGATGACGGCATCGTCACCATCATCGGCGAGTATGCCGCCTTCGCGAAACTCACCCAAGCGGTGGAAGCGCAAGGCATCGTCCCGACGAAATCCAGTCTCCAACGCCTGCCCACCCAGCCCATCGAGCTAACGGAAGAGCAGATGGAGGAAGTCGAAGCCATCCTCGACAAGATCGAGGACGACGATGACGTGCAGGCGGTCTTCACGAACCTGGCTTGAGTAACATCCGGCACGGGATTTTTGAAATAAATCCGCGTCCCGCGCCTCCTGCTGGGACGCATGATCAAGTCCCACCTCCAGCTCAAGTTCCTCCCCCGCAATCCTGATCTCGCGCTGCTGCTTTTGCGGCTGTGGCTCGGACTGTCGATGCTGATCCTTCATGGCTGGCCGAAGTTGCTGAAGCTTACTGGCGGAAATCACAAGTTCGCCGATCCATTTGGCATCGGTGAGCTGCCAAGCCTGGTCATCGCCGTGGTCACCGAGGTCGCGTGCTCCATCCTGCTGGTCATCGGTTTGTTTGGCCGGCTTTCGGCGTTGATGCTGGCGGGCACCATGGCGGTGGCGTGGGGCATCACCCATCACATGAAACTCACCGGCCCCGGCAGCGGTGAGCTGGCCTTCATCTATCTGGCAGGGTTCCTCGTCGTGGTTCTGGCAGGCAGCGGGAAATACAGCGTCGAAGGTCAGGGCTGAGCGGTGGCGAGTTTTTTCTCCACGCGTTCGAGGTCCTTCGGCCAGAAGGGCGGGACTTCCTCTTTCCGCAGGAGTTCGGCGGCGGCTTTGAGGTTGCCCATCTGTTCGAGGATCAGCGCCTTGTCATGATAGAAATAGCCCCACTCGAGCACCTTGTTCTCGGGGGTCATTTGCATCCGTCTCATGTGCAGTTCTAACTGCGCCATCACACGCAGCCCGGCGGCGGGGTTTTGGGTGTGCGCGATGGCTCGGGCGTAGCGGCCATGGATCGCGATCATGGAGAGGACGAAATGGCCGCTCGGGATCTCGCGGGCGGGAGCGAGCTGCTGGTTTTGCTGGACGAATTGCCGCTCGATTTCCGGCCACATCGTTGTCTGCCGGTCGATGATGGCTTGCCAGTTGCCCTTCGCCACGTCGCGGTCGTGGAGTTCCCACAGCACGCGGGCATTGGCGGGATATTGTTTGAGGATGTCGGCGGTGAGCTTGTCGAGGTCGTGCCACAGGAAGGAGCGCTTGGCGGATAGAAATGCGAGGAGGCCTAGCAGGATCACCGCCGGGACGCGTGGCGACATGGTTTCGAAAAGGAATTTCCACACCGCCGCCAGCAGGATCGCCGCGCCGAGGCAGAACCACGGCAGGCCCGGATAGATCCGGTATTCCGGCATGAACTCGGGGATCAGATAGAGAAAGCGCAGCAGCATCGTCGCCGCGTAGAGGAACAGGCACACGCCGAACAGCCGGGTCGATTTCCGCCAGGCGAGAAACATGCTGAAAGCCGTGAGCGCGAGGAACCCGGCCATCGCCAGCATCGCGCCCTTGTCCGGGATGTTCCAGAAACGGGTGCCCGGCGGAATCAGCGTCTCGGTGATGAGGTGGTCCGCGCTGAGTGAAACCGGCATCACACTGCGCCATCCGAACTCCCAAAACACCCGCGACAGTGTGTAGGCGTGGCCGATGAAACGCGGTTCCGCCCATTTGGCCGTCGCGCGGATCCAGCCGTCGAGCAGGCCGGACATCCACGCGGCCGAAATCACGACCACCGCAGATCCCAGAATCCAAATCCCGCGGCGGCGGATCCATTTCCAATGCTCCGGTAACAGGCAGGCTAGCCCGACGACCGCCACCGCCATCACGGCGTGAAACAATCCCGGGCCTTTCGAAAACGTCGCGCCCGCCACCGCCAGCGCGCAGAACACCAGTTTCCGCCAATGGTGCGTGCGTTGGAGCACCGGGATTTGTCCGTCCGGTCCGTGGGCCAATTCCCACCCGTCCTCACGCAGGTAGCGCAGCATCGCCCAAGCGGCGAGCAGGGAAAACAGCGTGACCCACGCGAGATCCTGGGTCCGTGCGTAGTTCGGGATCTCGCTGGCCAGCGGGTGCACGGCGAAGAGCAACGCGCCGAAAAGCGCCACACCTTCCGGCCATTTCCCCCTGAGGAAATCCCGGCCGAACCCGAACAACACGCAGGCCACCGCCGTGTGCAGCAGCCAGTTGACCGCGTGGAACGCCACCGGAGTCATCCCGAAAAGCCGGTATTGGATGACGTAGAAAAGCTGCGTCCAGGAGTTGCGGTTCAGCGGCAGGAGGGTTCCATTCCGGACCAGTTCGCTGTCGCGGATCTGGTTCATGTCATCCAGGTAGAACTGCGAGCCGAGGCACCAGAGGTGGGCCAGGGCGGAGGCGGCGAGGATGAGGAGAAATGGCAGCCATGGGCGGGCGCAGGGGGGAGGCGCCGATTTCGTGGATTCACCGTTCACGCCGGACTCTACCAAACCGGAGGCGCGGTCCGGCAATTCAAAAAAGCCAACTTGGACTGCGCGCAGCTTGCTGCCGCTTTTCAGCAGCTAGCTTGCTGGCAAGTTTTGGGAAAAAGATGACGGGCGCAGCAAGCTACGCCGCCAAAGCGGCAGCTAGCTGCACGCAGTCCAAGGGTCAGAGACCGGGGAACGGCTTTTCGGAGAGGAACGCGCGGTAGCCTTTGATCCGGCCGCCTTGGTTGCCGGTGCCGGCGCGGGGGAGGTAGCGGAAGCCGGTGATGGTGCGCTCGCCGCCGAGATCGAGGACGATCTGGTGCGGATGGGCGGGTTGGTTGTCCTTCCACTCGCTGTGCCAGAAGGTGGTCGGCTGGTTGTCGATGATGTTGGTGGCTCCGCCGTCGTCGCCGGTGAGTTCCTCGCTGTCGGCGTAAATGACGTGCATTTCCTCGCGCCGGAAGTCGTTGCCTTTTTCATCGATGAAGAGCAGCTCGGCGACGGCGGCGAAGGGCTTGTTATCGTGGGCGTTGAGGGATTCGAGGGCGAAATACCGGCCGCTGGCGGGGGCGGGGAGCTTGACGACCTGCCAATCGCTGCCTTGGGCGAACTCGCCTTCGATCACGGGTTTCAGGCCATCCGCCTTGAATTCCTGGCCGGGCTTTCTCGACAAGCGGGCGGCCTCGACGTTTTGCTTCCAGATCGGCTCTTTGACGCCGGAAAGCGTGAGCGGGGTGTTGGAGAGATCGGTTTCGAGGAGGGTGATTTCGTTTTTCCCCTGCTTCAGCCAGCAACCGGGAAGGAAAAGCGTTTGCTGCGCGCCGACCTGCCAGTAGCGGCCGAGGTTGTGGCCGTTGACCCAGACGACGCCCTTGCCGAATTTCGACATGTCGAGCCAGGTGTCGCCGGTTTTTTCGAGGGTGAAGTTTCCGCGGTAGAGAACGGGTTCTTCCAGTTTGCCGATGGAAACGGGATTGCCAACGAGCGATTTTTGAAGGTCCAGCCGGTTGGTATCCAACGGAAAGGAATCGTGATTCCAGCGGGTGAGCGTCTTGTCGCCGAGCTTGATCGGACCGATGAGGCCCTTGCGCTCGTTGACCATTTCCTTCGAGAAATTGATGCGTCCCATGTTTTCGACCAAGAGGCCGAGGGTGTGCTCACCTTCTGGAATTTCGACCTCGGTGGAAAAGCGTTTGACGCGGCGGTCCATCGGGATGCCTTGGCGTTTGCCATCAACGAAGATGATCGCCCGGTCGCGGACAAGCTCAGCGGAAAGTGGGCCTTTGAAGGGGCCTGTCACCTTGGTGGTATAATAGAGATAGCCGAAATTTTGGCCGAGGGCCTCCATGGTCTGGGGTTCTTCAGAAACCGTCGGTGGCTTCATGCTGACCTTGGCCTTCATCGCGAGTTTGCTGAAGAGTGGCCGGGCGGATGTCAGTTTGATCCCCGGAATCTCAATGATCGGCAGCGGCTCGGGCATCGGGCCGAAGACGGCGTCGGAGACGCGTTTCTGGATGACCTCTTTGAACGCATGGAACTTGGCGGCGGGGCGGCCGGCTTCGTCGAGGAGGGCGGAGTAGTCGTAGGAGGTGGTGTCGGGTTCGTAGCGGCCGCCGTTCCAGTTGGCGCCGGCGTAGAAGCCCCAGTTGGTGCCGCCGTGGAACATGTAGGTGTTGACGGAAATGCCTTGGGAGAGCGCCCAGTCGAGCTCGGCGGCTTTCGGCCCGGCCTCGGTGCTGGCGTGGGGCGCGCCCCAGTGGTCGAACCAGCCGACCCAGAACTCGCCGATCATGCGGGCCTCGCCGGGACGGAGTTTTTCGTAGGTTTCGAAGGCTTTTTTGGCATCGTTGCCGAAATTCACGGTGGCGGTGATGCCGGGGATGGTGCCGTTTTTCAGGGCAGGCGGCGGATCGGCGGTGAAGAGGGTGCCGGTGTAGCCGCCCTTGCGGATGGCTTCGACGTGGGCTTTGAGGAACTCCTTGTCGTCGCCGTAGGAGCCGTATTCGTTCTCGACCTGGACCATCAGGACGGGGCCGCCGTTTTCAATCTGGAGCGGCTTGAGCATGGCGGAGACCTTTTCCAGGTAGGCCATGGCGGGCTTGAGGAACCGCGGGTCAGTGCTGCGGACGACGGTTTTCGGATCGGCGAGGAGCCAGCCGGGGTAGCCGCCGAATTCCCACTCGGTGCAGACGTAGGGGCCGGGCCGGACCATGACGTGCAGGCCTTCTTCCTGGCAGGCCTTGATGAAGGAGACGAAATCGGCATTTCCGGAAAAATCCCATTTGCCGGGCTGGGGTTCGTGGACGTTCCAGAAGAGATAGGTGCAAATGGTGTTGAGGCCCATGGCCTTGGCCTTTTTCAGGCGGTCGTGCCAATACTCGCGGGGGACGCGCGGGTAGTGCATCTCGCCGGAGAGGATGAGGAGGGGCTTCCCGTCGACCAGGTAGTCGCGGCCCTTCACCTCGAAGGTGCCGGCGGTGGATAAGGTGACGAGGGAGGCCATGGAAATGAGGGCTGCGAGGGTCTTGCGCATTCCCCAGAATGCAGGATTCGGGGAGCTGCGCAATCCGACTTAATGGGGAGGGAAATTTCCCGCCCGAGCGAGGGGCTTGACGGATGGGGCGACAGAGCGGTTGATCAGGCTGAGTATTGCATCGACTCGATTAATCCGCTTTTCCATGAAAATCCCATCCCGCCTTGTTTGTTGTTCCGCGATTTTTTCACTGATGGCTGCTGTTAGCCCGGCGGCGGAGAAGGTGGCGAAGGAATTTCCGGAGCAGTCGGAATCGACGATCGGGCCGGACTATCAGGATGCGCCGGAGACGAAGGAGCAGGACCGCGTGCCGAAGGGCGAGGTGCGAGAGTTCACGATGGATTCGAAGGACAGCAAGATTTACAAGGGCATCGCGAAGGGGCAGGAGGGCGAGGTGCCTTACAAGCGGCAGGTGGCCGTTTACATGCCGGCGAAATTCCGCCCCAGCCATGTCATGCCGTTCATCGTGGTGCAGGACGGCATCGGCTACCGGGATCTGGTGTCGCGGACGCTGGATAACCTGATCGACGAGAAGCGGGTGCCGGAGCAGGTCGCCATTTTCATCAACTCCGGCGGCGGTGATTCGAAAGGCAGCCAGCGCGGCCTCGAATACGACACGGTGGATGACACCTACTCGAAGTTCATCGAGAAGGAAGTGCTGCCCGAGGTGACTCGGCGGTATAAGATCAAGTTCACCACCGATCCCGAAGCCCGCGCGACGATGGGCTTCAGCTCGGGAGCTGCGGCGGCGTTCACGATGGCGTGGTTTCACCCGGAACTCTATCGGCGCGTGGTCAGCTACTCGGGGACTTTCGTGAACCAGCAGTGGCCGGAAAACAACCGCACGCCGCACGGCGCGTGGGAGTATCATGAAAACCTGATCAAGCGCGCCGCGAAGAAGCCGATCCGCATCTGGCTGCACGTCAGTGACAAGGACAACGGCTGGGACCGCGACGACACGTCGTTCCACAACTGGGTGCGCGCGAACCGGCTGATGGCGGCGGAGCTGAAGGCGAAGGGTTATCCCTATCAGTTTGTTTTCTCGACCAACTCCGGCCACACCGACGGCAAGGTGACCCGTCAGACGCTGCCCGACGCGCTCGAATGGGTGTGGCACGGCTACAAGGCGAAGTGATTTCTAACATTTTTCATCGATCCGCATGATTTCCCGTTTCCTCCGCACCGCAGCCATCGCCGGGATCACCGGCGGTTCATTCGCTTCGGCGGATCTGGCGGATTCCTACAAGAAGGAGGTCGTCCCGCTGTTGGAGACTTATTGTTATGAGTGCCACGGCGAGGGCACCTCGAAGGGGAAGTTCTCGATGGACGAGTTCAAGGACCTGCCCAAGCATCTGAACGACCGCAAGCACTGGCTCGCCGTGTGGCGGAATGTCCGCAGCCAGATCATGCCGCCGTCCGACGAGGACCAGTTCGCCACGGAGGAGAAGAAGAAGCTGCTGGCGTGGATCGAGAAGGATGTTTTCAAGCTGGATCCGGAAAATCCCGATCCCGGCCGCGTCACGATCCGCCGCCTTAACCGCACGGAATACCAGAACGCCGTCTATGATCTGCTAGGTGTGGAATACGACACGCGCGAGGCATTCCCCGCGGACGATACCGGCTACGGATTCGACAACATCGGCGACGTGCTCTCGATTTCCCCGCTGCTGATGGAGAAATACATCGCCTCGGCGGATGAAGTGGTCGCGCTCGCGCTGCCGGAAGGCGCCGCGGCGCAGGTGCCGCGCGTGGACATCGAGGGAAGAAATTTCAAGAACTCCGGAAATCCGATGGAGAACGGGAGCTGGATGCCGTTCGCGAATTCGCAGAAGGTGACCTTCAACCAGGACATCAAGTGGGACGGAGATTATCAGATCAAAGTCGAGTATTCCATCCACGGCGCGACCGAAGCCACAACCGACGAGGCGCTTCTCAACGTGACCGCCGGAGGGGCGAAGGTGGGACAGGTGTCGCTCGGTTGGGACCAGCGCCGCGTCATCGAGCTTACCGGCAAGGCTCCGTTGAAGACGGGCAAGCAGACCTTCGAAATCAGCATTACTCCCGCACGGCGTCCTTTGGCAGGTGAGGAAGAGCTTTTCCTGAAGATCCAGCGCGTCATCGTGCAGGGGCCGCTCGGCGGCTCACAGCAGGAACTGGCCAAGGGCTATCGCATGATTTTCGTCGATGGCCCGCCGCCTGAAACCATTTCCGGCAAGGACCGCTACGCGCGGAAAATCATGCGCAGTTTCGTCAGCCGCGCGTTCCGCAAGCCGCTGGACGATGTGACCATCGACCGCCTCGCCGCCATCGTCAGGGACGTTTCCGCAGAGCCGGGAAAAACCTTCCAGGACGGGATCAAGCAGGCCATCGCCATTTGCCTCGCCTCGCCGCGTTTCCTGTTCCGTGTGGAATTCCAACCGGAGCCTAACAATCCGGCGAAGATCGTGCTGCTGGACGAGTATTCGCTCGCCGCTCGGCTGTCGTTCTTCATCTGGGGCTCGGTGCCCGACGACGAACTGCTCAGCCTCGCCTTCAACAACAAGCTGCGCGCCAATTTGCCAGCACAGGTGGACAGGATGCTCAAGGATCCGCGTTCCAAGCGCTTGGTGAAGAATTTCATCGGCCAATGGCTGCAAGCGCGCGATGTCGAGACCGTCGCGATGAGCGCGAAGACGATCCTCGGAAAATCCACCAACCGCGAGGCAGCGAAAACCTTCGACTCGCGCCTGCGCACGGACATGCAGACGGAGACCGAGATGCTGTTCGATTTCATCCTCCGCGAAAAACGCCCGGCCGAAGAGCTGATCTCCGCCCGCTACAGTTTCCTCAACGAGCGGCTCGCGAAGTTTTACGGCATCGCGGGCGTCACCGGCGAGGAGTTCCAACCCGTCGATCTCACCGAGCACCCCGAGCGCGGCGGCCTTCTTACGCAGGGCACGTTCCTGATGGTCACTTCCAACCCGACGCGCACCTCCGCCGTGAAGCGCGGACTCTTCGTTCTCGACAATCTGCTAGGCACTCCCGCGCCTCCGGCACCACCCGGCGTGCCCGAGCTGGAGTCCGCCGTCACCTCAGCCAACGCCCACCCGACGATGCGCGAGATGATGGAGATCCACCGCAAGAAACCCGAGTGCCGCGGCTGCCACGCACGGATGGATCCCATCGGCCTCGGGCTGGAGAATTTCAACGCGCTCGGCCAGTTCCGCACCCAGGAACACGGCAAGGCCATCGACGCATCCGGGAAATTGCTGACCGGTGAGAAGTTCGCCGACGTCGCCACCTTGAAAGAAATCCTCGCCACCCAACGCAAACAGGATTTCTACCGTTGCCTTTCCGAGAAACTCCTCACCTACGCCATCGGCCGCGGCGTCGAGTATTACGACTCCACCACCATCGACCTGCTGACCGAACGGCTGGAAAAAAACAACGGCAACCTCCGTGAACTCGTGCAAGGAATCATCGAGAGCGCCCCCTTCCAGAAGCGCCGCGGCGACGACTAACCACCACCGAAACGACAGAACCATGAGCATCGATCAATTCACCGGAACCAACCGCCGCGGCTTCCTTCGTGGTCTCGGCGCGGCCGTCGCCCTGCCCGCCCTCGAATCCTTCCGTCCGCTGCTCGCCGCCGCAACGGAACGCGCGATCGCCACCACCGCCAGCGGAGCGCCGCTGCGCATGGCCTATCTCTACATTCCTAACGGAGTGAACGTGGACCTCTGGCGGCCGAAGGGCACCACCGCCAGCTACAAGATGGGCGAGACCTTCAAATCGATGGAAGCCCACCGCGCGGATTTCCAGATCTTCACCGGTTTCGAGCAGAAGAACGCGGCAGCCGGTGGCGATGGTCCCGGCGACCACGCCCGCGGTGTCGCCACATTCCTAACTTCCGCCCGCGCCCGCAAGACCGCCGGCTCCGACATCAACCTCGGGGTGTCGGTGGACCAGATCGCCGCGAAGGCCGCGGAAACGCTCACCCGCTTACCATCGCTGGAGCTTTCCGCCGACGGCGTGCGCAAGGCGGGGCAATGCGATTCCGGCTACTCCTGCGCCTATCAGTTCAACCTTTCCTGGCGTTCCGAAAACCAGCCGATGACTCCGGAGTCGAACCCGCGCGCCGTTTTCGAACGCCTCTTCGGATCCGGCAGCGCGAAGGAGCGCGCCGCCAATTTGGGGCAGCGGTATGCTTCGAAAAAATCCGTGCTCGATTTCGTCCAGGCGGATGCCAAGGCGCTCCACCGCTACCTCGGCCGCAGCGACCGCCACAAGCTCGACGAGTATCTAACTGGAGTGCGTGAGATCGAGCGCCAGATCGAAAAAGCCGAAGCCATGGGCTTGCCCGTCGATCCCGGCGTGCCAGCGCCAGACGCCACTCCGGGTTCTTACAAGGACCATCTGCGGCTGATGATGGACATGATGGTGCTCGCCTTCAAAACCGACTCCACCCGCATCTCCACCTTCCTGATGGCCCACGACGGCAGCAACCGCAACTTCCAGGAAATCGGCGTGAACGACGGCCACCACAACATTTCCCACCACCAGAAAAATCCCAGCAACATGGAGAAGATCGCGAAGATCGACGCCTTCTACATGGAGCAGTTTTCCTACTTCCTCGAGAAGATGAAAACGACCAAGGATGTGGACGGAAAATCACTGCTCCACAACTCGATGATTGTTTACGGCGGCTGCATTTCCGACGGCGACCGCCACAACCACGACGACCTTCCCATCGTCGTCGCAGGCAACGGTGGCGGTGCCTTCACCCCCGGCCGCCACGTCGAGTTGGGTGAGGACGTCCCGATGTCCAACCTCCATCTCCGCATGTTGGAGGAATTTGGCGTGAAGGAAAAACGCTTCGCCGATTCCACCGGTTCGCTGAGGAAGATCTAATCGCCCGTCAGCTCATTACTTGCCCAGGCCGGTGACCTTGATGTCGAACGGATTCTCGTTGGCGTCGTTGCTGGTGATACTGACGACTGCGTTGCGGGTGCCCTTGGCCTTGGGTTTGAAGGTCACCTTGAAGGATGTGCCGGCTCCGTCGCCCAGGCTGGTTTTCGTCACGGCGGTTACACTGAAGTCATTCTTGTGAGTGCCGGATACCGAGACCTTGAGTCCGGTTAGGTTTGCGTTGCCGGCGTTCTTGATGGTGAAGGTCTTTGCCGCGCCGCTTTTCCCGACGACCACGGTTCCGAAGCTTTTCTTGGAAGTCCCATCGACCAGCGGACTCCCGGCAGGCTGCTGGACATCGATCTCGGGCTTCTTCGCCACCGGTGGGGCGCTCACGCTGAAGCCTTGGTAATTGATGGTGTCCTGGCTGCCGGTTCCCAGCATGGCTTCCACCTGGCTGCTGCAGAAGGCGGTGTAATCGCCATTTCCGGGAAGCAGGGGACCCTCGCGGAAATCGACGTTGCCGCTGCCGTTGGGCGACGCGGTGACGTGGGTCGTTTTTACCGAACCTCCGCCTGATAGATCGACGCGGAAGACGTCGAAAGTTCCGCTGTTTCCAATGGCCGGATCAGTATTGGCGGTGACGAACTTCGTGCCCGTGGACCCGAATGATACCGTTTCGCCATCGCCGCTGATCGCATTGAAAGCGCTGTAAGCTCCGTCCGAATTGGAGCCGTTGGTGGTTTTGGTGGCCCACCAGACATCGCCGCTGCCGGCATCCTTCACAAACATGTCGAAGCCGAAGGTGTTGCTGACGTTGCTGACCATGCCGACGCTTTTGTACAGACCGACGAATCCGCCGAAGAACGTAACTCGGGACCCGTTGGCGCTGACCCGAGGCGAATAGAAATTGCCGTCCGAGACGCTGCCGCCGGAGTTCCTGTTGAGCAGATCCACGGCTCCGGAACTCAGATTGCGGCGATAGATGCAGAGAAATCCGGCGGGATAATCCGATGGTCTGTTAGGGTGGGCGTTGGTGGCATCCGAGCTGAAGACGATGTATTTTCCATCCGCGCTGAAATCGAACTCGTTGCCCGCGTTGGCGACGGCTCCCGAGGCACCGACGCCGGTGTCGAGGGCTGCTCCGGTTTTGGTTAGCGAGACGACCGTCGTGGTTTCTGTGGAGCTGTCGTAGAGATAGACTCCGGGTCTGCCAGCGGGTTGTAATTTCGCAGTGTTGGAAACGACGTTCCTGGCGACACTGGCATAGGCCACGTAACGGCCGTCGGCACTCATGACCGGCCGCCGCGATGCTCCATCCGCAGCAGGAGTGATCAGGCGGGTGTCATCGGCAACAGAATCCCGCCAGTAGATGAAACTATCGGTCCCGCGCCAGGTGAGGTATCGACCATTATCGCTGAACGAGGCTTCGGCACCTCCCGGCACCGAATTGTCACCGACGAAGGTGAGGGTGTTTGCGGAAAGTTTCCGAACATAGTAGCCTCCCTCGGTAATGCCCGGAGTGCTGCCGGTGACCGGCGGACCACTGCTGAAGAGGACGTAGTCGCCATCCGCGGAGAGATCGAGCAGCGAGGCGCTGTTTTGGTGGACGGCGTTGTTGGAATCGCCGGTGAGGAGCTTGACCGCGCCGTGACTGGTCACGGTTGCGACAAAGAACATGCCACAAGTCGAAAGCAAAGTAGGGGTGAATGTCATGGGGCTGAGTGAACCCGATTGACCGTCAAAAATCAAGGGGCGGGGTGATTGCAAAACCCTCAGAGCTCCTTGATCCAAAGGTTGGCGAAATCGATCGCCGCGCCGTGATGCTGGATTCCTATGGCACCTTTCGCGGGCACTCCGGGAAGTTGTGCGTTGTCGATCACCACACGGCCGTTCATCGCGACAGTTAGGCGGTCGCCCTTGATGGTGACCATTGTCCGGTTCCACTCGCCGGGCGGGCGATCCGCCTTGGTCTTCGGAGTCACACCGGCACGGACTTCGGGAGACAATCCGGTGTCGGTGCGGTAGCCGTAAACCTCTCCCGAGCCGATCGGCCAGTTCCACAGGTTGACCTGGCTCTTGATGTTTCCCCGCAGATAGATCCCGCTGTCGAGTTCCTCGATTTCAACAAGCTCGGGTTTGCCGTCAGCTCCTAACTTGTTGCTGCCATCGGATAGAACGACCGGCTGCTTCATGAGTGGTCCGCTGCCGGCCCAGCGCCAATCGAAGACCAGCGTGCAATCGCCATATTCCTTCTCGGTCCACAGATCGGATGGCTCGCCGGGACGGCCGCTGTGCTTGAGAATGCCGTTGGAAACCGTCCATTCCGGGCTGTTTCCGTGTTTCCATCCGTCCAGATTCCGCCCATTGAACAAGCGGGTGAATCCTGCGGCCATGACGCCCTCGGTGTTGGCGGCGGGTTTGGTCTCGATGATGGTGATGTTGCGGAACGCGACGCGATCGCCGTGTCCGAGAAAGGCAATATGCCCGGCACGCCGTTTGGCTCCTTGATGCTCGGGGTTCCTGGCGCTCAGGTCGTCGAGATTCGCACGGAGGATGATTTCACCGTTCAGCTCGACGGTTAGACCGGGATTGGAAACGGTGATACGCTCGTGATTCCACTCTCCAACAGGTTTCAGGCCGCTCTTTTTGGCCGGAGCCAGGGTGTAGAGTGATCCGTTGAACTGATAGTCCTTCAGTTCTTTGTATTTCGGATCCGAGTTGTCGAGAACCTGGATCTCCATTCCGGCGTAAGCTCCATCGCCTGTCCCCGGATAGTGGATGCCGAGGCCGTTATTGCCGCCCGGTGGCAGTTTGAAATCGAACTCCAGAATGTAGCTGGCGAAGGTCTGCTCCGAGACCAGGTTTTTCCCCTCGGGAGTGCAGACGATGGCGCCGTCCTCGACCACATAGCCGTCGCCCTTCCAGCCGCTCAGGTCCTTGCCATTGAACAAAGGGCGGGCTGTGGAGGAATCCGCGGCGAATACGTTAGACGCGAAGGCGGCAGCGATGAGAGGGATGAGCAGATTCTTCATGAGTATCGGAATGGGGGTGAAAACGGAGGCGGGCAAATGTCCACCCGTTCTCTACCGCTCCCGCTACGGTGCGACAACGAAGAAGATTTCCCGGAAATCAGCGATCCGCTGCGAGGGCATCGATCAGATAGCGGGCGGGCCGGAAATTTTCGATCAGGACCTCACTTTGGGCACAGCGTTTCATCCGCACCTGGCTGATGTTGAAATTCGGCGTCTTGTGCGGCGCGAACAGAATGTCGTCGTGGGTCGAGTTCTCGTGCTTTTTGAACATGCTCGGCAGGATATCGCCGCCGAGATGGTCGTCACGTCCGGTGGCGAGGTGACAGGTGCCGAGGACCTTCTCGTCCTGAATGTCCGCACCGGACACCGGAAGCACCTGCGTGCCGAAGCCGAGCTCGCCCAGCGTGCCGGTCATCGGATCATCGGCCAGCCGGGCGTTGTGGGTGTCGATCGTCGCTTGATTTCCCTGAATCAGGGTTGAATGAACGATGCAACGGTCCCTCACTTCGAGCACTCCCAAGGTCCCGTCTTCATACTTCATCGGAAACTGTCCGCGCGCATCAGCCGGAACGAAATAAACTTCTCCCGCCGGCAGGTTTGCGATGTCCGGAGTCCTGCCGAGGCAAAGTCCGTGGGATTTCTGCGCCTCCTGTCCGTCAAGACCGAGCCATGCCGTTAGAACGCGGCCGTCCTCCAGCGCGAAGTCGATTTCAATGGAGTCCGCTTTCGTGAGGGCGAGCCGCAGCCGCTCGGCGTCACCCGACACTTCGTGGTAATCCACCGCGAGGCCGGAGTTGAGGATGATGTCATTCAGCCCGTGCAGCGTCGCTCCGCGGAAACCGTATTCCTTGCACTTGGCGGTCAGTGGCGCGGTGGCGGAGAAGGTCGAGATGCAGAGGATCAGATCGTAGTTCGGATAGATGTCGTTATCGAGGGACAAATGCTTTCCATCCGTGTCCCAGACATCGTCTGCTAGATCGAGATTTGATCCATGTGTGCAGCGGAATGCGAACATCTCACCACCGGTCATGCCGAGGTCGTCGAGTGCTCCCGCAGCAAGCTCCTGATAGAAATACTTGTGGGCGTTTTTCTGCACCGGATAGCCCGGTTGGTTGAGGAAAGCGTAATCCTTGATCAACTCCGCCGGCTCGTCGAAATCGATCAAAATGCAGACCTTACAGCCCTGCGTCGGCTCGAAAACCGTCCCGAGCAATCGCACAAGATCGAACTGCGGGAATTTCCGGTTCTCAGGATGAAGCAGGATTTCCTCATGAAAGTAATCAGGAAGGGAGGGGGCTGACGTTGCACTCATAGGAATTGATCCTAAAACTGCTGGACACTCCCGCAAGAGGCGATTGCTGAAAATTCAGAGGATTCCCAAGTCGGGGGAATCGTCGTCATTCGCCTTGCCGCTTTCCCGCATCTCCCTGAGCACCGCCGTCATGTCCTCCAACGATTCCCAAAGCTCTCTAACGACCAAAAAGGGAGCCCCACAGCGAACCGCAAGCGCCAGACAATCAGAAGGACGGGCATCGAGTTCGACGATTTTCCGCTCCATGATCTCGTTTTCCGCCTCCAGAATCAGCCTCGCGTAATAGATGTCCTGCTCCATTCGCACGATCACGGCTCGTGAAATCCTCGCGCCAAACGCCTGGAGAGTAAGCAAATACAAGTCGTGCGTCAGCGGTCGTGGCGGTATTTGGCCACTCAACGACGCGTTGATCGACGCCCCCACTCCGGGATCGATGTAAAACACGATCGATTTCTTCCCGTCACCCAGAAAAACGGCGCATCCGGCTTGGGTGGGCAGGAGGGCGATCGGCTCAACACGGACAAGCTCAGGCATAGGAACTAGCATCGTCCGAACGCCGAACTTTCCAAGATCAAACCCATGCACGGCCGAATCCGACATGTAGATCAGGTTTTTGATTCCCCAAAATTCAAAAAGAAGGCTCCGTTAGCCACTCCTTCCGTCCAAAACTCCAGAACAAACCCTTCATTTTCAGCGGGTTAAGTGGCGGTTTCAAAAAACTTCCAAAAAACATCACAAAATGAATTGACCCGCGTCGGCG
>JAZKEY010000006.1:0-252550 GCA_040386755.1 Verrucomicrobiota bacterium | reverse complement strand
CGCACCAGCAAGGCGCGCTCGATCATGTCGGGCTTTTCTCTGACTTCAAACATCCGCGGCAGAGGTAGCACCGATGCCACCCCGCGGCCATGCGAAATTTTTTCCGCGAGCGGCCTTTCAGCGCGATATGTGGTTCAGCCAGCGCTCGTGGCCCCACAACCCCCAGACGATCCCGGCGAGGCCGAATGTCAGCAACAGCGGTGGGAGAGCATACATCAGGCTGATCCCGACCGGTCCGATGACGGCGAGGATGTCATCGTTCATGAAATGGGGGGATATGACGAAATACAGACGGGCGACGATCAACGAGATCGCTCCGATGGCCATCATGGTTCCACCCCATGATTGGTAGCTGCGTGAGAGTCTCACGGCGGCGACTCCACAGAGTCCGAGGCCGATGACGCCGATGGCGTCGAACAACGCTCCGTTTTTTAATGCGACTTCAAGTAGTAAACTCATGGGTTGCTGCGGGGGGGAGAGCAGGGTTACGAACGGGTGTGGGTGAGGTGAAAATTTTGGCATGCAGGGCAAGGCCCAAGCCGAAAAGAAGCCAGCCGCTGTTCATGGTGACCAGCTTAACGGCGTGCCATGCGATGGCCGTGGCCGGGCTGCCGTGGTAATGGCCCGTCCGGGAAAGCGGCTCGATTTGGCCGGCTTCATACATCGGAATCATGACAGAGTATCCGAAACCGAGCAGCAGCGCCCCTCCGACGATCAATCGGGCGGTCCAGCCTTCGGTGTTCTTGGCGAGTCTCCAGGCGATGATCATCAGGAAGATTCCCATCACGATCAAATAGACCGGACGGATCGCAGCGATGGAACCTAGGGGGGATAAGTTTCCGTAGCTCATTGATGGATACTGAAACTCTTCATAAGTCGTTGATCAATAATAATGAACGACGGTTCTGTTGGATATGAGGAACTGCGTAAATCTTTGTTTCTTTGATAGGTGGGGTGATGTTGAAACTTCGGTATTCTAAATAACTCGTCCGCAAATCCTTTGAATTCGCCGGATTTGCTAGAGCTTAAAGAGCGATCACCCCCCCGAAAACACAGCGGGTGGTCGCATTTTTCGTCGAAAATCGCAGTTTTACCTCCGGGAATTATTTTCGCTGAAAACGAAATTTCTCGCTCCGATCCTGTTTCAACTCTTGCGGGTCACTCGCCCGCCCCCTAATCCCGTCCCCGACATGAGTGAAGCCGTCACCCCGCAGCAGCCGCAAAATACCGAAGCCGAACTGATCGCCGTCCGCCGCGAGAAACTCGCGAAACTCCGCGAACTCGGCATCGACCCGTTCGGCGCGCGCTTCGAAGTTTCCGTGACCCCTGCCGATCTCCGGTCGAATTTCGCCGAAGGCCTGCAGGTGAAGGTCGCCGGCCGCATCACCGCCCTGCGCGACATGGGCAAGTCCTGCTTTTTCCAACTCGCCGACGTCCTCGGCTCGATCCAAGGCTATGTTTCCATCAAGAACCTCGGCGAAACCGAAGCCGCCGCCTGGAAGTGCCTTGATCGTGGCGACTGGATCGGCATCGAAGGGGAAACTTTTCTAACGAAAACCGGCGAACCGACCGTCAAGCTGGAGAAATTCACAGTGCTTTCCAAGTCGCTCCGCCCGATGCCCGACAAGTGGCACGGCGTGGCCGACCGCGAGATCAAGTACCGCAAGCGCCATCTCGACCTGATGGGCAACGCAGACAGCGCCGCGATTTTCGTGAAGCGCTCGCTGATGATCGCCGAAATCCGCCGCTTCCTCCAGGACCGCGGATTCCTCGAAGTGGAAACCCCGATGTTGCACGACATCGCCGGTGGTGCCGCGGCGCGCCCGTTCGAGACCTATCACAACGCGCTCGGCATGCCGCTCACGCTGCGCATCGCTCCCGAGCTGTTCCTCAAGCGCTTGTTAGTCGGTGGCTTCACCAAGATTTTCGAACTCAACCGCAGCTTCCGTAACGAAGGCATCTCGCGCCGCCATAACCCGGAATTCACGATGCTCGAAGCCTACTGGGCGTTCTCCGACTTCGAGGAAATGGCCGATCTGGTAGAAGAACTCACTTGCCATCTCGCCGAAAAATTCTGCGGTGGTCTAACCATCGAACACAAGGACGAGGAAGGCAATGTCACCCGCACCATCAACCTCGCCCGCCCTTGGAAGCGCGAGAGTTATCACACGCTCATCGCCGGAGCGGCCGGAGAGGATTTCTTCACCATCGATGCAGCAGGACGCCGCGAGCGCTGCGAGAAACTCGGCGTGCAGATTTCCGAAAACATGGAGGACCACGAGGTCATCCAGCAGGTCTTCGAAAAACTGGTGGAAGAGAAAACCTTCGATCCCTGCTTCGTCACCCGCGTCTCCAGCGAACTCGTCCCGCTCGCCAAGGTCAGCCCCGGCGGCAAAACGGTGGAGGTTTACGAGCTCATCATCAACGGCCAGGAAATCTCCCCCGGCTACTCCGAGCTCAACGATCCCGACGTCCAGCGCGAACGCCTCGAACACCAGTCCGGCGACGAGACGCAGAAGGTGGACTACGACTTCATCGAAACCCTCGAATGCGGAATGCCACCCGCCGGCGGGATCGGCATCGGTCTTGATCGTCTGTGCATGATGCTGACAGGAGCTCCGACGATTCGCGATGTGGTGTTGTTCCCGCTGCTGAAGCGGAAAGATTGAGGAGGGTTGCACTGTGGGCAACCCGGGTCGACCGAAGTCCGACCCTCCTCAAGCTCGATTGTCGAAAACTGCTTCCTCGGCATTTGACAAATTATCTGACAAATTGAGGAATGAAAATCAACGTCAGCACGCTTTTGCGTGAATTTCCCAAAGTCCGCCAAGCGGCTTTGGCGGGTGAGGAGGTCATCATCGTTACCCGCGAGGGAAACCTGCGTTTGACGGCGGTGGATAAGACGGGGGCGTCCATTCTTGGGTGCATGAAGGGTATGTTCACCACCACCGACGAGATCGATGGACCGACCACTTCCGAAGCCGACTGGAAGCCTTCCCTATGAGCGGCTGTCTCGACACACATGCTGCTATTTGGGCATTCTTGGATGATCCAATGCTTGGCCGTCGGGCTCGGGAGCGAATCGCGGGCGCTTCCAGAACCGGTCTGGTTATTTCCGATGTTGTCTTGCTGGAAACAGCGATCCTTCACTCGAAAGGTCGATTGCCGGATTGTCCGTTGGCAGAGTTGCTCGCTAAAATTGCCGACAATTTCTGGGTGATTCCGATCAGTCCGGAAATCGCACGGGTCGCAGTCGAGCTGGAACTTCCCCAGGGTGATCCGTTTGATCGCGTTATCGTTGCCACCGCAAAGGTGCATGGCGCTCCACTTCTGACTCGTGACCGGGCGATCACTGACTCAGGAGTGGTTGAAACCATCTGGTGAATTCACGAAACCTTGGTTTTTAGCAACTAAATCTGGAACCCATTCACTTCTTCACTCCCTGCGCAAACAGCCAGTCATGCGTCGATTGCTCGTCGAAAACCTTGCCGACGACTCCATGCCCGCCGGTGGGATACTCGGTGTATTTGCACTCCTTCGAGTTCTCCAGCGCCTTGGCGAGTTCGCGGGATGATTTCACATCGACGAGGTCGTCGTCCGCGGCGTGGAACAGCCAGAGCGGGACCTTCTTGAAACTGCTCGCCGTGTCCGGACCCGTGCAACCGGCCACGGCCACACCTGCGGCGAAAAGGCGCGGCTCCGTGTTGATCAGATGACAAGTGCCGAAACCTCCCATCGAATAACCGATGATGTAAACGCGGTTCTTGTCGATGGGCAGCGTCTTGATGAGCTCTTTCACCAAGTCCACCGCCTGCGCCCCCGGTTTTTCATACCAGCCGGCTCCGCTCCCGCCAAACGGCTGATAGGCGAGTGGCGCGACGATGAAACACGGATTCTTCGAGTAGCGGGTGGACGTGGTGAACGTTTTCATCCAACCGGCGACCTGTTTGCCATTTTCGTTGTTTGTGCTCTTGCCGTGCAGGGCGAGGATGAGTGGATAGGTTTTTTCGGCGCTAAGATCCTTCGAGGCATAGAATGCGAAGGGCAGTCCGTCGCTTTCGGAAAGCACCAAGTCCCCGGTGATCAGTTTCGCGAACGGTCCCTCAATCGCCTTGGGAGCGGCGACAGGTTTCGCGGGTTGTTCTTTTAACCACGCCTGATCCGCCGGAGACAAGCGGGCCAGTGGAAGGGTGAAAACCTGTCCATCAGCCGCGCGCTTGAGTTTCACCTGCCCGCCCTCCGAGGAAACCAGTTCCGCATCAAGCTTCTTGCCATCCGTGGAAACCCACTCGCGGGCACCAGCCACCGGGAGAGTGAAACTCATCAAGCCGATGCAAATTGCCAAATAGCGGGTTTTCATGGATCGGCTTGCTAGCAAAGCGGCCCTCGATTGGCAAACTCCATCGCCGTGCCACCGCGCCTGGGACGAGGGAAATACCGGATTGCGCCCCTGAAGCCGCCTCACTCCGGGGAAAACTCCGATTCCCACGAAAAAAACCTTGCGCCTCCGGAACCTCCGTGGTGTTCTCCCCGCCCGCCCACAGGGGTGGACCAACTTTTATTCCCACACGGCCATGGCCTACGCAGTGATCAAAACCGGCGGTAAACAATACCGCATCCAAGAAGGCGACAAATTCGACGTCGAGAAGCTCGACGCCGCAGTCGATTCAGAAATCAAGTTTGACGTGTTGCTCGTCGGCGAAGGGGATTCCGTGAAAATCGGCGCTCCACTCGTGGAAGGCGCTTCCGTCACCGCCAAGGTGATCAACCAATACCGCGGACCCAAGGGTGTTGCCTTCAAGTTCAAGCGCCGCAAGGGTTTCCACAAGACCATCGGCTTCCGCCGCAGCCTGACCACGCTCGAGATCACCTCGATCGCCGGCTAATTTTCTAACCACTCACTTACCTACTTTTATGGCCCATAAAAAAGGACAAGGCTCCGTCAAGAACGGCCGCGATTCCCGCAGCAAGCGTCTCGGCGTGAAAAAATTCGGCAGCCAGGCTGTCGTCGCCGGCAACATCATCATCCGCCAGCGCGGCACCAAAGTGCATCCGGGCCTCGGCGTCGGTTGTGGTCGCGATCACACGCTCTTCGCCCTCGTCGATGGCCGCGTGTTCTTCGATAAGGAAGGCCGCCGCGTCAACGTGGTGACTCCGGCTCCTGCCGCAGCCGCTTCCAACTAAGCGATTCCCATTTCAAAAGGCCGCTTCCTTACCGGAAGCGGCCTTTTTTGTTGCGAGCGATGGAGCGCTGACTTTAGTCGGCATGTCCTTGAGGCGACCTATGAAATTCCGAATTCTTTCGCTGTGCGTGTTGTCCGGCCTTGTCTCGCTCGCCGGTTGTCAAAAAAGTCGCGCCCTCGCTCCACCCAAAGCCGTGGCCGTTAGGGAGGATGGTGTCATCGCGCTGAACCTGATGAGCTTCAACATCCGCTATGAAAATCCGGAAGACCTCGATTCCCGCTCGTGGCGGCAACGGCTCTCCGGCGCGGTGCGCATGATCCGCCGGGAAAGGCCGGACGTCATCGGCGTACAGGAAGCGTTGCATGGACAGGCGGCGGATTTGTGGGCGTCCTTGCCCGACTACGAGTTCATCGGCATCGGTCGCGACGACGGGTTAAGGGCAGGGGAATACTCCGGCATTTTCTATCGAAAGGACCGCTTCAGAGCAGATTCTAACGACCAAGGCACCTTCTGGCTCTCCGACACCCCGTCCATGCCCGGCTCCCATACGTGGGGAAATGAAATCCCGCGTGTCGCCGCGTGGATCCGGCTGGTGGACCTCGCGACCATGCGCGGATTCTACGTGTTCAACACCCATTGGGATCACCGCAACCAGCCGTCCCGCGAACGAGCGGCTCTCCTGATCGCCCAACGCATCGATGGCCGGAAACATGCGGATGAACCGGTCGCGCTGATCGGCGATTTCAACTCGCTCGAATCAAATCCGGGCATCGTCTATCTGACAGGTGCGCCCGGCTCCGTCGCCGGCAGCCCGCAGTCATGGGACAAGGGACTGATCGATGTCTATCAGTCCCTGCACCCCGGCGAGAAAAGCCGCCGCACCCTTCACTTCTGGAGCGACAGCCGCGAAGGAAACGTCAAGGTGGACCACATCCTCGTCAGCCGCGGGGCGAAAATCGAGGCGGCGGAAATCATTTCCACCGACAAGCCGGCGGTGTCCGATCACTTCCCCGTCACGGCGCGGGTCCTGTTTCCTTTAACGAAGTGAGCCCCGGTGGCGGACATACTCCGCGAGCGCTTCCTGCCACGGACGCGGCGGGTGGCCGAGGATTTCCGCCAGACGTTGCGTGGCCAGCGCGGAGTGGCGTGGTCGTGCCGCTTTGAACGTTGTCATTTCGGATAGTTCTTGCCCGCGGACCGGCGGGATGGTGGAGAGCAGTCCCATCGCAGTCATTTCCCTAACGACAACGACGGCCATGTCATGCCAGCTCACCGGTTTTCCCGAGTTGCAGGCATGGATGATCCCCGTAATCCTTCTTTCTATCAGAAATTCGGTCCACGCCGCCAGATCGGTCGTTAGGACCGGTAGTGAAAATTTATCCGCGATGGCGGCCAGCGGCCTTCCCGCCAGTGCGTCGTCGAACACCTTGTCCACGAAGGACGCTTTCTCCGCACCATACACCCACGACACCCGAATCACGCAGTTTCCCGGGCGGGCGAGCACCTCCCACTCCCCGGCCAGTTTGCTCCGCCCGTAAACACTAACGGGTTCCGGCGTTTCTTCCTCTGCGAAGACATGCGGCGTGTCGCTGTTGAAAACATAGTCCGTGCTGAAATGGAAAACCCGCACGCCCCGCGATTGCGCCCAGTCCGCGATTTCCGCCGGGGCCTCGGCATTCACCCGCATCGCCAGCGCCGGATCGTCCTCACAAGCTTCCAGCGAAGTGATCCCCGCCGGATGGATCAAAACATCGCACTCCAGCTCCGCCAGCGCGGCAGCCAGCGATTTCCCATCCGCCAGATCGCAGCGGCTGCGGGGCAGGGGAATCACCTCATGCGTCGCCGCGAGATGCTTCGCCAAAGCGGCACCCACCCGGCCGGTCGTCCCTGTCACCGAAATACGCATCGGCTCGGGAGGGAAAAATTCAGATCAGCCCCTGTTCGCGGAGCTCGTCATCCACGCTGTCGTAGTTCGAGCCGACGATCCCGGCATCCCGGATGCGTTGGATATTCCGCTTCACGCCGAACTTGCTGCGCGGGCCCGTCACCAGACCGGTCACCCCGCCGACGACGAACGGCAGCAACGCCGCCACGCCCAAGGCACCCAGCCCGATTCCCACACCGCGGCGTGCGCCACGGTGCATCAAATCCCCGAGCAACAGCCCGGCGGCGGCTCCTAGCAAGGCGGGGGCGGTCAGGGCACTGGTTTCAATCCATGCCGGCGTCGTGTCGGAATACTCATCAGCCATGACCGGGTTTTAGGCCTTTCCCGCCCTAACGACAACACTGGAAAATGAAAATGTTGCAGATTCCCGCTTTTCCCGCCGGGGGATCTCGGCAAAGCTCCCGCCCTCATGCCAGCCCTTGAAAACACCTACGCCCTGATCCTCGCCGGTGGCTCCGGCACCCGCTTCTGGCCGCTGAGCCGCAATGCCAAGCCCAAGCAGCTCCTCGATTTGTTCGGAACCGGCACCCTCCTCGAACAAACCATCCAGCGCCTTGACGGCCTCGTCCCGCTCGAAAACATCCTCATCCTCACCAACGCCCAGCAGGTCGATGCCGTCCGCGCCATCGCCACCATGCTGCCGCCGGGAAATATCTATGCGGAGCCCGCCAAGCGCGACACCGCCCCCGCCGTCGCCCTCGGCATCGGCATCGTCGCCGCGCGCAATCCCGATGCCGTCATGATGGTCCTCCCGTCCGACCAGCTCATCCAGGACACCGCCGCCTATCAGGCCGTCATGCGCGACGCCCTCGCCACCGCCGCCCAATCCGACGGCCTCGTCACCATCGGTATCCGCCCCACCTGGGCCTGCCCGTCCTATGGCTACATCGAGCGCGGCGAACGCGCCATCATCCCCGGCCTCCAGTGCGACCACGCGCCCGTCGAGGTGAAACGCTTCCGCGAAAAGCCCAATGCCGAGCTCGCCGAGCAATTCCTCGCCCAAGGCCACTTCACCTGGAACGCCGGCATGTTCGTCTGGTCCGTCCCCGTCGTCATCCAACAGTTAGCCAGCCACACCCCGCAGCTCGCGCAGTTCGTCTCCGAGCTCCGCCACTCCCCGGACATCGCGTCCACCGTCGCCGCGCAGTTCCCCAAGCTCACCCCCATCTCCATCGACTACGCGCTGATGGAAAAAGCCCGCCGCGTCCTCAACATCGAGGCCACCTTCGACTGGGACGACGTCGGCTCCTGGATCTCCATCGCCAAATACCTCGAGAACCACGGCGATGAAAACCGCGCCAACGAGCCCATCTCCCAGATCGACTCCGAGAACAACATCATCTTCAACGCCCGCCCCGGCACCCGCATCGCCTTGTTAGGCGTCGATGACCTCATCGTCGTCCAGACCGGCGACGCCCTCCTCATCGCCAACCGCCACCAGGCCGACGCCATCAAGAAACTCTCCGACCTCCTGCCTCCGGAGCTGCTTTGAGAGGTTGATGGTGGAGAGTTGATGGTTGATGGAAAGAGAAAGAGATTGCAGTTCAAAATTTCCCAGCTGATTTGCCGCGATGACAAAGCCAACCGCCTTGCTGATTCTAACGACGGCAATTGCTTTGGTGATTGGTTGTAAGGTCGGCCAATCAATCCCAGCAGATGGCGGTCCTCGATCCCCGCTTGATGAGTTGATAGTCCAGGATGTAACTCCGATCACTTCCGACCATCCTAGCTTGAGTGACTTGGCATTCACTTTTCCTGTTTTCGAAATGGGAGCTGCTGCGACAAAAGAGAATATTGCCAGAGGCGATTCTCAGGTAGTAGCTGGCCAAGCGTTCTGGAAGTTGGAAGGGGACGGGGCCCAGCCTTCGGTCAGTATCGAGCGATTGACTCCTGAGAAAGTTGATCCGTGCCAGGTTCGACTGTCCTATGGACCGGTTTTTGATGGGCCTACCTATGTCTATGTTTTCGAGCGAATTGAAGGAGGCTGGAAGCGCCTCTCTTACAAGATTACCGAGCAAGGCTCTTCAACCAACAACCGCTAGGATCATCAACTCTCAACCCTCCACCTCCCCCCATCCCGCCCTCGGCATCGATCACGGTGACGCCCGCATCGGCATCGCCGCCACCGATGACTTCGGCATCCTCGCCCATCCCGTCGAGACCATCGATGTGGCGAAGGGCGACCCCGTTGAGCGCATCGCCCTGTTAGCCTCGATGCGGAAAGTCCAGACCCTCGTCGTCGGCCTGCCCGTCCGCATGGACGGCAGCGAAGGGACCTCCGCCGCCAAGGTCCGCGCCTTCGCCGAAAAAATCCGCGAACGCCTCCCCACCATCCCCCTCGTCTTCATCGATGAAACTCTAACGACCTCCACCGCCGCCGCGAAACTCCGCGAAGCCGGCCGCAACGCGAAGAAGCAGAAGTCTGTCATCGACCAGGCCGCCGCCGTCGAGATCCTCAACACGTGGATGGGCGAATAAGGAGTGGGGACATTCCTGTCCCCATCCACCTCCGGCACCGGCTGCTACCTCCGGCCTTCGGAATCAGCTCTCGGAAACTACGCGCCGAAAGACCATCTGATGGATGGCGATTCGCCCCGGAGGGGTGTGGGAAATTAGCCGGTGGCGTGAGCCACCGGAAAAGGTCTCCCATGAAATGAGCCCCGGCAGGGGCGACGGAGATTTCAGAGCCACCATGGCTCCCCGCCATTCCGCCACCCTTGCCAGGGCGGATTGACGGGATGATCCCGGTACGGTGGCTCACGCCATCGGCTAATTTCCGCTTGTCCCTCCGGGACGGAAAAATTCCTGTCTCCACCCATCCCCGCCTACCGCCCGGCCCCCGGCGCCGCCACCATCGACCTCGGCCCCTGCCTCCTCAAGCTCACCCCGCTGGAGCCTCCCGTGCCCGTCGCGCAGCCGTGAACCAAAGATCGGGTTGGTGTGAAGAAGAAAGAAACCCCTCGCCATCTCCAGATGGAATATCCACAACAGGACGGATTTATTCTACTGTTCGGCACAAAATGAAGAAACTGTTCCTCGCTCTCGTTGCTGTCGCCGTGATCTTCGTCATAGGTGCTGCAATTTCAGGACACCCAATCTACGGGGAACGTTTCGTTGTCGATAATAGGCCACTCTTGAAGAATCCTTCCGAACTCAGCCGACTTGATGACCCGAATATTGTTATCACGGAGACAGGTGAACGTCTGGCAGTCGAGGGAATCGTTTTCGAGGATGGTGTTTCAGCTCTACCGCCTGAAGAGCTTTCGAGGTGCTTCATGGATTCAAATCCAATTCGGTTAGTCGCAGATCTAACAAGAACTAGCGGGGTGGCCTTTGAATGGAAAATCGGCTACTTTTGCGGCAACTCGTTCCGCCCTGCGAGATTTTTCCCTAAGCCTCTTCCAGGCTACCAAATCGCTGATTTTGGTCATGCTCTCGTCATGCGCGGCATGGCGCGAGAATTGGACAATGATGAAGCAACGAATCTCCCGTTCAATGGGTCAACGAACCAAGAGGGTAATCAAGCCGTCGCCCCGAACCGCTCATTAGTGCCCATTTTGAATTCGACGTCTTCAGTTCGCGGTCAGGAGGACTAAAATGGCTTCTCATTGTCCTCTCATGGGCATGGCGATCAGATGTCGCCACTCTTGGGGCTCCGGCACCTCATTCACTAACCGTGCCGATGACATCGATGATGTCATCGCCGTGTTCGATCTCGATGGTGCGGCTGAACGTGTCGATGGCGGTTTTCCCGACGTTGCGGGTGTCCATCAGGGAGTAGCCGCCGATGAAGATGGGGCCGACGATGGGCAGCCAGCGCGAGAGGGTTTTACCGACCGCCTTCTGGGTGACCTTGATGCCGATTTTCCGCAAGGTCTGCTGGATGACCCGCAGGCTGGCTTGCTTGACGATGACGCGTTCGCCGACGCGGGCGACGACGTCGCGCAGGAGCATGGCCGCGCCGTGGCGGAAGAGGCAGTAAACCATCATCTGCCGGTTCAGTTGGGAGGTCTTGCCGCAGCAGGCGGCGATGTCGGCCACCATCTGCTGCTGGATCTGCCAGACCTTGATGAGATCCGGAATGACGGTGAGGATTCCGGCCGGTCCCGGAGGCAGGGCGAGGGTGGCGGACATCGCTCCGGCCTTGAACCCGGCGACGCGCACGATTTCCAGCGCCCTTTTTTGTGGATGGGTACTCACCGGTTCGACGGAATCCGGGATACTGGTGGCTAGATTCTCGATTGCCCTGAAAAGCGGATGCCCGCTGGGTAGCGCCAGTTCACCGCTGCTGTCGTTGGCTTCCATGAGGGTATCCTTGGATCGGGGAGCGCGCGGCTTCAACCGGTTTCGTAGGGATTTGCGATAAGGAGGCACCACACTTTTGTGGTGCTGGCGAATGCCGGGTCTTTGAAAAGCGCGAAGCTCTTCCCAAAGGCATTCCATTCGCATCTACGACAAGAGTGTCGTAGCTCCTTAAAACGCGCCGGCGATTTTCTCCAGGCCTTCGAGCATCCGAGCCCTCGGGCAGCCGAAGTTGAAACGGATCCAGCCGGGCCAGCCGAAGTAGGAGCCTTCCGATAGAAAGAGCCCGGCCTTTTCCTCGAAATATTGGGCGGGGTGCTTGACGACCATCTTGCGGGCGTCGATCCAGGCGAGGTAGGTGGCCTCGCCGGGGGCAACGGATAGATTCGGACAACGGGTGTTGATGAACTCGACGAGGGTGTCGCGGTTGGATTTCAGATAGGCCATCAGCTCAAGCCGCCATGGTTCGCCGTGGCGGTAGGCGGCCTCGGCGGCGTAGTAGGACAGGGCGTTGATCTCGCTGAGGGTGTGGCCGCGGATGCCGGCGAACTTGCGGCGGAGGGTGTCGTCCGGAATGACAGCGAAGGCGTAACCGAGCCCGGCGATGTTCCACGTCTTGCTGGGAGAGAGCAGGGTAATGGTGTGCTTGGCAAGATTTTCCGGGAGATTGACTGCGGAGAAATGAGGCGTGGCGGATTCGTCGAAAATCAGGTCGCAGTGGATTTCATCCGAGACGAGGACGAGCTCGTGTGCCTCGCAGAATTCCGCGAGCCGGGTGACCTCCGCGGCGGTGAACACGCGGCCTAACGGGTTCTGCGGATTGCAGAGGAGAAAGACTTTCGTTTCGGGAGTGACGGCATTTTCCATGGCTTCCCAATCGAAGGACCATTGGCCGTCGGTTAGGATGTGATCGACGGTGATGAGATCGACATGGGCGTCGTGATGGACGCCGATGAACGGCGGATAGACGGGCGTGCAGGTCATCACAGCCTCGCCGGATTTGCAAAAGGCCCGGGCGGAAAGCGAAAGCGCGGGGACGAGTCCGCCGAGGTGGATGATGTGGTCCAGCGGCACGGTCGCGCCGCGGCGGTCGCGCAAGTAGTCGATGACGGCCTCGTTCAACCCGGCATGTGGCTGGGCGTAGCCGAAGACGCCATGGTCAACCCGCTGGTGGAGGGCATCGAGAATCGCCGGAGCGGAGGCGAAGTCCATGTCCGCGACCCAGAACGGATCAAGCTCGGGACGGCGGTCATACTTGATGCAGCCGGTGCCGCGACGGGTGATCGGGGTGTCGAAGTCGAAATTCATGCAAGGAAGTTCTCGCCGCTGTGCGGGGAAGTTTCAAGCGCGGGCTTTTGGGAATAGATGGACCGGACGAGATGATCCCGGACTAGGGCGCGGACAAGATGCCGCCTGCGACACGCTCTCGATTCGCGCGGAATGAATTCCGCGCTCCAGTTAGAGCATCGCTTTCGCGACGATCTCCTCCATCGCCTGCATGTTCTCCTCGAGCGCGCGGACGAAGGCGAACTGGTTGCGGCAGCGGTCGAGGTTGTGATTCGGGCGCTTGATCTTGAAATACGTATCACCGTTCAAATGGTCCGTTAGGAAACGGATGCCGCATTCGAGGGTGAGGAGCTTTCCGGAGAAGGCAAGGTTGGCGCGCTCGGCCTCGTTGAGGAAAGTGGCGGTCGATAGATAGCCGGTGATCAGCGACTCGAAGCGGTCGAGGCGGAGGCCGATGTGGGTCACATCCGGATCGTCCTCGCGCGTCGTCGGTGCGGCGGTGCGGACCATGTCGCCGAAGTCATACAGCGCGGATCCGGGCATGGTAGTGTCGAGGTCGATCACGCAGATGCCTTCTGCGGTGATTTCGTCGAGCAGGACGTTGTTGAGCTTCGTGTCGTTGTGGGTGACGCGCTCGGGGATTTCACCGGAGGCGATGAGATCTGTGATGCGCGAGCAATCCGCGGCACGGGCACGGGCGAAGTCGATCTCGACTGGGACCGATGAAGCCCGGCCGGCGATGTTGTTGGCGATCGCGGTTTCGAGGGCTTCGAGCCGTTTCGCGGTGTGGTGGAAATCGGGAATCGTCTCGTGGAGGCGTTCTCCCGTGAGTCCGGCGGTGAGTTGTTGGAACGCCCCGAAGGCACGCGCCGCCTGATAGGCCTGCTCGTTGCTCTCGATCTCATCATAGCCCTTCGCGCCCTCGATGAACGGATAGGTGCGCCACAGGTTGCCGTCCTTGTCGAAGGCGTAGGGCTTGCCATCCCTCGCGGGAATGCAGGTCAGCGTGCGGCGGTGGGCTTCCGGATTTCCGCTAGACAGAAGTTCCTCGAGCGCATGGCGGGTGACGCGGGCGACGTTTTCCATGACCTTGACCGGGTCTTTGAAAACGTTGTGGTTGATCCGCTGGTGGATGTAGCGGACACGGCAACCGGCTTGGTTGTACCAAGCGCAGTAGGTGTCGTTGATGTGTCCCGATCCGAACGGCTGTGCTCCGACGAAGTCGGCCCGCATTTCGAAGAGGAACGAGATCGCGCGAAGGTCATGCATGGACCGCCGCTTGGGAAAGGTCCGCAGGATACTCGCCGGCTGCGATCAGCTCGCGGATCGACGCCACGACATGCGGCTTGTCATCCGGATAAGTGACGCCGAACCAGTGGCTGGTAGTGGTTAGAACCGAGCAGTCGGCCTTGCCAACGCGGATGAGGGCGTCCACCACGGTCGGGATGTAGCACTCGGATTTTTCCATGTGGCCGAACTCGCGGATGAAATGGCTGAACTCGTTTTCCAGTTGCTGCATGAAACAGCCGGTGAAGGCCCAGAAATTCATGGAAACCGGAGAATTCTCGCAAACCTCGCGACGGCTGCCGTCGAGGGAATTTCCGCGAACCACGCCGTCCGCATCGCGCTCGATCTTCACATACTCCTCGACGCTGTGAAGCAGGCCGGCATCGTCGCGGGTGCAGATGCCGCGGTTCACATCGCCATGATCGGAAAGGGTGTTGATGAGCGGATAGCCCACCATGGCGTAGTGCGCCTTCTCGCATTCCGAATTGGCATTCCCAAGGAATTCCGCAGCACGGACATAGGCGTCGCTGCCATAGAAATCGTCGGCATTGATCACGGCGAAGGATTCCTTCACCAGCCCGCGTGCGGCGCGGACGGCGTGGGCGGTGCCCCAGGGTTTCACCCGGCCTTCGGGGATCTCGAAACCCTCCGGCAGATCGTCGAGTTTCTGGAACGCGTAATCCACTTGGATCATGTCGGCGAAACGTCCGCCGACTCCTTGTTTGAAAGCCTCGGCGAAATCCTCGCGGATGATGAAAACCACCCGTCCGAAGCCGGCGCGGATCGCATCATAGACCGAATAGTCGAGAACGGTTTCACCATTCGGGCCCATCGGGTCCATTTGCTTGAGGCCGCCGTATCGGCTGCCCATTCCGGCTGCGAGAACAAGGAGTGTCGGTTTCATGGGAGGCAAGGAAATGACCGCGGGTTTCGAACGACCGGGCGCGGCCTTGAAATGCCAATTGCGGGCGTTGCTGGCAACCCCCATATTAGGGGGTATCGGAAATGCCCGACCTCTTCCCGCTTGAGGACCGGCATCTGAAATGGGAGGTTTCAGACGATCTCCATTTCCACTCTGATGAAAATCCACCCTGACGCGGCGGTCGCACGCCTCGAAGACCTACCGAACGTCGGCAAAAGCATCGCCAACGATCTCCGCTCGCTCGGGATCCGCACGGCGGAGGAATTCGCCCGTCGATCGCCGCTGGAGGTGTATCACCAGCTCACGCCGGTCATGGGAAAGCGCCACGATCCTTGTGTTTTCTACACCTTCCTTGCGGTGGAGCATTTCCTGAAATCCGCCGAACCGCTGCCGTGGTGGAAATTCACTGCTAAGGGAAAACGCATCCTGAGCGGAAACCCCTGAGCGGCTGTCTTGAAACTGGCAGGGATCGACCTCCGGGCGGTCCGGCGAATGAGAGGCGAATGATCCAGCCGCTAAGAAGCTGTTCCGCCACTTCATAGACTTCCATTCTCATCTCATTCGCAGACCGCCCGGAGGTCGATCCCTGCCTTCGAGCGTATTCAGATAGCCTCTGGACGTATCAAGGCGGGCCAAACCTGGCGGCGGTGGCGGCTTCAGCCGTGTTCAGGAAACGGATTCTCGTTGGGGAGATGCGGACGAGCAAAACGTGCCGCTTTTCATTTTCGTCGCCACCCTGACTGGTGAGTTTAGAGCCCATCGCCTGCAAACTGTCGGCGGCGGCCGGGGAATCCAGTTCGATGTCCCAGAGCACGGCGGTCGAGTTCTCGCCATCCGGGAAAAGGACATAGCGGTCGTTCTTCCAACTGCTGGAAATTTCTATGGCAGCATCCGCATTTTCTAACGGATTCAACCGGAGGAGGAGGCCGAGTTGGCCGGCTGACTCCGTTAGGAAAGGCGTTTCGGGAGTGGCAGGTGGGTCGATGGCCGGGAATGCTGGTTCGCCAGGATCCAGGATCGCGGCCGTCGTTCGCGGCGGGTTGCGGAAAGCGGCGTGGAGGGCTTCGTTTCCCCGCAGATAAAGCGAATCCGCGTAGCCCTTGCCTTCGACCGCGGGGAAACCGGTCAGGCCCTGGATGAATGGCGACAGGCTGGCGAGGAGTTGCTTGGACTCCTTGTTTTCCTTCATCGGCATGAATCCCGCGGTGCGGGCCTTCTCCGTGTAAAAGCGGGCCTCGGCTCCGGCGGCGGTTCCTTGATGAAGGGCTTCGCGCGCGCGGTGTGCATCATCGCCGGGATAGTCTGCGGCGGTGGGGAAATGCTGATGAAACAGGATCCTCGTTAACAGGCCGACGAGGGCTGCCTGGTCGGGGACGTTTTTCAGGTTGGATTTTTCCGGCATCCAGCCCTCGCCAGTGGCGTCGTCGAACCATGCGGCTACATCCGCGGAACGGGCGACGGTCAGCTGGGTGAGAAGTTCTTCACCGGGACGCAGCCAGCCGATCAGCGAATAAGCCAACTGGCGGTCATCGATCCCGGAGGGCCCGAAGCGGCTCTCGACGGCGGCGGCGATCCTGTCCCGCAGCTCTTCCGCGGTGATGCGGTGAATGACCGGATTCGTTAGGAAGCGCAGTCCGAATTCCCTCTCGATGCGGTCGATGAATTCGGGCGGCACCGAGAGTTTTCCCCCGCCTTGGGCAAGCGACCTCAGGGATTCGTTCTCGCGCTTGAGCATTTCGATCTCCTCGCCCGCGGTGCGGAGCTGGTTCTCGAGATCCGTCCGTCCGGACGGCATGCGCGTGGCTTGCCAGTGCAGCGCCTGCAGGATTCCGGCGGCACCGAGGGCTCCTCCTAGCAGACCGGCGAGAATGTTCTGGGGAGACGGCTTGATCATTTCCTCATGAAATTTTCCTCGGGCGGAGGCACGGTCGCCACCACGTGCTCGACCCTGAGCACCGGCTGAAGGGCACCCGCTTCCATGGGAAAGCGCATCGTGCCGGAGACCTTCACCCAGCTGTTTTCGGGGAACTCCGGCGCGGGTCGGTCGAACTCGAGGATGATCGGGATTGCGCGGCTGTCCGCGGCGCAGCAGGTGAGGAAGAGCCGGTAGAGGCGCTTGCGCGTGCCGTCAGGGTTGCGGGTTTTCTCGTTGATCCAGCGGCCATCGGTTTGCACCTTGATGCCGTCCAGCAGGAATTGGAACTCGCGATCTCCCGTCGCGAAGAACAGCTCCATCAGGTTGAACTCGATGAATCCGTCCGCGGTCCGGCGGTGGTTTTTCTCGATCTCCTCCAGCGTCAGGGGAAGCGGGGATATCGGCGAACCAATGTTTCCCGGCGTTTCGTAGAGGCCTTTCCGCGACAGCGCCGCGACCGAGTATTCATCCTTCGTCCAGGCCGCTGAAAAGGCGATGGGCACGACCATTAACACGAAGGCAGTTAGGGGATTGATGTCACCGCTTTCATGATCATGCGCGTCCTCGCCGCCGTGATCATGGCCGCACTCCGCCTCATGCCCGGCGGTCAGCAGGTTGAAAAGGCCCAACACCGCCAGTCCCAGCCCGCCTAGCAGCGTGAGCAGCCGGAAGTCCGTGGCCAGATACTTATTCACCCGGCCGCTGGCGTAAAAGTACAACAGAACCGCGCTCCAGACGAGCACGGCCAGGGAGTAAACGATGCGCCGGGTCCGAGGTTTCATTTCATTTGGAAAACGAAGTGTTGCAGGACGATGGAGATGCCGCCGATCGCGAGGAACAGCCCCAGCGCCAGCCCGACGATGAAGCGTTTCGCCAGCACCGTCTGATAGAGGAACAGCAGCTTCACATCCATCATCGGCCCAAAGGTGAGGAACGCGAGTTTCGCACCCCACGAGAATTTCGCCAGCGTCGCCGCGATGAAGGCGTCCGAGGTGCTGCACAGGCTCAGGACGAACGCGAGTCCCATCAGCGCCGCCGGAGCTGCGGCGGGATTTTGCGCCAGACTGTCCAGCCACGCCGCGCCGGGGGCGATGCCGGTGTTGAAGAGGGCGGTGATCATCACCCCGACGGTGAAATAAACCGCCACATCCACGAAGTCCTTCATCGCGGAACGGAACGCCGCCACCAGCTTCCGCCCGGAATCCGGCGCAGGCTCGTGATGGTGGTCGTGACCGCAACAGCCGTCGTGTTCGTGATGCTCCTCATGCCGGGTATTCTCCACCACATCCTTTTCCATGCTTTCCACCAGCTTCGCCTTGAGCACCGCCGCGAGGGGGAGGCGCATCACGATGAATCCCACCGCCACCGCGATCAGATAGCCTAACACCATGCGCGAGCTCGTCATCATCGCCGCATCCTGGCCTTGGAACGCTTTCCACGTGCTCAGCGCGGTGATCGGGTTCACGATCGGAGCCGCCAGCATGTAGGTCAGCGCGCAGGACACCGACAGGCCCTTTTTCACGAGCCGCCGGATCACCGGCACCACCGCGCATTCGCACACCGGAAACACCGCGCCTAACAAGCCCGCCGCCATCACCGCGCGGTAGCGGTTGCGCGGCAGGAACCGGTCCATCGTCCCGGCGGGCAGGTAAACGTCGATGAAGCCGCTGACCAGCGTGCCGAGCAGGATGAACGGCGCCCCCTCGAATAGGATGCTGAGGAAGGCCAGTGCAAAGTCCTGCCGGGAATCGGGCGACATCCCGGCGAGCAAACGCTCCATTGCCCGCCCTGTCAACCGACGGCGGAATCACGGATTTCACTCAATGGGGAGTGGCTGCGCGATTGCCTCCGGTCATGCGATCGGATGACCGTCATTATTGACACCGCCGTCCGCCCTCAGGAACTCCTCCCGCAGCATCGCATACAGGAATTCATCATGCACCGCGCCCTTCGTGGTTCGGCTTTGGACGAGATGTCCTTCCCGTCTCATCCCCAGACGTTCCAGCAACCGGAATGAGGAGGTGTTTCTTGCGTCGCATCCGGAAGTGATCCGTGCCAATCCCAGTTGGACGAAACCATACCGCAAGACGGCCGCCGCAGCCTCGCTGGCATAGCCCTTGCCGTGATACGCCGGATGGATCTGGAATCCCATATCCCCGCCATTTTCCGCACCGGCGTGAAGATAAAACCCGACATCGCCGATGACCTTGCCGTCTTCCGGATGAAAGACGGCGAACGCGTGGTAATGCCCTTTCTCTCCCTCGGCCAAACCCGCCTGTTGTCCGATGAATTCCACCGCCTCGGACTCGCTCATCGGTCCATTCGGCATGAACTCCAACACCTCGGGCGCCGTCTGATAGGCCAGATAATCCGCCAGGTCCTCATTCACAAAGCGACGGATTTCAAGACGGGCGGTTTGGATCGGAAGAGGTAATGACATTTTGAAAATTCGCGGATCGACCACTCAGGCAGATCTTGGAACATCAGGAATCAAAACGGCCGCCCGTGCAAGTTCCGGCACCCCACGACTTTCTGGAGGTAGGCCAAATTGGTCGGGGCGGCGGGATTCGAACCCACGGCCTCCTCGTCCCGAACGAGGCGCGCTACCAGACTGCGCTACGCCCCGACTGCATTGGCGTGTCCCGCTCGAAGCGGGCTGCAGGTAGGGATTTTTCTGATTTTTTGGAGGGTTTCAAGTGGATTTTTAGATAGGAATTGGGACCGCTAATCCGGTGATTTTATCCGGTGTGACCGAGGATGCTGGCATTTTGACTGCTTCAGCGGACAACGTCATTCCCCCCGAAAACATGATCACTCTCGAAATCCGCATCAGCGGCAACGGACCCGCTCATTTCAACTTCAGCAGCGGCCTGATCGCCGCCGTGCATCACAGTCCGCCGGTGGATCCGGCCTGGCGATGCAGATCGGCAATTTGCAGGCCGCGTCGCTTTCCCTCTCGCCCGGCAACGGCGTGGAAAATACGGCGATGGTGGACATCACAGAGGGCGTGGATCCGATCTGGCTGGCACTCACCATCGACTGCACCGGCGGTGGATCGGTGAGTTTCGGATTTCCCGGATCACCCACGGTGCGGGTGAACGCCGGTTCCTACATCGGGCTGGAATACAACAACGGCAACCCCGCTCCGGTGATGAGTTCGCAGGAGTTCCAGTAAGAGGCGGTTTGATAAACAGCCATGAAGATCAATTCTCGCGCAGAGACGCTGAGGCGCGGAGATAGAATCCCTAAAAGGCCTTCAATGAACGGATGACCGATTTCAAAACTCCGCGCCTCAGCGTCTCTGCGCGAGTTCATGATGTTTTCTAACCCGCTCCAGGAAAGCTTCAGTCTCGGATCGTGTTCTGAGCCGGACAAAGCGGATGTGGGAATACCGTTCCTCCACGGACAACGTCTCGTATTTCCGTCGGATCGAACGGAAAGTCCTAACTGACCAAAGGATGACTGACTTCCTGCTGAAGAAGCTCTGTCGAAACGATTCCCGATTGCCCGTTCCTTCCCATAACTCTTCTCGGGTTAGCGAGCGCTTGAACGCCCGTTTCACGGAGCGGAAAAACGTGATCGGGAAACCGGGATCCAGCCAGATAACCATGTCGACCTTCTCCCACTTGATCTCGATCGTCCGGGTGTAGTTGCCATCAAGTACCCAGGCGTCCGTGGAGAGTTCCGTGCGGAGTTTGCCGAAAAATTCCTCATCGGATGGCCAATACCAATCGGGTCCCCAGAAAAGGGCGTCCATCTCGATGTGGCGGACTTCCAGGATATCCGCCAGCGCCTTGCTGAAGGTGGATTTTCCACTGCCGCTGCATCCGACCACGTTGACGCGCAGCGCACCTGATAAATCCGGCTTGATTGTCTCGGGCATACGCTTGTCGGGAGATAGTGGAACTCCGGCGGAGATGGCCAGCAGATTCTCAACGGGGGCAGTTTCATTGAGGTGCGCGGTCCTAATCGCTGGTGGAATTTCCTTCACTTCACGGGGGCATTCGAAATAGAACACATGAGAAACAAACCTGTTATGAAACGATCCTCCTCCCGTTTGAAAATGATCGCCGGAGTTTCCGGTGTCCTGTGTGTCTTCCAACCCGCAATGATTTCCGCACAGGGCGTTCCTCTCCGGGAGCGTGGCCGGCCGGTGGGGGAGAATGCCGTTCCCGTTGGAGAGCACGCGGTGCCGGTGGGGGAACATGCGGTACCGATCGGCGAAGGTGCGGTTCCATTGTCGCAGGCAGGCTTCCGGGTGGGTGAAGGCGCGGTGCCGACAAAAACGAACGGGATTCCGGTAGGCGAGGGTGCGGTTCCCACAAAAACGAATGGCATTCCGGTAGGTGAGGGTGCGGTTCCTACGAAAACGAACGGCATTCCGGTAGGCGAGAATGCCGTGCCGACGAAGACGAACGGGATTCCGGTAGGCGAGAACGCGGTGCCGACGAAAACAAATGGCATCCCGGTAGGTGAGAACGCAGTGCCGACGAAAACGAACGGGATTCCTGCAGGGGAGGACGCTTATCCGCTGGATCCGGATGCCGCCGCGAGAGCTCGGGAGGCCCGCATCCGGAATCGCACGGAAGCGATGGCCCATCCGCAAACCTCACAGTTTTTCGATGGCGACGATGCAACCCGCAGGGCGAACGCGAACCGGAATCTCGCCACCGCCGCCTCGGCAGAGCAGACGTTGAATGCGGCATCGACCGCCCAACAGGATGTGCAGGATCGGGAATGGGCACGTGCTGCCTTGGGGGCTGCGGAATCGCGTCCATCGGGGCTCTTCAGCGAGGACTGGTGGGCGGCTCATCCGGACGTGCTCGACGGGCCGAGCCGTTATTTCGCCGCCAAGTCAGAGATGGCCTGGTGGCAGGGCTCGCCTTGGAACCAGTTGATCCGGGTACTGGGCATGAACGCGGGTATCAAGCCGTTTAAATACGCGAATGACCAGAATATCACATTCTCCAACGACGTCATCTACGTCAACGGGCAGCCGGTCTCCTCCTACGAGGATTTCGTCGCGACGGCCAAGGATCTGGCGGATGCCCGCACCCCGGCCGCGGGCACGCCGGGATGGTTTCCGTTAGGCGTCTTTGTGGTCTCCGCGGATGCGGATCAGAAAAACGCCTCGCACGCCATCCAGCTCGCGATGGACAATGTCGGCAACATCGCCGGTGTCTGCGTGAGCTGGCCTGAGGGAAAAGCGCTGCCTATCCGCGGGCAGGTGGATCGTAACACGCAACGGGTCGCCTTCAGCATCGGCGGGAGTGATCAGGCGGTCGTCGAAACCGGTCTCTCCAATCTCACCGAGCCTAACACCCGCGTGTGGGCCCATCTTCCCGCCATGCACAGCCAGACCTGGTTGCTAGCGCGGCTCAATCCGGGAGGCGAATGAAGAAACCGCGCTTGATGTGATCCCGAATGTACCTGGTTAGAGAGGCTCTCACCAGCGGAACACCAGCGGCGGAACGATGATCTTCACGTCGCCGACCTCACTGTTTTCCTTTTCCTCGATGGCATTGACGACGTCGTCTTGGAACTCGACGGTGATTTTCCCCCGCTCCACCCGGGTCACGCTCACCAGCCGTCGGTAGGCCACTCCTGTGCTGCGATCGATCTCGGTGATGTAGTTCTTCACGTCCTCGTATTCGATGTAGGACCATTTTCCGGATTGGCCGGAGGCGGTCTTGCGCAGTTCGGTTTTCGTCGGTTTGCCGCGCGAGAGTTCGACCTCACCGAGCGTCATGCCGATGGCGATCTTGTTCTCGGCGATCAGGTTTTGAACCTGGATCTGGCGGTCGTAGAGGAGCTTGAGGTTCTCTACGAAATCCGGATCGGTGGAGGAAAAAGCCCAAGGCGCTACCCAGCCGGAAATCCCGTCGCGGGTGCCTTGGCCACGGACGCGGTAATTTTTCTCGGTGATGGCCTCCAGCCTCACGGTCTGGTTCGCCTTGAGTGTCCCGAGGCGGTTGCTGCCCTCCTTATCGGAAAAAACCGGAGCTTCCTTGATGACCTTGAGCTCGATGGGTTTCGGCAGGGTTTGCTCCAGATAGACCACGGTCGGATCGGAATCGAGCAGCGATTTCCGTTCCGGACGCTTGAGCTGGGCTTGGGCCGGAAGGATGAGGCAGGCAGCGACGAGGGCGAGAATTTCCAGCTTCATAGGTTCAATGTAGGGGATTTCCGGGAAAACGGAACCCCGATTTCGCTCCGACGGGAAGGGCTCGTGGAAAATTCATAGAAAGTCGTCTCTTCGCGATTGGACGATTTGAAATCCTCCCTCATCGTTCGCCCATGATTCCGCAAGGCATGCTGTCACAGAAAATGTTCGCCGTCGCCAAACAGTTCATCCCGGGAGGGGTGAACTCGCCGGTGCGCGCCTTCTGCAACGTTGGCGGCGAGCCGTTTTTCGTCCGCCGCGCCGCCGGCAGCCGCATCGAGGACATCGACGGCAAGCACTACATCGACTACATCGGCTCGTGGGGACCTAACATCCTCGGTCACGCCCCGGTCGTCATCACCAACACGATCCACGAGGTTTCCAAGAGCGGCATCTCATTCGGCATCCCAAATATGTTCGAGGTCGAGATGGCCCGCACGATCTGCGGTTGGGTGCCTTCGGTGGAGAAGGTCCGCATGTGCAACTCCGGCACCGAGGCGACGATGTCCGCGATCCGGCTTGCCCGCGGTTTCACGAAGCGCGACTACATCGTGAAATTCAACGGCTGTTACCACGGCCATAGCGACTCTCTGTTAGTCGCCGCCGGTTCCGGTGCGCTGACGAATGGCGAGCCGGATTCCGCTGGAGTGCCGAAAGCCTTCGCGGAGAAAACCATCGTTCTTTCCTACAACGATCCCGAAGCCCTCGAAACCCTCTTCGCCGCCCGTGGTGAGGAAATCGCCGCGATTATCGTCGAGTCCTATCCCGCGAACGCCGGGCTGGTGTTTCCGAAACCGGGCTACCTCGGTTTGCTTTCCTCGATCACGAAAAAATACGGGGCGCTCCTGATTTTCGACGAGGTCATGACCGGCTTCCGTCTCGGCAAGGCCGGCGTGCAGGGACTTGAAAATCTAACTCCCGACCTCAGTTGCTTCGGCAAGGTGATCGGCGGCGGCCTGCCGGTTGGAGCGTTCGGCGGCCGCGCCGACATCATGGACATGCTCGCGCCCATCGGCCCCGTCTATCAGGCGGGAACCCTCAGCGGAAATCCCCTCGCCATGGCCGCCGGTCTCGCCCAGCTCCGCGAGCTCGACAACCGCTCCGGCTTCGCCCGCCTCGATTCGTTAGGCGCGCACTTCGAGAGCGGCCTGCGTCAGCTACTCACCGAAAAAGGCGTGCCCCACCGCTTCAACCGAGTCGGCTCGATGTTCTGCCTGTTCTTCACCGACCGCGAGATCGTCAATGTCGATGACGTGATGAAGCAGGACCTGGAGTTCTTCAAAAAGTTCTTCTGGGGCTGCCTCGACAAGGGCGTTTACCTCGCGCCGTCGCCTTACGAAACGGGCTTCATTTCCCTCGCCCACACCGAGCCGGATCTTGATGACACTCTCACTGTGTTCGGCGAGGTGTTGGCAACCATCTAGTTGCGCTGATTTTGAGCCGGTGCGTGAAGGATCCTGGTCCGGGGTGACCGGCGGTGGTGGGAATTCCAGCCTGCACGACAGCCGACTTTGAATCGTGAGCGGTTGTCTGAAGAATAAGGGGGCTCCGATATTCTATCAGATTCTTCCTCCCGACATCCTGTCGGACGAATGAAGACGGAGGACAAGATATCCGCGGCAAATAGTGCTCAGAATGAACGCGCTCCATTCCGGTTTTCCGGCGATGTCAAATGCGTTGCCTGCCAGCGAATTACCGTGCTAGCATCAGGTAATGAAAGCCCTTGTGTCGTCCGTTCTCAACCTGTGCCTGATCGCGGGTGTTTCGGACCGTGCCAACGCCGTCATGGTTGCTGAAACCGCGGATCCGCTGCACAATACCACCACTCCCGGCGACAACTCGGGCTGGCAGTATGAAGGGAAATTCACCTTCTCGCTGGGGGTTCCGATCGCACCGTATTTTTTCATCACCGCCACCCATGTTGGCGGGACCGTGGGCGTGACCACCTTCGATTTTCATGGAGATCTCTACACCACGATCGGCAAAAGCGACAGCCCTGATACCGATCTAACAATATGGGAGGTGGATCATTCAAAACCGTTCCCGACCTACGCGCCGCTATCCAGTGGAGCGGTCGACGTCGGGGCTACCGCTGCGGTTTTCGGACGGGGGACCGAACGCCAGGCGCTTCCTTGGATCGTCGGCGGGGATTCCAAAGGCTGGAAATGGGGCTCCCCTACCGATGTGAAACGGTGGGGCCGGAATGTTGTCACAGGTAGTTTTGACAACGGTCCGGGCTGGGGGCATTTGCTTTACTGTGATTTCAACAATCCCGGAATCGCCAACGAGTGTCATCTATCCATCGGCGACTCCGGCGGCGGGCTTTTCGTCCTGGAAAACGGCCTGTGGCGTCTCGCTGGCATCAACCTCGCCGTGGACGGACCCTTCAGGACTCCGGCGGCGGGACCTGTGCCGGCGGGGCCTGTGACAGGCGCCTGCCTTTACGATATGGGCGGACTCGAATATGAAAACCCGCCCGGGACATGGAATCTCATTCCGAACACACCGACGGACAATCCATCGAGCTTCTATTGCGCCCGGATTTCCGCATCGCTGCCATGGATTACGGGCATCGCCCCTGCGGTCACTTCACTGGCGGCGGAAAACTACACTGCCTGGCAGAAACTCTATTTCACCCCATCACAGATCGCCGTGTCGGCCACTACCGGACCGCTCGCGGATTTCGATGCGGACGGTATCGCGAACCTGCTTGAGTTCGCCCTGAATCTGGAGCCGGGTTTCAACGCGCAAACCATCATGACTCCGGTGACCGGCTTGAGCGGGTTGCCGGTTGTCAGGCTGGAGAATATTTCCGGCGCGAATCACGTGACCATCGAGTTCGTCCGCAGGACTGCCGGCAGCGGTGCCGGCCTCACCTACACGCCGCAGTTCTCCTCGGATCTCGATGACTGGCAGACAATCGGCAGCGAGACGGTCGTCTCCATCAATCCGCGCTGGGACCGGGTGAAGGTCGTCGATCCCGAGACCACCACCAGCGAGGTGAAGCGCTTCGCCCGCCTGAAGGTGGCGCAATAGACGTTATATCGATTTTCAATGTTAGATATTATGGCTGAACCTTCCTCCTCTCCTCTGGATCCATCCGATCATTCCCTTCCTAGCAGCTTTGATCCGAGCGGGGAAATCCCGTTTGCTCCGGGGGAAATCAAGCGGCTCGAGAAGCGCAAGTGGATCCTCGACTATGCCGGGAAGGGTGGGATCGGTGCGGAAATCGGGGTGTTCCGCGGGCATTTTTCCGCAGTGCTATGCGAGGAGCTTAAGCCACGGCGGCTCTATCTGGTGGACCCTTGGACGAAGCTGGGCGAGACCTTCGGCTGGGGCAAGGACTCCGCCTACACCGGATTTGGCAGGCTGACCACGGACTACGCCCGGCGTGATGCGGCGGCACGTGTCGCCGGATTCGGGAATGTGGACATCCGGATCGTCGAGGATTTTGCCAAGCCATTTCTATCAGGAATCACGGATCAGCTCGACTGGGTTTACCTCGATGCGACGCACTTGTATGAAGCCACGCTGGGCGAGTTGGAGTCGATCGACAAGGTGTTGAAACCCCACGGAGTCATCATGGGCGACGATTGGCAACCCGGCCGGCAGCACAAGGACCACGGCGTCTATCGGGCGATCCATGATTTCATCCGTTCACATTCCTACGAACTGGTGGCGGCGGGTCCGGCCGCCCAATGGTGCCTGCGGAGGGCACCGAAGGTCCGGCTGAACGTGGTGAAACATGGATCGCCGAAGGTGTGCCACATGTCTTTGGGTGAGTTCAGCAATCCGCTCCATCCAGGAGATTCGTTCGACATCGGCGGCGTGGTGGTGCTCGAAACATCATCTCCGCCGGATGGGGTGTTGCGGTTGATCCATGCGGGGGACGGGCAGGAAGCGGCCAAGGTCGAATGGGGAATCCCCTCGCGTGGGATGGCGGTGAAATTTCCCGACGCGCGCAATGGAACGATATCCCGTTTCGCCTGCACCGGCATCCGGATGGTGCCCGGCGATGATCTGGAGTTCTGCCTGGAGAGCGGCGATGGCAAGCGGGAGCTGTTATGGCGCTTCTCGATGCAGGACAGGAACTAACAGAGTTGGCGGTGGCCTCCGGAGGAGAGTCTGTCACGGGTGTGTTTCCCAAGGGCGGGCGAGATGATTGAGGCCGCTGTCCCAGAATTGATGATATTCCTGATAGTCCGAAGCGGGGAACAGGTCTCCCTTTTTCTGGCTGCCGGTGAAAACGATTTTCCACGGGCCGTCATCGCCGGTCGCAATCTGCCAGCCACCCCATTTCGGGCTGCCGGTTTCGGCCGGATTGACGGAGTCCGGAAGCTTGACCGCGCCGCTCGTGTGGCTCTCCACCCGGATGCCGGTCGCGATGGCGAAGGGCGTGACGCGCTGGCGTTGTGCGACGGGCTTGAGGTAGTCCCTTTCCCAATCCAGCGGCAGCTTCTTCAGGACACCGCCGGGAGCGAGGTGATCGGCTGCTGTTAGCGTGAGTTCCATCACCAGTGGCAGGTCCTGATCCTTGAGGTTCCTGACGTCCAGGGTGTTCAGGGTGAACGCGGGATCGATGCCGGTGATCAGTTCGCGAAGCCGTTGGAGACGTTCGGCGGCGGGAATGGATGTCAGATAGGAGCGCAAGCCGTCGGCGACGGATCCGTGTGTGGTGAGGGTTTCGGAAACCTGCAGGTCATCGTCTTTTCCTGCCTCCAGCCGGCGCTCGATCCGCAGCAGGTGCGGCGACGGGAACGGAAGCTCGGGAACCTTTTCAAAATGCGATGCACCCCGTGCCAGGACAAAGGTGTCCCGGCCTTCCAGCCAGGAATTCACGGTCGCGACAAGAGCGTGCTGGCGGTCGGTGGGATCGAGCCAGCATGCCGGACGTTTCCCGGACGGCGGCAGATAGACGATCATGTGGTTGAATTGGTCGAGCGATGGCAGGCTCGTGGCGATGCTCCCGGACGTGTTGACCAGGCAGGGCTGGCTGGCGATGCCGGTGGCCCGCAGCATGGCGTGGAGCAGAACAGATAGATCCTTGCAGTCGCCGTAGCGGTTCGAACAAGTGATGCTGGCGGGGTGGGGGATGCGCGCGCGGGTTCCGAACTCGATCGCCTTGTAGGTGAACTCGTTCTGAATCCAACGGAAGATCGTACGGATCTTCGTCTCCTCGTCCGCCGCTTCCGCGACGAGGTCCCTAGCCAGTGACTCGATGTCCGGATCGATCGCGAGCTGCTTGTCGATGTCGTTGATATAGCTGTCGCCGATCTCCTTCCAGCCGGAGCCGGTGGGGCCCAGATAGATGACGGGGGCGAATTCCTCGATGTCCGCTGTCATTGATTCGTTAGGCAGAGCGGGAAGGTTGCTGGATAGCCAGATTCTGCAATCCCCTTCGGTCCGGGTTTCCACGTCGCCGCGGGTGAACGAGGCGCAGGAATCCACCGCCCCCCGGACGCAGACGGCCGACTGCCGCGAACCGTAGCGGGTGGCGAGGTAGCTCACATCAAAGGGAAAACCGGTGGACGGCGAGCGGTCGCGGTAGGTGACCGAGTAGCGCAGCCGGGAACCGATGGCCAGTCCAGGCACCGGCACGCACAGGAGCTTGGCGGCGGTGGCTTCGGTTCCGCCCGTGTCGGTGACATACTGGTCCTTGTCCTTCCCGGTCGCGATGATTTTCCCGTCGGGTCCGATGACCTCCAGGCGGTTCATGTAGATGCGCTCGTTGAGCGGCTTGAAATCGAACTGAAGGGTGCTGAGGGCCTCGACCGCGCGGTCGGTCAGCACGAGGACTTCGGAATGGATGGTCCGCGTGACCGGGGTGCCCGGCTGGAACTGGTAGGCGGTGACATCGTTGAGGTGATAGCGGTCCGCGTCCGCCGGGACGGACGAAGGATTCCAGTCGGCGGGAAGCTCCAGCGACTGCGGCAGCGGTACGGGATCGAGAGGCGTGCGGATTTCCCGGTCATGGCCGCGGCCGAGGCGCGAGTGGACGTAGGCGAGTTCTTCCTGGATGGTTTCATCCTTCGGGGCGATCACGGCCGCCTCCTCGAGGATCTCCACAGATTCCTCGAATTTCCCCGCACCCGCGAGCTGATAGCCGAGGTTGTAAAGCAGCAGCGCGCTCTTGGAATCGGTAGTTAGGGCCTTGCGGAGCATCGCGATGGCATCGTCGTGCCGTTTCAGGGTGCCGTAGACGTCGGTCAGCTCGACGAGCAGTTGGAGATTGCCCGGGGCGGCGGCATGGAGCTTTTCCAAGAGGGCGGCGGCATCCTGATCGCGGCCGTTCCGGATCAGGACCCAGGCTTGGAGCCGGTCAAGCCGCTGGCTGGTGCCTCCGGTCCGATAGAGGGTGACGAGTTCGAGCGCGCCGGTTTTACCGCCGTTTTCAAGAAGGAACCGGACCGCCGCATCCAGCGCGTCGTCGTCGCGGTGGCCGCCGGCGAAGAGTTTTTGATAGGCGTCGAGCGCTTCGTTCATGCGGCCGAGCGCAGCCAGGGCGGCGGCCGAGCGTTGCCGGGCTTCCGCGGTCTTGCGCAGGTCAGCGGGTGCGGCTTCCAGCCGGGCAAGCACCTCGCGCGGGTTTCCTTCCGCCATCAGGCTGTCGAGGATGTTGTTCAGATAGGCGATCTCGCCGGGCTTCAGACGGCTGGCTTCTTCGAAGAGCGGCCGGGCGTCGGCATAGCGCTCGCGGAGGTAGTAGGAGAGCCCGGCCTGGTTGTGGAATCTGGAGTGGAAATCCGGAGGAGCCGCCGGCAGGGTGGCGGGGGATTTCTCATCCACTTGAAACGAGTCGAGGAACCGGCGCAGCTCGACGATCCGTTCCGGCAAACCGGCGCGGGTCCCGCCATCGACCAGCCACGCGGCATCCCCGCGGCGGATTACGCGGACGATGCGGTGATAGTCGCCCAGCTTGTCCACGGCTTCCTGATACTCGTATTCGGTGGCCTCGGCCCCCGGGATGGCCAGCGATTTTTCAGTGACTCCGGAAGCTGGCAGCAGGCGCTCCGTTGAACCTGATAGAAGTCCGCGCAGCAGGGCTGGCGCATCGGGCCGCCGGCCGCCGAGATTCACCGGAACGACGACGACATGGGTGGTGCCGCGGTAGTTGCCGTGCCAGATTTCCCCCCGCACCTGTTCGTCCTTCGCGGGGCTCGACCAGCCTTTGCCCCCGACGGTCATCCGGCATCCCCATTCCGGGAATTTGCGCGCCTCGCGCTCCGGAGCCGCGCTGGCACCCAGTCGTTCGGGATCGATGAGTTGAAATCCCTTCGCAAGCCGGATGGTCTCATCGCGCAATCTCGCGAGCGGCATGCCCGCCGACGACCCTAACACGAACTGCCGCGCGTAGCCGTGGTCCACGTGGTGGATGTTGACGTAGCTGAGCTTCTGGCCGTTGAAGTTCAGGACGTAGCCCGCGCACGGGGAGGAAATGCCCGCGAGTTCCGCCGGTTCCATCACCTGCCATTCCACTAGTTTGCCAAGTCCTTCCATGTTGGAATGCACGATCTCGGTAAGCGCCCCGGAGGATAGCTCAATCCCGAGCGGCTCGATGATGATGGATGCGAACAGCTTTTTCCTCATCTGCCGGCCCATGTAGCAGGCATCGGAGCCCATGCTTTTGGGGTTGATTTCGATCCACGGTCCGTCGGGCAGTTGGAGGGTGAAATTCAGATCCTCAAATCGCTTGCTCACCTCCTTGGCCGCTTTTTCCTTCTGCTTGGCGCGGATTGATTCCGCGAAACGGGCAATCACTCCCGGTGCCGCTGGTTGGTCGGCGGGAGCCTTGGGCTTGGCGGCCGCGGTTGGCCGGGCGACAGGCTTTTCAGCCACTACCGGCTTCTTTTCCGCAGGCTTGGAAATTACGGGCGGCGTCTGTTTCACCACCGGTGTTGGCACCTGACGGGCCTGCAGCCAGAAATTCGTGGCGGCGATGCCGATCCCGATTCCCAGCATCACCCCCAGCATGCCCCGCCAGCGGTTGCCGCGGGTAACCCAGATGAGCGAGGCTAGTAGCCCGGCGGAGGCAAGGATAACGAGGGTGGGAGTGAACCAGGAGAAGGTCATGTCGCCTCCTAGCTACCGGGTCCGGACCGATCTAGCAAGGTCCGTGGTTTCAAATGCGTGGCCTGGTCACCCGATCCCCGCATCGCCTGCGAAAAACCGGGCGATCTTGCCGAAATAACGTACATCCGGATTTCCTTCGAGGCTCGCCACATCTTCGGGCAGATTTTCCTGATAGTATGCCATCAGCATCGGCTCCGTCACCGCCGGATCGTTGATCAGCCGGATCCACAGCGCCCGTGGTTGTTCAATGGGCGCGCCGTTGAGCCAGGTATCTGGAAAGCCCTTAAAGCGCTGGTATTTGGCAACGAAATTTTCAAACGAACTGATGTTATAGTGAAGCAGCCAGCGAGCGGGCTGCTCCCGCAGTTCGCCAGATTCCAGCGAGGTGAAACGGTGCACCGTCTGATGGAAGATGTCCGGCCGGGTGCGGGCTGCGCTCTTGCCGGTACTGTGGCCGATGAAGCTGTTTATGGTGATGTCCTGCCGCGTGTAGGGATCATGGACGTTCCGCGAGTTCTTCCGCGATACCGTCCGGAAATGAGAGTTCTCCAGAAACGGATGATCCGAATGAATTCGGGTGGGCACGAGCTCCGCCGGTTGGAACAATACCGAATCGACCTCCGGCGGAATCGTCGCGAAATATCTCGCCAGCGAACCCTCGATTCCCAGCGGATCCTGGAGAAACAACAGCTCGTCGGCATCCAGCGAGATCATCCACTCGTGACCCGCGAGCCGCGCCTGTTGGAACGCCACATGGGTGTTGAGTGTCTGGCGTCCCGAGATCAGCTCGCCCGCTCTCTTGGCGATTTCTCCCAGTTGCGGATGGCTCACGAAATCCGCCGGATTGACGCTGGGGGAAATATGGACGCCGGGAAAATCGCGGATGCTGTCGAGCGTCGCGTCCGTGCTGCCGTCGTCGAAAATATAAAACGCGTCCACCCCGGCCGCCCGGTGGTATCGGAGGTTCCGGGCGAGGAGTTTCTCCTCGTTTTTCACCGTCATGCATAGTGCTGGCACGGCGGAAGAGTTAGGTCACGGAGGCGTGCGGGCAAGCGAATAGCCAAGTCTTGTGTGATCCGTCCCGGACCTCATGTCGCGGGCTAGTCGCCGCATTCCGGAATCGATGCCGGTATTCTGGACCGCCGCCTCACCCATTTCAGAACATATCCGGGAGCTAGGGGATTTCGGCGTCGAGGCGGAGGAAGCGTTTCGGAGGATCTCCGATCAATTCGGAGTCCGTGACGATCACCTCGCCAGTGGCGGGATTGTCGTTCACGGTGACTCCCGGGGCGAACGTCCATGCGGCCTCGCCGACTTTGCTGGCGAGAATTTCCCAATCGCCGGAACCCAGCGTGTTAGAGCCACGGATGCGGAGCGTGAGTCCTTCGGTGTCGAGCGGGCGCGTGAAGGAGAATGCCATGTGTTCGCCGCTATGGGCATCGAGCGTGTATCCCGGGCCGGACTGGGAAAGGGTGGGGTCGGTGCTCAAGGCGAACTCCAACAGGTTCGACCGGCCGTCGTGATCGAAATCAGCCGAGGGCTGGGCTTCGGGCGTGTTGGCATAGGCGCCAAAGGAAGCGACCCGCCAGGTGTCGTAGGCTGTTGGGGGGACGACGGGGACATCGCTACCGAAGACGGAGACGTCGTAGAAGGAGGCGAAGCCCTGGGTACTGCCGGTGACGGTGATGCGAACGTAGCGGGCGGCGACGGGAGTGAAGGTGTCCGTGGTGAAGTCGGTGACGGTGTTTGCGGTTTTGTCCACGACCTGAGTGAAATCGATATCGTTGTTGGAAATTTCAATGCGATAGCGATAGCTGCGGCCGGTGCCACCGAACCATTTGATATCGACCTTGGAGACGAGTTTCTGCTGCTCCAGATCGACCCGCCACCATTGCGGCGGATTGTAGCTGCCGTCAAATGCCGCCCAGCGTGAGTTGATATCGCCATCGTTGCCCTTGGCCACCTCGTTGCCGACCTGGAATGAAGATGCCGTCGCGGGCTTGTTGAGCGAGAGTTTGGCGAGGTTGGAGGCGATGGTGATGACCAGCGTTTCCGTGTCGGTGCCGTGCGCGTTCGTTGCGGTGATGGTGACGTTGCTGGAGCCGATCACGGTGGGGGTGCCGGAGATCACGCCGGTGGAGGTGTTGATCGACAAGTTAGAAGGCAGGCCGGTGGCGGTGAAACTCGTGGGAGTGTTTGTCGCGGCAATCGTGTAGGAGAAGGCGGTGTTGATCGTGCCGCTGGCGGTGAGCGGACTGGTGATTGCCGGGACCGGGCCGGTCGTGACCGTTAGAGCGAGTGTTTCGGTGTCGGTGCCGTTGGGATTGGTGGCGGTGAGGGTGACGTTGCTCGTGCCGGCAGCGGATGGGGTGCCGGAGATGAGTCCGGTAAATGTATTGATCGACAGGTTCGCAGGCAGGCCGGTGGCGTTGTAGCTGGTCGGGCTGTAGGTGGCGCCGATCTGATAGTTGAAGGCGGTGCCGACCATGCCGTTTGCGGTGAGCGCGCTGTTGATGGCAGGAGGCTGGTTGATGTCTTCGATATTCATGCCCCAGACCTCGAAGTTATAGAGCGAGTAGCCGTACGGCGTGATCCGGGTGGTGCCATACATGCGGACGTAGCGGCCGGTGAAATTGAGGTTATCGTAAACCTTGGGCTCGGTGAAAGTCGTGTTGCCGACGACGGTCACCATGTCGGTCCAGGTGCCGTTAGGATCGTCGGTGACCTGGACTTTGTAATTTCCTGCGGCGGCTGCTTCCCATTTGAGCACGACCTTGCGGATGGCTTTGGACGCTCCGAGGTCGATGTACATCCACTGCGGATCGAGGCCGTGGACGGATTCCCATCGGCTGCCGTTGAAATCCAGATCGACGGCGAGGGAACCCGGAGTGAGTGCATTGGGCGAGGTCACCGTGGTCCGGCCGACGGAGAGGTTGGCGAGGAAAGCGAGGGAGAGCGTCTCGGTGTCGGTGCCGTTGGCATTGGTGGCGGTGAGGGTGACGTTGCTCAAGCCGGTTGTGGTGACGGTGCCGGAGATGACGCCGGTGGTGGGATTGAGCGAGAGGCCGGATGGCAGGCCGGTGGCTCCGAAACTGGCGGGATTGTCAGCCGCGGTGATGGTGTAGGTGAAGGCGGTGTTCACAGCCGAACTAACAGCGAGGGCGCTGGTGATGGACGGCGGCGGGCCGGCGGTGATGTTGAAGACAAGAGTCTCGGTGTCGGTGCCGTTGGCGTTGGTGGCGGTGATGGTGGAATTGAACGTGCCGGCCACGGTGGGGGTGCCGGAGATGACGCCGGTGAGGGTGTTGAGGCTCAGGTTGGGAGGGAGATTGGCAGCGCCGAAACTGGTGGGGATGTTGATCGCGGTGATCTGATAGGTGAGCGGCGCGCTGACGACGCCGGACTTGGCGAGCGCGCTGTCGATTTCCGGCGGAGCGTCGAGATCGGGTGGCGTGAGCTGGTTGATCCAGTCGCGGATGAGGGCCTGTTGGGCGAGGGGCATGGGATCGCCGGGGCGCATGGAGGTGCCGACCTGCGGCACGGCGGCGTTGATTTTCTCCATCAGATAGCTGCGGGCGGCGGAGTTGGATTGCACCAGCTTGACGCCGGGAGCCTCGGCGCTTTCCTTCTCCACGAGTTCGGAGTAGGCGTAGCCTTCCTCGAGATTGAGGCCAAAGCTGTTGGTCGCGCCTTCGGCATGGCATGCGGCGCAATAGCTCGTGAAAATAGGTTGGATTTGGGTGGCGAAGTTGACGTTCGGGGTGACCGCAATGCCCGATAGATTGGCCTCGCCGGTGCCGCCGTTGTAGAGGCCGATGGTGAGGTTTTTCACCGTGGTCTGGCTGGCGCTAACTGTGGCGGAGGTCTGGACCTTTCCGTAAGTCGAGGTGAGCGTGTCGGCCGAAGTGTCGAAATAGAAGGTGGCGTCGGCGGTGCCGGTGAGGATGGGAACATGGTAGTAACCGAGGATGTCGGGCACGACGCGGTGGTTCTCGCCGCTGGGATCATTGCCGGAACCACCGAGGAAATCGCGGCCACCGGCGAAACCGTAGTAGTTTTCCGCCTCGTTTCGTGAAATGCCGACATCGGCCAGGGCCGGGAAGCCTTGGGTGTCAACCACGCGGCCGCGGAGCATGGTGGCGGAGAGATTGAAGGTGGCGCTAACACTTTGGGTTGTGGCGGTCGTGGAAAGCGGGAGGCCGACGAAGGCAGCCTGCACGCCGTCGGTTACGGACTCGCCGGCGGAGACCACGATGGCGTCGCCGGTGATCTGGGCGGAGAAGGTGGAGTTGATGGTTCCTCCACCCGCGACGGTGAGGATGTTCGAATCCGGGCCGGAGCCACCGCTTACGGCGAGCGGCGTGACGCCGTTTTTCTGATAGAAACGAAGTTCGGTGGCTGTGGCGAGGTTGCTGGCGGGCAGGGAGCTGCCGTCACGCACCAGGCCGGTGAGTGTGACGGAGGTCTGGTGGTAGGCGGTGATCGTTGCCGTTTTGGTATGGGCGAGGCCCTGGGCATTCGTGACGGTCATTTCCACGTGATAAACTCCCGGCTGGGTGTAGGTCTTGACCGGGTTGGCGGTCGTGGAAGTCGTGCCGTCGCCGAAGTTCCAGATCCGCGAGGCGATGGTGCTGGAGGGGGCGGTGGAGGTATCGGTGAACGTGACTTGCAGCGGCGATTGGCCGGTGGCGGGCACGGATGTGAAATTCGCGACGGGCGGGGTGCCACCGGCGAAGCGGATGCGACCGAGGCGCCAGGTGTTACCGGTGGATGGGCCTTGGCCGCTGTCGGTGAAATACAGGGAGCCATCGGGGCCGGCGGTGAAACTGACGACGCCGTGCTCGGTGAATCCGGAGTAGAAGGCATTGCCATTGTCCGCCGCGACAGGGGTGACGGCATTTCCGTTAGTGCCGGTGAGGTTCCAGCGATTCACGACGTTTCGGTCGCCGCCACCGTAGCGGGAGCCGTAGATCACGGGCGTGCCTTCCGGTGCGAAAGGGCCGCTGCGGAAAATCGCGACTCCGGTTTTCGAAGGCTCGGAGGTGTGGAGCACCTTGCGTTTTCCATCCGTGGAATCAGTGAGGTATTCGTTGGTGGGCCAGGCCCCGTCGGCACCTTTCTCGATCCGGGTGAGCCGGTCGGTGCCATCACCGTTTTCAGACACATACATGTAATCACCAGTGGCTGCGGAATCGAAAGTGAAACGGTAGGGGTTGCGATAGCGGGCGGACCAGATGCGCGAGCGCACGGAGTTCAGGTTGCCGTCGTAATACGGATTGCTGACGAGTCCCTTGCCGTCGGAGGAGCTGATTTTCAGGAGCTTGCCGTAGTAGTTGTCCAGAATTTGGACATCATAGCGGAAGCCGTCGTCACCGAGCGCGACGTAGAGATTGGCCGGGTCGCTGGGGTGGAAGTGGATGTCGCCGGCCTTGTGGACCGTGTTGGCATTGGGCAGACCGCTGAGCAAGGTGAGCGCGGAACCCGGCACCATGGCGGTGAAATTGGCATTCGCGGTCAGGCGGACGATGCGTTGGTCTGAGCTCGTGGCGAAGAGGACATAGACGAACCGGTTGTTCGCGAAGTCGGGGTCGAGCGTCATCCCGGTCATTCCGGTTTCGCCCAGGGTGGACACTTGGGCGGAGAGATCGGCGAACACGGAAGGCGCGCCGATGCTGGGGCTGTTCGGTGAGGGAGGCGGGAAAACGAGCACGCGGCCGACCTTTTCGATCACCCAGAGACGTCCGGCGTGGTCGAAGCGCATGGAGATCATCCCGTTGCCCTGATAGAGGGTTTCGTCAACAAATCCGGGGACACTGAAAACCGGCGCGGCGGCGGCCTCTTTTTGGCCGAACAGGCTCAGCAGACAGGCAATCAGGATGGTGGAAAGGGATGCGAAACGGGTCATGGGAATATCAGGGTTTTTGCGTGAAGGTGGAAAAATCGAAATGGGTTCCGGACATGGGGCTCTCGGTGGGGAGAGTCGTGGCACCGGGAGTGCGGCTGGGTTGCTGGGAGCGAAGTTGGGTTTGTTCGGTGGCGAGTATGGAGCTAGGCCGCCGTGGCGTTGCCAAATTGACTGGAAACGGGATTTTGACCTCGCTTCGACTTACGCAATTTTATGCAACATCGGGTTTATGCAAGCTTGATTATCGCTCCCGCGTGCCCGTGCCAAGGTATTTTTTTCCGTGGCCGTTACCATCGGCCCATCCGCAGTTTCCACAACCACCTTCCCACTTGCCACCATCGCAGGGGAAAAGGAAACTCCCGCCGTGCTTCCCACCCTCCGCGAACATTTCGGCCACGACGCCTTTCGCGAGGGACAGGAACCCGTGGTCCGGGCTCTGCTCGAAGGCCGCTCCGCGCTCGCCGTTTTCCCCACCGGTGGCGGGAAATCGTTGTGCTATCAGCTTCCCGCTTTACTGCTCGATGGCCTGACGCTCGTCGTTTCACCACTCATCGCCCTGATGCGGGATCAGGTGGATGCCCTCAACGCCAAGGGAATCGCCGCCGCCCGCCTCGACTCCACGCTCGATGCCGAGCAGACCCGCGACGTTTACGAACGCCTTGAAGCCGGCACGCTCAAGCTCCTCTACATCGCTCCCGAGCGCTTCTCCAACGAAGCCTTCCGTCAACGGGTGAAACGCCTGCCCGTCCAGCTCGTCGCCATCGACGAAGCCCACTGCATTTCTGAGTGGGGCCACAATTTCCGCCCGGATTATCTCAAGCTCGCGAAAATCTGCCGTCGCCTGAAAATCCCGCGCGTCCTCGCGCTAACAGCCACGGCCACGCCCAAGGTCGCGCGTGACATCCGCAAGGCATTCCGCATCGCCGCTACCGATCACGTGCAGCTCAGTTTCCACCGGGCGAACCTCGACCTGCGCGTCACCCCCTGCACGGCTGCCGAGCGAAAAAACCTGTTGTTGGAAAAAATATCCGCTGTCGATGGCCCCGCCGTCGTTTACGTCACGCGCCAGGAAACCGCCGAGGAGGTCGCCACGTTTCTCGCGAAAAACGGTCTCTCCGTCCGTGCCTATCATGCCGGACTTCCCGCTGAGTTCCGGGCCGATGCGCAGAGTTCGTTCATGGCCGGCGACACCCGCATCATCGTCGCCACCATCGCCTTCGGCATGGGCATCGACAAATCCAACATCCGCGCCGTCTTCCATTACAACCTCCCGAAAAGCCTCGAAAACCACACCCAGGAAATCGGCCGCGCCGGTCGCGATGGCCAGCCCGCGATCTGCGAAATGCTCGCCTGTGGTGATGATCTAACGGTGCTGGAGAACTTTATCCACTCGGATACGCCATCACCCCGCGCGTTGGCAAACCTCATCGATCGCGTCCTGCGGCTCGGGTCCGTGTTCGATGTCTCGCCTTACGAACTCTCCACCATCTGCGACATCCGCCCCGGCGTGGTTTCCACCGTCATGACCTATCTGGAAATCGACGGCATCATCGAGGCGACCGGCAGCTTCTACGCCACCTATCGCGCCAGGCTCCTCAACATGCAGGAGAAAATTCTAGCAGGACGCGCGCCCGCCGAGCGGAAATTCATCAAACAGATCCTGGATGCCGGAGAACTGAAACGCTGGTGGCTCTATTTCCAGCCGACCTTCCTCGCGGAAAAATTCAACTGCTCCCGCGAGAAAGTTGTCAGCGCAATCAACGGACTCCAATCCGCTGGTGACATCATCCTCAGCGTCTGGGGCGTCCGCCACGGCTACAAGTTGAAGAAAGACCCCGGCGATCTCAAAATACTCGCCGCCTCGCTCGTCGAGAAATTCCAATCCCGCGAACAAGCCGATCTCGCGCGCCTCCGGCAGGTCCTCGGTCTATCCGCCTATCGCGGCTGCCTCACCGGCTATCTCACCAGGCATTTCGGCGAGACCTTGAAGGAGCCCTGCGGCCATTGCGACCGCTGCCGGGGAGTTCCGGCGAAAACCGTCAAACGCCCCAAATTGCGGCGTATCACTGATGAGGAGATCACATCAGTTAGGAAACTCGTTGATGAGAAACATGCGGCGCTCAACACTCCGCGGCAGCTTGCGAAATTCCTCTGCGGCATGGCCAGTCCCGCCGCCACAAGGGCGAGACTGACCCGCAACAACGCCTTCGCGCTTCTGGCGGATCTTCCGTTTGCGGAAGTGCTCGCCATCGCGGAAGCCGCGTAAGGAGCCAGGCGGATAGCAGGGAGTGTCCGCCCTCCCTAACTGAAGTAACTCACTTCGAGTAGCTCGCCTTGTCGTCGGCTTCGAGGTAGTCGAAGAGCGTGCTGGTCGCGGGATCGCAGCCGGCCTCGGCGCAGACACCGATGAACCAATCCTTTTTCTCGGGATTGTCGTAGGGACGTGCCGCTTCGACTCCGTCGGACCAGGCCTTCTTTTCGTCTTCGCTCTTCGGTTCGCCGTTTTCGTCGAGCCAATCGGCGATTTCCTCGTTGCTGGATCCGGCTTCCAGCAGCTTTTTCACGTCCGCGCCTTTCACGCCTTTGAAGCCGAATAGGAAATTGTCGAGCGGACAATCGAAATGGAAGTCGCCGACGGTTCCGGCGATGTCGGCGCGGCCCTTGTCGGCCATGCGGGCGAGGATGGCATAGCCGCCGGTGCGGATGCGTGGGCTGGTCGGGGCTTCCTTGGTGAGATCTTTTGCAGTGGTCATGGTAATTGTTTGTTAGGTCACGGGCGCTTAGGCTCGCGGTGGGCTACCAAAAGCCCGTTCGAGCTGTTGTCAATAGGCTGATAGGGGGCATGGACGAAGGGACAGGAATGTCCCTTCCCCTTATCGAAGGAGCCAGTCACGGAAGACCGCCTTGTCGGCGGGCAGCAAGGTGGCGACTTTCTCGCGCTGGGCGAGGATCGCGAGGCGCTCGGGGATTTCGACACAGTTGACTCCGAGCTCGGCTTCCATCACATCCGGGAACTTGGCGGGGTGCGCGGTTTCGAGCGTGATGGTGGCGCTCGTCGGATGCTGGGCGCGCCATTTCTGCGCGGCGAGCCAGCCGACGGCGCCGTGCGGATCGATTTCGTAATTGTAGAGTGCCTTGACGGTTCGGATGGCCGCGCGCGTCTGGTCGTCGGTGAAGGTCATGCCGGAAATGCGGGTTTTCATGGCTTCCCATGAGCCGCCGAAGAGCGCCTGCATGCGGACGAAATTCGAAGGCGCGCCGACGTCCATCGCGTTGGAAATGGTCGGCACGCTGGGGCGCGGAGAGTATTGGCCGGAGCGCAGGAACTCGGGAACCACATCGTTGCGGTTGGTCGCGGCGACGAAGTGATCGACAGGCAAGCCGAGCTGCATGGCAAGCAGGCCAGCGGTGAGGTTGCCGAAATTTCCCGACGGGATGACGAAGGTAGGCTTGATGCCTTCCGCGAGCTGGCGGGCGGCGTGGATGTAGTAGAAACTCTGCGGCACGAGGCGCGCGAGGTTGATCGAGTTCGCGGACGTTAGGTTCAACCGCTCCGAAAGCTCGCGATCAAGGAAAGCGGATTTGACGAGCGCCTGGCAATCGTCGAACGAACCCTGGATTTCCAGCGCGGTGATGTTTCCACCGAGCGCGGTGAGCTGCTTTTCCTGAAGTCCGGAAACCTTGCCCTGCGGATAGAGAATGATCACGCGCGTGCCGGGAACATTGTGGAACGCGGAAGCCACCGCGCCGCCGGTGTCGCCGGAGGTGGCGACGAGCACGGTGAGCTCGCGGTCATCGCCGCGGGTGAGCCAGGCCATCAACCTGGCCATGAAACGTGCGCCGAAGTCCTTGAAGGCGAGGGTCGGTCCGTGGAAAAGTTCGAGAATGTGATCGCCGGGTCCGAGCGTGACGAGCGGCGCATCGAAGGTGACGGTGCCTTCGACGATATCCACCAACGCCTGCGGCGGCACATCCTCGCCGAAGAACGCATCCGCCACAGCAATGCCGATTTCCGGAAACGTCAGCTCACGCCAGATCTCCCAGAAGGCCGGATCTAACACCGGCAGCTTGTCCGGCATGTAAAGCCCGTTGTCCGGCGGCAGCGAGCGCAGGATGGCTTCCTTGAGATCGACCTGGTGAGATGGGGTGGTGGTGGAGTGGTAGAGCACGGCGGGAAAGCGCTAAGGTTTAAGGATGAAATTTGAAACGGAGATTGCTAGGAGCTAGAGGAGTTTCAGTAGATCGTCGCGGGTGAGATCCAGATCGCGGAGAATTTTCAGGAGTATGCCGGGACCAAGGGTTTCTTTTCCATGCACAGGTATGGTGGTTTTTCTACCGTCGGAATGTTCAAGCCGATGGTGGCTACCTTTGATCCGAACCACTTCGAATCCAATTTTCGACATGGCTCTGATCAACTCGCTGCCTGTGATGCTTGGGAATTGGCTCATGCGAGGATGTTGCCAAGGTCAGTGAGGGCTGGTCAATCAGGGCGACGTGAAAACCAAGGGTTTTTTCGCCCCGATTCAACCGACCGCAATCTGTTGAATTCCAACGAATTCGGCGCACTCAACTTCCTCACCTGATTCAAGAGATAACGCAATCGCTTCACGGATACGAATGTCTAACTCGTCAAAAGAACGTGCCTGCGTGTGGCAGCCATGAAGCGATGGCACGCTTGCAACGAGCCAGCCTTCGGAATCCCGCTCGATGACCACGTTGAATTTCTGTTGCATGATGAAAGGACTTTAGCCGGGTTTGGATTTTTTTGAAACTGTTTATCCGATCACGTGCACTCCCGTCGGATTGATCCGTGAAACGTAGGCCTGATTCTCAATCGGGATTGCATGGAACACCTTGCTGATCGCATCCGCCACCTTGCGGGCGGTTTCCTCGCCTTCGCAGAGTGCAAAGACCGAAGGACCGGCACCGGAGATGGAGAAACCAAGTGCTCCCGCAGCGAGGGCGGCGCGTTTCGCCTTGTAGAAATCCGGGATGAGCTTCTGGCGGCGGGGTTCGGCGATGACGTCGTGGATGGAGCGGGAAATGAGGCCGTAGTCTTCCTGGATGAGGCCGCAGAGGAGACCACCGAGGTTGCCGATCTGTTGAGTGGCGTTTTCAAGCGGGATTTCCTTGGGCAGGATTTCGCGGGCGACTTTCGTTAGAATTTCGATGTCCGGGTGGACGACGGCGGCCCATAGGTTTTTCGGCGCGGGGATCTGTGCGAAGTCCAATTCGTCGTTGGAGCGGATGAAAACGATGCCACCGAAGAGGCAGGGGGCGACGTTGTCCGCGTGCCAGGCACCGTCGGCCGAGGCCTCGCCGGCCATGGCGAAGGGCAGCAGTTGCTTTTTGGAAAGCGGATCGCCGATGAGCTTGTTCACGGCGAAGGCGCCGGCGACCGACGAGGCGGATGAAGAACCAAGACCGGAGCCGAAGGGCATTTTCTTGTGGATCTCCATCTCGATGCCGCGATCGGTCATGCCGAGGTGTTTGAGCAAATCGAGGGCGGCGACGCCGGCGCAGTTTTGCGCGGGATTTTTCGGGAGCTTGCCGTTGTCTCCGGTGATTTTCGTGATGTGCAGACCGGGTTTGTCACAATGACGGACCACGATCTCATCGCCGGGAGCGTCGATGGCGAAACCGAGGACGTCATAACCGCAGGCGACGTTGGCCACCGTGGCAGGGGCGAACACGCGAATTTCAGGAGAATTGGACATAGGAAAGGCGCTCCCGGGGAGCGCGCGGAGTCTGCGGGCGGAACTCCCGGTTGTTCAAGCCCGGAAACCTCTCAGCGGACGATGTCGTAAACCACGAACTTCTTCGCCAGCGGCTTGAGGACTTCGGTGACTTTTTTCACGTGGAGCGGGTTGGTCTCGTAGTCGTGAAGGGACTTCGCGGAATCGAAACGCATGGTCAGACCGACATCGAAGGAATCATCGACGATCGGCCGGTCGCTGGCGAGGGCGGTGCCGCTGTCGAGAAACTGGATGCCGGGAATGACGCGCAGGTCGTTGGAGGCGGAGAGGATGGCCTGACGGTCGGCGGCATTTCCCGGGCGCTTGAGCCAGATGAGGACGACGTGATCGACGGTGCCCTTGGCGGCTGGCGAGGAGATCGTGGCGCAGGAAACGAGTGCGAGCACGGAGATGAGTGCGAGGATGGATTTCATGGGCTTTTTGGATAGAAGATGAGACGGGCGAAATGAATTTCGCGGTCCGCTAGAAAAGCCAGCCGCGCTTCTTGCGTTTGTAGGAACCGTCGCCGACGGAAATTACCTCGACCCGCGTGGTGACGAGGCCCTGGCCGTAAAAGCCGAGTTTCTTCGCCGCGCGAGGCGTGACATCGAGGATCCGGCCGGGAATGAACGGGCCGCGGTCGTTAATGCGGACTTTGACGGACTTGCCGTTTTCGACGTTGGTGACCTTGACGAGGCAGGGCAGGGGAAGGGTTTTGTGGGCCCCGGTTAGATGCCAGGGCATGACCTTTTCGCCGAGCGAGGTGGTGCCGCGCTTGAGGCCGAACCATGACGATTCGTTATACCACGAGCAGGTGCCGGTCTCGTCGTAGTCGAGTGCTTCCTCGACGCCCATCGGCTGATAGTGCTGGCCGCGCACCGTGTAGGAACGGGTCTGATAGCCATCGTGCCCGCCCGGCCGTGAGAAGCACGAGGTGAAAACAAAAACCGCCACGCTGCAAACTGCGGCGAGGCGGAACTGTGGGTTTTTCAGCAATCGGGATATCACGACTTGCGCTCGCGGATGACCTGGAGGGTGGTGGCGACTTTTTCCTTCATCTCCTTGCCGGGTTTGAATTTCACAGCGGCGCGCGCGGGGATCGGCACATCCTTGCCGGGATCCTTCGGGTTGCGGCCGATCTTCGCCTTCATTTCGCGGACTTGGAATGCTCCGAAATTCCGCATCACGACGGTGTCGCCATGTGCCAGGGAATCCGTGATTTCATCGATGAGTGTCTGAACGACCTCGAGCACGTCCTGCTGGGTGATTTCGTGACCTTTGGCACCGAGTTGGTCGGTGATTTTGATGACGAGTTCGCGTTTGGTGATGGTTGCCATGAGATTTAGGGGAGGGAGAAAAATTCGAGATGCGCGGTGATTGAACCATTGCCGGGGCTGATTTGTCCCGTCAAAAATCGTGTCAATCGATGCGATTTTCGTGCCAGCAGAGGAAGAAACGTCAGAATTGCCGGATATTTGGGAAAAATCACCCGAAAAATATCAGATATTCACGGATTCCGCGAAGTATGAGGCGCTTGTGATGCTCAACTGCCCCCACCAGATGCCGCATTTCCCAACACGGCGCGAGTCGTTTTGAAATGCAATTTCGCCACTTTCCCGAGCACCTCCGGGCCATCACGGGCGACCAATTCCCGTGCCGCCTGGATGACCGCATCGGACGCGCCGAGCGGAAGTTTGATGCCGCCGGCCGCCGAGGTTTTGTCCATCCAGTCGATGAACCGCTCGCGCGCGAGAATGGAAGCGGCGGCGACGGCGGTGTCGGATTCGCCCTTCGTCCGTTGTTCGAGTTGGATGGTCAGGCCCTTTTCCTTGAGCGCGCGCTGGAGGACTTCCGGGCGGGCGAATTGATCGCTCAGAGTGCGCGGGCAATCCGGACGGGCGGCGGCAAGCGTCTCGATGGCCCTCGCGTGACCCCACGCGAGCAGGCGGTTCAGGTTCTTGAATGACGCGTGCATCGAGTTGTAACGCTCCGGTCCGATGGAAATCACCGCCGTCGTGCAGCCCGGCGTCGCCCGGATGATCGCCGCGAGCTGGCGGATGCGCGCCGCGCTGGTGACCCGCTTCGAATCCATGATTCCCGCATCGATCAAACGCCGGGCGATGGTCGCATCTGTGTAGGCACCGGCGATGACAAGCGGTCCGAAGAAATCGCCTTTGCCGCTCTCGTCGATGCCGAAGTGCGGCTCGAATTTGTCCGGCTCCAGGACTTCCTCATACCCTAACTTCGCTTCGCCAATGACCTCCGGCTCCAGGGTGAAACGGATGAAATCCTCCGTGTCCTTGCCTTGGATCAGCACCTTCGGCCCCTTTTCATAAACCGTCACGTTGAGCTTGCCCTTCCGCGCCGAGAAAATCGCGTAGGGCTTCGTTTCAAAATCAAACCCCTGCCGCACCAGCGCCGCGCGGAGGGTTTCCACTTGGGAATTCGTTAGGGCTGCGGTGTGGCTGGTCACTGGTGGAAATGTTTTGAAATCCAACGCACGGAATCAAGTGGCGATCACTCCGCCACGACGAACATCGCGCCGAACCGGTTGCTCGCGACCGGCTTGTCCGGGTTCACCACCATTTGGGAAATGTCGCCATCGAGAAACAAAGCGTCCTTGCAGCCCAACTTGAGAAACAGCCCGGCGAAATCCCAGAAATTCACCATTTCCCCCTTGGCCGTGATCGCGAAAACCAACTGCTTCTTATCATCCACCCCGACGCCATTGCGCAGCAGTTTGCTCTTCGAGTTTTCCGTGAATGCCGGATGACGCTTGCCGTCGATGAGGAGCAGCGGGCCGGATTGGATGGCCCAGGATTCCTGACCTCCTCTTTTTTGCCAAGCCGCGCAAGGGCCGATGAACGGACCGGAAATTTCACCAGTCCCGAAAGCGCAGACTCCGTTAGGCTTGAGGAAAAAGTTTCCCGGTGCGTCCGCGAGATTGATTGGACGAAGTGATTTCTTGTTCTCGATGTGCAGCCCGCTGGGAATTCCGCCGGGCTCGTAAATTCCCGCGTTCATCAGAAAGCCCACCTTCTTTCCCTGTTTCGCGAACGCCGCTTGCACCTTGTCGAAACTTCGGTAGGGCACGCCCTGCCCGTCCTTCCAAACCACCGCCACCCGCGCCGGGTCGAGCTTCACCACGCGGAATTTCACCCCTGCGTGGACGACGGATTCCTCCACCACCACCGCGCGGACGAGGCCGCAAGAGACGAGGAAAACAAACAACAGGAGCTTCATGTTAGGAATTGATCCCATGCGGGCTGATCTGTCGATGAGGAAAACACCCGCCGCAACTTCCCTCGCCGCGGCGGGTTCACGCCAGCATCATGAAGTTTCTCCTGTCCGCCGTCCTCGCATCGACCGTCTTGATGGCGGAAGCCTACGATCCGCTCAAGGTCCCGGCGGTGGAAATCGTTTCCAAAACCTTTGACGTCAAGGATGCCACCCGTGACCGGACACTTCCCGTCCGCATCTATCTGCCGGAATCGGCAAAGCCCGCGCCTGTCATCCTCTTCTCCCACGGTCTCGGCGGATCCCGTGACAACAATCCCTATCTCGGGAACCACTGGGCCAAGCGCGGCTACGTCGTCGTCTTCATCCAGCACCCGGGCAGCGACGAGAGCGTGTGGAAGGAAAGCCAGGTTGGACAACGCATGGGAGCGATGAAGCAGGCCGCGTCCCTCAAAAATTTCATGAACCGCACCAAGGATGTTCCGGCGGTTATCGATGCTCTAACCAATTGGAATACCGACAAGCAGAATCTGCTTCACGACCGCTTCGATCTGAAACACATCGGCATGTCCGGCCATTCGTTTGGTGCCGTAACCACCCAAGCCATGGCTGGCCAATCCGCCGCAGGCGGACGGGTTTCATTCACCGAGCCGCGCATCTCCGCCGCCGTGATGATGAGCCCGAGTCCGCCTGCCATGGGCGATCCCGCCAAGGCCTTCGAATCCATCAGGATCCCGTGCCTGCTCATGACCGGCACCCTCGACACCAGCCCGATCGGCAATTCCTCCGCCGAGGACCGGCTCAAGGTGTTTCCCTTTCTAACGAAGGCTCCTGCCTGGCAGGTCGTCTTTGACAAGGCCACGCACATGAGCTTCGGCGACCGCGATTTGAAGGGGAACTCGGAAAACGGAAACCGCTACCACAAAGCCATCCTCGCTCTAACGACTGCCTTCTGGGACACGCAGCTCCGCCAAGACAAGGCCGCCAGAACCTGGCTCAACGGTTCCGACGCGCGCGCCGTGCTGGTTACGGAGGACAAGTGGGACCTCAATACCAAGGCCAAGAATTCGCTCTGAATCGGAAGACTCCGGGAGGGCCGAATCGTTCTTCCCCTCGGTGTCCAAGATTACTAGATTTCCACCATGAAGGCATTGTCCGAGCATCTGTTCTGGGATGTTGACCGGTCCGGGATTGATCCGGAGCGACACGCGGCATGGCTGGCGAAGCGGGTGCTTGAATACGGACGCTGGCGGGATTGGCAGATACTCGTGGCGCATTATGGGAAGCCGGCGCTGGCGGAAGTGGTCACCGGCTTACGCTGCCTTCAACCGAAGGGGTTCGCCTTTTGCTGCGCCTGGTTCCAACTCCCTCCCTCGTCCTTCCGATGCTCCACTTCGACGTCGTTCCAGAATCTGTGAGAGTGCTCTTCCTCGGATTGGCTTCGAGGCCGGTTCTTGAGGATTTTGCGTTGGGTGGTGACACGTCGCTCGCGCTGCGCTTCGGACACCGGTTGTCGGTGGATCTCGACTTTTTCACGATTCGGGAGTTTTCGCCGGATGATGTATTGGCCGGGTTGGAACTGGTAAATGCAACGGTCGTCGGACGGGCCTTGAATTCCCTGACGGTTGATGCCGACGGCGTGAAACTGGATTTGCTGAGGCATGCCTATCAATTGCTGGAACCGGTGGAGAGAATTGATGGAATGCCTTTGGTTTCCTTGCCCGATCTGGCGGCCATGAAGTTGAACGCGATCGCAAACCGGGGATCGAAGAAGGATTTTTACGATCTTGTCGCGTTGCTGGATCATTTTTCGATTCAGGAAATGATCGGATTTTTCACGGCAAAGTATCCGGCGACTGATTCTTTCACGGTGATTCGAAGCCTGGCATGGTTCGGAGACGCGGAGTCGGAACCCGATCCTGTTTCGCTAACAGGAGTGACCTGGAGCCAGGTGAAATCGAAGCCGAGCCATGTAGTGGCCGGGCTTTGAAATAAAAAACAGCGGGCTCCGGTGAGGGATCCCGCTGTTGGAAGAGAAGTCAGCGACGGTCACAGACCGAGCGCTACAGTTTTTTGGATCAGCCGATGACCTCGGGCCAGTCGGTGTGGGACATTTCGCCGCGTGGCTTGTCGGTGCGCTCGTAGGTGTGGGCGCCGAAGAAGTCGCGCTGGGCTTGCAGCAGGTTCGCGGGAAGCACGGCGCTGCGGTAGCTGTCATAGTAACCGAGCGATGCGCTGAAGGCTGGAACAGGGATGCCGGCGAGGGTGGCGACCGAGATGACTTCGCGCCAGTTTTCCTGGAACTCGTTGAGGAGGTCGGTGAAGAACGGGGCGAGCATCAGGTTCTCTAACTTCGGATCGGTGCGGTAGGCATCGGTGATGTCATTGAGGAAACGGGCGCGGATGATGCAACCACCACGCCAGATGGCGGCGATTTTGCCGAGGTCGAGGCCCCAACCTTTTTCAGCACCCATGGCGGCGATGAGGTCGAGACCTTGGGCGTAGGAAATGATTTTCGAGGCGAAGAGCGCGTCGTGGACTTTCTTGATGAGCTTCTTCTTTTTGACGTCGATCTCGGGCTTCGGTCCTTCGAGAACTTTGCTGGCTTCGACGCGCTTGTCCTTCATGGAGGAAAGGATGCGGGCTTCGACGGCGGCGTTGATGGTGGAAATGACGACGGCGTTTTCGACAGCGTTGATGAGCGTCCACTTGCCGGTGCCTTTTTGACCGGCGGTGTCGAGGATGAGATCGACGAGCGGCTTGCCGGTTTCCGGATCCTTCTGTTCGAAGATTTTCGAGGTGATCTGGATGAGGTAGCTTTCGAGGTCGCCTTCGTTCCATTCGGTGAAGACTTCTGCGAGTTCGGCGGGCGTGAATCCGGCGGCTTTGAAAATGTTATAAGCCTCGCAGATGAGCTGCATGTCGCCGTACTCGATGCCGTTGTGGATCATCTTCACGTAGTGGCCGGCACCGCCGGGGCCGATGTGAATGACGCAGGGTTCGCTATCGACCTTGGCGGCGATGGATTCGAAAATCGGCCTCATGACATCCCACGTCGAAGCAGGTCCGCCAGGCATGATGGACGGGCCTTTGCGGGCGCCTTCCTCACCACCGGAAACGCCGGCGCCGATGAAGCGGAAGCCGAGATCGCCGAGCCATTTGTCGCGGCGCTCGGTATCGGTGTAGAGGGAGTTTCCGCCGTCGATGATGATGTCGCCCTTGTCGAGCAGCGGGATGAGCGACTCGATGACGGCGTCCACCGGACCACCGGCCTTCACCATGATCATGACCTTGCGCGGGGAGGCGAGAGATTTCACGAAACCTTCGAGAGTGTGCTCGCCGACGATTTTCTTGTCGGGATGCTTGCCGACGAACTCGTCGGTGACGGAGGTGGTGCGGTTGTAAACCGAAACTTGGAACCCGCGGGATTCCACGTTGAGAACGAGATTCTGACCCATGACGGCCAGACCAATGAGTCCGAAATCGCTATTGCTCATAATAAAAGTGCCGTTGGAACAGGCGGGGGAGGATGTAGGGGGATCGGCGGTTTGGTGCAACCCCTTGTTGCCATCCCGGTATGCATTTCACACATTGCGCGCGTGAACTTACCGAATGCGATCACGTTTTCCCGGCTTGTGATGACCGCCGCCTTCGTGGTGGCGGTTTCGCAACGCTCGCTGACTGGCTATGGCACGGGGCTGGTGCTTTTCGTGGTGGCGGCGGTGAGTGACTGGCTGGATGGCTATCTCGCGCGGAAAATGGGCTTGGTGACGCCGCTGGGGAAATTGATGGACCCGCTGGCGGACAAGATCCTGGTGAGCGCGGCGTTCGTGTTTTTTACCGAAAGGGGACTCTGCCCGGTGTGGGTGACGGCGCTGATCATCGGCCGCGAGTTTCTCGTGACGGGACTGAGGCAGATCGCCATCGAGGCCGGCCAGGTGCTGGCGGCGGACAATCTCGGGAAATGGAAAACCACCTTCCAACTCGCCTATTTGATCACCGGCCTGATCTGGCTGACGGCGGATCACGCGAAAAAACAAAACGCCGCGCTGGAGTGGCTCGGCCATCATGCCCGCCCGGCATGGGAAGGCGGCTGGCTGCAACCGGTTTTCCTCTGGGGAGCCGTCGCTCTAACCGTCATATCCGGTTGGAACTACGTCTGGAGCGGTCGCGGCCTGCTGCGGGCGAAATAACGGTCGCGGGAGTTCCCATTGCCCCTAGCCGCGGACTAACTGATCTGTGCCTCGTAGGCGGCGGCGTCCATCAGTTTGGCGACGTGTTCAGTGTCCTTCACCTTGAGTTTGAAGATCCAGCCCTTGCCGTAAGGGTCGGTATTGACCAGTGACGGATCGGCCTCCACGTCCGGATTGACCTCCACGATCTCGCCGCTGACCGGGGCGTAGATGTCGCTGGCGGCCTTCACGGATTCCACCACGGCGGTCGGATCACCGGCGTCCACCGCGCGTCCCACGGTGGGGAGCTCGACGAAAACCACGTCGGTCAGTTCTTCCTGGGCGTGATCGGAAATCCCCACGGTGGCGATGTCGCCATCGAGGCGGACCCATTCGTGGGAGGAGGCGTAGCGGAGGTCGGCGGGTGTGCTCATGGTGGAGTGTTAGGTGTGATTTTCAGTGGGAGGGTTTGTAAAAGGGCTTCTTCACGACTTCGGCGGGGAAAACCTTCCCACGCACCTCGATGCCGAGCGGCGTGCCGATTTTCGAATGGTCCGCAGGCAGATAGGCCATGCCGATGCCGGTCATCAGCGAAGGCGAAAGCACGCCGCTGGCCAGTTCGCCGATGACCGCGCCGTCGGAGGATACCACCGGATAGTGAGCCCGCGGCGGAGCTCCTTTGTCGAGATAACGGATGGCGGTCAGTTTCATGGCCGGGCCATTCTCTTTCTGGCGGACGAGGATTTCGCGGCCGATGAAATCGCCTTTCGTGAGATCGCAGAAAAATCCGAGCCCGGCCTCGATCGGCGTGCGCTCCGGCGAGAGGTCGTTGCCGTTGAGCGGATAGCCCATCTCCAGCCGCAGCGAATCGCGCGCCCCGAGGCCACAAGCCTTCGCGCCGGCTGCTAGAAATTGATCCCAGTAACCGATCGCTTCGGCGGCCGGGGAGAAAAACTCGAAGCCATCTTCGCCGGTGTAGCCTGTCCGGCAAACCACCGACCCCGCCTTCGTCTTCAGGATGCCATTGCGCGGAGGCAGCGTTTCATCCGGACAAACCGTGGCGAAAATCGCCGCCGCATCCGGTCCTTGGATTGCCATTCCGGCCCACAGCGGGCTCTCGTTGCTCAACGCCACTTGCTCGTCCTGACGAGCCGCCATCCAGAAGAAATCCTCATCGATCATCGATGCGTTCACCACCAGGAAGAACTCGGTTTCCCCCGTCCGGTAGGCGATCAGGTCGTCGATCACGCCGCCGGCTTCGTTGAGCATCAGCGTGTATTGCCCTTGGCTGATGCCGAGCTTGGCGATGTCGTTGGTGAGCAATCCATTCAGCCACGCCGCCGCATTCGGGCCGCTGACGATGAACTGCCCCATGTGGGAAATATCGAAAATCCCGCACTTGGTCCGGACTGCCGTGTGCTCGTCGATGATCGACGTGTATTGCACCGGCATGTTCCATCCGGCGAAGGGCACGAGCTTGGCACCAAGCGCCACGTGGGCGGCCTCGAGGGGGGAACTTTTCAAGTCGGAAATCACGCCGCGGAGACTGGAAGGACGGCTTGCGCTTGTCAACCGGAGTGAGAAATTTCCCGCAGCGTGATCCATAACCGGCAAAGGAAGCGGATTTCTACTGTCAGCCCGACGCTCCTCCGCTTCCTCCATTTGAAATAAACCATCATGAAACCCTCCCTGCTCCTCACCTTCCAACTGTGGCAACGGCTATTCCTGTTGCTCCTCGCCGGCACCTTGCTCGGAACCGCCGCCCCGGCGACGGGCGGGCGGAAGAATTTGGAAATCCAGCTGACTGGGGACCGTGAGACGGTGAAGGTCACGGTGCCCAAGGGCGTGACCACCGTCACGCTGCAGAAGTTCAAGCGCGAAGGCGGTTGGACCAAGGTCGCCAGCCGGGATGCCGTTCCCGGCGTGATGCGCTTCAAGCTGCCCAAGGCCGAAGGCAATGTCCGGTGGCGGGCGATCGGGAAATTCGAGGTGGCCATCGCCGCGCATGACAAGTTTCCCGCCGCGTTCTATCAGGGAGAAAACAGTTTCGCACCCGCGAAGTCGGACTCCGGCAGCCTGATCGCCGGCGGCAGGTTCGACGATCCCGAACTGGGCGGCGGCCTCCCGCCGGCCGACGGACCGGTCGAGGCGGACATCTGGAAAGTCGATGGCGACACCGTCTATTTCTTCAACCAGCTTCGCGGGCTCCAGGTGCTCAATCTGGCCGACCCCGCGGATCCCCGGCTCACGGCGTCGCTGAGGATGCCGGCGGTCGGGCAGGATCTCTATCTGCTTCCGGGCTCCGGCAACGAGCGGAACGTGGTCCTGCTCACCCGGGGATGGTCTTCAAAGGACGGCGAATGGACCCGCATCAATCTCGTGAAAGTCTCCGCCGGCAAAGCCGAAATCACCCACACCCGCGAGGTGACCGGCTACCTGGCCGACAGCCGGATGGTCGGCAACCGGTTGATCCTCGCGACTTCCGAGTGGAACCAGTCCTACGATGAAACCAACGACTGGAACACCCGGAGCCACCTCACCGAGTGGTTGATCGCCGAAGGAAAAAAACCGCAGCCCGCCGGCGAGACCGTGATCGAGGGCGACAGCCCGGTCATCGCCGCCGGTGCGGATTGGCTGGCGGTTTCCGTCTATCCGAATAACCGGTGGAATGTTTCCGAAGTCTCGGTGTTCGCGCTTCGTGCCGGTGGCCTGGTCCGGATGGCCCCGCCGATGCGGACCGAAGGAGTGGTGGGCGGAAAATTCGCCATGCAGTGGAGCAACAACGTGCTGACCACCGTTTCCGAGCGGAACAACAGCGAGAACGGCTGGTCGCCCGTTTCGGTTCTTGAGAATTTCCGCGCCTGGGCTCCCGAGGTCGTCCATCCGATGGTGTTCGAAACCCGCCTCGGCAGCCTCCAGCTCGCCAAGGGCGAAAGCCTCTTCGCCACGCGATTCGCAGGAAACAAGGCCTACATCGTCACCTTCCTCCAGGTCGATCCGCTGTTTGTGGTCGATCTATCCGATCCGCGGAATCCGGTGGTCGCCGGCGAGATCAAGGTGCCGGGCTGGTCCACCCATCTTGAGCCGATGGGAGATTTACTGTTCTCGATCGGTTGGGAATCCAACACCGTCGTCGCCTCGTTGTTCGACGTGGCGAATCCCGCGGATCCCAAGTTACTCCGCCGCCTCAAGCTCGCCGAATCCGGTGCCTACAGCGAGGCCCTGTGGGATGAACAGGCGCTCAAGCTCCTGCCTGCCGCCGGACTCGCGATGATTCCCCTCACTTCCTCCGATGAAATCACCGGTGAACCTAGCTCCATTGTCCAACTGTTGGACATCGATACCAAGGCCGGCGACCTGCGCCTGCGCGGGAAGATCACCCACGACTTCGACGCCCGCCGCGCGGATTTGTTAGGGAATGCCGTGGTCTCCATTTCACAGCGCGTGCTGGTCGCCGCCGATGTCACCGACCGCGATGCTCCTTCCATCCTGTCCGAGGTCTCGCTCGCCTGGCCGGTGGACCGCGTGTTCGAAACCGCCGGCCACCTCCTTCAGATCGAGGACGGCTCGTGGTATGGCGGCGGTCGCGCGACCGTCCGGGTCTCCCCCGCGCAGTCATCGGAAATCATTCTATCGGAAACCGATCTCGGCAAGGGAACCGTCAAGGCCGCCGACTGCCGCGACGGGAAATTGTATGTCCTCCGCGACACCTCGCCCTCGTACTACTTCTATTACCGCAAGCCGGTCATCGGAAACACCGACGCCGGAAAACTCATTCTCGATATCTATGATCTATCCGCCGCTCCCGCGCTGACTCTGCTAGGCTCCTGCTCCGTCAATGTGACCGAAGGCGGACAAGTGGCGATGGATCACCTGCTCTGGCCACAACCGAACCGCCCCGCCGTGGTGGTGGATTTCCGCTACAACTTCTGGTTCGGTTGGGGACCGATCTTTGTGGCCGACACCGCGCTCACCTTCGCCGAAGCCGCCGCTCCGGTGAAGATGGCCTCGCTGCCCCCCGCCGATCTCCGCCCGTATTGGGTGCCTGAGAAATCCCCGCGACTCATCGTGCTCGACACGACGGACATTCAAAATCCCGTCGCTGGGGATCCAGTGGTGTTAGGTCCTGCTGGGACGACCTTCAACCGCACCGCCGCGGCCGCCGACGGATTGATCGTCCTCGGGAACTCGCAATGGAAGGACATCACTTCCGACAAATGGCTCGGCTCCACGGTGGCGCTCCAGACCGCCCGTGTCATCGAGGTGGAAACTTTGGGAACGCCGATTGTGCGGCCGTTGGTGGATTTGCCAGGCGAGCTGTTCGCCATCACCGAACTCGATCGCGAAGGCTTCCTCGCCTTCACCCGCACCACTTCGGACGATTATAAATCCTCCACGCTGGAAGTCAGTGCGTGCGATGGTTACGACGCGTTCTCCATCGCCAGTCTTGAAGCCCCGCCGTACGGCGCGGTTACCGCCGGCGGCCGCCGCCTGTTCATCGCCACTGAAGAGGGTGTCGTCCGTCACCGCCTCACCGAGGCCGGTAATTTTGCCGAGGAATCGCCACTTGAAATCGGTTGGTTCCCCGACTCGCTCCGCTGGATCGACGGCACCCTCATCGGTGGAAAATGGAATGCCCTCTTCGCCGCCGACGCCGCGGGCGACGACGCGACGAAATGGAAATTCCCCACCTGGAATCCCGGCGTGGACCGTGTCGTCCTTGGTTCCGGCGGAGACCTGCTCGTCCCTTCCGGTGACTACGGAGTCGAGCGCCTGGAGCGTTGATAGAAGTGGCGCTAACCGATCATGCCTCGCGGCGGGATCATTCCGTCGTCTCATCACCCTCCGGACGCTGGCCGCCGGATGACTCTGACGATGTCGGCCAGATCCCCGTCGAAATCGGGGTCTGACCGGAGATTCATGGACTGGCGGAACGCGAGCTCGCCGATGGACGGAGGCAGGTCTTTCTCGGAGGGCATTCCGGTATTTCCAAGGAGAACCGGCACCAGCGGCTTCTTCAACTGGAACGCGAGTTCGATCTCATAGCGCACGTAGTCCACCTCCGACATGAGGCGCAGGCTGCCGTCCGGGTGGGTGGCTCCGACCCAATGCGGACCTATCAGCACGAGCACGATGGACGCTTCTCCCAGGTTGCGTTGGATCTCCCTGCGGAAATCCTCACCTTCTTCGATGTCGTGCAGATCGAGGCGCACAGAATTGCGGCCGAAGGTTCCCTGCAGGCGGTCCCGCAGGCGGCAGGCGACTTCCTTCGAATCGCTCCGGCGGTAGGAAATGAAAATGACCCGCCGCCGCGACCTCGCCCACCAAAAGCCGCCGCCTGACACGAGGACAACGGCCCCGAGAGCGGCCGGCAGCCATGGTGTGCTTTTGGGTTTCTCGTCGAGCAAGGAAATCCCGTTGTCGGTGGCCATCATGATCCGGCCGTTTCTGGAAACGACATCGCGCACTTCCGGCTCGGACGGAGCGAAATCGTAGCTGGTTCCGCCGTTAGTGGAAGTGAGGAGCCCGTTGTTGAGGCAGAAGGCCAGCAGGCCCTTTTCCTGATGGACCCGATTGCATTTCCGGACTCCGGGAGACGGAATGGAAGCGGTTGGTGTCAGGTCCGGAGCGAGGAGGTCGACCCGGTCGCGGCCCGCCACCAACACTCCGCCGTCGAAGGCCTGGAGATCGGAAACAAATCCTTCTTTCGATTTGGATGGCTGGAACGGCCCTGCGACCGGCATCGTCATCAGGCCGCCGGGAGTGGCCATGACGAGATTCTGGTTCACGGCGATCATGTCGCTAACAACGGTTTTCGGGAGGACGGGTTCCAGGGTTTCCCCGCGCAAGGCCAGCAGTCCGGATAGCGTGGCGATGAACAGCCGGTCCACCGCCGGGACCACCGCGGTCACCACGTCCCCGCAGTCGAGGAACGTCGTTTGGGCGGGATCCGCGAGAACGATCTCCCGGCCGCAGATGCCGACAATCCTGCCTTTGAAAACACAGGGAATCGCATCCACCTCCACGTTCTTTCCGAGCGACTGGATGGTTCCGTCTTCGAGAAGTTTCAGGCCGTCCTGGGTTGCCAGGAAATATTCGTTTTCCGAAAAACCATAGATCTGGCGGACACTCCGGCTGTATCGCCCGATTCTAACCAGCGGCGAGGCGACCGAGTCGGGATCGAAGGAGAAAACGCCGCCATCGGTCGCCACCAGATATCCATCCTTTCCCGGAACGATCTCGTTCACCGTCAGCTCGGTGCCTGCCGGAGCCGCCGCCATGCCGTCGCGCAGGAGAAACAGGCCGTTCTCCGCGCCGATGACCACTGCGCCACGGAGCGGAAGCAGGATGGACGGCTTGTGAATGCGGGCGCCCGGCTCCGCCGGTTGCGCGGCAACGGAGGAAACCAGCACCGCCAGGAGGACGGACCTCACGGCTTGAACATGGAAAGCTCGCACTCGAATTTGTCGTTAGGGTCATCCACCGTGTGGAAAATACTGCTGTCGAGCCCCCCGTATTCGCTCTCGAATTTCTCCCGGTTGGCGGCCAGCAGCACGTCCTTGTTGATGAGATTCAGGATGTCCCTTTCCTGATCCTCGAGTCGGGGTTCATTGAGCCTCTGGACGATGAAGGGAACGGATGCCGGCTTCAGGATCACCAGGATGCGCGTGGCGAACTGCGCGTTCCACTCCCGCTGGTCGTCACGGAGGTTCTCGAATACCAACCGATAGAAAGCGGGGTCGAGTTTCTCATGATATTTCGCGATCAGCTTGTGGCGGGCCAGGGCGTGGATGCAGACCCAGCGCAGGTAGAAGTCCGCCTTCGGATCCAGCAGGACGGGCACCAGCATCTCCTCGTATTTCGGCGCGTTGCGGACGAGGAACCGGATCCAGATGCAGTTCAGGCTCGCCCCGGACGAGCTGACGAACAGCCAGTGTCGGTCCGGGTCGCGGTCCTCCTTGCCGCCATAGTAGCCGGTCGTCCGGTTCGCCTGATAGTCGGCGAGCAGATCCAGGAGGATTCGCGCGAATGCGGCATCGTGCTTGAATTTGGATGACTTGCACAGCAGGGCGACCGTGCAGCTTTTCGCCTGCAAGTCCTTTTCGGTCGCCAGTTTCGACGCGAGGAAATCCACGACCTCCTGCTGATTCAGGGTCTTTTCAAACTGGCCGTAGGCATTCTCACAGTTCCATTGCGTCTGGTCGTGGAGGAAGTCCTTGTACAAGCGGTCGAGGTTGCCGGCTTCCGGTTTCGGTGGCGGGGCCGCCGCGGGATTGAGCAAAACCCAGTTGAACTTGCCGTTTTTCCCCGCGTTATTCCAATTCCATTCCGTCAGGTAAAACCGCTGGTTCTCCCGTTCCACGTAGAATCTGACCTTGAGGGTGGCTGCCGTATCCACCCGCCGGGCCACTTGGGCATCGGTGGCCGGGGACTTGAGAACCCTGTAGCCGTCCGGTGCCTCCAGTTTGGTGAGCGGCAGTTCCTTGATGACTTTGGGTTTCCAGCGGGTCTTCAGCGTCTCCATCGCCTGGTCGCTCAGTTGCGCGTCACAGCAGGCGAACGATCCTAGCAGAATCGAAACGGCGGCCAGACGTGCCTTCGATATTCCGAGGGGATTTTCCGAACGGGGAAGACGGCATTGGTGGACGGGATTCATCGGTCAGGTTGCGGGGGTGGAGAAGGATGCGCTGGCGGTGGCGCGGAGCAAGATCGGGGCAGGGGGTACCTATCCGGGCATTGCCGTTTGCTATCAGAGTGCCGCCGCAAGGCCAGCCCGAAAGTATGCCGGGTCCCCAGCCGGGGCGGACATCCCGTGAAATGAGCCGGCACGGGTTGTTCTTTTCCGCCGGGCGGGGCGCGCGGTCGTGAACGGTGATTTCAAGCCCCGCGCACGGCGGGGCTTGTCAATCCGGGCGATATCGGGATGGTTCCCGGCATGTCATTTTTCGATCGCATGGAGCGCCGCTTCCAGTGGCTGGCGTTTCCCGGGTTTCTCCGCTACTACGCGTTGTTCCAGGTGATGGTGTTTGTGCTCCAGCTTTTTCGGCCGGACCTCACCGAGCTCTTGGCCTTCGACCGCGATAAGATCTTCGCCGGGGAAATCTGGCGCGTTGTCACCATGTTCTTTTCCAACGGCCAATTCGGCAGGCCAGGCATTTGGACCATCATGCTTCTGTTTTTCGCAATCAGCATGGTATTTATGGTTAGCGATGGTCTCGAAAGCGCGTGGGGCACCTTTAAGACGACGCTATTCTACTACACCGGCATCCTCCTCGCACTGGTGGCGAATTTCGCCTATCCGATGGCGATCCCGTTCAGCGGGATGACACTGTATGCGGCCTCCTTTCTCGCGTTTGCCACGTTGTTTCCCACAGTGGAGATCCTACTTTTCCTGATCCTCCCGGTGCAGGTAAGGTTGCTCGGGATTTTGTTAGGTCTGGGGCTCGTTCTCACGATTTTAAAGTTTCCCATTTTGCTCCCGTTCTTTCTCCTGACGTTTGCGAACTATTTCATCTGGGCCGGCATCCCCGCCCTGCGCGGCACCGCCCGCGTCCTCGATGCCGCGAAACGCCGGAAAAATTTCAACGCCGCCAAGCTGCCCGCGTCCGACGCCTTCCACACCTGCATCATCTGCAAGAAGACCGACGTCTCCGACCCGCACATGGAGTTCCGCATCGGCACCGACGGCGAGGAATACTGCGACGAGCACCTGCCGCAGTGAGCAGGGCGGCTGCGGTTCCACACGATCCCGAAGAAAAACAACCATTTGGTCAAAAACATCCAATACCTCCGGGGCCTTGCGGCGGTCGCAGTGGTTCTTTTCCACATGCAGATCTGGGAGAGCAAGGCGGTGCCCGGCGGAGGAGCGCTTCCGAGGGGATTCGTGTTTGGTGATGCCGGAGTCGATCTGTTCTTCGTGATCAGCGGATTCATCATGGTGCATATCCAGCCGGAGCGGATCGGGTCGTTGGCCGGATACTTCCGGTTTTTGGCCCACCGGATCACCCGCATCTATCCGCCCTACTGGCTGGTCTCAGCGGCGCTGTTGCCGCTCTGGTTTCTCAAGCCGACCCTGTTCAATAATTTCTATCACAACCAGGTGGACGTGGTGGGTTCGTTCCTGCTCCTGCCCCAGGACTACACGCCGCTGCTCGCGGTCGGGTGGACCTTGATCCATGAGGTGTATTTCTATCTGATCGTGTCCATCGCCCTGGTCTTCGGATTGCGCGGGCGGGTGATTTTCGGTCTGTTATGGTTTTCCCTGGTCCTCGGCGTGTTTGTCCTGTTCGGGCAATCCGACTTCGGCCAAGTGCGGTGGCTCCAGCTGGTCACCAGCCCATTCAGCATGACGTTCCTGCTCGGCTATGGCCTGGGACTCGCCTATCCGTTGTTCCGCCGGATGCCCCGCCCGGTCATGGGCTTGGTTCTCGTGACCGGCGTCGCGGCACTCGTCGCCGGGATCTTTTGGATTCCGGGGGTGGGCGTCTATCCGAACAACAATCATCTATTCCGCTTTGTCGCGTATGGCATTCCGTGTTTCCTGATCGTCGGGGCCAGCGTCGGCTTGGAAAAGGAGCGCGCGAGGTGGATCCGGAGCCTGCGCAGGGTGGGAGATGCCTCGTATGCGATCTATCTGCTGCATCTCCCGGTCATCGCCGGCTTTTATGCCGTTATCAAGAAATTCAGTGTCACCGACCCGGTCACCTTGCTGCTCACCGCCGGAGCTTGCTTCGTCACCTGCATCGGAGTATCGGTCCTGTTCCACCGGGTGATCGAGCGGCGCATGCTGCGTGCCACCCGTCACCTGATGGAAAAGCCCCCCAAGGAGAAATCCTGCGACGAACCCCTGCCCGATGTCCGCTGAGATCTGCCGCGCGCTGGCCGACGGGGTGCTCATCACCCATGTCGCCTTCGTCGCGTTTGTCGTCATCGGCCTGCTGCTGATCCTCTGCGGCGGTTTCCGCGGGTGGAAATGGATCCGCAATCCGTGGTTCCGCGCCGCGCACCTATCCGCCATCGGAGTAGTAGTCATCCAGGCTTGGTTTGGCATCGTCTGCCCGCTCACCACTCTGGAAATGCACCTGCGCGACATGGCCGGCGATCCGACGTACAACGGTACCTTCGTCGCCCATTGGCTGCGGCGGCTGTTGTTTTTCGACGCGCCGCTCTGGGCCTTCGCCGTCTGCTACACGCTCTTCGGCCTCGCCGTCATCGGCAGTTGGGTCAAATTCCGCCCACGGCCCTTCCGCCAAAGCCATTTTCCTTCCATCTCCTCCCGGCCTCCCCTAAACCGGCCCTAACGCATCCACCCCATCCTTGGCACGGGTGCTCTAATCGCACAGTTCGCTAGAATATGACGAGAGAAGATCTTGCACAAAAAATCAATTCATTCGAGAGGGATAATCGCAAGTGGGAGTGGCCATTCCTTGCCGTCTACATCGGTGGAGTGCTCGCAATCGGATTGTGGATGGCCAGGTGGGCGGATCAGTCGAGTGCAATTGCTGGAGTCGCGCTTCTTTTCGCATGGATTATTTTCCCGTCACTTCTATTTGGGAGGATCAATAAGAGGCGAATGAGGTCGTTCGGATTGTATTGCCCTTCATGCAATATCAGCCTCACGGGGCCGGTGGGCAGGCTTGCAGTGACGACCCTGTATTGTAGTCACTGTGGCAAACAGATTATCGAAGAAAGCGAACAGGCCGTCGCTCCGAACCGCATATTAGCTCGCGGTTCGGAGGACAAATAACGTTCGGCTGAAATAGAGCGAATGAAGAAACCATCACGGGGATGTCTTTGGACTCTGGGAGTGCTGTGCGCGCTCGTGGTGGGAATCTTCATCGCCGACAAGGTGATCCCCTCCAAAGCGGTGCGCTGTCTTCCCGAGGGAGCGACGGAGGTTCAGGAATATTACAAGGAGGTGGGCATCACGGCGGACTTTGTCCGGGTGCTCAAGGCCCGCATTCCGAAGGAGCAGGTCGCCGAATACGCACGGAAGGTGGGGGCCATCCATCCAGAGCGAGGAGGTGCGGGGCGGGACTACGTTGGTTGGACCGGCCCGGCATGGTTTTCGCCTACGGAGCCGCCGCTGTATTACCATTCTGAGCAGGGCTCCGTGATCCTGGTCGGTTGGGAGAAGGGCTACGTTTATTTCTGTGCCGCCGCGTGGTAACGAACCTGCCGGACCCTTCGCGGATCTGTGAAAAGACGATATTCATCTTGAAGTTATGGTAAAACAAGTTTCTTCAGACAATTTTAATCCTGAAGTAGATAAAATTAACGTGATGAGATGACGCATTCATCCGGAAATTGCTATTGAATTAATGTAAAAAATTACCATTCATCTGGAAATCAAAGGATTTAATAGAATTTACTATCAAATTCATCTGGAAAGTCTTATCTGACAGGCGTCTTCCGCCGATTTTCGTTTGGAAAGTCTTGCTCGCAGGCACCGGTGCCGCCTGATTCACCCTGCGGCAACCGCCCGCCGACCCGCCCCCTGCGGAAACCCACCCTCATGTCCGCCGCCATTTCCTCCAAGTTCGCCATCAATCCGTTCCTGCACTCCACCCGCAAGCGGTTCCCGCTGATGGATGAGATCCTGGCGGACACCGGACCCCGCGCCACCGTCGCCACCGCCGGAGACACCTCGTTCACCGCCATCCTTGCCGAGCTGGCCGCCGCCACGACGGCTTGGAATAGCGGCGCGACCGTCATCGCCAATGCCGAAGCCGCCCTCGGCGGGCTCACCCTCGCCTTCGACGACTGGATGGAGGGACTCCGCCGCCAGCCGGATGCCGATACTGCCAGCCTGCTGGAACAATGGGACAGCGCCATCCGCGCCCAAGTCTCCTACCGCGGTCCCGTTTACCGCGGACTGCTGCCGGACGGCCGCCGGACCCTCACCCACGGCAGCCCCGAGGAACAGATCGACGCACTCCGCGACTTCGGCATCCGCCTCACCGCCCAGACCAGCCGACCCGTGCTCGTCGCCCTCGGCACCACCGTCACCGCCTTCAGCACCACCGCCCGCAGCCGCCGGACCGCCCAAACCACCGCCAAGGCCGCCCTCGAAACCGCCCGCGCCGCCCAGGAACACCACCGCCTCCGCGCCGCCGAAGCCCTCTACGGCCTCCTCGGCCAAGGCATCGCCACCTGGCGGGCGGATCCCTCCCGCGTCGATACCCTGTGGGACGTCAATTTCCTCCGCCGCGGCCGCCAGCACCTGCCCGCCGCCCCCGCCGCCACCACTTGGGACCCCGCCACGCGCACCCTCTCCACCCCCGCCATGCCCGCCGCCGCCACCCGCCTCCAAGCCTGGCGCCAAGGCCCCGGCTCCATGCCCGAACTCCTCCTCACCGGCCCCTCGCGGGAAATTTCCATCACCCTCCCCGCTAACATCACCTTCAGCCCCGGCGGTCTCTATCAACTCTGGCTCGTCGCCCTCAACAGCACCGGCCACAGCACGCCGGGTCCGGTGCAGAGTTGGATGGCGGAGTGAACCGAGACTCCACCTGATATCCGGGCCATTTTCCTTCCATCTCCCCCCGGCTTCACGTAAACCGCCTCAAAGCACTTACATTACTCCTTGGCAAGGGTGCTTCAATCTCACTGTTAGTCGCGGAAACCCATCTTATGAAACCCGTCATTGTATTCTTACTGACATTGCAACTGGTCGCCTTTTCGAAGCCCGATCAAGCTGCCAAGGAGGCTAACGAGAAGCGCGGGAAGATCGCTGCGGAGGTCGCGAGTCTGACAGTCGATGCGAGCGACGTGGGAAAAGGCGGGGATGACGAGAAAGCATACGACCGTATTTCGGATTCGATTTCCGAGAGGTTGAAGCTGGGAGAGGTCGATCAGGAGAAGCTCAGGCGGGTCGTCGTGAATACCATGAGCGAAACGAAGGTGGGTTTCCTCACGGGTTGCTACACAGAGGCGTTCTCATCGACATTCTCGACAGAGGAACTAACGGGGATTCGCGATTTTTATAAGTCTGATGCCGGCAGTGCATTCCTTGCCCGCCAAGCGGACCACAAGCCCCTTTCACCCGAAGAGGAATCGGGGGTTCGGGAGTTTCTTAAATCTGACGCAGGCAAGGCATTCCTTGCCAAGCGGAAGGAATTCGGTGGCACCTTCGAAAAGATCAGAAAGGCGTCCACTAAGGATCTTCAGGAGAAGATCATGGAGAGGATACGGAAAGAGGCTCCCGAGTTACTGGAAAAAGACAAAACCGAACAAGGCGCGCCCCAACCCCGCGATTGACACTCGCCCTAGCCGATAGTGGTGCATGCGCTCATCGTTGGCAACCAACTCCCTCATCCCATGAATCGCGTGATGCTTACTTTGAATCTCCTCTGCTTTGCCGCCTTCGCGTTCAGCTTGAAGGCGAATTCCGACTTTCGTGATCTGCTCCACCAGTCTCTTGGCCGGATCGAGCAGGAGTCGATCATGGCCGGGAGGCGGGATCATTCGGCGGAAGAAGTTGCGAAAACGGAGCGTCGGCTGGCATCGGTCAATCGGGGGCTGGAAATCGCGGACAAGGGCAGGATTTTCATTTCAGTGGGAATCGGGATCGTTATCCTCGGAATGGCGTTTGCCAGAAAGTCGGACAGGCGGGCGATGAAGACTCCCGAAGAAACCGGTGCATCCGGCGGCGACAAGCTTCCGGTTTGAATGCGGAGGGGTGGGGCTGTCCCTCCTTTCGGGTTGCCAGCGCCTGAGAGGCTGACAGGAATGGGAAATGCAAACACCCCGCCAGCCCTTGGCAAAGATGATCGTGCTGATCGGCGCGTTCTGGCTCGTGATTCTCACCCTATATCCGCCGCGCTGCACGGTGGATTCCCAAGGACAAGTCACCCGTGAGACGTCTGCCTTCCTTTATTCGCGGATGTTTCACTCCGTGGAGCGGCCGATGCCCCCGGACGGCTCGAACCGGCAGTTTGTGGATCGGAACGGAAAGGTTTGGCAGACGTCCGACAAATATGATCCCGCGGAGTTGGATTGGACGCGCTACATCCTGGGAACCGTCCTGGTGGCCGTCATCACCAGCGCGTTGACCTTCGTGATCTCCGCGCCGAATGCGAGGAAAGACGGCGGGGATTGGAAATCGGATCCATGATGGGGGGCTCGTCGCTCTGCGATGTCCCGAGCCTATCCTTTTCAAATCACTTCATCCCGCCGAAGCCATTTCATCCCGGCAGGGATGACGGACGGTAGCCCGGGGCCGAGCGAAGCGAGCACCCCGGGTCCATCCGCCCCATTCCATCCGACCCCGGCAGGGGTCGTGGAAGCGGTGGGTCAACCGGTAACGCCCCGCTTCCAGCACCCCTGCCGGGGTGCGGATGTTTTTTTCCGGCAGATCCCCGGGTGTTCGTCGCTGCCACTCCTCGACCAGGGGCTGATTTCTATCATCCCTGCCGGGATGGAAGATCACCGAGGATGACTGATGGATAGGCCTTTAGTGATCACGGCCATTTTCCTTCCATCTCCCCCCGGCTTCACGTAAACCGCCTCAAAGCATCCCGCCTTCCTTGGCGAGGATGCTCTAACCACACAGTTTGCTGGAAAATGGTCAGTAAGACAAACATAGCCCTAGGCACCGATGAGTCAGAGCATTTCAGCATCTCAGCACTGGAATATTTCGGTGACGACTCGGGCTGGTGCGGTTTTCTCACGATGCGGTCCGGGTCGTTCGCATTGATCGACCATAAGTTCTACTTCGACGATCTGTTGGATTTTCGGGATCGGATTCGCAGCATCTACAAGGAACTCAGAGGCACAGCGACACTACGCACGCGCTACGAGAATGATTGCCTCGAAGTGACCGCCACGACCCGCGGCCACATAACAGTCAAAGGACATTTCGAGACTTTCACCCCTGAGATCAACAGGATCGATTTGGAGTTTGTCTTGGATCAGACTTTCTTGCCTGCCCTGATTTCCAGCCTCGACCAAGCCATCGAAGAAACACAGAGCGAATCGGGTGAGGTAACCGGTGATAACGCGCCAAGCTGAATCCAAGTTTCCCTCCGCCGGTGCCGAGGAAGCGGGGGGATGGCAAATATGGCAATCCCTTGACGATGGCTTCTCCTTTTCAGTTACTGGTCGCGTGCTGGTTGTTCTCGATACCAATGTGCTGGTTTCCGGCTTGCGCTCGGCGCTCGGAGCATCCAACGCCGTTGTCAGGCGACTGGCGCAAGGGGATTTCCGCATCGCCGTTTCCACCGCGCTGTGTCTGGAGTATGAGGAGGTATTGAACCGACCCGGGCTTCTTGGCAGCTATTCGTCCCATCAGATCACGGCGTTTCTGGATTCCATTTGTGCGGTGGCGGAAGAGTCCTACATTTACTTCAAATGGAGGCCGTTCCTGCCTGACCCGAAGGATGATCTGGTACTCGAATGTGCGCTTGCTGCCGGGGCGACACACATCGTCACGCACAATGGAAAGGACTTCCGGGGAGCGGAAGCGCTGGGTATTTCCATCGTGACACCCGGCCAATTATTGAGCATCTTGCAGCAGTCATGAGCACTCTGAGCATTTCTATCCCTGAATCCATTCGCCAGCGCGTGGAGGGCATGGCCCAGGCGGATGGTGTCTCGGTGGATTCGTTCATCGCCACCGTGCTTTCCCAACGAGTGGCGGTGGCGGATGCTGATTCGTATGTCCGCCGTCGCGGCAGCCGGGGCAGCGCGGAACAATTGCTGGAGATTCTCTCACAGGCTCCTCAGGTGGAGCCCGAGCCTCACGACAAGCTTTAGAGTTGGATGATGGCGGGTGTTGCTGCGAGACGCAGCAACCACGTTAGAGCACCTCCGCGACAAACGATTCCTTCTCGAAAATCGAAAACGCCTCGGGCTCCTCCCCAGTGCCGAGGAAGCGGGGCGGGATGCCGAGGGTGTCGTGGATGGTGACGGCGATGCCGCCTTTGCCGGAGCCGTCGAGTTTGGTGACTATGAGGCCATCGAGCGGGCTGGCTTTGTGGAATTCCTTGGCCTGCTGCATGGCGTTCGAGCCGGTGGTGGCATCGACGACGAGGAGTGTTAGGTGAGGCGCGGTTTCGTCCTGCTTGGCGATGGTGCGGCGGATTTTTCCGAGCTCTTCCATCAGATTGTGGCGGGTGTGGATGCGGCCGGCGGTGTCGCAGATGAGGAACTGGGTCTTGTCGGCGATGGCTTTCTGATGGGCGTGGAAGCAGACGGAGGAGGGGTCGGCATTGGTGTTTCCCGTGACGACGGGGATGTCGAGGCGCTCGCCCCAGCGCTTGAGCTGCTCGACGGCGGCGGCGCGGAAGGTGTCGGCGGCGGCCATGATGACGGTGCGGTTGCGCTTTTTCAGCCACAGGCCGAGCTTGGCGGAGGAGGTGGTTTTTCCGGTGCCGTTCACGCCGACGACGAGGATGACGAACGGCTTGCCATCGGCCCGCGGAGTGGGGGGGAGGAAGTTGTCGGGCAGGCGCTTGGAGAGCTGGCGGCGGGTGACCTGCACGACATCGTCGCCGGAGACCTCGCGGCCAAGGTCGCGGAGTTCGTCGATGATGGAGGTGGTGAGCTTGACCCCGAGGTCGGAGGAGATGAGGTCGGCCTCGAGGTCGTCCCAATCGATTTCCGCGCGGTTGGTGATCTTGTTGAGGAGATTTTTGAAAAAGCCGGCCATGGGGCGGGGAGATTGTAGAGGCCGGAGTCCAGAGACAAGACTCAAGAGAAGATGTGCCGTGCTGCTTCTTCCGTCTTGTTTCTGGCCTCTGGAGTCTGGACTCTCCCCCGTGCCCAAGATCCGTGTGCTCCCCGACATTCTCGCCAGCCAGGTGGCGGCGGGGGAGGTGGTGGAGCGCCCGGCTTCGGTGGTGAAGGAGTTGGTGGAAAACAGCATCGACGCCGGCGCGCGGGAGATCCGGGTGGACATTGATCGCGGCGGCTCGGCGTTGATCCGGGTGAGCGACGACGGATGCGGGATGTCGCGGGAGGATGCGTTGCTTTCGCTGGAACGCCACGCGACGAGCAAGCTGCGCACGTCAGGGGATTTGGCGGCGATCATGACGCTCGGTTTCCGCGGGGAAGCGGTGCCGAGCATCGCGAGCGTGTCGAGGTTCCGGATGGTGACGCGGGAGACGGATGCGGTCGCGGGGACGGAAATTTTCGTGGATGGGGGGAAGGTTCGCGATGTTAGAGATGCCGGTTGTGCGCCGGGCACGGTGATCGAGGCGAAGGCGCTTTTCTATAACATGCCGGCGCGGCGGAAATTTCTGCGAGCCGAGACGACGGAGGCGGCGCATGTGGAGCATCAGTTGCGGTTGCATGCACTGGCGGCACCGAACGTCCGTTTCCGCCTGCGGCGGGATGATCGCGAGGTGTTCGACCTGCCCCCGGCGGCGAAGGCGGTGGACCGGGTGCGGCATCTGCTAGGGCCGGAATTGTCGCGGGAGCTGATCGGGATTCCGCTGACGCATGGGAACGGGATTTCGGTGGAGGGCTATCTGTTACCTGCCAGCCACGCGCGGAAGGGAAGGCGGCATCAGTTTGTTTTCCTGAATGGCCGGCCGGTGGAAGACCCTGTGATTTCGCGGGCGCTCGCTGAAGGATTTCGCGGGGCGCTGGCCGATGGCATGTATCCGGCGGCGTGGTTGTGGATCGATCTGGAGCCGACGCTGGTGGATGTGAACGTCCATCCGGCTAAGAGAGAAGTGCGGTTTCATCGGCCGCTGGATGTGAAGGAGGTGATTTTGGAAGCGGTGTCGATCGGCATGAAGCCGCCCGCTCCGGTCGTTCCGAAACGGGTGGAGGCTCCGACGTTGGGTCAATTGCCAACAGAGGCGGTGGACATCGAACCCGTCCGGGCGGTTTTCCACGCTCCGCAGCCGATGTTGACGGAGTGGGAGAACCCGTTGCCGGTCGCTCCGGAGGCGGATGCTGTGGTGGTCATTCCAAGTGGAGCCCCCGATTTCCGGATCGTGGGGATGCTGCATCAGCGCTACGTGATCCTGGAAAGCGGCGATGGGCTGGTGCTTTTTGATCCGAAGGCAGCCCGCGAGCGGATATTTTTCGAAAAATTGCAACATCAGGACGGGGCTGGCTTGGAGGTCCAGGCGTTGCTGGTGCCGGTGTTGCTGGAGTTGGATCCGCGGGATTTGGACCTAATGTTGCGCGAGCGGATGGCACTGGCCGATGCGGGCATCGAGGTGGAGGCGTTTGGCGGAAACACCTTGCAGATCCGGAGTTTGCCTGCCTGTTTGCCGGTGGATGACCCGCAGCCGTTCCTTGGGGCGCTGATGGATGAATTGCTTCACGATTCCGCTACCGGAGCGAGATTCGCCATCGACCGCCTGGCAAAAATCCTCGCGAAGCGGGCATCCGCGCTCGCCGCACCAAGGCTTGCCGAGACTCAACCGCTCTTGGCGGAGCTGTTCACCTGCGATCTGCCCTACTGCGCCGCCGACGGCCGTCCGACGTTGACGGAATTCAGCATGAGAGAGCTAGACCGGCGCTTCGGAAACGGGAAATCATGACGTGATCGCGTGAAAAAATAAGCTTTGGATCTGTTCAATATTTGCAAAAATTAGGTGGATCGATTTACCGATCTGCGGTAAGAAATCCCCGTGTGAGCGCCAAATTTTGGTGAAATTAGCTCCTGAAGTCGCGGACTCTAACTAGGGTCTCGCAATAAGATCGGCTCTGAATCCTTTTAGCTATAAGGAAAAACGGCGTGACAATCACTTTTGGAATTCGTTCAAAAATTGCCATAGTTTTTTCTTGTTAAGTTTCATTAAAATTTTAGTATGCGGGCAAGTTCAAGCCATCCAGAGCTTCAACCCACGTGCAAAAAGCGATGAAGACCTTGTGGATCACAACCGGAATTGCCAGCGCCGCCCTCTGTGGGTTTGCGGCTGCGGCACGGTTGTCCGACCGTCTGGCGAGCGTCCATGAAAGCTTCCTTGAGAACCGTCGCGGGATTCTGCCATCGCTGAGTGATCCGTTCGGGGTTCCCGCCGTTGCGCGTGAAGTGGCCGAAGCACCACGAGGGAAATTCCGTTTTCGTGAGGAATGGAAGCGCAACGTGATCGCCACGGTTTTCTGGGTGGGCGAGCTGCCGACACAGAACAACCCGACGCCGAACACCAAAAGCGCCTGGGATCAGAACTGGCAGGCGAACTTCGGTGGCTACGATGAGCCCGACCGCCGTTCCGGCTACCTTCCCGCAGATTTCACCCCGTCTTTGAATCCATTCTACATCGCGCTGCCTTACAATGATGTCGCCAAGGGCGGCGTTCATCGACCCGAAGCCTCCGAAGTGATTCCCTGGTTCTGGGAGAGCTACCGCGGCGACGGCATTTCCGTGTGCAAGGGCCGTTGGGTCGCCATCCATCACGAGGGCCGGGTCTGCTTCGCCCAGTGGGAGGACGTCGGGCCGTTCGAGGTGGACCACTGGCAATACGTTTTCGGAAAAGAATCCCCGCGGGCCAACCGCAACCAGTCCGCCGGGATCGACCTCAGTCCCGCGGTGCGTGATTTCCTGAAGCTCCGCAGCGGCGCGCCCGTCGAGTGGCGCTTCGCCGAGGATCGCGAAGTGCCGCACGGTCCCTGGAAAAACTGGTCCCGCGAGCCCGCCCTGCCGCAACGTTAGAATTTCACCTGCCAGACAACCGCTGTTCCCTAATCCCTAACCCGATCCAAACGACCCCACCCGTCACTTGAATCAAACACATCCTTTCTGAGGTGCTGCTGTCCCGGCAGTCCCTCAGGCGGCCCGGATCGGGGTTCTGTCCCGAATCGGCAGGGTCCGTCGAGAACTTCTCGCCGACCCCTGCCCTTGCCCGAACCGGGCCGCACATCCCTCAAGAGAAGTCCCGCTTTTGAGATCCGGATGAAGGGTGTTTCCAGACATCCCACCCTTACAACCAGCCATGAAAACCAGCCAACTGGCTGCCGCTACGGCAGTTCTAACAACCATCTGCGCCCTTGTGCCCACGAGCGGGCACGCCGCCCAACCCGCCGCGTCGACGATTCCGTCGATCCCTGTCGGAACGATGACCGCCTATCCGACGGTGGTGCAGACCGGCACGAAGCCCACTCTCACTTGGAATATCATTTATCCGAGCAAGGTGAGTGATGTGGCTCAGATCAATCCTCCGGGTACGATCACCATCACCCAGAAGAACACCTATGTGTCGGTGCAGCCGATCGGGACCGGAATCACGGCTTGCGACGCCACTCAAGGCACAGCGCCTCTCTACACCGACGCCCGCATGAGTCTGAATAAAGCTGCCTATAAACAGCTTTTCTACGGCATCCAGTCCGACGTGAACTCCGCCTACTCGCTTTACATCAAGAAGATGGGGGTGGGCGACACCATCGATTTTTCCGGGCGCTATGTGAAGAACGGGGCTTGGAGTCCCTTATACACGACCATCAGTTCCAACCTCCAGGTGGTATCGCTGGTCAACGGCGACACCCCTCCCACCACCTTTCCGCTCTATCAATCAACCGCGCTGGCGAGTTATCTCAGGCCCTACCTGGATTCGACGGGGAAAGTCAAAATCGGCCCCCTCAGCGTCCTCGTCATGATGGAACTGGGCCAGACCAACCACGGCCTGTCGTGCTTCGACTATCAGGATATGATCCTGCTCGTCACCTTGAGCACCAAGCATCCCAACAACGGCCACGGTAACAACCTCGATGGCGTGGACTCCTCGAATCCGGGGCAGGGCCACGGCGGACCCAATGGGCAAGTGGATCCCTCCGGCGGAGTCGATGATGAAATCCGATAACAACCTATCTGAATTCCCCATGAAACCGATCCTAACAGCCGCTTTTTTGATGAATCTCGCCGCGATGGCCGCACCGCCACAAACGGCTCCCGCAAACCAGATGCGCGAAGCGGCGACCCACGAGCAAGTCTCGCTGAAATACCAGCAGGCCCAGCAGCAAGACCCGATGCGGAAGCTGCCGCCGGCCAAGGGAGTGGATCCCTCGACGGTCAATCAGCCTTTGGACCTCATCAGCCAGTCGGACATCATCAGCTTCAACGGGATGACGACCCTGGTACCGAAACGCGCGGTGCTGCACATTCCCAAGGGGATGACCGATCGCCTTAAGTTCCAGCCCGGAACGCGCATTGTGGGTTGGGCCGATTTCTACGCGTTGAATCGCGGATGGATCACCACCGTCGAGGTCAGCCGGGTCCAGGCGGAGGGAAATGCCGCCCTCGCCGAGGAAATCTCCAGTCGAATCACCAAGAGCTCCAACCTCATTGTCGCGACCAATTTGGGAGGGCCGATTTCAGTTCTCCCGCCCAAGGCACCCGCCGCGCCTGCTGCTGAACCCGTAACTGTTAAAAAGTAACCATGAAAACTCTATTTCAATGCCTCATCGCCTCGATGCTGTTGGGCGGCTCCTGGGTTTCGGCCCAAGTGACCTACACCAACTTTATCCGCCAGGTGCAGTTTCCCAGCGGCCTCCAGAAGGATGTCTCGGTGACACCCGCGGGACAGCAGCCTTCCGATCTCGCGATTGATCCGGGTGGCGCGCGTTTCGAGCTGTGGACCGTGCCCTCAACCTTGCCACTCACCAGCTACCTGCTGGAAACCCGTTATGTCGGAACCTATATCCCGCTGGCAAGCGTGGCGGTTCGCTCCGAGGACAATACCTCCTCGATCGTTAGAACCCGTGCCGATCGCCCGTATTACGTGGATGTTGTCGTCAGCGGATTGTTGAGCGGCGCAACGGATCCGGAGCCTTCCAAGAGCGTTAAATTTCTAAGGCACGTCCAATCCTATGGGGCTGGTGGAACCGGTGTCGGCATCGACCGGACCCAGGCCATTCTTCTCACTCAGACAACGATCGCCACCAACGGTACCCAGAACCTGACTTTCCTCGTGAATTCGGTTCCGGGAGCGAACCGTGCGAAGGTCCGCGGCGAGGAAAGATTCTCGATCTTCTCACTGGAGGACTACCAAGCCCCCGAGTCCCAGCTCGCGTCCCAGTTCATCCAGATCTGGCCGGTAGCCGACGGCACGATTTCAGGAATTGCCTCGAATCAACTGATCCAGTTCTCGTTGCCGACAGTGACCCTGACGCTGAACGACCTGTATCCCAGTTCCACCACTTACGCCCAAGTTTACAAAGGGAATCCCGTGCTGGGAACCACCGGGAAAATCGTTCCGGGCTCATCCCTTGTGATCAATGATTCAGTTCCTCAAAGCCGGGTTCTCAGTTTGACGAACTACGACACGATCTTCGATAGCGACGGGCGCTGGACCATGGAACTCCTCACCAAAACCCCGTTTGGAATCGATCGACTTGGATTTGTCAGTTTCGACCTCGACCGCACCATTCAAATGAACGGCAGCTTCACCACGATCGAATGATTCCTCCAGATGATGCTTCCCGTGCGTTTCCGGCATACCATGGATCGTACTGGAAACAATCATCAGCACAGTCACTCTGGATGTTAGTTTTCCCCCGATGCACCCCGAATTGAGAACAAAGAATGAAAACAAATCAAATGGCTCCCTTTTGCGCCGCGTTCATCGCCGGAATCACCCTTGTGGCAACGCCGGCGCATGGCCAAACGACCCCGACAATTCCTGTCGGTGAGTTGACGGCATTCCCGACGGTCGTGCAGACCGGTACCAAGCCGACGTTGACCTGGAGCATCAGCTATCCGTCGATCGTCGAGAACTTCGTCACGATCACCCAGCCAGGCACCGTCACTCCCAAGGAAAACCTGGTTTGCGACATCCGCATTCTCGGGCTGGGTGTGACCTCGCAGAACTCTAATGGATCAATCGCCTACTACCGCACCCGCGGGCAGTGGAAATTCAACGGTTCGTCGAGTTGGGCGGATGTGTATGACGGAAAGCAGACCGATACGATCGTCCAACAACAGGGGCTGGTGAAGACCAACATCGCCGTTACCAAGGGCAAGGCGATCACCTTCGCCGGCCAATATTATAACAGCAGCTGGCAAACACAGTTCACCTCGACGAGCAGCGGGCAGAACGTTCGGGCATTGGTTAGCGGACAGGTTTGTCCCGGCAATATTCCTGATTACAATGCTCCGTCGCTGGAAAGCTTCCTGAAACCGTATCTGGATTCGGCGAAGAAAGTCAAAATCGGCCCGATGGACGTCATCGTCATCATGGAGCTGACTCACACCGACACCTCGGATATCGGTTATGACCTTCAGGACTTGGTAATGCTCGTCACCTTCCGCAAACCCTGATCCCATGAATACCCATTGTTTTAACATCGGTTTGGGAATGGCGGTTCTCACGTTGTCGTCCGGCATCGTCTTTGCGAGTCCGCCAGCTCCGCAGGAGGGAGTGACCCAGGAACAGCTCATCCTTGCGCGCCGCAAGGCGGATCAGGCGGATCCGATGAGCAAACTACCCGCCAGCAAGGGCGTGGACCCATCGGTCGTGAACCGGCCACCCAGCCTGTTGGAAACATCGGACATCATTTCGTCCGGGAAGTTCGCCACGCTGGTCCCCAAGCGGGCGATCCTTCAGATTCCCAAGAATCTCTCGGACCGAATCCGCCTCGAACCCGGAGCGACGATTCAGGGTTGGAGTGAATTCTATGCGGCCAACCGCGGATGGATCACCACGGTCGAGGTCAGCCGCCTTCAAGCCGAAGGCCGTGATCCGATCGCTGATGAAACCAAACTGTTATTGTCCAAATCCGGCAACCTTATCGTTGCCACTTTCCGTGGTGGTCCCATCTCCATATTGCCACCCAAGGAGCCTGAAGTGAAAACCACGCAAAAATCAAAGCCATGAAAACCATTCTAATGCATGTGGCTTGCTGGGGAGTTGTGGGCTCTTCCGGTGCCTTTGGCCAAACCTACACCAACTTCGTCCGCCAGACCCAAATGCCTTCCGGGGTCACGTGGGATGCTTCCGATACAGTGGCTGCCTCGGGTACCCAGCCTTCGGCTCTGGCCATCAATCCGGGAGGTGCGCGATTCGATCTGGTGACGATCAAGTCCTCACCCTTGACTGAGTATGCTTTGGATAGCAGCTATGTAGGTACCTACGTGCCCGTGGCTCAGGTGGTGATCGATACGGAAGATACCTACGGCAAGGATCTCACGGCGACTGGTCCGATACCGGTCAACCTGCCGGCGAAACTCCGCCGCACCCGTGCGGACCGGCCATACACGGTCTATGTCACGATTAGCGGGTTGCTCAGTGGCGCGACTGACCCGGATCCATCAAAAAGCGTGAAATTCCTCCGCCATGTCCAGTCTTATGGAACAGGTGTGGGGGTCGGTCTCGACCGCACCCAGGCGATCCTCAAAACACAGTCGATCCTGAATACCAACGGTACCCGGACTCTGACTTATTCACTGACCGGTATCCCCGGATCCAACCTCAAGAAGCTGAGGGGGGAGGAGCGGTTCTCCGTCTTTTCGCTGGAAGACTATCAGGCTCCTGAATCCCAACTGGCTTCCCAGTTCATCCAGATCTGGCCGGTCGCCGACGGCAGTATCTCGGGCATCGTCCCGGATCAGTTCGTCCGTTCCACGATGCCTCCGATAACGATCACCTATAATGACATTTACCCGGGATCTTCGGTTTACGCCCAAGTTTACAAGGGCGAACGTGTCACCGGTAAAGTCGGAACCGTCGTTCCCGGTTCCCTGAAGGTGAATACGGGATCGGAACCTCTTACCGAGTTGCTGACGCCGACCAACTACGACCAGCTCTTCACGTCCGACGGTCGCTGGACGATCGAGTTGGTCACGGCGACTCCATTCGGTTCCGGAACCGAATACATGCTGACTTCCTCGGATCAGCCCGCCTATGTGACGTTCACCGTCGACCGGACCATCGAAATGAATGGATCCTTCACGACCATCGAATGATCACCGGGCTTTCAACAATTTCAAAAGTTCGTTCCTGAAGTTATCATTCCGATAGATCAGGGAAAACCTCGCCACCTTTGATTTTCTCAACAGATCCTCCACTTCGGTGAAAGCCAGAAGCAGGAACAGCCCCTTTACCGGTTCACGATGAAACGATTCAGTCCGAGTGACAAACTGGTCCGCCACGGTCCGCTGCTGCTGGTCCGGCCGCAGGGCACCATGCTCCAGAGCCACCTGCTTGCGGAGTGCCTCGAAGCGCGTTTCCATCAGGTCGGCGGAAGCTTCGGGGTCGAGGTAGTGGACCGTCAGCTCGTACAGCTTCCCGCCGAGGAACCGTCCCTCCACGGCTCCGGCCTGGGTCTCCGGCAGAAACCCCTTCTTGGGCGCGATTTTCACGATCCGCATTGCGGGTTGATCCCCGGGAAGCGAAATGGTAACGTCCAGCGAATGTTTGGACGCCCATACTATCAACTTTTCCGGAGAATCGCCCCAGCGCAGGCCGAAGGGCGGCTCGATCAGCCCCTGCGCCAGCCCTTGGCCGGTCACCAGAACCAGCGTCAGGATGCTACAGGCGATACCGCGAATGTTTCCGCACATGCCGGGACGATGGGGAGGAACCGCCCGTTTCGCAAGGCGCGATCACGCCGCAGGGGCTTCGTGATGGTCGAGGCCATGATGGGACTTTCGATCCTCACCGTCCTCGGTCTGTGCATGCTCAAGCTGTCCCTGAACATTCTGCATCCGAGGCAGCATATCCTCCAGCAAACGGTCACTGATGCCTACCTCACCTACGAGCGGGCCTACGCGGAACGGATTCCTTTTGAAAATCTGTTGGCCGACGATTCCCCTTGGCCCGTCTATCCGGCGACGACTTCGACTCTGTTGGAAATCGGCAGATTGCCCGGCGGGAAGATCATTACCGGGACTGTCGTCAGAACACGCATTGCCGATGGCGGGAACTACCCGATCGACGGTGGCAGCGGCACTCTCACGACGAATCCGGCAGGCATGAAAGTCTGGCGGGCGCAGAGTGTGATCACTTATCAGGTGGGTTCCCGAACCTACGCGAAATCCCGAACCGTCCTGCGTTCTCAATGAGAACCACCCGTCACCGCCTGCGCCGGGGGATGACCCTCGTCGAGCTTTCCGTCGCCATGATGCTGGGCATGGCGCTCGGCTCCATGACGCTTGCGCTGTTCAATCAGCAGCTCACGTTCCTGAAAATCTTCAAGGCCCAGAACTTCCTGGCGGACGAGGCCCCCGTCATCAGCATGTATGTCAGCCGACTGGTGGGCAAAGCCGACCGTTTCCGGCTCCATGATTCCGTGGCCGACGCGCTGGCAGGAACCAATCCGCGGCTGACCGCGTCGCCGGTGGTGGTTTTGAACTTCCGCCAACCCGACGGCTCAATGCGGGCGACGATTCTCTCCTTTGAAAACCGCGGAACCGGGCCCGCGCTTTATTACTACGTCGTACCCGTTTCGGGAGTGCTGGGAGAGCCCCAGTGGGCTGTAACCCGCAGTCCGGCCGATGTGACCTTCGCGATGGTCCAGGGAGTTCTTCGAATGACACTGACGGGACCCAGTGGGGAACAAATCACTTATTCCGGAACCATGCAGCAATGAAAACCTCGCCCTCCAAGCGCCGCCAAGCGGGCTACATTTCCTACCTCTTGGTGCTCTCCACCGGCGCCATTCTCACGCTTCTGATGGTCAACGCCTATCGCAAAGCCATGGACGCGCAAAAGGTCCAGTCCCAAGTCCAACTCCGCGTGGACTACAGCGAAAAAGAAGAGGCGATCCTGCGTGCCATCGTTGCGGTCACCCCGAACCGCGCGATACGCGCGATGCAACAGGATTCCAACCTGAACGCGACGAACAGGGATTCTCTCAACTGGCAGAAGGTCTTCACCGAGGCCCTGGATCTGGCGAATTCGCGCGCGTCGATCTCTAGCAACATGATCGCCACCCTGAACATCCCGAACCTCAAGGTCGGAAATTCCGGCGATTCCGCGCTGGAATCCCCTTCGAAAATTTTCAAGGCGGTTGGTGCCGAGACCGGCTACATCTCGGCAGGGATCAACCGCAGCCTCGGCACCGGCTATCCGCCGCCGCTGACCTCCAATGACTCGACGACTTCCACGCGCGATGTCACCTATCCGATCATTTCCGGCAAGAAAATCTACGGATCCTTGGCCCAGTCCGGGGTCGGTCTGCCCGTGGCGAACTATCCGAACTTCAATTTGCTGAAATACCCGCAAATCAATTTCGGCTATGCGAAGCCCGGAGAGGATTTCGTGGCCAAGCGCAACTGGTGGGCCTTCTCCGTGGATGTCGGAGGCAATGACAATGAAAAAACCAAGCTCGCCCGTAAGAAGCGCGACTTCGTTCTGTCGATTTACGAAATCCCGTCCCAACTCGCGATCTCCGCCTCTTCCTTCATGTCGCTCGGCAAGTTCGCGTCCGGCGATGCCTGGTCGAAAGTCAACATCGATGGCGGCCTGTTCGTCGGCAAGGCCGAAGTGGACGCCTCCACGATCCCCATCAGCGCACTCTCCAGCCGCCGGAGCATGAAGTTCTCCAGCGGCGCCACCATCGGCGGCCAGAATTTCGCCAACAACCCGTTCACTCCGGGAGTGCGTGAATCCTATCAGGTCACCCAGGGTCCGTTTTTTCCGGTATCACTCGCTTCGGAAAGCGGACGGGCCGCCTTCATCCCGGTCAGCCGGGGAGCCAAGTTTTTTGATCGGTTCGATCCGGTTGAAAATGACCCGATTGAAGTTTCCGGCGCGTTGAATCATGTCGGCTCGAACGTGTTGTCCTCCACCTCATGGAACAACTATTCCATCGGTGCCCAGCAATGCGCCATGCGGCTGGACATCACCGGAGTCACCAGCACGACCAACATGACGCCGACGATGCTGCGGTTCCAGTATTATCTGGCTAACGGCAACCGGGCGTCCATGAACATGCCGCTCACTGCAGCAGTCCAGACGACCCTTCCACCGGGCTATGTCAAGGTCTGCAATGAAAACCAGAGCTACACCTTTTCGTCCACGGTGCCGGTGGACGTGGCCTACGGCATCAGCGGCGGCTACACGTTCAGACAGGGATTGACCGGGACCGTCGCCTTCAACAACTCCACCTTCGGAGACCCCAAGGTGGGAGACGTCAAGGCCGGCTACTGGCGGCCGCGCGCGCCCTATGAAATCAAATCCCTAGCCAGCGGGCAGATGTGTGTTGCCTTCTATCCGCAGCGGATCCCGGCATTCCTCACCACCATCGGCGCGGCGGGCGCTGCTATTAACAACTCGCTCGTCGTCAATGTCGATTACTCGAACACGGGGCTCAATAATTCCAGCAGAAAGCCTCTCATCCCCTGCACCAGCAATGATTATGGACTGATCATGAAGGAATGCGTCGATATGACCGCCTTCACCAAGGGCTTCTCACTTGTCACCAACCTGCGGCTGTACATCGGAGATGATTTCAACCTGGTGCCGACCACTCCACGTGCCGGCTACACGCCTGCCGTCACCGCATCCAATCCAAGCGGCCTCTATTTCCCACCCTGTTCCCTGTTTTCTCCGGAAAAGAGATTTGGCGTCGAGATCGATGCGCCTTGGGTCGAGTTGCGCGGTCAGATCGGCTCGCTCGCCAGCGAGACGGTGACGAATCCGATTCGGCCGCTCGATTCGAAAAACATGAGCGGCAATGCCATGACTTCCAACCAGATCACCGTCAACCTGACCCAGATCCGTGATCCATCGGAGCTGCCGCCGATCACCATGATGAACTGGCTGGTGCTGCTGGAAGAGCGCAAGGGCGAATTTTACTGATAGACTCCGGCCTCACTCCTCGACGTAGAGGATGCGTCCGCAGTCCTCGCACTGGGCGATCTCTTTCGCGGCCTGCGCTTTCATCACGGTGGAGGCGATGAGCTTCATGTGGCAACCCTCGCATTTCCCGTCGCGCATGGGCGCGACCGCCAGGCCGTCCTTGGTTTTCATCAGTCGGTTGTAGAGCGGCATCATGTTCTCCGGAGCATTCGCCAGCAGCTTCTCGCGCTCTGCGGAAACCTCCTTGCGGTCCGCTTCCATCCGTTCGTGGCGTTGCTTGATGGACGTGAGATCCTCTTCCACCAACTTGCGGGTATTGGCCCGGGCGGCTTCGGCAGCCTTGTGGGCGTTCCTGAATCCGTCCACCTCTTCCATGGCTTCCAGCTCCTTGGTTTCGAAATCATCCAGCTCCTTTTCGTAGCGGACGATCTCATGGCCGAGAGCGACGAACTCCTCATTCTTCCGCGTTTCGAACTGTTGCGATTTCAGGCGCTTGATCGTGGTCCGCCGAGTCTCCGCATCCAGTTCGATTTTCTTCACCCGCAGTTCGCAATCGAGCAGTGCCTGGTGGGCCTTGGTTACCGCCGCTTCGTCGCTCGCCAGTTTCATTTTTGCCCGGGCCTCGTCCTGGGGCAGCTTTTCGAGATCTTTTGCCAATGCGATCAGGCGGCGATCACGGTCCTGGAGAATCAACAACGCGCGAACTTCATCTTGCATGCAGGTTGGGTAAACGGCCCGGCGCATGGCGGCAAGGATTGCTTGCGCGGATGTTCGGATGTCGGACGGATTTGAGTTTCCTTCGGATTTTTTGCAAAAATCCCGGATTATTTTTAAAATTGATTATTAAGACATTGTCATACTTTGGCATATTAAATAATATGGCATCCGAAATGACCGCAACTCACCTTCCGAACGTTCCATTTCCCCCCGCAACCCCGGCCACAGGCTTGCAAACGAGTGCTAACAGGAGGTGGCGGGGAGTGAGAATTCTGGCCGTCATGGGTTGCATGGCGAACTTGGCCGCAGGCGAACAGTCCGGCAATTTCACCTATGTTGATAACGGAAGCACTGTCACCATCACGGACTATCCGACGAACGCGACCGGAGTCGTTGACATCCCGCAGTCCATCCTCGATCCGGTGACGCTTCTCCAGGATCCGGTCGTCGGCATTGGATTCGAAGCGTTCCGCGACTGCATCCAGATCACCGGCGTTTCAATTCCTTCGGGGGTGACAAGCATCGGAAACAACGCGTTCTATAACTGCGCCGGCCTGACCAATGTGTCGATTTCTCCAGGGGTGATAGGCTTGAGCATCGGGACCTATGCGTTTTATAACTGCCAGGCGCTGACGGGCATGTCGTTGCCATCCGGCGTTACCACCATCAGAGCCAATGCGTTTTATTTCTGTAGGGGGATGACGAGCGTGACGATCCCGGCAAGTGTCACGACCATTGAGGCTGGCGCTTTCTACAGTTGCTCGGGCCTAACATCCGTGGTGGTTCCCTCCGGCATTACCAGCATCGCCGGCGGGGTTTTCTACAGTTGCAGCGGTCTGACGAGCGTGACCATCCCGTCCACCGTGACGGGCATCGGGCTCGAAGCGTTCCGCTATTGCAGTGGTCTGACGAGCGTGACGCTTCCCCCCAATCTAACGACCCTCGGCAACAGGGCGTTCGCCAACTGCCGGGGGCTGACGGCCATCACGATTCCCGCCACCGTGACTTCGATTGGGACGGACGTGTTTTCGATTTGCAGCGCGCTCACTTCCATTACGGTGGCCGATGCCAACTTGCACTACAGCAGCAGTCCGGATGGAGTGTTGTTCAACGAAGCTCAAACCACGCTCATCGCCTTTCCGGCGGGGAAGGGCGGCGGTTATTCCATCCCTGCGACGGTGACCAGCATCGGAAGCAAGGCGTTCTTCACTTGTGAGAAACTGGTCGGTGTAACGTTGCCCGTGGATCTTTTCAGCATTGGCACGCAGGCCTTCTCCACGTGCGGCTCGTTGCGCTATGCGAATTTTACCGGCAACGCGCCTGACATCATCTCCAATGTGTTCGAACTGGCAGCCCCCGGATTTGCGGTTTACTACCTCAGCACCGCTCAGGACTTCACCACGCCCACGTGGTCGATCTTCGAGTATCCGGCGTTCGAAATGGGAGCTAACGGAACTCCGGGTTCGAATTGGTTACTTTCCAAAGGATTGCCCGCCAACTCCGCGATGCTGTCGGATTCGGATGGCGACGGCGTGAATCTACTCATGGCCTACGCGCTCAATCTGGACCCCTTCGCCAATCTGACGAAGAAGGTGCCCCAGCCGGTATTCGGTACGGGCCAGATGAGCCTGAGTTACTTCGCGGGAAACAATGCGGTCACCTATTCCGTAAAGACCAGCACGGACATGGTCGACTGGACCGAAACCGGAGTGAGCCTTTCGGCGCCGGACACGAGCCAGATGAGAACGGCCACGGTGGTTGCTCCCGGTGGGAATCGGTTCATGCGGCTTGAGGTGAGCCATTGATCCGGTTTCCTAGGCATCCCGGCGGCTCTCTGCTTTCGCATTGATCGCATAGATTCCCACCGCCAGCCAGATCAGCGCGAAGGACAGCAGTCGTCCGCCTGTCATCGGCTCGCCATACAATTTCCAGCCGATGAAAAACTGGATCGTCGGCCCGAGAAATTGCAGGATGCCCAAGGTAGTTAGACGTATTGTCCGCGTGGCGTAGCCGAAAAACAGCAGCGGAAGCGCCGTGGCGAAACCCGTGCCCACCACAAGGGCAGCGTGTGTCCAGCTCCCGCCAAACGCCTGCGCCGGGCTGCTGTTGCTCATGACAAGCCAGGCCAGCGCGAACGGCGCCAGCAAGCTCGTTTCCGCCGCCAGTCCGACCAGCGAACCGAGTGGCGCCCGTTTTCTAACGACCGCATACAGCGAGAACGTCACCGCCAGCGTTAGCGCGATCCATGGGAAATGTCCCACCGCCGGGATCTGCACCGCCACTCCGCACAAGGCCAGTGCGACGGCGGCGAGCTGCCAGCGGCTGTTTTTGTCGCCGAACCACAGTGCGCCGAAGAGCATGTTGAAAAACGGATTCAGATAGTAGCCCAGCGCCGCCTCGATGATGTGGCCGTTCAGCGTGGCCCATACATAGAGCAGCCAGTTGGAGGCCAGCAATGCTCCGGATAGCAAATGCCAGCCCAGAGCACGCGGGGACTTCAGTCCTGTTAGCAGCGCCCGGCCCTCGCCCTGCCAGAACACGATGGCGAACACCAGCAACAGCGACCACACCGTCCGCTGCGCGACGATCGACGGCGGCGGCAGGAAATCGAGCAGCTTCCAGAAAATCGGCAGGATTCCCCACAGGAAAAACGCGGCCAACGCCGCCAACACTCCGGAACGGGTTCGATCCACGCGCGCAAGCTGGATCATCGAAACCGCCGCCGGAAGTGAAATTTTCCCACCCCGCGGTTTTGGGTTTGAAAACCGGATTTTCAAATCATTCTCCAGCCATGCCCTCCAGCCGCCTGTCCATTCCCCAATACGCCATGGCCCTCGCCCACGTCGCCAGCCTGCGTTCGGAAGACCCGTATCGCAAAGTGGGAGCCGCCGCGCTGGACTTCGACAACCGCGTCATCGGCACCGCCTACAACGGCCTGGCCCCCGGCTACAACCCGCCGCCGGGCTTCTGGGATGATCGTGAGGCCAGACAGAAATTCATGCTCCATGCCGAGGTGAACCTGTGCAGCCTGTTCCGCCGCGGCGAGGCGAAGATCGTAGCCACCACCACGATGCCTTGCACCGCCTGCATGCAGACCTTGTGCGCCTACGGCATCAAGGAAATCTATTATCGCGAGGTATATCATGTTTCCTACGCCCCGGAAATCGCCGCGCTCTACAACGTGAAACTGGAGTGCGTCCCGGAGTTTCCGCTGGGTTGATGTTTACGGAGCGCTGGCTTCAGCCGGCCTTTGACAGGGACCCGCCGACTGAAGTCGGCGCTCCATTCGTCACAAGTTGACCTCCGCACCACCATTCGCCGCACTCTGATAGATCGCTTCGATCAGCGCCACGGATTTCCTCGCTTCGTAAGCCGACGTGCTAGGCTCGCGGCCTTCATGGATCGCTCTAACCACCTCCTCGAAATTCCGCTGGTGCTGATGAAACTGGATCGCCTTCGGATCGTTCGCTCCCAGCGCGGGCTGGTTGCCGCGCATCAGGCAATTCGTGATCATTCCATCAATCGGCATCTCGTTTTTGAAATCCCAGACTTCGAAGGATTCATCCGCTAGGAAAACGGAGCCGTCCGTGCCGCAGATCTGCACCCGCGCTGGATGCCCGGCTTTCGACCATGAGCAGGTGGAGCCCTCGATGACGCCACGGGCTCCGCTATGGAACTCCAGAATCGCCACCGCGATGTCCTCCACCTCGATCCGCTCATGGGCGAGGCAGGCGGTGTTCGCCCGCACGGATCTAACTGGACCTGCGAGGTGGAGCAGCGCGTCGATGGTGTGAATGCCCTGGTTCATCAGCGCTCCACCGCCATCCAACTCACGTGTCCCGCGCCAGGCGGCGGAATCGTAATAAGCCTGGTCACGGAACCATTTCACATAACAGGACGCCGAGGTGATTTTTCCGAAGCGCCCCGAGTCGCAAGCGGCCTTGAACGCATCCATTGCCGGATTGAATCGGCGGTTCAGAATCGCGGCCAACGTTTTTCCGCTGCCCGCCGCCGCTGCGATGAGCTGGTCGATGCGCTCCGTCGTGATCTCCAGCGGCTTCTCACAGATCACATGTTTGCCGGCTGCCAGGGCCGCGAGTGCCGGATCGAAATGTGCCCCGGACGGCGTGGCGATGGTCACCAGGTCCAACTCGGGATCCGCGAGAAATTTCTCCAAATCCGAAACGCACCTCACCCCATAATCCACCGCGTTTTCCGGGCGGCGGCTGTAAACCGAGTGCAGCGTCCCTTCGTCCATCGCGCGGATCGCCTCCGCGTGGAAGCGCCCGATGGTCCCGGTCCCGATGATGCCGATGTTCATGCGGCAAAGCTGGCGGGATCGAATTTCCGCGTGAAGGGAAAAAGCCGCGGAAGTGGGAATTGACAGGACTTCACGGATGGGGGCGTCTTGTGGATCGACAACGCATGAATTTTTCCCAAACCCGCCGCGACATCATCAGGTCCCTGGGATCCGGCTTGCTTGCGTATGGCATGTCCGGACCGGCATCCGCGCAGACGGCCGAATCCGGCATTTACGCCAAGCGCGCGGCGGAGGTGATGGCCTACATCCAGGAAAACTTCTGGATGAGGAAACGGGATCTCTACAAGACGGCGATCAACAAGAACGAGCCGGACTTCATCTGGGGTTCCGGCGTCATGTTCTCGGCCGTCGTGGGTGCCGCGCGGCATGACTCGAAGTACAAATCGATCATGCGGAAATTTTTCGACGGCATGGAATCCTACTGGGATACCAAGGTGAAAATCCCCGGTTACGAGCCCGCCCCGACTGGTGGTGGCGGCAGCGACAAGTACTACGATGACAACGCGTGGATGGTCATCATGTTCCTGGAGGCCTACGAAATGACCGGCGAATCCCGTTACCTCAAGCGCGCGGGGGAGACGCTCGACTTCGTGATGAGCGGCTGGGACGAGGTCGGCGGAGGCGGCATCTGGTGGCATGAAAAACATGTCGGCGACTCGAAAAACACCTGCGTCAACGGCCCGGCGGCGGTCGGTTGTTTCCGCATCTCGAAATTCAGCGACCCGAAGACCACGGAAAAGCGCATCGCCGACGGTGGGAAGATCGTGCAATGGACCACCGCCAACCTCCGCGCGGACAACGGACTTTTCAGCGATGCCATCACCGTTACCACCGGTAAGAAAAACCCGGACCAGCTCACCTATAATGCCGCGCTCATGCTCCGCGCCTATCTCTCGCTCTATGCGCTCACCGGCCAGGACGTCTATCTGAACGAGGCCGAGGTCACCGGCAAGGCCGCCGACGGACTGCTAGACAATGCGACCGGAGCCTACCGCGATCCTCTCAAGTGGTCGCATCTCATGGTCGAGGCCGACTTCGAACTCGCTCGCTGGACAAAAAACGACCGCTACCTCAAACGCGCGAAAGCCAACTGCGACCACCACTATGCCGAGTGGAAAAAGTCCCCGCCGCCCGATCTCATCGCCAACGCCTCGCTCGCCCGCGAACTCTGGCTCATGGCCGACACCGAAACCGCCGCCGGCCGTGAGTTCTTGAAAAAATCGGACCGGCTGAGGAAATAGCAAGAGTGCCGGGCAGTCGCAAGGAAGGGCGGACTCCGATCCGCCCAAGCCCATGAGGCGCCAATGAGATGAGGCAAACCGCGATTCATTGGCTTGCCATGGGCATCGGCGATTCGGAAATCACCGCTCCTTGCGACCCACGACTTGCAGTGACATCCGGACGGAGGACGCTCCTTGACCGCCAGCCGAGTAGCGTCAAAGTGATCCCGATGCGCCGCATGGGAATCGTCCACACAAGCTTTCAGTCGCTGGAAATCTGGAAATCGGACTTGGCCACCGAGTTCCGCGTGGCGGGGGCACTCCACGCCACCTATCACAGGAAGCGGTTTCTAACGGGGTTGGCATGGGACCTGATCGCCGCCTCCGCGCTGCTCCGCAAGGATGGCCCGCCGCGCTCGATCCTGATGCTCGGGCTGGCAGGTGGCACGGCCTACCGGGTGCTTCGACATTTGTTGCCGGATTGCCAGCTGACCGCCATCGACATCGATCCGGAAATTGTCGGCTTGGCCCGCGAGCACATGAATCTCGACGAACTCGGTATCGAGGTCCACACGGCTGACGCCTATTCCTGGCTGGCGAAAAACAAGCGGAAGTTCGACGTCGTTTTCGATGACATCTATCTGGCTGGGAAAACCGATGTGTTCCGCCCGCGGGCTTGGAATCCGGAATTGTTAGTCCATCTCCGTCGTGCGGTGGCGCCCGGTGGCTTGCTCGCCGTGAACCTGGTCACCGGCCCCGGTCACCGGACGATGCAGTCGCTGACACGCCGGATACTCTGCGGGGAATTCCCCCAGGTTCGCAGCCTGCGGACGGCGGCAGGCATGAACGAGGTGCTCGTCGCCGGAGAAACGGTGGCCACCGGTCGCCAGCTCGAATCCTACGGCGAAATTTTCCAGGATTGGCGGGACCGGATGTATTGGGATCGGGTGGAAGTCCGGCGTATTTGATTGGTTATGCAGGATCCCATTCACCAGCTCTATCAGAATAAGGCCTATCCGCCGATGAGCCATCCCTTGTCGGATCCGGCGGTCAGCGCGGTGGCGGCACGGATGGTGGGTTTGCAAACACCGGAACCACGCAGCGCGCGGATTCTTGAAATCGGCTGCTGTTCGGGCCACAACCTGATCCCGCTCGCCCAACGCTGGCCGGAGGCGCGGTTCACCGGGATCGATCTTGCTGAAACATCGATCGATGAAGCGCGCGAACGAGCGGCTGCGGCTGGTGTCGGCAATATCAATTTCCAGGCGGCGGATCTCATGGACTTCGAGCCGGCGGATGGACCGTTTGATTTCATCATCGCCCATGGATTTTTCTCATGGGTGCCGGACGAGGTGAAGGCGGCGCTGCTGGTTTTTTGCCGCAAGCACCTCGCTCTATCAGGAATCGCGACCGTCAGTTTTAATCTGGAATGCGGTTGGCTGCCGCGTCTGCCGGTGATCGGGAAAGTCCGCGCCATCCAACAGGCGGGGGGAGGCGATATCGTCTCCTCGCTCGGAGTGCTGCGGATGGTGACGGAGCCGGACTCGCCGGAGATCGCGATCATCGATGATATGTTAGCCAAAGGGCCGGCGATCCTGGCCTTTGATGATTTCGGGCCGGTCAACGATCCGTGGCCGCTGGATCGGTTTGTTCAAGCGGCGGCGAACGCCGGTTTGCGTTGGCTGGGCGAGTCCGATCCCGGTGAAAACATTCCAGCGGCTTTGGACGAAGCGGAGATCAGGTCCATCAGGCAGCATGCGAAAGATCCTCTGGCGCTGCAAATGGCGATGGATGAAGCTGCCGGCCGGACATTCCGCTCCGGTGTGCTCTGCCGGGATGATGCACCGGTGTTAGGAAAAATGCCGCCGTCGGGCGTGCTGGATTTTCACCTGCGGAGCGGACGGAGTGCGGACGATCCGTTGGCAAAGGAATTGTACCGTGTGATCGGATCGTTTGCTGCAGCCAGTGTCCCGGCGGAGAAAATCTTCCGGGCATCGGGTGAGGAAGATCCGGAAATTTTCGCCCGCCAGATCCTCACCGGCATCACGCGGGGGTGGATTTCTCCCCGGATCGAAGCGGTGGATTTCAAAAACGAATTACCGGAGTTTCCGAAACTGGATGCCTTCCGGCTGTTCTGCGCGCGCCGGGGTTTGCCGTTAGTGGATGTCTGGCACAAGCCATGCACGTTCCCGGCGGGACATTTTCAAGTTCTCTCCGCCATGGACGGCAGCCGCAGTCGCGAGGAATTGGCGGCCATTTCCAAAACCCTGTGCCCGGAGCTCGCCTTCGAGCCATGGCTCCGGCATCTCGCCCAAAGGGGCATGTTTTCCTGAGGCCCGGAAATTATTTCGAGCTGCTGGAAGTGCTGCAACAGCAGCTTCCATCGGCTTTGAAATGTTCGGGAAGGCACCGGCAGGACTGCTTCATCGTCATCGGATCGATCGGAGTGACGGTGCGGCAGGAGCCAGCGAAAAAGGCAAGGGCGAGGAGTGGGAGCAGCAGTAGGGATTTCATCGGATCAATCGGGTGTGATTGATCTTTAGCAAACCCGAACGGAAAACTCCAGCATTCTCTTCGCGTCGGAAACAAGGAGAGGCGGACTCCGATCCGCCTGAGCCCATGCGAGGACAATGGATCGTGGATTTCCACACCTCATTGGCTTCTCATGGGCGTGGGCGATTCGGAGATCACCCTTCCTTGAGGAAAATCAAGCCCGTGGCTGCATATTCGGCACCGAGGGGCCGGTCGCCTGCGCGAAATGGGTTTTCGCACGGGCCATGAATGTCCCGAAACAAAGGTCGGCGATCGGCAGGACCACGTTGAAATTCTTGTGCATGTAGCGGTGATGCAGCAGATGGTGGCCGTTCAGCCTGCGGAACCACCAAGGCTTTTCGACCCGGCGGGCTTTCGGCAAATGCATGCACCAGTGGATGTATTCGTAAAAACAATAATAGGAAGTGAAGGCGATTGCACCACCAACCACGAAGGCCCATTGGCCGGTCAGCCAGGAAAGGATGGCGAAGGGGATCGCGCCGAGGAGGATCAGCACAGGGCCGTTCCACCAGGCCATCGGGATGGTTTCCTTGTCCTTTTCATCGTGCAGATGGTAGGTCTTGTCAGCCTTGAAAGTGCCGTGATGGACAATGGCGTGGGCCTGGAAGGCGTAGCGGAATTTCCCCACCGGGCGGTGCATCACATATTTGTGAAGGGTCCATTCGAAAAAAGAGGCGAAAACAAGGCCGACGACGAGGCCGGTGAGGCACCAGAGGGTAAAGATAATCATGAACTAGAGTCGCTAGGGGATTTCCTTAGCGGCAGGACGGCTACACGGGCTTGATTGCAATGACAAGTGCGATTCACCAAGCAACGCTCCCGGCAGTGACCTTGCGGTCTTTGAAATCAAAGACTAAATCACGCGCAGACCTTCATGCCAGTGATCCAGAAATCCACCTACCGGGCCCCGCGATGGCTCCCCGGTGGACACGCGCAAACCATTTATCCCGCCTTGTTCCGGCGCGTGGAACACGTTACCAACCGTGCTGAACGTCTTGAATTGCCGGACGGGGATTTCATCGATCTCGAATGGGCAGGGAGCGGCAGTTCCCGCCTCGCCATTATTTCACACGGACTCGAGGCCGATACCCGGACCGGCTACATCCAAGGCATGGCGGCCGCCTTGATCCGCCGCGGCTGGGACGTGCTCGCGTGGAACTTCCGCGGTTGCAGTCCCGAGCCGAACCGATTGCTGCGGATGTATCACAGCGGCGCGACCGGAGATTTGCACTCCATTATTGGCCATGCGTTGGGAAATCATCCGGCGGCATCCATCGACCTCATTGGTTTCAGCCTCGGCGGAAATCTAACGCTCAAATACCTCGGCGAACGTCCTGCCGATCTCCCGCGCCAGATCCGCCGCGCGGTGGCATTTTCGGTTCCTTGCGATCTCGCCTGCTCTTCCCGCCAACTCTCCATGATCTCTAACTGGATCTACATGGAGCGTTTCCTGATCGCAATGCGGTCGAAAGTCCGCGCCAAGGACCGGATGTTTCCCGGGAAACTCGATCTAACCGGGCTGGCGCAAATCCGCACGTTCCAGGAATTCGACGACCGCTACACCGCGCCAATCCACGGTTTCAAGGATGCCGAGGACTACTGGGCGCGGAACAGCAGCCGGCAATTCCTCCCGTCGATTGCCTTGCCGACACTGCTGATCAGCGCGCTGAACGATCCTTTCCTCGGCCCCGGCTGTTATCCGCACGAAGAGGCGGCTTCGAGTGAGTTTTTTCACTTCGAATCCCCCGCGACGGGAGGTCATGTTGGGTTCACGCCTTTTGGCAATGGCGGGGAATACTGGTCGGAAACCCGTGCACTGGAGTTTCTCGGAAGCGATTTCTAGCGGAAAAGGAAATAAGTCGCCAGCGAGAAGAAGCCGATCCAGACCAAGCAGATATGGGTCACGCCGAACGAACGGGCTCCCACCGATTCCGCCGGATCGTCGGGATGGGGGCCGAACAGGACGGCATACTTGAGGACCAGCCAGAGCCCGAAGAACGACCAACCGAGGATGAAAAGGGCAAGGGCGGTTTTGACTAGATAGATCATGGCGTTTCGGTTGTGGTGTTGATCGCACCGATGCACGATCCTAGACGCGGCACCTGTGTCGAAACAGGTACAGTGGAGCTGATTTCGAAGCCGTGGCGGGAGTACAGATTTTGGGTTTCTTCTGAAATGTGGAAATTGTAACTGGCTGTTGCCGCCCGGCCGGTCCAGGCTGTCGCCATGAAGTCGCCGGTCCCGCTCTATCAGGAACTCGCGTCCCGCCTTGCCGGCCTGATCCGCGCCGGGACATTCAATCCAGGTGACCGGTTGCCTTCCGTACGGCAGGCCAGCCGGGAGCATCAGGTCAGCATCACGACGGTGATGGAAGCCTACCGGTCGTTGGAAGACCAAGGCGTCATCCAGGCCCGTCCGCGTTCGGGCTACTACGTCCCGCCGCCTTCACTGGATCTAACGAAAATTCCGCTGGCAGCGAAACATTCGACCAAGCCGATCCGAATCGAACCGTCCGCCATCTTCGAGTCGGTGATGGATCTTGCCGAAAACCGCCGGGTCGTGCCATTCGCCGCCGCCGCGCCCGATGAATCGATCATTCCCTCCGCCAAGCTCGCGTCGATCACCAACGCGGTGATGCGGAAATTCAAATCCGACGCCCTCCGCTACACCCCGCCGATGGGACGGCGCGAACTGCGCGTCGCGCTTTCACGGCGCTTGTTAGTCGCCGGGATCAAGGCGACCCCGGACGAGATTATCACCACCCACGGCGCCACGGAAGCCTTGCTCCTCGCCCTCCGCGCGACGACGAAGCGCGGTGATCTGATTGCTGTCGAAACCCCGACCTATTTCGGCATCCTGCATTTGATCCGCGATCTCGGCCTGCGGGTGATCGAGGTGCCGGTTTGCCCGCAGGAAGGGATGATGCTGGATGCCTTGGAAACAGCGCTGAAAAAGCATCGCATCGCCGCGTGTGTCGTGCAGCCGAATTTTCAAAACCCTATCGGCAGTGTGATGAGTCCTGAGTCCAAGAAACGGCTCGCGAAATTATCCGAAAGCCACGGCTTCGCCATCATCGAGGATGATGTTTACGGCGAACTCTCGCACGACGGTGGCAGGCCTTCATCCATCGCGCTCCATGGCGGAAATGTCATCCACTGCGGCTCGATTTCGAAAACCATCGCGCCCGGTTTGAGGGTCGGCTGGATCCTGCCGGGGATCTATCAGCCGGAAGTCAAGCGGCTGAAAACCATCCAGTGCCCATGGAACGCGACTCTATCCGAACTCGTCGTCGCGGAGTTCCTCGATGCCGGAGGCTATGACCGCCACTTGCGATGCATCCGGCAGCTCTACGCCTTGCAATGTGCGCGGACCCGGCAAGCCGTGGTCCAGCATTTCCCGGAAAACTGCCGCGTGAACCAACCCGCCGGTGGTTTCGTCCTGTGGATCGAAATGCCCGCCGGTTTTGAATCGGAAGCCTTCACCGTGGATGCCGTCGCCAAAGGAATCAGCCTCGTTCCAGGGACGCTTTTCTCTCCATCAGGAGGTCTGAAAAACTGCTTCCGCCTGAGCTGCGGATTCGCCTTCGGTCCGCGCACCTTGGATGCCATCGCGACCTTGGGTAAAGTGGCGTCACGGAAGTAAGGAGGCACCACACTCCTGTGGTGCTGGAGAATGTGCGGCCCTTGGGAAGCGCGAAGCTCTCGCAAGGGCTTTTCATTCGCGACCACCACAAGAGTGTGGTGGCTCCTTAAGCGAGATCCTTGAATATCGCACAAGGTGCCAGCCCCATCCGGATCGACCGCCAAGGTTCCTGATCGGACACGTCCTGTGGATCCGCCACCGCAGCCTCCGCCTCTGGCAGAATCGCGGGAGCGAGGATTGCGTGGAAAACCAGCGTTTCGTCGAAAGGATTGTAAGTCCCGTGAGGCACCCCTGGCGGGATCACCGCCACCTCTCCCGGCCCGAGAATGCGGTATTCCTCGCCCACCCACTGTTCCGCTTTTCCGGACACAACGTGAATGATTTCCTCACGATGCGGATGGACATGAAACGGATGACAGCAGTGTGGCTCCATCGTCGCGCGCACCATCAGGAGTTTTGCCGCATCTGCGAGACCGGGACGGCACAGCCACTCGTTGAAGGTCCAGTCGTTGTATTCGTCGAGGGTTTCTCCCTGCTGGACGAAGCGTGGCGGCGTTTTCTCACTCATGGTTCCCCATTCGCTAGTGGCGGAAATCGGTATTGGCAAGAAATCCGGAAACCCGACCGTCTATCCAGGATGCACATCCGCCGGTCTTGATCCGCAGGGTGAACGTGTGCAGATTTCAGAGCCCGATGCCACCCAAAAGCCCACCTCTTGCCATCCGGACACACGTCGTCCGCAGCGACGATCTCGACAACCGTGAGTGGTTGCGGGACCAGCCGGTCTGTCGGGAACTCGGGCAGCATCACATTTCCCATGTGGAAATCCTGGAGGCGTCCGAACCGTTCACGATGACCCGCGCCGACCAATCCGGCACCTGCATGATGGCCTGTTTCGGCGGCAGCGGGATGGTCAAGGCGGACGGCCAGTGGAAACGGCTCGAAGCGGGCCAGGCGTGTCTGCTGCCGCCCTTCGTCACGAATCGCCTCAAAGCCACCGGGCCGGAGCCGATGAAAATGTGCACCGTCCGCTACCATGAATCGCGGGAAGCGCGTCCCATCCTTTCCCACAAATCGCCGGTCCTTGGAGTCTATCACTCCGATCCGCTGCGACGCGCGATCCAAGGCCTGCACGCGGAAGCGACCGGCCAGGCACTCCCCGCGCAGTTGAACGCATGGTCGGAACTGATCCACAGCTACGTGCTCCGTTTTGCCCAACCCCACCAAAGCGACACCCGGCTCTGGCGGATGTGGGAAGCCATCGACCGCGAACTCGCCCATCCGTGGACGCTCGATGAATTGGCGGCGAAAGCCTGCGTCAGCAAGGAGCACCTGCGACGGTTGTGCCGATCCGAACTTGGCCGCACCCCGATGCAGCACGTCACCTTCCTGAGAATGCGGCGCGCCCGCCAGCTACTCACCAGCACCGGCGACAAGATCGAATCGATCAGTCGCGACGTGGGCTTCATCAATCCCAACACGTTTTCAAACACGTTTCAAAAATGGACCGGACGGCGGCCGTCCCAAGTGCGCTGATCCGCTGAAAATGCACATTTTTCTATCCCGGATGCTTCGCTTCTAGGCAGCCGCCATGAACGGGTTATGAAAGGGGGATGTTCGTTTCAGCGCGTTCCGTCATCTCTGTCTTAAAAATGGCAGGGACCGTTCTCCGCAACGGTCCTGCGAATGCGGGGCGAATGGATCCGCGCATGAGAAGCTTGAAAAGCTCTTTATGGTCGCCCATTCGCCTATCATTCTCGTGGACCGCCCGGAGGTCGGTCCCTGCCCTTGGTTGCTTTTCAGCTAGCAAAATTTCCGCCCTCGCCGGGCTTCTGTTCGCGGCTTCAGGCAACCTTGCCAGCGGGAAATCATTCTACATCCAGTCTGGCATCGAACTGTTTCCGGGAATCTCCAGCCACGCCGCGTTTCCGGAAGATTCGGATCTGAAGAGCGCGGACGCAGTTCTGATAGGTTCGGCGGAGAAATGGGACGACGAGAAAAAGGCGCGCATCGAATCCTATCTGAAAACCGGCGGCGGAGTGGTGCTGGTGCACGACGCGATCACGGCATCTGGCCTTGCGAAAGGAGAGTCGCGCAAGTGGTCCGGCCGCGTGCCGCTGTTTTTCACCCCTGCGGGCCGGGAGGATTCCATCACGGGCGGTGTCTCTAACTTCGGTGTGGAAGACGAGCTGATGCAGGGATTTGAAATCGATTCCGACAGCCGCGTGCTGGCCACCACCTGGACGCCTAACCGGAAACACCTCAAAGACGACGAACCGCAGCCTTACGTTTACGGCGTGTCGCCGATGATCTGGACGAAGACAGTCGGTAACGGGCGAGTGGTGTTTTTCGTGCCGGGCAAAAATCCCGCAACGCTCGGCCATGCGGTCGTCCGTGATTTGCTCGGTCGTTCGTTGGCTTGGGCGGGCAAGGCTGACGAAAAGGACGCGCCCGGCAAGGCGGCTCTCTCCGAACTAACCTATCCGAAAGGCGGACCACTGGCCCCGCGCGAAGCGGTGGTTTCCATGCAAACGCATCCGGATTTCAAAGCCGAACTCGTCGCTTCCGAGCCACTCATCTCGAAGCCCATCAACATCGATTGGGACGGACAGGGCCGTCTGTGGGTGGTGGAGAGCATGGAATACCCGGAAGGCAAAAAGGGCGGTGGACCGGAGTCGATGTATTCGGTGTGGAATCGCGAAAGCAATCTGCCGAAACCTCCGGCGGTGGACCGTCCCGGCCGCGACCGCATCTGCCGTCTGGAGGACACCGATGGCGATGGCCTGATGGACCAACGCCATATCTTCGCCGATGACCTCGATCTGGCGACAAGTTTTTGCTTCTATAAGGACGGTGTCATCGTCGCCCAACCGCCGCAGGTTCTGTTTCTCCGCGATACGAATGGAGACGGAAAAGCCGACAAGCGCGAAGTGCTTTACACCGGCCTCGGCACCCAGGACACCCACTCGGTGCTGAACAACCTGCGCTGGGGATTGGATGGCTGGATCTACGCGACGCACGGTTATTCCAGTTCACCCAAGGTGACTTCCGGCGACGGAGCGCGAGATTTCGGATCGATAGGCTCCGGAGTTGTTAGGCTCAAGGCGGATGGCTCCTCCATCGAAATGGTGAGCGCGAAGAGCGGGAATTGTTGGGGTGTGGACATCACTTCGGGTGGTGAATTGTTTTTCACCCAGCCGACTTCCGGGGATCTCCTCATGCACGTGCCGGTGACTGATAGACTCATGGCTGAAGGAGGGATGGGCAGCGTGCCATCGTGGCAGGTCATGGTCCACCTGCGGCCGGTGAAGCCCCTCATGACCTGGGTGGAAATCGTCGAGAACCAGCCGAACGACGTGATCGGATCCTTCACCGCCGCGTGTGGCTGCGCGATTTACGAAGGCGGGGCGTGGCCGCTCGAATGGAAGCTCGGCTACTTCACCGCCGAGCCGACGGTGCACATCATCCATCACGAGAAACTCACTTCGCAGGGCGTCACCTACACGGCTGAAAAAACGCGAGAGGAGGAGTTTTCCGCGACCCGCGATTCCTGGAGCCGCCAGATTGATACGCGGGTCGGTCCGGATGGCCAGCTCTACACCATCGACTTCTACAACCAGGCCATCCTCCACAACGATCCCCGTGGCCCGATCCATCTCTGGAACAACCAGGCGGCACGGCCTGATAGGGATCATTTTTTCGGCCGCATCATCCGCTATTCGCACAAGGCGTCCAAGCCTTGGCCGACCATGAAGATGTCGAGTACCGCGGAACAGGTTGATGCCCTGGGGCATCCGAATCGCGAGGTGCGTTTCAAGGCGCAGCGGTTGATCGAGGAAGGCGATCTCCGCACCGCTGCCGACATGCTCGCGAATGCGAAAGGCCGGACCTTGATGCATGCCCTTTGGATTCGCGCCGCAGCCGGAGTCATAACAGATAAGGAAATCATCAGAGCTCTTCTCCACCCTTATCCCGAGGTGCGTGTGACCATCGCAAAGGTTTGTCGCGCCCATCCGGAACTGGTTTCGCGTGGCGGATTGGCGAGTTTTCTGGCCCAAAGCAGCGAAAAAGAAACCGACCCGCGTGTTCGCCTCAATCTTCTCGCCGCCTTGCCGGCAAATACGGTTGTCGCCGCCAAGACACTGGTTTCGATCAATGCCGCCGCCGATGATCCGTGGACCACGGCGGCGGTGACGCGGCTGGCAAAAAATTCTCCCGGCGAGGTTCTTGCCGCGGCCATGGCATCGCCGGAAAAAGAAAAGCAAGCGCGGTTGGTCGCACGGCTATTTGAATTCTCGGCCAACGACGAGGCTCGTTTGGTTCCCATGTTGAAGGTGCTGGGCGAGGGCGGAGATGTAGGAATCGCCATGGCATCGCTCACTTCGCTGCGTGAACGGAAGCTCGGGACGTCTCCGGAACTAGCTGCTGCCATCAATGACTTGGCCGCCAGTGATATTCCCCAGATTTCCGCGACCGCGCTGCCACTCGCCGTCCAGAGCTGGAATGTCTCGGAACGCACCGCCCGGTTGGAGAAAGCGGTTCAACGAGCGCTCGCTTCACAACCACGCGAAAAGCAGGTTCTATCAGCACTTGGCAGCCTGCCGGTTTTCCCCGCCAGCCTTGCCGGATTCTTCCAGCAGTCGTTGGTGAAACCGGGAGAGGAACGGACCGCGCTTTTCGAATCGATCCTGAAAAATCCGGCACCGGATGCCGCGAAATTCCTCATCGCGTCGATGCCGTCGCTTCCCCAAGGCGACAAGGCAAAGGTCACGGAAGCCCTGCTCGCGCGGGCCGATTCCTCGAAGGCGCTGGCGGATGCGCTGTCTGATGGCAGCCTGCCTCCGGGAGTTGCGGGACCACAACTCGTCGCCCGGCTGGCCGAACACCCCGACAAATCCGTCCGCGATCACGCTGCTCCGGTGGTGGCGAAATTCCAAGGCGCGGTGGAGGCCAAGTCGGCGGCGATCAACCGCCTGTTGCCCGAAGTGATGGCACCCGGTGATGCGATGGTCGGAAAGGCCGTCTTCCAAGCGTGCGCGATGTGCCATTTGTTCAAGGGCGAAGGCGCGATGATCGGGCCGGTGCTCGAGGGAATGGGAGCGCATGGAGTCGAGACGTGGCTGACCCACATCGTCGATCCGAACCGCGAGGTGGAACCGAGTTTCCATGTCTGGAACGTCGGAACCAAGGACGGTCGGAACGTGGCAGGATTCATCAGTCGCGAAACAGCGGGCAGCCTTTTCCTCAAGAACGTCGGCGGCGAAACTGAAATCCCGCGCGACCAGATCACCAGCCAGACCGATACCGGAAAATCCCTGATGCCGGAAGGATTCGAGTCCATGGGCGCTCCCGCGCTGCGCGATCTGATTTCCTATCTGCGCTCCGGCGAACAACGTTTCCACATCCTCACGTTCGGAAAAGCCGCTACTGCGGACGGCAGCAAGGGCGTCTATCTATCAAAGGAAACCGCAGGCGACAGCGTGGGCCTCAAGCGCTTCGGCATGGTGGAGGAGAGAAGCGTGCCGTTCCAACTCCAGGATCCCGCCACGGCACCCGGAGGAAAAAACGTCATCGTCCTCAAGGGCGGCGCGGTTCGGGATGCCCTGAGTCAGACAATGCCAAAAATGGTGGAACTTCCCGCGAACGTTCAGGCCGGAAGGTTGCATCTGCTAGGTGCTGTCGCCGGATGGGGCTTTCCCGCCGTGCAAGGGCGTGACCCGCTTCTCACGATCACGGTGGAATACTCGGACGGAACTTCGGAAGACCTCGTGTTCCGCAACGGCGTCGACATCGCCGACCATGCGCTTGCGGTCGATGTTCCCGGCTCGGTGCGCACCGGTTTGGTCAGTCACGGCCAGCTTCGTTATCTGTGGCGCGACTTGAAGAGACCCACGGCAACGATTTCCAAAATCATCCTCTCAAGCGCCGGAAATGCCTGCGCCCCGATGGTGGCCTCCATCACTCTGGAGTCTCCAGGCAAGGATGGGCGGATGGCTCCCGCACCAGCGGAGGGAGGACCCTCGAATCCCTAGCCATGGAGTGTGGTGGGAAGCGATAGCGCCACACCCGCTTTGGATGTTTCAGCGTGAGTCGGCGCTGGCACGGAAGAATCCAAAGCGGTGCCGCCGTTGCACTTTGTCACCGCACTCCATAGGCCTCATACACAGAAACCTTGCTAGACCAAACTAACACCAAAACATCCATGAATCGCATCTTCCTCCTTCACCCCGAAGACCCCGTCGTCGTTGCCCTTGCCGATCTAGCCGATGGCGAAGCCCTGCCCGGCGGAGCGACCGTCCGTAGCGGCGTGCCTCGCGGCCACAAGGTCGCCTTGCGCGACATCGCTCTTGGCGGACCGGTGTTGAAATACGGTCAGATCATTGGCCACGCCACCCGCGCCATTGCCATCGGCGAGCATGTCCACAGCCACAACCTGGGCATGTCTGACCACACCGATGACTATGCCCATGGCAGCGCCGCGAAACCCACCGCTTACGTTCCGGAAGACCAGCGCGACAGCTTCATGGGCTACCGCCGCGGCGATGGGAAAACGGGCACGCGCAACTACGTCGGCATCATTTCCTCGGTGAACTGTTCGGCGACGGTGACCCACCATATCGCCCGCGAGGTCGAGCGGCGCGGGTTGTTGGGAAACTTTCCTAACATCGATGGCGTGGTCGCCATCACCCACGGTCTCGGCTGCTGCATTTCCAACCGCAACGAAGCCTTCGCCATGCTCCAGCGCACGATCTGGGGCCACGTCCGCCACCCGAACTTCGGCGCGGTCATGATGGTCGGCCTCGGCTGCGAGACGAACCAGATCCCGGCGATGATCGAGACTTTTGGAAAGCCGCCTTCGGGCAGCATCCACTATCTCACGATCCAGCAGATGGGCGGCACGCGGAAAACCATCGAGGCTTGTATTGAAAAACTGATCAACGACGTGCTCCCCGCGGCCGACAAGGCCCGGCGCGAACCAGTGCCTGCCAGCGAACTGATCGTCGCCCTCCAGTGCGGCGGTTCCGACGGTCTCTCCGGCATCACCGCGAATCCCGCGCTCGGGCTGGCAGTCGACCGGCTCGTCGCTCAAGGCGGTTCCGCCGTTCTGGCGGAAACGCCCGAAATCTACGGAGCCGAGCACCTCCTCACCCGCCGAGCCGTTAGGCCGGAAGTCGGCGAGGCGCTCATCGAGCGCATCCGCTGGTGGGAGGACTACGCCGCCAAGCTGGACGGCGAGATCAACAACAACCCCACGCCTGGCAACAAGGCTGGCGGCTTGACGACCATCCTCGAAAAATCGCTAGGCGCTGTCTGCAAGGCTGGCTCGACCAACCTCGTCTCCGTGCTCCGCTACGCGGAACCCGTGAAAGAGCGCGGCCTGCACATGATGGACACCCCCGGTTATGATCCCATGGGTGTGACCGGCCAGTCCGCCGGCGGCTCGAATCTCCTCTGCTTCACCACCGGCCGCGGCTCGGTTTTCGGCAGCAAGCCGACGCCTTCGATCAAGATCGCCACGAACACGCCGATGTTCCGCCACATGGAGGAGGACATGGACATCAACGCCGGCACCATCGCCGACGGCGAGGAAACCCATGAGCAAGTCGCGGACCGGATCTATCAGGAAATCCTCCGCGTCGCCAGCGGCGGGCAGTCGAAGTCGGAAGCCCTGGGCTTCGGCGACAGCGAGTTCGTTCCCTGGAACATTTCCGCGCAGATGTGAGATCGGCTTGATCCAATCTCATACCTCATGGGCGGCTCCCCGAACTTCGGCAGGTTTCCCTTGGATTGTGGCAAGGTGATTCCCGCTTGCCACTCGCGGGAAATTCGCTCACAGATTTGCTGTTCGTATGATTACCCGATTGTTTTCAGCCGCGTTGCGCGGAGTCGATGCCCAGGAAGTCGAAGTCGAGGTCAACGCCCGTGGCGCGGACAAGCCGATCGTCATCATCGTCGGCCTGCCGGACGCGGCGGTTAGGGAATCCTCGCAACGGGTCATATCCGCCATCGGCGCCTCCGCGCTCTATCTGGATGACGGGATCAAGACGGTGAACCTCGCTCCGGCGGATTTGAAAAAGGAAGGTCCGTCCTTCGACCTGCCCATCGCTCTGGCGATGATCGCGGCCAGCGGGACCAAGCCGTTCGATGCCAACGATTGCTGTGTGGTCGGCGAACTCGGACTCGATGGCGCGGTGCGTCCGGTGAAGGGCGTCCTGTCCATCGCCCTCGAAGCCAAGCGGCAGGGGAGAAGCCGGCTTTTCGTTCCGGAAGCCAATGCTGCCGAAGCCGCGGTGATCGACGGCATCCAGGTCTTCCCCATCCGCAACCTCAAGCAGGCATGGGATTTCCTCAACGGCGACATCATCATCCCGCCCTATCACCTCGACCGCCGGGCCTTCTTCGATTCCCACCGCAGCTATGAAGTCGATTTCGACGAGGTGAAAGGCCAGCATCATGTCAAACGCGCCCTCGAAGTCGCCGCCGCTGGCGGACATAATATCCTCATGGTCGGCCCTCCGGGGACGGGCAAATCCATGTTGGCGAAGCGCATCCCCACCATCATGCCCGACATGACCGAGGACGATGCCATCGAGACCACCAAGATCCACTCGGTGACCGGGATGCTGGATTCGAAACGGGGTTTTCTAACCACCCGCCCATTCCGCGCGCCGCACCACACCATCTCAGACGCCGGATTGTTAGGTGGCGGCACCAATCCCGGTCCCGGCGAGGTTTCGCTTGCCCATCACGGCGTGCTCTTCCTCGACGAGCTTCCCGAGTTCCGGCGGCAAACTTTGGAAGTCATGCGCCAGCCTTTGGAGGATGGACACGTCACCATCTCCCGAGCTGCGGGTTCCCTGACGTTTCCCGCCCGCTTCATGTTGGTGGCCGCGATGAATCCTTGTCCCTGCGGGTATTATGGCGATTTGAAAAGGGAATGCCGCTGCTCGCCGCGGCAAATCGAAACCTACCGCCAGCGGATTTCCGGACCGTTGCTCGACCGGATCGACCTCCACGTCGAGGTCCCGCTGGTCGATTTCCGCGAGCTCTCCTCGGACACCAACCTCGGCGAGAAATCCGGAACCATCCGCCAACGCGTCATCGCCGCCCGCGAGATCCAGCTTGAGCGTTTCCGGAAATTCTCCAACTCCACCAACTCCGCGATGGGCTCCCGCCAGGTCCGGCAACACTGCAAGCTCACCCCCGAAGCCAACGGCTATCTTGAACACGCGATGGAGGAAATGAACTTCTCCGCCCGTGCGCATGATCGGATCCTCAAGGTCGCCCGTACTCTGGCAGACTTGGCAGGCGCGATGGACATCCGCCCGAACGACATCCTTGAGGCGATTCAATACCGGTCGCTCGACCGGAAGCTTTTCTCATGAGTAAGGGAGGTGTAGTATAGCTATGATGCGAAGACTGACACCAAACATTTGATAGAGAATAATTTGATGACTGCTGGAAGGTATCAATTTGGTTTTGCATTGAGATTAATATTAATCCTCTCAATACAATTGGTTGCGGCCGCACTAGGGGAGGCGGCAGGAGATGGAGGTAGGCCACTTGATCCAAAAATGCTGGATTATGTTGAGAATATCGTAGTCAGTTACCCTGATGACAGTAGCGTAGACATTGATATCAATAAAATAGGAAAAATTGAATATGATAGGATCATAAATCAGCGAAAAATTGATTGGCAAAACAGGATGAATGAAATTCGGAATGCTTCTGGCATTAAGCCGTATTTGTTTGCTCTGCTTGATAAAAATTATAAATCAATTCAGTCAGAAGGAATACCATCGATCATGAATGCTATTGCAATTCGTGAGGATATAAATGAAGAAGATATCAAAATTATTTCCAGTGAAATACTCAACATACTAGGTAAGTCATATGACGCTTCAGATTTCGTGGCAAATGATTATATGCAAGAAGGAATCAAGGTTCTGAGCCGTAAGCGTTCGCCGGAGCATGAGGATATTGCCATTCAGGTATTGAATCGTTGTGACGATTTGAATTGCATGCAGATGAAGGCTGAGGCCGCAAAAACTCTAGCTATTATTGGTTCGTCAAAATCATTGCCTCATCTGCTTGCCGCTTCCAGATGGGTGGAGCGATTCGGGCAACCGGGGCCTATTCATAAAATATTTTTTGACGCGATTATTCAATCCAATACCCATCTAATCCGGAGGCTCGAAAAGGAGGCTGCGTCACTAGAGCGCAAGCATTCACGGGGGACTCGTTTTCACAGGGATGACACAATTCCTGGTTCGGAAACTTTAAACAAAAAAAGCCCGCAATCGATGCTTCGACGCTATTGGCTGGAGATCTTAATGGTTGGTCTTGTGGTTTACATAGGAGTGGCGATCAAAAAATATGTTTGAAAAAAGTGCGGCTTCAGCAGCTTTGTGAAAACCGCGCAGATCCTGCGTGTCTCCCGAATGAATAGGGTCATTGCTCACGGATTCGCCGGATTTTATTCGAAAATGGACGAGCGGATGCGGCTATGAGCTGGTGCATCTGTGCCTCATTTCGCGTCAGTCCCCACCACACGCAACTGCGTGCACAGCCACTGAGGCAGGTCGTCGATCTGATATCCGAGATCCGCGTAATAGGCGATGAACCCCTTTTCCGGCTTGGGGAGGGTGGCGGTCACCGGCTGGCCCTTCTTGAGTTCGATCGGTTGTGACACCCAGCGGGCTTTGCGAAAATCCCGGGTGTCGGACCGGGCGATCCAAAGCCGGGCTTGCTCCGGCGCGGGGTCGGCGGTGATGGTGAGTTTCAGCGTGCCGTCGGGCTGCGTCGTGTGTTTCCAGCCCAGCTTCGGGACGGGCTTTCCGCTGAGTTGATAGCAGATGAAGGCCGACACGTTGTTGATGGCACGGTCCGCATTGAGCTTTTTGCCCGCGGCATCGCGCTCTATCAGGTCGTGTCCGGCGTTTGGGGTGTAGGAGATGTATTTCTCGCCGGGCAGGGCGTCCCAGTAAAGGTTCAGGGCATCGGTGCTCCAGTAGGGATCGTTGTTCCCCAGAACAATCAGCTTCGGCATGGTGAAACGATCCCGATAGGTCCATGGGTCAACCATGGTCCACAGGCTGCGGGTCCGTGGCGCGTCAGGGATCGGCACCAGGCCACGACGGGTGTAGGGTGAGATTTCCTGGCTGGTTCCGCCGAGCGAGCTTTGCTGGTGGGTGAGCTGGTCGCGCATGTTCAGCACGTCGATGACCATCGGCGTGATCGCCATCACCCGCGGGTCGTTGGCGGCGGTCAGCCAGGTGGTCCAGCCGCGTTTCGAGCTGCCACCGAGGATGAATTTCTCCACCGGCCCGCCCCATTCCTTTTTGCTGAATTCCTGGAGGGAATCCATCGCCTTCACCACGCTCTTCACCATCGGGAAAAGCAACGGCCACGAGGCATCGCCGGTGTCGAGGTAGCGGACAAAGGTCTCCGCGATGAGATCGTCCTCCTTCATGCCATCGAACAACGGCTGGTTCGGATTGCCGAGTAGCAGCGCGACCGGAGCCTTGATCTTGCCCGCTAACAGAGCCGCATACATGGCCCTCTCCATGGAGGCGCCGCCTCCCTCGTTGAGCAGCAGCATTTTCCCGGTCGGAATGCCGGCGGGTTTGACCACCAGCAGATCGTGGGTCCAGGTGATGCCCTGCCAGACCTGTGAGGTCAGCTTCAAGCGCCAGGCCTTGGTAGTGCCAAAATCCTTCGTGTCCTCGACCGTCCACGCGAAACCCGGCTCCGCCTTGGCCACATAGCTGGCCAGATCCGTCGGGATCACGGGCATCTCCTTGGCTGATGAAAAAGCAGCCAAACCCAGTAGCAGCAAAACTTTTCCGATGAAATGCATTCGTGATTCTACCCGCCAACCGATCCGGCACAAGGAGAAGATCCCTGTCAATCTTCCCCGGATGCCATCGAATACGCGGAGCTCAAAGATTCTAACGATTTCATCACCTCCGAGAAGATCTCGAATGACCGCAAGCGAGCCGCATGATCGAATATCTGCGCCGTGGCAATGATTTCATCGGCACCGGTGTCCTGGATGATTTGCTCCACGCCGTGGCGGATGGTGTCCGCAGAACCGACCAGCGAATAACGGGTCATCTTCCTGACGTGGGATTCCTCTGCGACCGACCAAAGGGTGCCCATGTTAGCGACCGGAGGCTGGAGCAGCCCCGGATTTCCCCGGATCAAGTTGAGGAATTGTTGTTGTAGTGAGGTGAACAGTCGCCGGGCTTCCACATCGGTATCGGCGGCGAAAACGTTCACGCCGACGATGGCGTGTGGGGTTGCATTCGCAGCGGACGGTTTGAAGTCGCGCCGATAGAGAGTCAGGGCGGTTTTCAGATAGTCGGGTGCGAAATGGCTGGCGAAAGCAAAGGGCAACCCGAGCTCCGCTGCCAGTCTCGCGCTGAAGTCGCTTGAGCCGAGCAGGTATAAGGGCACGTTGAGTCCGGCACCGGGAACCGCTCTCAGAAGTTGCCCGTTTTCCGCCGGGCGGAAATAAGACTGAAGTTCGAGAACGTCCTGCGGAAACGTGTCGCCACTGCTGCCGAGGTTTCTGCGGAGCGCTCTTGCTGTTAGCTGGTCTCCGCCCGGGGCACGTCCCAACCCGAGATCGATTCGGCCAGGATAGAGGGCTTCCAGCGTGCCGAACTGTTCGGCAATCACGAGAGGTGAGTGATTGGGCAGCATGATGCCGCCCGAGCCCACACGGATCGTCGAAGTGTGGCTCGCGACGTGACCGATAACCACCGAAGTAGCCGCACTCGCGATTCCCGGCATGTTGTGATGTTCCGCCAGCCAATAGCGGTGAAACCCGCAAGCCTCGGCTTTTTGCGCAAGGCTAACAGTGTTGCGAAACGCCTGGCTGGTGTCACTGCCCGCAGCAACGGGAGCCAGATCGAGAACGGAGAAGGGAATCATTGACCAAAGTAGGAGCGCTTCACCCAAACGCAAACGGCGGGCGCTGAATCACCAGCAATCACGCGAGGCGGCCACAGCATTGCTTGAACTTCTTGCCGGAACCACAAGTGCACGCGGCATTGCGGCTTGGGACTTCGGTTGACTGGGATTTGCGCTCGGGAAGATTGAGTTTGAGCGTGCTGTCGGCAGGGGAGTCGCTTTGGAGCTGCGCGAGAAACGCTCCGAGGCCGGCGGCGGATCGGAACAGGTTTTGTAACGCTTCCTGCCGGATCGTGTCCATCAGGTTGACGAAGAGTTCGTAGCCTTCGTTTTTATATTCAACGAGCGGATCTTTCTGGCCTTGGGCGCGGAGGTAAACGCCTTCGCGCAACTCGTCCATGTCGGTGAGATGCTCCTGCCATTGCCGGTCGATGGCGACAAGCACCATCCGGCGTTCCTCCTGTTCGAGGACTTCCATTGGCAAGCCGCCGACTTGGCTTTCATAAGCGTTCAGAACCTTGTCCGCCAACATCGAGGAGATGGAATCCCCGTTTTGGTTAGCGAGGTCGTCGGGACTCACGCGGATCGGATAGGTCGAGTGGAGCCACTGCAGCAGTTCGCTGTAGTCGGGATCGCGGGGATCACATTCGGCGAGATGGCGATGAACTCCCGCGGGAATGGTTTCCCGGATGATGTCATGGACGAGCTTGCGCGTGTCCTCGGTGGTTAGAACCTCGTTGCGGTAGCCATAGACAATCTCGCGCTGGAGGTTCATCACGTCGTCGAAATCGAGAACGCGTTTGCGCGATTGGTAATCGCGCTGCTCGACCTTTCTTTGGGCAGTCTCGACGAGCGTACCGATCGGTGACGCTTTTTTGGATTTTTCCGACTGTTCGATCATCGCGGCCATGCGGTCAGGGGACGCGTGGTTGCGCATCAGGTCATCTTCGAGGGAGATGAAGAACCGGGATCGTCCGGGATCGCCCTGGCGGGAGCAACGGCCGCGAAGTTGCCGGTCCACCCGGCGGGACGGATGGCGCTCGGTGGCGATGACAAACAAGCCGCCGAGTTCCGCCACGCCTTCGCCGAGTTTGATGTCGGTGCCGCGTCCGGCCATGTTGGTGGAGACGGTGACGGCGCCGCGTTGGCCTGCTAGGGCCACGATTTCCGCCTCCTGTTCGTGAAACTTCGCGTTGAGCACCGAGTGCGGAATGTTCGACCGCTTGAGCAGCCTTGCCAGGGTTTCCGACGACTCGACCGAAGCCGTGCCGACGAGCACGGGCTGGCCGACGGCGTGCGCCTTCTCGATCCTTTCGATCACCGCGTTGAACTTCTCGCGGCGGGTCTTGAAGATCTGGTCGTTCTCGTCGATCCGGATGTTAGGCGTGTTGGTCGGGATCGGCAGCACGTCGAGTTGATAGATGTCGTGGAACTCGGCGGCTTCCGTTTCGGCGGTGCCGGTCATGCCCGCGAGTTTTTCATAGAGGCGGAAATAGTTCTGGATGGTGATGGTGGCGAAGGTCTGGTTCTCCTTTTCGATGGAGACCTTCTCCTTGGCTTCGACCGCCTGATGGAGACCGTCAGACCAACGGCGGCCGGCCATCTCACGGCCGGTGCTTTCGTCGATGATGGTGACCTTGTCGTCCCTGACGACGTAGTGGACGTCGCGCTCATAAAGGCAGTAGGCTTTGAGCAGTTGGGAAATGCCATGGACCTTCGCTGCCTGCGCGTCCATCTGGTTCTGGATTTCCTTTTTGGCGGTGGTCTGCTGAATTGTTGTTAGGCTGTGGTCGGATTCAATGGCGGCGAACAGCGGGGCGATGTCAGGCAGCGTGAACGAATCCGGATCGCCGGGTGATAGAAATTTGCGGCCCTTTTCCAGAAGATCCGCGTCGTGTGCCTTTTCATCAATGGCGAAATACAATTCCTCCTTGAGCTTGAAGATGTCCTTTTGGAAGGCGCCCTTCTGGAAGGAAAGTTCGGTTTTCTCCAACAGGCGGCGGATCTCCGGATTTTCCAGGAAGCGCAGGAACTGGCGGTTGCGCGGCTGGCCGAGCTTGAGCTTGAAAAGAGTGAGGCCGGCTGCGGCGGTGTCGCCTTTTTCCAACAGCCGCTTCGCCTCAGCGGCGAAGTTGTTGCAGAGCTCGGTCTGGCGCTTCACGAGTTGCTCTACGATAGGCTTGAATGTGTCGAACTGATGGGCGGACCTTGAGGACGCGCCGGTAATGATGAGCGGGGTGCGGGCGTCGTCGATGAGGATCGAGTCAACTTCGTCGATGATGGCGAGGTAGTGGCCGCGCTGGACCTGTTCGTCCTTGGTCGATGCCATGCCGTTGTCGCGGAGGTAGTCGAAGCCGAACTCGGAGTTGGTGCCGTAGGTGATGTCGCAGCCGTATGCCTGATGACGTTCCCAAGACGGCATCTGGTTCTCGATGCAGCCGACCGTTAGGCCGAGGAAGCGGAACAGCGCGCCCATCCAATCCGAGTCCCGTTTGGCCAGGTAATCGTTGACGGTGACGACGTGGACACCGAGGCCGGTCAGCGCGTTCAGATAGACGGGCAACGTGGCGACCAGGGTTTTTCCCTCACCGGTCTGCATTTCCGCGATCAAGCCGCGATGGAGGGCGATGCCGCCGATGAGCTGGACGTCGAAATGGATCATGTTCCATTTCATCGGCTGATCGTTGACCAGGATCTCGCTACCGCAGAGGCGGCGGGCGGCGTTTTTCACGACGGCATAGGCCTCGGGCAGGATTTTCTCAAGGTACTTGGCGCGGGACTTCGCGAATTGGCCTTCGATCTGATGGAAGGCTGCCTTCGCGGTTTCGATCGACGACGCGGTGGCCGCGATGTCCTTCGGAAGCGAGGGGAACTCCTTGCGAAGAATCGCTAGACGCGCCTCGATGGGTCCGGCGGATTCGCGAAGTCCGGTTTCGTCCATCTGTTCGAGCTGCGATTTCGGCGGTGCGTCGAGCGGGTGATAGCGGGCGAGATGGTTTTGCCAGTTAGTGGTGAGTTGGAGGAGTTTTTCAACCGGCTCGCGTTGGAGCGCTCCTTCAATTTCGTTGATGCGGGCGACAGTCGGCCGGATGCGATTCACTTCGCGCTCGTTCTTGCCACCAATGATTTTCGGGAAGAGCCAATTAATCATGGGAGGAGGAGGGTGATGGATTTGAAGGCAACGATCGCTGTTAGTTCGCGAGTAGATGGATGTTCGGAGAAAATTTTGAAAGTGGTCATAAGATGGGAAATGGAAGTTCGGAATTCTGCCAAAGCGGCAGGATGAGGGATTACCGCGATTCGACAGAATCCAGGGAATCGGGCAGGCTCCCGAATGCCAGCAGGCGGTTGTCGCAAAACGACAATCCTCCGTTGTGATCGGGCGGCGTTCAGGATAGCGAGTCTCCAGGAGGCGCGCGGCCCTGGACTGCGCCCCGAAGCGAATGAACCACCGGTAGTTCCCGGCCCGTTTCAATGCACACGAACAACGAAGACGAATTCAGGAATCTGATCCCGTCGGAGCGAAAAGGCGCGAGGGATACCAGCGGATTGAAAACCCGCCCTGGTGTCTGGGTGTCGTCCGCCTGTTGGAACAACCCGATTCCATCCGATGTCTCGCTCTTCTTCAAAGGCGAATGATCCGGAGCCAGAGCGTTCATCCCGAACAGCGCGACGAGCGCAATGACCCAAGGGATCAATGCGGTGTGAACGGTTCGATTGCTGGAAGTGCTCATGCGGACTTGCCGGGGACTGCGGGCCATGAGCCGTTTACCCTCGTTTTGAGAACCATCGGGGAGTGGGGAAGATTGTCAAACGCTTGATTCACGCGCCTGACTGAAGTGGCTCCGTGCAAAAAAAGCGGCCCGACTGATCATCCCCACAGGAAAAACCCATTAACCCGGGAGGCATCTCAGTCGGACCGCTGTTGTCTCGCGACATGGATCATAACGCACCGCGCCTGCCACTTTGTCTGGGAATTGAAATTATTTTTCCGGAAAGCCCTTCGATCCAGCGAGCAGCTTAGGGTGGAAGCAACTTCCCGGCCCGGGAATATAAGAATGACCGGCTGAAATCGCGGATCAAAATTCTTGTTGACCCTGTATCTTGCTACAAGGTGTAGGGTGTCGCCATGGACAAGAATGCAACACCGAAGTGGACCCGCGCCGCGCTGGCGAAGGAGGCGGGCGTGGGGGCGGAGACGCTGAGATTTTACGAGCAAAAGGGCCTGCTGGCGGAACCTGCGCGGAATTCCTCGGGCTATCGGGTCTATCAAGCGGCGGATCTGGAGCGGTTGAAATTCATCCGTCGGTCGCAGGAGCTGGGGTTCAGTTTGCAGGACATCGCGCAACTGCTGGAGCTGACCGGGAACATCCGGACGCCGCGAAAAAAGGTCCGGGAATTCGCTACCGCGCGGCTGGAGGTAATCCGCGGGAAGATCCGCGATCTGCAGGCGATGGAACGGGCGTTGGGGACACTGGTGGCAGGCTGCGATGGCAAGGGGCCGCTCAAAGGCTGTCCGATCGCGGAATTCGTCGTCGATGGGAATGCTAACAAGAAAGGAGGATGCCATGAGTGAGCACAATCATCACCACGCAGCGAAGAAGTCCTGCTGCCAGGTCGAACCGGTGAAGCCATGCTGTGGCGGCGGACATCACCATGATCCCGACGTGAAGCCAACGGCCGGAGCGAAATTTTTCTGCCCGATGTGTCCCGGTGTGGAATCGGATCGACCGGGGGATTGCCCGAAGTGCGGGATGGCGCTGGAGCGGAATCCGGCGACGGCCCCGGCGGAGAAGACGGTTTACACCTGCCCGATGCATCCGGAGATCGAGAGGGACGAGCCCGGGGATTGTCCGATCTGCGGAATGGCGCTGGAGCCGAAAACGGTGTTGATGCCGGATGACGGCGGGGACTTGGAAAGGATGCGCAAAAAACTGTGGATCGCCGGGCCGCCGGCGCTGGCCCTCCTCTTTCTAACGATGGGCGAGATGGTGCCGTTCCTGCGGATGCGGGAGTGGCTGCCGGGAAATCTATCAGGAGGGATGCAGATGGTTCTGGCGACTCCGGTCGTCTGGGCGGCGGGCGATTTTATCTTCACGCGGGCGTGGCATTCGCTGCGGAACCGCAGCCTCAACATGTTCACCTTGATCGCGCTCGGAGTGGGCGCCGCCTACCTTTACAGCGTGGTGGCGCTGGCGATGCCGGGGCTGTTTCCCCACACGCACGGCCACGGAACTCCACTCTATTTCGAAGCGGCGGCGGTGGTCACCGCGCTGGTGATCCTCGGCCAATGGCTTGAAGCCCGTGCCCGTGGCAAGACCGGCGAGGCCGTGCAGGCGCTGCTGCAGCTCGCCGCGAAAACGGCACGCCGCGTGGTCGATGGAAACGAACAGGATGTTTCGTTAGAAGATGTGAGAATCGGCGATGTCCTGCGTGTCCGTCCCGGCGAGAAAATCCCGGTGGACGGCGTGATCACGGAAGGAGCCAGCACCGTGGATGAATCCATGATCACCGGCGAGTCGATGCCTGTGGCGAAAAAAGGGGGTGATCCGGTAACCGGTGCGACGATCAACCAGACCGGCGCGTTCCTCATGACCGCGGAGAGGGTCGGCTCGGAAACGTTGCTCTCGCGCATCGTGCAGATGGTTGCCGAGGCCCAGCGCTCTCGCGCTCCCATCCAACGGCTGGCGGACCAGGTGTCGGGTTGGTTCGTGCCTGCCGTGGTGGTTGCGGCAATTCTAACATTCGCTTCTTGGATGCTGTGGGGGCCTGGACTCGCGCTCGCGATTTCCTGCGCGGTTGCCGTGCTGGTGATCGCCTGTCCCTGTGCGCTCGGCCTTGCCACGCCGATGTCGATCATGGTGGGCATCGGCCGCGGTGCGCGGAATGGAGTTCTCGTCCGAGATGCCGCTTCGTTGGAGCGGGCGGAAAAAATCACCCACCTCGTTACCGACAAAACCGGCACGTTGACGGAAGGGCGCCCGGTGGTGAGGGAGATCGTCACCACACAGGCGGATGAGGAGGACCATGTGCTTGCGATTGCCGCCGCATTGGAACGGCTTAGCGAGCATCCGTTGGCTCATGCCATCGTCAGCCGGGCGGAGGTGAAACAGCTCTCGATTTCCAAGGTGGAGGGATTCCAATCCGTCACTGGCGCCGGTGTGTTAGGAAAAATCGGCGGTGTGCTCGTTCGGGTGGGAAGCCGTTCATGGCTGGAGTCGGAGGGCGTCGGAATTCACCCGGCAATGGTCGATCAAGCGCGGGCGCTTCAGGAAAAGGCGCACACGGTGATCTGGATCTCCGAAAGCGATTCAGTTAGCGGCTACATCGCCGTCGCGGATCCGATCAAGAACTCCACACCGGCAGCCGTGGGAAAACTCCACGCGATGGGCCTCAAACTGGTGATGCTCACCGGTGACAATCCGCAGACCGCACAGGCCGTGGGACGCGAACTCGGGATCGACGACGTCCGCGCGGAACTCACGCCCGCCGCCAAGCTCGGTATCATCCGCGAGCTGAAGGCCGCGGGGGCGGTGGTCGCGATGGCGGGCGACGGCATCAATGATGCGCCCGCCCTTGCGGAGGCCGATGTCGGGATCGCCATGGGCACCGGAACCGATGCCGCGATCCAGAGCGCGGGGATCATCCTGGCGAAAGGGGATTTGTTAGGAATCGTCCGCGCGCTGGAACTCAGCCGCGACGTGATGCGGAACATCCGGCAGAACCTGTTTTTCGCGTTCATCTACAACGCGCTTGGCGTGCCGCTGGCGGCCGGCTTGTTCTATCCGATCAGCGGCTGGTTGCTCAATCCGATGATTGCCGGCGCGGCCATGGCCCTGAGCAGCGTGTCCGTGATCACCAACGCGCTGAGGCTGCGAAGGGAAAACTAACGGCTTATCAGCGCCCTTCAGGCGCGGCGGCCGGGCTGATAGTGATAGTGGCGGTGCGGGAGTTGGCGACGATGCCTTGGCGGGTGACGCGGACCCAGTAGGAGGTATTGGCAGTGAGGACGGGAGTCTTGAAGGTGGCGGCGGTGGCTTTGGCGACGGGCTTTTTCGTGCTGGGGGATTTGCCCATGAACCACTGATAGGTGAGTCCGCTGCCAGAGCCGGTCACGCTGAGGGTGGTGGAGGTTCCGCTGGGGATGGTGATGGAAGCGGGGTGGCGAAGGATGATGGCTCCGGCGACTTTGAGCGTGAATTTTTGGGAGATGGAGGAGCCGGAGAAGCGGGGTTCTTCCCAAGCTTTAACAGTGATGGGGAAGCTGCCGGTCTGGGTGGGGATGCCGGAAATGGAGTCGATGGCGTTGTCGGTGGCGTTTTTGTGGACCAGTCCGGCAGGGAGCTTGCCGATGATTTGCCAGCTTCCGGGAAGGTTTTCGGTGCCGGTGCTTTGGAAGATGAAGGCGAGCGCGGAGCCTTTGGCGGCGGGAACAGTGGTGGAACCCGCAGCGGGGGCGAGCTGGGTGATGGTGCTGGCTCCCGCGACGCTGTCATAGGCTCCGAGGCCGGCGATGGTGGCGACCGTCCAACCGGCGGTGTCCGCGAGCCGGGCTCCACCGAGGAGGCGGGCATGAGGGAACAGGATCTGGACCAGCGGGCTGCGCTGGAAGAGCAGGAGCAGGCCGCCGAGCGGGGCGGTCAGGGTTCGGCTTTTCTGGACGGCGTGGAGAAATCGGTGCATGGCTGGCTGGTTGGGATCGGATGTTATCTTAAACGCAAGTGGCGGCGGCGAAAGCGATTTTCACGGCGGGCGGCGATGGGTTGGATGGAATCCACAAAAAAGCCGCCCACTCCGGTGGGAGGGGGCGGCGGTGAATGGTTTCCAACAGCCGGTTAGGAGTAGGAGGCTTCGACGCGGCTGGCGACGTCCCGGTAGCCATAGTCGACTTCGTAGATTTGTTTGAAGCAGTCGAGCGCGGATTCCTTGTCGTTGACTTCGGTATGGATGAGGCCTTTTTCGTAAAGGACTTCCTTTTTGGTGTTGTCCATGGCGATGAGGTCGGCGAGGGCGTCGGAGAGCTGCTTGATGGCGAGGTCGAACATGCCCTTGGCGCGGAAGGTGCGGGCTAACAACAAAAGCACCTTGGTGCGGATGTGGGGATTCCGGGTGGCCTGCTGGAGGTGGGGGATGGCGGCGCTGTGGTCGCCGGAGTTGTAGAGGGCGGTGCCGAGCTCGAAACGGAGCTGCGGATCGGTGGGGTTTTGATCAACGCGTTTCTGGGCTTCGGTGACTTGTTCGGCGATGCGGTCGGCCTTGCGGGCGTCGAGGGCGGCCTTGAGTTCGGCGTTGTCGGGATCCGCGGCTGCGGCGGCTTCGAGGGCCTTCATGTCGGTCTCGAGGGCGCGGTCGTTCATGGCGGCAGCCTTGGTGGCGAGGGCGACGTCGCCGTTGCTGAGAGAGTGGGCCCAGGCGTAGAAGGTGTGGGAGTTGTGCCAGTCCTCTAGTTGTTCGTAGAGGTTGGCGAGGTCCTTGACGGTGGCGAGGTGGTTGGGGTCGAGATTGTATTTCTCGATGACCTTGTCGCGGCGTTCTTCGAGCTGCTCCTTGGTGAGGCCGGTGCGGGAGGCTTTTTCCAACTCCTCGAACTCGGCGGTGTTTTTCATGAGGGACCGCATGTCGGCGTTTTCATCCCACTTCTGCTTTTGCATGGAGGCGCGGGCAGAGGCGTCCTTGGAGCCTTTGATGGCCGTGCCGTCGGTGGGGTGGTGCTTGATGATGTCGTTATAGACCTCCGAGGCCATGAGCGGTTGCTCGCGGGTGATGTAGAACTCGGCGAGCTTGTGGAGGAGCTTGGCGTTTTCGGGGCTGCTCTTGCGGACGGTTTCGAGAGCGAAGGCGGCGGATTCGAAGAGTTCGAGCTTGAGGAAGGTGTCGAAGAGCAGGTCGTTGGCCTGGTCGTTGGTGGGATCCTTTTCGAGTTCCTTTTCGATGAGGGGGAGGGTGCCGAGGGGATCTTTCTTGGCGGCGCCGGCGAGTTTCATGACGCCCATGCCACCACCGGACTGCATACCGAAGAGGCCGCCTTTTTTCTTGGTGCCGCCGGCGAGCTGGAGTTCGCATTTGCGGAGCATTTTCCGGCCATCGAGGAAGCCGGGGCTATCCTTGAGGACGGCTTGGAGGAGGCTGATGCCGTAGGGCAGATTGGAGGTTTGAACGGCGCTGAGTGCTTTGAGCCAAAGGGGCTTCAAATTTGCGGGAAGTTCCTTTTCGGTGATCTCGGGCATGACGTTGAAGATAGTGCGGTTTTTGAAAAAGCCACGCTGCGGCGGCTCGGGGGGAGAAAACTGAAGCGTGTGTGGCGGCTTTGCAAGCGTGGGGTGAGGAAGAAAAGCAAGGGAATAGGCGATGAGGGTGTTTTTTGGGATTGATGGACGGAATGGGATGCGATACCCAGTCGGCGCAGGGCGGGATTGTCATTCCGCCTTTTCGATTATCTCAATTCACCATGCCTCCACGCCCCAAGAAATCCGGCCGCCGCACGAACCGCAACCGTTATGGTCCACCGAAGCGTTCCACGAAGGACGAAGAAGAAAAAGCGGTGGAGGTGGATGGTGAGATCTCCTCGGTTCTCGCCGGGACGATGTTCCGGGTGAAGCTCGAGAGCGGCCACGAGGTGCTGGCGCACATTTCCGGCAAGATGCGCAAGCGCTTCATCCGACTGGTGGTGGGCGACAAGGTGAAGATGGAGATGTCTCCCTACGATCTGACGAAGGCGCGGATCGTGTTCCGCCTAGGCTGAGGCCGCAGCGCGGGACTGTTTTTCTACATCACGCGTAGTCGGCTCCGACTTCGGCTGCTTCCAACGCGGCGATGGACTGGTTGTCGCGGCGCTCGATGACGATGTCGCCTAGCAGCTCGCTCTGGCGGACGACGAATTGATTGAGTTTCATCAGTTCCAGCAGTGCGAGGAAGGTGACGATGACCTCGGCCTTGGTGGTGGCGGACTGGAAAAGTTCCTCGAAACGCCGAGACTCGCCGGGCGCGAAGTGGCCGAGGAGCAGCTCGATTTTGTCGGAAACGGTGTAGCGGTCGTCGATGATGTCACCGAAGTCGTGCGATTCCTCAAAGCGCTTGAGGACGTTCTGGAACGCGCGGATGAGATCGAAAATCGAGACCTCGGCGAGCGCCGGCGGTTCCTCGACTGGAACTTCGGAGGCATCCGGCTGATGGGCGAAACTTCCTTCCTGCTCCATTTCGCGCAGGCTGAGGAAACCGGCGGCGTCCTTGAATTTTTTATACTCGATGAGCTGGCGGATGAGCTCCCAGCGCGGATCGTCGTCCTCGGCATCTTCCTCGGGCGGCTGATCGACCTTGGGCAGGAGCGTGCGGCTTTTCAGATACATCAGATTCGCCGCCATTACGATGAACTCGGAGGCGAGGTCGATGTTGAGCAGCTTGAACGTATTGATGTAGTCGAGATACTGGCGGGTGATGCGCTCGATGGAGATGGAATGGATGTCCACCTCGTCCTTTTTGATGAGGTAGAGGAGGAGATCGAGCGGGCCTTCGAAAATTTCCAGGCGGACTTTGTAATCAGTAGCTTCCACGGGCGGGGTCGTATGGCATGATTGGCACCTGTGCGAGGGTAAATTTCCCTCGCTTCAAGGGAGCGGGATCGTTTTACTCGCGGTGCTGCAAGGCGAGTAGAATTTATGGAATCCGAGCAATCGCAAAATTTCAACGACCGCCTCAGCCAATGGGTGGCGAGCCAGGGTTTCTGGTTCCAGATCCGCTATTCAATGGTGGGGAGCGGGTCCAAGGGGACCGCCGTGTTCCACCTGCTGCGGTTGGGCTTCCGGGTGCTGGTGTTCCTGCTGGTGATCGCGGTCGGTGCGGGGGTCTATCTGGTCCGCCGGACCAAGATGGAGAGCTTCCAGGAGGGCTTCAGAACGACGCTCAAGACCGAATTGAACGCCTCGGAAATCGAAGTCCGCGGCGTGTCGCGGGTGCAGGGCGAACTCGGCATCAGCGGACTGGCATGCAAAGGGGGGGAGGGGGCGTTTTACTCGTCTTTAGACGCTCGCAACATCCGCTGCAAGATGGGATTTCTTGATGGCCTCGTCGGTCAGTGGAGTCCGGGAACGGTCACTATTTCGCGACTCGACATGGAAGTGCGCGCCGGTGCGGATGACGAGGCGGCGGCTGCAATGTTAGGAGACTCGCTGTTCAGGAAGTTCGGGAATGCGGAGCTGAAGAGTTTCGAGATCTCCGACGCCTCGCTGCGATGGGGATTCAGCCGGACGATCACACCCGGAAAGCTGGGGAGTATCAGTTCCGGTGTTTCACAGGGATACGAATTCGAACACACGCGGGGATCCATCAGCAACAGCTTCCTCCGGATCCAACGGAGCGACGACGAGCTGCGCCTCTTCTTCAAGGGCGGTTTTTTCAATCAGAACTGGCTGGAGAAACTGGAAATCGTGGATCTGGAAATCATTTGCACGCGGGAGGGAATGGTTTTCCAAAAGGCCGAGTTCCGGCGGCAGCAGGGCACTGCGGATTTCTCCGGCCTGAAGGTTACGGGGGGAGCCCGGCCGCTGATCGATGGGACCATGAAAATCCGCAATCTGGCGTTGAGCGGAACCCTGCCACCGCCGGTGAGGAGCTTTGTCGAGGGCAGTCTATCAGGCGACTTCCGTGTCAGCGGGTCCACGAATTCCTCCGAAGGCATCATCTTCGAAGGCGGGGTGACACTGGATGCCCAGGACATGATTTCCCTCCGCGAGCGGCTCCACCTGTTGAAGGCCTTGTCCGTGGTGGACTACGCGAGGAACTATCACCGGATCGATTTCCGTGAAGGCTCGTTCCACTTGAAATCCTTCAGTGGAGGCCTGGAGCTAACGGACGTGAATCTGAAATCGGATGACCTGACCACGCTCGAGGGCAAACTTAAAGTCCGGCTTCCGACCGTCGAGGAAACGACCTCGGCCGTCGGGAATCTATCGGGTGCGGGCGGCGCGCCCATCTTCAATGGCGACGATGCCGAGATTGATTCCCTTGAGAACAAGAACGAGGATTCCGAGTTCACGCTGCGCCGTGCCGCCATGGCCGCGAAGCGGGACAAGGCGGGTGCTCAGGAAGAGACCGGGAGTTCCTTGTTTGACCGCTTGGAAGAGAGCTTGATCATCCGCAGGATCGACGAGCAATCCTCCGAACGTATTTCCAGAACCCTGCGCTATGACGGTTTGTTGAAGATCACGCTGCCTGCGGACGCCTTCGAGCGTGCCCCGAAGCTCATTGAGCAGTATCCTGTGGATGCCTCCTCGGGCCGGATCCCTCTGATGGTTCCCATCGAGGGAGGCCTGTATGAAATCACGCTGAAGCAGGCGGAGGAGATCTATCAGCAAGGCCGCCGCTGAGGTCAGGCGTTCGCCGCCAGACCCAGGCTGTTATAGATCTCCCGCGTCGCGTGGCTCTTGTTGAGCGTGTAGAAATGGATGCCGTCAACGCCCTCGTTCAGCAGTCCGGCGCACTGCTCCGCGGCGTAGTGGATGCCTACGCGCTCGACGGCTTCGGGGCTGGATTTCGCACGTCCGAGAGCGCGCAGCAGCTTCGCAGGGTATCTCGCACCCGCGGCGAGTTCCGCCATCCGTTTCATTCCTTGCAACGAGGTCACCGGCATCACGCCGGCGATGATCGGGACATTGATGCCTGATAGAGCGCAGCGATCGCGGAAATCGAAGAAGTCATGGTTGTCGAAAAACAACTGGGTGCAGATGTAGTCGGCGCCGGCATCCACCTTTGCCTTGAGGAAATCGAGTTCGTCCACCCGGTTCGGAGTCGCCGGATGGCCTTCCGGGAAACCGGCCACGCCGATGCCGAAGCCCCGGGGATCCGGATGGGCTCCGGACTCGTTAAACTTCCGGATGAACGCCACCAGGTCGGAGGCATGGCGGAATCCACTTTCCGACCAGTCGTAGTCCGGCTGATCCTTCGGCGGATCACCGCGCAACGCGAGGATGTTGCTGACGCCGGCCTTGGCGTAGCGTTCGAGGATTTCCGCCACTTCCTTCTCGGAATGCCCGACACAAGTGAGGTGGGGCACCGGAGGGATCGAGGTGGTTTGCTTGATCCGCACCACGAGGTCATGGGTCAGCTCGCGGGTGCCGCCGCCCGCGCCGTAAGTCACCGATACGAAGGTCGGTTCCAAAGGCTCCAGCTCGCGGATGGCCTGATAGAGATCCTCCCACGCGGGGGCGGTCCGCGGTGGGAAGAATTCAAAGGAAAGCGAGGGCTTCGGGTCGCTGAGAATGTCGCGGATGTGCATGGCGGATGGGGTGGGTGAGGCGGCAGGATTCCGGGCGCTCTCACGAAACTTTTCCAGAGGGGCGGAGTTTCTTGGGAGTTAGCTTTGCGGAACGCGGCTAAAAAAGCGTGAATTGCCCATGAAAACAATCCCTGTTTCCTTTCTTGTCGCGGGAATGCTGCTGCCGGCGGTCTGTCTTGCCGAACCACCGGCCCCGCCGCAAAGCCCGTCACCGAGTGGCGAGAAGTCTCCCGGAGGGCGGCCGAATCCGTTTGCCGAGGCTTGGAAACATGCGGACAGCGATCACGATGGCTTTATTTCCCAAGCGGAATTCAACGCGATGCCCCGCATCCAGAATCTTCCCGAAGAGAAGCGGGTGAACATTTTCAAACGCCTCGACAAGGACGGTGATGGCAAGCTCAGCCGTCAGGAACTCATGAAGCTAGGCCGTCCGCACGAAGGGCCGCCTATGAAACGTCTGTGGGAACTGGATGCCGACAAGAGCGGCGGTATCAGCTTGGAAGAGTTCAAGGTCGGCGAGATTTTCAAGAAGCTGCCACCTGAAAAACAAGTGGAGGTTTTCCATCGTCTGGACACGGATAAGGATGGCCTGATCACTCCGAAAGACCGTCCGGAGCCCTTCAAGCGTCGTCCGGGAAAGCCAGGCAAGGGGCCCGAAGGCCGGAAACCGGGGGATGATGGAGATCCGGGCAGAACAGAGAAAATGATCCAGAAGCTCGACACCAATTCTGACGGTGCCTTGTCATTTGAAGAGTTCCGCGCCGGACAAGGCGTTAAGGATCTGACTGAAGACGAGCAGGAAGACCGCTTCGAATCGCTCGACCGCAATGGCGACCACCGGATTTCCAAGGATGAGTGTCCACCACCGCCCCCGCTTCCTGAAATGGAGCCGAAGTAGTCTTCGGGTGAATCAGATACCAACGAGCCTATGTGTCGGCAATCCATCAAAAGTCCAAATCTTGAGGACGATGGAATGATATTCTCCCAATAAAAAACCGGCAGTGGATGACCCACTGCCGGTTTTGTTTTTGAGAGACTCAAGGTGCCGCGGACATCGACTCCGCCTTGGCGGTGGTCGCGAGGACCGCCTCGCGGATGTTACCGCCCTTGCGGTTGCTCCACCACAGCACCACCGGTGAGGCGATGAAAATCGAGGAGAATGTGCCGACGATGATGCCGATGAAGATGATGATTCCGAAATCGCGCAGGGCCGAGCCGCCGAGGACGGCGAGGATGGCGACGCTGATCAGCGTGGCACCCGAGGTGAGCAAGGTCCGGGACAACGTCGCGTTGATCGCTTCATTCAGGATGACCTCCTCCGAGTCGTTATGGATCAGGAGCCTCTCGCGGACCCGGTCGAACACGATGATCGTGTCACTGATGGAATAACCGGCGATGGTTAGAACCGCGCCGACGTGGATGAGAGAGAGCTCGCCGCCCATCAGTACGACTAGGCCGACGCAGATGATGATGTCATGGAAAATCGCGACGAAGCCCGCCAACGCAAACGAGAATTCGAAGCGGATGGTCATGTAAACCATGATCCCTAGCAGCCCCAGGGCGATGGCGATCAGCGACTGGATCATGGAGGATCCACCAATAAGCGCCGAGACCTCGTCCTGGCTGGCACCGATCAGATAGTCTTTGGACTCCGGCTTGGTCTGGCCGAGCGCGGGGATGGATTCCCGCAGTTTTTCGGTGATGGCGGGCGCGTCCTTGGTGGCGCAGCGGATGGTCAACATCGTGCCGGTCGTGGGATTGCTCTCCTGCTGCGGATAGGCGGCTTTCGAGAGTGTCATTCCTTCCACGACCTTCTGTACGTCATCGAGAGGGATTTTCGTTTCCTTGCCGAGCTGGAACTTGATCAACGCGCCACCGGTGAAGTCGATGCCCAGCGAACGCTCGCCGCGGACGGCGAATGCACCGACTGAAATGATCAACGTGATGATGGCCAGCCAGATGGCGATGCGGCGCTTGCCCATGAAATCGAAGTTATGCGATTTGATCAGGTCGAGGAAGGTCAGCTTCTTGAGCAGGCCCAGATCGATGCCCCAGCGGAAGATGACGCGGGTGACCAGAATCGCCGAGAACAACGAGGCGGTGACACCGATGAGAAGCGTGACGGCGAATCCCTTGATCGCGCTGCCGCCGAACCAGAAGAGGATCGCTGCGGTGAGCAGCGAGGTGACGTGGGAGTCGAAGATCGCGGAGAAAGCCTTGTCGTAGGATGCCTCGATGGCGCTCTTGAGGGATTTGCCGTGTTTGATTTCCTCGCGCAGCCGCTCGTAGATCAGCACGTTCGCATCCACCGCCATACCGATGGTTAGAATCATGCCGGCGATGCCCGGAAGCGAGAAGGTGAAGCTGAACATCGCCATCACTCCGAAGAGCATGATGGTGTTGATGATCAGGCCGATGATGGCGATGAAGCCGGATACGCGGTAGTAGATCAGGACGAAAATGAAGGTCATCGCGAGTGCGAGTCCGCCTGCGACGAGGCCTTGCTCCACGACGGCTTTGCCGAGGGTGGGGGAGACCTTGCGCATTTCATCGACCTCCATCGGGTTTTCCAACGGGTTCATCAGCGAGTTGGCGAGATTCTGCACTTCGCCGGGTTCGTGGAGGCCGGAAATCGAGAAATCCTTGGCCAAGCGGGCCTGCACGGTCGGGGCGCTGATCACTTCGCCGTCGAGCACGATGGCGATGCGGTCCACGCCGAGGCGCATATTGCCGGTTAGAGCGATCATTTTGTCGGTGCCTTCGCTGTCGAGGGTGACACCCACGGCGTCGGGTTCGCTAGGAGATGGGAACGCGCTGGCGATATTGGCTCCGGATAGAGCCACCCGGCGGTTCAGCAGGATCGGACGGGAATATTCCTTGCCGTCCTGGTCCTTGCCCTTGAGCTGATAGGCCCGGTAGCCGGGGATAATTTCGATCTTGGCATCGACACGCTCCGCGAGGGTCTTGCCATCGGGACCGGGCTCGTCGCTGCGCGGGCTGACTTCGCGGAGTTCGAGTTTCGCGACTTTTTCGAGCTTCGCGCGGATGTCGTTAGATTCCTTTTCCTCGATGCCGGGCATCTGTACGAGAATGCCGTCGCTGCCTTGGCTGGAGATCTGGAGATCGAGATTGCCTCCCGGATTGAGTCGTTTTTCGATGACCGAAATCGCCTGGTCCACTTGCTCCTTGGTGATCGGCTGGGGTTCCCCGCTGTCATTGATCCGGGGCTGGAGACGCAGGGTGAACGAGGAACCACCGACGATATCGATGCCGCCCTTGAGGCGTTCCTTGAAAGGCACGGTGGCCATGATGCAGAAGGCCGTGACTCCTATCAGAAGGACTGTGCCCACATTGCGCTTCTTCCTTTCGACATCGGTCGCGAAGTACCAGAAAAACAAAATCAACAGGGTGAGGCCGATGCCGAAAAGCGTCAGTGGGTCATCGTAAAAGGAAGTGAAGGCAAGCATGGTGAAACGTCGGGTTTGGCTCCGGAAACGGGGCGGGGAATCGGATGAAACGGATGGGGTTTACTTCGCGGAAGTGTCCTTCTTGTGGACATTGGAGACGGCGAGTTTGTCGAACTCGATCATCGTTCCTTCGGCGACCTTGATGACCACCGTGTGCTCTTTCACGTTGTGAACGATGCCGTGGATTCCGGCGGTGGTGACCACTTTGTCACCGGCCTGCAGGGCGGCGACACGAGCGGCTTGTTCTTTCCGCTGGCGCTGCTGCGGCCGGATCAGGAGGAAGTAGAAAACGACCAGCAAGACAATCGGCATGATGATCGGATTGCCGAAGATGCTCTCCGGGCCTTTCGGGGCTGCGGGTGCCTGTGCGAGGATGGAACTGAACGCGTGGAATAATGTCATTGTGAGTCGGATCGAGTGTATCTCTGGATGAAGGAATCTTTATAGGCCGGGAAGTTCCCGGCGGCGATTGCCTCCCGTGCCCCGGCGACGAGGCGCAGGTAGAAATGCAGATTGTGGAAGGAAAGCAACCGCAAACCGAGGATTTCACCCGCACGGAAAAGGTGCCGCAAGTAGGCGCGTGAAAATCCGGCGACGTGCGGGTGGGCGCTCTCGCAAAGCGGCCGAGGGTCCTTGGCGTGGATCAGGTTCTTGATGTTGATCGGTCCGTCGAGCGTCATCGCCATGCCGTGTCGGGCGATGCGGGTGGGCATCACGCAATCGAACATGTCCACCCCGCGGGCGATCATTTCGAGGATCTGCGGCGGAGTGCCGAGGCCCATCGCGTAGCGCGGCTTATCATGGGGCAAAAACGGGATCGCATTGTCGATGGCGCGGAACATCTCATGCTCCGGCTCGCCCACCGAGACGCCGCCGATGGCATATCCGTCGAAGCCAAGCTCGACGAGTTCCCGCGCGGATTGCTCCCGCAGATCGGCGAAAATGGATCCTTGGACGATGCCGAAATGGCGCTGCCGTCCTTCGCCGGAGCGGGGTTCGTTCGCCGAGACCCAGTCTTTGCAGCGTTTGGCCCAGCGGCTGGTGAGTGCCAGCGATTTCGCGGCGTAGGCTTCGTCGCAAGGATAGGGCGGGCATTCGTCGAACAACATCGCGATGTCCGATCCCAACGCACCCTGAATTTCCATGCTCAGCTCCGGGGTGAGCAGCATTTTCGAGCCGTCGAGGTGGTTTTGAAATCGCACGCCTTCCTCGGTGATTTTGCGCAATTTCGCCAGCGACCAGACTTGGAAGCCGCCGGAATCCGTCAGCATCGGTTTTTGCCAGGTGCTGAATCCATGGAGCCCACCCAGATTGCGGATCAATTCGTGGCCGGGCCGCAGCCACAGGTGATAGGTATTTCCCAAGATGATCTGGGCACCGAGCTCCTCCACTTCGGCCGGGTGCAGCGTCTTGACCGTTCCCTGCGTGCCGACCGGCATGAAAATCGGCGTTTCGACCGTGCCATGCGGCAGCTCCAACCTGCCGCAGCGGGCGGAAGTGGTAGGATCAGTAGCAAGTAGGGTGAAAGACACGGGAGGCGGGAAATAGGACAGATATTCCCACGGGCCAAGCTCAATCACGGATGGCGCGATCCTGAAAAATCGGTATTTTGACCGAAACCTTCCGCAGCGGGTGGAGTTGATAGCGCTGATCAGGAGATTTTTTCGCGCGGATTGAAATTTTTCAGAATAATTTTGACTGGCGCGACTCCCATTGACGGCTATTTTGGCCCGCAGATCCAACTCCAAACCAACCAACCACACAGATGAAACTACTCCTCACCGCGCTTTGCGCATCGTTCATGGTCGTCCCAGCCTTCGCCGCCGAGTGCGAAAAGGGCAAATGTGACAAGGAAAAACAAGAAGAAGGCACCCTTGCCGGCAACTGCAAAGACGGCGATTGCGACAAGGAAGAAGCCAAGGAAGAAGGCGCTCTCGCCGGTGCTGATTGCGACAAGTGCAAAAAAGGTGAGGAAGCCAAAGAAGAAGGCGCGCTCGCCGGCAAGTGTAAGGATGGCGATTGCGACAAGGAAGAAGCCAAGGAAGAGGGCGCGCTCGCCGGTGCCGATTGCGACAAGTGCAAGAAGGGTGACGAAGCCAAGGAAGAAGGCGCTCTCGCTGGTAACTGCAAGGACGGCGATTGCGACAAGGAAGAAGCCAAGGAAGAAGGCACGCTCGCCGGTGCTGATTGCGACAAGTGCAAAAAGGGTGAGGAAGCCAAGGAAGAAGGCGCACTCGCTCATTGCGGCAAATGCGAAAAAGACCACGACAAGGAAAAGGACGACGACAAAAAAGAAATCGCTCTTGCCTGATTCATTGCGAATCCATTGATTTTCGAAAGCCGCCGGATGCTCTCCGGCGGCTTTTTCATTGGGAAAAGAATTATGACGGAAGTGGTTTGCGGCGTGATCGGAAATCCCGAGGGACAATATCTGGCCTGCCTGCGCCCGGTGGACAAACACCTCGGTGGGTTGTGGGAATTCCCCGGTGGCAAGGTGGATCCCGGTGAGTCTCCCGAGGCCGCCCTCGTCCGCGAGCTGCGCGAGGAACTCGCGATCGACGTGGAGGTCGGGCTTCCGCTTCAACCCGTGATTTGGAACTACGGCGAACGGACGATCCGACTGCTGCCGTTTTACTGCCGGATCATCGGCGGTGAGCTGCATGCGGTGGAGCATGAAGCACTTCGGTGGTGCCTCCCTGAACACTTCGGCGACTTGCGTTGGGCCGATGCTGATATTCCGATTTTGCAGGAAATTGCTCTCCATTTGGGGAGAAACTGTAAATTGACTTCGTAAGCTCAAACGCTAGTTTTGTCCTTCATAAAACCCATGAAACGTCTCCTCACTTTTACTTCTGCGGCCCTCTTCGTCTCGATCGGCGCACTCCTTGCCCAGGACGCTCAAAATGCCAAGCCGCAGGAAGATCCCAAGTATCTCAAGAAGGCGGCTCTCCAGATCGACCAATACATTGCGTCGTTCTATCGGGCGAAAAAACTGCCGGTCCCCGAAGTCACGGACGACGCGACCTTCCTGCGCCGCGCGTTTTTGGTTTCTGTCGGACGAATCCCGACTGCTGAGGAAGCTCTTTCCTTCTTGGAAATCGAGGACCCGACCAAACGTGAGGCGCTGGTGGCCTATTTAGTGAAGTCCAACGGCTACTCCAGCCACATGACGAACTGGGCTTTCGACCTCCTCCGCATCACCGACGGCCGCGTGGGCACCTCCGCCACCAACGAGCCCTATCGGAACTGGGTCCGCAACGCGATGACCAAGAACATGCCTTGGAATCAGTTCACCAGCCACCTCCTCGCCACCACTGGCGACGGTTGGGACCAAAGCACTGCAGCTGTCGGCTATTACACCCGCGACCGCGGAATGCCGCTCGACAATCTTTCCAACACCATGCGCGTCTTTCTAGGTGCCCGCATGGAATGCGCCCAATGCCATGATGACCCGTTTGGCACGACCGAGCGTCACGATTTCTACGAACTCGCCGCCTTCACCAACGGCCAGTCCACCGTCGGCCAGGAAAAAATGAAACCGCTCTGGGACGAACTCGCTGATGACCAGCGCGACAAGGCCGAGGAATACCGCATCGCCCAAGTCCTGTGGGACCGCGTTTACGGAATGTCCCTTTCTGGTGGAGGCACCGGACAAATCGAGCTGCCGTCGGACTATCAGTACCGGGACGCCTCACCCGGCGAAATGGTGGGAGGACACACTCCTTTCGGAAAAATGGTCATGATGTCCGAAAAGCGCGCTTCCAATGATGGCCGTCAAAAACTCGCCGACTGGATTGTTTCGAAAACCGGCGAACAATTTTCCACCGTCGTCGCCAACCGCATGTGGAAACGTGTCATGGGCAAGGGCATTTACGAACCCGTCGATGAATTCATCCCCGCTGCGAAGACCAACTACCCCGACCTCGTCGCCTTCCTCGGCCGCATCATGGCGGACATGGACTACGACCTCCGCAGCTTCCAGCACGTCCTGCTCCTCACCAAGACCTTCCAGTTCGGCACCAATCCGAATCCATCCACCCTCGAAGGTGGTGACGATTTCCATGGCCGGAAAATCGAGCGCCTCGCCTCCGAGCAGATCTGGGATTCGCTCATCACCCTCGCTGCCGGCGATCCCGACAAACAAGCGCCACGCACCCTGGATGACCGCATCTACGTCGGCAACAAACCCGTCCTCGTCGGTAAGAAAACCATGTCGCAGCTCTCCAAGGAAGTGCTCGCCCTCAAGTCCGAGCAGGATGTGAGGACCTATTTCACCAAGTTCGTCAGCGACGTGAAAAGCGGCGGCGGTGGTAGTGCATCCAGCGAGGGCTCGATGATGTCCATGAACTCCGTCCGCTCGTATAACAAAGACTCCAAGGTTCGCGCCTCCGAGCTGCCCTCGCCCGCCCCACGGGATCACTTCCTCTATCTGTTCGGCTCTTCCGACCGAGAGGTCGTGGACGCCGCCAGCCGCGAACCGAACGTCGGCCAGGTCCTCTCCCTCATGAACGGCTTCGTCCAACGCGAGCTCGTCAACAAATCCTCCGCCCACCTCTACAAGTCCCTCGAAGGCGCGACCTCCGAGAAGGAAAAAATCCGCCGCCTCTACATCGCCATCCTCAGCCGTCCTCCGACTGACGAGGAAATGACCTGGATGGTTGAGGAAGTTAAAAAACAAGGTGACGCCGGCTATCGCAATATCGTCTCCGCCCTCGTCATGTCCTCCGAGTTCCTCTTCCTCCAATAAACCCCATCACCCGCCGAAGCCCATGAATCCGTTTCCAAAAGCCGATGAGCTAACCCGCCGCCAGTTCGTTTCCAATGCCGCCCGCGCCTATCTCGGCGTTCACCTGTTTCCCATGTTAGGTGGGACGCTCGCCAGCGCGGCTCCGACAGAGACCGTCAAGGGCGGCAAGGCCAAAAACGTCATTTACCTCTACATGTCCGGGGGCATGAGCCACATCGACACCTTCGACCCCAAGCCGAAGAAAAAGGAAGTCATGGGCGAAACTGAAGCCATTCCTACCAAGGCCGCCGACGTCATGGTCGGCCACTATCTCAAGAAGACCGCCGACGTGATGGACAAGGTCTGCGTCATCAACTCGATGAACTCCACCCAGGGCGCCCACGAGCAGGGCTCCTACATCATGCATACCAGCTACACGCTGCGTGGCACCATCAAGCACCCGTCGCTCGGCTCGTGGGTCGTGAAACTCGGCGGACGCATCCACCCCGAGCTTCCCGGATTCGTCGCCGTTAACAGCTCGCCTGACCACACCGGCGGCGGATTCTTCGGCGCGAAATATGCCGCCGCGCCCATCGGCAGTCCGGAACAAGGTCTTCAGGACTCCCATCGTTCCAGCGACGTCACCCCCGAGGATTTCGGAAGGCGCCTGTCTCTGGCCGACAAGATGAACCGACAGTTCCACGGCAAGTATCCTAACGCCGACGTCAAAGCCTACGAGGAACTCTATCGGGAAGCCATCGCCCTCATGAACTCCAAGGACCTCAAGGCCTTCGATCTCAAACAGGAATCCCAAGCCACCCGCGACCTCTACGGTTCCGGCCGTTTTGCCCAAGGCTGTTTGCTTGCCCGTCGTCTCGTGGAAAACGGCGTGAAATTCGTTGAAGTCGAGCTCGGTGGTTGGGACACCCATTATGACAACTTCGCCGGCGTCGCCGGACGCTGCCAGGAATTCGACCAAGCCTACGCCGCCCTCATCACCGACCTCGACAAACGCGGCAAGCTTGATGATACCCTTGTCGTCGTCGCCACCGAGTTCGGCAGATCTCCCGAGATCAAGACCGAGCACCAAAATGGCCGCGACCACCACCCGTCCGCTTTCTCCTGCGTCTTCGCCGGCGGCGGCATCAAGGGCGGCATCAAGCACGGAGTCTCCGACGGCTCCGGCGAAAAAGTGAAGGAAGGCGTCGTCACTGTACAGGATTTCAACGCCACCATCGCCTACGCGCTCGGCCTGCCCTACGACACCGTCATCATGTCTCCCAGCAAACGCCCCTTCAAGATCGCCGACAAGGGGGTTCCCATCACTACCCTCTTCGCGTGAGGCGGGTCGTGCGGGCCCGTGTCTGATAGTTCCAGACACCGGCCCGCCCGCGCTGCTGATAGATCCACTGGTGATCAATTTTCCGCGTGTGCCGCGCATTGAAATGGGAGCTTGTCTCCCATATTTCACTAGGTAGCCTTGTTGCTGGCTCAACGCATGCCAGCCACCCCCATCCATCATGAACATCCGACCTCTCCCTGCCGTTCTCACCCTTGCCGCCGCTCTTGCCGGGCACTGTCTGGCTGTCACCCCCATCTTGGAAGAGTTCGAATCCGGTAAGATCGACCAGGTCCGCTGGTACCAACACCGGGTTGCCAAGGGTAAATTGAGCCAGTCGGACGGTCTGCTGAACTTCCGCGTCCTCGCCAATCCCGCTCCGGACAATTTCGCCTCCATGGAGCTGATGACCAGCCAGCCTGGTTTCGATGAAAACTGGGAGTTCACTCTCGATATCTCCAACACCGCCAACCAAGGAACAAAGTCCGGCATCGGCTTCATGATCTTCAATGGCCAGGATCGCGACGACTATCTCTATGTCGAATACCACGGCAACTCCGGCATCTCCGCCGGCGTCTTCACCAATTTAAGCCACGCACCTGCGGTCAAGCTCTCGTCCAAGTTCGGACTGCCCCAGAGCGCCATCCGCGTACGCTTCGGCAAAAAGATCCAGCTGCTGACCTTCTTCCTCTCGGAGACTCTCAAAGAGGAAGGCTATATCTGGCAGAAGGTCGGCACCTACTCACCCACCGGCGCGGGCGGCGACGTGAATGCCAAATGGAAAATGAAAGCCGTCGGCGGCACCTTCGGCATCCAACTCTTTGGCTTCGGCGTTTCCAAACCCGTGCCTGCCGGAAAACTCACCATCGATAACTTCGAACTCACGGGGGATCCGTGATTCCCCCGGATTGGATGGTCTAACTGACGGGGCTCCGTCCATCCGAAAAGCCGCTCCATTCACGGGGTGGCTTTTTCATTTCGCCGGATGTCCGGTTTTCCGGCGGAAAAAACCGAAATGCAGGTCACTCAACCGGCATTTCCCTTTTCCTCGTAGACCCTCATGAGGTCGAAGACCGGAATCCCTTCGATCCTGAAACCGTTCAGGTCGCAGTCCCGGATCTCCACGGCGGTGAGATTCACATTGGTGAATTTCGCTCCGCTGAAATTGATGTCGGTGAATTCCGATTGCGAGAGATTCACGTCGGCGAACGTTGTCCCCCGCAGGTTGACATTGGTAAAGGACGAACCGGCGAGGTCCGCATTCGTTGCTAACAGGTTTTCGCGGGTGTTGCTGATTTTCATGGTGGTTTCCGGTTTCTCACTTTTTCAACCACGCCAGATTGAAGCGGTAGTGGAGGCGGCTGGAGATGAGGTGGATGATGCCGTCCGGCGTCTGGGTGCAGGCGAGGTAACCGGCGTGTTCGGCCTGGTCGGGAGTCGCGGTGAAGGTGCTGGTCCAGGCTCCGCCATCGTATGTTCCCGAGCCGGGTGTTAGCAAGCGCCGGTAGGGCCATGTCTTTCCATCGTCCAGGGATAGGGCGGCATACATTCCGTAGCAGATGTAGCCGCCGCCCTTCGTATCAGTGAACATCAGGCCCGTGGCGCGGGGCTGCTTGCGGTCGGCGGAGGTGAAGGAAACCAGTAGCAGCGGGCCTTCCTTGAGTCGTTTCAAAACCAGCCGCTGGCCGCTGCCGATGGGGGGAAACGGACTGGCGTCGTAGGTCCAGGTTTTTCCCAGATTGGCGGAGATGCTGCGGGGCATTTTTCCGTCGATGGAGTTGCCACGACCTAACGCCATGATCCGGCCATCTGTTAGCTCGACGATGCCCGCGTGGATGCCGGCGATGGTTCCTTCGCCGGTGCCGCCCGCCTTGAAATCCGGCGTGGGTTTTCCGGCTCCCGGATCGCTCCAGGTCAGGCCATGGTCGGTGCTGATCTGGAGGGCGGTGCCGCCTTCACTGCCGGGAACGGCGTCGCAGTTCTGCAGGATGACGCCCTGCTTGTTGATGATGCCGCCGGAGATGATCTGCTGGCGGCCTTTGTATTCGGGCCCGGCGACGACCGGTTGTGACCAGGTGACGCCGTGGTCGATGCTGGTGCGCATGAGGAAGGCGAGCTTGTCCCAACCCATCGCGCCTTCGCGTGCCATGCCGTTGAGATGATAGAGCTTGCCGCTGTCGTCGCGCAAAATGCCGGAACCGTGCATGTTCCGATTCGGTGCCTTGAAGAAGACGCTGGAGGGATCCCATACGTGTTTCCCTTTGCGGAGGCGGCTGGCGAGGACGGTCAGTTCGGTGCCTTTCTCTTCGCCGGTGGTGTACCAAATCGCTAACAAATCACCGTTGTCCAGCCAGGTGATCGACGGCTGGTGGTTGTGCTTGAGAAATGTTTCACCAGTGTCGGTCGGTGTGATGACGAAGGGGATCGGACCTTCGAAAACAGCTTCATCCGCCTTTGGGCCGCCGGACCAATCCGCCTTCTTCCGGGAAACGTCCTTCGCCCACTGCGGCGGTGTGTCCTCGACCAGCGGCAGGACTTCGGCGACCTTGCCGTCCTTTTCCTGAACCATGAAATAGCGGTAGCCCGCCGACTCGATGGCTTTTTCCGCACGCACGGCTTGCGCGGCAGCTAACAGAAGAAAAGCCGGAAGCATCACGCGGATTGTCATCGAAGACATGGATGACAATTGCCCGCCCCGGGTCAATGCGAATCAGGCCATGAATTCTTCCCGCTCCCGGCGGGATATTTCCCGAAGCTCACCGCGCGGGAGGAAGTTCGACAATCCGGATGATTTCCGCGATGGCCTTGGGATGGTGGAAGGAACCATGCCCGGCGGGGACTTCGATGTGCGATTCGGCATCGGCGACGGTGGCGCTGTCGCGGTGGACGACGAAATCCGTCGAGCCGGTGATGATGTGGGAGGCGGTGCCCTTGGTCATCGGGAGCTGGTCGAGAATTTCCATCGAACGCTGGTGCGGGGCGAGCGAGGTGAGGCTGCTGACCTTGCCTTTCGTTAGAGAGGCGTAGTCGGGTTGGATGATACCCGGATTTTTCCGTTCCATCTCGCGGAAAAAATCCTGGAACTGCGGGCTGGGGGCGGTGAAGAGGTGGGCGGTCCGACCGACCCACGAGTTGGCGAGCTTGCTGCCGCGGAAAGGAACGGAACAGAAAATGATGCGGTCCACATTGCCGCGCGGCTTCCAGTAGAACGCTTCGACTAGCGTGGCGTGTTCGGTAGGCGTGACATCCATCAAAGACAACGGGCGGGTGAAAACCGCATCCCAGAACGCGTCCTTCGGCTCGACGGCCAGGGTCTTCGCCAGCAGGCCGCCCATGCTGTGGGTGATGATGACGGTGCGCTGCATCGCCGGATCATTTTCCTGTGGATCGAGGAAACGGCGGAGTTCGTCGAGCTTGCCGCGCATGACGCGGGCGGAGTAGAGCGCGGGCGGATTGGTCGGATAGAGATAATGCCAGATCTGATAGCGGCGGCGGATGTCGGGCACGGCCCAGAGCTCGTTGGTGAGTTCCGCCCACGCCAGCGGGGTGGAGATGAGGCCGTGGATGAGGATGAGCGGCGTGCGGTCGGGATGGTAGGGTTCCATCAGCGCGAAGCCCGGCTCGCGATCCGACTTCAGGCGGACCAGTGAGGTGAGGCCCGAACTTTGGAGTGGGCCGGTTTTCTCCAACAGCGCGGTGAAGGGCACTGTGAAATCGGCGGCGAGGACGGCGTGACTTTTCCCGAACATCTCCGTTTGCATTCGATCGATGAGGCGGATCGTAATGGATCTAACACCATTTCGCGACTCACCGGGAACGGCGACGGCGGTGAGGGCGCGGGTGATGCCTTCCGGCGGATACCATTTTTCCACCGCGCTGCGGCCACGGTTTTCACGGATGCCGACAAGCGGGACGCCGATGCCATCCACGCGGTGATGCTTCAATCCGCTGACCTTGTAACGGGACGCGGGCTCGAGCCGGTCGAAGTAATCCGCCGCGAAAATGCCCGGTCCCGCCGAGGCGAATTTCACCTGATAACCTGTCGGGAAGGGCGGGGGAGTTTTGCGGAAATTTTCCGCGATCCAGTTACCGAGGCTGCGCTTGGCCGCCTCGTCCTCCGCACCGTCGAACGCCCGCACCAGATCGGACGGGACGGTGACCGCGCTGCTCCTAACCGACAATTTTTCCAGCCGCGCCGGAGCACAGGCGGCGAGGAACAGGCAGAGAACGAGGAGGGATTTCACCATCGGCTCAGGCGACCGTCAGGGTCACCGGGATATTGCCGCGGGTGGCATGGGAGTAGGGGCAGACGATGTGCGCCTTGTCGACGAGACCCTTGACGGTTGCCGGATCGAGACCGGGGACCTGGATGACGAGCTCGACCTCGATGCCGAAGCCCTGCTCATCATCGCGCGGGCCAAAGCTCACCTTGCCGGTGACGGTGGCATCGGCGGGGATGGCGATCCCGTCCTTGCCCGCGACGAAGCGGAGGGCGCCGAGGAAACAGGCGGAGTAGCCGCAGGCGAAAAGCTGCTCGGGATTGGTGCCGGGGCCGCCCGCACCGCCGATTTCCTTGGGCGTGGAGAGCGTGACGTCGAGGACGCCGTCGGCGGTTTTGGCCGAGCCTTCGCGGCCGCCGGTGGCGGTGGCCTGGGTGGTGTAGAGAATTTTCATGGGAGGGGGATTGGGGATGGGATTGTGGTTCGGTTTGTGATCAGGATTTCACCGGAAGGTGAATCCAGCCGCATGTTTGCCATGGATGGCTGAAATCGCAAGCTCCCGGATGAGACATTGAATCAACAAACCACGAACATGGCCATCACCCGCATTTTCCTGATCCGCCACGGAGCTACCACGCTGAGCGCGGAGGACCGCTTCGCTGGAGCCACCGATGTCCCGCTGTCCGACGAGGGTAGGGCGCAAGTCGGGCGGCTGGCGGAACGGTTAGGCGGCACGCCTGTCGCCGCGGTATATGCCTCGCCGCTGGGGCGGACGATGGAAACGGCGTCCATCCTCGCCGCGCCGCATCGTCTGGAGGTGCAGTCGCGCGATGGCTTGCGCGAGATTTCCCATGGCCATTGGGAGCAGATGACCCGCCATGAGGTGGACGAGAAATTTCCCGAGGAAGCCGCATCTTGGGAGAAGGATCCCTACACCTTCGCACCGGTCGGCGGGGAAAGCGGGTTGGCGGTGACGGCGCGCGCGCTGCCGGCGCTGATCGACATTGTCCGGCAGCACGAGGGAAGCCCGGTCATCGTGGTTTCGCACAAGGCGACGATCCGGCTGCTGCTGAGTTCGTTGTTAGGATTCGATCCGCGGCGCTACCGCGACAATCTCGACCAGGATCCCGCGGCGCTGAATGTGGTGGACTTCAAGGATCCCGTCCGGGCGCGGCTGATGTTGTTCAACGACACCTCACACTATTCGGAAGCCGGGCTGGCGCTGCCGCAACCCGCCGGTGCCTGTCTCTCGAAATGGTGGACCCACTGATCTTATGAAAATCGCCATCGGTTCCGATCACGCCGGTTTCCGCTACAAGCAGGAAATCATCACTCATCTCAAGGCCGCGGGCCACGATGTCACCGACTTCGGCACGGATTCGGAAGCGCCGGTCTCCTACGTGACCTATGTCCGTCCGGTGGCGGAGGCCGTGGCTGCCGGGGAATACGAGCGGGGCATCGTGCTCGGCGGCTCGGGAAACGGCGAGGCGATGACCTCGAACCGCGTGAAGGGCGCGCGCTGCGGGCTCTGCTGGAATGTGGAATCCGCGAGGCTGACGCGTCTGCACAACGACGCGAATGTGTTGTCCATCGGCGAGCGGATGATGGATCTGCCGACGGCGCTGGCGATTGTGGACATGTTTCTAACGACGGAGTTCGAGGGCGGCCGGCACGTGGAGCGGATCCGCGCGCTGGATGAATAGCCGGACCTCAAAATTCATTTCGCGAGGATCGGGTAAGGTTGTTCACGATGCAAGAAGCGGCGGAATCCGTCCGCCGTGCCCATGAAAAGCCAATGAGGTGAGGAAGCCGCTTTTCATGGTCCTCTCATGGACCGGGCGGTCAGATACCGCCCCTCCTTGATAATTTTGAATCTAACTAAATTGAGTTGTCTTCCCATTCACATCTTCGCCAGCCGGGCTTCGAGATCTTTCCTAACCAGCGGTGACAGGGCTTCGATTTCCAGGGTTTTTTCGATCGAGCCGCGGTCGCCTTCTCCCAGCCGGTGCATGCCGAGCAGCTTGCGGACGGTCACGCCGCTTGGATCGCGGGAGATCACCTCGACCGCCGAACCCGCGGCAACGGTGCCTTCCTCCAGCACGCGGTAATAGAATCCGCTGCGGCCGCTTTGCAGGAAAGGCTTGAGGATGCCTGGCCTGCCGAGTTTGTGACCGAGCTTGAAACAGGGAATCCGCGGGCTGGTCACCTGCAGAACGAGCTTGCCGATGCGGTGGACATCGCCGATGCGGACGTCGGTCTCCAGGAGTCCTGATAGAGTCAGGTTTTCGCCGAAGGTGCCGGGAGGAAATAGCGGTTCGGACAACTCGTCCTGCCAGCTCGCGTAGTGCTCGGCGGGGTAGGCATAGACCGCCTGATGGATGCCACCGTGCACGGTCAGGTCCGCCTGACCGTCGCCCTCTAGGCCTAGCGAGTGAACGTGGACCGGCTCCGTGACGGGCTCCTTGTAAATGCCGGTGGAGACGTCCTTGCCGTTGATGACCACGGTCCGGGGCTGCGAGCGATTCACGTGGAGGACTTGCATGCGCTTCTTATAGACCGGATCGCCAAGCGGGGACACCGGCAAAAGATGATTTCCCCTCATGGCATCCGCCCGGTGGGATGTGCGGGTTTTTGGTGGATTGATCCGGAGGCGCTGTGTGTAGTGACGGCACCGGAGACATTCACTCCACCCAACCGACCATGACTGACGTTGCCATTCTTCGTGAAACCACGGAATTCCTCCACGAACAGATTCCCATCACCCGGGCGATGGGCGTGAAGGTGGAGTCCATCGCGGGTGGCGGACTCGTCCTAACGGCTCCGCTGGCGCCGAACCACAATCACCTCGGCACCGCGTTCGGCGGGAGTCTCGGGGCCATCGCGACGCTGGCGGGCTACGGGCTGTTGTGGCTCCAGTTAGGCGACCGTGGCGCGCACATCGTGGTCAAGGGCAGCTCGTTGCGCTATCCGCATCCCGTGCGTGGCGATATTCGCGCGGTGTGCGAGGCTCCGGATGCAGTTGTGCTGGCAGATTTCAAAGAGACCTTCGCGAAGAAGGGCAAGGCGCGGATCCGGCTCGTCGTGAATATCGTGGAGGACGACCGCGTATGCGTGGAGTTCGAAGGCGAGTATGTCGCGATGAAGTGAAACCGGAGATCACATCACCCGGTCCATTAACGGAGATCCGTCCAAATAGCGGCGGAAATTCCCCAGGAAATGTTTCACCAGCGTGAGCGTCTCGTCGCCATGGCCGCCGGCGATGTGCGGGGTGATGTGACAGTTCGGCTCGTGGCGCAGCGGATGGTCGGCGGGGAGGGGTTCCGGATCGGTGACGTCCAGCCAGGCGGCTCCCAGATGACCGGAGCGGAGTGCGGCTAACAAATCGTCCTGATCCACCGTGGTCCCGCGTCCGATGTTGTGGAAGATGCAGCCGGGCTTCATTTCCGCGAGGCGGGCGGCGTTGATGTATTTCAGCGACGCGGCGTTTTCCGGCAGGATGTTGATGACATGATCGGCGGTCGCGAGTGCGGCGGGCAGTTCATCCGGCGTGACGGTGGGAAATCCCTCGTCGCCGCGCGGGCTGCGGCGCATGGCGGTGATCTTCATTTCAAAAGGCGCTAACAATTTCACCAGCTCCAGGGCGATCGCGCCGAAGCCGAGGATGACGACGCTCTGGCCGCGGAGGGAGGTTGAATTTCCCCGCAGGCGCAGCCAGTCGGAATCGCCGTTGGCGGCGTGGCTTTGCAAGGCCTCCGGCAGCCGGCGCGATTGGGCGAGCATGAAGGCGAAGACGTGCTCGGCGCAGGGTGCTGAATAGACGCTTGAGCTGTTAGTGACGATTAGCCCGCGCCCGGCGGCCAGCGCGCGGAACTCCGGCGTGTCATAACGGGTGAAGCCGGCGGTGCTTACATGCAGCCATTTCAATTTCTCCGACTGGCGGATGCTGTCCACATCGGGCTGGCCGAAGGCGATGTCCGCGAGCGCGAACGAGGGATCGGGCTCCGGCTTCGAGAGGATCGATGCGGGCCGGGTCTTCGGCACGATGATCTCATGCGGCGCGACGCCATCGAGCAACAGGCTGGCCGCGGTGCCGGTCAGGTGGGAGTCGGAGAATATCTTCAGCGGAGTCATGATGTGGATGGGGGCGAAGTTCGCAGTTACGGGGAAGGTTGCAAGCGGTGATCGGTGCGCTATGACTTTTCCGATGAATCAATACATCGCATTGCTGCGCGGGATCAATCTGGGAAAACGCCGGATCAAGATGGACCAGCTTTGCCGTCTGTTCGAAGAGTTGAAGTTTGGCGCGGTGAAGACCTTCATTGCCAGCGGAAATGTGATCTTCGAAAGCAAGATGAAGGATGAAATGAAACTGGCGACGATGATCGAAGAGCATTTGAAAAAGTCCCTGGGCTACGAGGTGGACACCTTTGTTCGGACGCGGGCGGAAATGGCAGCCGTCGCGCGATTTCCCGCATTCCCCGCGGCAGACGTGGAAGCTCCGGAGAACACAGTGAACGTCAGTTTCCTGAAGGCGGATCTATCAGCGGTTCAGGCGGATGGTTTGTTTGAGTGCGCGACAGACGTGGATGAGTTCCGCTTGAATGGTCGCGAGTTCTACTGGCTCTGCCGCGTGCGTTCGAGCGATTCCAAGGTCTGGACCACGCCGGGGATGCGCGCGCTCAAGTTACCCATTTCAACGATGAGGAATCTCACGACGGTGAGGAAAATTGCGGCGCTGTATCCGGCGTTGTGATAGCGTCCGCGCATGAGCAATTCAACCTCGGGAGGAATGATCTGATGTCGGAGCTGGTCCTTTCCCAACTGCGGGCGGGTGAACTGGCCGGCACCGTGCGCCTCAACGTGAGCTGCGGGCTGACGGAATTTCCCCGGGAGATTTTCGAACTGGCGGACACGCTGGAGATTCTCGATCTATCAGGAAATCGGCTGAAGGAACTGCCTGACGACCTGGTCCGGCTCTCCAAGCTGAGGATTCTGTTTTGTTCGGAGAATGAATTCACGCATCTGCCGCTGGTGCTGGGCGCCTGCCGGGAGCTGGAAATGATCGGTTTCAAGGCGAACCGGATCGAAACGGTGGATGCCGCGGCGATCCCGGAAAAGCTGCGCTGGCTCGTCCTAACGGACAACCGGATCGCCGGGCTGCCGGATTCGCTCGGAAAATGCGTTCGTCTGCAGAAACTGATGCTGGCGGGAAACCGGCTGGAGTCGCTGCCGGATTCGATGGCGGCATGCGTGAATCTGGAACTGATCCGGCTGGCGGCGAATCGCTTCACGGAATTTCCCGCATGGTTGTTCGAGCTTCCGCGGCTGTCGTGGCTGGGATTGGGAGGAAACCCTTGGACCGAAACGCCGGATGCGGAAGAGGAGGCGATGGCGGAGATCGATTGGGAGCACCTGAGGCTTTCACATGTCCTGGGCGAGGGTGCGTCGGGAGTGATCCATCACGCCCATTGGCACGAGGAACCGGTGGCGGTGAAGGTTTTCAAGGGCGAGATGACGAGTGACGGTCTCCCCGCGAGTGAAATGGCGGCCAGCCTTGCTGCGGGCGGGCATGACAATCTGATTCAGGTGTTAGGAAAAATTTCCAATCATCCCGACGGCAGGGACGGGCTGGTGATGTCGTTGATCGATCCGGATTTTTCGAACCTCGCCAAACCGCCGAGCCTGGAAACCTGCACGCGGGATGTCTATCAGGATGGCGGTGCCTTTCATCCCTGGCATGTGGTCCGGATGGCGCGCGGCCTGGCATCGGTAGCCAAACAACTCCATGGGCGACGGATCATGCACGGCGATTTCTATGCCCACAACATCCTGCGGAATGGCGAGGGAAACTGCCTGCTGGGGGACTTCGGCGCGGCGTTCACCTATCCGGAAGGTGCCGGACTGGAGCGGATCGAGGTGCGGGCGTTCGGTTGTTTGCTAGGTGAGCTGCTGGAACGGGTGCACGATCATGACGCGCCGGCGCTGTGGAAATTGCATCGACGCTGTGTTTCCGAAGTGGTGGGCGAGCGGCCGGATTTCCGCGAGATCGCGATGCTGCTGGCGGAGATCGGATAGGGTTCGCCCGATTCGCGGTGGTGGAGCACTTCCCTGGTATGTTGGTTAGGTCGAGATTCCTTCAGCCGGGACTGGATCTGGCGCTGCCCGGCCGGCCTCGATGTCGCTGCGCATCAGCTCATCCAGACTGCGGTGGGCTTCCTGCGCGGCGCTGAAGAACTCCTTGGAATCCTCGCGGTGGCGGGCCATGTCGCGGACCATGAGTTCGTCGCGTTCCCGATAGAGGCGGGTGGCACGTTCCGCGGCTTCGTCGGATTCGCCTAACATTCGCAGGACATCAGCACCGAGGCGCAGGGACGAATCGAGCGTGTCGCGGTAAATCAACTCTTGCCCAACCTTGATGTATTCATACGCCTCCACCCGGCTGTAGGCTCGGACGAAAATTTTCAAATGCGGGTGATGGCGGCGGGCGTTATCAACGATCTTGAGTGACGTCTCCGCATCCTTCAACGCGATGACCAACAACTTCGCATTTGCCGCTCCGGCGATGGTCAGAAGCTCGGGCCGGCTGGCATCGCCGTAGAAAATCGGCACGCCAAGAGTGCGCAGGAGCTCGACCTGATCCGTGTCGTGATCAAGCACCGTGCAACCGTAACCGCGGGAACGCAGCAGCCGTCCGACCGCGTGGCCGAAGCGGCCGAAGCCGCAGATGATGACGGGATTTCCCTCGTCGGCGGCATCCGACTCGCGCTCGGGTTTGGAGGAATCCGGCTTGCAGGTGACGGTGCGTTGCGCGGCGAGGATGAGCAGGGGAGTGGTCGCCATTGAAAGGGCGACGATGGCTACCGTGGCCCGGCCGATTTCCTGAGAGAAGACGCCTGCGGAAAGGGACAGGGTGATCAGCACGAAGGCAAACTCGCCTCCCGCCGCAAGCGAGGCGGAGAACAGGAGCGCGGCAGTGCAGCGGTTTCCCTTCATCCACGATAGTCCGTAAAGCAGCGCGCCTTTCACCAGAATGAGCCCCACCGCGCCGCCGATGACCAGCAGCAGGTGGTCGCGGATATACCCGAAATCGATCCCCGCGCCGACGCCGAGGAAGAACAGTCCTAGCAGAAGTCCTTTGAACGGCTCAAGGTCGCTTTCCAGTTCGTGACGGTATTCGCTGTTGGCCAAAACGACGCCTGCGACGAACGCCCCGAGCGCGGGCGACATTCCGACCTTGGTCATCAGCAACGCCACACCGATCACCAGCAGCAGCGCGGCGCCGGTGAACGCCTCGCGCTGGCGGGTGCTGGCGATCGCCCGGAAAACATAGCGCATCCCGATCCGGCCCACCGCGATGATCAAGGCCACGGCGCCAAGAGTCGCCAGCGCCTGCGCCCAGCCCGGCCAATGGGACATCCACGCGTTCGATCCGGCATGGGCATCCGCGGCGACCGCACCGGTTCCTAACAAAGGCAGCAGTGCGATGATCGGAATGACCGCGATGTCCTGGAACAGCAGCACCGCGAACGAGTTCTGCCCTGCTTCCGTGTGCAGCAGTCCCTTTTCAGCCAAGGTTTGCAGGACAATGGCTGTGCTCGACATGGCAAGAATGAGTCCCACACCGAGCGACGGTTGCCATGCCAGTCCGAAGGCCATCACGACGCCAGTAATCGCCAACGCGCAAAGAATCACCTGTAGCGATCCAAGACCTATCAACTGATGCCGCATTTTCCAAAGCATTGCGGGTTGCAGTTCCAAACCGATGAGGAACAGCATCACCACCACCCCGAACTCGGCGAAATGCGTGATCTGTTCGCCCTCGTTGCCGATCAAGTGCAATCCCCAAGGCCCGATCGCCGCGCCGACCAGGAGATAGCCCAGCACCGCGCCCAGCCCGAGGCGCTTCCCGAGCAGCACCGCGACGACGGCGGACGCGAGATAGATGAAGGCTTGCTGGAATGCTTGCTCGAAGGCCATGTGGCGGATCTTACAGACCACCGATGGGGGATCAAGCGTCAGAACCGCATCAGCGATTCGCGCAGGCGGTTGGCTTCCGAGGCTGGACCGTCGCCGAAGTAGCGTTTGAACTCGCGGCTGAACTGCGAGGCGCTCTCGTAGCCGACTTCCCGCGCGGCGACCGCGGCGGTGGTGCCTTCGTGGACCATCAGCATGCGTGCCTTGTGGAGCCGGATGTTTTTCAAATACTGCAGCGGCGATGACGCGGTGACCGATTTGAAATGGGAATGAAACGTGGAAACGCTCATGCCCGCTTCGGTGGCGAGCGTGGTCATGTCGAGCGTTTCAGCGTATTCGGAATGCATCCGGTTCAGTGCGCGGCTGATTTGGCCGAAATGCGTGTGTGGTGCACCGAGCGCCCGCAGCGTGCCGCTGTCTTCGGAGCGGAGGACTCGATAGATGATCTCGCGCACCCATTGCGGTCCGAGAATTTTCGCATCGTCGTCCGAGCAGAGAGCTTCCGCCAGACGCACGGTGGCGTCGCTCAATCCCTGATCCAGCGGACTTGCATGGATCGACTGCGGACGGCTGACCGGCGGCAGGTTTTCCATTTGCATCAGCAGCTCGGCGACGATGGCGGGAGTGACGCCGATGGAAATTCCTAACATTGGCTCCTCCGGCGTGCCTTCGGTCTCGCATTCGAAGGGCAGGGGCACAGATAGAACGAGATAGTTCGTGGGATCGTAGGTGAACGATTGGGTCCCGAGATGCCCGTGTTTCCTTCCTTGGGCGACGATCACGATGCTCGGCGAATAGGCGATCGGCGAACGCGGGACATGCTGGATGGAACGCATGAACCGCACGCCGGGAAGCCGCGATTGGCTGAAGCCTTGTCCCTGCGCGAGGCCGGACAGAAGCGAGGCGAGTCGTGGATCAGGAATGAATGCGCTCACGGGAGGAATAGGCAATGATTTGGTAGCAATCCGCAAGCTTCATCCGGAGCGTCGTAGGATCAGGCAAGCATTCCGGCGCATCAGGTATTTCGGAAAACCGGAAAAGCAGGCACTGTGTTTTCAACCGAAGGGGAATCCACCTTTTCGAAAACCATCCCGAAAACATGTCTAACGAAACACCATCCAAAGTCATCCTCGTCACCGGAGCCAGCAGTGGCATCGGCGAAGCCACCGCCCGTCTGCTCGCTGGAAAAGGCCACCATGTCGTCATCGGAGCACGCCGGACCGAACGTCTGGAAAAACTCGCCACCGAACTCCGCGTTGCGGGTGGCTCGGTGGAATACCGCTCGCTCGACGTCACCGATCTGGCGGACGTCCAGGCGTTCGCAAACTTCGCCATGGAGAAGCATGGCCGCATCGATGTCATCGTGAACAACGCGGGCGTCATGCCGCTTTCGCCGCTCGAAGCGCTGAAGATCGACGAGTGGAACCAGATGATCGACGTGAACATCCGCGGTGTCCTCCACGGTATCGCGGCGACGTTGCCGACCATGAAAAAACAAGGCTCCGGCCAAGTCATCAACGTCTCCTCCATCGCGGGTCACGCCGTTTGGCCGACCTGCGCGGTTTACAGCGCCACGAAATACGCGGTCGTCGCCATTTCCGACGGACTCCGCCAGGAAAACACCGACATCCGCGTGACCGTTATTTCACCGGGTGTCACCACTTCCGAACTCGCCCACACCATCACCCACGGCGAGACCGCGGACTTCATCGACAAGTTCCGCGAAGTGGCCATTCCTGCGGAGGCCATCGCCCGTGCGATCTCCTTTGCCATCGATCAACCCGGCGATGTCGATGTAAACGAAATCATCGTCCGCCCTACCGCCAGCCTTAACTAAATTGAATCAATGAAAACCACCAACAACACCATCCTCATCACAGGCGGCGGCTCCGGCATCGGCCGCGCCTTGGCCGAAGCCTTCCACACCTTGGGAAACCAAGTCATCATCTCCGGCCGCAGTCGGAAAACTCTGGATGAAACCATCGCCGCCAATCCGGGCATGAAGTCCCTCACCGTGGACATGACCGATGCTGCCAGCATCCGGGATTTCGCCGAAAAACTTGAGGGCGAATATCCATCGCTGAACGTGCTCATCAATAACGCGGGCATCATGCGGCCTGAAAACCTGCTCTCTGCGGATCTCGACACCGCCGATGCGGAAGCCACGATCCTGACGAATCTGCTAGGGCCCATCCGCCTCACCAGCGCGTTGCTGCCACTGCTGCGGAAACAGCCGCACGCCACCGTCATGAATGTCACCTCGGGTCTCGCTTTCATCCCGCTGGCGGCGACTCCGACCTACAGCGCGACCAAGGCGGCGGTCCATTCCTACACCGAGTCGCTGCGCCACCAGTTGCGGGAGACGAAGGTGGAGGTGCTCGAACTCGCCCCACCGTATGTCGCGACGGAGCTGATGGGCGAGCAACAGGCGGCGGATCCACGGGCGATGCCGCTGGGTGAATTCATCTCGGAGGTGATGGATATCCTAACAAATAAACCTGAGGCGACCGAAATCCTTGTCAAACGGGTGGAGCAGCTGCGTTACTCGTTCGTTGGAGGAACGGAGAAATACACCGAAGTGTTTCAAGGGCTCAATGCGATGACGCATTGATCCTCCAACTGGAGCGAGTAAGTGTCTTAAAAAAAGGAGTGGCGATCTCCGAATCGCCATGTCCATGGAAAGCCAATGATTCGTCGCATGCGCGCATCCCATTGTCATTTCATGGGCTTGGGCGGATCGGAGTCCGCCCCCCCTTGATTTAGGTAATTCCGCGCTCCAGTTAGTGATGCTCAGCGGAATCCGCCGCTGATGAACAGGGTTTCACCCGTGATCCACGACGAGTCGGGAGATGCCAGGAACACGGCCGCCGTGGCGATGTCACTTGGCACACCGATGCGGCCTAACGGAGTCGCGGCGATGGTGGATTTCTGGAAATCACTGTCATCGATCCCGGCGGTGGCGGTTCCTTCGGTTCCGACCATTCCCGGGTTGATGGAGTTGACGCGGATGCCCCGCGATCCGAGCTCCTTGGCCAGCGAGCGGGTGGCGGCGTCCACGGCAGCCTTGGTTCCGCCATAAACGGATCCTCCCGGCAGACCAAGCGTGCTGACCACGGAGCTGATGTTGACGATGGCTCCACCTGCGGCGGGGAAATGACGGACCACGGCCTGGGTGGTGAGAAGCAGGCCGAGGACATTGATGTTGAACTGCCGGTGGAAGAACTCGGGAGTGATTTCCTCAAGCGGAGCGAATTGATAGACGCCGGCATTGTTGATCAGGATGTCGATGCCGCCGAAGGATTTCACCGCCTCCGCGACAAGGCTCTCGATTTCGGCAGGCTCCGCGACGTTGGCTTTCACCGCGACGGCTTTGCCACCGGCAGCGGTGATTTCCGAGACGACCTTGTCAGCGCCGGCCTGGTCCGACGAATAGTTGACGACAACCGACGCGCCTTCGGCGGCGAGGTGTTTGGCGATGGAGGCGCCGATGCCTTTGGAGGCTCCGGTGACGAGTGCGGTTTTACCTGCTAGTTTGTTTGATGTGCTCATTGGTTTGTGGGGTAGGGGAGAATTAGATCTGGGCGGATCCGCCATCGACGAAGAGTTCGATGCCGGTGACGAAGCTGCTGTCGTCGGAGGCGAGGAATGAAACGACCTTGGCGATTTCGTCCGGAGTGCCGGAGCGGCCGAGTGGAGCACCGGCGGCGGCTTGCGCCTCGAATTCAACAATTTGCTCGTCGGTCAATCCAAGTTCGTTTTTGTAAGCGGGGGTGACCACGGTTCCGGGACTCACGACGTTGACGCGTATGTTCCGGCCTTTCAGATCCACCGACCACGTGCGGGCGAACGAACGGATCGCTGCCTTGGTCGCGGCATAAACGCTGAAGGCCGGGAAGCCTTTGATGGAAACTATCGACCCGTTCATGATGATCGAGCCGCCGGCGGGAATCAGTTCCAGCGCCTTTTGTACCGTGAAGAGCGTGCCCTTGACGTTGATACCGAAATATTTGTCGAAGTGTTCCTCGGTGATTTGACCAAGTGGGGCGAAGGAGCCGCTGCCGGCATTGGCGAATAGGATATCGATGCGGCCGGCTTGTTCGCGGATGAGGGCGAAGAGTTGGTCGAGATCGGTGAGGCTGGAAATATCACTGCGGATGGCGGTGATGTTTCCGCCGATTTCCGCGACGGCTGCATCGAGTTCCGGTTGGCGGCGGCCGGTGATGAAGACGCTCGCGCCTTCCGCGACGAAGCGTTTGGCGGTCGCGAGTCCGATGCCGGATGATCCGCCGGTGATAAGGGCTATTTTGCCCGCGAGTTTGTTGGTAGTGTTCATGATGTTGGTTGGTGTTATGAATGTGACTATTTAAGTAACAATAAAGATCAAAAAATTCAGTGTTTTTTGATATCGGAAAGCAGGTGGGCGAGGGTGATTTTCGCCATGCTGTCCTCCATGCCTTTCTGGGTTTTATTGAGCGCGTTTTCCAAGGCGGACTTGATGTTGCAGCTCACGGCGCAGGGACTTTGAACCTCGTAGTGGTGGATCGAAAACGCCTTGGGGGCCTCGACGGCGAGGTAGATGTCGCGCAGGGAAATGTCCGCGGGCTTCTTCGCGAGGCGGCAGAATCCGTTTTTTCCCTTCGAGGTTTCGATGAGTCCGGCCTTCGACAATTTCGCCAAAGTCCGGCGGATGAAACTCGGACTCGTGTTCACGCTGGCGGCGAGCTGGGCCGACGTCCGGTCCGTCTCGGTGCAATAGCCGAGCCCGGCCATCAGGTGCACCGCGATCGAGAACTGGTTGTTGGCAGCCATTGATGTGACTTATAAAGTAGCAATTTGAACGCGCAAGGAAAATTTCCCGACGGATGTTTCTCGTGATCCGATCACGCGGGTGCTTGCGGGTTGTTTCCCGCCACGCTAGGGATTGCGACCATCCGATGATTTCCCCCATGACATCCGCCACCGACAACGTGTTTTCACTGCAGACGCTGGTTTCCCAACTCCATGGGATGTTAGGCGGGAGGCCGGACAGTCCGACCCCGGAGCAGCTCAGGGAAGTGTGTGACGTGCTTTACGCGTCCAGCCTGCTCAAGGAGGAAGGCCGGTCCGTTAGGGCTCGCGTGATCATCGCGCCGCCGGAGGCGTTCGCCGCGACCGAGGGGCCGCCGGACGGGACGCACGCGGTGCGGTTCACGGTTCCCCACGCGCTGACGTCTAACGAAATCAAGGGCCTGAGTCCGGCAGCGAGTTTTTTCCACTCGGTGGTGGCGATCTGGCCGGACCGCGACCGGGGATTCAAAATCTGGGGAATCCTCAACACCGGGCCCCGCTGGCTGAATCTGGTGGCGGGCGGACGAAAGCCGTTAGGAAATGAGATCCCGCATCCGATCATCCATGTGCGCGATCCGGGGTGGCTGCTTTTCTACGATGGCTACAAATTGTTAGCCGAGTGGCGGGGGAGGGAATTCCACGGACCGCGGATGGATGTCTTCCAATCGCGGCTGCTGAACGAGCGTTTCGCCACCTACCGACTGCGGCTGGTGGAGGATCTGATGGAAGGTTGCCTGCCGACGACGTTGGACACCGAGGCGTATGCGGATCTCGCGCATTTGATTTCACTCCAGTTCGTCAAACGCATCATCAACCTCGTCCGCACCAGCGGCCACGGCGGCAGCATGGTCATCGTTCCGGCTAACGAGGACGGCATGGAGGCGGCGACGAGCTGGATTGACTGCAAATACTCGGCGACGCCCGACGTGGCGGGGCTGCGTTTCCGGAACTTGTTGCAATCGATCATCCGGCGGGTGGGCGTTCTCTGCCCGGAAGATTCCACTCTTGAGGATGCCTGGCATGTTTTCCGCACCAGCAGCGATGCCGAGCTCGATCAATTGGAAGAGGCTTTCTTCGAGCTCGCCCGCTTGTTCTCCGACCTGATGCAGGTGGATGGCGCGCTGGTGTTGGACAAGCGTCTAGGCCTCATCGGCTTCGGCGGGGAAATCCGCGTGGACCGCAATGTCCTGCAAGTGGGTCTTGCCCATGATCTCGAAGGAAACCACGTCACGGCGTGGGACGTGCAAAGCGACGGCACGCGGCATCGCTCGGTCTATCGGTTATGCTCGGTGGAGCCGGAGGTGATCGGGTTCGTTATCTCACAGGACAGTCATGTTAGGATGATCGCCAATGTGGATGACTCCGTCATTTTCTGGCCGCACACGATGATCTAGGGCGGGGTTGGAGGGCCTACGGGATTGCGTGATTGACCGGAAATTAGATTGCCGTTCCGGGCCTTGCCGGGCAAGCTGAGGTGCTGGATCTCAGCCCTAGCCCCCCGTCCCCCCGGAAACCATGATCCCCCCTATGATGCACCATCGGGTGCTTTTCGCGTATTTTTCGAAGGCCGAATTCGCCATTGGCCGGTATGCCTTTCAACGGAGGCTCACCGCATGGGCCGTGGCAGCCGTGATTCTGCCGGCGTCGAACGCGGGGGCGCAGGGAGTGGATCGATCCGGCAATCGTCCCGCGGGCGTGACCGATCAGGTGGCGGCGCAAATCGCCGCCTTGACCGAGGAAAAGCTCAACCGTACGCCGGGCCAGCGGAAGATAGATTCCCAGTTCCTCTACGCCGCCAGATCCGCCAAGGGCGAGCGGCCGGCACGTGGCGTGCCCATGCAGCAGTTCGATCTCAAACGGGCGAAGGAAAACGCTTCGAGGATCCAAGTGGAGATCAAAGGCAAGGTGACCGCGGGGCTGCTGAAACGGATTGGAGAGCTGAATGGCACGGTTATCACCAGCTATCCCGATTTTGGATCGGTGCTCGCATGGATGTCGTTGGATCAGCTCGAGGCGCTGGCGACCCATCCGGACGTGCGTTTCCTCGGCCTGCCGCCGGTGATCGAGCGGGACACCGGCGTGGTGAACTCGCAAGGGGATCGCGGGCACGCGGCGGACACTACGCGTTCCCGATTTCCGGTCGACACCAGCGGGCTCAAGATCGGGGTGATTTCCGACAGCGCCAGCCCGGCGGGAATCGCCAGTTCGGTGAGCGGCAGCGAGTTCGCGCCGGGACAGGTCACGGTGGTCCCGGGACAGGATGGCGGTGCGGGATCGGACGAGGGAATCGCGATGATGGAAATCATCAACGACGTCTGCCCCGGCGCTCAGTTGTTCTTCGCCACCTCAGGGGCGACCCAGGCGAGCTTCGCCTCCAATATTCTAACACTCCGCAATACCTACGGTTGCGACATTATCGTAGATGACATCCGGATGAGCGCGGAGCTGCCGTTCCAGGACGGCCCGATCGCCCGCGCCGTCAATACGGTGAGCGCGAATGGCGCGGTATACTTCGCGAGTGCTGGGAACTCCGGCAGCAAGACTAACAACACCTCGGGCACCTGGGTCGGGGATTTCGTCGATGGCGGCGCGCTGACCATCACGGTCGGCGGCAGTCCGGTGAACTACCGGGTCCACAGTTTCAGGACCTCGCCAACGGTGCAGAATTTCAATGTCGTCCAGTCCGGCGGCTCGTCATACTCGCTGAGCCTCTTCTGGTCGGATCCGGAAGGAGGCTCGACCAATGACTACGATGTCTTCCAGCTGAACAGCGAAGGAACCTCGGTCATTTCGCAATCCACCAACGTCCAGAACGGCACGCAGGACCCGTTCGAGAACACGACTCTGAACGGCGCCGGCGGCAACCGCATCATCATCGTGAAACGGGAAGGCGCGCAGAACCGCGCCCTCTATCTATCAACCGGCCGCGGACGCCTGTCCATCAACACCAACGGCTTCGCCCGCGGCCATTCCGCCGCGCCGGGCGCGATCGCCACAGCCGCCGTGCCGGCCGCCGGTGCGCAGGTTGTTGGGGCTCCGGCGGGCCCGTTCCCTAACAGCTTTGCTGCCTCCCAGCTCACCGAACGGTTCAGCTCCGACGGACCGGCCAGGAAATTCCACAATCCGGACGGCAGCCCGGTCACTCCGGGGAATTTCCTGATCGGGTCAGGCGGGGGATCCTCGCAGTTGTATCCGGTTCTAACTGCCGCCGACGGCGTGAGCACCTCGGTTCCGGGCTTCGCGCCATTCTACGGGACCTCGGCGGCGGCTCCCCACGCCGCGGCCATGGCGGGATTGCTCAAGGCCTACAAGCCCGCGCTGACTCCGGTGGAAATCCGCGGAATCCTCACCGGCACGGCCCTGGATATCCAGGCTGTCGGAACCGATAACGACACCGGTTTCGGCATTGTCCGGCCGCTGCAGGCGCTGATCTCGGTCACCTTGCCGCCAGCGGTGGCCGTGACCGGTCCGATCCACCAGTCATCGGTGGCCGCGCTGACGACAATCTCGGGTACCGCCACCGATCCTAACGGCCTGCCCTTCTTGCTCAATCGGGTCAGCCTGACGCTCTTCCACGTGCCGAGCGGCGACTACTGGACCGGCACGTCGTGGACGCAAACACAGACAACCCTGCATGCGCCGGTGAACGCCGGCGGGGCGTGGTCCCTCGCCAATCTCCCGGCCGGGGCGAACGCGCGCAGCGGCCAGTTCGCGCTGAGCGTCTCCACTGCTAACAGCGCGGAGGTGGGATCCCAGCCGCAGAGCGGGGTGAACAACATCCTCTTCACCGTGGACAACCAGCCGCCCGCCGTGGCCATCACAGGGCCGGCCACAGGATCAACCATCACGTCGCCAGGCTATCCGTTCTCCGGAACGACATCGGACAAAGGGGGAATCGAGCGGGTAGTCCTGTTCATCCGCCGCCTGGGCGACAACCTCTACTGGGATGGCGGCACCTGGATCGCCGAGCCGCTCAGTGCCAATCTTTCGTCCAGCTACAATCCCGTCGACGGTAGCTGGGCCTGCGATGACACGCTGCCCGTCCCTGGTAGCACCCTTTCCAATGGAAATTATGATTTCATCGCCCTCAGTTTTGACAAGGCCGGCAACACCACGCAGGCCGACTCCCTGGTTTCGGTGGATTTCCACCAGATCTATCAATGGACGGCCGGCAGCCACTCCGATCTCATTTCTAACAATAATGATTTCTACTGGGACAATCCCGCCAACTGGTCGCCCAACGGCATTCCCGGCAGCGAGGACATCGTGAACATCGGCCTCAACCATGTCGTGCGTTCGTCCGTGCCGCGGATCGTCCATGGATTCAACATGTCCACCGGCGGGCTGGATTTCGATAACGCGGGCCACTCGCTGACGATCCGCAACAGCGGCGTCTGGAGTGGCGGGACGCTGGACGATGTGGTGAATCTGCAGCCGGGCGTTGTCTTCGCTCTTTCCGGAAACACCCAGAAAATGATCGGCAATGGCGGCGTCCTGAACAACCAGGGCACCGTCATCTGGACCGCCGGCACGCTGGGCGGCTATCAGAACAGCACGTTCAATAACAAGAGCGGTGCCAGCTTTATCATGAGTGGCGATGGAGATGTCTTCTCGAACTGGAGCTCCGGCAACGTGTTCAACAACGAGGCGGGCGCGACATTCTCGAAGATCTCCGGCGCGGAAAACTCGTCGTCCTACATCGATGAGTGGACGTTCAACAATAACGGCTCGGTCCAGAGCCAGCAAGGCACCCTTCATTTCAACACGACCCTCAACCTGAACACGTCATCGGCATTCGGTGGCGCGGGACGGATCCTGCTGAACGGGACCACCCACTTGAACACGGCGCTGATCTCGACGGGAAATCCCGAGTTGGTCGGCGTTCTCAACTGCAACGCGGCGAGCTTCTCGGGCACCCATCCGTTCGTCTGGAGCAACGGCGAGATCAACGGCGCCTTCACCCTCGCGGCCGGAAGCGTGCTGGAGCTAACAACAGGAAGCATCAAGCAAATCGGCAGTGCTGGAGTTTTCACCAATTTCGGCCGAATCAATTGGAGTCAGGGACTGTTGCGGGGCTATCAGAATTCCACCCTGAACAACGAGGCTGGCGGAGTGTTCGACGTCACCACCGACGGAGACGTCTTCTCGAACTGGAGCACCGGCAACATTTTCAATAACAAGGCGGGAGGTCTCTTCCTCAAGAGCGGAAAATCCGCAGTTCCTGACAGCGAATCGTTCCTCGACGAATGGACATTCAACAACAGCGGGGTGATCCGGTCCGACACGGGCAATCTGCGCTTCCACACGGTATTGAACCTGAACGGCGGCGGCACGATCTCCCGCACCGGCGCGGCGGCAGCGAGAGTTAGATCGACCTCTTCCTTCGTCCTCACCGGAACCACCACGGTGAACAACATAGCGTTTGAAGCCGCCGGGGACTGGTCGGGCAACACCGCTCCCGGCACTGCCGGCGACGGCACGATCGCGACCATCGGCGGCGGCCTGTTCGATTGGACGGCGGGGACGGTTTACAACACGGTCAGCATCACCGCCGGATCGACATTCACCCTTAGTGGTCCCGCGCAAAAATCGATCGGCATCAGCGGAGTGCTGAACAATTTCGGCAACGCGACGTGGAGCGGACCCGGTAATTTCGAAGGCCGTCAGAATTCCACCTTTACCAATCGCCCGGGTTCCAGCTTTACGACGACGTCGGATGCGGATTTGATCAACTACAGCACAGGCAACGTTTTTGCTAACATGACGGGCGCCAGTTTCCAGAAGACGGGCGGCTCCGAGAACAATCGTTGTGACTGGGCCTTCGACAACAACGGAACTGTGACCGTTTCCAGCGGTGCGCTTGCCCTGAACGGCGGCGGCACTTCGGGCGGCACTTTCGCTCCCGCGACGGGCGGCACGCTTCAGTTCACCAATGGAATCCATTCGCTGATCACCACCGCCGCGATCCAGGGAACAGGCAGGACGCAATTCCTCGGTGGTACCGTCACCGCTGTCAATCCGGTCAACGCCGGCAGCAGTGCCACGACCTTGGACATCGCAGGCGGCATCCTGAACAGTGCCCCGGCGGGATCGTTCACCGCGGTGGGCACTGTCAACTGGAGCGACGGTGAAATCGGCGGAACGTTCCATCTGAAGGCGGGCAGCCAGATCCACCTCACGACCGGGGCGGTGAAGCGGATTTCCGGCAGCGGGGTGATCAACAACTCCGGAGCCGCCACCTGGCAAGGTCCCGGCCTGCTTCAGGGCTATCAGAACTCCACCTGGAACAACAAGGCGGGCAGTTCGTTCATGATGCTAACAGACGGTGATGTGTTTTCCAACTGGAGCACCGGCAACGTCTTCAACAACGAAACTGGAGCGAGTTTCGTGAAGAACGCCGGTTCGGCGGAACTCTCGTCTTACATCGACGAATGGACGGTGAATAACAACGGTTCCATCCAAAGCCAGCAAGGCACCCTCTATTTCAACACGACCCTCAACTTGAACACGTCATCGGCATTCGGTGGCGCGGGGCGGATACTGTTGAACGGGACCACCAATCTGAACGCGGCTCTAACCTCGACGGGAAATCCCGAGTTGGTCGGCACGCTCAATGGCAATGCGGCCAGCTTCTCGGGGACCCATCCGTTCGTCTGGAGCAGCGGCGAGATCAACGGTGCCTTCACCCTTGCGGCCGGAAGCGTCTTGGAGCTCACAACAGGCAACGTCAAACAGATCGGCACCGCTGGCGTCTTCACCAACTTCGGCCGGATTAACTGGAGACAGGGACTGCTGCGGGGCTATCAGAATTCAACGTTGAACAACGAGACGGGTGGGATCTTCGACGCCACGGCCGATGGCGATGTGTTCTCGAACTGGAGCTCGGGAAATGTTTTCAATAACAAGACCGGCGGGCTTTTCATCAAGAGCTCGACGTCCGGCGGCTCGACCTACATTGACGAATGGGCCTTTAACAACAGCGGTGTGATCCGTTCGGATTCGGGACTGCTTCAATTCAACACCGCTCTGGATCTGCGGGCGGGCGGAAGCATCGCGCGGGTTGGGGCTGCCCCGGCGCGCGTCCTTTCCAGCCACTATTTCGTTCTAACCGGAACGGCGATGGTGAACAACATCACGTTTGAGACGGTCGGCGACTGGTATGGCAACACCGCTGAAGGAACCGCTGGCAACGGAACGCTCGCCACCCAGTCCGGCGGCGTCTTCGAATGGACCGGCGGAACCGTCCACAACACCGTGAACATCGCGGCGGGAAGCCTCTTTTCGCTCACCGGCGGCAATCAGAAACAGATCGGCGGCGGCAGCGTGCTCAACAATGCGGGCGTCGCGACCTGGAGCGGCTCAGGAAATTTTCAAGGCTATCAGAATTCGAGCTTCATCAATCTTCAAGGCGGGGTTTTCAACGTGATGACCAACGCGCCATTCACCAACTACTCCTCGGGCAACCGCCTCACCAACCACGGCGTGCTCAACATCGGTTCTCCGCTCGGGATCTCGCCGCTGCACTGGAATTTCACCCAATCTCCGGCTGGCCGCCTGAACCTCGACATCGGTGGGACCAACGCGGCGACACCGGACTTCGACCAGCTCAACATCAACGGCGATGCCGTTCTGGCGGGAACCCTCCGCGTATCGCTGGCAAACGGCTACGCGCCGCTTGCGGGCACCGTGTTCCCGGTCGTGACCTTTGGTTCCCGCAGCGGATCGTTTGATTCCGTGCTGGGTCCGGGGGCCATCTGGGGGAGTCAATACACTCTCAACAACCTCACGCTGCTCGCGAAGACCTATCCGACGACCCATGACGAATGGGTGAGCTATTTCTTCGCGGATCCCGATTCGCCGGATGCCCAGCCGTTCGCCGATCCCGATCACGACGGCATGACCAACCTCTTCGAATATGCGTTCGGCCGTGATCCGCACGTTGGCAACGGCTCCGCAACCGCGACCGGCACCGTGGAGATCGGTGAGGAAATCTATCTGACTCTGACCTTTACCCGGCCCACCGGAGACGCGGCTCTCACCGACGTCACCTATTCCGGCCAGCGCTCAGCCGCGATGGCAGCGGGCACTTGGTCGCCGACCGGTGTGGTGACGCATTCCGTCGTGCCCGTCCCCGGCGAGCCGAAGGAAACGGTTACGCTGCGTTCGATCCATCCGGTCGGCGACGCAGCGAAGGAATTCCTCCAACTCAAGGTCGGAGTTGGCGAATAAGATCCGGCTGGCGCTGGATGAATCCCGTCATCCAGTTAGTCTTTCAATGACGGAACCCTGACGTTCGGGTCGGTGTCGGCGGCGTAATCAACTCCGCTGAGACCGAAGCCGAAGAGGCGGAGGAAGCTCGACTGGTAGCCTTCGAAATCGCCGAGTTCCGCTAGATTATCAGTGTTGACGATTTCCCAGCGTTCACCGACAAGGGACTGGACCTTGTCGTCCATTTCCCAATCGTCCACGCGGATGCGGCCGGCTTCGTCGGGTTGTGGATTACCGTTGTAGAGGCGGTCGCGGAGGAGGCGGTCCATCTGTTCGATGGTGTCCTCGTGGGTGCCGTCGGCCTTCATGACTTTGTAAAGGAGCGAGATGTAGAGCGGCACGACGGGGATGGCGGAGCTGGCTTGGGTGACGAGCGCCTTGTTGACGGAAACCCACGCCTTGCCGTTGAGCGGGGCGAGTTTTTCATCGAGGGCACGTTGGACGCGTTCGAGGTCTTCCTTGGCCTTGCCGATGGTGCCGTTTTTATAAATCGGCCAGGTGACGGAGGGCCCGATGTAGGAATAGGCGACGGTCTTCACCCCATCTGCTAGGACTCCGGCTTCCGCAAGCGCGTCGATCCACAGCTCCCAATCCTGCCCGCCCATGACGGCGATGGTTTGCTGGATGTCGTCGCCCTCGGCGGGCTCGATGGTGACTTCGTTGACGACGCCGCTGGTGGTGTTTAGATTCTTGTTAGTGTAGCTCTCGCCGACGGGCTTGAGCACCGATTTGTAAACCTCGCCGGATTTCGGATCCGTGCGGCGGGGGGAGGCGAGGCTGTAAACGACGAGATCGACTTTTCCGAGGTCCGCCTTGATCGCGGCGATGACATCCGCTTTCACGGCATCGGAAAACGCGTCGCCATTGAACGAGCGGGCGTAAAGTCCGGCAGCGGCGGCTTCCTTTTCAAAGGCGGCGGAGTTGTACCAACCGGCGGTGCCGCACTTCTCCGCTTCGGCGGGTTTTTCGAAAAACACCCCGATGGTCGCAGCATTTGAACCGAAGGCAGCGGCGATTCGCGAGGACAGCCCGTAGCCCGTGGAAGAGCCGATCACGAGCACCTTCTTCGGGCCGTTTTCGATCAGCCCGCGGCTTTTGACGACGGCGACTTGCTCGGCGACATGCTTGGCGCAGCCTTCCGGATGTGCGGTGGTGCAGATGAATCCACGGATCTTCGGTGCAATGATCATAGGAGGGCGAGGCTATCGCGGCAGGGCAGGGAGGCAACTGTTTTTGCGGATGCGCATCCGTGACCAAATCGGCACTGAAACCGCATGTTTCCGCCGAATCCAAGAGAGTCTTGCCGCCGGGGTTTCGCGACGCTATCTCCATCCATGCCCTTGCTTCTCGGAGTCAACATCGACCACATCGCCACCCTGCGTCAGGCGCGCTACGCGAAAACGCCGGACTCGCCCAACGCCGAACCTTGCCCGGTCGTCGCCGGCCAAGACGCCCTCGCCGGCGGTGCGGATTCGCTCACCATCCATGTCCGCGCCGACCGCCGCCACATGCAGGATGCCGACGCCTTCCGCATCCGTTCGGAAATCAAAGTCCCGCTCAATCTCGAAATGGGAGTCACCGAGGAGATGGTCGGCATCGCGCTCAAGCTGAAGCCCGAGTTTGTCTGCCTTGTCCCGGAAAACCGTCTGGAAATCACCACCGAAGGCGGCCTCAACGTGCTCGCCAGTTTCGACAAAACCCGCATGGTCATCGCCCGCCTTCAGGACGCCGGCATCCGCGTCAGCGTTTTCATCGATCCCGATCTGAAACAAGTCGAAGCCGCCGGCGAGGCCTGCGCCGACATGATCGAACTCCACACCGGAGCCTTCGCCAACGCCACCGGCGACGCCGTCCAGGTCGAACTCGACCGCCTCATCGCCGCCGCCAAGGCAGGCCACCCCAGCCTCCAGGTCAACGCCGGCCACGGCATCAATTACACCAATATCGCACAGATTCTAACGATCCCACATCTCGCCGAACTCAACATCGGCCACAGCATCATCGCCCGTTCCACCCGCGTCGGCCTTACCGCAGCGGTGAGGGAAATGAAGGACCTGATGGCCAACTATCCCGGCTGATCATGCGCATCTTCGGCATCGGCATCGACGTGGTGGAAGTGGAGCGCATCGCGTCCGCCATCGAGCGCCATGGCGAGCCATTTCTAACGAAATTGTTCACCGCGAGCGAGCGGAGTTATTGCGAGGCCCAGAACAAGCCCGCCCTCCACTACGCGGCCCGCTTCGCCGCCAAGGAGGCTGTTTCCAAAGCCCTCGGCACCGGCATCGGCGGCCAGGCCGGATGGCTCGACCTCGAAATCACCCGCGATCCGGCCGGTGCTCCCAAACTCCTCCTCCAAGGTGCCGCCGCCGATTTCGCCAACGAAAACGGCATCACCGAAATCCAGATCAGCCTCACCCATGCCCGCGAATACGCCGCGGCGAATGCGATTGCCATCGCGGGTGAGTTGAGAGTCTAAAGTTGAGTGTTGAGAGTCGGAAAAAGACTCTTCATCTTTCTTTCTTCACTCTCAACTCTCGACCATCCACTCTCAACTTCTTCCCATGAGCCGTCCCCGCCGCAACCGCCGCACGCCTGCCATCCGCTCGATGGTTCGTGAAACCACGCTTTCTCCCGCGGATTTCATCCTGCCGGTATTTTTCCATGAGGATGCCGGGGACACGCCCATCGCCTCGATGCCCGGCGTTACTCGGTGGTCGCTGGAAAGCCTTGTTAGGGAAGCGGGAGAAGCCCATGCGCTCGGCATTCCGGCCATCGTGCTTTTCCCGAAAATCGGGGATGAACTGAAAACCCCTTTCGCCGAGGAATGCCACAACGACAGCGGACTCGTTCCCCGTGCCATCCGCGCCCTTAAGGCCGCGCATCCGACTCTCTGTGTCATCACCGATGTCGCGCTCGACCCCTACAACTCCGACGGCCACGACGGCATCGTCCAACGCGACGGGCGAGGGGAGCTGGATGTTCTCAACGACGAAACCGTCGCCGTCCTCTGCGAGCAAGCGCTCTGCCACGCCCGCGCCGGTGCCGACATCGTCTCGCCGTCTGACATGATGGACGGCCGCGTCGCCGCCATCCGCGAGGCGCTGGATGACGCCGGTTTCACCAAGGTCTCCATCCTCAGCTACACCGCGAAATACGCCTCCGCCTTCTACGGTCCGTTCCGCGGCGCGCTCGATTCCGCGCCCAAGGACGGCGACAAGAAAACCTATCAGATGGATCCCGCCAACTCGCGCGAGTCCATCCGCGAGACCCTGCTCGACGAGGCGGAGGGCGCGGACATGCTGATGGTGAAACCCGCCGGTCTCTACCTCGACATCATCGCCCGGGTCCGCGAGACCACCACGCTCCCCGTCGCCGCCTATCAGGTCAGCGGCGAGTACCTCATGCTCAAGAGCGCCGCCGCCGGTGGCTGGCTCGATGAAAAAGCCATCGTCCTCGAATCCCTCACCGCCATCAAACGCGCCGGAGCGGACATGATCCTCACCTACTACGCGAAGCAGGCGTGCGGGTGGTTGGAGGAGTGATCCCAACGACGGTGATCCGGGCAGCAGAACCACAAAATCCTTCCTTGTCTTGGATGACTGGTCATTTAGACTGGTCACATGAAAACCATCACTGCCACGGAGTTCAAGGCGAAGTGCTTGCAGTTGCTCGATGAAGTTCAAAGGTCCGGGCAGGATCTGGTGATTTCAAAACGCGGCAAACCCGTCGCACGCGTCGTGGCTGAGAAGCCGTCGAAGCCTTGGCTCGCCCTGCGCGGGACTGGCGGATACACGGGCGATCCTTTCGCTCCTGCGCTTGAGGAAACTGAAATCGACGCACTCAAATGACTGCGGCACCGGTTTTGGACACCCACATCTGGATCTGGTGGATGCTTGGCGACCCGGGGCTCAGTCAGCGAGAGCGGGATGCCTTGGACGCCCTATCACCGGAGAATCGCCCGGTCTTGAGCGACATCAGCCTTTGGGAGTTCGCAACACTTGTGGACATGGGGCGGGTGACGATCCGCGAATCGATCGAAGAATGGCTGCGCATCGCCGCATCACCCGCGACTGTCAGAATCCAGCCGATCACTCCCGCCATCGTCGCTGAAATGAACCGTCTGCCCGCTGCCTTTCATCGGGACCCGGCGGACCGGTTGATCGTCGCTACCGCGCGCTGCCTCAAGTTGCCGCTCGCCACAAAGGACCGCAAAATCCGTAGTTCCAGAATGGTTCCGGTCTGGAAGGCTTGATCGGATTTTCCGAAATTTCCTGTCCACATCCCGGCGCGGTGTGCTGTCAGGTAAAGCAAGGGCGATCTCAGGGGAGATGAAGCAAACAGGCCGTATACTTGGTTGGAGGCCGGGAAATTGTTAGACTGACAACGCTGCCATTTCCGAGGGCGATTTTCCCTTAAATCCCACAAGGTTTTGAATGCTTCGGCCGGATTCATTCAGAATCTGTCATCGTTTCCGGCGACAACCAATTTCAGCAACATCTCCGCTGTATCGAGATGTTTTTGTCACGAGGGCCGAAAGGATCCTCACCTTTTTCGGCAAACAGGCGTGCGGGTGGATGCAATTGCCTGCAATTCCAAAAAACAGTTAGATCGATGCTGCCTGACGAAGGAATTGCCTTCATTGTTGTTGTCTTTTCGCGATGGATTTTTCATGGGGTCCTGTTTTGGGAGTCGCATCTCCATAACCTCTTCCATTTCCCGCATCCTCCACGCCCGCGCTGCGTTTGTCCGCCTTGTCCATACCTAGCGACTGGTGATCTGGCACACCAAACGCTTGGATGCGGGAGTGAAAAAAATTGGATTTCTACTCGACATGGATGGCGTCATTTATCGCGGCAACCAGCTCATTCCCGGTGCCGATCGATTTGTAGCGCGGTTGCGCCGTGAGGGCATTCCCTTCCGGTTCCTTACTAACAACTCTCAGCGAACGCGCCGGGATGTGGCGTTGAAATTGCGTCGTCTGGGTGTGCCTGCGGAGGAGGACGACGTGTTTACCTGCGCCATGGCCACCGCCCGTTTCCTCGCCCATCAGAAACCGGGAGGTACCGCTTTCGTCATTGGCGAGAACGGACTCTCCGCCGCGCTGCATCACAACGGATACACCATTGTCGATGACGACGCGGACTATGTGGTTGTGGGTGAAGGGCGCACTCTCACGTTTGAGATGATCGAACGCGGAGTTCGTCTGGTGGAAAAAGGCGCGCGTTTGATCGCGACTAATCCGGACGCGACTTGTCCGACCGATGCCGGGATCCGTCCTGGTTGCGGAGCCATCGTGGCCATGATCGAGCGCGCTACCGGCCGCGAGGCATTTTCGGTCGGCAAGCCCAGCGGAGTGATGATGCGCATGGCCCAGAACGAACTCGGCGTGAGGTCCGCCGAGACGGTGATGGTGGGGGACACCTTGTCCACCGACATCCTTGGCGGCGTCGGCATGGGCTATCAGACGGTCCTCGTCCTCAGCGGCCACACCCGCGTCGAGGATCTCCATCATTATGCTTATCGACCCGACTGGATCATCGAATCGGTGGATCACATGCCCGAGGTGCTTTTCCATCCCGAGGGAGAACTCCTCGCCATGGCGTGACGCGATTTCCGCAGTCTTCCGGCGGGCCGTCATTTGAGCCTGAAAAATCGTCACGAAACTCGCTGGCGATTGACGGAAAAGCTGATTAGCGTCGGCGCAGTCAATGGAGTCGAAGGAAACGAACAAAACCTTTAAGATCGAGCCTCTGCTGGGCGGAGTGGCGCTGTTGCTGCTTTTGATCGGGTGCTTTTTCGTTCTCCGGCCGTTCATGACCGCGCTGATGTGGGCGATCATCCTCGCGTATTCGCTGCATCCGCTGCAACGGAGTTTTACTCGTTTTTTCCGTGGGTCGCGGACGTTGGCGGCGTGTTTTGTCACGCTGACGCTCACGATCATCCTCGCCGGGCCGATTGTGCTGATCGGTTTCAGCATCGCCCAAGACGGCAAGGATCTGGCGGAAGCCACCAAGAAATGGCTGATGGCGGCTCCCGAGATGGCACCGAAGTGGGTGGATGACGTGCCCATCGTCGGTGATCAGCTTGCCGGGTATTGGGCGAATTTCGCGGAGGACCGGAACCGTTGGATGGATCAGCTTGAGAAGGAAGTGAAGATCACGCCGCCAAGACCGAAGATCGTGATCGAAAGCGACGACGGATTGATCGTGAAGGACGCGCCTCCACCGACGACGGAGGTCGCGGATGAGAAACCGGAAGGCGAGAAGAAGCCGGCTTCTGCGCATGTCGTTGTTCTGTTAGGACAGTTCCTGGTTTGGGCACGGACCTGGCTGATCGCCTTGGGTCTCGCGGTTTGGGCGGGGGTGACGCAGGTGGTGTTGAGTGCGTTCCTGGCATTTTTTCTGTTGCGGGATGCGCCGGTTTTGTCAGAGCGGCTTGCCGTTGCGGTCGAGCGGCTGGCGGGCGAGCGTGGCCAGCATTTGATCAAGGTCGCAGGTGGCACGGTGCGCGGAGTGATTTACGGGATCTTGGGAACAGCGATCGCCCAGGCGCTGGTTGCCGGACTCGGGTTCTGGATCGCGGGCCTGCCGGGGGCGGTGCTGCTTTCGGTGCTGACGTTCTTTTTCGCGGTGATTCCCTTCGGTCCGCCGTTGATCTGGCTGCCTGCGTCGTTCTGGTTGTTCGCCCAGGACAAACCCGGGATGGGGATTTTCATGCTGCTTTGGGGCGGCCTAGGGGTGAGCATGGTGGATAATTTCCTGCGTCCCTATCTGATCAGCCAGGGCAGCAAGATGCCGTTCGTACTGATCTTCTGCGGCGTGATCGGCGGCGCGCTGGCTTTCGGGCTGGTCGGGGTTTTCATGGGGCCGACGATGCTCGCGGTGGCGTTCCGGTTGGTCGAGGAATGGTCGGCGCACCGGGCAAAGCAGGAGAGTGGCTTGATTTTGGAAAGCAGTTCGGGATTGCGTGGCAAACCCGCATCGGACACATAACCGCATGGCGGCAAGTCCATCGGTGTTAGGCAAGGTGCTCGAAGTCTTCGAGCGGAATTTCCGCGAACGGGGCGAGCTCGGCGCGTCGGTCAGCATCTGGTGGAATGGCAGCGAACTGGTTTCTGAAGGCCACGGCTGGTGTGAGAAGGAAATGGCGCGGCCATGGACGGAGAAGACCCTGGTGCCTGTGTATTCGGCGACCAAGGTGCCGTCGGCGGCGACCTTGCTGGTGGCGCTCGAAACCCGCGGTCTATCAGCCGCCACGCCGGTCCGCGAGGTCTGGCCCGCATTTCCCGTGGCGGACGCGCGGTTTTCCCACCTGCTCTCGCACCAATGCGGTCTCGCCGGGCTGGATGAAAAACCGGCCATCTTCGACCATGCGGCGGTGGTCGCCGCCATCGAATCCCAAGTCCCGGCTTGGCTCCTCGGGCAGGGCCACGGCTATCATCCGCGGACTTTCGGTGCGTTGGTGGAGGAACCCGTCTTCCGTCTAACTGGAACGAGCCTCGGCGAATGCTGGCGCGAGAAAATCGCGGATCCGCTCGAACTGGATTTCTGGATCGGCCTGCCGGAATCCGAGTGGCCGCGCGTCGCCCGGCTCTATCCGGGAAAGGCTGGCAAGCCGACACAGGAGGATTTTTTCTATCAGCAGATGACCACGGAAGGGACGTTCACCCGCAAGGCGTTTTCATCGCCCTCCGGAATCCGCTCCATCCAGGACATGAATGATCCGGCCGTCTGGTCCGCCGGACTCCCGGCGCTCGGCGGAGTGGGGACGGCATCGGCGCTGGGGAAACTCTATCAGGCGGCGATGGGTGCCATCGCGAGCCCGCTCTCCGCCGCCGTCAGACACGCTTTGGCGACACCGGTTTCCTCAGCGGATGACCGTGTCCTGCTCCGGCCCACCGTCTTCACGTGCGGTGCCCAACTTGACCCGCTCGATGACTCCGGGAAAAAAATCCGCAGCATCTACGGCCCGTCCATTTCCGCCTTCGGCCACCCCGGCGCGGGCGGCAGCCACGCATTTGGCGATCCTCTATCCGGCATTTCCTTCGCCTATGTCATGAACCAGATGAACCTCGGCGTGATGCCGGGGGAAAAATGCCTGGAAATGGTGGACGCCTTGTTTTCGGAGAGTTGACAAATCTGCCTGATAGTCCCCCGGCATCCATCGCGGATTTCATCCGCTTGATCCGGTTTTTACGGTTCCGGCAATTTGATTTCCACTCCGTCGCTAGGCTTTTCCTGCTCGGGATTCCGCGCGATCCAACCGCGGCCCTGCGCCTGGACCAATGGGACGGATCCCTTTGTCAGCTTGCTCGCGGAGGCATCCCACACGAACTCACATTCCAGCTTGAAGTGGGACGAATGAGGGGTGTCATGCCGGATTTCCTTCCAGCCTGCCGCGTCCCGGAACGCAGGGTAGTTGGCGATGCCGGATTCCTCGACGGTGAACGAAAATGTGAGAGGTCTGGCTTCGGTCGGCTGTGCCGAGATCACGAGTGCGAGGATGTTGGCCGCCAGCGTTTCCTGGTTCACGCGGGGGTAGCTGAGAGAAACCGTGTCGGCCCCGTCTTCCCGTTTTGCCGTGACTTCAACCGCACCGCCTCCGGCGAGAAACGAGTTGGCCTGAGTGACGCCTCTTGAGCGGTAGCTCGAATAACACATGGCCGCCGACCAACTGTTGAGCCGGAGGAAGTCGCCATCGTCATGTCCGTTTCCCCAGACGGGGAGCACATGCCATCCTGGATCTCCGTCACCTCCGGTTTCCAGGATGATCATACCGGGGGGGTGCGGGACGAATGGTTCCTTCCGAGTGACATCGGGAAACACCACCGACGTGATTCCCCGGACATCTTCTTCTAGCAGGGTTCCGGCCACCTTCACCGGCGGTATCTCATCTTCCTCTCTGCCGGGTCGGGTGACGTATTTTCCCGAGTATTTTGACTCCAGCAGTTTGTCATCCGGTCCCTCTGCGACCACCCGGACATCGAGAGGATTTTCCGGCGTGCCACCGGTGCTGCGGAGCAGGCACCAGAGCGTGGCGGCCAGAACCTGATCCTTCGTGTAGGGACTGTAACCAGGCGGCTTCCATGGCTTCACCCGCAGGGTTACTGGAAATGCCGTGATTTGTGTCGGATCCTCCGCTTCCACCGAAATGCCGAAGACGCTGGCCAAATTCTGGTCAAGCTCCGAGCCGCCCTCCCAGCGCATCGCGCCGTCGGGGCAGGGCCGGGCTTCGCCGATCATCCGGTAGATGCCGTAGTCGTGGTTGCTGATCACCCCGACGCGACCCAGGGGGATTTTTGCCGGGTCCGATTTCGTTCCGAGGTTCACCGGTTGCTCCACGGTGGCGGTTCCGACCACTGTGGCCAGGCATGGGACAGGAATCATGGAACCCGCCAGCGTGACGATTGAAACCAAGGGAAGGATTTTCATGGCTGTTATGTCTTCCGCTACGCTGCTAGAGAAACTTCCTTTCCGCAATCTCCAAAAGGCGGAGGAAATCCGCACGCAGTCCCGGACCTGCCCGGCGCAAGGGGCGATCGGGCCGATTTTACAAATGCTGAAATCAACCATCTCCATCCCCGAAGTCCTATTTCTTGACCGCCTCCCCGCGCGGAATCCACACTCCGCGCCATGCGCATCCTCACCGGTCTCCAGCCCAGCGGAAAACTTCACGTCGGCAATTTCTTCGGCGCGATGGAGCCTGCCGTCCACCTTCAGGAGCAGGGCGAGGCGTTCTATTTCATCGCGGACTACCACGCGATGACCTCGTCGCAGGACCCGGCCGCGCTGCGCGAAAATGTCCGCGAACTCGCCGTCGATTTCCTTGCATGCGGGCTCGATCCGTCGCGAGCCGTTTTCTTCCGTCAGAGCGCCGTGCCCGAGGTCAACGAACTCGCGTGGATCCTTTCCACCGTTTGTCCGATGAGCCTGTTGGAAAAATGCCATTCGTACAAGGACAAGATTGCCAACGGCATTTCGCCAAACCACGCGCTCTTCGCCTATCCCGCGCTGATGGCCGCGGACATCCTGATGTACGATTCCAACAAAGTCCCTGTCGGCAAGGACCAGAAGCAGCACGTCGAGGTCACCCGTGACCTCGCGGTGAAGCTGAACGAAGCGTATGGCGAGGGCACGGTCATCCTGCCGGAGCCGATCATCCGCGACGATACCGCGATCATTCTCGGCCTCGACGGCCGGAAAATGAGCAAGAGCTATCACAACACGCTTCCCATCTTCGGCGAGGAAAAGCCCCTCAAGAAGCTCATCATGAAAATCACCACCGACTCGACTCCGGTGGAAGACCCGAAGCCGACGGAAGGCTCCACCATCCTCGCGCTTTACAAACTCTTCGCCAGCCCCGCCGACTACGCCACCATGATCGCCGATCACGAAAAAGGCGGCATGGGTTACGGCGATTTCAAGAAGCGGCTCGCCGAAGCCTACTGGGACTATTTCGCCGCCATGCGCGCCCGCCGTGCGGAAATTCTCGCCGACCCCGGCTATGTCGATCAGGTCCTCGCCGATGGCGCGCTGCGGGCTCGCGAAGAGGCCGGCAAAGTCCTCGCCCGGGTTCGCAAGGCCGTCGGACTGGCTTGAAACCGGGGTTTTCAAGTCAATGCACGCTTGCCTTCAATCCATCGGTCGCGGATGTTCCGCCCGTCGTGCCTTCCGAGCAGCGTAAGCCCTTGTGGCTCATTCCCAACTTGCTGAGCCTGGATGCTCCGCTCGTCGCGGTCGCTTGGCTCTACATGTTTGCGAAAACCTGGCGGGTCGACTACCTGCCGTGGGCCGCCTATTTCTCGCTCGGCCTGGTCGTCTGGGTCATCTACGTCACCGACCGCCTTTTGGACGCCACTTTGGACGGGGGGGACTCGCTGAAATTGGAAGCCCGCCACGAGTTCCACCGCAGGCACCAGCGGGCATTCCTCCGGGGAGTCATCGCTGCGGCGGTGGTTGCGATCATCCTGGTCGTCACGCGCCTGCCGTTCGCCATTTATGGAATTGTGTTAGGTTCCAACGGCTACATCGGCTACGCCATCATCGGCGGTCTGATGGTTGCGGGCTTTTTCATCCTCTCGGTGTTCACCGACAAGGGGCCGAATGAAATTCCGCACGGCAAAAACATCCTCGCTGGACTCTCCTTTGCCTACGGCACTTCGATGATCGCCTACGCCTACACCAGTTTCGACTTCTGGGATTTCATGGGCTCGCGGCAACTTGTCTGTTTCGCCGTCCTCTGCATTCTCAACATCTCCGCCATCGACCTCTGGGAACATGCCAACCGCTCGTCCGATCCTGAAATCAAAGCCACCGACGAGCTGGCGCTCACCCTGCCGCTGATCTTGTTAGGCGCGGCGGCGCTGGTCTTCGCCGCTCAGGACCACGAGCTCACCACCCGGCCGTTCTACTACGCCATCCTAACCGGAGCCGCCCTGCTGCACATCCTCAACCGGAACCGCGCCCGCTTCCGGATGGATGCGCTGCGTGTCCTCGCGGATGTCGCCCTGCTGGTTCCTTTTGTCGTCTTCCTGGCCTCGGCGAAATCCTGATTTCCTCCATGCGACTCATCTTCATCGCCACCGGCGACATTGCGCTGCCCTCATTCCGTCATTTATTGGAAAACGGACCGCGTCCGCTTGCCCTTGTCACCCAGCCGGACAAACCGACAGGCCGTCACCAGACGATGACCCCGCCCGCCATCAAGGTCGAGGCGCTCGCCGCTGGCATTCCCGTCTATCAGCCGGAGAAAATCGGCGACATCACGGAGGAACTCGCCGCACTCGATCCGGAGATCCTCGTCGTCATGGCCTATGGCCAGATCCTGCGGGACAACATCCTCCACCTCGCCAGCCGGGCCATCATCAATCTCCATGCCTCGCTCCTGCCGAAATACCGCGGCGCCGCCTGCATCCAGGCCGCCATCGACGCCGGCGACGCCGAGACCGGCATCACCGCCATGCACGTCGTCCGCGCACTCGATGCCGGCGACATGATCGTTTCAAAATCCATCGCCATCGCTCCGGACGAAACCGGCGGCTCCCTCCATGACCGCCTCGCCGATCTATCACCATCCGTGCTCGCCGAAGCCCTGGCAAAGCTAGCCGACGGCACCGCCCCCCGCATCGCGCAGGACGACGCCGCCTCCAGCTACATCTCCAAACTCGAACGCGACCATGGCAAACTCGACTGGTCACAGGACGCCGCCGCCCTCGAACGGCGCATCCGCGCCTACGATCCCTGGCCCGGCACCTACACCGTCGCCATCGAAGGCGGAAAGGAAAAGCGCCTGAAAATCTTCCCGCCCGCCACCGTCACCGACGTAAACCTGTCACCTGGCGAAATTTCCATCATCGACGGCCACCTCACCGTCGGCTGCGGCACCTCCGCCCTCCGCCTGGCCGCGGTCCAGCCTGACGGCAGCCGCCGCATGTCCGCCGCCGACTATCTCCGTGGCCGCCAGCCCGCCGCTTTCCAGTAATCGGAGCGTGGAACCCATCACGCTGGGATTCTGAAGGACTCAGCTTTGCGGTCTTTCCAGCGATGAAAGCTCCGAGGTATCCGATATGGATCCACCAGGATAACAGTAACCGGAATCGATTTCAAACCTCCTAGCAGCATTGTGTTGCAAATTGCCCGACGGGCGAATTTCTAGCGAATCACAGGAACTGAATTTTTTTTCGGCACCGTGCCGGACGTGAAAATCCTGTTCGACTCATCAGGATCACTGATAGATAAAGGGTTATCCGCATGGACCGGACCGGGGAGGGAGTGAAGGCGGCCCCCTCCCCATTTCGGGTAGCTTGACGGGATTGAACATGGCAGTTAGTAGTTCCCCGCGGCTCAAGGGATTGCAGTCGCTAACGGGGCCGGTCTTCCCACGGTGGGGAGACCGGCCCTTGCATTTTATAATGCCGCGGACTGGCGTCGTAGCGACGGAGAATTTCCCGGTCACGGCTTTAACCAGACTCTGAGGCGGTAGAAACGGCTGGGTCCGCTTGCGAGCGTGGAGCAAGTGACGGTTTGGCCTTCGCCGAGGATGTCGGAATAGCCTGATAGATCCTTCCAGGAAATAACTTCGGGGGTATCCGCGACTTCGATGGCATAGTGGCGGGTGAGCCCGGCGTAACCGGGGCCGATCGCTGCCCTGGCGGTGAACCCCAGCGAGATTCTGGCGCCAGTGAGCATGATGCCGGGCGCGGGCGGGAGATCGCTGGCCAACGGCAGGAGGCCGTGAATGTATTCCTCTCGGTTGGTGATGCCGTCGCCATCGGGATCGGCGTCAGGATCCGACACCGTTGGATCGGCAAGCTGAGCAATGGTGAACCGACTTTGTCTCCAAGCTGTGAATGGATCGCTATTCACAAGGGCTGGGGCGGTGGGGCGGATGGCCCCGGGCCTGAGAAGGGTGATAAACGCGGCTTTGGAGTTCACCCGCCCGACGGCATTGGTGATGCGGACCCAGTAGCTGGTTGGAGCCTTGATCGCCGGAGTGGTGAACGCGGGTGATTTCGCGCCGATCACCGGAGTCGTGGTGATGCCGGCTTTTCCTTGGTACCATTGGTATTTAAGCGAGCTGCCCGTGGCGCTGACCCTGAGAGTGACTTTGCCGCCTTTCTTGACGGTTAGGGAGGAAGGCTGGTTGGTGATCGCAGGCGGGATGAGCAGAGTGATGATCGCCGTTTGGGAGTCGGCGGTGCCCGCGGCATTGGTGGCGCGCACCCAATAGCTGGTGGCCGCCGTGAGTGCCGGTGTCTTGAACGATGCCGACGTGGCTCCGGACACGGGGCTGTTAGTCGCGCTGGAAGCACCCGCGTACCATTGGAACGTCGGCGCGGGCCTGCCGGACGCGGCAACGGTCAAAGTGGTGGTGCTTCCGCTGTTGATGGTGACAGAGGCGGGAGAGGCATCAATGATGGGTGGGGTGGATGCCCCGGCGACCACTTTGATGTTGAAACTCTTGCTGGAGGATCCGCCCGACTGGTTGGATTTTTCCCATGCTCTGACCGTGATCGGGAAACTGCCGGTTTGTGTGGGGACTCCGGAGATCGAATTGGTCGAGCTGTTCGTCGCATTGGCATGAACCAGTCCGTTAGGCAGGGTGCCCGTCACCGACCAGCTCTTGGCGGTACTCGGTGCGCCGGTCACCTGGAAGATGAAGGACAAGGCGCTGCCATTGGTCGCGGGGACGGTCGTTGAACCGGCGTTCGGCAGAATCTGGGTGATCGTGGTGGCCCCGGCGACTCTGTCATAGGCACCAAGCCCGATGACGGTCGCGATGGCCCAAGTCGTGATTTCGCCGACACCCGCTCCGCCGAGGATACGGGCTTCCGGGAAAATCATCTGGATCAGCGGCGTCCGTTGGAAGAGCAGCAGCAGTGAACTGAGCCGTGAGGTGATGACACGGCTTTTGACGAATGAACGGGATAACAGGGACATGGCAGGCGGGTGGTTGGAGATGCGGTGTAAGGAGCAAGCAAAAGGGCACGAGGGTACGTCCGGTGATTTGATGAGGTTCAGGAAAATCCCGAACCCGGGATTCCGGGAATTGCCGTGACAGAAGCGGAACGCGTGTGAACTAGGGCAATGGCGGGCCGTGCCGCGTGAAGCAGGCGCGGTTTCTCAGGAATGGAGCAAATCGAAACATAAGAATCATGTTAGAAGTGCGGGAGGACCGGAAATCAGTTGCAACCGCAGCCTCCACCGCCCACGCCTCCACCGCCGAAGCTGGCTTCGCGCGAGAAATAGGCATGATCGGTCATCGCCTGATGGAGCGGATTCATGCTTTCCGCCATGACGGGCTTGGCAAGGTTGCCGCGCTCGTAGGGTTTCACCCGGACGAGTGCGGGGGAGCAGGCCCCCAGTGCTGCCAGCAGGATGGCGGACGTGGCAAGATGGAATGGAAGGATCATGAGGGATTGACTTCGGTTAGGCTCTTTTTCCGGCAAGGAGCGCTTCGATTTCGGCGGTGTATTCCGCCTCGGTCTTCGCGCCGTGGAATCCGGTGTGCACATAGCGGATCACGCCCTTGCGGTCGGCGAGGTAGCTGGTGGGCATGGAGGGCGGATTCAAAAATTCAGCGACCTTGTGGGCGGAGTCGTGGGCGATGGGGAATTTCGCGCCCATCTTGCCGGCGAACTCCTTGTATTTCGCGGCGTCATCATCAACGCCCACGCCGATGATCACGAGCCCCTTGGAGGCATACTTCGCGTGCAGCCGGTTGAAAGCCGGGAACGACGCCTTGCAAGGGCCGCACCAGGATGCCCAGAAATCGACGAGGACGACCTTGCCTGTTGTATTGGGAATGCCGGCTCCCGGCAGGAGTTTCGAAAGCTTGGGCAGCGCTTGGCCGACTTTTGCCGGTTCACCGGCTGATAGAAAAAGCGTGGAGCAGGCGAGGATGGTGATGATGGATTTCATGGGATTTGGATTGGTGTTGGATCGTAAATCAAGCGGCTTTGACCAGCCATTTACCGAAAGCACGTGAGCCTTCGATGCCGGACTCGGATTGGGCGCAGACCTCGACGCCGCGTGCCAGGGAAGCGAGGTGGAGTCCCTCCTTCGGACCGAGGACGAAGACGGCGGTGCTGTAGACTCCGGCTTCGAGACAGGAAGGGGCGACGACGGTGACGGCGCGCATGCCGTTGCTAACAGGCCAGCCGGTGCGGGGATCGAGGATGTGGCCGTAGCGCACTCCCTGGTGGGTGAAGAAGCGCGCGTAGTCACCGGAGGCGGAGACGGCGTGGTCGCTAACAGCAAGTCCGCCCCAGCAGTGGCCGGGATGGTTGCCGTCCTCGATGCCGATGTGCCAGAAAGGATGCCTGCCGTTTCCTCCGAGGGCGGAAATGTCGCGCCCGAGATCGATCAGTGCATCGGTGATGCCGCATTGGCGGGCCATCCGGGCGAGGAAATCCACGGCGTATTCTTTTCCGAATCCGCCGAAATCCAGTCCCATTCCTTCTTCCGGCAGGCAGACGGCACCCGGGAGGCGTTGGACCTTGTTCCACCCTGTTAGCGCGAGAGCCGCTTTCACTTCGGTTGTGGAGGGAAGCTTGATATGAACGGTTTTCCAATCCCAGATCCGTTGCAGGGGGAGCAGCGTCGGATCGAGAATCCCATTGGTGCGGCGGTGGAGGTCGTCGGCGAGCTTGAGCATGTGCTCCATTTCGTCATCGATTTCCACCCAGCCGCCACCGGCTGCGGCATTGACCCTGGAAACGATGGAGTCCGGATGGAAGCGGGAGAATTTCGCCTCGAATTTCCCGATCCATCCCAGCGCGTCCGCGGCGAAGGCGAGTGCCGCACGGTCGTCCGTTAGGCGGAACTTGATCGAGCAGTTCGTGCCGAGCGCCTTGAACTCCAAATGGCGGACGCCTTGGGCATCCGCTGGAAGCGGCATGGCTGGAGAAGGGGTTTTCATGGATTAAAATTCCGCGCTGACGCCGATGGTCCAGATGTTGGCGCTGGGGTAGGCCTGCCCAGGTGATTGATCCGAGCTTCCGCCGCTGCCATTCATCACATAGCGCTCGTAAGCGGCGGCGATTTCGAAGGTTTCGTTGAACTGATAGGACAATCGTAGCCCGGCGCTGTAAGCGTTGAAGGAGGATAGGCGGTAGTCCGCCGAGTAGTTCGGCCCGCTGCCGTCGGGATCCGGCGACGGGGTCGTGACCGGCACGTTGTTGAGCGTATTGACGAAAAAGTCGGCCGCATTCTGATGATAGAGTCGGATGAACGGTACGACCTGGAAATTTTCTCCAACCGCCTGCCGCCACTCGACCTGCAGGGTTTCGGAGAAAATGCCGTAGTCGTCATTGGAGAGTCTCAGTGTCACGTCGAGCGCTCCCTCCGCGGGTTCGAAGTAGCGGGTGGCTTCGAGTTGCAATACCTGGCGGAAGCGGTGGTCGGGGCGGTTCTCGCGGTAAATGTTGACCACGGGAACATCGATGAAGCCACCCAGTCCATCCGGCACGGAAACCACTTCGTCCCGTTGGACGACCTTGTAGGGATCGTTGAGATATCCGTCGCTATAACCAAGTGTTAGATTGGCCGTTATGACGGTGTTCTTGTCGATGACCTGGCTGACTCCGGTGAAAAAGTCATAGCTGTTCTTCTCGTGGTTGCCCAGGCCCCGGACCTTCACTGAGTCATCGAGATAGTTGAAACCATACGACAACGTGGTGTTTTTCTGGTTCAGTTCCAGCTTGTCGCTCAAGGCGATGCCGTTGGAATCGTAGTCATCTTCCGTACTTCTCGCGATTTCCAGCTCCACACGATGGTCGCCGAACTGGTGGGCGATCGCTCCGAGGATGCCGGTGCGGACATCCTCCACATCCGAGAGGAACGGCTGGGAATTGCCCGGCAACGCGCCGGTAGGCGAGGCCCCGCTGATCGCATCATGGAGCCATTGGAAGCGCAACGACGTGGAGTCGGTGATGTCGATTTTGCCCCGCAGGTAATGGGCTTCCACCTCGATGCGCCCGTCCTCCTCCTGATAGAACTGATAGCTGTATTCGTAAAGCTGCGGTGGAACCTCGGCCTGCACGGCGGGGCCTAAAACGGATACGAGGAAAAGCGGACGGCGGGGACTCATGGGAACCGGGATTTTTCGATGAAACCAAGGCATGCACCTTCGTTACAACGAAGCACTAGGTAGCGTGAATCCTGCGGGAATGCAAAGTGTCGATGGTTTAAAAATGGTTACTTTTCGGCGAGCTGGAGAAAAGAGTGGAAAAACGGGCGGCTCAACGGCAAATCAAACGCATCCCGGCACGGCTACAGTGGCATTCATCAGGGGGCCACACGGACGCCGAGGCGATAGAACTTGTGCGTTCCGTTGGCCGTGGCGGTGTAAGTGACGGTCTGGTTGTTCCCCGCGATGTTTGTATAGCCGGTGATAGGAGTCCATGCCGTGGCACCGGGAGCATCGGCGGATTCGAGTGTGTAGCGGCGGGTGAGTCCGGTGTAGCCGGGACCGGTGGCGAGTCTGGCGGTGAAAGTCAGGGAAATCTGGCTGCCTGATAGAGTGGCGGTCGGCGACGGCGACGGATTGCCGGCCAGCGGCAGGAGCCCGAAGAGATATTCCTGATCATTGGTCAGTCCGTCGCCATCGGGATCGGCACCGGGCCCGGAAACAAGGGGATCCGCCAGTTGTCCCGCCGTGAATTGGTTGTTCTGCCAGACAGCGAAAGGCGGGGTGACCGTGGCGATGGCCGCGTTCGAGTCGGCGGTGCCGGCGAGGTTGGAGGCACGGACCCAGTAAGTGGTGGTGGATGTCAGTACCGGGCTGGTGAAAGTGGCACCGGTGGCTCCGGACACCGGGTTGGTGGTGACTCCGGTGTTTCCGCGGTACCATTGGAAGGTGGGCGAGGTGCCGGAAGCCGTGACTTGGAGCGTCGCCGTGGAGCCGCTGCCGATGGTGACGGATGCGGGCTGATTGGTGATGGCGGGTGGAATCCGGACGGTGATCGTGGCGACGTTTGAATCGGCCGAACCCAGCACGTTGGTGGCGCGGGCCCAGTAATTGGCATTGGCCGTTAGAGCCGGGGTGGCGAACGAGGCGGAGGTCGCGCCGGACACGGGATTGCTGGTGACTCCCGCGGCTCCGCGATACCACTGGATGGAATTGGAGTTGCCGGAAAACGCCACGGTCAGGCTGGTGGTGCTCCCGCTGTTGATGGTTTTAGACTGAGGATGCGTGGTGACGGCGGGTGCGTCTCCGATCAGGTCTTCGATAAGATTCGACAGCTTGGCCTGGAATTTCGCGGTTGGATGGATGTAGTCCCAGAAAACGTAATCGGCTCCGGGTCCGGTTAGGCTGGGGCTCCCGAGATGGCTGATGGCGTCGATGCTGTGGCCGTTGACCTGGGGATTGATCATTCCGAATGCGGATGGATCGGCCAGGACATCCTCGAAAAACTTGAAGGTATCCGGCAGATAGAGTATGAGGCCCGGCTTGGTTGCCGCCAGGTCCATCATTTCCGATTTGAACAAGGCATTGAATTGCACGGCCCGCTGGCGGAGGAAACTGTTACTAAGCTGATAGGCCGGAATGGCCGAGATATCCACTGCGTTGGGCATCACCAGAACCCGGACGCCTTTGTTGTAGAGCTTGGTTAGCGACTGCTTGTGACGGGTGACGGAAGCTTCGATGAATTCGGTCCACGCCGGCTTGTCGCTGTCATCGTAAGGCGGGGTATTGATCTGTGAAAATTCCACGAAATCCGCATTGGCCACCCATACGACGAACAGCGACGTTGCGACGTTGCCGGGAGGATCAAACGCATCGATGTTGGTCTTGAGTTCGTCGCTGTCATGGCCGAAGTAGGATTTGTTACGGGATGCGACATAGTTCACTCCCTGCCAAGCGGTGAGTTCCTCGATGAAAACGGGGCCGTTGCAGTAGCGGTTCCCGGAATAGAGGGACGGAGTCGAACTGTTGTTGCCCGTGGTCGTGCAAACGCCATCGCCGAACGCATAGACCGCGCTAAAACCGGCAGTCGCCCGTGGAGCTGTTAAATTGAAAAAAATGGCTGTCGCCAGCAGGAGTATGGCTGATCGAAACGCGCTCATCGCCTAATTTTTTAAATTAATGCCCTGGTTGACTATCCGGGGCGGCGCAATTATCAAACTTTGTTTAGAATTCGCAACGATTTATTATCAGCGAATGTCCCCGAACTGGTGAAATCTCCGCCATTGCGGGGAGTTTTGTGTCCTTCCGGGAAAAAAACGTGTAATTGACGCCGATGACTTTCCTTAAGAATTCTTTAATTGTTATGCTAACAGGGGTGCCGTCCGTCCTGATGGGCAATGGATTTCGTTTGGTTAGCCAAGACGCCTTCGCGGCGGCGCGCGGTGAGGCGTTCGCCGCCACGGCCGACAATGCATCCGCCGTTCACTACAACCCCGCAGGCCTGACACAGCTCGAAGGACAGAACGTGCGCTCGGGAATTTACGCACTGCATTTCGAACCCACCTATCAGGCTCCCGCCGGGGCCGTGAACGCCGGCAAGGAATACGAAATTGAAAATCAGGACGCATTCGCTCCCCAACTCTATTATGCCTATGGAATGGAAAATTCTCCAGTCACCCTGGGGCTGGGAATCTACGCTCCTAATGGGGCCAGTGTGACATGGCCGCAGGACACGGGGTTCCGGGCGGTGGCCATCGAGGGGGAGCTGACGTATCTCCGCGTAAACCCGGTCGTCGCCGTCGAGATTCTCCCCGGGCTGTCGTTGGCGGGCGGTGTTATGATCGACTACGGGGACATCGCGCTGGAGCAGGGGCTGCTCCGCACGGAAACGCCGTTTGCAAATTCGTTCCGATTCGAAGGAGACGACTACGCCATCGGATACAATCTGGGACTTCTCTGGAAAATCAACGAGCAGTGGTCGTTAGGAGCCACCTACCGGAGTTCCACCACCCTCAATTTCGAAGGCGAGACGCAGATGGAGCAACAGCCGGTCATCCAGCCCACCACGGTGCCGGCGCAGGCGGAATTCGAGTTTCCCTACACGGCGGTGTTCGGAGTTTCCTATCGACCGACGAAAAAGTGGAATATCGAGGTGAATGCCGACTACTCGAACTGGAGTTGCTTGAATACCGTGATGATCCGGCAAGGGGAGGTTCCGCCTTTTCCAGTGTTGCAGGACATCCCGGTGAATCTTCAATTCGAGGATAGTTGGATGTATAAATTCGGAGTGACCCGTTATTTCGAGAATGGCTGGTATGGAAGCGCGGGCTATCTCTATAATCAGAACTCGGTCTCTTCCGAATATTACAGCCCCACCGTGGCGGATCTCGACCGCCAGTTTGTCACTCTCGGCATCGGACGCGAGTGGGGGCGCTACAAGGTGGACATGGCCTATCAGCTAGGCTTTGCGGCAGACCGGAAGGTCTCCGGAAGCACTCCAGGATCCGCACCGGGCAATTTCGTGGGACAAAACGCCGATGGAACCTATGGCTTCAGCAGCCAAGGCATCCTGTTGTCGCTGAGCGTGAAATTCTGAGCCTCAACCCGTCGTCCGCAGACCGGAGGCGATGGCGTTGATGGAGAGCAGGAGTTTCGGCAACAGGGCATCCGCTTCCTCGGCGCGCTCGGCGGCGACGTGGCCGCGCCACTCGCGGAGCAGGGCGATCTGCTGCTGGTGCAGGACGCGCAGCGGGGCCTCGCGGATTTCCAGGGTCTTCGCCATGCGCGGGCGGCGGTCCTTCATTTCGCCGTCAAAGAGTTCGGCTAACAGCGAGCGGGTGCGTTCGAATTCCGCGACGATCTGGCCGAGGAATTTCTCCTTCAGCTCTGCATTTTCGACGAGTCCGCAGTAGGCCTGCATCAGCTCCAGATTCGCGGAGGCGAGGTTGGTTTCCACGTTGGTGAGCACGTAGCTCATGAAGGTGGATTTCGGCAGGGCCTGCTTGAATTTTTGGAAACCTTCGGGGTCTTCGTTCTTGAGCGCTTCGAGGCCCGATCCGACGCCGAACCAGCCGGGCAGATAGAACCGGGCCTGGGTCCACGAGAACACCCATGGAATGGCGCGGAGATCGCTGATGGAAAATCCCTTTTTGCCGGTGCGTCGCGCCGGACGCGAACCGATGCGTGAGTTTTCCAAGGCGTCGATGACGGTGGCTTGGCGGTAGAACTCGATGAAACCATCGGCCTTGAGAAACTTCTGATAGGCCAACTGGCTGGATTCCCCCAGCCGGGCCATGAATTCCTGGCAAGGGTCTTCCGCAGGTGGCAGGTGGCGGTGGTTCGCGGTGGTGACGGCGGCTCCGGCTAACAGAAGTTCCAGGTTGTAGGTGGCGTTGGCCAGGTTCGCGTATTTCTGGGCGATGGTTTCGCCTTGTTCTGTCATCCGGAAGCCGCCGCTCATGGCTCCGTTAGGGAGGGCTGCCATGAACCAATGTGTCGGACCGGCACCGCGGGAAATCGTGCCGCCGCGGCCGTGGAAAAAGCACAGGCTCACCTTGTTGTCCTTGCCGACCTTGGTGAGCGCCGTTTGCGCCCGTTGCAGGGCGAACTGCGCGGCGAGGATGCCGCAGTCCTTGTTGGAATCCGAATAGCCCAGCATCACCTGTTGGCTGGCGATTTTCCCGTCAGGCGTCCGCGCCGCGTGCGATCGGCGGGTGAGGGGATGCTCCAGATAGGCCTGCAAAATGCCTGGCGAACGGTCGAGGTCATCCATGGTTTCGAACAACGGAACGACTTCCAGCGGGCAGACGAGGCCGTCCGGCGTCAGGTCCATCAGTCCGGCCTCGCGGGCGAGAAGGAAGACGCCTAACAAATCGGAAAGCTGCCGGGTCATCGAGACGATCAGCGCTCCAAGTCCCGAGTTGCCCCAGACGTGGCGGTGGCGGACCAGCACCCGGTAGGTGTCCAGCACGTCATTCGCCTCGGTGCCGACGCGTATCTCGTCGTGAAGAAACGGGCGGGTGGATTTCAGTTCGGCGTTGAGGAAGGCCAGGCGCTTCTCCTCCGGCCAGTCGATGTAGTTTCCCCCGTCCTCCACTCCGGCGGCGGCTAACAACTGGCTGATCGCCTTGTCGTGGAATTCCGAATTCTGGCGGACATCGAGTGTCGCGAGGTGGAAACCGAAAATCTCCAGCTTGTGGCGCAGCGGACGGATCGCGTCCTCCTCGATCATGTGGCAACCGGCGGCGGCCAGCGTGCGCGACAGCAGGTTCAGGTCATCGATCAAACACGCGGTGTTGCGGTAGCCGGGCTTGCCCTTGATCTGTTCTCGAAGGCGCAACGCCATCAGCGCGGCCAGTTGACGCCAGGGTTCCTCCTCGTGGCGGTAGAGAATTTTCGCCACAGCATCCGGCGCCTCCACGATTTTCGCCAAGTGGTCGATCCGGGACTGTAGCTCGTCCGGCACCGGAGTTAGATAGCGGGAAAGCGTGAGCTGCGACGATAGATCCAACAGCTCGCGTTCCAGCAGCTTGAAAGCAGAGTGGCGAAGTTCCTCCAAGGTTTTTTCCGTCACCTCTGGCGTGACCAGCGGATGCCCATCACGGTCACCACCGATCCACGTGCCGAAAAGCAGGCGCGGGATGTTTCCTGCCGAGCGGAGCAAATCCAAAGGAAGTCCAGCATCGCGCCACGCTTCGGTGAAATGCAGATCCAGCCGGTTGATCGCCGTCGGGAAAAGGTCGCGCAGGTAGTGCGTGGCGTTGCGGAGTTCGCTGGAAATATCCGGCCGGACGAGATGGATCTCGGCCGTCCGCCACAGCGTTTCCAAGGTCGTGACCACCCGCTCGCGGATGCGGCGGCGTTCGCGGTCGGTGTATTTCGGGTACTCGTTGCGGACCATTTCCGTGTAGAGCGCCCGATGGCGTTCGCGGATGCTGGAGCGCTTCGCCTCCGTCGGGTGGGCCGTCAGGACCGGCTCGACCTTCACGTCCTGCAAGACTTCCAAAATCTGCTCCGGCGTCAGCCCGATGGCCCTTAAATCCCGTAACGCCTGTGGCCACAGCCCGCGGATCGACTCCGCACCCAGCACTTTTTCCCGCTCCCGCCGGATTTCCGCGGCGACGCGCTCCTCGACCATGTTCAAAAGCTGGAAACCGATCGAATAAAGCTGCGGCAGTCCCTCCGGAGCCGCATCCGCTTTCGGCTCGCGCCCGGACCACGGCAAATACGGCAGCAATTCCGTCGCACCGGTGCTCACCAAGGCTTCTTCCAGGCAGCTCAGCAAATACCTGAGCTGTCCATCGATCAGATCAAATCCTTCCAGCCGAAGCTGCTCGCGGGTGGGGTTACTGGCGGAATCCGTCATGCGCATTTGGTAAAGCACGCGCCGGGCCGATTCGAAAAGAGGATAATCACAATCCGCAGGCTTTGCCATTTCCTCCGGGGCGGCTGGCACCGCCGGGTGAATGCATGTCAACCGGCGGTCGATGGGATGAAAAGCCGCTTCCGAGGCAGGCGTTGGAGGATTTACCAACGTGTAGGACCGGGAAACGCGGCAATGCTGGAAGCTCTCGCCCGTGCTGCCGGGACCGGGGCACATCGAGAACGTGGATAAATTCATGCAGACCGCTTTTCCCGGTCTCTCGCTGATCTCCCGCCTCATCCATCCTCGGGAAATCGACGACATCGTCACCTTCATCTGCAGCACCCGCGCGGCGGGGATCAACGGTTCGGAAATTCGCGCGGAAGGAGGGTTGGTGCGGAGTGTGTGTTAACAAATGGTCTTGGATCGTTTGCAAGAAGTTGCTTCCGTGACCAGGATGGCGCCATGTCGCAAAGCGGGAACAGGAAACGGCGATCTCCTAATTGCCGAAGCCCATGGCAAGCCGATGAAACGCGGCTTGCCACCTCACATCGTCACTTCATGGACCTCGGCGGATCGGAGTCCGCCGCTCCATGAAACTTTGCGTTTCGGATATTTGCTTTGATGGGAAGTCCAAAGCGCGGACTCCGGACCGCCGCTTGGCGACCTACCATGTCCTAACGTCATCTGCGGTTCCGATTTGCTTGTCCGGTCCCGGAGAGAAAGCGGCGGCGCGGCGGCCTTTGAGATCGATGGTATTTGAGCCGAGGGTGAAGTGGAGGTGTTCTTTGTATTCGGTATCCAGGATGACTGTATAGGGGCTTCCCCATGAATCGAAGAGTCCTTCGATAGATATTCCATCAGTAGCGTAGATTAGGCCGTTTTTGTGGTTCTTTCCCTCCCTGACGTTGAGGAACTTGATCGCCCTTGAGTTAAGGGCGTTGTCAGATTTTGCGTCAATGCCTAGCAGGATTTTCAATAACTTCAATCCTTCCGGTGAGTTGGTGGTCACACGGTTTCCGACATCGGGTAACTTGCCGTATTCAGCGTAAATGGAATTGATGGCGCTCTCGAGCGCGATGGAGGTCCGAAGGGATGTGCGGTTGGGGTGGGGGTGTGGTCTATTTGAGTTAACCAAGAAAATAATTCCAAGGATCAACGGTGTGCCGGTTACCACCAAAAAAATAGCACCCCAATTTTTCCCTCGTGAAGACGATGACTCGTTCATGACAGGTCAATCTATCTCACCACGGTTTTCTGTCCAGTTTGCAGCCGGCGGACGCGCGGAATGAATTCCGCGCTCCCGGTGGGGCAACAAAAAAAGGCGGAGCTTGCGCTCCGCCTTTTCGTGAAATGATGTCAGCTTACTTGCCCCAGCGTTCGAGCAGGGTCTTCGCCATGTCGGAGGGAGTCTCCGCGACGGCGATGCCGCACTCGGCGAGGATGCGCTTCTTGGCTTGGGCGGTGTCTTCCTCACCGCCGACGATGGCACCGGCGTGGCCCATGCGGCGGCCCGGAGGCGCGGTGGCTCCGGCGATGAATCCGGCGATGGGCTTCTTGCTGTTTTCCTTGGCCCAACGCGCGGCATCGACCTCGGCGTTGCCGCCGATTTCGCCGATCATGATGATGGCTTCGGTCTCGGGGTCGTTGTTGAACATTTCCAACACTTCGAGGTGGTTGGTGCCGTTGATCGGATCGCCACCGATGCCGACGCAGGTGCTCTGGCCGTAGCCGAGCTGGGTGAGTTGGAAAACGGCTTCGTAGGTGAGCGTGCCGGAACGGGAAACGACGCCGACGTTGCCACGCTTGTGGATGTAGCCGGGAGCAATGCCGATGCGGCAGCCGCCGTGCGATTTCTCGCCGTGGCCGGGAGTGACGAGGCCTGGGCAGTTAGGTCCGACGAGGCGCGACTTGGAACCGCGGAGGGCTTCCTTGACACGCATCATGTCCATGACGGGAATGCCTTCAGTGATGCAGACGATGAGCTCCACGCCCGCGTCGGCGGCTTCGAGGATGGCATCGGCGGCGAACGGAGGCGGAACGAAGATGGCGGAAGCGGTGGCTCCGGTTTCATTCACGGCTTGGCTAACGGTGTCGAAGATCGGCACGACGTTTTCAAACTTCTGCCCGCCTTTTCCGGGAGTGACGCCGGCGACGAGTTTGGTGCCATAGGCGAGTGAGAGCGAGGCGTGACGTGCGCCGAAGCTGCCGGTGATCCCCTGGACTAGGAGCTTGGTGTTTTCGTCGATGAGAATGGCCATAGGAAAAAGTTGCTAGATTTCGGTTGGAGGTTTTCAGGCGACGGCGGCGACGATCTTCTTGGCACCGTCGGCCATGTCGTCGGCGGCGACGATGTTGAGTCCGGAGGCGGCGAGGGTGGCCTTGCCCTTCTCGACGTTGTTGCCTTCGAGGCGGACGACGAGCGGGATCGGAAGACCGGTTTCCTTGGCTGCGGCGATGACGCCTTCCGCGATGATGTTGCAGTCCATGATGCCACCGAAAATATTGATGAGGATGCCCTTCACGTTCGGATCACCGAGGATGATCTTGAACGCGGCGGTCACCTGCTCCTTGGATGCGCCGCCGCCCACGTCGAGGAAGTTGGCGGGATCGCCACCGAAGTGCTTGATGATGTCCATGGTGGCCATCGCGAGACCGGCACCGTTGACGAGACAGGCGATGTTGCCATCGAGGCCGATGTAGTTCAGATCGAACTCGGAGGCGGCGACCTCGCGGGGATCTTCCTCGGACTTGTCACGCATGGCGACGATGTCCGGGTGACGATAGAGCGCGTTGTCATCGAAGCCGAACTTGGCATCGAGCGCGAGCACGCGGCCGTCGGGAGTGGTGACGAGCGGGTTGATTTCCAGCATCGAGCAATCGCACGAGATGAAAAGCTTGTAGAGGTTGCCGAGGAGTTTCGAGAACTGCTTGGCGATATCGCCGGTCAGGCCGAGTGCGGCTGTTAGCTTGCGGACTTCGTATCCCTGCAGACCAAGCAGCGGGTGGATGAACTGGCGGACGATTTTCTCCGGCGTGTTGTGCGCGACGTCCTCGATGCTCATGCCGCCTTCGGTGGAAACGACGATGACCGGGCGGCAGGTGGCGCGGTCCATCAGGATGGCGAGGTAGTATTCGTGGGTGATGTCCACGGCCTCGGCGATCATCACCTTGCTAACAAGTTTTCCGGCGTCGCCGGTTTGCACGGTGACGAGCGTTTCATTGAGCATTTTCCCGGCGAACTCGGCGGCTTGCTCGGGCGACTCGATGAGGTGGACGCCACCTTTGAAGCCATTGGTGAAATGTCCTTTTCCGCGGCCACCGGCGTGGACCTGAGCCTTGATGACCAGTTTCGCTCCGGCGAACTCCTTGGCAGCGGCGGCGGCTTCCTCGGGAGTGCTGGCAACACGGCCAATCGGGCTGGGGACTTGGAAACGATCGAAGAGCTCTTTGGCCTGGTATTCGTGAATGTTCATGATGGCGTCGGGAAACGTGCGCTTACACGGGGAAATCGGCGGGACGGTATTCCCCCCGGCGTTGCGGGGTCAAGGCACGTCTTGAAAAATGAGGATGAATCCCGCTCAGGTAAGCGACAAAGCACCTTCAGCGGCGGGCTGCCTCGATCAACCGCTGCAACTTGCGGTTGAATCCGTCCGCGGCGGCCAGTTCATCGAGCCCGAGGTGCATCCGGTAGCGCCAATAAAACGGGATGATCGCGGGGACGTTGATCCGTTCTTCCTCGGGGTTCGGATGACGGATCGTTTCGTCCATCGCCAGCAAATCCTGAAGCGGGAAGATCGCCCACATCGCGGGAGATTGCAGGTGTTGCCAGAGGATCTTGGTCGCCACTTCGCCTGAAAGTTCAGCTTCCGGAAACGAAATGCCGAACATCTGCCAGGCGAACCTCGCCGTAGTTTGCCGATCCTCCGTCCACCATGCGCGCAGCGTCGACATGTCGTGGGTCGAAGGACTGACGACGCTCATGTAAGGCGCGTTTTGCGGATTGAAGAACTCCATTTCGTGCGTCTTCGGCATGCGCTGGATTTCTAACGAAAGGATGCCGAGTTCCTTCAGAACACCCGGCACGCAGGCGGGAACCATGCCGAGGTCCTCGCCGCAGAGCAGCATCTGGCTGGCACGGCGCATGGCGGGTAACTTCGCGTAGCCCTGGCCCTGCCAGAAATCCTCCTGACGTTTGTAAAAATAATCGTTGTAGAGATCCTCCACCCGCCAGCGCGTGTCGGGATCGAGATCCTTGTAGGAATGCGTCGCCTGCATCGACATCCGCGGATGGAACTGCGTGCCGTTCGATCCCGGGACTTCGAAAAAGAGCACGTCGCTCGCGCAGTCCATCAGGCCCTCGCGGATGAAGTCATCGTGTGGATGCTCGTTGAAGAAATCGTCGATGCGCCGTTGCGTTAGAACCTGCTCTCTGAGTTGGAAATAGCCGTTTTCGCAATCGTGGAGGAAATGGTTCTTCACGTACTGCGCCGCATCGCCGAAGCGCTCCTTCAGCGCATTCCAGCGGATGTAGGGGCGGCAGTAGCGGTTGTAATCGAAGTCGATGCCGCGCTTGCGGATTTCGTCGATATGGACCGGCATGGCGGGATCGAAGTGGCCCATGATGCCTTCCACGTGATCGAACGGCACCTGCCAGATGCGGAAGAAGCCGAGGATGTGATCGATCCGATAGGCGTCGAAGTAATGGCTGAGCTGCTCGAAGCGGGATCGCCACCAGGCATAGCCGTCCTTCCGCATGACTTCCCAATTGTAGGTCGGGAAACCCCAGTTCTGGCCTTTCACGGCGAAGGCGTCCGGGGGGGCTCCGGCCTGCGCGTCCATCTTGAACAAGTGCGGCGCGGACCACGCGTCCACCGATTGGCGGTCGATGCCGATGGGCAGATCGCCTTTGAGCGCGATGCCTTTTTCATGCAAGTGGGAGACGGCATCCGCGAGCTGTTTGTCGAGTTCGCATTGCAGCCAAATGTGATAGGCGATCTCCGTCCACTCGGGATGGGATGGCTTGGTCAAGGCATTCACCCGCTCAAGGTCGAAGGTCGCCCAGTCTTCCCACTGGGAAAAATCGGCGGTGCCGAAATGGTCGCGCTTCACACAAAACACGGCATAAGGAACAACCCACTCGGCATTTGATGTCAGGAATTTCTTGAAAGCAGCACTGGCAACGATGGCAGCCCGATGTTTCTCAAAGATCTTGCGGGTGAGCTTCGTCTTCGTCCGCATGACCGCCTCGTGATCGACCTGTTCCAACGGGTTAAGCAGGTCGCGGGCGGCTTTCAATTCCTGGGCGAACGCGGAAGGCATAGAGTATCCCAAGTCAGCGATCCGCAGATAGATCGGATGCAGGGCGAACACGCTGATCGCCGAATACGGATAGGAGTCCGTCCAATCGTGGGATGAAGTCGTGTCGTTGATCGGCAGGATCTGGATCAGTTTAAGGCCGACGCCGTGCGCCCAGTCGGCGAGAGGCTTGAGATCGGCGAATTCACCGATGCCGAGGCTCTTGTCGCTGCGCAGCGAGAACACCGGCATCGCCACACCCGCCGCCCGATAGAGACCGGCGGTGTCGCGGCGATAGCATTCGTCGTGGATGTGGGTCCATTGCCGGGTGGCATAGGAGCGGGCGGTGATGTTGCGGTTTTCCCCCAGCTCCATGCTGACGACGCACTTCAGCTTCAGGTCATACAAGCCATACTTGTAGTCGATGCCCCAATCGGTCGGCAGATAGAGATTTTTCTGCCAGACGTCGGCGGAGACTTGTTCGAGCGGAACGGCCGAGTGCCATCCCCAGTTGCCGAGTTCGCTCACGCTGCCGGTCAGGCAGGGGACCTTGCCCTCCGGTACAGCAGCCATGCGGAGCTGGATCGTGTGGTTCGCATCCGCGGGCATGCTTGCTTTTGCAAAGGATCCGGCTGGGGCGGGTGTCGCGAGGAATGCCTTGGTCTCGTAGGCGTAGTCCGGCGTTCCGGCAGAGCACCAAGAATCGAGCAGCACCACGGCTTCGTGGGTGTCGAGATCGATCTCCGCGACCTTCGCCGGTTCCCATTCGTCGAGCTCGACGCCGTTGGTCGATTGGCGGAGCTGATAGTTGTATTCGATCCGGAACCGGCCGGCACCACTGACGTTCACGCTGGTCTCCCACTGGCGGTCGTTGAGCCAGTGGAGCGGCACGATCTGGTCGAAGCGGACGCCGTTTTCTCCCAGCACGGTCGAGTATTTCAACCAGAGCGACTGGCCGGGAGCGGTGTGATAATTCAGTCGGAAAACAATCTTCATGGGCTACACGCTAATGTTCGAAAACCGCGGCTGGTTGGCGATTCGAAAAAATCCTCATGGCGACTTGACCGGACAAATCCGCGTGGCGAGGTTTTGCCATGCTCCACGCCGTTACCATCGTCATCGTGGTTTGTGCGATCGTGGCCGGACTGGCGCTCGCCCGTCTGATCACGAACTGGTTCGCGGACCGTTGATCAGGCTTGTGAGGCTTTTTGCAGAAGCCGTAGCTTTTCGAGGGCGGCACCGCTGGAGATCATTTCACGGGAGATCTCGATCCCGTCGCCCATGTTATCGGCTAGGCCGGCGCAGGCGAGGGCGGCTCCGGAATTCATAAGCACCATGTCGCGCTTCGGGCCTGTTTCGCGACCGGCGAGGATGGCTTCGAGGATGACGGCGTTGACCTTCGCGTCGCCGCCCTGGAGTTCCTCGACCTCGGCATGTTTGAATCCGAAATCGCGCGGCCGGACTTCCTCATCCTCGATGTCCTGCAGCGAGCCCGCTTTGCAAATCCGCGTCGAGCCCATCAGGCTGACTTCATCGACCGAGCGCCCGTCGCCGGTGGTACCGTGGACGGCCCATGCGCTTTCGCGGCCGAGGCGTTGCAGGATTTCGGCGAAAGCCGGGCAAAGATCGCGCGAGAAAACGCCGATGAGCTGGCACTCGGGACGGGCGGGATTGAGCAACGGACCGATCAGGTTGAAAATGGTTTTCACACCCTTTGCCGCGAGCGATTTCCGCACCGGAACGATGGCCTTGAACGCCGGGTGATAGATCGGAGCGAACATGAAACCGAGTCCGGCCTTTTCGATGCAGCCGCGGAACTCATCGGCTGATAGATCGATGCGGATGCCGAGTGCTTCGAGCACGTCGGCCCCGCCGCTTTTCGAGGTGATGCCGCGGTTGCCGTGTTTCACGACGACGGCTCCGGCGGCGGCGGCGACGAACATCGCGGTGGTGGAGACGTTGAAGAGGTCGAGCTGGTCGCCACCGGTGCCGCAGACATCGAGAGTGGGGCCTTCGAGTTCGAGCAGGCCGAGATGCGGGTCCACCGCTTGTTCGAGGAAGGCCTCGACGAAGCCGGCGATCTCGGCGGGGGTTTCACCCTTGCGGGCGAGGGCTTCGAGCAGGCGTTCCTTTTTCTCATCCGGAGCGGCGGGATCGAGCAGCAGGGAAGCCGCGACTTCGACCTCACGGGACGAAAGCTCCTGCTTTTGTTCGAGATGGTGAATCAAGGCGTCCATGGCCGGAGCCTAGACGCGTGAGTGATGCAGGGCCAGAACGAACGTAGGGAAATCCGGCCGCTTATTTCAACAGCGCCCAGATCGGCTGCGGCAGGAAGCCGAGGACGAGCACCGCGATGGTTAGAACCGCGATCACGACCTTGCTGATGCACGGCAGAACGATGGCCTTGTCGCTCGGTGGAGCGGCCCACCACATGGCGCGGATGACGTTGAAGTAATAGTAGAAACCGGCGGCCGCAGCGATGAAGCCGATGCCGACGCCCCACCAGAGGCCTGCATTGACGGCAAGCGAGAAGACGAGGAATTTCCCGATGAAGCCGGCGGTTAGGGGAACTCCGGCGAGAGCCGCGAGCAGCACGGTGAGCGCGAGGGCGAGCTGCGGGTTGGTTTTTCCGAGGCCGTTGAAATCGCTGATGTTCTCACCGTCGCGCTGGATGCGGACTTGGGCGAGAATGAAGAACACGCCGAGCGTCATCAGCAGGTAGGTGGCGAGGTAGAAGGAAACAACCTTGGCGGAGCCTTCGGAGGTGGCGGTTTCCGGCGACCATGCGGCAAGCGCGAGGATCAGGAATCCGGCGTGGGCGATGGAGGAATAAGCGAGCAGGCGCTTGAAGTTCGTCTGCGGGATGGCGGCGAGATTTCCGAAGAGCAGCGTGGCGCAGGCAAGGATCAGGAGAATCGTGATGACCGGGCCACGGGTGAGTTCGCTGGAAAGGAATGGCTCAAGGAAACGGATGGTGAGGATGAATCCGGCGGCCTTCGATCCGACGGATAGAAACGCGGTGGTTGGGGTGGGAGCGCCTTGATAGACGTCCGGGATCCAGACCTGCATTGGCACGGCACCCATCTTGAAACCGAGGCCGACGAGTACGAGGGCGATCCCGAAGAGCAGCGGCGTGAGCTGGATGTTGGCGGAACGGCCGTCTTCGAGCATGTTGCCGATGACGTCGAGACTCATCGTGCCGGTGGTGCCGTAAACCCAGGCGATCCCGTAAACGAGGAAGCCGGTGCTGAGCGCGCCGAGGATGAGGTATTTCACCCCTGCTTCGAGCGAACCGACGTTGCGGCGCATGTAGGCGACGAGGATGTAGAAGGTGACGGTGACGAGTTCGAGCGCGACGAAAGCTCCGGCGAGATCCTTGGCGGAGGCGAGCCACATCATGCCGGCGCAAGCGAAGACAGGGAGGCAGTAATATTCGCCTGTGCCGTTTTCCGATTCAGGGCCTTCGGTGAAGCGGGCGAGGATTTTCCGGTAATCGACGGCTAACAGAAGGACGAGGATGGTGGTGACGAGGGCGAAGGCTTTGTAGAACCGGGCGAGGCCATCGAAGTTATAGAAGTTCCACAGTGGCCAATCATTCCACCGGTCGGGAAATTTAGGAACGAGGGTGGCGACACCATCGACGGTTCCAACTCCATATGCCCGCATTTCCGGACCTATGGCGATAAACGTTAACCCGAGAATGACCACAAGGCCGACGGCGGCGGAGATGCCGACCCAGGCCTTGCTTTTGCACGAGCAAAACGCTTCGGCCATCAGCAGAACGATGCCGAGGGTGACGGTGAGGGCTTCTAGGTAATAGGCGGGCATGGGAGAAAGATTTCAGAGTCCAGAATCCAGATTCAAGAAAGAGGATTACTTGAGAAGATTGAGCAGAAGGTTCGGATAGAGGCCGACGGCGAAGAGGGCGAGGATCAGAAGCAGCGCCGGGATGCGGTCCGCGAGCGTTAGGTCGGCGGCGGAGGCGGTGGCTTTCACGGTGGGGCCCTGGAAGATGTTCCGATAGGCGCGGAGCATGTAAACGGCGGAGATGACCACGCCCCAGATAGAGATAATGCAGGCGATCTGGACCGGGCCGAGGCCGGCGGTGCCGTTGTAGTCCTTGAAGGCGGCGAGGAAGACGAGGACTTCGCCGGAGAAATTCGCGAGGCCGGGAAGGCCGATAGAGGCCATGGCGGCGATGCCGAAAATGAAGGCCAGGCCGGGAGCGGATTTGGCGAGACCACCGAGGTCCTGGAGATCGAGGGTGCCGGTGTTGCGCTCGATGCGGTCGGCGAGGCCGAAGAGCAGGGCGATGGAAATGCCGTGGGCGAACATCAGGACGATGGCGGCGGAACGGGCGAGCGGGTTTTCCGGAAAGGCGATGAGCGCGGCGATGGCGAGGAAGATGTAGCCCATGTGCATCACGGACGAATTGCCTAACATGAGGTCGAGGCGCTTTTGGGAAATGGTGACCCAGCCGACCCACAGGATGTTGCCGAGCAGCAGGACGAGCAGGGGAGTGAGCCAGAATTGCAGGCCTTCGGGGACGAGCGGGATGGCGAGGCGGAGCAGGCCGTAGAGACCGAACTTTTTCAGCACACCGGCATGTAGCATGGCGACCGGTGCCGGAGCGCTGGCATAAGCCGGAGCGGCCCACGAATGGAACGGGAAGAGTGAAACGAGCGTGCCGAAACCTACGATGAGCAAGGCGGCGATGCCCTTCTGTGCGGCGGGATCGATGGTGCCTGCCTTTTTCACCATGTCCACCATGTCGTAGGTGCCGGTGAGGTTGGCGAGCCAGACGAGGCCGGCGAGCAGGACGATGGAGCCGAGGCCCAGATAGATGGTGATTTTCCAAGCGGCGTCGCGGCGGTCGCCCCGGCCTAACATGCCGATCATCAGGAAGGTCGGGATGAGGGCGAGTTCGTGGAAGGCGTAGAAGAAGAACAGGTCGGTCGCGGCGAACGCGCCGATGGCTCCGGCCGAGATGAGGAGCGAGGAACCGAAGTAGAGTTTTTCCTTGCCCTCGGGAGCCTTGCCGGAAAGCACCGCGGCGAGGGTGACGATTACGGAGAGCAGCACCATGATGGCGCTCATGCCGTCGGTGAAACCGAAGGCGAGGTTGAGCGCGGGCTTTTCGAGGACGGACGCGGAGAACGACCAGAGCCCGGCGTTCTGCCAGGAGAAGGCGGCGAAGAGGCCGAGCGCGAGATTGAGCGCGGAGGCGCCGATGGCGGTTAGCCGGGCAGGCGCGCCGAACAGGATCGCGATGAACGCGGCGATCGGGAGAATGACGAGGAGGGCGAGCATGTTTGGAAAGTTGCTAGGTTTCAGGCGAAATGAATTTCGCGGTCCGTTTTAGAAGGCGGTGAAATAGACGACGAGGATGACACCGAGGCCGAAGACGAAGGCATAGCCCTGGAGGCTGCCTGACTGGACCTTGCGGAAGATGTTGCCGAAGGATTCCGCCGCGCGGCTGAGGCCGCCGACGATCAGGCCGTTGATGACGAACTCGTCGAAGAAGGCGATGATGGCGGCGAAAGCATCCTGGAAATAACGGACGATGAAGTTGTCATAGATGCCGTCGATGTAGAAGCGGTTCCTGAACAGCGGGATCGAAACGGGGTCTTTTTCCCGACCCTTGTAGAGGATGAATCCGGCGATGAGGCCCAGCACCAGCGAGGCGATGGATGCGCCGAGGATGATGGTGTGGCCTTCCGCGTGGCCGTGATGCACGGGGCGGTAGGCGTTGAGCGGTCCGCTGGTGAAGGCGAATCCGGAAATGACCGCCATGACGGCCAGCAGCACGAGCGGCAGCGACATCAGCGGGCCAACCTCGTGGGCGTGATCGGCACCGTGGTCGCGGGGTTTGCCGAGGAACGCGACGACGAACAGGCGGGTCATGTAGAATGTCGTTAGAAAGGCGACGAAGATCGCGATGCCAAATAGCCACTTGTTTCCTGCGAACGCGGCGGCGAGGATTTCCTCCTTCGACCAGAAACCGGAAGTGACATAAGGAACCGCCATCAAGGCTGCGGTGCCGATGGCGAAGGTGATGCCGGTGATCGGCATTTTTTTCATCAGTCCGCCCATTTTCCAGATGTCCTGTTCGTGGTGGCAGGCGTAGATGACCGCGCCGGAACCGAGGAAGAGAAGCGCCTTGAACCAAGCGTGGGTGAAAAGGTGGAACATGCCGGCTTCACCGGAAACGAGGCCGACGGCCATGACCATGTAGCCGAGCTGCGAGAGGGTGGAGTAGGCGAGGATCTTCTTGATGTCGTCCTGTTGGGTGGCCATCAGCGCGGCTGCTAGAGAAGTGATGCCGCCAACCCAAGCGATGACAGTGCTGGAGAAAAGTCCGGTCATCACATCGTGTGGGAGATCGAGCGAAAGCTGGACGCGGAAGAGCATGTAAACGCCGGCGGCGACCATCGTCGCTGCGTGGATGAGGGCTGATACCGGAGTCGGGCCTTCCATGGCGTCCGGCAGCCAGACGTGGAGTGGGAGCTGCGCGGATTTTCCAACAGCGCCGCAGAAGACGCAGAGGAGGGCGACGGAAAGCGTGGTGGTGAAGATGCCGGCGTTGGCGGCTTGGAAGGATTTCACGCCTTCGGCCATGCCGTCGAAGGAGAGTGCGCCGGTGATGCCCCACAGCATGAGGATGCCGACCATGAAACCGAAGTCGCCCACGCGGTTGGCGAGGAATGCCTTCTTCGCGGCATCGGCGGCGGAGTCCTTCTGATACCAGTGGCCGATGAGCAGATAGGAACTGAGTCCGACCAGCTCCCAGAAGATGAAGGTCATGATGAAATTGTTAGCCAGCACGATGCCCGTCATCGAGAACATGAAAAGCGACAGGCCGGTGAAGTACCGGGCCTTCGCGTCGTCGTCCTTCATGTAGGCGAGCGAGAAGATGTGCACCAACATGCCGATGCCGGTGACGACGATCATCATGCCGGTCGAGAGTTGGTCGAGCTTGATGCCGATCTCGATGGAGAAGTCGCCGATGGTTGCCCACGGGAATGAGACAACCCCGGTCGTCTTGAGAAGCAACAGCGCGATGACGAAAGTGGCGACCGCGGACGCGGTGGAAATACACGGAACCAGCCCGGTTTTCTTCAGGACAAGTTGATTCACCGCTGCAACGACGAGCGGGAGGAAAAGGAGGATCCAGGCGAGGGTCATGGGAAGAAGTGGAAAGTGATCAGGGAGCAGTGATCAGAAAAGAGGTTAGCCTTTCAGCGAGGTCAGCTCATCCGTGTGGATGGTTTGCCGGGCGCGGTAGAGGGCGACGATGATCGCGAGGCCGACGGCGACTTCCGCGGCGGCGACAGTGATGACGAAGAAGACGAGCATCTGGCCGTTGTAGTCAGGCAGGCCGTTGGGAGTGGTGTTGAAACGGGAGAAGGCGACGAGCGTCAGGTTCGCCGCGCTGAGCATGAGCTCAAGGCACATGAAAACGATGATGATGTTCCGGCGCAGCACCACGCCCGCGAGGCCGATGGCGAAGAGGAGGCCGGAGACGAGGAGGTAGTCGTTTAAAGAAGCCATAAATCTGAAATGATAAATTCTAAACGAAGAGGTTACTCAGCCTGGCGCTTGGAGAGGACGACGACGCCGACGGTGGCGACGAGGAGGAGAACACCGAGGATTTGCAGCGGAAGATTGTAGCCGGTGAAAAGCGTGTGGCCGATAAGGTGGACGTCGGGGAGTTTGCCTTGGTTGAGGGTCAGCGCGATCTTGCTGGTCTCCGTGACGGTGTGTTCGCTAACAAGGTTTTGGGCGGCGGCGGCGAGCGTTTGCTTGTCGAGAGCCGGAGCGATCTTGTTAGGCGAGCGGGCGAGGATGCCGATGAGCTGGACCATGAAGGCGGCGACAAGGGCGATGCCGGCGGCGATCGGGAGCAGGGGCTTGGCGGCTTTTTGCTCATCCTTGAGGTCGAGCAACATGATGATGAACAGGAACAACACCATCACCGCGCCGGTGTAGACGAGAATCTGGATGACGCCGACGAAGAAGGCGCTGAGACCGATGAAGAGACCGGCGAGGCCGACGAAACAGGTCACCACCGACAGCGCGCTGGAAACCGGATTGCGGAACGCGATCACGGCAGTGCCGCCGATGAGCATCACCGTTGAAAAAAGCCAAAAGAGATAGGAGGGCATGGGAGTAAGCTCGAAATCTTAAATTCTAAATTCGAAACGAAGAGGTTACTTCAGCTCGTTCCACTTGTTGACGAGGCCAACGCGGGTGCCGCCGATTTGGTAGAGTTTCTTTTTGTCGTGGACCATGTCGGCGCGCTTGAGGCCGGTGATCAGGTAGTCCTTGCGCAGATAGATGGCTTGCTCGGGGCAGACTTCCTCGCACATGCCGCAGTAGATGCAGCGGATCATGTCGATGTCGAATTCGAGAGGACGCTTCTCGACCTTGGCCCATGGATCATCCGAAGGGATTTCGCTGGGTTTGATCTTGATCGCCTTGGGCGGGCAGATGAATTCGCAGAGCTGGCAGGAAACGCAGCGTTCGCGGCCCTGTTCGTCGGTGACGAGGGTCGGTGCACCGCGGTAATATTCCGGCATGTGGGAGTCCCAGCGTTGTTCCGGGAACTGCATGGTCACGCCGAGGCCGGAGGACGCGAGTTCCTTGGAGCCCACCGATTTGCCGCGCAGCGTTTTCACGGCGTGGGTCATGGTGAGGAAGAAGCCCTTGATGAGTGCTCCGAAGTAAATTTTCTCACCGAAGTTGAGCTTCGGGCGCTGGAGTTTGACGACGGCCATGACAGGAAAAGTTAGGGAAATTGGTGGGTTAGGCGCGAAGGACTTTCGGGCGCTCCTCGGAGACCTTGGCGACCCAGATCACCGCTCCGGTGACGACGAGGAGAAGCACGGCACCGATGCCGATGATGAAACCCGCGAGTTCGGGAGCGGCGAGGATGAGTGCGGCGAGGAAGACGTTGATGAGCGCGGCTTCGAAAAACACGACCCAGCCGAGTTTCATGAGCTGGTCATAACGGAACCGCGGCACCGTCCAGCGGACGAGGATGAAGAACAGGATGAAACCGATCAGTTTCGTCATGAAGCACCCGAGATGGATGAGTCCGCCGAAGTAAACCTCGCCGATGTGGAGCTTCGCGACCCAGGCGTCGATGCCGAAGCCGATCGACCAGCCGCCGAGGAACAGCGTGATGATGAGCGCGGATCCGATGACCATGGCAGCGTATTCGCCCATGAAGAACATGGCGAATTTCATCGAGGAATATTCGGTGTGGTAGCCGCCGACGAGTTCGGTTTCGCACTCTGGAAGGTCGAAGGGCATGCGGTTGGTTTCCGCGAAGATCGAGATGGTGAAAATGAGGAACGCGATGGCGGCGGGGAACCAGAACAGAGCGGTGTTCATATCGGGAATCCCGATTACGCCATTTTTCCAGAGTGGGAGAAGCAACCAGCCGTTGTCCGCCTGATACTGGACGATCTTGCTGAGGTTGAGGTCACCGTAGAACATCAGCACCGGAATGATGGAGAGTCCGAGGGCGATTTCGTAGGAAATCATTTGCGCCGTCGAACGCACGCCGCCGATGAAGGGGAACTTCGAGTTCGAGGACCAGCCGGCGAGGGTGATTCCATAAACGGATAGCGAGGCGACCGAGAAGACGAACAACGGCCCGATGTCGAGATCCGCGATGACGAGTTTCTCTGTATGGCCGAAGATGCTGAGCGGCGAACCGAAAGGAACGACGCAAACCGTGATGAGAGCCGGAACGACGGTGAGTGCCGGAGCCATCCAGTAAAACGCCTTGCGGACGTGCTCGGGAGTGAAATCCTCCTTGAGGAAAAGTTTCAGACCGTCGGCGACCGGTTGGATCAATCCGAAGAAGTGGAAGTCCTTCTTGAATCCTAACAACGTGAACGGAATACCCACGCGGTTAGGTCCGACCCGGTCCTGGATGACGGCAGAGAAGCGCCGTTCGAAATAAACCGAAACAGGAACGAGCGGCAGCACCACCATGAAGGTGAGCACGACGATCTTCGTGATGATGATGGCGAGTTGGAAAACGATATCCGGCATGAGGTCGGGGAATTGGAAGTTAGGGAAATCAGCCGTTGATCAGACCGGCGGCCTTGCGGGCGCGTTCGTTGGCGAGCAGGGGAATCTGATAGCCGGTTTCGGTGATCTGGGTGCCTTGATGGCCGATTTTCGAAAGGGTGAGTCCGCTGAAAGCAGGGACATTCTCGGCGATGGCCTTGAAGATGTCCTCGATGTGGTGCGCTTCGTTTTTCCCGCCGGAAAGGGCGAGCAGGAGGTCGCGGAGGATTTCCCAATCGTCGTGGGCCTGGCCGGGAAGTTCGACCGCGCGGTTGAGGCGCTGGAGGCGACCGGAGAGATTGACCATCGAGCCGCGTTTTTCGGCGAAGGCCGCCGAGGGCAGGACGATGTGGGCGCGCTCGGCGGTCGGGTTGGCGAGCACGCTGGTTTGCAGGAGGAAATCGAGTTTCTTGAGTTCCTCGGCGGCGAAACCGGCGTCGGTGATGATGTCCTCACCGAGTACGATGAGCGATTTGATCGAACCGTCGCGAACGCCGTCACGGATGAAGGCGAGGCCGGAATAGGGATTTTCAGAACCGAGGATCAGTTTGGCGCCGGTCGTGTTCGGATTGCGGTCGGCGGCGACCAGCAGGTTGTCCGCCTCGCCGGAACGGGGAACGAGCGAGAGCAGGGAGGTGCCGATTTCCGCAGCGAGAGCGCGGGTGAGGAAAAGCTCCTCGTTGGTCATGCGGCCGGAAGCGATGATCGCGGTTTGTCCGGCGGGTGTTGCCTTGAGGCGGCTGGCAGCTTCCGCAATGGCGGACGACCAGGAAGTGACGACGAAATTGGCTGGCGAAACACTGGCACTCCAGGCGAGTGGCTCGGTCAGGCGGGCGTCGCTGTCGATGTAGTGGAAATTCAAGCGGTGCGAATCGGGCATCCACGCGGAGTTCACTTCGTCGTTCTGGCGCGGGGTGATGCGATGAACCTTGTTCTCACGGGTCCAGAGGGTGATGTTGCTGCCGGTGCCGCAGTTTACATCGATGCTCGGCGTTTCCTTGAGGAACCAGACGCGCATCTGGAAGCGGAAGTCGTTGGAAGTCAGCGCGCCGACGGGGCAGATGTCGGCGGTGTTGAGGGAGTAGTTGGAATCCAGCAAACGGCCCGGATGGACGGTGAGCGTGGTGTGCGTGCCGCGTTGGGTGAAACCTAGGACCGGATCGCTGGCGACCTCGTCCATGAAGCGGATGCAGCGGCTGCACATGATGCAGCGTTCGTCGTCGAGGCGGATGCGCGGGCCGATATCAACGTTTTTCGGCTTTTTCACCTTCATGTCCACGAACCGGGAAACGCCGCGGCCGTGCTGGACGGACTGTTCCTGGAGGCGGCATTCGCCGGCTTGGTCGCAGATCGGGCAGTCGAGCGGGTGATTGATCAGGAGGAACTCCATCACGCCCTCGCGGCACTTTTCCACCAGATCGCCGGTGGTGCGGATGCCCATGTTTTCGCCAATCGTATTGGCGCAGGCGATGACCGGACGGGGCATCCAGCCGATGATTTCATAGCCATTCTCATCGCGTTGCGGCTCTTGGCCGGGCGCGGGGCGGGGTGGCATGCCCATTTGTACGAGACACATCCGGCAGTTTCCGGGCGAGGAAAGCTTCGGATGGTAGCAGTAATGGGGGACGGTGATTTGCGCCTGACGGCAGGCTTCGATCATCCGAGTGCCCTTGGGGAATTGGTGCCAAACGCCGTCAATCTGGACGTTGACCATGCCTTTCTCGGCAGCAAGGTCTTTGGGTAGTTTCAATTCCGCGGTCGCCGAAGGTGTGTCGCTCATGGCTAAAAAGAGCGCCGGACGCTTGTGCAAGAATCGACCGGCGGTGCTCGCGCGGGACTATGTCTGCCTAGCGGTGACGCGGCAAGCGTGCTTTGTGAAAAATTTCACAAGCGGATCATTGCGCCCTATTGAGTGGGGATTTTGGTATTTGAAATTTTTTCCCCCAGTGGGTTCAGAGTGAGCCGAAATGGTGAAACGATGCCCTGCAAAGCAAGTGGTAGGGCGAGTTGGAAAGCGGCAGGTGTCAGGGAATCCATCGTGAATTCGGGTGATTTGTTAATGGTGAGTCTTTTAGGTGGAATGGAATTTTTTTTTGGGAAGGTGGTTAAAGTTTTTAAAAAATCTTGAAATACTTTAGATGTCTTGATAATCATCGTGCGTCAGAAGTCACGGAGCGCAAGCAACCCCGAGATTGTGCGACTTCTGCCGCTGTCCCACCCCGAAGCCATGACTCCCCGTTCCGTTTCCGCGACCCGGCCTATCCACGCCCTTGCCTCGGTCTTTTGCGCGATATCTGCCTCCCTCCTGGCGGCACCGAATGTGCAGACCTTTTTCATTCCGTTTCCCGAGGCGGATTTCCAGACGTCGTTGAAGGCGATCGACATCACGGGAACTCCGGTTGGAAATTCCATGAAGACGATCATTTCTTTGGTGGTGCCGACCGCCGGGACAGTCGTTCGTTACGACCAATGGGAAGACGGCTACGATGCGGATCTCAATGCGCCCGCCCAATCAACCACACTGATATGGGGTGATGGTAATACCTCCAACGGCACCGCTCCAGGCTATCCGACCGATATTTTTCCCGCTGGAGCCACGGTCAACCTGACCAACAATGTGGCGCTTCCGCGTGCGGCTGCGACGTTGTTCTATGACGGTCGCGACCGCATTGGTTGTACCGCGGCCATCGCCGTGACGCGGGCAGGCTGGGGTGTTGCTCCGGGCACGGTGCTCGCGAGTGCGACGGAAGTTTACGACACCCGGCGCTATGGCACCTCTTACAAAATCCCTATCGGCATCACCACCGGCTCTGTTCAGAATTTCGAATACTCGTCGCTGCACATCATTTCGGGTTCGGACAACAATACCGTGCAGGTGGACATCGATGGAAATGGCACGGTCGATCAAACCAAGGTCATCAACCTCGGTGAATCGATGTTGGTGAGCGGCGGCGTCAAGGCCGGTGCCACCGTGACTTCGACAAAGCCCGTGCAGGTTCACGAACTGACAGGTGACGTTGGCTCCACCTACGAATCCCGGACCTTCGCGATTCGCCCCACCAGCTTGTGGGGTTCCAGTTATTTCGCGCCGGTCGGCACCACGCTGTCCACCGAGGTTCACACCATTTTCCTCTACAACCCCAACGCGTCGGCGATCACGGTCACTTACGAAACCACCACCAGCACCGGCACGATCAGCGTACCTGCCAACGGCAATTCGCAGTTCGCGATGCCGATGAATTCCGGTGGGCACTTTTTCACCGTCGGTGGCGAAGCGTTCTATGCGGTGGGTGCCAACGACAGCGGCGCGGCGGCGACCTCCAACCAGACCCACGACTGGGGCTACGCGCTGGTACCCGAAAGCTATCTAACGACCGGCATCGTGATCGGCTTCGGTCCCGGGTCGGACGACCTGAACGCACCGACCGGTCCCGACCAAAACGGCAGTCCGGTGTGGATCACCCCGGCCACCAACACGACCGTTTATGTGAACTACTCCGGCGACTTCAACATCGGTGCCAGCACCGCTCCTAACGGCGCGAAATACGATGTTTCCTACAACGTCAACAAGCTCCAGTCCCAGACGATTTACGATCCGAACGACAAGGACATGACCAAGGCCCGGATCTTCACGACCGATGGCTCGAAGCTCGCCGCCGCGTGGGGTGAGGACCCTTCGAAAGCCGGTCCCGGTGCTCCCTATCTGGACATGGGCACCACCATCGTGCCTTTCCCACAGCCGGCTCTATCCAAAACCTCCGCGCTGGTGGTTGACCTGAACAGTGACGGCAAAACCGGCTTCGGCGACACCATCGAATACACCGTGCGGGTGGCCAACGAAGGCGTGGTTGATCTCGACAACACCATCGTCCTCGACGCCCTGCCTAACACCTGTACCTATGTGTCCGGTTCGACCAAGGTCAACGGCATCACCATCACGGACAACGCTGCACCCTCCACGTTTTTCCCGGTGGATGAAAGCGGTTACACTCTCGTGTCCATTCCTCCCGGCGGCTTCACGCTGGTGAAATACCGCGTCACCGTGAACAACGGCGCCACCAGCGTCATCAACCACGCCAGTGCCAACGGTGGTCAGGCGGTTCTAACGGCGACCACCGCCACGCCGATCGTTCCCGCCGGCGGCAGCGCTCCCACGACCATCACCTTTTCTAACTCAGTCGGCACTCCGACGACCAGCTACCCGCAGAACGGCAACGTGTATGTCACGGTCACCAACGTGGACCTCAATACCGATTTCGCCGTCGCCGAAACGATCACCGTCACCGTCACCAACCCGACCACCGGTGACCAGGAACTGATCACCCTGACGGAAACGGGACCGAGCACCGGCGTTTTCCGCAATACCGCAGCGCTACCATCGTCCATCACCGGTGGCCTTACCCAGCAGGATAACACGCTCTACGCGCTTCAGGGCAACGGGCTGGTGGCCACCTTCGTGAACACCCAGTTCGGCGGCACCTTCACCGCCAACGCGGTGATCGAAACCTCCACCCTGACCAAGAAGCTCTATCTGACAGACACCCTCGCGCTGGATCGCGTCAATCCCGCCGCCGTTCCGGTGGACTCGACCACGGCAAGCACCGCCGTATTGTCCGCTTCCGCGCCCGTTGCCGGAACGGTTAGGGACACGTTCGCGTCGGTCGCCTACAATTTGAACGCAGGCACCGCCAACTGGACCGGTTCGTGGACCGAGGTGAGCGATTCCGGCGCGGCCCAGGATGTCGGGGATGGCATGTGGCGGGTGCGGAGTGGCACACCGGTGACAGGAACCTATCTGTCTCTCGGGCGGTCAACCACCGGCACCGGGGACGCCCTGGCAGGAAAAGCGGTCTATCGCCAGGCAAACCTCACCGGCGCGACCTCCGCGATCTTGTCCTTCGACTACCGGCGCAGCGTGACCACGGCGAATGCCAACCATGGTGTGGACGTGCAGGCCTCTGGAGACGGAGGATCGACTTGGTTGACGTTGGCCAACTACCGCTGGTCCGCCAGCGATGCTGCTTGGGTGACAGGAGTTTCGTTCGACATCACGTCCAGGATCGCGAGCAACACCCGCATCCGCTTCCTGGGAGTTGGTACCGGAACTCCGGGCGGGGACAACCACCTGTTATTCGACAACGTCCAGATTTCCTACAGCGCGACCGGCGGCAACCCCACCGCCTCCTTCACGCAAACTCCCACATTCGCCACGGCATTCACCATGCCTGCGGGGGCAGCTCCGTCCGCCAATATCTATTACACGGTTTCCAGCGGCTCCATGCCGGCCAGTCCGAGCATCACCGCAGTCATGAAAAAAGGTGCGGCCACCGTCGCCACCAGCAGCAGCGCCTCGGCGAGCGGCGGACTCCTTTCCTTCACCTTCCCGGCCTTGGTGAGTAACGCGAATTTCGCCATCGGCGATGCCGTGACGTTGGAAATCACCACCGCCCAGTCCGGGGTGACCTTCACCATCGATTACGACAGCAGCACCAAGCCATCCGTTGTCAACCTGCCGACTAACACAGTCATCGTGATCAACAGCTTCGGCCTCTACGATGCCGCCTATCCGGGCGGCACGCTGGTCACCAATGTCACTAACGGCCAGCGCGTCTATGCGCGCGTGACCGCCAGCGATCCGTTCGGCGCTTATGACATCACTGGTCTCGACCTCGCCATCACCGATCCTGCCAATGCGACGAGCACGGTGAACCTGACCAGCACCGTCGCCAGCACTGCCAGCTCGAAAACCTACGAATACTCCTGGCTCGCCGGTCCTAACGACGGCGGCTACACCATCCAGGCCACCGCGAAAGAGGGGAGCGAAGGCATCACCGCCGTTTCCTCGCTGCCGTTGCAGGTCACCTCGCTCGACCTCGGCACGCCGAGCACCACCACCTTCACCGACTCCAGCGGAAACACGGTTCCCAGCTACACCACCAGCGGTCCGGTGTATGTCCAGGTCGTCGATCGCGACCAGAACACGAACACCACCGTCGCGGAAACCGTCACCGTCGTCGTCACCACCAACAATGGCGACCGTGAAACCATCACCCTCACCGAAACTGGCGTGAACACCGGTATTTTCCGAAGTTCAGCCATCACCACAAACACGAGTTCGGTAACGCAGAACAACAGTGCGCTCAACGTCGTCGCCGGAGCCACGCTTGCCGCGAACTACGTTGATCCGACCGACCCCGCCGACACATCGAGCGCCTCGGCCTACATCGCCGCTCCTCCCGCAACAGCGGTGGCCAGCGTGTTCAAGAGCGTGATTTCCCCGACCAACGGCAAGGCGCTCGTCGGTGGCACGGTTTCCTTTAACATCACCGTCACCAATCCGGGTTCCATCACTCTGGCAACTGTCGGGCTGTCGGATACCTTCCCCGCCGCGAACCTCCAGTTCGCCGGCGCCAGCATCACGCCTAACACCACCGGCAGTGGCACCCTGGGCTGGACGAATGTCGGTCCTCTCACCGCCGGTCAGAGTGTTTCCATCACCGTCAATTTTACCGCCCTCGCCGCCGGTGCCACGGTTACGAACTCCGCTTCCGTCACCGGCACCGCCAGCGCGGGTCCATCCACCGCGAGCCTTGCGATTGAAAAGCCCGGTGTCACCGTGACGAAAACCCTGCTCAATCCGTCATCGGGCCCGGTTTATATCGGTGACACCGTCGTATGGCGCATCGTTGTCCAGAACTCCGGCAGCACCAGCCTCACCACGGTTCCTCTATCCGACAACTACAGCGGCGGCGCGCTTACCTACGTTTCCGCCACCGTCGCACCGAACTCGGTGGGCGCCGGTTCGTTGCTCTGGAACAACATCGGTCCCATTGCCGCAGCGGCTTCAACGACCATCGATGTGACGATGACGGTCAAGGGAACTTCCAACCCGACGACCAACACCGCGGACGTTTCTTACGCAGTCGATGCGAGCGGGAACTCCGTCTCTCCATCCGTTAGCTCCGCCAGTGTCCAAACCATCGGTGGCTCCATCGGGACCACGATTTTCAAGGACATGAACAACAACGGCGTTTTCGACAACGGGGAAGGAGTCCAGAATGTTTATGTCTATTCGGATACGAACGGTGACGGCATCCGCCAGGCAGGAGAGCCGTTCGGCATCACCGACTACTACGGTGCCTACTCGATCTACAACCTTCCCGTCGCCGTCGGCGGGACGACTTATGACATCAAGGTCGATACCACCACGCTGCCAGCCGGACTCACGACCGTCGTGGTCGATCCGGACGTAACGAAAAACGGCCAGACCTCCATCACGCTCACCCGCGCCGCCCTCGACAACACCACGGCGAACTTCGGCTACCGCGGCACGGCATCCGTTAGCGATACCGTCTGGCTCGATGTGAATACCAACGGTGTGCTCGACGCCACTGACCGCAGGATTTCCGGCGTCAAAGTCTTCATCGACCAGAACAACAACGGCATTGCGGACACGAACGAGCCGTTTGCGATCACCGATTCGGACGGCCACTACCTAATCCCGAACCTACCCGACTTCACCTGGACCGTCGCCATCGACACCACGACTCTGCCTGCCAGCGTCACTCCGACCTACGATCTCAACGGCATCGCCACCCCTCACAAAACCAGCTTGGTCCTCACGCCCGGCCAAGCCCGCACGGATGTTGATTTCGGTTATGTGGGCAGCGCTTCCATCGCCACCACCATTTACAACGACCTCAATGGCGACGGCACAAAGGCCGCCACCGATCCCGGACTCGCCGGAGTCGTGGTTTTCCTCGATCTCAACGCCGACGGCATCCGTCAGGCCAACGAACAGTTCACCACCTCCGACTCCAGCGGAAACTATCAGATCACCGGACTAACGGCTGGAACGTACACCGTCGTCGTTGACACCACCACGCTGCCTGCCGGTGTGACCGTCACCGGTGATCCCGATGCGACGAAGGACGGAAAAACGACCGTCACCCTCACTGCCGCGCAAGCCCTCACCACCGCGAACTTCGGCTACCAGGGCAATGCCAGCATCGGCGATCATGTGTGGAACGATCTCAATGGCAACGGCGTGCAGGATACCACCGAGCCCGCCATCAGCGGTGTGAAACTGTTCATCGATCTGAACGCGAACGGCAGCCGTGACTCTAACGAACCATTCGCCACCACGGATGCTGCCGGAAATTACACCATCAGCGGTCTCGCCGCCGGTTCCTACACCGTCGCCGTGGACACCACCACGCTTCCAGCGGGAGTGACGCAAACAGGCGACCCGGACGTGACGGTGGACCACAAGACCGCCGTTACCCTTGCCTCCGGCCAATCGCTCACGACCGCCGATTTCGGCTATCAGGGCACGGCCAGTGTAGGAAACTACGTCTGGAACGACGCGAACGGCGACGGCGTCCAGGACGCCACCGAGCAACCGATTTCCGGAGTCACGGTCTTCATCGACTTGGATGCGGACGGCACCCGCGATGCCAACGAGCCATTCGCCACCACCAACGCCTCCGGCGGCTATCAAATCACCGGGCTGGTGCCCGGTAACTACACTGTCGCCATAGACGTCGCCACTCTCCCGGCTGATGTCACCCACACCGGCGATCCGGACGTCACCAAGGATGGAAAAACCTCCGTCACCCTCGCCGCCGGCGTTCCTAACACCACCACGGATTTCGGTTATCAGGGAACGGCTTGCATCAGCGCCGTTGTCTTCCTCGACCGCGATGCCAGCGGCATCCTGGATGCCGGTGAGTCCGCCATTCCCGGCGTGGCCGTTTTCCTCGACTTCAATGGCGATGGCATCCGCCAGGGGAATGAGCCCCAGACGACGACCGATTCCGCCGGTGCCTACGGTTTCACCGGGCTCATCCCCGGGACTTATACTGTGGTGGTAGACGGCACCACGCTTCCAACAGGCGTGATCCAGACTGCGGATGCGGACGTCACGCTGGACAACAAGACCACCGTCACTCTCACCGCCGGAACGACCAACACCACTCCGAACTTCGGCTATCAGGGCAATGCCAGCGTCGGCGACTATGTCTGGATCGATGCAGATGGCGACGGTGTCCAGGACTCCACCGAGCTGCCGCTCTCCGGCGTGGTCGTTTACATGGATCTCAATGCCAACGGCATCCGTGAAATCACCGAGCCGTTCGCCACCACCAACGCCGCGGGTGACTACACCATCATCGGCCTCACTCCCGGCACCGCCACGGTGGCCGTGGATGGCGCCACCCTTCCGGGCGGGGTCACCAACACCGGTGATCCGGACCCGACCAAGGATGGCCGCACATCGGTTACCCTTGTTTCCGGACAATCCCTAACCACCGCCGATTTCGGCTATCAGGGAAATGGCTCCATCGGCACCACCGTCTGGCTGGATCAGGATGGCGACGGCATCAAGGACGCCGGCGAGCCCGTGCTCGCCGGAGTGAGGGTCTTCATCGACCGCGATGGCGACGGTATGCGTGATGCGAACGAACTATTCGCCACCACCAATGCCTCGGGCAACTACCTGATCAGCGGACTGCCCGTCGGGATCTATCAAGTCGTTGTGGACTCCGCCACCTTGCCGTCCGGCGTCACCAACACCGGCGACCCGGATGCCACCAAGGATGGCCAGACTTCCGTTACCCTCGCCGCCGCGCAGAACCTGACCACCGCGAACTTCGGCTATCAGGGCAACGCCACCGTCACCGGCCATCTCTACATCGACACCAACGGCAACGGCACGCAGGACAGCGGTGAACCGGATCTGGCCGACGTCGATGTCGTCATCACCGACAGCCTCGGCTTCACCCAAACGGTTGCCACCAATTCCAGCGGAAACTGGACCGCATCCGTCACTCCCGGCTCCACCACTGCGGATATTCAGCACACCGATCCGCAATACCCGACCGGCTACGCTCAAACGGAAGGGGATGATCCCACCACCTTCACCGCGGTCTCCGGCACCAGCACGGACGGTGGCACGGATGGTTATTTTCTATCAGGTTCCATCACCGGCTTCGTTCTCGCCGATACGAACAACGACAACACCGGCGATGCTCCGTTGGAAGGCGTGATCCTCACGCTCGTTGACTCCAGCGGCGTCCCGATCCTCAACAGCGGCAATCCCATCACCGCCACCACCGCTCCGAACGGCAGCTACAGCTTTGGAAACCTTCCGCCCGGCACCTACGGCGTGGTGGAAAGCCAGCCCTCCGGCTATAACAGCGTTTCCGACAAGGATGGTGGAATCCCGGACGAAATCCGCCCGATCACCGTCACCGCGGGCGATTCCAACACCGCTAACAACTTCATCGAGGAACAACCCGGCGCCATTTCCGGAACGGTTTCCAAGGACACCGACAATGACGGCGATGCCGACGCGCCGCTGGCAAATGTCACCCTTCGTCTGTTGGACAGTCTTGGCCAGCCGGTCCTCGATGGATCGAACCAGCCAATCACCACGCTGAGTGCCGTGAACGGAACCTACACGTTCAACAACGTTTCTCCCGGCGACTACCGCGTCGTTCAGGACCAGCCCACGAACTATAACAGCGTCAGCGATACCGACGGTGCGAACAACAACGTCATCGGCAATGAAACCCCGATCACCGTCAGCTCCGGAAACAACAACGGCGGTAACAACTTCATCGAGATCGAGCTCGGCGTCATCAGCGGCTACGTCCTGCTGGATACCGACAACAACGGCTCCGGCGATGCTCCGCTTCCCGGCGTGGTCGTGAATCTTCTCGATGGTTCCGGCAGCCCGGTGCTGGATGGTTACGGTGCGCCGATCCAAGTCGCCAGCGGCGTCGGCGGTTACTACAGCTTTACGCTCGTCCCGGTCGGCACCTATCGAGTCTCACAGAATCAGCCAAGCGGCTACGGCAGCGTCAGCGACGTGGACGGTGCCAACAACAATGTGGTGGGTGATGAAACACCGATTGTCATGACGCCCGGCCTTGTCGTGGTGGACCAGAACTTCGTGGAAATCCAGCTTGGTTCCATCAGCGGCTATGTCTATGTCGATGCCACGCCGCTCGCTGGAGTCACGCTGACCTTGCTCGATGGCTCCGGAAATCCGATTGATGGCGATCCTAACACTCTTGGCGTTCAGTTTGTCACAACGGGCACCGATTCCACCGGCTTCTATCGATTCACCGGCCTCATGCCCGGCACCTACCGCGTCGCGCAGACCCAGCCGTTCGGCTATAACAGCTCCGACGATGCCGACGGTGGCGATCTGAACATCATCGGCGACATCACCGTCATCACCGTCCTACCCGGCCAGGAAAACGGAGACAACGATTTCATCGAAACCCCCGACACCTGCCCGGACACCTGGGCCGAGTGGAAATTCCAACACCCCGGCGAGCAGGCCGGTGGAAATCCGGATGCGGACGCGTATGACAATCTCAACGAATTCGCCTTCGCCATGTCACCCGACAGCGGCGCGGGGAATGCCTGGACGCTCCAGCCTTCCACCGATGTTCCCGGCACACTTGAAGGAGTCTTCGTCCGTCCGAAGGGCGCGACCCAGAACGTGGTTTACACACTCGAATACGCCGCCCTTCCCGGCAACCCGACCGTTTGGCAATCCGTCGCCATCACTCCGGGGGACATCAGCACCTGGGACAACGGCGACTGCACGGAAACCGTCATCGTCCGCGGTATCGAAACCCTGACCGGCCTCACCGGTGGCAACGGCGTCGTCCGCATCAAGGCCGATCTCGACGAGGAGAACGATACCGTCACCGATCACACCTCCCACACCGAGGTCGAAGGCTGGAAGGAAACCGAGCTCGGAATCTGCTGCCGCACCTACAGCAATCCGTTCCTGCGCGACACCGCCTTCACCGGCACCATCACCGGCGTGAGCGGCCAGACGCTGGATCTAACTGGCAGCGGGGGGGGCGTGGACCTCGGCACGCTGCTCTTCAGCGGCTCCTATTTCATCGAGGTGACCTCCGGTGAAAACGAAGGCCAGCGCTTCGACGTGGTTTCCGCCACCACCGACAGCGTGACGCTCGCCACCGACAGCCACCTGTTCGAAAACGCGGCTCCGTACAATACTCTAACCGGCGCGCTTCCCGCGACCCTCGCCGGTGACACCATCGTCCTCCGCCGTCACTGGACGCTTGGCGAGCTCTTCCCGGCCGAGAGCTTCGGAGGCACTGATGACCCGGAGACCGCCGATCAGGTCCAGCTCTTCACCGACGGCCAATGGACGATCTACTGGCTCTACGACGATGGCATTGCCCCGCAATATTGGGTGAAAACGGGTGACAACAGCTATGCCGATAAAGCCGCCACCGTCATCGCGCCAGGCCAGGGACTGTTCTTCAACAACTGCACCGGCGCCGCCTCCTCGGTCCTCGCTTACGGGGAAGTCCGGAACAACGATTCCATTCGTCCGCTGGCGATCGGGTCGAATCTCGTCGCCGGAGGTTATCCACTGGATCAATCCGCCATCGGCCGCGCGATGAATCTCGGGCAAGGCTTCTTCGGTTCGCGTGACATCGTCACGGCGGATACCTTCTACGTTTGGAAAGGCGATGCCACCGCCGGCAGCACCGGTTACGACAGCTATTTCCTCAACCATAACCCGTCGCGGGTGCCGGTCGTCCTCAAGTGGGCGAAAATCGGCGACGCCACGCTGCTGGCGAGGGATTCCGAGAGTTTGCTGATGGGCAACCGCAGCGTTTTCCTCCGCTCGAAGAACGGCATCAATGGCTACACGGTGCCCCAACCGTGGACGCCTTGAGGCGGTCGAATTAATTAAGATGCCTTAATTGTCGATTCTTCCTTTATTTTTTCAAAATTCTCAGCTAAATCCACTCGCAAGTCGCCCCGGACCAACGGTTTGAATTCCATGAAACTTCCCCTCGCCAAGCTCTGCTGCCTGATTTTCGCGCTTTCGGCGGCTGTGGCTCATTCCCAAACGCTCAATTGGGCGAGTTTCAGCGAAAGCACCATCGTCAATAGTCAGGGAGATCCGTTGGACAGCACGTTCGTCTTCGAGCTGGGAGCCTTCTCGGATGGGTTTGTTCCCGACGAGTCTAACATCGGGAGCTGGGATATTCATTGGCAGGTGTTTGACACGACCGATTACAGCTACGATCCCATCAATCTCGGCTACTTCACCGGGACGGCGGATGTGCAGAACGTTCCCGGATACACGAGCATGTTCGAGGGGCTCAAGGCCTACATCTGGATTCACAACACCACGGAGACCGAGCATTTCCTCGCCAGCACCAGCAGCGACAAATGGAGATTTCCAACGCTCGTCCCCGGGTGCTGCCCGAATGGCGAAGGGCCCACCTGGTCTGTCGGCGATCTCAACAACGACGACCCTATCTGGGGCAGCCAGACGGGGAATTCCGGTGGTGGTGACCTTGGCGTGCCCGGCCCGCCCGGAAGTCCCTTTGACATCCAGACCCATGCGATTCCGGAAACCGGTTCCTCGTTGCTCGCTCTGATCGGACTCGGCATGGCCATTGTCCGCCGGCGCAGGACGGCGGCGTGATCGGTTTTCGACAGGCTCCGTCGCGATGCGGGGCGATTTGGTTTTCCCGGTTCCAGCCCATGAGAGTCTCCCAAACGTGGAAGAGCCTGTTCATCGCCGCACCCATGCTGGCGGCGGACGTTCACGCGGAATCGATCAACTGGTATTGCACCGCGAACAAAGTGAACCTCACCAGCTCCGGCCAAGCCATGGACGCCGCGTTTCAATTCCAATTGGGAGTTTTCACCGGCGGTTTCACACCCCACGCCGGAAACATCAGCCAGTGGGCGGCCAACTGGCATTCCGCCGATTCGAATTCGTACAGCGAGGCCTCCAAGTCATTCTCTTCGGCCCATCACTTCGCTGGAAACACCGGAGCGTTCACCGTCGGTGCCAAAGGCTATGTCTGGGGACGCCGCAGCGGCGCGACCCACGACGAATGGATCCTTTTCCGGAAATCCGATTGGAACTGGCCTGCCGCAGCCACTCCGCCGGGTTCCAGAAATTGGAGCACCGCCTCCGCCTCCGCCAACGACGTGATCCTCGGATCCCTCAACTCCGGCGGAACCCCATTCCTGATGCAATCCGCAGCCGTCCATTCCTACAACCAATGGAGAAACGTCCACTTGGCAGGGGAAATGCTGATCGCCGCGAATGACGATCCTGACCATGACGGCTCGCCGAACCTTCTGGAGTTCGTTTTCGGCACCTCGCCCACCCAGGCCGGTGCTCCGACTCCCACGCCGGTTTCCTTCGTGGAAATCTCCGGTCAGCAGTATCTGCAAATTTCCATCCCCCGCCTGCGTAACCGCCTCGCGAATGTCGTGGTGGAAGTCTCCACCGACCTGGTGATCTGGAATTCGGGAACCTCTTACACCGTTGAGATATCGAACACGTCGGAAGCCATCGTAGTCAGAGACCTCCTGCCGAGCGGCCCCGGATTGCCGGAGCGGTTCCTGCGGGCGCGGGTCGTGATCTCACCATGACCACGCGCTACCGGTTGTTGATCGTGTTCTGCCTTTGCGGGCTGCTGATCAACGGCCTGCTCGCCTGGTGGAAACTGACCGATGCCGCCGCAGGCATCGCGGGCTGCGGCGGTGTGGAAGGCTGCGCCGGAGTGTTTTCCTCCCGCTGGTCGCAGGTGTTTCATCTTCCGGTCGCCGTCTTGGGGGGGCTACTTTATGTGGTGCTCTACGCCGCACTGCTTTGGGAAAAACGCGTCGTCGCGGCGATCTGTTATGGCTGCATCACCGGCTCCGTCATCTGGTTGACCTTCGTGCAGGCGGCCATCCTCGGCCACTTTTGCCCGTGGTGCATGGCCGCGCACGCAGTCGGGATCGGGGTCGTGCTGTTGGGTTTGCTCGTCCATCGTTGGGACGATCCCTTCAAGCTCGCGGTGCTGTGCGGCGTCGCGGTTTCGTTCAGTCTCCCGTTAGGGCAGCTATACGGGCCGCTTCCCGCAACTCACCGGGTGGCCGGCATTCCGCAGTCGGCGGATCCCGAGCCGTTGCCCGAAGACATCCACGCGGTGGGAACCGGGCGCAAGGTCGCCTTCAACAACGACCGGAAAATCTATGATTGCGACTCCCTGCCGCGCATCGGCTCTGCGGATGCGGAGCATGTGATGGTGGAGTATTTCGATTTCCAATGCCCGGCCTGCCACAGGATGAGGCGTTATCTATCAGCACTGGTGGACAAGCATCCGAAGGAGGTCTGCGTGCTCTTGCTGCCTGTTCCGCTGGACCATCATTGCAACCCCTCGCTGCCCAAGCACGAGCCCGGCCATCCCGGCAGTTGTGATCTGACCCGCATCGCCCTCGCCGTCTGGCGGGTCCGGCCGGACGCCTATCCGGCCATCCATCAGCAGTTCATGTCGGATCCTCCCATGGACCGCGCCACCGCGCTCGCCTTCGCGCGCGTGCAGGTGGACTCCTCCAAGCTCGAAACCGCGATGAAGGAGCCTTGGATCGACCGGCTCATTCAGGCGAACATCGACGACTGGGTTAAATTCTCCGGTTCCTCGAAAACCCTCCCGCAGCTCCTCATCAGCGGCAAGCGCGTCCTCCACGGCATGCCTCCCAGCCAGACCGAGTTCATCCGCGTCATCGAGCGGGAACTCGGTCTAACGAATCGCTGATTTCATTCTCCCAGCAACCGCTTCCGCGTCGCCTCGTCCACCGGCTCGCACAATCGATAGCCGTCGCCCTGGCTCGGAATCGTCATCAGCAGCGCGTCCCGCTCGTAGGGCGATGGGAAATCCAGCCCGATCAACGCCCGTCCGATGCGTTCGCCGGACTGGCGGTAGTTGAAATAACAGAGGCTCGCGTTGCCGCGGATCCGCTGGCCGAGGAAATCATGCAAGGCTCCGGGCCGCTCGTAGAAGTCCAGCCGCAGGAACGCCGCGTTTTCTAACAAATCGCCGCGCAGCGGGATCGCGCGGAAGGCGACATCGACCGCGCCGGTGAGGTCTTCCCACGCGAAGCCGTTCGCATCGAGCTTTTCCGGCAGCGCGTCCAGCACCGCCGCATCGTCGGCGTGGATCGTGAAGACCGGCCAGGCATCGTCCTCGGAGGTTTTTCCGTATTGGAAATCCGCGATGTCGAGGCCCTCGAAACAGGTGTCCAACAGCTTCAACATCGTGCCCGCCCGCTCCGGGATGCGGACGCGCAGTGTGCGGCTGTTCTTCGTGCCTGATCCCACCGATTGGGCGATGAGTCCGAGCTGGAGAAAGTCGATGTTAGCGCCGCACAGCACCACCAGGATGCGTTTGCCGGTCAGCGCCTCGCGGTTTTTCAAAACTGCGGCCAGGCCCATCGCGCCGGAGGGTTCCGAGATGCAGCGCAGGCCTTCCCACAGGGTGCGGATCGCGTCGCTGACCTCGGCATTGGTCACCGTTTCCACCCGGTCCATGGTGCCGGTGCAGATCTGGAACGGCAGCTCGCCCGCTTTTCTAACTGCCGTGCCGTCGCAGAACAAATCCACGTTCTCCAGCGCCACCGGTTTCCCCGCCGTCAGCGCCGCCTTCATCGACGCCTGGCCGACGCCTTCAACGCCGACGATTTCGATGTCGGGCCAATACGTTTTCAACCAGGTCGAAACTCCCGCCGCCATCCCGCCGCCGCCGATCTGCAAGTACGCCGCGTCAAACGGGCCATGGCCTGATAGAACCACTTCGTCCGCCATCGTCCCCTGGCCGGCCATCACTTTCAAATCATCATACGCATGGACATACACCGCGCCGCTCGCAGTTTCGTCCGCCCGCGCCGCGGACACCGCTTCATCGTAGCTGTCACCCGTTAGGTGGATCTCCACGAACTCGCCGCCGTGATGGCGCACCGCGTTCTGCTTCACCTTCGGCGTCGAGCGCGGCATGTAGATCCGCGCCTTGATCCCCAGCGTGCGGGCCGCCAGCGCGACGCCCTGCGCATGGTTTCCGGCCGATGCCGTCACCACGCCCCGCGCCGCTTCGGCAGGGGAGAGCACCGCCATCCGGTTGCAGGCACCGCGCCATTTGTAGGCCTTCACCGGCGAGAGGTCCTCGCGTTTCACCCAAATTTCAGGACCGGGTCCGGGCAGGTTCAGGCGCTCCAACGGCGTCGCCTGGCCGAAGCGATAGACCCGTTCCCGGGCAAACAGGATTTCCTGGCGCAATTGCCGGTCCAGCGGCAGGTCTTCGCGATTCATGGGCTGGGTTTTGTCCGAAACGCGAAGATCCTGCAAGGCACGATGACGGTGATTGCCGCAGAGGTCGGCACTTCCGTGGCAAAGGTATCATGGCCGCTTAAACTTTGACACGGAGGTGCTTCCCGCAATATAAATTGAATTCCCCCGGAATCGGCTGGATTCTCCAGTCAGAGGCAAGCCGGCGCGGATTTGACAACGAATGGTTGGATATTCCCATGGACGATCACAGACAGCAGGATGTGGATGCCACAGGGGGCGAACTCCTTCTGTTGGAGCAGAAGAAGCTCTTGCAGATGATCGCCACCGGCGTGCCATTGGACGAGTGCCTTTCCTCCCTGTGCAGCGCGGTGCCGCGGCTGAGTTCAGGAACCCGGGCGTGTATTCTTTTGGCGGATGAAAACTGCGAGACCTTCCCGCGTGCGATCTCACCGGATTTGCTGCCCAGCTTCAGCCAGGGACTCAAGGACGCGCCTATCAACGATCTGGCGATCGGCACTTGTGGCGAGGCCTTGTTCCGTGGTCAACAGGTGGCGTGTGGAAATATCGCCACCGAGCCCAAGTGGTCGAAACCCTGGCGGGACCTCTGCATCGCCCATGGAGTGATGGCCTGTGTTTCCGAGCCGATTCTCGGATCCGATGGCACTCCGTTCGGCAGTTTCATGCTCTGCTTCAGCGAGCCAAGTGAGCCGACGGACTGGGAACAGCGGATGATCCGTTTCGGCACCTACATCGCGAGCATCGCCCTGACGCGTGACCACACGACGCGGGCCCTGATCCGCAGCGAGGAGCGCTATCACACGCTTTTCGAATCCATCGACCTCGGCTTCTGCGTGATCGAGATGTGTGCCCGTGATGAGGAATCGGAAATTGATTTCCGCCTGTTGGAGGCGAATCCGATGTTTGACCAGATGGCCGGGCTGAAACAAGTGGTCGGCAGGAAGGCGCGCGAAATTTCCCCGGAGCTTGGCGACGACTGGTTTGAAATGTTCGCCAATGTCGCCACGGGGGGCGAATCGGTGCGTGTTGAGAAGGCCGTCGGAGAACAATGGTATGAGGTTTATTCCTACCGCGTGGACAAGCCGGAGGACCGGAGAATCGCGATTCTATTCCGGGACATCACCGCCCGCATCCGAAGCGAGCGGAACCTGGAATTCCTCGCTTCTATCAGCCATGACCTGACCCGCGCGCGGAGTGTGGATGAAATGATGCGGACGGTCGGAGCGAGCATCGGCGGGTTTCTGGAGCTTTCGACCTGCGCTTTTGTGGAAATCGATGAAGACGAAAATCATGCCGTGGTCACCTATGACTGGCATCGGGAAGACATGGAAAACACCCTGGGGGTTTTCCCGATGGCGGAATATGTCAGCAAGGACTATCAGCCCTCGGGAGGGCCCGAAGAAGTGTTCGTGGTGAATGATACCTCGCGGGACCCGCGGGTGGACGCCGCGAGTTTCGGCGCGCTGAAGGTGATTGCGTTTGTCTCGGTCCCGTACGTTAGGGATGGCCGGTCGCACGGATGTCTCGCGGTTTCGCGATCGACTCCCCATGTCTGGCGGGAGGACGAGATCGATTTGCTCAAGACCCTGGCCCGGCGGATCTTGACGAGATTGGAGAATGCCCGCATCGAGGAGGCGTTGCACGAAAGCGAGCGGAAGCTCCGCCAGATTTTCGAAGGGGCGAAGGATTACGCGATCTTCTCGCTCGATACGAAGGGTTCTATCAGTTCGTGGAGCCCTGGGGCCGAGCGCCTCTTCGGCTACGAGGAAAAGGAGGTCATGGGGAAGCATACGGACATGATCTTCACCCCCGAAGACCGGGAGAAGCACATGGCGGCGGCCCAGATGAGCGGTGCCAGGGAAACCGGTGTCGCCGAGGACGACCGGTGGCACCAGCGTAAGGACGGCAGCCGCTTTTTCGCCTCCGGGCTGATGCAGCCGATTTTCGACCGCAGCGGGCAGCACACCGGTTTCACCAAAATCTGCCGCGACCGCACGGCCCACCAGCACAACCTGGAACTGCTGGAACGCGAACTAACTGATAGCCAGCGCCTGCAGGCGATCAGCGCTCGCCTCGTCGCCGAAGGGGATTTCTCGAATCTGTTGGAGGAAATCCTCCACGCGTCCATCGCCATCACGCATTCGGACATGGGCACCGTCCAGCTCGTCGAGGGCGAGGGAGGGGAGGAACTGCGTTTGCTCACTTCCGCCGGTTTCCAACCGGGGGTACTCTCTGCGACCCAACATGTGGATCCCGCCGAGGAAACCAGTTGTTCCATCGCCATCCGGGCGGGGGAGCGGGTGGTGATTCCGGACCTCGAGCACAGCGATCATGCGGCTGCGGATACCCCTCATGGCAAGCTGGTGGCCGCCGGTGTCCGCTCGGCCCAGTGGACTCCGTTGATCTCCCGCTCCGGCCGTCTCGTCGGGATCATCGCCACCCATTGGCGTGAGACCCATCAGCCGGATGAACGCGAACTCCGGTTGATGGACCTGCTGGCCCGGCAGGCGGCGGACCTCATCGAGCGCCACCAGTCGGAAGGGGCCCTGCGCGAGCGCGAACAGCAACTGGTAGAACTCAGCCTGACCTTGGAACGGCGCGTTGCCCAGCGCACCGCGGAGCTCCAGAAACAAACAGCCCGCCTGCAAAGCCTCGCCGCGGAACTCGCATCCGCCGAGCAACGCGAGCGCAAACGCCTCGCCGCCCTTCTCCATGACGATCTCCAACAGCTTCTGGTCGCCGCCGGCATGCAGCTTGAAATGGCCGCCGACGCCACCGGTGAGGACGGTGCGGGAGCGGCTGCGGTCCGCCGTGCCTCCATCTGGATCGAGGAAGCCAGGAATGCCGCCCGCGACCTCACCCGCCAGTTGCGTCCGCCTGCCTTGTATGAGGATGGGTTGGTAGCGGCACTCCACTGGCTCGCTTCGGAAATGGAGGAACGCCATCATCTGGTCGTGTCCATCGACGGCAGTGAGCCGGCGAGAAACATGACCGACGATACCAAGGCGCTGCTTTTCGAATGCGTCCGCGAGATGCTTTTCAACGTCGCGAAATACGCCGGTGTTGACCGCGCCTCCGTCGAACTCCGCGAGGAAGACGGCAGTTTGGAAATCGTCGTCACCGATGTCGGCGTCGGCTTCGATGTGAAAACCGTCGGTGCCTCACGCCCGAGCGGTGGCTTCGGCCTCTTCAGCATCCGCGAGCGCCTCGCCGCCCTTGGCGGAGAAATGAACCTGATCTCCGCTCCGGGACAAGGCACCCGCATCGCACTCCATGTCCCGTTGGCGATTGATCCCACGTCGCTAACGGACAAGCGCCGGGTCGCATCCTCCGCGCCATCCGACACCAGCGGCAAGGTCGCGCCCGCATCCGGCGACGCCCGCATCCGAGTACTTGTCGTGGACGACCATCCGATGATCCGGGAAGGCATCGCCAACATCATCGACAGCGACAGCCGCCTCGTGGTCAGTGGTCAGGCATCCGACGGGTTCGAAGCCATCAGCGCCGTCGAGCAGCACCCGCCGGATGTCGTGCTCATGGACGTGAACATGCCGCGAATGAACGGCATCGAGGCCACCCGCGAAATCCGGCGCCGCTGGCCCGCCACCTGCGTCATCGGCATTTCCGTGCAGGATGATCCCACCACCGCCAAGTCCATCTGTGATGCCGGAGCTTCCGGCTTCATTTCCAAGGCCGGTGCCTCGGACGCCATCATTGCCGCCATCGTCAACCAACTGCCGCGCAAGTCCCTCGCCAGCGCCTTCAAGTGACCGGTAAAGCGCGATTCTGAATGGCCGCGCGAGCTTCCTCGATTTGGCTTGTGCCAAATCATCCGGTTGCTTGAATCAACCCACTTCCACCATGACCCTCCGCAAGTCACTCACCGTCACCGCGTTCGTCTGGGTCATCGCCATCACCGCCGCCCATGTGGAACTGAACTTGCCGAAGTTGTTCGCGAAGGCCCCCCTGATGAAAATCGGCTTCCTGCCGGTGACCTGCCACCTCACTTGCCCGGTCACGGATTTCATCAACAAGGAGATGGAAGGCGAGGGGTTGTTCGAGCCGATGAAATTCAGCGGCTTTCCCGAACTGAAGGAATCCTTCATCTCCGGCGACCTCCGCGCCACTTTCATTCTCGCGCCCATGGCCATTGCCCTTCGTGAACAGGGAGTTCCTATCAAGATCGTCTATCTGGGACACCGCGACGGGACCGCGTTGATGGTTCAGAAGGATTCCAATATCCGCAGTATCTCCGACTTGCGCGGCAAGACCGTGGCCGTTCCCAGCCGCTTTGCCAACCAGCGGTTGCTTATTTTCCGCGCGCTCAAGGCGAATGGAATGACCATCAAGGACATCAATCTCATTGAAATGCCGCCGCCGGACATGCCCGCCGCGCTCTATTCGAAATCGGTGGACGCCGTGACCAGCGGTGAACCCTTCATGGCCCAGTGCGAGCTCGACGGCTACGGCCGCGTGCTCTATCTCACGAAGGACATCTGGCCGAATTTCATCTCCTGCGTGCTCGCTGTGAACGAGGCTGAAATCCGCGATCATCCCGACAGGGTACAGAAGCTCGTCGATGGCATCGCCCGCAGCGGGATGTGGCTCGAAGGCGGCATGGACCATCGCCAGGCGGCCGCCCAGTTTGTCTCGAAGAAATACTACAACCAAAACCCGCGGTTGCTGGAGTTCGTTCTCAGCAAGCCGCCCGACCGCGTGCGCTACAACGATCTAACACTACAACGCGAGAACTTCGCGGAGATCGAGCAACTCGCCAAGGAATCCGGCGTGATCAAGGGCGAAGTGACGTTCGACGACTATGTGGACGTTTCCTTTGGCCAGAAAGCCGCGGAAACCCTGAAGCAATATGATTTCACGGCGGCGGAGGCGCTCAAGGCTCTGAATAAATGAAAGTCCAGCGCGTGATCCTGCCGCTCCTGGTCGGCATTCTATTCCTCACCGGCTGGCATATCGCGGTCAGGATGTCCGGCACCGATATTTTCCCGACTCCCGGAGAGGTTTTGAAAGGCCTGATGGAACTCATCCAACAGGGTTTGTTGTTGAAATACATCGTCGCCTCGCTGTTCCGCGTGACCTGGGGGTTCTTGTTAGCCATTGCCATCGGCGTGCCGTCGGGTCTGCTGCTCGGCTGGTATCAACCGCTCGCCGCCGCGTTCAATCCCATGATCCAGATCTTCCGGCCGATCTCGCCGATCGCCTGGATTCCGGTGGCCATCCTCTGGTTCGGTGTCTCCGATGTCTCGCCGATTTTCCTGATCTTCCTGGCCAGCGTTTTCCCCATCACCGTCTCGGCAATGGCCGCGGTGCAGAACATGCAGCCGGTTTATGTAAGGGCTGCCAGAAACTTCGGCCTCAACAACCGGCAGTTGTTCCAGAAGGTCATCTTCCCCGCATGCCTGCCGCAGATTCTAACCGGGCTTCGCATCGCGCTCGGCATCGCGTGGCTCGTCGTCGTCGCCGCGGAAATGATCGCCGTGAACTCCGGCCTCGGCTACCTCATCATCGACGCCCGCAACGCCGGCAAGCGCTATGACCTCGTCGTCGCCGGCATGGTGATGATCGGCCTCATCGGCCTCATCCTCGACATCGCCGTCCGGCGTTTGGAAAAATTCGACGAGGTCCGCTGGGGCTACGCTAACAAAGACTAACCGTGACCGCTCCCATGAACGATAAGCCTGCCATCCGGGTGAGAAACCTCTGGATGACCTTCCCCGGCAAGACCAAGGACAAGCCTGTGCATGTGCTTGAGAATGTGGATCTCGATGTCAAGCGCGGCGAGTTCGTCTGCATCGTCGGCCCGTCCGGCTGCGGAAAATCCACCCTGCTCAACATCGTCGGCGGCTTCCTGAAACAAAGTTCCGGCGAGGTCCTCGTCGAGGGCAAACCCGTCACCGGTCCCGATCCCAAGCGCATCTTCGTCTTCCAGGAAAACGGTGTTTTCCCATGGCTCAACGTCGAGGACAATGTCGGCTTCGGACTGTTGGGAAAATCCGATGCCGAGCGCCGGAAAATCGTCAGCCACTACATCGAGATGGTCGGCCTCACCGGTTTCGACAAGTCCTATCCGCGCGAGCTCTCCGGCGGCATGCGCCAGCGTGTCGAGATCGCCCGCGCCCTCGCCTCGTCGCCCGACATCATCTACATGGACGAGCCGTTCGGCGCGCTCGATTTCATCACCCGTCTTAAGATGCGCGCCGATCTCGTTAGAATCTGGCGTGAGGAAAAGAAAACCATTCTCTTCGTCACCCACGATATCGAGGAAGCCGTCCAGCTCGCAGACACCGTGCTCGTGATGAGCAAGCGCCCGGCGACCGTCAGCCTCCGCCTGCCCATCGACCTGCCGCGCCCCCGCGACCTCGACTCCCGCGGCTACCTCGATGCCCGCGACAAGATCTTCCGCGAAATGGGCATGAGCCTCAAAGTGGGCGAGTGAGAAATGTCTAACCGACGGCCCGGCTTGTCCTCCCATGATTCTCACCTCCAATCAGTCCTGTTGGAGTGGTGCCGGTGTTGTTCGTGTTTTTCGATATCCGTGCGGTGAAACGTTTCCGCGGCGCGGCGATCCACAGGCCCTGCGAGCGGCCCGCTGACGGTTAGTTTCTCCGCCGGATTCCCAACAGCAGGCCGGCGACCGAAATCAGGACAAGGCTGGAAGGCTCCGGGATTGCGGTTCCGTTCGAGGTGAATGTCTTGGTGAATCCATTCAAATCGATCCAGCTCGTATTGGATTTCGTCCCGCCATTCACGCCGTTGAGGTCCATGTTGAGCACGTTCGCGTTGTTGCTCGTCGCCGCGATGAAGCGGAGCGGCGTGTTTTCGTTGAAATTATTGAGTCCCAACAGATTCATCCCGTTCACCGCCGCCACTAGCGGGGCGAAAGCCAGTTTGAAGCTGACAAACTGGTCGTTGTGATCGGCCCCTCCGCCGGTTCCCTGATCAAGATTGAAGTTGGTGGCCGTCGAATCATTCGCCGCGGTCACCGCGGAGAAATTGAAGTTCGTCGCGGAAGACACCACTTGGTGATAGGGGGCGCTGGAATTGATGCTGGTCGTATTGGGCGAGGTGTTGGCGCTGTTCCCGGCAGGGTAGTAGCCGATGCGCGAGTCTTCCAATGCGCCTGCGAAAAGATCCACCTTTCCGTCGGAGTTCACATCGATGCCCACCCAGATCACCGTCTTCAGTCCACCCGGGTTGGCATCGCCCGCCAGCCGGACGCGGAAGCCGATCTCGCCATCCGTTAGGTTTCCCGGCGTGCCGCCGTTGTCGAAGGCGGTGTAAAGCGAGCCATGCGTCGCATTCCCCACGATGTCACCCTCCTCGCTTCCGGTCTGCTGGTCTTTGGACGGGTCAGCCTGATTGGGATCCGCATAATTGATCACCGTCCAATTCGCGGTGGAGCTGGTGACACTGATGGCAGCGGATGCTTGCGGAGAAATGGCCGCAAGCATCCCGTTGAGGGGAATGAGAAACCTGATCATTGGGGAGACTCCGCTGGGGGCAGAGCGGGCGGATTGCATCTGTTTAGGGGCTAATAGTCAAGGCTACTTAAGGAAATCACCTAGACGCCATAGGCTAAAGTGACTATTTCCGAAAGTGGGCCCGTGATCGGCTCGCAAAATCCGTTTGAGGAGCCCCTCAAGTTCCGTCTACCCATCGGCGGGGGCTTGGCAATTCGCTTGGGACTCGACGCCTCCATCGGGTTTTGCCAGCCTCCGGTCCCATGTCATCGCCCTCCTCGCATCCGAACGATCCCCTTCACGGCGTCACCTTGGAAACGGTGTTGCGCGCGGTGGTGGACCGCCACGGCTGGGAGCGCATGGCGGATCAAATCCCGATTCGCTGTTTCATGTTCGATCCCACCATCAAATCCAGTCTAACTTTTTTACGGAAGAACCCGTGGGCGCGGAAAAAACTGGAGGACTGGTATGTCTATGACGTCACCCGCGGCTGGATCGACGGCCAGGGAAGCTGAAACAGGGGAAAGGGACATTCCTGTCCCTTCGCATGAGCAGGGTATCACCCGATCTCATCCCGCAACTGCGCCAGAAACTCCCGCAGATAGACCGTCCTCCGCGCAGCTTCCTTCTTACCCGCTGCCGTCTGCATCGTTCCTTCCAGCGTGAGCAGCTTGCGGTAAACATGATCCAACGTGTAAACCGCGTCATCCGCCTCCCGCGCGTCGCAGAAAGGATCCTCCGTCTGATAGAAATCCCGACGCAGCTCGCCGCCCAGCATCAGTGTGCGGGCCAGTCCCACCGCACCCAGCGCATCCAACCGGTCCGCGTCCTGCATCACCTTCGCCTCGATTGTTAGAGGTGCGATCCCGGCGGAAAAACTGTGCGCTTCGATGGCGTGCCCGATTTCCTCCAGCTTGCCTAACGGCCACTCAAGTTCCTCCAGCCACGCCACCGCCTGCCGTGCCGCCAGCACCGACGCCTGCTTGCGGTCCGGAGACGATTTCGGAACGACCACGCAATCGTGCAGCCACGCCGCCGGCATCACCACCTGCCAATCCGCGCCCTCCGCCGCCGCCAGCCGCCGGGCATTCGTCACCACCCGCCGGATATGTTCCAAATCATGCGCCGCATCCACGACCGCATGTTTTTCCAAGAGTTGAATGAAAACCGGGGACCAGCGGGAATCGATGTCGGACATGGGAAGAGGTTCTTTTGACCGCGGATGTCGCGGATGGATGGGATGGAAGAGTGGATTCGGCATTTACCAATTCCAAAATCCGTAAAATCCGCGAAATCCACAGTTTCATGGTTTCCGATCACCGGTCCTTGTAGGAATTTCCACCGACAAAAAATATAGGAATTCCACTAATGAAAAATCCGGGAGCCGCTCTATTCTTCGGATGTGAAAACCGCCTATTACGAAACGAAAGCGAAGATCGTGGCCCTCGCCGCCGGCTATTATGAAGGGGATGAAGCCACTCGCGACCACCTCCGCAAGAAAGCCGATTTTTTCCCGGTTTCAAGGGCGGACGACGACACTTCCGGACTCCGTTCGATGATCATACGGATTCACGGTGAAATTTTTCTGGTGGAAGATACAAGGGGCGGGGAAACCGGTGTGTTTTCCCTGCTGCTGCCTATCATGTGAGTCCCGGTGAAGGGACGATTCCGGCTCCGTGGGTTTGTTGGTTTCCCACGGAGCCCTTTTTATGTCCGGCCGTAACGGGAATAGCCAAACTGGCAGCGGTGCCCTGCCGCAGGAATTGAATCCATTTTCTCCGGACCCATTACCTCTTGATCACTCGCCCGGCGGGAGGAACAGCAACCCGTAATTCGCGCCGATCTCCATCACCCTCGGGATGTCCTGTTGCTCTTCCGGGGCCATGGCACCGATCTCCTCGAAAAATCCCTCGAACCCGGACGGAGTGATCACGCACATCAGCCGACCTTGCGCGGTGCCGAGATAGCGGTAGGTGTGCGGCACCCCGCGCGGCGCGAAAATCGTCGTACCCTTGGTGGCGACAAACGTTTCCCCGCCCACGGTCCACTTATATTCGCCCTCTAGGATCTGAAAGGTCTCGTCCTCGTTCTGGTGGATGTGCGGAGGCGGTCCGCCTCCCGTCACATCGTGCGATTCCACCACACTCACCACCCCGCCGGTGTCCCGCCCGTGAACGCGGATGATCATGGGAATGCCGAGGATGTTCAACGTCGCGGGACTGTCGGCGGGGGCGATGACCGGTTTCATGACTCCATGAAATCTGTCGGATCGTCCCTCTCGTCGTCAAGCGTGTCGTGGGGGATGGCGGCTACCAAGCGCCGGGCTTGTCCAAGCAGAGGCATGGGCGACATTTGACCGACCACTTGGCACTTTCCAAACATTTCCCTTCGATCTGCTGGTGTGTTGTTAGTTTGCGGATGGCTCGCGCACTGTGGCAGTGATTTATTGAACGGAAGCCGGGATGAGGTTGTGTGGTCTGTGAAGAGGAAAGAACCGAGACTCCATCCGCGTTTCCAGCAACGATGAATTTTCAGGAAAACGTGATTTGCCGATGGGCGTTGTTGTCCTTGATAGTCGGCTGTCTGCACGCCGCCGAGCCACCCCGACCGTAGATGCGGGAGTTCATCGGCCTCAACGGGCATACGGTGCAGTTCAAGCCGGAGCTCTATCAGCCAGTGGCTAGGTTGGTGAGGGACTATCATCCGGTGGAATGGGACCTGGGGAAGGAGACCACGGTGCCCGCGCCGTTTCCGCAGGCGAAGAACCGGGTAGACTGGAGCGAGGTCTATGGTTCGTGGCGGAAGCACGGCTGGACCACCGATGCCTGCCTGATGTTCGAGACTGTGGCGCTGGCGGATTGGAAGGATCTGGAAAAGGATGCGCTTGCCTACGGCACCGCGTTCGCCCGCGAGTTCGGGCCGTCCGGGAAGCGCAAGCTGGTGGAGTCCGTCGAAATCGGCAACGAGCCGGGGAAATGGAGCGATGCAGATTACACCCGGATGTTTTCTTCGATGGCAGCAGGCATCCGGGCCGGTGATCCGAAGTTGAAGATCGCCACCTGCAATCTAACGATCGGAAAGAGCGGTGACTATGAGAAGAGCGTGGAATGCATCGTGAAAAATCCGGAACTCGTCGATGTGCTGACGATCCACAGCTACGCCCAGCTTACCGGTTGGCCGACGTGGAAGCGCAGCTTTCCGGAAGACCCGGCGCTGCCGAAGTATCTGAAGGACATTTCAGATCTTTGCGCCTGGCGGGACCACCACCTGCCGGACAAACCGGTGTGGATCACCGAGTTCGGCTACGACAGCACCACCAGGCCGCAGGAGAAATCCGGTGATTTCTCGAAGTGGGAAGGCGTGACCGACGAACAACAGGCTCAGTGGATCGTGAGGTCGTTGTTAGTATTCTCGGCGATGCCGGTGGAACGCGCTTATATTTACTTTTTCAACGATGACGACAAGGCGAGCCTGCATGCCAGTGCCGGGCTGACCCGTCATTTCAAGCCGAAGCCGTCATTCCATGCCGTGCGGCACCTCCAGCAGACGCTGGGAGATTGCCGTTTCCGGCGCATCGTCACGGACGAGCCGGGAAAAATCCGCGTGCAGGAATATCAGGATGATGGCACCCCCGGAAAAATCGTCTGGGCGGTGTGGGCGCCGAATGCCGGGGAGGGTTTGGATAAAGTTGTTCTAACTGACTTTCCGGGGAAGCTCGTGTCCTCGTCCTGGATGCCTTTGACGGACGCCACGGCCGGTTCCGGAGTTGTCACCGAACCGAAGCGTGGAACGGTGGAGCTGGAAGTTGGCGGGAGTCCTGTCTATCTGATATTTGCGGATCGATGAACCGGAGTGCGAAATTAATTTCGCGCGCCAGTGGTGGCTGAAACAGAGCGCTCTCCGAGTTGTCTGTTAATAAATCCCGAGGACTTTCAGGATGACGATGACAATGACGACGGCGCCGACGAGGTAAACGATGGAGTTCATGGGGAAGTTGAAGTTGGAATGGAGAAGTCGATCGGCGGTTATTTTGTTTCGGCATCGATCCTTGCCTTGGCTGCTTCAGCTTCGGCTTCGGCCTTTTTCTTGTCGGCCTCGATTTGCGCTTCGGTGGATGCCACTTGGGCTTTTAGCTCGGCTTTCTGAACGTCGGCATTGGCATCGATTCGTTTCTCGGCAGCCTTCGCGGCCGGTCCGAGGGCGTCCTTTTCCTGTTTGAGCGCTTCCTGGGTGGCGTCCTTGCGATCTTCCACCGCCTGCTTGCGTTCGTTGCAGCTCGCAAGGAGCACGGCCGAAAGAGCGAGGACGGAGATGGGGATGTGTTTCATGATGGTGTGGGTTGGGTGGTGGGTTTTCCGCGTGGATGCGGAAGTCAGGTATGGTTTTGCAGAAATCATGCCGCATCGGATCGGGCATTGATTTGCAGGGAGTCGTGGAAAATGGCTCGAATCCGGACGATAGGGAATCGGGTAAAATGCACCGTGCGGAGTGCAACGAACGCGAAGACGGAAGCGGAGATTCACCTACCGGCGGCAGGCTTTCAAATGAGAGCGAGGAGGAGAGGTGACGAAAGCTGGAAGACTCCAATCCACGTCCGAATATCACGGACGCACCCGTGGGAAAGGTGTGGAGCCGATGAAGCGTAACGGCGGCGCCGGAACAGCAGTGGGCGGCGGGAAATCGTTGATCGAGGAACCACGCCCGTAGAAGATGGATGGCAGTCAGTTGAGCGTCTATGAAACGGAAACAGATGAAATTCAAAGCGGGCTTTTTGGGGCTCGGATGGGCGGTCGTGGCCGGCAGTTCGCCGGCGGCCGATATGGTGCCGGGGAAGAACCACTATGCGCCTTACCCACAGGTCGTGAACATCGCCGAGGGGATTTCCTGGCCGAAAGGTCAGGCGCTGCCGACCTTCGCGACTCCGGCCGCGAAGCTGGACACGCTGGTGGTGCAGGAGCTTTCCAAGGATGAGCAGATCACATTTTCCTCACTGCAAGGCCAAGTGAACCGCAAGCAGCCGCGGATCTATCTATTGGACAACCGTTCGGAAGAGGGCCGCGATACCTGGGCGAACACGCCGACTGTCAATCTCGCGCAGGGCGATCTCTATGATCGGAAAAACAAGTATGAGCTGGTGGCGAAGTATGCCCGGGAAGTCAGCGGCGTGGTGCTCTATGATCCCGTGGCTAGTCCGCACTATCGGAACCTGGCTGGCACGGTGGCGGCACAACGCCACGCCCTGCCGGTGACCGCCGATGTGTATGCGGAGATGAAAAAAAGCAACATCGCCATCGATGTCGTCGAGGATCTGACGAAGCTGACATTGAAAACACCGGTCGAGATCTATCAGTATTTATACGATCACTATTGGGAAAAAGCCGACAAGCGCCTGCTCGTCAGCGCCAAACCCCACGACCAGCGCGGTGGCGGCGACTATCACCACACCCGCGACATGGCCGCCGCCACCGGTGCCGCTGTGGTCTGGCTGAACACGCTGATCCCCGATGAGCGGAAAGTGTTGCGGAAATTTTTCAGCGACATGAAAGCGGGCGAGGGCATTGCGCTCGGTTGGTACACCACCGAGCGCACGGGCATTCCCACCGCCACGGAATTCGGGATCGGCACGATGCCCGCGGATTTCTTCGTCAGCTCCACCGTCTATGCGGGCACGGATCATCGGATCAAAATTCCCGTCGTGCCGAAAATGCCCGCGCTGGAAAACAAGGTCCACGTGGCCATTTTCATCAGCGATGGCGACAACATCCAATACACCCAGCACGCGATGCGGAAAAACTGGGAACGCACTGCGGCCAGCAGGGGCAAGGTGCCGCTGAACTGGACCATCGCCCCCGGTCTGGTGGATGTCGCGCCCGGCATCATGAATTACTATTACAGCACCGCCACGCCGAACGATTGTTTCGTCACCGGCCCGTCCGGCATGGGCTATCTGATGCCCTACAACACCCTGACCGAGCCCGGCGCTCCGGTCGGCGACAATCTCACGGATCCGGCGCGGATGGATGGCTATGCACGCCTAACGGAAACTTATCTCCAGCGCTCCGGCCTGCGGGTGATGACGATCTGGGACGATGCGACACCGATGCAACGGGTGTCCTACGAGAAGCACTGCCGCCAACTCTACGGAGCCACGGTGCAGAATTTCAAGGATGTCCCGGCCGTGGCGGCGAGCGTGGAAAACAACCGGCTGCGCTTCGACAAGCTGGTGATTCCCTATGCCGGCTCGTACGAGCACATCCACGGCTCGCTCACCCGCGAGATCAGGAACTGGGACGGGAAGGCTCCGCTGTTCCTCTCCTATCAGGTGGACGTGTGGAGCCAGTTGCGCGTGGACAAGCTCGTGGAACTCCATGACAACCTCCAGCGCGAGTTTCCTGACCAGGTCAAGTTCCTGAGGGCGGATCATTATTTCAATCTTTCCAACGCCGCCGCCGGAGTGCCGTTCAATCTATGCATGGCTCCCGGAACCACCGTCCGCTCCGGCGATCCGGCGGCCAGTGCCGATGCTGTTACCGACGGTACGCCGGTCACGATGTGGACTTCCCAGGAGAAATCGAAACGGTGGCTCGGATTCGAATTCGACAGGGTCTATCAGATCAGCCGCTGCGTGATCCGCCACGCCGGTGACAGTGGCATGAGCCGGGAAAACAACACCCGGGATTTCATCGTACAGGCAAGCAATGACGGGAAATCCTGGAAAACCATCGATTCCTTCAGTGGCAACACGGAGAACGTCACCGACGTGGAGTTCAAGCCCTTGGGCGCGAAATACCTGAAGATCACTGTAACGAATGCCGGCGCCGATTCCACCGCTAGAATCGCCGATGTTGAGATCTACGGCAGGAAATAGAGGGAGCAGGGATGTTCCTGTCCCTGGTGGACCGTGGCGGTTCAGTTGTTTCCCCGCAGTTTTCCAACAAGCCAGAGCACGGCCAGGATCACCGCGATAACCCAGAAAAGATGAAGGAAAACGCCGGTGACGGCGAGGGCGACGCGGAGGATGATCCAGAGGATCAACAGGAGAATAGCGGTAGCGAGAAGGCTGTTCATGAAGGACTATCGGCCGTAGGGGTGAAAGGGCAAATGGAAATGTGGGAGCGTCGGGTCTAACTGAAATGCGCCTGGAGCTCCGTCCAGTTTTGGAACGTGATGTCCGGCCTGCATTCACCAGCGCACAATGAATCCGGATGTCCGGTGAAGAGGGCTGTCCTGAAACCGGCGGCTGAGGCCGGCACGATGTCGTGGAGGGGATCGTTGCCGATGTAGAGCGTTTCATCCGGGCCGATGTTCCTGCCCGCGAGCCGGTCGGTTAGCATTTGAAAAAGTTCCGGCGAGGGCTTGGCGATGCGGTGCTGATAGGAAAGAATCGTCAGCTCGGGAGCAAAGAGGTCGGCGATCCCGCCGAGTGACGGCAGGGTGTTGCACTGGGCATTGGATAGAAGTCCGAGCGAGATGCCGGAGCGCGAAAGCCGCTGGATGAGTTTCTCCGCGCCGGGCATTGGCCGCGCGGGATGCCACGCGTCCTCGATGGCCAGCACCAGCCCGGTGATGTCGGTGCCGGTCTCGATGGACAGGATTTCCCGCCACAGGACGCGGAGGTCGATCTCGGGAAAAGGATCTCCGGCTGCCGCATGGTGCCGGAGGATGGCGGCGTGGAGCTCGCTGCTGGGCGAGACCGGCGGCTCGTGGCCTGCCTGCCGGAGGATATCCCGGATCACGGGATCGGCGAATGGATCCGGTTTCACTCCACCTGACGGAGCGATGAGCAAGGTGCCGTAAATATCGAAGATGACGGCCCGGAAGCGTTTGCCCGAAGGGGGAGCCGGCCTGCGCGACGAGAGCAGGAAATGAAAATTCTCCGGACACACGCAGGAAGCCAGGATGGCCTCAGCCGGAACATGCCGGATTTGGGATGCCGGGGCATCGGTGAGTCGCGAGTAAATCGCGGTGATGGATTTCTGATAGTTCTCCGGCGAGTAGGGAGCGAGTTGATCGCGGGTGGCGGTGGGAGTACGCTCGGCAAGCGCCTCCGCGAGCCAGTCAGCGGCGGGCCGGACCGTGTCGCCGGATCGAATGAGTGGAACGGAGCGTTGGGAGGTATCGGCGAGGCGCTCGATGATTCCCTGCTGGAGTGGCTCCGGCAGATTTCCGAAATCAACCATGCCGTCGCGCACCATCGCCGCCAGCGCGACGCCAATGGGATTGCCGGTCAGCGGGAGCTGATAGAACCGGCGGTCCCTTTCGAGATCGATGGTGAGATGGTCGCGCAGAATGGTGATGCCAATCCACTCGATCGGCACGAGGATGGCATCGTAAAGCCGGCCCGAGACGATGCCGTGCTCCGCATGATCGGCGGTGAGGTGCGGGAGATTCCGGCCGACGAGGGGTTTGCCACGGGCGATCGATTCGAGGAAGGTCAGTCCGAAGCCTTCGGAAACCGAAGTGGTGACGAAGTGGCTGGCATGGCTGACCCAGGAATCGAAATCAGCCGCGGCACCGGCGGCGGGGGAGTAACGGTCCACGACGTCGAATCCAATGGGCAGATGATGCTTGGCCACAAAATCGCGCCAGGTGTCATGGATCGGCAGTGCTGCGGGATTTTCCGGTGCCCGGCTGACGGCGACGCGGGTGCCCGCGGGCGCGAGGACTGATAGAAGGACCAGTTCGCCGAGATTCTTGCGGCGGATGCCACGGACCGGAGCGAAAAGAAGGGGAGGGGAATCGAAAGCAGGAGGCGCGGCGGGCGTCGCGGAGATGGAATTGGGGAGGCGGGTGGCGGTTTCCGGGGGGAGTCCGGCGGCGGTGAACAGGGCGAGGTCGCGGTAGTTGAGGAAGGCGTAGTGGATGCGCGGGGAGAACGGATAGAGTTCCCGGTTGTCGGCGATGAGCGGATGATTTTCCGGCCTCCCCTGCTCGGCGAGGTCGTGGATCTGGAGGACGAGGCGTTCGCCAGCGGCGGCGAGGCGGGAGATGACGTGGGGCAGGAGCCGGTTTTTCCCTAACGAGTGATTGTGGAAATGCCAGACGTCGGGAGGACCATCGAGCGCTCTGGCGGCGGCGGTCCGCAGCGATTCGGTTAGCTGGTCCGCGGTGATATCGCCGGGATGGGGGAGATAGCCGAGACCTGGGACGTTTTCCCCCGTGAGAACGACATGCCGGATGCCGGCGGCAGTTAGAGCGGTGGTAGCCGCCTCGATCACGCGTGTGACGCCGCCTTGGTCGAGGTGATAGTGGACGATGGCGACGCGCATGGTGATTGGACAAATGAGATTCGGGAGTGTCCGCGCTCCTCAGGAAGAGCCCCCCTTCCAGTCGCCGATGGATTTGACGAAATGGAAGCCCCAGATTTCGAAGCCGAGGCGGTGATAGAGCCGGTGGGACGGATGGTTGGTGGTGTAGCTGTCGAGGACGATGATCTTGCAATCCGCCTCGAGAGCCGTTGTTTCAAGGTGGCGGATGAGGAGGCTGCCGATGCCGGACGAACGTTGCGAGGGATCGACGACGAGATTGTCGATTTCCAGATAACGGCCGCACCAGATCTTGGTTGCGACCCAGGCTCCGGCGACACCGGAGAGCTTGTCGCCGGTGAATGCGCCGACGAGGTGATAGTGCGGATGGTCTGCCAGTATCGCGCCGAGACGTTCCTCAATGACGTCCGCGGGAGTCTCGGGGTTGAGCGTGACGAGCAGGGCGGATGCGCCGGGCAGATCCGTGGAAACGAGCGGGCGGATGCGGATGTCTTCCATAGCGTCCGACGGGAATCACTCGGCTGGCTTGATGGAAACAAGCAGGGCGTTTTCCGCAGCGAGGTATTTTTTCGCAAGGATGTTGATTTCCTTGAGGGTGATCGATTTGTAGTCGGCATCACGACCGCGTGCGAGGTCGAGGCGCTGCGGGTCGGCCTGGGATTGGCTGAGAACGGTGCCGAGCCAGTAGCTGTTGTCGCGGAGGGATTTGGCGAGCTGGCCGAGAACAGGCTTGAGGGCGCGGTCGAGTTCATCATCGGTGGCTCCCTTGTTAGCGAAGGAGTCGGCGAGGTCGCGCATGGTTTTGAGGAGGAGTTCGAGGTCCTCGGGTTTGCCGATACTCTCGCCAATCACGTAGCCGAATCCTTCCAGCGCGTCGGAGCCGGTGGCACCGGCGTTGGGGCTGTAAGAGGCACCGAGTTTCTCACGGATTTCCTCGCGGAGGCGGTCGCCGTAGATGGAGGCAAGGATGTTGAGACGGCGTGTTTCCTTCTGGTTGTTGCGGATTCCTGCGGTTTTCCAGAGCGACATGGCGACGCCCTGCGGGATCTTCGAGTCGTAGGCGAAGGTCTTGGCGGCAGGGGCGTTAGGGAATCGGACTTTGCGTGCGTCGGGCAATGCCGGTGCGGCAGCCGCGCGGGTCGGAAGCGCGCCGAAGGTGGCGAGGAGGTCGGGCAGGATTTTGTCGATTTCGAAATCCCCGACGATGGTGAGCTCCAGATAGCCCTTGGTGAGTTCGGGGGTGAGCCATTTTTTCGCGTCGTCGATGGTGTAGGCGGAAAGCTTTTCCACGGGAGCCACCGTGAAGCGGGAGTCACCACCATGGAGCCACGCATCCATTTCCTGTTGGGGACCGGCGGCGGTATGCTTGAGCTGCTGATACATCATCGGAATGGCCTTCTGGAACTGCCAGAGGCCCTCGGTGCGGTAGCCGGGATCGGTTAGGGCGGCGCACATGAGCTGCACTTCGGTGGTGAAATCCGCCGGAGTGGTGGATCCGCCCAGAGAAAACATGTCCTCGCCGATGGATAGGCTGGAGCTGACGTTCTTACCGGCGAGGATCTCCTGGAGTTCGTCATTGGAATGCTTGCCGAGGCCGCCGCCCTCGAAGACGGATGTCGCTAAAAGATCCAGCATCGGCGAGTCCTTGGGCTGGGTGAGCTTGCCGGAACCGATGCGGGCAAGCAGGCGGATTTTGCCCTTTTCAAAATCAGTGGGCTTTAGGTTGACGCGGACCTGGTTGGATAGAACGAGCTGGGTGACGCCCATGTCCTTGATTTCCTTGCGCGAGGTCACGGTTCCGGGTTTGCCGAAATCGGTATAACCGAATGGCTGGATCGCGCGCGCGGCGGGGGCTGCCACGGGGGTCCCGCGTGATTCCTCGTAAAGCGCGGAGAGTTCCTTCTCGGCATTCGCAGGTTTTTCCTTGGTGGTTAGAATCAAGTGGTGGCCCGGTGCCTCCCAGAACGCCTTGAACGCGTCATGAACCTGCTTGAGCTCGATGGTGGCCAGCGTCTTGGTGGCGAGTTCGAGATCGGTCGCCGGATCGGAGAATACCTTTTGGTCATTGGTGGAGGAAGCCAGGGCGCTGGCGATGGTTTCCGACTTGCGGGTGGACTTCTGTTTCACGGCCTGTTCGTAGGCGTTGAGCAAATTGGATTTCACTTCGGCGAGTTCGGCTTCGGTGAACCCATACTGGAGCGCGCGCCGGAACTCCTGCTCCATGATCGGAACGGCTTCCTGCCAGCGGTCGTCCGCGGCGGTCACGTCGATGGAGCCGAGTTCCATGTAGTTGAAAATCTCGCTGTTGGAGGCGGAGCCGGAAGCGATGGCGGATCCTTCGATTTTCGAAAGCCTTTCAAACCGGCGGCTCAGGATCGAGTGGGCGATGTCCAGCGTCATGTCGGCGGCGCGGTTTGCCGCGGTGTCCGGCTCGACCATGTAAGGTCTCACCAGCATCAGCGAGACGTCGGTGGAGGACAGTTCCTTATCGGCGAAAACCGAGCTAACAATGCCCTCGGGCTGCTTGATCGGGCCGAGGTCCGGATTTTTCCCCGCGTCGGCCGGGTTGGTCATCGCGGAAAACGTCTGCTCGATCCGGGTTTGCATTTCCTTGGCATCGATGTCACCCACGACGATGAACGTCATGCGCGCCGGAGTATAGAATCGCTTGTAGAGGTCCGTGAAACGCTCGCGGGGAGCGGACTTGATCACCTCCTCGGTGCCGATGGGGAAGCGCTTGGCGACGAGGGAATCCGGCAGAAGTTTGGAAAACTGCTGCTCCATGATGCGGCTCTGCACCGTGTCGCGGCTGATTTTCTCGGAGAGGATCACGCCGCGCTCCTTGTCGATCTCCTCGGCGGCTAACAGGGCGCCGTCGCCAAAGTCGCGCATCACGGTGAAACCGAGATTCACGGTGTCCGCGGTTAGATCCGGCAGATCCAGCATGTAAACCGTCTCGTCGAAGGAGGTGTAGGCGTTCATATGCGCGCCGAAACCGATGCCGAGGCGCTGCATTTTCGGGATCAGTTCCTCCGACGTGAATTTCTCGGAACCGTTGAACACCATGTGTTCCAGAAAGTGGGAGAGTCCCTGCTGGTCATCCGCCTCCATCAGCGAACCCGAGGAAATGTGCAGCCGCAGCGACACCCGCTGCGGTGGCTCGGCATTCGGATAGATGATGTAACGGAAGCCGTTCTCGAGAGTGCCGAACGTGGCACCGGAGTCGGGAGCGATGTCGGAAGCCGCCTGCGGCCATGGCGCGGGAGTCACCTGGGTGGCCACCGGAGCCGGGAGGGACTCGGCCTTGCCGGTGTCGTCCTCATCGCTGGGTGATGTCGCGGAAATCGTCAATTCAACGGGAGCCGTGCTTTTGAATCCGTCCTTTTTCGCGCGGAGTGAGAAGATCGTCGCCGTGACGGCGAGAATGAAGACAAGAATGATCGGCGTGGCCTTCTGCATGGAATCAGCGTGGTTGATCCTCAGCGGGTTTGGCAACGCCGAAAACGGGACGACTTCCACCGCCAGGAGAAGTTCCCGGGAAAAATTTGCGAAAACGGGGTTGCATTCCCGTGGACGGCATGATGTTTTTCCGCCCGACCAATCGATGATGTGCGCGCGTGGCGGAATTGGTAGACGCGCTAGATTCAGGTTCTAGTAGGGGCAACCCTGTTCAGGTTCGAGTCCTGTCGCGCGCACCATCTGTTTTTAATAATTCCGCCGTCGAGGTTCTCCGTTAAGAATCAGGGCATGGGGCGAATGAAAGTGTTCTTCTGAACCTGCGGCTCTCGGGAAACGGGAGTGGGTTGAATCAGTTTGCAACTCACGGTTGAGATCTCCGGGATCTGGCTGAGGGTCAACTGATGGACAAGCACTACGGGAAAAACAATTTCGTCTGTTGGTGGTTGGCAGCCGGGTTGGTTTTGGCTTCGCCAGCTCCCGCGGCGATCATAGTGAGCGGTAATGTAGGTTTCGGAGGTGCTCCCTGCGCTCTAACCATCACGCATGACATCGTGTTGACCACGATCTCTGGGTCGAGTCCCAATTCCGGAGTGTCGATGGTGATTCAGGATTGGACCAGCGCGCCTGATGTGTTCGGTGACGCTCCGGTATTCACACCGGGTTTGAACGTCACGGTCAACGGAGGTCCTGATATGGTGGTCAGGGCGTTTTTGTATGACCACTTCGGCGCTAACATCGGTGACGTCACGAGGACCGACGGGCTTTTGTATTTTGATTTCCCAAGCTCCAGGATCTGGGCAGTCGGTGATGTTTTCACGATCAAGGCCGGTTCCTACGGTTTCAGCGGCGATCCGGACTTCGATCCCGCGACGGCTCAAACATTCTTGGGGGAGGTGTTCCTCGTCAATCTTGACGCCGAACGCATGAGCGTCAATGTGGCGGTTCCGGAACCGGCCGCGCCTCTCCTTTGCCTGCTCGGTTTCTCCGGACTTCTTCACCGCCGGCGGGAAATCGAAAAACACTCGCAACCGCCAAACCAACCGACAGCGGATCATCCCGAGTGTGTTGTCCGGGCCAAGGGCCATTCGATCTGAGTTCCCGGAATTCCGATTTTCCGACCGAAACCATGAAGTTATTCATCCCTGTCATCATCGCGCTTTGCATCATGATTGCTCCGGCGTTCTCCGAGGATGCGCCCGCCAAACCGAACGTGCTCTTCATCGCCATCGACGATCTGCGGGACTGGGTCGGCTACCTCGGTGGCCATCCGCAGGCCAGGACTCCAAACATCGACCGGCTCGCGGCCCGAGGCGTTGCCTTTACCCGCAGCTACTGCGCCTCTCCCTCGTGCAATCCGTCCCGCGCCTCGCTGATGTCCGGTATGAGGCCCGGCACCACCGGAGTCTATAACAACTCCGACGACTGGCGTCAGTTCATCGATCCGGAGCTCACTCTCAACATGCACTTCCGTGCCAACGGTTATGAGGTGTTGGGATCCGGGAAAATCTATCATGAGAGTTTCACGAGCCCCGAGAGCTGGGATGGCTATCTGGAAGACGAAGGCGTGTCCCCCGAGGTGCCCCCCGGACGGCCAGACGGGATCGGTGGCATCAAGTTCGCCCCCCTCGATTGCGGGGACGAGGATCTTCCGGACTGGAAGATCGTCGATTACGCCATCGAGCGGTTGGGTGAAACCCGCGACAAGCCGTTGTTTCTCGCCTGTGGCATCCACATGCCTCACATGCCGTGGAACGTCCCGCGGAAATACTACGACATGCACCCGCTCGACCAGATCGTGCTGCCGCCGCACCTGGCGCCAGGTGTGGATTTGGCCGATGTTCCGCCTCCGGGAATACGCATGGCGGCACCAAGGATCAATCATCGGCGTGTCGTCGAGGCCGGACAGTGGAAAGAGGCGGTGCAGGGTTACCTCGCCGCTATCAGCTACACCGACATGTTGATCGGCAGGCTTCTGGATGCGCTGGACCAGTCGCCGGTGAAGGACAATACCATCATCTGCCTGTGGTCCGACCACGGTTGGAATCTGGGAGAAAAGGAACACTGGCGGAAGTTCGCATTGTGGGAGGAAACCACACGCTCTCCGTTGTTATGGGTCGTGCCGGGGGGGACCACCGCCGGAACAGTTAGCGATCGCACCGTCGACCTCACGTCCGTCTATCCCACGCTGTGCGACCTCTGCGGCATCGAGACACCGAATCATGTCGAAGGCAGCAGTATCCGGACACTTCTGGAGGACCCTGCGGCGGCGTGGGCGATGCCCGCGCTCTCCACCTACACCTACAACAACCACGCCGTCCGTGACGAAGGCTGGCGCTACATCCGCTACCGCAACGGCGAGGAGGAACTCTACAACAACGCGGTCGATCCCAACGAGTGGCACAATCTCGCCAAGGACCCTGCGATGACTGCCAGAAAACGGGAGATGAGCCGATGGATCCCGACGGATAACTACATCCCGCCCATCCGGAAAACGGCGTTGGAGCAACCAGCCGGCACCCGCATTGTGAATTTGGGAAGCAGGCGTTTCGGCACGGTGGCCGTGGACCGCAGCTCCAGCCTGCGGTTCACCGTCAGGAACAAGAGCATGGAGAGGCTGGAGAACCTGCGGATCATGATCGATGGCGAAGGTGCTGGAAACTTCAAGCTGTTGGATTTCCAGGCCGTCCCCGTGTTGTCCCCGGGCGCCGTCGTCGGGTTCAACATCCGTTTCGCTCCCGCCTCCCATGGCGAGAAGCGGGCCAGCCTGCACGTTTCCTACACCGGCAGCGAGCGGAGTCCTTATCGGATCTTGCTGATAGGCGATGCGTATCAACTCTCTCCGGAAATCGTCGTCTCGCAACCCGCGGAGCGCGATCTGAAGGATGGGAAATCCAGGACCCTGTTCGGCACCACGGAAGCGGGTGGGAAAGGCATCACCAAGACCTTCGTCATCCGGAACACCGGCAACGCCGACCTGGAAAAAATCTTGATCACCCTGGATGGGGCCAACGCGGATGATTACTCCATCGCGACCACGAAACAAACCTCACTGTCCCCGCGCGGACGCGCTGAATTCAGCGTGAAGTTCAAGCCGGCGGCTGCCGGAATCCGCAAGGCGTCGCTCCGCATCCGCAGCAACGACGCCGACGAAACTCCGTTTGACATCGATCTATCAGGAGTGGGCGCTGCTCCCTGATGGTGATCCCAACTTGCGGATCTCCGGGACACAGGGGGCGCTGTCGATCAGGCCGGAATCGTCGATCCGGTCGTTGCAATCCCGGGCCGCGTCGAAATCACCGGATTTGCCGGGCCGGGTCCGCGGGTAGCGGGTCATCGATACAGATGCAACTTCCTCATCATTGCCTGAAAGAGCTGGTTGACAGGAGCGGCCGAGCGGGGCTTCTTTCGCACATTCCATGTCAGAATTCCCCGATCACGCCGGCGGCACAACCGGTGGCAACCTCCACGGATCCTCTCTTCCTGCCATCTTTTTGCGGGTGATGTTCGGTCTCTCTATTTTCATGGCGCAAGCGCTGGCCCAAACAGGTCTGTTTTCCAGTTCGCCCTACTCGTCCTCGCCACGAATTGGGCAAAGGACGTTCGACGGATCCAATCCACAGGCGTTGGTTGCGACGACCGGGAACTCGTTGGGCGGCATTCTCACCACGGACGGCCGTTATATTTATTGGGCGAACCCGCTGGCGATCAACCGCACGCATCTGGTGACGCGGGTGACGGAGACACTTGCCTCGTTTGACCCGGGCGCATTTGATCCGCGGGGGATCACGACGGACGGCTACCGTCTCTACGTGTCGAGTTACGTGGATGGTAAAATCATCTCCGAATACGATATGGAAGGACACTTGGTCCGCAAAGTGGGAACTCCCGTGAGATTGCTGACCGGGATGACGACCGACGGAATTTTCATTTACTGGTCGGATGAAGAGGACGGGCTCTATCGGATGAAGATGGATGGAACTGAAAGAGCGCTGATCCGCTCCGAAAGGAACATCATGGGAATGACGGCGGATTCCTCCCATCTCTACTGGGCGAATGACCGGGATGAACTTATCCGGCGTTGCGGGCTGGACGGAAGCAATCCGGAAACCCTGGTGGATCTGCGCCAGCTCTTCGGTACGAATGCGAACTATTATGCCAGTGGTTTGGCAGTGACGGGAACCCACGTTTACTGGGGTGAACTGGGAACGAACAAGGGAATTTACCGTTGCGATCTGACGGGGGCGAATGCGGTGAGGTTGTCAACGACCTCCTACAGCGGGGAATCGTCGCTATCGGCATTTCCGAGCGCGCTGTTTCCCGAGGCCATGGAGCCGGTGCGGCCGGGCTTGGCCTACGACGCCGCCGCGCAGTCAGCGACGCTGGCTTGGCCGTCGCTCGCCAACCGGCGCTATCAGCTTTTGAAATCCGTCAATCTCAAGGATTTCGTGCAAACGGGAAATCTGATCAACAGTAATTCGGCCGGAACCTCAGCGACGTTTTCCAGTCCGGATATGGAGGCGTTTTTCGTCGTTAGAAAGCTTCCCGGCACGGTGGCCCCGTGAGCGTGAAATAGGGTGGAGTAGCAAATACTTTACCTGCCCCTAACGCCTTGTTTGAATTCCCCGCATGAGCACCTTCGCCATCCGCCCGTACCGTCCTGAGGACACAGATGAAGTTTATGCCGCGGCCGACGAGTCCCGCGAGCACATCATCCGGTGGATGGGCTGGATGACTCCGGAATATTCGCGGGAGGATGCGGCGAAATGGGTGGAACTGGCGGTGGCTTCGTGGGAGACCGGAAATGCCTTCGAACACCTCATCATCGACACTGCGGACGGGTCGATGGTCGGGACCTGCGGGCTGAATCATTTGAACCGAGTCAACGGCGTGTGCAATCTGGGCTACTGGGTGAGGGCGTCGCGACTCGGTGAGGGCGCGGCGCGCCAGGCGTCGCTGTTGCTGCGGGATTTCGGGTTCGGAACGGTGGGGCTGAATCGCTTGGAAATCGTCGTCGCGGACGGGAATCACTTCAGCCGCAAGGTGGCGGAAAGCACGGGGGCCGTTTACGAAGGACTCCAGCGGCTGCGCCTCAAAGTGGGCGAGATTTCCCATGATTCTCACATGTATGCCCTGCTGAATCCGGCGGCGAAACGGCCTGAAGGCGTGGCGGCGGGAGAGTGAGGGGGAAATGATTGGAGCAAAGATTCCGGTTTCTTCACTGGCAACGGGCCGGGCTTCGTGCTGTTTTTCCGCCGTGTCCGCTGTCACGAATATCTCGACCTACCGCTTTGCCGAACTCACCGGTCTCAAGGACTTGCGTGAGGAGTTGATCACGTTTTGCAAGGCCCGCGAACTGAAAGGGACGATCTTGCTGAGCAGCGAGGGAATCAACATGTTCGTCGCAGGCGCCGCGGAATCCATCGACTTGTTGCTGGAGCGACTGCGGAAAATTTCCGGCCTCGAAGGGCTGGAGCCGAAGGTGAGCATCAGCGAGAAACAGCCGTTCAACCGGATGCTGGTGAGGATCAAGCGGGAGATCATTTCCTTCGGCATGGAGAGCATCCGTCCGGCGAACTACACCTCTCCGAAGATCGCCGCCGCCGAGTTGAAGCGCTGGCTCGACGAAGGCCGGCCGATCACCCTGCTCGACACGCGCAACGACTACGAGGTGAAGCTCGGCACCTTCAAGGGCGCGGTGATTCCCAACATCAACACCTTTCGCGAGTTCCCCGATGCGGTTAGAAAACTGCCGGAAAATCTGAAGGACCAGCCGGTCGTCATGTTCTGCACCGGAGGCATCCGCTGCGAGAAAGCCGGACCGTTCATGGAGCAGGAGGGATTCCGGAATATCTATCAACTCGACGGCGGCATCCTGAAATATTTCGAGGAGGTCGGTGGCGACCACTACGACGGCGAGTGCTTTGTCTTCGACCAGCGCGTGGGCGTGGACCCCGGCCTGCGGGAAACCGATTACGCCATTTGTTTCGCCTGCCAGGCGCCGCTGGATGCCGCGGACCAGCAGGACCCTCGGCATATCGAAGGCGTGAGCTGTCCGCATTGTTTCAAGAGCGCCCCGGAGAAAATGGCGGCGCGGATCAATTTCCTGCATGAGAAGATCGCGCTTCTAACGAATCCGTTGCCGGGCTCGGTGCTGCAGGAGAACCGTCGTCCGGTGAACGTTCCGGCGGCGTATGAGGGCATGACTTTGTTGGAAACACTGACCGGTATTTTTCCGCAGGTCTCACCGGAGGAATGGGAAGCGCGTTGCGATGCGGGGCGCTTCATGAACTATGGCGGAACCGTGCGTGGCAAGGATCACCGCGTGCGCGGCGGCGAGCGGATCGTCCAGGTTTTTCCGGCAGACGTTGAACCACCCGTTTCGACGGACATCAGGATCCTCCATGAGGACGAGGCGATCGTGGTGGTGCACAAGCCCGCCCCACTGCCGATGCATGCGAGCGGCCGCTTCCATCGCAACACGCTGCAGCACATTTTGAACGAGGCTTACGCTCCGAAGTATCCGCGTCCGGTGCACCGGCTCGACTCTAACACCACGGGGCTCGTCATCTTCGCCCGCACGCGCCATTACTGCCGCTTGCTCCAGCGCCAGTTCCTCGATGGCACGGTGGACAAGCGCTATCTGGTGAGGGTGATCGGCCATCCGGAGCAGGACACGTTTTTCTCCGATGCGCCGATTTCCGCCCAACCCGATGTCATGGGGACGCGCGTCATCGACGAGATCGACGGACTCGCCTCACGCACCGATTTCCAAGTCCTCGAACGCTGCCCGGATGGGACGACTCTGCTGGAAGCAAAATTGGGGACCGGTCGGACGAACCAGATCCGCCTCCATCTCTGGCTGTTAGGTCGGCCTGTCATGGGAGATCCCGCCTATCTGCCGGACCGACGGATAGGTGACCGGCAGACGCTCGATCCTGACTCGCCGCCGCTCCAGCTTCACGCATGGAAACTTTCGTTCCTGCATCCGGCTAGCGGCAAGGAAATGGTTTTCGAAACCGCGCGCCCGGAGTGGGCATGTTAGAGATTACTTGATGATGTTGATCGAGGACACCTTCTCCACTCCGTCTCTTTCCGCAACGATCACGGTCAGCACGCCGCTGGCGGAATCCGCGGCCACCTCGGTCTGCGTCGAGTCGTGGGCAGTGACCCGCCAGTTGGTGAACGCATCCACACTGCCGCCGCTCTCACGGAATGAGCTGGCGAACTGCGTGATGAATCCGGTGATGAGCTTTTCCTTCTCCACCCCGGAGGTGAGTGCGACGTAGGAGGCTCCCACATTTTCTCCGAGCGAGGTGAAGACCGGCCAGTCGATTTTCGTGGCAACGGCGGAATCACCACGGGCGAGCGATTCAAAAGTACTGCGGGCGAAAGTCACATCACCGGCGGTGGCGACTTCTGCTTTGGCGTCGGCGATTTTCTGTTTAGTCTCGCGGCAGTTGGAAAACAACAGGGGAGCGGCGATAACCGTGAGGAGCTGGATGGTTTTCATGGCGAAACTCCCATCGCAGATGGCGTGCCTCACGCGAATCCTTGCAACTGTGTCGAAATGCCGTCCGCGCATTCTGCAATATGCGCCCTGATCGTGCAGATCGCCTGCATCCTGCACGGTGCACGGCAGGTGAACCGGTTGATGGATTCGCTAAAACGCAGACAGACAGCGAGTTGGTTAGAGTGGCACGGATGTTGCGAAAGAAAAAACGAAAAACAGAGATCCAACCCATACCAACCATGATCACGACCCTGGACCAACTATACTATGAACAGATCCGCGACCTCTACAGTGCGGAGATGCAGCTTCTGGCAATGCTGCCGCAGATGGCCGCCCATTCCACATGTCCGGAATTGCGCGACGCCTTCAAGGACCATCTCCAGGAAACCCACAGCCACTGTGCCCGTCTTGAGGAGATCAGCGAGCGCCACGGCATTACTCACCAAACGGTCTATTGTGAGGCCATGCGCGGGTTGCTGTCGGAAACCAAAAAACACCTGACGGAGACCGTGCCCGGTGATGTCCGCGATGCGGTGCTCATCGCATCCGGCAATCGCATCGAGCACTACGAGATCGCCGGCTACGGCGTGGCCAAGGCTTTCGCGGCCTGCCTCGGTTATGGCGATGACGCGGACCTCCTCGATAAGACGCTGCAAGAAGAGGGCGAGGCCGACGCCATCATCACCCGCATTGCCACCGGCGGGATTTTCCGCTCAGGTGTGAACGAAGCGGCATCCCACGCGTGAAACCACACTCAGCCTGAAGCCGGATCCGTGATTCCAAGGATCCGGCTTTTTTCTGAGAATCACGGGGAAGGAAAATGCTTTCTAATTTGCATGAAAGTTCATTCGGTTTTGGGAAACCCAAACCCGCATCATGATTCACCACCTCGCAGGGGTTCTCTGTCTCTTGCTCGCCATTTCCCACGCTTCCCTCGCGGCCGGCAACAACTGGATGTCGTCTCTCAACGGCACGCTGCCGCTTTCCCAATATTCCATCCCCGGCACCCATGATTCGGGTGCTCGCTATGAGCCGGCTTTTCCCGCCGGCACGGCAAAATGCCAGAACCTGACCATCGCCGCGCAGCTTGACGCCGGGGTCCGCTTCCTCGACATCCGTTGCCGTCATCTGGACAACGCGTTCACCATTCATCATGGATCTATCTATCAGAATATCAATTTCACAGATGTTCTTAACGACGTTATAGGCTTTCTCAACGCAAATCCCCGCGAGACGGTCATCATGAGTGTGAAGGAGGAACACGATGCGTCCGGTGCAACCCGCTCCTTCGAGGCGACCTTTGATTCCTATGTCGTCCAGAATCCCACGAAATGGCTGCTAGGTGCAGGCATTCCCACGCTTGATGCAGCCCGAGGAAAAATCGTCCTGTTCCGTCGTTTCGGAGCATCCTCCACTCCCAAAGGCATCGATGCATCGAACTGGCCGGACAACACCACTTTTAGCACCCGCGGTACGCTGCGGGTCCAGGATAGCTATGTCGTTCCTAACAATGATCCCAAATGGGCTTCAATCCTCGGCATTCTCAACGAGGCGCGCTATGGCGGCCCCAACACCCTCTACGTTAATTTCGCCAGCGGCTATAAAAGCGGAACATTCAGTATCCCCAACATCACCACCGTCTCCAACAACATCAACCCACGCCTCACCACCTTCTTCACCAATAACCCCAGCGGCCGTTTCGGTGCTATCCTGATGGACTTCGTCGATGCCACGAGAGCCGCCCTCATCTACAACACCAACGCTCCCGCCGGACGTGCCGTCCAGCATCCGGCCTATTTCATGATCGTCAACCGCAACAGCGGCAAGGCCATCGACCTCATTGGTGGAAACACCGGCAACGCCGTCCAGGTGAACCAGTGGAGCTACGACTACAACGGCCCTAACCAACGCTGGGCGCTCGCTCCCACGGAAAATTCCGACCACTTCCGCCTCACCTCCTGGGTCAGCGGGAAATGTGGCTGCATCGAGGCCGACTCCACCGCCACTGGCGCGAAACTCCACGCTTATGACTACACCGGTAACAACCCCGGCCAACAGTTCGACCTCATCGACGCGGGCAACGGCTATTACAAGATCCGCAACGTGAAGAGCAACCTCGTGCTTGAAATCGAAAACTCGGGAACCGGCGACAACAACCGCATCCAACAGAACACCGATACCGGATCCAATAACCAGCAATGGCGGCTCCAGCCGTGGGGCGACTACTTCATCCGCGCCTCCACCGGCAAATATGTCTGCATCGGCAACTCCGGCAACTCCAACGGAAACCCGATTGTCCAATACGCGTGGGAAAACAACCTGTGGTTCGCATGGCGGCTTCAAGGCGTCACCAACGGCCACCTCCGGGCGTCCAGCATGAACGCCCTTTCCCGCGTGATCCGTATTCCCAACGCCCTGACAACCGCAGGAACAGATTGCCAGCTCTACGACTACAACGTTGCTAACACCGGCGACCAGAAGCTCCGGATCATTCCGAAAACCAACGGCCTGTTCAAATTCCGCTTCGTCCACAGCGACATGGCATGGGACATCCCCGGCGGAAATACCGCCAATCTGATCCCGCTGGAGCAATACCCGGACAACGCCAATACCTGGCAGGAGTTCCAGCTCGAACGCCTGGTGCTCCCGGCCAATCCGGGAACGCTCCTCATCCCGACCGTTTCACTGAACCTCCAAAACACCAGTGTCCTGCTTTCATGGCCATCGCAAGTCGGCTACACCTATCAGCCCTACTGGTCCAGCAACCTCGTCACCTGGAAGAAGCTTGTTCCGACGGCGCTCACGGGAAATGGCTCCATCCTCATGGCCAGCGACGCGCTGATGGCGACAAAGTGTTTCTATCGAATCGTAGTCACGGCGCTTCCCTGAAACAATTCCAACTCCTGAAGGCGTAATGCACGGATGAAGGTAGTGATTCTGTTCATGATTTCCGCGCTGGGGATTTCCGCGGCACCCCCGGCGGTCATCGCCCATCGAGGGGCCTCGGTCGACGCTCCGGAAAACACGCTCTCCGCCTTCAAAGAGGCATGGAATCAAAAATCGGACGGCATCGAGCTCGACATCCACCTGACAAAAGACGGCCGGATCGTCGTGATTCACGACGGCTCAACCAAGCGGACGACCGGCAAAAACCTCGTTGTGAAAGATCATTCGCTCGAAGAATTGCGGAGACTCGATGCGGGCGCGTGGAAAGGGAAGAAGTGGAAGAACGACCTCATTCCCACACTGGAGGAAACCTTGGAAACGCTGCCGGCAGGGAAACAGGTTTACATCGAAATCAAGTGCGGCCCTGAAGTGCTGCAGGAACTCGCCCGCGTCATTTCCAAGTCCGGAAAATCCATGGAACAATTGCGGATCATCGCTTTCAGTTTGGAAACACTGGTCAAGGCCAAAGCCCTGATTCCCGATGTCAAAACGCTTTGGTTAGTCAGCGGCAGCAAAGACAAGCTCACCGGAAAAACAATCTATCCGGATCTGGCGGTGATCTCTGAGAAGGCCCGCGCCGCCGGAATGGCGGGACTGGATCTGAACATCGGCTTTCCCCTCGATGCCGCAGCCGTCACCGCAATCCAGGCGAAAGGACTGACCTTGGCCGTCTGGACCATCAATGACCCGGCGGCGGCAAAGCGCTTCGCCGCAGCCGGGGTGGATGCGATCAATACCGATCATCCGGCCCGCATCCGCAGCGCGTTGGATGACAACCCCGATCGTTAGATCCTTGGACTGCGGCAGCGTGCTGCCGCTTTCCGTAGCCAGCCTGCTGGCACGGGGCATCCGCAGCAGGCTGCGAGATAAAAGCGGCAGCAGGCTGCCGCAGTCCAAGCTGCTGCGGAGCAAGATTACTCGTTAGGTTCTGTTAACCACGTTCGCGCGATTTCGAGTTCGGCGGAAGTGAGCTGGTGGCCCGCGTTGATTTCCTGGTGGGTGAGATCGGCACCCGCTTCACGCAACATCCCGGCGAGGCGGCGGGCGTTGTCGATCGGCAGGATAGGGTCGCTCAGGCCGCTGGCGAGAAACACGCGGGTTCCCGCGAGATCGGGGACTTTCTCCGGAATCAAGGGGACCATCGCCCGCAAGAGCACCGCGTTTTTCAGGATTCCCGGACGAAGCAGCAGTAGGCTGGCGGCGATGTTCGCTCCATTCGAGTAACCGACGGCGGTGATCGTGTCCGTTGAAAAACCGTAATCCTTCGCGGCGGCGATGATGAAATCCGCCAGCTCGTGCGTGCGCCGGAGCAGATCGAACTCATCGAACACACCCTCGGCAAGACGCCGGAAAAACCGTGGCATGCCGTTTTCCGAAATCTTGCCACGCGGGCTGAGCAGATTGGCCTCCGGTGCGAGCGAGCGTCCGAGTTCGAGCAGGTCGTTCTCGTTTCCACCCGTGCCATGCAGCAGGAGCAGGGTGGGGGACGTCGCGACGTTTCCGTTAGCCGCGGGAATGAATCGGTGGATGAAGTCCAGTGGAGTGTTCATGATTGGGAAGGGGTGGAAGGTTGATAGATCAGCGGCTTGATGCCGGCTTCGATCCTGGGGCGGTGCGGTTCGAGGAATGGCGGCAGCGCGAGCTTCTCGCCGAGGTGTTCCGGATCTTCTCCATCGGCCGCGAAGCCCGGGCCATCGGTGGCGATTTCGAAAAGGATGCCGCCGGGGATGCGGAAATAGAGCGATTTGAAATAATGCCGCTCGACCTCGCCGGAAGTCCGGCAGCCGTTGCTTTCCAAGTGGCGCTGCCATTCGAGCAGTTCCGCTTCGTTTCTAACACGCCATGCGACATGGTGCACACCGCCCGCGCCGTCCTGGCCGCGTTGGGTGGAGCCGTGCAGCCGGAGTTGCGCGCCCGTGCCGCCGGGGCCGGTTTCGAACAATGAGGAATCGCTTCCGCTGGTAAAACCCAGCACATCGGTGAGAAAGCGCGAGGTGGCATCGACATCGGCCACCGTGAGGCTCACGGACCCGAGCTCGACAATCGCCGAGCAGAGAGGCACCGGGCTGCCATGCCAAGGATGGACTTCCGTCGCGGATTCCATTTCGGCGATGAGACGGAGGTGTTGTCCCTCGCCGTCTTGGAACGCGAGCGTCGGACGACCGGAGACGGTTTCGATCGCGCCATGGCTAATTTTCTGTTCGTCGAACCATTTCACCCAGTGCCCCAGCGACGCTTCACCGCCGAGCACGCGCAAGCCGGTTTCGCTCACCGTTCCCGCGCCGATTCTAACGGGACGAATCTGTGCCCAGTCGAAGAACGTGAGATCCGATCCCGCGCTGCCGATGGCATCCGCGTAGAAAAGGTGATAGGCGGAAACGTCGTCCTGATTGACTGTCTTCTTCACCAACCGCATGCCGAGCGTGCGGGTGTAGAAATCGAGATTCGCCTGGGCATGGGCGGTGACGGCGGTGACGTGATGAAGCCCGTGAAGAACCGGTTGGTTTGTTTTCATGGCCGGAAGATGCACAAATTTTCCGGCTTTGGATAATGCCTAGTTGTATGCCTGAGAATGCTTTCCGGACATGCGTTCCCATCCTCACCCGCTGATAAACCGGTGCGCCTCCGCGTGGCGCATACTCAGATCCAGCAAGGGCTTCGAGTCATCACCCAACTCGTCGCCGATGATCTCGTATTCCTGTTTGAGATTGGTGTGGATCAGGTAGGGGTTGTCCGTGTTGATGCAGAAGGGAATGTCATTGTCGGCGAGACTGCGCACGAAATTGGCGATACACGCGTAGTCGGGAATGACGCGGGTGACGAGATTGACCGTCGGACAGAGTTCCAGGCAAATCGCGTTTTCGCGTAGCAAAGTAAGGATCGCGTCCTTCTTTTTCCCCTTCGCGTTGCGCAGTTCGATGCCGTGGCCGATCCGGTCGGGGCGGATGGATTCGAGCACTCTCAGAATGCCGTCCGGTCCAGTGGCCTCGCTCTCGCCAACATGATAGGTGATTTTCAATCCGGCTTGGCGGGCTTTTTCCATCATCGCGGAAACCTCGCTCATCCACGGCTTGCTGAGTTCCAGCGAACGCGACTCGGGACCGGCCATATCGATGCCGACCACGCCGTTCGCCCCATTCAGCGAGCCGCGGCTGCGCCATTTGATCGCGGCCTCGATGATCAGCCAGTTCGCTTCTAACGAAAGGTCGCGACCGAGCGAGAGGATAATGCCGGTGGCCACTCCGTAGTGGAGCGACGCACGCTCGAGTCCTTGCATCACAGCAAGGATGATGGCGTCCATCGTGTGGAGTCCGCGCCGCATGCGCTTCTGCGGATTGAACCGGATTTCGACGGCATCCACCTGCGCCCGGCGGTAAGCCTTGGCCACGACCTGATAGGCGGAAACGCTCGCGGCGGAAGGCGAGGATTGGATTTCCTCCGTCACTTGGAAATAGCGGCCGAGAAAGTCATCCAGCGATTTCACCTCATCGGGCCGGGCGGTCAGGGAATCATGGAAACTGGTGAAGTCGACATATTCCGTGCGCAGGCCGTTGTCACAGAGGATTTCCCAAAGAACCGATGAGGGAACGGCTCCGCCGAGGTGGATGTGAAGGTCGTGCATAGGCGATTGCAGCTGATTTTTGACAGGTTGGCAATGCGCTAAGCTCGTGGCGTGCCGTGTTCGGCGAACCCGGAGCTGATCCACCATCGGGCCGCCGGGATTTCTGTTAACTCCAGCGTGAGGCTGCGGATTCGGAGAAATGCACGCGCTTCGAAAAATGGTGGCGGACGCGACGGATTTTGCTTATGCGTCGTTGCATTGGATTTCCCGTAACCCCCTTTCCAATCATGAAACCCACCCCCCGACTTCGCGGCATTTTCGCATTTGGCTTCGTGTTCCCGGCATGCAGCGCCATCGCAGGTGAGATCCTCGTCCAACGAGAAATCTTGCCGGACCAATGGACTTACGAGGTGGAAACCTATCTCCCGCGCAAGAGCGGATTCTTTTCCTATCACGCGCCACCCGGCCGCTACACCCAGCAGCAGATCGATCAGGCATTGGTTGGCTTGACTCCTTTTCAGACCGCCACTTTGCAAAGCAGCAAGAAACGGCTCGTCGTGGATGAGCGCGTGGCTTCCACCCGTACGACCGTCGATCTGAATGGAAATCTCCAAGGCGTGGATTTCAGCGGCGATTCGCTCGACCATGAGACCTGGGCGGGCCTGACTCCCTCCGATGTCGAGGTGCGGGTTTCCACCGAGACGACGAGGCTTCGCGAGATCGGCGAATACACCTACGAGGAGGTGGTGATCAAGCCACCACCGGGAAATGAGAGCGGCATCGGCTCCACGGTTCACATCACTACCTGGAGTGAAACCAAACCGACCGATCTTGTCAGTGCCTCGGATCTGGTCCTCCGTTACAGTCCCGCCACGGTTCCGGGTTTTATTCCCGCCGCGCTTGTCCAGAACGCGCTAACAGGTTCTTCGGCCGGCCAACAGGTACCTTTGGCCACGGGTTACGGCCTGCTTGATCTCGGTCGCGCTTACGGGGACTATAGCGAAACCATGGAAGCCTACAACGTCGAGTTTGGCGTCGATTACATAGGTGACCCGGAAGATTACTTCACGTGGATCGCCATCAGCGAGAAATCCATTCAAGTGAACGTGTTCCTGGTCGAGGAGCATGGCCGCAGCTATCTGGACCAGACGCTGGAATACGTCCTCGTGGTGCCGGACTCGACCGGGCAGGTTTTCCAAAATCCGAAACAAGTTGTCACGGCCACCGTTAGGGACACCACCAACACCTGGGACAAACACTATTTCAAATCCGGTAATATTCCTCCGCAAATTGACTCCGCCGATGTGACCACACTCTTGTCAAAGCTGAATCCCGGCCAATCCGGCATGGCGCTCCATCAGCGGGTCGAAACACCGGAGGAGCAGCCTTCGATCACCACCGTGGAAGCCATCGATGCCCACGGCGCCCAGCAGGGGATCGACTACTCAGGAAATCCCGCCAATCCCGCGACCTGGACTGCCTTGACCGCCAACGACGTCATCGCGGACCGCATCGAGACCCGAACCACCACCACCGAAGCGACTGGCGCCCACCAGATCTATCAACTCTACGTCGAATCGGGAGGAACCACCGGAGAACTGAAGATCATCCATAACAACTGCGTCGGCCGCGACATCGTGCGCGTCAACCGCGGCCATCTCAACCGCATGTTGGATCTCCAACAGTTGCCTGTTGGGATTTCGGCCTACGACATCGAAAAGGCGCTCGCCTGGGCGAAACCGGGGGAAACCGTCATCGTCTCCCAAACCACGGAAAGCACCCTTGCCTCGACCATCAACGAGCCCCTTCCGGACTATTCCGATACAAATCAATGGCAGTTAGGCACCGATTTCACAGGCGATCCCGGTGACATGCAAACCTGGGTCGCCGCGGGACCTCACGATGTTTACATCGATCTCTATCACCCCGTGAAGCGCACGCGGACATACGATGAATTGGTGATCAACCACCTCGTCACCGCTCCCGCCAACCACCAGCCGGGCCCGAGGCATGCGGGAATTTCGCTCGTCACCCTCGCCGGTGATCCCAACCCAGCGCTCGACGTTCTTTGGAAATCCCCCGTCGGCATGGAATTCGGAGTCGAGACCAGCAGCGACCTCATCCATTTCGCGCCGGTTGACACGCTCATCAAGTCCACCGGCCAGCCTTCAAGCTACCTTCATCTCCACCCGCCAAGCCAGGCACCCGAGTTGAAAAAGTTCCTGCGGGTGAAGAGGCGTTAGGAATACTCAGCGGCAGCGCGAGAAGAAGTAGGTGAGGATGTCCGTTTGCAGGTTGTTGTCCTGTTCGCGGGAAGCGCCGCTGCCGTGGCCGGTTTGATAGTCAATCCGGAGAAACAAATCCGCGTCCGCTCCCCGGGCCTTGATCATTCGTGCAGCCATTTTCAGCGATTGCCAAAGTTCTACGCGGGTGTCGTTTGCTCCGTGATAGAGCATCACCGGCGGGTATTTGACGCCCGGTTTCACATGTTCGTAGGCGCTCATTTCACGCAGTGCCTCGAATCCGGCCTCCGTTTTCACACTGCCGTATTCGGGAATGTTCGGAATTCCGTTAGGTGAGTTCTCCAAGCGGATCGCGTCCAGCACGCCGACACCGATCAGCGCCGCGCCGAAGGCTTCCGGTTTCTCCGTGATCGCCCGTCCGGAAGTGATGCCTCCGGCGCTGCGGCCGTGGATGCAGATCTGCCGATGGGTGGAGTAGCCTTCGCGCACCAGTCCTTCGGCGACGGAAATCATGTCCTTCCAGGTGTTCGGCTTGGATTTCTGATAGCCCGCGAGCCGCCAATCCTCGCCCAATTCCCCTCCGCCGCGGACGTGGGCGACCACCTTGATCCCGCCCATTTCGAACAGGGCTGTCTCCGCCGCGCGGAATCCCGGCTCGATGCACATGCCGTAGGCTCCGTAACCGATCAACATCACCGGATGGGTTTTATCTTTTGGCAGATCTTTGCGATGGATGATCGAGACGGGGATTTTCACGCCGTCGTGGCCCGGCATCATCACCTCGCGGCTGACGAGATTCGCGGAAATCGGCGGCTCGGGGATTTGTGGAATCGTGGCCAGCTTCGGTGCCTCACCCGCTGCGGTGTGGTAGTGCCGTGACGGGCGGGTCCATGAATCCAGGGTGAAACTCACACCGGAAGAAGCCGGATGGCCCGGCAATCCCTCATGCAGGGAAATGCGTCCTTCTTCGGCAGTCGTAATCGTCTCCGGCTTGTCCGTCGATTGCCATGGAAGTCTAACCAAACGGCTTGGCCCGCCATCCAACACCCGCACGTAGAGTCCGTCCTTGCTTCCGAGGATGTCCTGGATTGCCCCGCGAGGCGCGGAGTAAACGGGCTGCATTTCTCCCAGGCTGTCGCCCGTCAGCGTGCGGCGGACGATCCGGCCGTTAGGCGCGTCCTTCCTGGTGAGGATGAAAACGTCGTCACCATGGATCGCCAGCGAACCACCGGACATCGAGCCGGCGAGATCTTCGCGATCACTCACCTTACGCCAGTTTGGTTTCCCTGCGACGATGTCCTCCACCCGCGCCAGATGATAGATGAAATCCGCGGACACTCCGCGGTCATTGGTGGCCAATGCCCAACCGGTATCCGCCACCGGGCTGACGAAGACGATTTCCTCGGGCTTCACCGGCACATCCGGGTTGACGCCCTCGCCGAAGATCGTCCGGTCCTCCGCTTCACCTGTTCCGAGCTTGTGGTAATACACCTTGCTCCGTTGGAACGTCTGCAATGGATCCGCATCCGGCCCCAGCTTCTGCAGCCGGGTGTAGAAAAATCCGGAACTATCGGGCAGCCATTCCGCCGCGCCCCAGCGCGCGCGGTCGAACGGCCCTTCGACCATCTTCTTCTGTCCGAGATCGTAAACGTAAAGGCTGGCCATCTCGCCGCCGCCCGCCGTGATCGTCACGCTCAGATATTTAGAATCCGGCGAAATCGTGAACGCCTTGATCGTCACCGGCGACCCATCGCCCTTCACCACCTGCCGCGGGTCCAGAATAAGCTCCGGCTTTCCACCGGGCTTCTGATGGAACAACAGCTCGATGGGATCCTCCTGCCTCCGCATCAGGAAGTAATAATCACCCGGCGAGGGCTCCGAGATCCAACCGACCTTGTCGCCCTGACGCTGGTCCGCCTCATCAATCCATTTCGCAATCCGCCCCCGATCCGGCAGCTTCGCAAGTTTTTCCAACGTCGCATCCGAAAGCGCCTTCGCCCAAGTCGCCACCTCCGGCTGGTTCTTGTCCTCGAAATAACGGTAAGGATCTTCAATCGTCGTTCCGAAATAATCCGTCTTCACCGGCCTCGCTTCCGGCAGCGGGACGGCTGTGGCTTCATGCGCGAAAACGAGAAGGGAAAGCAGATGGATCGGTTTCATGGGAAGGAATAACAGGTATCTACTAGCGGGGCCGTTCGCTCCCGCCAATCCAATTCGGGCATCAGGAATACCGGAGGAAGTGGAGGCTTTGTATTCTTATGGGCAATGCCGAAAGGCACGCAGTTTAGCGCGGATTCCCGCAAAGTGTTCCGGCTGTCTCAGCCGGAAGCGGAGTCGATGAACCCGGCTGAGACAGCCGGGACACGTTCTTGGCCGCCCGCTCACACGAGTTCCCCTAATTCGTCGAAAAGCACCTAAACCACGCGCCATTCGGGCAATGCCCTTTAAGGATCTGGTCTCCGCCATGCGTTTCTTGATCCCGATAGGGATCGTGGACATTAGCACCGGGTCGAGGAGAGAACGCGACGAAAAACCGGGGATGCCTGGATTCAGAGGAATTCGACCCCGGTAGCGGGTCGAGGAAGGGGTGGATTTCCGTGATGCCTCCGACCCTTCCGGCACACCCTCCGGGGTGCGAATTCAAGAGGATCATTGTCCCCGGGTGGTCGTCGCTAACACTCCTCGACCCGGGGCTGATTTCTGAAATCCCTCCGGGATAAAGAACCTGCGGATCGACCGAATCGGATCAAAATTGAATCTTGATCAGTAGCCGGGAAAAAACCATCTTCACTCGGTTAGTTTGAAACATCACCTTCATCCCATCAACTCCATGAAACGAATCAGCATTTTTACCGCGTTATGGTTGGTCGCATCGGTTTGTGCCGTGAAGGCTCAGGTCGGGGACAAGGCGATGGCTCTGGTTCAGAAAACACTTGAACAGATCTACGACAATGAAACCGCCCAGGTCTGGGAATCGTTTTCCGAGCCTTCGAAGGACGAGTATCGGTTAGCGGTTTTGGATAGTTTGTCGGCATCGAGGGAAACTTGGAAGCCCGGAAAGGAGCCGCCCGTCGCACCGTTTCAATACGACTTGAGGTCGGATGAAGAACGGCGCAAGGACGAGGCTGACCGGAAAATCCCATATTGGGAGAAGACGCTCAAGCGCATGGGATTTCTATCGAATTTGGATTCGGTGAAAGCCCTGAGCAATCATGATTTCTGGGAAGCCTTCCTCTCCGAGCAATATCTCAAGGACAAGCGTCCCCATGATCCGGTGGCTCCAATGTCGTTTTGGCCAAAAGGCAAGTCACGGGTCCCGCTCTATCAAGTGGAGGGAGTCGCGGTCTCGGGTGACCGGTTTTACGTGATCATGATGGTGCCGCTCAAACTCAAAAACGTCATGCAGTCCCTCGCCTACGAGTCTCGCGTTTGGTGGTCGCAGAAAGAGCATGATGACTATCCCGACGAGCGCCTTGTCTGGAGCGGAAGGACAATCGGAGGGCAACTCCAGCTCGATGTCCCCGAGAATGTTGTTGGCTTTCACAAGCGGAATGCGTTTGCCCGGAGGCATTCCGGAAAGTGAATCCCAGGTTGGAGATTAAATGAGGTACCCTGATGGGGAGTTGCTGCGAGACGCGGCAATCACGCCCCGAGGCCAAGTGTCTGGTGAGGAAAATGAAAGCCCGCCGAATCACGGGGACCGGGCGGGCTGGGAAGATCAGGCGTGGATGCCCGGGTTCACCTCATTCGGTGACTAGTTTGCAGTTCTGGATTTCGCTTTCACCCTCGGCCTTGCTCACGGCGGTAGGGATGACGTGCCCGACGAAGGCTCCGATCGTGATATGGCTGCGGACGAAGCTCGGCTCTCCGGCGGTGACGCTGAAAGTGTCCTTGTGTTTCCATTCGGTGGCGAGCGAAACGACGTGCTGGCCGGGGGCTTGGTCGGAATAAACGAATCCCTTGGCCACGGAGGTGCCGACGGGTTGGTCATCGATCTTGATCTTGGGCCGGACGGCCGCTCCGAAGGAGGAATCCCGATAGACGAACACGCGTCCCTTGCCCTTGGGGATGGGAGGCAGGGTCTTGATGGCCTCCGCATAGCTGGGGCCGCTGGCGCAACTGGCGAGCGCGAGGGCAGAGCCAATGAGAAGGGAGGAAATGACGGAGCGTTGGAATTTCATGGATGACATTGCGGGCTGATAGAAGTTGGCGCCTTTGCCTGAGTCAACGGGAATATCAGATGGTTGTCATGAAAAAGCCCGCCGGATCGCGGGGATCGGGCGGGCTTGAGAGAGTTGCTACGAGAGGCAGCAACCACGGCCTGCGGTGAGACACCGCAGCCACATTGCGTTAGATCGCGGCGAGGATGCTGTTGAGTGTGGTGCTCGGGCGGAGGGCGGCGTTGGCCTTGGCGTCGTCCGGGAGGTAGTAGCCGCCGATATCGACCGGTTTGCCTTGGACGGCGAGGAGTTCGCTAACAATTTCCTCTTCGTTGGCGGTCATCGCTTCGGCGACAGGGGTGAAGATGGCTTTCAGTTCGGCGTCGGTGGATTGTGCTGCGAGGGCCTGCGCCCAGTAGAGTGCTAGATAGAAATGCGAACCGCGGTTGTCGATGGTGCCGAGTTTGCGGCCGGGCGAACGGTCGAATTCGAGGAACTTGCCGGTGGCAGCGTCGAGGGTGTCGGCGAGGACCTTGGCTTTCGGGAGGCTGAAGACTTCGCTGATTTGCTCGAAGGATGGAGCCATCGCGAAGAACTCGCCGAGGGAATCCCAGCGGAGGTAGTTTTCCTCGGTGAACTGCTCGACGTGTTTCGGGGCGGAGCCGCCGGCGCCGGTTTCGAAGAGTCCGCCGCCGTTCATGAGGGGAACGATGGAGAGCATCTTAGCGGAGGTGCCGACTTCGAGGATGGGGAAAAGGTCGGTGTTGTAATCGCGCAGGACGTTGCCGGTGACGGAGATGGTGTCCTTGCCTTGGACAATTCTCTCTAACGAAAAGGTGCAGGCTTCGGCAGGCGGGAGGATGCGTAGGTCGAGGCCGGTGGTGTCGTGGTCCTTGAGGTAGGTTTCGACCTTGGCGATGATCTGGGCGTCGTGGGCGCGGGATTTGTCGAGCCAGAAGACGGCGGGATCGCCGGAAGCGCGGGCGCGTTTGACGGCGAGCTTCACCCAATCCTGGACGGGGGCGTCCTTGGTCTGGCAGGCGCGCCAGATGTCGCCGGCTTCGACTCCGTGTTGAAGAAGAACGTTTCCGCTGGAGTCGGTGACCTTGACGGTGCCTTTGGCGGGGATTTCGAAGGTCTTGTTATGCGAACCGTATTCCTCGGCGGCTTGTGCCATAAGTCCGACGTTGGGGACGGAGCCCATCGTCTTGGGATCGAGCGCACCGTTCTTTTTGCAGAAGTCGATGGTGGCTTGATAGATGCCGGCGTAGCTGGAGTCCGGGATGACTGCTAGAGTGTCGCCGGTTTTTCCTGCGGCGTCCCAGACCTTGCCGCCGGCGCGGATCATGGCGGGCATGGAGGCATCGACGATGACGTCGGACGGGACGTGAAGGTTGGTGATGCCCTTGTCGGAATTCACCATGGAGAGGGCGGGGCCATTCTGATAGGCGGCCTGGATGTCGGCTTCGATTTCGGCCTTTTTGTCGGCGGGGAGTTTTTCGATCTTCGCGACGAGGTCGCCGAAGCCGTTGCGGAAATCGACGCCGAGTTCGTTGAGGGTAGCGGCGTGTTTGGCGATGAGGTCCTTGAAGAAAACTTCGACGGCGTGGCCGAAGATGATGGGGTCGCTGACCTTCATCATGGTGGCCTTCATGTGAAGCGAGAGGAGGACGCCGTCGGCTTTCGCTTTGGCGATCTGCTTGCCGAGGAAATCGACGAGCGCGGCCTTGCTCATGAAGGTGGCGTCGAGGATTTCACCGGCCTTGAGCGGGGTGGATTCCTTGAGGACTTTGGTGGTGCCGTCCGCGCCGATGAACTCGATTTTCACATCGGTGGCGGCGGGGACGCAGACGGATTTTTCGTTGGAGAAGAAATCTCCGTGGCCGTCCATCGAGCCGACGGTGGTTTTGGAATCGGTGGACCAAGCGCCCATCGAGTGCGGGTGGGCTTTGGCGTAGTTCTTCACGGCTTTCGGCGCACGGCGGTCGGAGTTACCTTCGCGGAGAACGGGGTTGACGGCGCTGCCCATGACTTTGGCGTAGCGGGCCTTGATGTCCTTTTCGGCGTCGGTGGTGGCGGTTTCCGGGAGATTGGGAAGCGCGTAGCCTTTCGATTGGAGTTCGGCAATGGCGGCCTTGAGCTGGGGAACGGAGGCGGAGATGTTCGGCAGCTTGATGATGTTGGCCTCGGGCTGGAGGGTCCAGGCACCGAGTTCGGAAAGGGCGTCGGGAATTTTCTGATCGTCAGTGAGGACGTCGGGAAATTGGGAAATAATGCGGCCGGCGAGCGAGATGTCGCGGATTTCCACCGTGATGCCGGAATGCTTGGTAAAGGCCTGGACGATGGGGAGGAAAGAGTAGGTCGCGAGCGCGGGGGCTTCGTCGGTCTTCGTGTAGATGATAGTGGGAATCTCGGACATGATCTTGGCGTTAGTGAAATACCGCAGCCGTGTAGGGCATTGGCGGGGCAGGGTCAAAAGCAATTGCTTCGCCAATTTCAGGCGGATTTTCAAAGGTTGGGCACCGTGGATCGAACGGCTTGTGAATAACTTGTGAGATTGTGCAGGAAACGCCGTTCTTGGGCCTTCGGGAAGGGTGGAGCAGGGGATTTTCGCTGGAAACGAGTTTTTCCGCCCTGCCTCGTTGTAGTGCAAGTTATTCCCATTGATCGAGGGGCTTCAAACGAGTGATCGATCAGTTACGTGCTTGAAATCAGTAGTTTGTGTGGTTGTCAGGCGGTTGCTCGCGATTGTTGGCAAGTTATTAACAATCGCATGGCCATCATTTTCTGCTTGAAATGGGCCTCTTGCCGATTGCCGCGGATGCACCACGGCAAGGGGAAAACACTTAACATTTCCGATGTTAACAACTTGGGAAAAGCTGCCGGATTTGCATTCATTTTCGCCCTGAAAACCAACATTTTTGCGGGTTCCCGCAAAAAAGGTTTGAATGATCGATCACCGGCTGTTTGGGCGAATCCCGACGACGTGCCGAGGTTGGCCTTGATTGGGTCGATTCCTTGGATTCTTTGCGCTTTACGCAGGGCCGCGATCCCTTCAGACAAGGTGCCCCGCTGCATGAAAGCCATGCCGCACCTCTGTTAAATCCATCCAAACATCCTATCATGGACATCCAAATCGCCACTCTTTGTGACTTCGCAGCCGACTATAACGGCAAGCTCGTCATTTCCGGAACCTTCGACACGCTTGCGGCCCGTGCCGTGCCAGTGGTGCACCCGTCGTGCGCCCTCGCCATGCGTTTCTGCTTCACTCCGGAAGATGCGGGCCGTCACAAGCTCTCCATCAACATCATCAACGAGGACGGCGAATCGCTCGACC
>JAZKEY010000005.1:0-176218 GCA_040386755.1 Verrucomicrobiota bacterium | reverse complement strand
GAACGAGATATATTATCAACTACCCGTTGTCGCGCTTCAAACTTGAAACTATTCAATTATGATTTTTGGTTATCATCACAACCGCCTCGTGGACTACATCTTAAAGTTGAATGTTGGAAAATGCGAATTGCCAAACAGGAAACCCGAAATGATGAGGATTCTGAATGCCTGCCAGTAGGTGATCATTCTGAGATTAAATACCTGTGGCATCGTGATGTTCCAAAGCCACCGGAAGATCCCTACCAAAACAAAAAAGAGGATAATCGCAACAGGGACGAGCAGGAGGAATTCGTTCATAATGTTTAAATGTGTGATGCCTAGAGTTTTCTGCCGAACGTTTGATGTGCGCCCACCGGCGCGGTTGAAGGGATGTTGAAATGAAATTGAAAAGCTTATGGCCGGTTGGCGCGCCACGAATTGTTCTCCGGTCTTTTTTCTTTGGGTGTCATGATGCTAGATGGCAATGCGGCATGGATGGCAAAAGGCGAAATCACGCGTTGGATGTGGATCAAGAGGGTTGCTGCAAACCGGACAGAGATCGACCGGAATCTCCGGCTCCTCACGAAACCACCAGTAGTAAGTCGGTCTCTGCTCACTCAATCGGCCTACGATGCTCAACCCTAAGCGGTTCACTTCTCCAGACGGATCAGAGAGAGCGGACGAAGCAAACCCCTCGTAGCTGTGGGAATCTAGCCAGAGGTCGTAGAGAGCAGCAAAAACGGTTCTCCAGTCGACGATCTTCCCGGCCAGTTCTTCGGTCAGGGAAAATGCGTCCGGGAACAACTGATTCGTGCAGGTCGCACAAAAAATGGGGAACTCTGACATCGCGTATCGCAAGAGCACCGGCGTTCTATCTGGGCAATGACAGATCTCATCGTCAGGGGGCATATCGCGGATCTGAAGATGGTCGATGCGTGTCATAGTAACGAGGGAGAGCTGATGCTCTCAAATTCTTGGAGAACGACATTAGCGCTGGAACCGGCCAGCAATTTAAGGGAAAATGATCATGAAATTGAGGTGCTTATGGCCGGTTCCCAGCCGCGACTTGTTCTGCTGATTTGTGTTTGCGGTGGAGATGCCGCACCAAGAGAACGCAGCATAGAATAAATCCAATAAAAGCCACACATCCAAGGTTAGCTGCAACAGCGTCCAGCTCTCCCCGGGCTTGGAGAATTTGGTGGTCCGACTGGTAGTCGATGATGATGGCCTGAAACGGAAAGCAGAGACGCAATCTATGCCACTGTATGATTTCACCGATAGGACGTTGTCCTCCAAATCGGCAGCGAATCTCTGGAGGGCCCTTTGTAAAAGTGAAACTTCGGTCCTCGAATGGATAGGTCACGAGACTCGTTTGATAAGTATAATTCAACGACTCATAACGAGGAAAGAGCATCACGAGCAGTACTGCTCCAATGGTCCACTTAAGAATCAGCTTATTCATTTTTTGCAGAACGTTAGATGTGATGTCCCCGCGTCATTAGGGTGAGAATGAAATGAATTTGAAGAGCTTTTTGGCGGTTGACATCCATGACTTGTTCGCTTCGGAATTTATGGCTATTCAAGTGGGGAAACATCTTTGTAGAAGTTCCCCAAATCCTTGTGCTGATTGCTTGGGAAGTCGAGGGAGTAGTAGATCGGGATAATCTTCCCCTTCCACGATGTGTGACCCTCAAGATAATGCAGGCCGGGCTTATTGAAACCGTCATTACTAACCGCCCTCTCGAAATACACGGCGTGAGAACGATCAATCGTGCCCACCGTCGGCAAGCCATGAAGACTTGCGGCAAGAGCGTGGCGATCTTCGTAACTCGTATACGGAAAGTTCAGGGTGGAAACCTCCAAAGGACGCTTCGTCTTAAAGTTCCTCCTCACCGTGTGGCTATACCTGGGATCGCTCGAAACATCGGTGTGATAATTGCATCCGAATAGTAACGCCGTCGCCAGCATCACTAAATATTGAGCGAGCTTGGTTCTAATGAGGAGCATTGTCTGAAATGGTTTCTTAGCGAACGTTAGATGTGGTGGCACGGCGGCGCAGGACTCACAGAGCGAAGCGAACGAGGGAGCTTATCCGCCGTTGCCACCCACGACGTGTTCTGCCGTTCTTTATCCGGGAACAAATGGATGCTTGGAAATGGTGTCACTGGCTGTTCATGGTAGAAATGATCTGCACGACGGGATCCACAACACTTGCGACCGCCCTCTCAGCAAGAAGAAACTGGAACCCAATGCAGACCGGGTAGATGCATTGGTGATACCTAAAGGTCTTCCATATGGACCACAGAGTCGCCGCCAACGTGACAACGACCAACGCCAGAAACCAATTGGAATGACCCAGGATCAGCTTACCAAGAGAAAGCGGCCTCTCAGTGCCATCAACATCGAGAAGCAAATGGTGGAACTTGGGAATCAGGAGCGAAGCACGAATCGCGTAATAACTGCTCACTAGTGCCAAGACTGACGCCAGATATTGAATCTGCCTATCTGTGGTTTCGGTCTTCATTTCTTGCAGAAACGTAGAGTGGTGGCACCGGCGAGGGGAAGCTCGAATTCAACTTGAGACGTTGTCGCCGGTTGCCACTCACGACTTGTTGTGTGTCTTGGATTCTTTTGCCGCTAGTAGATTGATAACGTTGTAGCCCCAAGTGCCTCGCCTTGGATACTTCTCCGCCACGTCCGGCCTGATGCGGTCGATCAGCTCTAGACCACGAAACAAGCCCCACTCGCGGCCACCTAAATGTTCAGCCCAAAGCATCGGGGTTGGCGGGGCCGCCTCCAACGGCAGAGTTCCCGTGATCTGCCCATATCCCTCCAAAATCATCTTCACGTGTCCGATTCCTTGTGCGACCAAGGGCTGTCCCCCGATCTCCGCTTCAATCGGTTCTGCTGGGCCATGCCAATCGATCAACCCAGCAAGAAACTCCCTCTTGCTATCCTTGACGACATCAAGAACCATTCCACACGCGAATCCGCCATCAGGAAGTCGTATCGGCCAGAACTGGCCCGCCCGTAGATTGGCGGTGGACTTGGGCTGGAACGGATAGATCATTTTCTCACACAACGTTAAATGTGGTGGCACGGCGGCGCAGGACTGACAGAGCGAAGCGAACGAGTGAGCTTATCCGCCGTTGCCACCCACGACGTGTTCGCTGTGTGGTTCGGCGGCCATCCTGCGCGCCCATGTTCGGCAAGTCAACGTGAGCGCTATCCCCCCTACCAATGTCAGCACTCGCTCGGTCAGATCATAATAGGAAATATTGTCATCCATACGAAATCCTCGCTCCGAACTGTTGATTGCGAAGTAATGGGCCCACCCGATCACATTCGAGAACGAATCCATAATAAAATAGACACCAAGGCCAAGGAGAACAGCGGCGAACAGATCCTCCCGTGTCACACCGCCCAACGTCAAATCTCCGTTGCCTTTCTTGGCCAGCAGCCTCGACAGCCACGGGGCAACCATCCAAAGCACCACTCCAGCCGTGATCACAAGGAGATTGGGCAGCAAGCCCAGGAATAGATTCAAGGGGCTGAACGTGGCGCTGTTGACTATGGAAAGAATGCCTCCGAAGCTCGCAAAGGCTCCTACAAGGATCTTGAGGGAGTAAAGACGTATGAAAAGCTGAGCGATACTTGAAACGGGCATGGTGAAATTTTCTAGCGAACGTTAAATGTGGTGGCACGGCGGCGCAGGAATCATAGAGCGAAGCGAACGAGGAGGCTTATCCGCCGTTGTCACCCACGACGTGTTCTGCCATCTTGTTTGTTCTCACGGTGTAGGCTGGCACCTTCTCGTAAAGGTAAACGGTTCGGAAGACGGCATCGACAAAATCGCGGCCCGATGAAGTGCCCGGATCAAAAAGACCCTTGATCTGGTGCATGTATGCCCGAGTCGGTCCGTCAGCAGGATCTCGGCCACCCCGAATGCTCTCCGTGTATGAGATGGATCTGTCGGCAAGCAACCGCTTGAGTCGCGCAAGTTCGTCAGATGAAAGCGTCTCCATTGTATCGATGATACCCTCTGTAGGCATATCCTCGGCAATCACATCGAATAGAAGAGGCTGGAGCCCGCCTTCCAAATAGACCGTGCGAACTGGAAATTGGAATTCGATGTCTCCATCGTTTCGATTGGAAAACTGAACAAAGCGGTTCTTGTCAGGATCAGCAAAGACGACGAATGCATCCGCATCCTTACTCTCCTTTAGAGTGGCGAGTGCGTGTTCCAATGGGTCGCCAGACTTTGAACAACCAGCAAAAGCCAGAAGCGCAATGATAGTGCCGATAATGCGGATCATTTCTTGGCAGAACAGTGTAATTAGTTCAGTCCATTGCCTATCGGATGGGCTTGATTCTGGCGAGGTTTTTCTTCCGCGGATTCCCGCAAGTCGTTTGCCGGGAGAGATTTGAAGGAATTGTAACCGATGCTTGATTTCAACGGGGGCTGAACGGAAATCTGCGGTACGGAAGGGCATTTCAGTTAGCTGTTCGTTTTTCAAAGCATCGGTTACCATCACCGATGCTTGATGATTCATGGAGCAGAAGGATGAGAAACAAGATTGCCTTCGCTATAGTTTTCATGAGAACAGTGTTCACATGAAAGGTCCAATGGCAGACTGGAGGGCGGATCTCGAAACTTCGAGGGATTTGACCGACTTGGAGAAGCAGCATTTCGGCTTTCTGCTGGCGTGGTACGAGTCGTGGAGGCTGAGGCAGGGATTGGAACCGGAGAGGGCATCCGCCGTGCGGTTCTGGAGAGAGCAGGTGAAAAGCAAGGTCCGGAAGGAATGGCAGTTGGAGCGCTGGGCGGAAGCGATGCGATGGTATGAGCGGTGGCTGGCAGTTCGGATTTACCGCGGAGGCGCAAAGGTCGCGGAGGGGCGCGGAGGAAGATGAAGGATGAATTGAATCGGCTTTCGGGCGAGGTGATTGGCGCAGCCATTGAGGTACATCGTGACCTCGGGCCGGGGTTGCTTGAGACCACCTACGAGTTGAGCCTGCAACACGAATTGAAACTTCGCGGCATCGAGTCGGAAAGGCAGGTGATCCTTCCCGTCCGATACAAGGATCTGGTGGTTCCCGAAGCCTATCGAATTGATCTGCGGGTAGAGAAGTGTCTGGTGATTGAACTCAAAACGGTTGAGACACTCCTTCCAGTCCACTCGGCCCAACTCCTGACCTACCTGCGGATGTCGGATTGTCGTCTGGGCCTCCTCATCAATTTCCACACCGTGCATCTCAAGGACGGAATCAAACGATTGGTCCACAACTTCCCCTCCTGACTCCGCGTCCCTTGGCGACCTTTGCGCCTTTGCGGTAAATCCAAACTTCAGGAACTTTCAAGCCATTCAAGAGCTGTTGGGGCACCACGATGTGAAAACGACGGAGATTTACACGCATGTGGTGAAGGGAGTGGGGGCGATGGGGGTAAGGAGTCCGCTGGACCGGGTTTGATTGGAGATTGGGGATTGGGGATTTTTGACCGGAAGAGTGGGGCGCGCCCCAAAATCAACAATCCTCAATCAAAAATCAACCACTCCTCCCCGCACCGTCCTGTTGGGCCACGGTCCCCTGCTCCTTGTTCTCAGCCCCGCCTTGATGACGGGGTTTTCCAACGCGAAAACCGTTTCATCAAGTTGGATCATGTCGTTTTCAAACTTGAAAACCCGGTCATCAATTTGAATCGCGGGGGGGTCAAACTCGAAATCCGTTTCATCGAGTTGGATCACGGAGTTTTCAAACTGTAAAACCGTTTCATCAGGTTCGAAAAAGCGGTGGATCGACCGGGAAACGGGATCTGCTAGGTGGAGCGGAGGGTGCGCGAGCGGAAATAGTTAGATCGTTTGCCAGAAGTAATTGGCGAAATTCGAAGCCCCCAAGCGGCGGAATCTGTCCGCCGTGCCCATGAGGTGGCAATGAGGCGAGCTTGCACACCATTCCATTGGCTTCTCATGTGCACGGCGATCGGATAGCGCCGCTCCTTGTTTCAGAGGCGCGGCACCCGGATCCGGGCAATAGCAGAAATCCATTTTGGCAAACGGTCCAGTCCCGGATTCGGGTCGGGCGCGGCAGGTGCCGCGCAGACCCGTTAGGGTGCTTTTCTGGGAGATTCCGCGCCCGGAACTCCCGATTCCGGCCATAACGGATCACGCGAAAAAACTTTCCAGAGCGGTTTTCCGGCGCTTTCCGGCTCATTTCGGGTGGATATGCAGGATTCCGGGACCATTTCCGCGCCCCCCGGAATCCGGATTAACCCTGATAGAACATGGGATCCAACAGGAAAGCTCCGATGTAAAGTGATATTTTCGGAACCTCGCCCGATTCTGCTAGATCCTCGGAAATCAGTGATTGATTTCCGCCAGGCAGTTAGGTTAGGGACGGGATCACAGAACGGGTCACCCCGGGTGGGTTTTTCCGGCATCTGTTCACCCGTAAGAAACTACACACTATGAATAATGAGAACATCCGCGTCTCCCTGGCCTTCGCCCGTGGGAACGCCCAAGCCGTGGAGGGCGCCGGTTACACGGTGCTGTCCAAGTTGTATACCGTGCCGGAACTGCCAAACCCGCCTGTCACCGAGGTCATGCTGGACACCTCCTGCAAGTCCCTCACCGCATCCCGGCGGATGTGGTGAATGGTGGCAAGCTGGCGATCGCCCGCCGGGACGCCTGCCGTGAGACGGTCATCACCCAGCTCCGGGAGCTCGCCGCCTTCGTCCAGATGAAGATGAAGAACGACATCACCGTGCTGTTGGCCAGCGGCTTCCAGCCGGTGAGCACGAACCGCACCCGCGCGGCCCTGCCGCAGCCTGTCGTCCTCCGCGTGGAGAACGGCATGACCGGGCAGATGATCCTGGCCGCGCAGTCCGAGTCGAATGCGAAGAGCTGGCAGGTCGAGTCCGCCCTCGCGGCGGAGGACGGCGCGCTGGGCGGCTGGGTCGGCGGCGATCCCGCCACCGACTCGCGCCGCATCACGGTGGGAAATCTGATCCCCGGGCGCGTCTATGCCTTCCGCCTGCGCGCGGTCGGCGGCACCACCGGTTTCTCCGACTGGAGCGACCCCATCACCCGCCGCGCCGCGTAAGTCAGAGCGGAAACGAATCCACCGCGCAGCGGGGCTCGGTACCCCGCCGCGCGTGTGGCATTTTCCGGCAGGGGGCTGAGGCTATACAAGAGTAATTTGTTAGATCGGGCAGAGGAGGTCGGCTTGCCCTGTCAGCTCTTGCACGTTGCCTAAAAGTCGACAGCGGCAATCAAGGGGAGGCGGACTCCGATCCGCCTTGGCCAATGATGCCAATGAGGTTAGGCTAACCGCCTCGCAGAGGCCGTATGATCAATTCAAAATTCGTGGGATACACCGGATTCGTGGTGCCTGATTTTATCACATCCCCACTTTCCTGATTTCCCGGCGGGCGGAATGAATTCCGCGCTCCAATTTCAAGACAGCTCTCAGATGAAGGCGGCGGGATCGACTTTGCCTTTGGCGATGAAGGGGACGCCTTCCTTGCGGAGAATGCGTTCCTTGCGGGCGACATAGGCCCCGGCAATTTCCCCACCGAAGCCACCGACACGGCCATCGGAACAGATGACCCGGTGGCACGGTATGCCCGGATCATCAGGAGCATGGCGCAAGGCGGTGCCGACGGTGCGGGCGCTGCCTCTGCGGATCCAAGTGGCGATGCAGGCGTAGCTGGAAACCTTTCCCTCCGGGATGAGACGGACGGCCTCGTAAACGGCGCGCTGAAAAGCTGTGGGCTCCGGTGCGGGCTTCGCTCGTGGCTTCGCCGTCATCGCGACTCAGGATTTCGCTGCGGTCTTTTTCCCTTTGGCCTTCAGTTTGGCTTCCAGCTCCTGCCACTGGCTGCGGCTGACGATGTAGCCGATGCAGCCGTCCTTGCCACAGCGGCAGGGATGGTCCTCATAGCATTCCACATCGAAGCCGTAATCGAACGTGAGCTCGTCACCGGCGTTGATGTCCGTTAGGGAGTGGATGAAAATTTTCCGCCCTTCGATCCATGCCTCACAATTCGGATTGCAGGAATGGTTGATGAGGCGCGCGGTGTTCCAGGGCACATTGCCGTCGATGTCGTATTTCCGCGAAAGCGTGAAAATGTAAACCGCCGCGTCGCCGGTTTTAACGGCTTGCTCGTGCTGGGAAACCCCGCGTTTCTCGCTCTCGTCCTTGTCGATCAACTCGCCGACGTACTCGATGATTTTCGTTTCCTTGGGAATGAATGTCGTCGCGTAAACACCACGGCCGTGGATCTCGGAGCCGCGGACTTCGCAAAACGCGCTTTGCCCGCGGTTCCACAGCTCGACGAGCTTGCGGTGCAGGACATTCGGATCGGTAACAGATTTCTTCTTGGATGCCATGACTTGGATTCTAACGAGATTCGCGTTTTTCAACAGGAGGAAGTTGCATGTCCTGCGGCAAATTGAAGAAAAGTCCGCGGAGATCGTTCACCGACAGGCCGGAGCCGTCGATGAAGGTCCAGTTGTTCTTGCCCTTGTCGGAAACCGCGACTTGGAAACCGATGCTCTCGATGACCAGGGTTTTCTCCTTCTGGCGGGTGATCCGGAATTTCGTCACCGTGGGAATCAACACCATCCACTGGTTGAAGACGAGGGTTTCGACCTCCTCGCCGTTGACCTTCTCCACCTTTTTCCCCGCGCCGACTTCATACGAGCGCGGCTGGCCCTGGGGCTTGAAGGAAATCATGCTGATGCCCTGCTGGACCATTTGTTGGGCGACTCCTTCGAGCTGCTTCTCCAGTTTTTCCATGCCACCCAGGCGCTTGGCGGTGCGTTCTTTCCACAGCGGGTTCATCCGCTCGACCGCGACCTGGTAGCGGCCCAGCACGACCTCGTCGCCGAGGCTCGCCACCGCCGCCACCGCCGACGCAACGACTTCCGGAGGGGCCATGGGAGAGGTGGCGCGCGGGGCGTCATTGCCCTCCTTTGGAATCTTGGGAAGCGGGGCCAATGGTGGCGGTCCGCCCTGGGCAAACAGGCTACCGGCGGCCAGCGCCAGCACCGCGAGTGATGAAATAAAAAACGTCGGTTTCACAAGGCAATGGATGCCCTCTGCCCCCTGCCCCGTCAAGCTTGCCCGAATTCCGCTTGGATTTCCCGGCGGCTTTGCGTAAAGCTGCCCTCCCCATGGCGAAACAGGCACTCGGAAAAGGACTCGGAGCACTCATCAAGAAAAGTGCCGCTCCCGCGGACGTGGATGCCGCGAGCACTCCCGAGGATTTCAAACGGGTCCGTGAAGTGCCGCTTGATCTGGTTGTCCCGAGTCCTCTGCAACCCCGCCACACCTTCGTCGAGTCCCCGTTGGACGATCTGATGGAGTCGATCCGCCAGCACGGCATCATCCAGCCGCTCATCGTCCGCCCGGTGAATGGCAAGCTCGAGCTCATCGCCGGCGAACGCCGCTGGCGCGCTTCGCGGAAACTCGGACTCGCCACCGTGCCGGTCATCGAGCGCGAAGCCTCCGATCGCGATGTGTTGGAAATGGCGCTCATCGAGAACCTCCAGCGCGAGGACCTCAACCCGATGGAAGAAGCCGCCGGTTATGTCCGGCTCGCCGATGAATTCTCCCTCAAGCAGGATGAAATCGCCACCCGCGTCGGTAAGTCGCGCGCCAGTGTGGCAAACGCGATGCGCCTGCTCGGTCTCCACACGGATGTGCAGATGCTCGTCGCCCAAGTCCGGCTCACCGTCGGCCATGCGAAGGCGATTCTCGCGATCAAGGACCAGGACTCCCAACTGCTCGTCGCCGATCAGATCATCCGCCGCCAGCTCACCGTCCGCGCCACGGAAAAGCTCGCCCAATCCTTTCTCAACGGTGATTCCCCCGAATCCGGCGAAGCGAAGAAAGCCGCAGCCCCGCGCGAGGTGGACATCCACGTCCGCGCCATCACCAACCGCCTCCGCGAGCACCTCGCCACCCACGTCGCCATCCAGCATTCCTCGAAAAAAGGCAAGATCGAGATCGAGTACTACGGCGATGACGACCTCCAGCGGCTGATCGAGCTGCTAGGTCTGCCGAACGGCGATTGATCCTCAGCAAAGCACCTGCTGAAAATGACAGCCACCCGCAGCGGGCCAGCACCGGGCATTTGATTCAAACCGCCTACTTGGCAGAGGATCAAGTTCGGTCCTATTTCCACGCAAGACCGCATCACGCCCCCCAAAGCGGAATCAAGGCGCTTGAAGGAAACCCCGGGCTGAACCAGTTTTCCCCATGGCAAAGCCCCGGCCGAAACCCGTCGATCCTTCCGAACTCGCCAGCACCGCCCTCGCCGCCATGGCCGGCGCGAAGTTTCCAATGCTCGCGACGATGGATGGCGACCAGCCGCGGTTGCGACCCGTCTCTCCCGTTAGGACGGAAGGTTTCACGGTCTATCTCGCGAATCTCCGGTCCTACGGAAAAACCCGGGAGATCGCCGCGAATTCAAAGGTCGAGCTCTGCTATCTCGACGATCACCACGACCAGGTCCGCATCACCGGAACAGCGGAGATCGTCGCCGACCGGGCCACGCTCGAATCCATTTGGGATGCCAATCCCCTGCTCCGCTCCTACCTCGGTTCCATCGACAATCCCGAGCTCATCATCTATCAAATCGTGCCGAACCGCGTCCGCTTCATGCGGGAATGGGCGCTGGAGTATCACGAGGTTCCCGTCGATTGATTTCCATGCGACTCGACCGTTTCCTCATCCGCCGCGGCACCCATTCCGGGAAGGAAGTCGCGCGCTTGTTAGCGGAAGGACTTGTCCGGGTGGATCATGAAACCGAAACCAGCGGCTTGCGGAAGATCGACCGCTTCAGCCGGGTGGAGCTGGAGGGTGAAATCCTGCAGGAGCTGGAAGCGGTCTATCTGATGCTGCACAAGCCGGCGGGCTATCTCAGCGCGACGAAGGATCCGCTGCATCCCACGGTGATCGAGCTGATCGATCATCCGTTGAGGGGTGAACTGCATCTGGCAGGACGACTGGACCGGGCGACCACGGGATTGCTGTTGCTGACGAACGACGGGCGGTGGTCGAAGGGGGTGACGGAGCCGGTGGAGGAAATTTCCAAAGTCTATCGGGTGACGACGCGGGAGGTGATTTCACCGGAAACGGCGGAGATCTTCGAGGCGGGGATTTATTTCGCGTATGAGGATCTGACGACGCGTCCGGCGGCTTTGAAGATCCTGGGCGAACGCGAGGCGCTTCTAACGATTCATGAGGGGCGCTACCATCAGGTGAAGCGGATGTTCCACGCGGTGGGAAACCAGGTGCTGGGCCTGCACCGCGAAAGCATCGGGCCGTTGGTGTTGGACGGGACGCTGCCGGTGGGGAAATTCCGCAAGCTGACAGCGGAGGAGATTTCGTATTTCTCGCGTCCGTGAAATTTCGGGCAAGTCCGGGACTTTACACGCCGCGGCAATTGGGGAGGATGTGGAATGCGTTTCACCAAAATTTGCCAAGCTGTCGCCCTCACCTTATCCATGGGCTCCATGAATTCAAACGCGCTCGCCGAGGAGAAGAAGGGCAACAACCCGGTTTTTCCCGGTTGGTATGCGGATCCGGAGGGCATCGTGTTCGACAAGACCTACTGGATTTTTCCGACGTTCTCCGCGCCCTATGACCGGCAGTTGCACTTCGACGCGTTTTCGTCGGACGACCTGGTGACTTGGAAAAAGCACGAAAACATCCTCACCACGAAGGAAATCACCTGGGCGAAGCGCGCGATGTGGGCGCCTTCCGTCATCCGCAAGGACGGGAAGTATTTCCTGTTTTTCGGCGCGAACGACATCCAGAACGACGAGCAGGCGGGCGGCATCGGCATCGCGGTGGCGGACAAGCCGGAGGGACCGTATAAGGACTATCTCGGCAAGCCATTGATCGATAAATTCCACAACGGCGCACAGCCGATCGACCAATACGTGTTCAAGGATGCGGACGACGCGCACTATCTGATTTACGGTGGCTGGCGGCATTGCAACATCGCGAAGCTCAAGGAGGATTTCACCGGATTCATCCCGCAGGCGGATGGCACGATTTTCAAAGAGATCACTCCGCAGGGCTATGTCGAGGGGCCGTGCATGTTCATCCGCAATGGAAAATATTACTTCATGTGGTCGGAAGGCGGTTGGACCGGGCCGAACTACAGCGTCGCCTATGCGATGGCGGATTCGCCGTTCGGTCCCTTCACCCGGATTGCGAAGGTGCTGCAACAGGATCCCGCGATCGCGACCGGTGCGGGCCATCACTCGGTGATCCAAGTGCCGGGCAAGGATCGCTGGTTCGCGGTCTATCATCGCCGCCCGCTAACCGAGAAGGATGCCAACTCGCGCGAAACCTGCATCGATGAAATGCACTTCGACGAAAAAGGCCTCATCCAGCCGGTCAAGATCACCGACGAAGGGGTGAAGGCGACACCGATCGAGTGAGCGGCGGCTGATTTCTTCCGGACTCGGTATATCGAGTGCTTTATTGCGAATGCTTTATGGAATCCGAAATCGCAGGCTGGCTGAGTGTGGTGTTCCGCTTCGTGCACGTGCTGGCGGCGATCATGTGGATCGGCAATTCGCTGCTCTTCACATGGATGGAGCTGAATCTCATCGCGCCACAGGAGGATGAGGAGAAAAAAGATCTGCTCGGCCATCTCGACATGCTCCATGGCGGCGGCGTTTTCCATTTACAGAAGAAGTTGATCAATCCGGCGGCGATCCCGGTGCCGTTGCATTGGTTCATGTGGCAGTCCTACACGACGTGGATCAGCGGCGTGTTGCTGCTGGTTTCCGTGTTCTACATCCACGGCGGATCAAGCCTGTTGAATCCGGAGTCCATGGATCTCCAGGGATGGCAGGCCATCGCGCTGAGCGTGGGCGGCATCGTCGGCTGGTGGCTGATTTACGATACGATCTGGCGGACGAAGCTGAAGGAGTGCCCGAAGATCGCAATTCCCCTAACATTGATTCTCCTCATCGCGGCGGCGTTTTTCTATAACCAGTATTTCAACGGCCGCGCGGTGTTCCTGCAGGTCGGCGCGATGCTGGGTTCGTCAATGTCGTCGAACGTGTATTTCCACATCATCCAGAACCAGAAGAAATTCATGCGTTCGCTGTTAGCCGGGCAACCGCACGACATGAAATACGGCAAACAGGCGAAGCTGCGTTCCATGCACAACCACTACATGACCTTCCCGGTGCTGTTCATGATGTTGAGCGCGCATTTCCCGCAACTCACCAGTGCCGGGCAAAAGGTGCCGATCCTGGGAGTGATCATCCTCGCGCTGATGGCGGTGAAGCATCTGATGAACTCGCGGTATTATTTCCGGCATTGGCTGGCTTCGATTTTCGGCACGTTCGTTCTGGCCTGCGGACTCATCGGCGGTTTGCTGGCAGTGCCGGTGGAAACCACCTCGTCGCTCCCGCCCGCTGTGGTGGAGGGTGGAAAATTGTTTGTCAGCCAGGGATGCGCCGCTTGTCACCAGGCGGGCGATTCACAGCTCGGGCCGAATCTCCGGGGCATTGCTGGATCGACGCAGATTCTGATAGACGATTCGAAGGTGTTGGCTGATGACGCCTACCTCCGCGAATCGATCCGCCAGCCACAGCTGCAAATCGTCAAGGGATTCGCCCCCGCAATGCCGCCATTCGCGCATCTGACGGACACCCAGGTCGATCAACTGGTGGCGTATTTGAAATCGTTATGATCCGCGAAGTCCAACAACTGAAACCACAAGGGAGCGGCGGACTCCGATCCGCCGAAGCCGATGAAGTGACGATCGGATGAGGTACGCCACGGGTCATCGGCTTTCCATGGACTACGGCGATTCGGAGATCGCCGCTCCTTGCGAAGATGACACGAATCACTTCGGCAGGCCGCTGGAAATGGTTTCCCAGTGTTGCTTGAATTCCGGGCTACCCTGCGAGAGCACCGCCGCGGCGGCCAAGGCGCGTTCACGGTTTCCCGCGAGCCAATCGTAGGTGATGGCGCATTCATGGCGTCGCACGCGTTCAAACTCGCTCTTCGGATTCGCCACGAATGCCCGGTGCAGTCCGATGAGCGCGTCCGCGGAGAATTCCCCCCATTTCGCCGGACGGGTGTTTCCCGCGGCATCGACGGCGATGAGCTCTCCCGCGGGATTGATCGAAATTTTCCGCACCGATTCCCCGGATTTCAGGGCGAAGTCACCGGTCATGGACTGCTTCCCGAGGTCGTCCTCCAGATCGGATAGAAATACCGCGGAAGCCTCGGCGACCATCAGCAGCGAGGCACGGGTCGCACCTTCCGGATCCGCTGGCAGCGATTTGATGAAGGCGACGGCATCGGTAAATTGGCAGGCGGCGGCAAACCCGCCGAGTTCCGACATCACTTTCGTTAGAGAGGGCGCCTCCGATACGGAAACGGCCGGCGGCGTGGGTTCGGTCTTGGGTGCCGTGAGGAGTTTGGCGTGTTTCGCGAGATCCAGTTGCCATGCCCTCACATTGAATCGGGCGCGGCCGCGGGTTTTCAGGGTGGCGACGATCTTGTCGAGTTCAGCCACGGCGGATTCACATCCGGCCACGTCACCGGGGAGCTTTTCAAAGACCGGGCGGGTGAGTTGCGCGTGATCCTCCAGATAGATCCTCGCCAGATTTTGATAGAGTCCGAGCCATGCGTCGTCGCCCTTCACCTTGGCGGCGGCGACCGCGGCGAAGCAGCCCTCGGCCTCGTCCATGAGCCCTTGTTCCCAGTTTTTCAGACCGGCGAGCATCCATGCCATGACATGGGGCGCATCCCCCACCGACAGATCCAGCTTGTTTGATGAAATGGCCGGCAGTTTCTGCGATTGATCCAGGACCTGGATCAGAACATCATCGAGCCGATCGGCACCTTCCGGCACCGAGCGCGCGTGGGCGGCGGCCTCCTTGGCCCGGATCCGGGCCTCGGCGGAGGCACCATCCAGGAAGTGCGCGACCACCGCCTCGACTCCCGCCCAGGTGCGGGTGGGCTCCTGCACGGAGGGGTTTTCCCGCAGTTTCACGAATGCTCCGGCGGCTTTGCCGAATTCCCCGGCTTCGACGGCGGCCTTCGCCTCGCGGTAGCTTTTCGCGATCTCGGTGGAAGATGTGTTCGTGGAATCCGGATCAACCGTTGTCGGGAGGAGGACCACCGGTTTTTTCACATCGGGTTGCGGCTCCTTGCGTGTCACCCACCAGATGCCGCCGGAGACCGCACCTAACAAGATCACCGCCGCCGCGGCGAGAGTGATCGCCTCGGTCTGCTTTTTCATCGCCCGGCGCTTCGCCGCGCTACCGGATGTCTCGGCGGCGCCGGAGGAGTTAGAGACCAATCGCTTCTGCGCCCCCTGGAGCATGGCGATCATTTCGTCGTAGGACGAGAAACGGTCATCGGGCGAGTAAGCCATGGCTTTCTCAACGATCGCGCAGGTGCCGGCGGAGAGCGACGGATCTAACTGACCAAGCGGGATGACTTTCCTCTTGGCCTCCCGCAGGACGTTGGTGGACATTGATTCCTCGCCGCAGGAGGGTTGTCCCGCCAGCGCATGATAGAGAGTCGCGCCGAAGGCATAGATGTCGGAGCGGAAATCCTCCACATAACCTTCGATGGTTTCCGGCGGAACGTAATAGGGCGTCGCCCAGATTTCCGTAGCCTGCGCCTTGCCGCCCTGGGTCACGAGGGCCAGGCCGAAATCGACGATCTTCGCGTGGCCTTCGGCATCGAGAAGAATGTTTCCCGGTTTGATGTCGCGGTGGATCAGGCCGGCGGCGTGGGCGGCCTTGAGTCCCTCCGCGACTTCGATGGCGAGGGGAAGCATTTCCAGCTCGGGGATTTTCCCGCGCTCGCGAATCTGGTGTTCGAAATGCCCGCCCGGGACGAGTTCCATGGCGATGTACAAGCGCCCGAAGGCTTTTCCCGTCGTGAGAACACGGACAACATTCGGATGGCTAAACGAGGCGGTAATCCGCGCTTCCTCCTCGAAGGCGGTGATCCGGCGCTCGTCGGCGGAGTATTCCTCACTGAGGATCTTCAGGGCGACCTCGCGGTCGAGCGTGTCGTCGTGAGCGACAAACACCATGCTCATTCCGCCCACCGCGTGGCGGCGGACCAGCGTGTAGGGGCCGAATTCCCGTTTCACCCGCGTGTGCTTGCCGCAGCTCGGACAGGTGACGTTGGAAAATGGCGCGACCGCGGCGACGTTCATCGGACTTCCACAGGAATGGCAATAGGCGATGGTCTCGGGGCGCTCCGGCATGGGCATAGGCTATCGATACGCGGCTATCGGGTGCAAACTTGAACTTGATGCGCATTTTTCTCCGGCCAACCGTGGCGGCCGTGCTCAGAGCAGCCACTCGATGGGCAGCCAGCTCAGCACCTGGACCTTGGCGCGCTTCGCGATACCGGCTTGCGGTTCGGAGGTGTAGCGCACTTCCTTGCCGTCCTCGAGCGTCACCCATACCAACCGGCCGCCGTCGAGTTCCACCCGATACATATTGCGGTCGATATCGCGTTCGAGGGTCTCGGGCAGTTGCTTCACCAGTTCCGGGCAATCGAAAAGCACTCCCATTTCGGTGTTCAGCCGGCTCGAACGCGGATCCAGGTTGTAGGAACCGACGAATCCGATGCGGCGGTCGAAGGCAAAGGTCTTCGCGTGCAAGCTCGCGCCGCTCGATCCACTCGCGCCCCGCGAGCCGAAGAAGCCGCTGCCTGCCCGTCGAGTGCGCCGGTCGGTGGCCGCTGGCTTGATTTCGTAAAGCTCGACGCCCGCTTCAAGCAGGGACTTGCGGTAACGCTGATAGCCGGCGTGAACCGGCAGACCGTCGGTGGATACCAGCGAATTCGTGATCACCACCACGCGCACTCCACGCCGCTTTACGTCTGCCAGCAGGGCGACGCCTTCCTTTCCCGGAACAAAATACGGCGAGACGAGAAACAACTCATGCTTCGTTTGATCCGCCAGTTTCCGAAGGTGCGGCGCGAGGTGGGTCTCCGTGTCTGCCGAGGAGGAGAGCACCTTGTCGGGGTGGTCATCAATGATCGTCGCGCGCCCCCAGTGGAAGGAAATGTTCCGGTTCCGGAGTTGCCTGGCGAATTCACTGTCGCGGAGACTTTCCGCATACGCGGAGTCCGCCGCCGTCTCGCGATGCGTGGCAAGCGCCGCACGTTCCGCAGCCAGCGCCTCGGGAGTCGTCTTCTGCCGCGAAAGATTTCCTATCGGAATGGACGCTTCATGATTCCAGTAAACATCGAATTCGTTCGATACCTCCTTCACGACCGGCCCAATGAGCGCCACGTCGAGATCGGCGAAATTCGCTCCGGCGTGAGCGCCGAAATACTCGTCGCCGATATTGCGGCCGCCAACGATCGCCACCTGGCCGTCGGCCGTGAACGACTTGTTATGCATGCGTTTGTTGACACGCGCGAAATCGCTGGCGATTCCTAGCAGCCGTGGCGAACGCATCGCCACCGGATTGAACATGCGCACTTCGATGTTCGGATGGCGGTCGATGGCGAGCAGCACCTTGTCAGACGGCATCGTGCCGAGATCGTCTAGCAGCAGGCGCACGCGCACGCCGCGATCCGCCGCACGGAACATGCTATCGACCAGAACCCTGCCGGTCATATCCCTGTTCCAGATGAAATATTGCACATCGAGACTGCGCCGCGCGATGTCCGCCAGGGCGAGCCGCGCGGCCAGGGCATCATGCGCTTCCGCGAGCACATGGATCCCGGACTGCCCCGGATGCGACGCAAGCCGGGGCCGCACCGCCGCCGCAAGAGGCGTGCTCTCGTTGCCGGTTGTCATCGCCGTCGATGGAGAACGCGCGCCGCCCTTGGGAAGCCCGCACGCCGCCAACGAAAACGCCACCATCAGGATGCCGCTGAAACGAAGCCAACGGACGCTTTCGGATTCACGTTGGAAGTGGGTAGGCATGAGCGTGTTCCTTTCCATCGGGCAAGATACCATCCAATCCATTCCAGCGGTTCGTGGCAAGGATGGACGTGTCTCAGCACTCAGGGCGACCTCGTTTTGAAATCGTTGATTACCGGGAGCTGCCGCGCAGGGGAAAGAAATGGTTTGGATGGCAGGCGAACTCGAATGGACAAAAGGTGGCGCCCCTAGGGGCTTGTCCCCCGCCCCGCTTCCTGATAGCCCGAGGGCATGTGCCTGACATTCAATAAGATTCTGAAGACTACTTCCGTTGCCACGCTTCTGATTTCCGGGGCATGTTGCTCCAAAAAAGAGGTCTTAAAACCGGCCGAAATAAAAAAGGACCGGGCGGAAATCGTTAGCCGGCAGGATTTCCGCCGCCACATTGAGAATGGCGTCAAAAGCGATCAAAAGGCTTTCGATGAGGCAGGTGCCGCCGATGCGGAAGGTCTGCGAGAAATTGACAAAAAAACCAACGCACCCAAGGTCGAATGATGGAGGGATCCTCAAGCTGCAGTCGAAACCTCCCCCCCGTTGAGGAGTGGAAGGACACGACGTTCGGCAGAGAAGAAGACTTGGTATTATTGCACTGTGCCTCGACTTACGAATTTCGAGTAAATCCACATCACCAAGGGTGCTGCGAACGCATAGGCGAGGAGGACGGGCAGCGCGCGCTGGTTGTGGAAGTGCGTCCCGAAAATCAACAGCGCGAGGCCGACATGGCGGTTCACGTTGCTAACAACAAGGGTCCGCGTCATCGACGTCCGGTTGCTCAGCAAGGCGAGACTCGCGGCCATGCATCCGGTCGCCAGCAGCACGGCGGCCACCGGAGGCCACGGGCCGGCGTCTCTCAAGGTCGATCCCGACTTCACCAGCAGTAGAATCAGCGCCACGGTGAACAGGAAATTGCCAACGACGTTCAGCGTCCCGCGAGCCTTCATTGAAAATCCGGGGGCGAATCGCATCAGCAGCATGCCGAGGAGAAGCGGCCCGAATTGTTGTTGGGCGATTACCGCCAGCACCTGGCCCGGCGGAATCCAGATGCTGCGTCCGTAAAGCCAGCCAGCGCCCGCCACCAGCAGCGGAATCATGACGGGCGTGAGCAGCGCGCCCCAGACCTGATAGCTCGCCGCCATCTGCATGTCGAAGCCGCGCTTCGCCACGTTGCGGGTCATCAACGGGGCACCTGGCGCGACCGCGATGAGATAGAGTCCCACAAATACCGGCCGATCAAGTGGCAGCAGTCTGTCGAGGGCGAGGGCGATCAGCGGCGGGATGACGAAGGTCGCCGCAATGAGTTTCACCCAGATCAGCGGCGTGAGTTGCCGCAAGTTCGCCAGGAACTGTCCAGGAACCAGGCTCATGCCGATGGAAACCATCAGTAGGAACACCGCGATGGGGAGAATGAGGCTCATCCTTGATGCTGATCGGAAAACCGCGTTCAGGCTGAGCCACCGCCGATTCGCTTGCAAACAAACTTGCAGCGCATTTCCTCCCGGAGAAACTCCGGCCGTGGAAATCCTAGTCGAAGACAGTCCGGGCGAGCGCATCGACGCGTATCTCGCCGCGCGTCTTGCCGACCTTTCCCGGTCGCGGATTCAGACGCTCATCCGCGAGCAATACATCCAGGTCAACGGCCATCCCGCCAAGCCGCGGGACGCGGTGAAACTCGGCGACAAGATCACCGTGATTTTGCCGGAGGCCGTCCCGCTCCACAACGAGGCGCAGGACATCCCGCTCGACATCCTGTTTGAAGACGATGACCTCGTCGTGCTCAACAAAGGCTCCGGCATGGTCGTCCACCCCGCACCGGGAAACAACGACGGCACGCTCGTCAACGCGCTGCTCCATCATTGCAAAGGAAAACTATCAGGCATCGGCGGCGTCGAACGGCCCGGTATCGTCCATCGCCTGGACAAGGACACATCCGGCTGCCTCGTCGTCGCAAAATCCGACGTCGCCCACCAATCGCTGGTCACCCAGTTTTCCGAACGCAGCACGATGGAGAAACTCTATCTGGCAGTGACCCAGGGCATCCCGAAGCCGGAAAAGGACACCATCTTCACCCACATCGGCCGCCACCCGGTGAACCGCCAGAAGATGGCCGTTGTCAATCCGCCGGGCGGGAAAACGGCCATCACCGATTACGAAATCCTCGCCACGGATGCCGCCAGCCTAACTGCCTTGGTGCTTTGCCATCTCCACACCGGCCGCACCCATCAGATCCGCGTCCACATGCATCACAAGGGAGCCCCGCTCGTCGGCGATCCGATTTACGGCAAGCCCAGCAAGACCGCCGAACAAACCGGCCGCCTGATGCTCCACGCCTGGCGGCTGGCCTTTGACCACCCGGTCACGAAAAAGCCGCTGCGCTTCGAGGCACCCATCCCGCCGGAATTCCAGCCGTGGGTGGAGAAAGCGGCGGACCGGATGAAGTGACCGGCGGAGTTGACAGCGCACGTCCGACTCTGTAAGCCTGCGTCTAATGTTAGACAAGGACACCACCCAACAACGGTTCATGGAATGGCTCCGCTCGCGCGGATCCCACGCGGCGCTCGGCGCGGCCTACGGCACCCCCCGGTGGCCGTTCGTGATGGCGGGAGTGTCGGTGCTTTGTGCGTGGTGGTTCCGGGACCATGGGACTTTCCTGCTGTTCGTGCTGCTGCCTCTGTTTTTCCTGCTCCACGGCTACAATCTGGCGATGCGCGCACGCGCGGCGCGGCGCGATGCTCCCCAGGCATTTGCGAATCACGTGCCAGTCCTCTGCGGCATCGTCATCGGCAACACGAATCTATCAGGAGAAAAACGGGCAACAGCGCCGGCGCTGCTGGTAGGGAGTTTCGCCCCATGCACCGCCGAGCTGAAAAGGAAAACCCTTGAGCTGGCGGAAACCTTGGGGGACTTCCACGGCGAGGATCCCGCGACGGTGCCGATGGCCCTGCGCGAGGCATGCAAGCTCGTGAACGACGATTCCTATCAGCCGAACCGACGGCGCGAGGTGCCGCGGGAATTGTCAGGCGGCGAGACGTTCTGGTTGTTCGACGCCCTGCTGCGGAACGAGGCACTGCCGCAGGGAGAGCTGAGCGGGTTCGCGCTGCCGTTCATGGCCTCCCCCGCGCCGGGCAGCCCGATCCTCCAGATCCCGCCGGATCTCGTCGCTTTCAAGGAGGAACCTTACGATCCTAACATCATCGTCCACAAGACTCCGGAAAGTTTCCCGCCCCTCGTCGCGCCCGTCTCCGAAAATCTGGACGCCGTGGAGAAGCACATCGAACGCCATCTCGGCAGCCCGGAGACAGTCTTCCACGAACTCATTTCCACAACGGTCCACATCGACGTGCATTTCGTCGCGCCGACACCGGAACAGCCGTGGATTTCGCTGGTGACCAGCGGCATGAGCGACATTCCCATGAATGCTCCGGCGGGTGCCGAGGACTGGCGGTTCTCGGAGCTGATGATCCGTCTGCCCGCGGATTGGAAACTCAGCGACGAGGCATTCCAGCAGGAGGAAAACTACTGGCCGGTCCGCGCGTTGAAGTTCCTCGCGCGGTTTCCCCACGAATACGAGACGTGGCTTTCCTACGGCCACACCATTCCTAACGGAAATCCGCCGGAGCCGTTCGCTGCCGGCCTGCCGTTCATGGGGATGATCCTCAGCCCGCCCCTTGTCGGTGGAGAGGACCTCGCCACCTTGCGTCTGGCCGACGGGACGCAGGTGCATTTCTGGTCGCTGATCCCGCTGTATGCCTCGGAAATGGAATTCAAACTCAAGCACGGCGCGGACGCCCTGTTGGACCGGCTGATCGAGGCTGGACACAGTGATTTGTTCGATCCGAAACGCCCGCCGGTGGCGTGAATGCCATGTCAGGGAGCAGGCGTTAGATCGAGCAGCTTGAGACGGAAGAATTTCGCGGGATCGGTGACGGGGCTTTCGAAGAGCACCGTTTCCATGGCTCCCGCGCGGCTGAGAACCGACTGGGTGCCGGTGGTGTCGGTCTGCCAAAAGGTAAGGTCGGTGGTTTTCTGAACCACATACCCGGCATCGCGGGCGCTGCGGTTGCGGGTGAATTCAAGCCGCACGCCAGTGGCGGACGGGTTCATGGCGAAACCGCCGACCTTGAACGGAGTGGCGTCCTTGAAGGTGGGATTGAAGGCGCGGGCGTATTCCTCGAAGTTGCTGGCACCGTCGCCATCGGGATCCCCGCCGGGGGCGATGATGGCGTTATAGGCGCTGGCGTTTGCCGTGCGCTTGAGCTGGATGAAATTGATCACCGGGAAATCGGTGCCGGTCCCGGGCCCGGCGGAAATCGTTAGGGTCACGATCCCGGCCGCGGTCGGAGTGACGGGCGGCACGTTGGTGAGCACCGTATTCGTGGTGGCGTCCACGATCACGACGACGGGCGCGCCGAGACCGGCGAAGGTGTAGGTGCCGGTGTAGTCGAATCCTCCAACCAGCGAACCGCGGCGGGCGAAGAACGAGAAATCATAAGTGGCCGCCGGGTTCAGGCCGGAGAAACGGAAGGCGCCTGTTAGCGGCATGTCGTCACGGAGACAGAACTGGCTGTTCTGCGCGGCGGCCGCATATCCGGCGAGCGGGGCGACGTTGTCGCTGCGGAACTGGTCGAAGGAATCGGTGATGGCGACGGAGATGGAGGACGGGATCTGGCTGGTGTCGGTGAGCGGATAGGGCGTGGTGTTGCTGGTGCTGGTGACGGTGTTCCATTTCACGCCGCCGTAGTTCGGGGCGGCGTTGGTGTTGAAATCGACCAGATAGACCGCGGGGTTGCTGCGCTTGAACTGGAGGAAATTAATGACGGGAAATGGAGTGCCTGTGCCCGGTCCCGATGAAACGGTGAGAGTCACGACACCGGCCGCGCTGGGAGTGACCGGCGGCACGTTCGTTAGAACCGCACTGGTCGCGGCGTCGACCGTGACGGCCACGGGAGCACCGCTGCCGGTGAAGGTGTAGGTTCCATTGTAATGGAATCCGCCAACCAGCGACCCGCGGCGGGCGAAGAACGAGAAGTCGTAGGTGGCGTTGGGATCGAGTCCGGAAATCCGGATCGCGCCGGTGAGCGGGGCATCATCGCGGAGACAGAACTGGCTGTTCTGCGCGGCGGCGGCGTAGCCGGCGAGAGGTGCGAGTGCGGCGTCACTGCGGAACTGGTCGAAGGAATCGGTGATGGCGCAGGTGTAGCCGGAAGGATTATTGTTCGTATCGCTGAGCGGATAGGGAGTGGTGCTGCTGGTGCTGGTCACGGTGTTCCATTTCACCGTGCCGTAAGCCGGGATGGCATTGGTGTTGAAATCGATGAGATAGGTCGAGTTGTCGGTGTTCTGAGTATAGTAACCGGCGATCCAATCCTGATAGGACTTCGCGGCCTGGCCCCCGGGAATGATTGAGACGACATTGCTGTAATCGCCCTGGAGCGCGCCTTCGCTGGTGGAGACGCGATAGTCGTAACTGGTGCTGGCAAGCAGGCCGGTATTTTCAAAGAACGGCGAATTTTGCGGACTGGTGCCCACGACGGTCCATGGCTCGGCAATGCCGGTGCGGCGGCGCTCGATGGTGAACGGCGCGGCACCGCTGGAATGATCGGTCCAGGAGAGGCTGGCGGTGGTGCTGGAATAGGAACTGGCGCTCAATCCAGCCGGTGTGTTGGTGGCAACCATCGCAGCGAAGCCGGAGGTCTGGAGAGTCAGGGAAGAAAGGCTCTGCGCGACGTTCGCGACAGCGGTTCCCTGGACAGGAGCAAGGTCGGCGAGCGGGGCACAGATTTCCAAACTCGCCTGTTGCAAAGCACCCTTGTCCTGGGCGAGGGCTTCATCCTCGGTCCACGCGGCCCGATAGATGCAGACGTCCTGATAGTCGGCTTGAAGCGGGGCGAGCGCCCGGCCTGAGGCACCGGCCGCGCCACCGACCGCGAAGAAGTCGGGAGTGTATTGATCATCCACGCTGCCTCTCAGCTGGCCGTCGACATAGAGCAGGGATTTCCCGGTGGCATTGCGGTGGGCGAGCGCGACCTGATGCCAGCGGCCGTCATTCGCATCGAGCGCGGCGGTGACCTCGGTCCCGTTAGGTGCGACATAGACGAAGGCGTTGTCGCGAATTTCCAAGGTGGCGCGGTTGGCTCCGGTGCCGATGGCGGCGATGGTGCCGGTGTCGGTGGCACGCACGCGCATCGAGAGAGTGAAGGATTTGACGGGATGCGATGGGGTGAAAAGGAGCGGCGAAGTGGTGGCATCTCGCTGGAGGCGGAGGTAGCCGTTGGTGCCCTGCCATTGCGGCTGGGTGGTTTTGCCGGCGACGATCGCGTCGAACATCGACGGAACGATGGCAGAGAACAACTCACCGTGGCCGGTCGAGTTCGGGTGGCCGTCATCGGCGGAGTGACCGGGCGCCCAGTGCCCAGTGCCGTCATCGATGGCTCCCAGCAGGTTGATCGAAGGAACATTCCAGGTGTTGAGAAGCACGTTCATCCGTTTCACGTAGCCATACTCGGCGGCGGTGTAGAGGTTCTGCGGATAGCACAAGGCGATGATCGGATAGAAGCCCTCGGCGCGGCAGCGGGCGACGATCTGGGTCATGCCGTTCTTGAAGCTGTCGAAAACCGATTGGGGATTGCCGGCTCCGATGAGGCCTTCGTTCGCGAGCGAGAGGCCGATAATGACCATGTTCGCATCGGTGCGGGCATCGGCGACGTCGGCTTGGAAACGGTTGAGAACCGCTGTGGTGTTATTCCCGCCGATGGATGCGTTTTCAACCTGCCATGCCACACGCGATCCGGGGATGATCGGAGACTGGTTTTCCAACAGGTTTTCCATCCGATAGGCCCAGGCATCGCTTTGGGTGGCAGCCCCGGCTCCGGCGGCCACGGACGAGCCAAGAACGACGACCTCGCGGGGAATGCTGCCGTAGGTGATGGGTGCGACATCGGCGAAAGTGGTTCCCATCCGGAACTCGTCCACCGCTCCGGTTGCCCCGCTGGACTGGAACCGGACGCGATCATAAGTGAGCGCGGCGGTGCGGGTGATGGTTAGATCCGCCGTGGCCGGCTCGACGCCTGACTGCGGATTGATATACATTTTGACCGTCGCCGAGGCCGCGGCGAAATCGATGCGGCACACGACCAGCGACAAGTGGCTGCAGGTGACCGTTGAATTGAGCGAGGTCCCTACCTTGGGTTCCATCCCGAAGACGTTCGGTGTGCCCGTCCTTTTGCCGGTATACAAGGTCTCCGTGGCTCCCTCGTGGAAGGATACACCCGCATAGCCGCTGTTAGGATCCACCTTCATCAGATAACTGAAGTAGATGGTGGTTCCGGGTGTTTCAGGCGAACTGGTCAGGATTCCGAAATTTCCGTTATTGTTGGTGCCGCTGAAACCCAGCTTGTTACCGGTCACGGCCAGATCGCCGTAGGTATACCCCGGTGAGGAAATCGTGCAGCCCGCGTTGGCGGCGGTGTAGGCCGAACTGAATCCCAGCGGTCCGGTTTGTCCCGCCAACGATGATCCCGCGGCATAGTCAAACCCGTCACGGGCAATGAGCGTGGCGCGGGCGGATCCCATTCCTAGGGTCGCTACCAAGGTCAGGCCAAGAACGGATGCTGCGGATGCAAACGGCGGTTTATGTGTCATTTCTGAGATCATTGATGGGTTATTCGCGACAGAGGCAGGGCAAGGGAGCAGGCGAAAAGAGAGCCATGCTCGCTCAAATCCCGAACAGGGTTGCTGGTGCGACTTGGGGATAGTACAAACGACTTGTCGGCGCGCAACCTCTTTTTGTATACAAAACCACATCACTGGATACACATTCGAAAATCCTAGGCTGGATTCGGGCTTTCCGCCTGGAGCCTTTTCAGCATCTACTCTCCCGGTGAACGACGACCTTCTTCCCGATCTCCTCGCCGCTGTCGACCAGCAGCTTGTCTCGCCGCAGACTCCCTACGTGGCGAAAACCCTGACCCGACTGCTCCTACTCGGGATTGTGGAATCCGAAGCCAAAACCCAGATCGCACTCTGCCTCGGCGCGGAGATGGACAACATCCTGCGCACCCGCAAGCCGTTCGACGAGAGGGCCTACCGCGCCGCGCTCGATGAGCTGCCGGGAGAGCCGGAACACGAGGAAATCTGAAAAATCCGGGAAAAATTTAAACCCATTTCCGTCACGGCACATTCCATGGGTAAGACACTGAACACCGGTTTTAAAAATCCGGCGGCAAGCTCCTAATCGGCGGAAAATCAGATTGACGGCTCCGCGCCAATGGAAAGCATACCGCTTGATTCGATGAACGAGGAGGTTCGTAGAAAACCCATTCAATCCCTCCAAAAACCCCCAATGAAATTGAGAAGTCTATTGTTGATCGGAGCGTTCGCATTTGCGGGCCATGCGCATTCCGCTGTCGTCAATGGTGCTGACTACGGAAGCGACGCGACCTACAACGGCGGTTGGAACAACGGAACAAACGGCGGAACAGCGGGAACTTTCGGTGCCTGGATTTTGACCAGCACAGGTGGTTCATCTGGTCGCTTCATCGGGAATTCGACAACCCTGAGTCCCGGCAATACAGGAGCAGACATCAACACCACCGGGGAGTCCTTTGGAATGTTCGGGCACAGCGGCCAGACCTCGGAGGCCTACCGCGATTTCAATGGAAACACCTTGGGGATCGGCCAGACATTCTCGTTGAACCTCGCGGTCAATTTCCGGAATGGAATCAAGGGATTCGACCTTCGCAATTCCGCCGACACGGTCATTTTCAATTTTCAAACAAGCGGCGATGACTATCTGGTGCAGTTTGCCACAACGGGCAACGGCAGCATCGGAAATACCTATAGCTCAAACACCGCGTTCGCACTCTCGTTCACGCAGACCAGCGGTTCGGGCGGAACCTGGTCGATCACACGAAGTGGCGGCGTGTCTGATGTTGATACCGGCACCTACACCGGCGTGGCAGAGAACTTCAAGCTATACGAAGCCTTCACCACCAATGGCGGCATTGCTCAGGATAATCTTTACTTCAACAGCCTGACCGTGGTCCCCGAGCCCGCCAGCGCGGCACTTGGTCTCCTCGGCATGCTGCTGATCCTGCGCCGCCGCAGATAACAATCCCCATCCCATCCACAATAAACCCAACCCAAAGACCCGGTCAGCCTCATGGTTGACCGGGTTTCTTGTTGTCAGCGGATGCTGCGGAGCTTTTTCTGCTCGGCGATCCAAGCCTTGTCCTTATCCGACAGACTCGTTTCCTGGGTGCGGGCACGGCTGCCGTTCGGCTCGATGAGGACCAGTTCGCCCTTCGAGTAGGATACCAGTTTGGCGAAAATTTTCCGCCCGCGGCGGTCTTCCCACTCGCGATAGCCCTTTTTCTCCATGCCGCTGCGCCAGCCCTTGTAGGATTCCGCTGAAACGGCCTGGGCTTGTTTCAACTGACCCCAGACGAACTGGGCGTCGCCGCGTTTGTAGCCACGGTATTGGCCGACCACCTCGCCGCTGGGACTGAGGACGATCAGGGCCGGGTAGCCCATGACCTTGTAACGTTTTTTCAGCGTGGCATAGTAGGCCATGGTTCGCGCCCGGTAGTCTTCCGAGTCCTGCATACCAGCGTCGAGATCCTTGGTCTTGATGTTCGCGGAGTCCACCCTCAGGCGGATGAAATTTTCGGTGGCCCAATCGCCGAACTCGTGGGTGCCGAAAAGTTCTTGGCTGAGCGCCTTGCACATCGGGCTGCGTTCCGAATCGGTGAACCAAATCAGCAGCGGCTTGCCCTCGCGGACGGAACGTTGCTTGGCGACGGTTTCACTCTCCTCCCACGGCCCGCGCTTGGGGCCGGAGAGGACGGTGGCCAGCTCGGGAATGAGTGCCTCGGGATTGTCCGGGTCGGTGTAAACAATGTCTTCCGACGGCGTGAATACCCCGCCCGCGGGATTCGCCGGGATGTTCCCCCCCGCCGCGACCGCGGTGCCGTCATCGCCGTTTTTCGCACGGAGTTGCGGCGGGATCCCGGTCGGGCCGTAGGGGCTGGGTTCTTCCTTTTTCTCGGACTTGCCTAGCCCCAGTTTGGCGCAGGAGCCAAGTGAGAGAGCCAGAGCCAGCGGGATAGTCACGGATCGAATCATCGGAAAAATTCTCTCGTCTATTTTTTCAGCCTCACCGGCGTTCCGCAATAGGTGCAGCGGAACCATTTGAACAGGAGGATGTGGAGGCTGGTGGGAACAATGTGGCCGAGGCCTCGAATATGGTGCGCCTTGGTGTTTTTCAAGCAAGCGCGGGGCACGAACAACCTCTGCCCGCAGATCCGGCAACTCCCTGGCAACGCCCAGATCATGTAAAACAGTCCGAAAACCGGCAACGCCAAGGGAAAAACCAGCAGCCACTTAGGCACCCAGCCGAAACGCTCGGGGACCTCGCCGGAAAGCAGCAACAACGCCGCTGAAATGATCCCCACCGGCAACAATACTGCTAGAAAGAGTGTCACCATCGCCCCCATGCCCAGTGCCACGGGGTGGCTGTGGAGCACGCCGCGGATGTAGCGGCGCGACTGCGGATCACGTCCGAGATTGGTTTCCACCCGCGGTGCGCGGATCAAGGCGACGCGGTCGTTTCCGGACGACATTTTCGACGTGAGCGTCCGCGGGCCATCGCCCATCAGCTCTTCGGTGGTTTTGAATTTCGACGTGTCGATTTCGATGCGGGTGGCGCTGGTATCGGCGATCCGCACGTTGTTCGACGCCGCCACCGGCCGCCCTCCAAGCCTCGCGGCGGGGACGCGATCATCCACCCTCACCTCCAGATCACCGGAATAGCGATTGAGTAAGATCGCCGGCGGGATGTCAGCGACGGCCAGTTTCTGCTCCATCAGAATGCGCGCCGGCAGCGGGATCGCGAAAGGCGCGTTGTTGAGCATCGTCGCGACTTGAGGCGAATCCTCGTAGTTGACCGGCATCACCGCCTTCTCCGTGCGCTCCTCCTCGACACCGGTGAGGCCGCGGGCGGAGGCAATCCATTTCTCGACGCTGACCCGCGCCGGGGCCTTTTTGGCAATCTGGAGAATGGTGTTCGCCCGTTCGAGTTCCTTGGCCAATTCATCGACACCCGCCTTGGCCAACGATTCGGCATCGGAAAATCCCGCCGCTTCGAGAAGTTCGAGCGACGATTTTCCAATGCCGGGAATGGTGCTGAGATGGGTCATGGGTGATTCAACGCGCTGGCACTCTAATCAATGATCGGTCCTTGGCAAGCGGTCTGACACCGGGACAGCGAGTCTCCAGACCCGCATGAGAAAGGGACGACATGGAAACGAAGCGAAAGCTGCAAATCTTTGCCCCCGTTTTCGCTTTGGAGTCTGGAGACTCGCGGTCGCGGCCATGGTTCATGCGAGAGCGGCGAGCATCTCGCCGAGCTGGACCAATTTCGCCTTCCAATCTTCCAAACGGGCTTTCTCCTGCACCACCACTTCCGGAGGCGCGCGGTCGACGAAACTGGCGTTGCCGAGTTTGCCCTCACACTTCTTGATCTCGATTTCGGTGTTGGAAATTTCCTTGGTCAGGCGGGCACGTTCGGCCTCGATGTCGATCAAGCCTTCCAGCGGCATGTAAACCTCACCGACTCCGGTGACCGCCGCAGGAGTGCCTTTCGGCGCTTCGTAAGTCGAATCGAGCGTGATTTCCTCCGCCCCGACGAGCAAAGCGAGCACCTTCACCTCACCTGCCAGCCACTCGGGCGCAGCCTTGATGACGAACTTGATGTCCTTGCGCGAACCCATCTTGTATTCCGCTTTCAGGTTCCGCATCCGGCCCGCGGATTCGTAAACCTCACCCGCGATGGATTGCGCGGCGGCGATCTCCCCAGCGGAAAGCGAAGCGAGCAAGGGCTCCGATGGAAGCAGCTTCTGCATCAGGAATTCGCCGGGCGAAACGTAGCTCATGCGCTCCGACAGCTCTTCGGTCACGTGTGGCATGTAAGGGCTGAGCAATTGCAGATAGCGGCCCATGATCGCGTCGAACACGCCTAGCGACGCCGCCTTCGCTTCCGGCGGAGCGGTGTCGCGGAGATCGAGTTTCACGGCTTCGAGGAACTTGTCGCAGAAGTCGTTCCAGAGAAATTCATACAAGCGCTGGGCGATTTCACCAAAGCGATATTCGCCATAGAGACGCTCCAGATCGACGGCGAGTTCATCGAGTTTCGCCATCGCGTTGAGGTGATAGGGGCGCAGTCCGTCGAAACCGGTGAACGGTTGGAACGGCTCGCCGCCCATCTGGCGGAGACGGCAGGCGTTGTAGAGTTTGTTGGCGAAATTCCTCCCCTCCTCCACCGACACTTCGTCGAAACGCAGGTCGCTGCCGGTCGGAGCAATGCGCATCAGGCCGAAGCGCAATCCGTCCGCGCCGTATTTCTCCATCAGCTCGACCGGATCCGGCGAGTTTCCTAACGACTTCGACATCTTGCGGCCCTTGAGGTCGCGGATGATCGAGGTGAAATAGACGTTCTTGAACGGCAGCTCGCCGGTGAACTCGAAGCCCGCCATGATCATCCGGGCGACCCAGAAAAAGATGATGTCGGGACCGGTGACGAGGTCGTCGGTCGGATAGAATTTCTTCAGCATCGGCGTGGTTTCGCCGACATTCGCCATCGTCGCGAACGGCCACAGCCACGAGGAAAACCAAGTGTCCATCACGTCCTCGTCGCGCGTCCAGTTCTCCGCATCGGCGGGAGCTTCGAGGCCGACATGGATGTCTCCGGCGGAGAAATCCGTCATGCCTAACGACTCGGCGTTTTTCAGATCATCGAGCTTGTCCTTGCGATACCACACCGGGATCTGATGGCCCCACCAAAGCTGGCGGCTGATGCACCAGTCCTGGAGATTCTCCATCCAGTGCGCGTAGGTTTTCGCCCAACGCTCGGGACGGAACTTGATGTCGCCATTCGCCACCGCATCGGCGGCTTCCTGGATTTTCGGATACTTGAGGAACCACTGCATCGAAATGCGCGGCTCGATCGGCACGCCACCGCGCTCTGAGTAACCGACGTTGTTCTCATATTCCTCGATGCGGATGAGCAGGCCCATCTCTTCTAACTTCGCGGCCGCTTTCCGTCGTGCGACGAAGCGATCCAGCCCGTGGAAATCCGGAAGCTCGGGACAGTTGATATGCGCGTCGGGGGTGAGAACATCGATGATCTCCAATCCATGACGCATGCCGATTTCGAAGTCCGCCTTGTCGTGCGCCGGAGTGATCTTCAACGCACCGGTGCCGAACTCGATGTCCACATGATCATCCGCGATGATCGGGATCTCCGCATGAGGAAACGGCCGGTTCACCTTACGGCCGATGTATTTCGTGAAGCGCGGGTCCTTCGGATTCACCGCCACCGCCACGTCGCCCATCAGCGTTTCCGGACGAGTCGTGGAAATTTCCAGGAACTCACCGGGTGCGTCGGCGAGTTCGTATTTCATGAAATACAGCTTCGACCGCTGCGGCGTCGAGATGACCTCTTCGTCGGATAGAGCGGTGAGCGAAACCGGGCACCAGTTCACCATCCGCTTGCCCCGATAGATCAGGCCTTTTTTGAAAAGCTCCACAAACACATGGCTCACCCACTCGGTGTAGGGCTCGTCCATGGTGAACCGCTCGCGGCTCCAATCGCACGAACAGCCGAGCCGCTTGAGCTGGTTGATGATGATGTCGCCGTGCTTGTTCTTGAAATCCCAGACTCGCTTGAGGAACTCGTCGCGCCCGAGATCGCGGCGGCCGACGCCTTCCTTTTCACGCACCTCGCGCTCGACTTTCGCCTGCGTCGCGATGCCCGCGTGATCGGTGCCGGGGAGCCAAAGCACTTCCTTTCCATTCTGCCTCGCACGGCGGGCGAGGATGTCCTGGAGCGCGTTGTTCAGGACGTGGCCGAGGTGCAGAATACCAGTAACATTCGGCGGCGGAATGACGATCGAATACCCGTCCTTCTCCGAGGAAGGATCGGCTTCGAAGCATTTTCCATCGATCCAAGCTGCATACCATTTGGCTTCGACGGCTTGGGGTTCATAGGCTTTCGCTAACTCGGACAACATGGGGGCGGATGGATGCCAGAGGCCGCCGGATTTGTCCAGTGTCGGAAAACAGGGGTGATTTCCCGTGGTCTGCTCCGAAATGGCGGTCGGAGCGTCAGGGCTTGGTGGCAATCCGATAGAACACGCGCGGGTCGGCTGTCGGGCTGTCCGCGAAGTCGAGAGAGCCCGGTCCGGTCAGGACGATTTCATCGACCGGCGTCCATCGGACGAGATCGGTCGAGCGCTGGAGTTCGTAGGTGCCGGCTTGGCTGGCGAAGGTGGAAATGAGCACCGCCACCGGATTGCGGCTCAACGTGGGTGTGGGGAGCGGCGTGGAACCGGGAGGCAGGGACGTGTCTTCGCTGACCACTCTGACATGATCGAGCAGCAGATCGATGGAGAGGGTGGCGGGCGAGCGGTCGCGAAAGGTCACAGTGGCGCTGGTGCCGGCCGCGGTGAAGGAAATGGCATCGTCGATCCAACGGGTCGATCCGCCGCCCAGACCTTGGAGCGAGACAGTCCGGGTTACCGCCGTGGTGGCTCCCGCGACATCGACTTGCAGCCGCTGCTCGCTGGTATTGAACGAATGCACGCCCATGTGAAACGAAAGGAGGTACGTTTGGCCCGCGACCGTTGTGAAAGTCTGGGACAGGACGCCGTTGGGAGCAGCGTCCGACGTGTTGAAGGCCACAACATTGGTGCCATCGGGCGGGCTATTGGCTCCCGAGCTGCGGATGTTCTGGTTTCCGGAATTCGCCCACGCGGTGTAGGCGGATTCAAAACTGCCGTTGGCCAGGGCGCTGGCGACGACCGGGCGTACAGTAAGCGTCACGGTGACCACGCCAGAGTCGAGGGCTCCGTCATTGGCATGATACGTGAACGAGTCGGTTCCGGTGTAGCCGGCGGCGGGGGTGTAAGTGAAGCCGCCATTGGCATTCAAGTTGAGGATCCCATGGGCCGGGCCGGTATTGAGCACGGCCGCGAGAGGGTTGGATTGGGCGTCTGTATCGTTGGCGAGAACACCGGCAGCCGGCACGCTCAACGGGGTGTCTTGGTTGATGGTATAACTGTCCGCAGCGGCCGACGGCGCGGTGTTGGGTCCCGCGACAACTCTTTGGATGCGCAGGGCGACGTCCTCCTGATAGATTACCGCGGCCAGAGTGCGGGATCCGCCCGCATGGGTGAAAACCTCGGAGCGAAGTTCGACCAGGTCGACAGGCCGCGTCCAGATCGCACGCCAGGTGCCCGCAGGCAGTGTGACGGCGAGTGAGGCGGTGTGGTTGGAATAATCGATCTGCTCATACGAGAGTTGGAAATTCCTGAGACCCGTGCGGCCATGATAGAAATAAGCGGTGTATTGCTGGCCGGCTTCGGCCATCGCCTGGAGGCGGGCACCGGACGGAACTCCGCCGGTGATCCACGAGAGATTGCGGCGCAGACCTATCAGATTGAGATTGCCAAGGTAGGTGCCGATGTTGCGGATGGCCGAGCGGGCGGCGTTGCCGAAGACGGTATCGCCGCTTTCACTCTGCTCGGTATAGACGGAGTTGGGCAAATCGAGACCATTGTAGATGCCGCCGCCACCGAGGAAGAACATCCAGGATTCGAAACGGTTCTGAACCGGGCTGGTGGTGTCTGTTTCATCGAGGGAAAGGATGCGGCCGCGATGATAGTGATCGCGCAGCAAGGCCTCGGCACCGGGAATGGCGGTGGTGGGAACCTGCGCGGGATAATGCTCGTTGATTACGTCGAAGTCGGCGGAGAGGGTATTCAGATGCTGCGGGAAATTGTGGGCGACCAGATGCCTGTTAGGAAGACGTGACTCTTCGTCGCGGATGACGGCCAGCATGCGGTGATGATAGGCGACCTCCTCCGCGTCCCTGACCCCCGGTTCGTTCCAGAATGGTTCATTGACGATCTCGTAATAGACGTTGTCGAAACGGTTCATCTCCCTGACGATCCGACGCACCACCGCCTCCTGCGCCGCAACGAGGTTGGCATCGACCAAGCGCGTGACGTCGTAACGGTTCGCAGGACCAACGCCCTGGCGGTTGTTAGCCGGATTGAATGGAGTGGTCCTCCATTGGGGATCGCTGTATTGAACACAGAACAAGGTCAGCTCGATGGCGATGCCGCGATCGCTGCACGCCTGGGCGAAGGCGTTGAGACGGGTGAAGTATTCCTCGTTCCATGTCGACAAGTCCCATTTGGGGAGACCGTCGAGGGCGTTGCCTTGGCCGGCGACGCGCTTCCACGGCTGCACGTAGGCTGCCGGCGCGGGTGAGAGCGGGCTCTGGTTGTAATCCCCTTCGGCCAGGCGGAAGCCGACGAGGAAGGCACGCGTTAGATTCATGCCGTCCCTCCGGAGGATGTCCAGATAGGGAATGAAATCGAAATTGGAATTGATGACCGAGCTGTAGTGCTCGCCGTAGGTGCGGAGCACGGCGGGCTGATCGCGAAACTCGAGAATGTAAGGATTCTGCGGATGGGCCCGCAGCGGCTGCCAGGCGTTTGCCGGGTCGGCCATCATCATCGCGATCATACCGATCATCATCGGCAGGCGGAACAGGGAGATCAGATTCATGATTCGGGAGCTTGGTGTTTTCCATATCCACGCCGCCGGGACCGGCGATCATGGATGAGGCTCCACCGAAAAACTGCTAGAATCACGGTCGGGGGGTCAGACCCTCATGCCACTCCATCCAGCAATCGCCATTCCCAATGATTTACAAGGGTTCCAGCGCATCAGCCGGCCTTGGGATCGTGCAGATGATCCGATCCGTTACGTTTTTGCAATCCGCGGACCAACGGGTTTCAAATCCCCGTCGGATGCAAATCAACGCAATCCGGAACGCGCTGGCGGAGTAGAGCTCCCACAAAAACCTAATAATCTAACCCCTTCCTGGAGTTCCGGCGAGGATCCAGTCCGTGGCACGCAGGCTGGAGATTTCGAACTGGCGGGTCTCTCCCCCTGTCACGCGGTTGATTTCCAGAATGACCCTGGATGTCGTGGCACCGTTGGCAAACAATCTACGCAGGGCTTCCGCCTCGGGTGAGCCGACCTTGCAGTAACCGCGCAGCACTTCATCGTTGTCCGGAGTGCTCATGGCGTAGCAGGTCCATTGGGTTTCATCCCGGAACGGTCCGTTGTAGTAGACATCCGGAGTGGCCATGACACGGACGAGAACATGATCCCCTCCGCCGGCCAACAGCTCGCCCCACGGAGGCCTCGCAATGCGGGCGAAGGCGTCGAAATCGAGTTTCCAGCGGCCCCGGTCGTCGGGGGTCAGCAGCGCAAGGCGCTGGACGGCTTTTTCCTTTCCCTTGTAGTTCACCACCACGCCTTCGATCAGGAGCCCGTCGGTATCCAAGCTGCTGAGCCAGTCGAAATTGTCGAATACGCCATCGCGTTCGCCGCTGGACGCGCAGTAATCCAGAATTTCCCGGGGGGTGGAGTTCCCTGTGCGGAACAACAGTTCCACTCTCGCCGGATCCCGGTTGGCCAAGGCGTCTTCAACCAGGTTGATCGCCTCTTCGCGACTGGGCGAAGGAAACTTGGAGATCACCCTCACGCGATCATCGTTCTCCTCGGTGACCGCACTGGTGGGTGGGAAAGTGCGGCTCAACTGCGGCCTGAGCCACAGGAAAACCGCGACGATCATCACGATGAAAGCAGACACGCCCAGTGCCACGGACCAGATCATGACCGCCTTGCGCCGGGCCGGATTCCCCCGCGTCCCCCGACTGCGGGATCCTGCGCCGCCGGTATCAAAATCCATGCCGTGCATACGGGAAACCCGGCCGAGGTCCGGAGCATCGCCGTCGGTTCTTACGTGGCGCGAAGTGATTCCTCGCCGGATGTCTTGAGGTTTCATGATGGGCGGACCAGCAGAAGTCGTTGGGTTTTTCATCAACAGAACATCAGAGTCCCGCGCAGTGACGCGCGGTCCGGAGACCCGGTGGGCCATTGACGAGACGCAGGCTAAGAAAACCGATGCCATCTCCGCAAGCACGGAGAATGACTGCTCCGCGGGTCATTTGAACCGCTCGTCAAAGGGTTGCTCCCCCATCACCCAATCCTCGGCAAGCACCCGGGAAATCAGGACCTGCCGGGGCTCGGCACCCTCAACACGGCGGATTTCCAAAGTGGCGCGGCTGGCCGCCGTATCCTTGGCGAACAACCATTTCATGGCCGCCGCCTGGGGCGAACCGATCCTACAGTAGCCGGTGAGGACATCCTCGGTATCCGGCGAGGCGAATCCGACACTGAGCCATTCATTCTCATCCTTGAATAGACCATTGTAGTAACTGTCTTGAACCACGTGAACCCTCACCTTGCCGACCTCGGCCCACCCCGCCGTCAGCTCGGTCCATGGCGGGGTGACGGCACGGGCGAAAGAGTCGAAATCGATTTTCCATTTCCCCTGCGGATCGGGAACCAAATGAGCCAGCCGGTTGCGCGAACCCTCGGCGCTTTGGAAGAAGACGAGCACGCCATCGAGAGTGAGGCCGTTGGCATCAAGGCTGCCCACCCACTCGTATCGCTCGATCGGGCCATCGAGAGACTCCAATGACTGGAGAAATTTGACGACGTCCGCAGGCGGAATCTCCCTCTGCCGGAAATACTCGGAAACTTGCCCGGGCTCGCGGACGCCCAATGCGTTTTTCACCAATGAGAGGGCTTCCTTTTCCGACAAGGAGACAAATTGCGACTGCGGCGTGGCGAGGAAATCGTCCTGGGACGCAGCCGTTCTAACCGGGACTCCGGAGTAACCCGCCTTGTCCTTCAAGCCGAGCCAAATCGCAACCCCCAGGCTCACCAGGGCCAAACCACCGATCAGCAGGGTCCAGCGGGCGATCATGGGATTCCGGCCGCGTTTCTCGCCGCTTCTCCGTTTCTTGCGCTTGCCCCTCGGTAAACCGGTGCCCGGCATCCGGGCGACACGTCCGATGCCGGGTGCGTCACCTTCCGCGCGCTCGCGATGCGTCGAGCGGACGGAACGGCGGATTCCATCGGATTTCATGTGGGGGAGGATCGGGAACCCGGCGGTTCGTTCACCGCGGAATCATCGTGATGCGGAAACGGTCATAGCGGTCGTCCGGCCGGAAAAGCCAACCGGGCTGGCGGTCGATGACATCGTAGCCGGTCAGCATGAACTCGGGAAGGAACTGATTACTGTTAGGGTCGTAGGCGTTCTGACCGGTGAAATAACCTTTGAGCCGATAGTCGAAATTATTGTCATAGCTGTAGCGATTGCCGGAAGGGCCGTTTTCCGAGAGCCGGTCCGGGTTCTTCATCTTGTCCTCGCGCATCATCACCAGCTTGGCGCGGCTCCAGGGTTGTCTCGGTTTCCGGACATATCCCCAGAAGCGGGTTTTTTCAACGAAGTAACGCCTGCCGTAGAAGAAGTCGCCGGTCGGTTCGTTCGCAATCTTCGCATTCCGCTCCTCGACGGTCGGCCCGCCGAGATTTCCCGATCCCATCGAGGAGCCGCAGTGGGTCAGCAGGCTGCAGGCTAACCCGAGCAACGTCATCTTCAGCGAAATACGAATCATGGCCGCAGCCTAGGGACGCATTCCCGGCTTCCGCAAGCGCGGAACGGATGCATTACGAGGATATCAGGTGATTTCCCCGCTTGGCAGTCCCGGGCAGGCCGCCGATGCTCCGGCCATGGCGCGCATTCTCATCACCTTGGGCGATCCTGCGGGAATCGGTCCGGAAGTCATCGAGCTGGCACTCGCTTCAGGGAAAATCCCCGCCGGACATGAAATCGAAGTTCTGGGCGACCGCAGTGCGGGCACTCCGGGCAAGCCAACCGCAGCATCCGCCGCGGCGTCGCTCGCAGCGCTGGACGAAGCGGTTAGGGAGTTGAAAAATGGCCGGGCGGATGCCGTCGTGACCGGGCCGGTTTCCAAGGAAGGGCTGCAATCGGTCGGGTTCCCGTTCCCCGGACAAACGGAATTTTTCGCTGATGCCTTCGGCGTGGCGGACTACGGGATGTTGCTCACCGGCGACACTCTAACGGTCGGACTGGCGACGATCCACGAACCGCTGGCTGCCGTGCCGCAGCTTTTGACGAAGGAGCGAATTGTTCGAATCGGCCTGCTAACAGCAGCCTTTCTCCAACGCCGTGGCATTTCCACACCACGGATCGCCGTGGCCGGACTGAATCCCCACGCCGGGGAAAACGGCACGTTCGGCGATGAGGAAACGCGGATCATCCAACCGGCGATCGATTTTCTCAATCTCGGCGGTATTGGAGATTTCACCGGCCCCGCCGTGCCGGACGCGATTTTCCGCGATGCGGCGCGAGGCCTCCACGACGCGGTGCTGGCGATGTATCACGACCAGGGATTGATCCCGTTGAAGCTGTTGGACTTCGACACGGCGGTGAATGTCACGCTCGGTCTGCCGAAGCCCCGCACCAGCCCGGATCATGGCACGGCGTTTTCCATCGCCGGAAAAGACCTGGCGAGCCCTTGGTCAATGATTGCGGCCATCCGGCTGGCTTGCGAACTCGCTTGACCGTTCCCCCGGAGTTTCTAACGTCACCATCATGGCTATAAACAACTGGATGTCTTGGGAAGGTGGCGTGGATCTCATCGCGAAAACGAGCGCGGATCTTGAAATGCCGAACGTCATCGTCCACGTCGCGCGGATGGTGCACACACCGGTCGGCTCTGCTCCGGGTGGGATGATTTTCTGGCAGCCGGATCCGACCGCCGCTCCACTGGCCTTCGGATTTGTCAGCAGCGATGCGGCAGTCGCCGCCTATTTCGCCAACCACATTTTTACGGGAACCCCATTCGAGGGCGCGCCTGCGATCTTGGGAACCGTCACCATCAGCATCGACGCTGAACGGGCAACCGCGCGGGTGGAAATCCCGGGCTTCGTCTTCGAATCGCATTTGGCGGAATTCTCCGAAACCACGATGATCCACCGCGAGCCATTGCCCACCGCGCCTTTCCATCAGCAAGGTCTCGAAGCCGCCGCCGGACACGCCTGCCTCAAGGTGAACGGTGAAAAAATCCCTCTCGTCATCCCGCCCGTTGGCATCACCGGCGGACCTTGTGCTGTCCTATCCGCTTGCGGAATTTACGCCCGTTAATTTTCGGCCGGGCGTTTGCCTAGCCCCTGATAGAACACGGCGAAGATCACGAAGCAGACCGCGATCATCGCCGCCAGCGAGGCCCAGAACTCCATCCAGCCCTGGCCGTCGGCAGTGACTAAATGGTTTTTCAACCAACCGCACACCAACGCCCCAACCAAGGGGCCGAGTCCGCTGGAAACCAGGGCCAGCAACCCCTGCGCCTGGCCCCGCAGCCCCGGATCCACCCGGCGGTCCATGAAGACCTGCGCCGTGATGAAGTAGAAGGTATAACACATTCCGTGCAGGGCGATGCCACCGATGTGCCAGTTGATCAACCCGCTCGCGCCGGCATACGCGCTCATGCTGAAACGCACTACCGACAAGCCCAGCGCCCATAACAGAACCGTCTTCACCCGGAAACGCATCATCACCGAACCGACCAACAGCATCGCCGCCACTTCCGTTAGCTGGGCGATCGTCATCGTCGCGGTGGAACGTTTGTCCCCCAGCACCCGCAGCAGCTCCGGACCGTAAATATAGAAGGCGGAGAGCGGGATGGAAAACAGCGCGGTCACCACGAAGAACACGCAATGGTCGCGCTGCTTCATCAGCGAGAAGGCATCCAGGCCGAGCCGGCTTTTCCAGCTTTTCCCCGATCCCAGCGGCGGGGTGTGAGGCAACATGAAGGCCAGCGTGCCGCCTAACATCCGCGTCGCGGCCGAGGCATATCCGGCCACCGGACTGGTGTCCGCGCGGAGCACAAAACTGGTGATCAGCCCGGCGGCCATCCATCCCAGCGTCGCCCCAAGCCTAACCAGTGGAAACGAGCGCTCGCCGTTGGGCAGATGCGTCAGCGAGATCGTCGTCAGCAGGCCCCAAGACGGCCCGGAAAAAATCGAGTAGAGCCCGAGCAGGCCGATGAACCACCACGGATGCCAGTCCGCGTGAAGCGTGGCGAACGCCGCGAACAGCGCTCCGGCTCCCAGAAACGACGACCAAGCGAAAAGCCGGTTCGCCGCGAAATGATGGTCCGCCATCGCCCCGCCGATCAATGGTGAGACCAGCGCACAAAGCGGTGGAATCACAAATGCCAAGGTGACCCAGCCACTCAAACCATGGGCGACAAAAATATTGGTCAGCGCGGGCATCCAGAATCCCGGCGTCATCCCGTGCAGGAAGAAGACGATCCACACCCAGGTGAAAACCGACCTGGTCTGATTTCGATCTTCCGTCTCACCGTGCACCGCAGGGGGGTAGGCGTTGAACCGCCGAAATGCCAGCGGGATATCCGTCGTCCGCGCGATTCGAAGTTTTTACTTGCGCATCCGATCTCGAAACAGTTTGTTCACAGGAACACTGTTCATAAAAAGATGCACGCCGACCTCACATCCCGCCAACAGGAGATCCTCGAATATTTGCGGAAATCACAGCGCCAGACCGGCATCATGCCATCGACCCGCGAGATCCAGCACTTCTTCGGATTCGCGAGCCAGACCGCAGCGATGAGCCACTTGCGCGCGCTCGAACGCAAGGGCGTCATCCAACGGTTGCCGGGAAAAGCTCGCGCCGTCATTTTCCCGGACGAACTCGACCGTGGAGAAATCATCGACATCCCGATCTACGGCCACATCGCCGCCGGCATGTCTCAAGAGGTGGAGCAGGAGAAACAAGGCTGCATCTCCATCGACATCGCGGCGCTCGGACTTCCCCGCCACGCCAAGACTTTCGCCCTCAAAGTCCGCGGGGACTCGATGATCGATGCCCACATCTGCAGTGGCGACACCGTGATCCTGGAATTCCGCGAACCTCGCAAAGGCGACATCGTGGCCGCCCTCATCGACGGGGAAACCACCTTGAAGCGGTATCTGGTCGAAAAGGGCCAGCCGTTTCTGCGTGCCGAAAATGCGGATTTCCCGGATTTGATTCCCGCCCGCGAGCTGATTATCCAGGGCGTCCTCATCGCCTTGCTGCGACAGGCCGCTTGAGCAGGAATGGATTTGATGGATTGTTAAGATTTCTGAAGTATTGACGAGGTCCGGCGTTTTTCGTAGGTTGCGGTTCAATCCGAATGGCGAATGACTCAATCACCTTCTTTTGTCCCGCTTGCAGCATCAAGCTGACGGTCCCGGGCAGTCTGGCAGGCGTAGTCGGCCCCTGTCCGTCCTGTCGGAACCAGATTCAAGCGCCTTACCCGGCTCCCGCTCCGACCTATCAGCCGCCCGTTCAGGCCTATCAACCGCCTCCGGCTCCGGCCTATCAACCTCCCCCGGTCTATCAGTCACCGGCTGGCAATGAGTCCTACGCCGCCGGGATCCCCGCAGCGGCAGCGGTTCCGATTCCAGCAGCTCCCCAACCGCAGGCGGTGGCAACTCCGGTTCAATCGCCTCCGCCAGCCGTTCATCCGGGCTACGAATCCATTCCCGCTCCGGCTCCTGTTTGCGAAACTCCGGTTCACTTGCCGGTGGCGGCGACCTCGCCTCCGATCCCTGCGGCCAATCCTGCCATCCTTCGCCCCGAGCCGCGTGAACTGCCCAAGCGCACAAGCACGGCGGAGCCGGTCGCCAAGCCGATGCCGGAAAAGAATCAAACCTCCGGCTCCTCCAATGGCTTCCAAGGGCGTCCCCCGCATTCCCACTCGCGCAAACGTTTCATCCGCCTGTTGGTTCCACTGCTCTGCCTCTTCCTGCTGGCCGGGATTGTTTTCGGCCTGCTGACCTTGCTGCTTAATTCCCCCAAGGACACTTCCTCACCATCCCCCGTAAAAAGCCTGACGGGGCAGAGCGCCCGGCCAGACACCGCAGTGTCCACGGAAACTCCCAAAGCCGAGCCGGTTCCGGTTTTACCCGTGCCCGCACCGGAACTTCCTTCAATCGTCGAGCCGCCGCCGGACTTGCCCGCAGGCATGGAACCGGTGGATCCCCAGAAAGCCGCCGAGGAGGTGTTGGATAAATTCCTCGCGGCCAAATCCCTGACGGAACGGATTCCCCTGATCGAAACCAAAACCACCGAGCCCGAGCTGGCGAAATCCTGCCTCGCCAATCCTTTTCCGACATCCAGCAACATCGTCCCGGAATTCAGGGAAACCAACGCGGTCGAACAGGTGATCGATTTCTACTACAACGTGGATTTCGACGCGGGCAACAACCGGCTGAGTCCCCACACGATTCTCGTTAGAAAACGCGGTGACAGCGATCCGAAAATCGTCGTGGATCCGTTCCTCGATTCCTACGGTGGGCGACTTCTCGCCTATGCGAACAACAAGTCCGAAAAGGCGGGCATTTTCCAAGTCATCATCTCGCCACTGGCATCCTGCACGGACGAGAACGTCCCTAACCGGGAAAAGAAACTCACCCTCAAGCTGCTGCCTCGCGATGACACCAAGGAAATCGCGCGGGCTTACTTCGGCAGGCAGTCGAGGATCGGCCGGATGCTGGAGGACGGGACTTACAGCCTCAGTTTCGGCAAGGCCAAGGCCTGCACGGTGATGCTCCGCTGGAATACCGAGGACCGCCCGGAAACACCTTATCTGGAGGCCCTCGACCTCAAGACCCTGGACTGGAATCCTTGATCCTGCCGGCTTCGGATAAAGCCCGCCAGCCGCCGTGAAGAACGGAAACCTCCGCGCCTAACTGCAATCGATTGATCCGTTCCGCCACTTGCCGGCTGAGACCGCAGTTTTCATCGCCGCAATAAACGATCACCCGCGGCGTTTCCATGATGCGCATGGCGATGTCGGCCTCGAAAGCCTGCATGTCCTCATCCGCATCCAGGTTCCAGAGCACGGAACCGGGCAGACCGTTTTTTTCCCAGTCCTTACGATGGCGCGCATCCACCCAGAGGATTTTAGCATCCGGAGAAATCTGTTGGAGGCAGATCTCGTCGGGTTTCAGAACCGCCGGATCACAAACGAGCGCGCGCGCCGGTGGTCCTTTCAACCAGAAAGTTCCTCCCGCAGCGGTTAGGGAAACGAAACCGATGGCTGCGAGTTGCCCGATGGAATTCATTTCTTGGAAACGTCTTTTCCCGGGAGCGGCTTGCGAACCACTGCGAAAGCCTGCTGGGTCTTTTGCTTGGCGATCTTGCTGTCGGTCTCGATGCGGATGATGCCGAGGTCCGGGGCATCAGTGGATTTCGGAGTGACCACCAATTCGTATTGGCTCCCTTTCTCGACGGTCTTCAACTCGCAGTTGAACGAATCCTTGGCATTCACTCCAGTGACATTGATTAAATTTCCTTCGGCCATGCGGATGTGGATGGTCTGCGGCTCGGGTTTTCCGCCAATGTCCCAGGACAGAGTCTTGGGCTCCAACCCGACAAGAACCGGGATGTGGATGTTGATCCGCAGCTGGAGCGAAGGCTTGTCCGGGGGGTCGTTGTCCAGCCAGATCGCCACTGCTTTTTCGACAGTCCCGGTGGCGTTGCCGACGTCGAAGATGGTCTGGATGATCCCCGATTCGCCCGGAGCGTATTTGAGTTTGCCGCCGGAAACCTGAACCTTGAGGCAGGAACAACCGGGATCGCTTTTGGCGATGGAAACTGTTTTGTCCGTCTTGTTGGTGAAGGCGAAATCCGATGTCACGGTCGTGGCGTCGACCGGAGCTTTTTCCTCTTTGATGAGTTCCTTGAACTCCAGGACACCCGCTGGGGCGAGGGCCGACAGCGTCAGCAGGATGGCGAGGGCGAATTTCATGGTCGTATTATGAGCCCGGTTTTTCCTTGGGCGCAAGGGCGACTCCGATAATCAAGCGGCCACCGCGCCACTCGGGACCGAGGATGAAAAGAGGGCGGTCGCCTTCGAGAAGGACGTCGGTTTTGAGGATTTTTTTCCGGCTGAGCCAGAGTTCGAGATCGAGTTTGGTGGATTCCTTGGTCGGCTTGCTGCGGGCCTCGAAACGGACGAGCACCTCATCGGACGGGCGCAGCGGCTGTGCCCAACTCTCGTAACTCCGCAACAAGGGCTGGATCTCATGCCCGAGGATTCGATAGTTCGTGAAGCGAAGCTGCTCTTGGCCGCGCAGGCGGGTTTCCGTTTCCTTGGACAGCAGTGTGGACTTCGCACCTGCCGCCTTTGGATCGCCGTTGGTCGCATAATATACGGTGAAATCGAGCCGCCGCATGGTGGCTTTGCCCGGATCGGTCTGGGCATTCGCAGGACCTGCAAACAACGCGCATCCCATCGTGAGGCCGAGCCTGATCCAATTGCGTCGATTGATCATCGTCCGGTGTCGGTTCCAGGATTGGCCACGCCACCGGCGGTTGAATCGATTTCCCGCTCCATCGGCACATAGACGGTTTCCGAAAAATCCGTCGAATCGGGGATCGCAGCCACACCGTTGAGGACGATGACCGTCGCCGCGGCGCGCGCGAACCACTCGGCATCGACGCCCTTTTCCGGCGTGTAAACGACGGGCTCCACGGGAATCGCCTTGGGAGCGCCCGCGACATCGTATTCCAGTGTGGTGCTAGATTTTTTCCCGACCCAGAACGCGAGAACCATGCCCGCGCAGGCAGTCAACGGCATCAGCCAGGAGGTCCAGGAAAACGGCCGTTTCGCCACCGGCGGAACTTTGGGCGAGGAATCGCGGATGCCTTGGAGGACCCGGCTGTTGAAAAACTCCGGATACGGCGGTTCTTCGGCTGGGGGAATCGTCATGGCCATCATCGAGCGCCATTTGCGGACTTCTTCGCGGGCGGTCATCTGGTCGGGCTGGGTGATTGCCCACGATTCGACGGCGGCGAGTTCATCACCGGTCAATTCGTCGTCCAGCCACAGGGCCAGCGTTGCTTCATCTGGATTCGTATTCATCTTTTAGCAATGCTTGGAGTTTCTGACGCGCGTAAAACAGCCGGCTCATCACCGTTCCGAGGGTGCTCGACATCGCTTCGGCGATTTCCTTATACGACAACCCTTGGACATCTTTCAAGATCACGACTTCGCGGTGCTCGGCCGATAATTTGCCCAATGCGATCTGGATTTTCATCCGCAGCTCGCCGTGGGACATCGATTGGTCCGGCGATTCGCCGCCGGAGGGCGTGGTGAACGAGCCGGAGTCGATCCGTTCGCGTTCGAAAATCTCATCGTTCAGTTCGCCGGCGCTCTCGATTTTCCGCTTCCGCGTCCAGTCATAGACCGCGTTGTGGGCGATCCGGTAAATCCAAGTGGAAAACCGCGCCTTGGCCTCGAACCTCGGCAGAGCGTGCCACGCCTTGATGAAGACCTCTTGGGAGAGGTCCCACGCATCGGCTTCCTGATGAATCATGTTTCGGATCATGGCGAATATCCTTCCGCGATGCCGGGTGACCAGCGCGTCGTAGGCACTCATGTCCCCCTTCTGCGCCAGTGCGACCAGCCGGAAATCATCGTCCGGATCGTTCAGGGAAGGGTCCGAATCGACGGGACCGACAGGCCCCAGCGCACTCTTGGACGGTTCACCTCGGGGATTATTCATCATTCAGGAAAAAATCTTGCCTGCGGAAATGATTCCGCATGAGCGACAAGCTGACTGTCAGCGGGCAAGGGCGCAATCCGGAATCTTGGGAATGATGAGATGCCTCAGCAAGGCTTTTTCACAGGAACCCTGTCGGCAAGATCGTCGCTTACACACTAGGATTCGTCATGCTTCTCGATGAACGTAATCAAATCTTGCCGGGTCCTCACTTCATCTTCGGGAATCTGAACCTCACAACAAAAGTAGCTTCCTCTCATGTATTTGTGCGTGCCGTCACGAAAGTCGAACCTTGTACAACCGGGATCTGAAACATGGTGGGAGATGAACCAAAATTTCACATTCTCACCATCGGAAAGGGTAACCAATCCGGTCTGGCTCTTGTCAGAGTTCGCAGTTGATCGAATCAATGGCGGATAGCTGCCTCGGAGCTTTTGAGAGGTCGGGTCATACTTCATAGCCGCTAGATCGACCCTGATTCTGGCGCTGAAAATCAACGAGATCACGCCCACACTGAGCAACAGTGCAGATATGAGCAGTTTTTTCATTTCCTTCCAGAAAGTTGAATTAGCTCACTCGAAAATCTTGAAAATCCATCGAGGGATTTCATCGCGACAGCGACAGAAGAAGGGACAAGAATGTCTCTTCCCCTTATTTGATCTTCACGGTGACCTTGGGCTTGGTCTCCATTTTCACGCCTTCGAGGCCTTTCAAGGCTTCGATGGCGGCTTGCGGGTCTTCCTGATCCGCAGCTTGGAGCTTCTTGAGGGTTTCAGGCTTTTCGAGAAGCTTGCCCATTTCCATTTCCATCAGGGTGATGGTGTTGCCGTCACGGTTGGTGGCGTCGGTCTCGGCGATGCCGGGCTCGATGATGAGCTTGAAGGACATTTTCATGTCGCCGAGCATTTGCTTCATCATCGCCTCCATCTGGGGATTTTCCTCCATCTCAGGCACCTCCGGCTTCGGCTCTTTGTCGGCCTCGGGCTTTTCGGTTTCGGGCATGGTGATCGTCAGGGTGCCGTCGGCGAGGGCGAATCCGATGGGCTTTTGGTTTTTGGCGGCCGGGTTTTCGGCAGCCATCGGTGACATGTCCTTCATGCCGTCGCCGGGGGAGATTTTCAGTTTGTTGATGTCGGCGAATTTGTAAGTGGTGCGGGCTCCCTTGTTGCCGCCGGCTTCGACGGGTTCGGATTTCACGAAGGTGACTCCTTCGCCTAGGGTGGTGGCGCGGGCCTTGGCTTTTTCCGGGGAGAACATTTCGGCCACGGGATCCTTGGCCTCAGCATCACCGCCGCCGAGCGCGGACATCTGGCTGATCATCTCCATCATTTGGGCGCCGAGGGTGGTTTGTTCGACGAGGGTGCCGCTGCCGTCCTTGTTGAGAGTGACGGTGGTTTCGCTTTGCAGACATCCGGGTAGGACAAGTGCTACGAGAGAGGAGGTGATGGCGAGGAGGAGGCGTTTCATGGTTTTTTGCGGAGCTTGGATGAGGTATGGGTGAGCAAGTCCCCGGAATCAAGTTTCCAAAATCGGGAAATTTGTCCTTTGCCAGCAGGACGGGGCTAACCAATGATGATCCTGCCGATGGCCGACACAATTCCCGCAGTTGAAATCAAGGATCTGGTGAAGGATTTCAAAACCTCCTTCCGCAAGCAGATGTTGCGCGCGGTGGACGGGGTGTCTATCCGGATCATGCCGGGCGAGGTCTATGGATTGATCGGTCCTAACGGGTCAGGCAAATCGACAACGATGAAGGCGTTGTTAGGATTGGTGGCTCCGACTGCCGGGCACTGCTCGATTTTCGGCAAGGACTCGCTGAAGGTGGACTCGCGCAACGATGTCGGATTTCTCCCGGAAAACCCGTATTTCTACAAGCATCTGAGCGGCGCGGAGACCCTGCGGTTCTACGGCAAGCTCTGCGGGCTGAAGGGGAAGGTGTTGGAAGACCGGGTGAGCGAGCTGCTCGCACTGGTCGATCTGGAAGACGCGCGCGACCGGCGGATTGGCGGCTACTCGAAGGGGATGCTGCAACGCGTCGGGTTGGCGCAGGCGCTGGTGCAGGAGCCGCGGTTGGTGATCCTGGACGAACCGACCGCAGGCGTGGACCCGATCGGCTCGCGGCAGATCCGGGACCTGATCCTGAAGCTGCGGGAGCGCGGGATTACGGTTTTCCTCTGCTCGCATTTGCTGGAGCAGGTGCAGGAAGTTTGCGACCATGTCGGGATTATTTTCAAAGGGAAAATGGTGAAGGAAGGGCGGCTGGATGACCTGATCGCCATCGAGGACCAGACGGAAATCATCCTGAAGGACGCGAGCCCGGAACTGATTTCGAAAATCAGTGCGCTGGTTGCCAGTTCCCCGGGAGCCTCGCTGGTCCATACCGGCAAACCGCGGACCACGCTGGAGCGCCTGTTCCTGCGCGAGACCACCCAAGACGACGACTCATGACCACTGCCATTTCCTACCGGGCCTCGCATGTGGGCCGCATCCTGGTGATCGCCCGCCACGCGTTCACGCAACTGGTGCGGATGAAGGTGTTCTATTTCCTAGCGGTGTTCGCGGTGATCGCCATCGGCAGCAACTTCTTCGATCTCCCGCAGCATGAAGGGCCGGAGGCTGCGGGGATCAACGTGCTTCACTCGATCAAGAGCTGGTCGCTCGGAACGATGACCCTGTTTTCCGTGGTGCTGTCCATTGTCGCGACGGCGCTGCTGCTGCCGAAGGACGTGGAGGACCGGACGCTTTACACCATCCTGGCGAAGCCGGTGCCGCGCTTCGACTATCTGGCGGGTAAATTGTTAGGCGTGCTAATGCTGGTTTTCGTTTCCCTGCTTCTAATGGACATCCTGATGACAGTGGTGCTCCAGATCCGCACCTCCATCGTCATGGCCCAGCAGCTCGAAATGGCGAGGGCGCTCGAATGGACCCCGAAGGATATCGAGTCGGTGAAACTCGAAGTGCTCAACCAAGGGCCGAGCTGGTCACTGCAGGGTGCCGTATTCGCGGTGTTCCTGCGGGCGTCGATCATGGCCTCGCTGGCGTTGCTGATCTCGACCTTTTCGACGAGCACCTTGTTCACGACGATCATCAGCTTCCTGATCTATTTCATCGCCCACTTCCAAGCGGACGCCCGTTCCGTCTTCCTGCAGACCGGGCAAGCCGGCGAAGGCAAGTTCGCGCAGATGGTGTCGCTGTTGATCACGCTGGTGCTGCCGGATTTCCAGAATTTCAACGTGATCGACGCGGTCATCGAGGGCCAGACGATGCCGTTGTTCATCCTCGGAAAACTGACGCTCATTGGCTTGTATTACGCGGTATTCTTCACCATCGCCTCGTGGTTCGTTTTTGCCGAAAAGGAGTTCTAACACCGTGAAAGCCTGGCAACGCAACGGGATTCTAACGGCGGCCTTGCTGGCCTTCGGCGCTGCCCGCATGCCCTACGAGGCCGGAGTGGCGGGAGAACTCCGCGCCGCGAACCTGCTGCCGCCTAAATTGGAAATCGGCACGAGGGACAAGATCGGCCAGACCAGTTCGGCGATCGCCCTAGGGGGCTTGCGGACGCTGGTGGCGACATTCATGAACCTGCGGGCGTTCGGGTTCTTCGAGGAAAAGCGCTGGGACGACGTGGCCGACACCTACGACATGATCGTCGATCTCGCCCCGAAAACGGGTTACTACTGGGATTCCGGACATCACCACTCCGCCTACAACGCGGCATCCTATTACATCAACGATTCGAAACTGTCGCCGTTGCGGCGCAAGGAAGCCTGGCGCGCCTCGGTTCTCCGCGGCCGGACGTTTCTTGAAAGAGGCATCCGCAACAATCCGGATGACTGGAATCTGTGGGCAAAACTGGGATTCCTGCTTTCAGACACCAATAAATTCCAGGCCTTCCCCGATCCGGACAAAACATTCGCCGAAGCGGCGGAGGCCTATCGGCACGCCGGAGAAACGGGAAATGCCCTCGACTACGTGAAGCGGTTCGAATTCTACGCGCTGGCCCGCGTCGCCGGACGTGAGCAGAGCGCACTCGCCCTCGGCCGGTCGCTTTACCAGAATCCGCAGAACCGCACGCCCACGCTGAAAACCCTCATTTTCGTGCTGGAGGCCCATGAAAACCCCGATTTGGACACCACCGCACGGGCCATTGAAATTTTCGGAACACCTGAAAAAGCCTACGAAGCGCTCTCCGCCCACTGGCTGCGGACCCGCGAGCGATTCCCGATCTACGGCGTGGCGAAAACGCTTCAAGCCTTGGAGAAGTTGCTTAAAATTCCAAGCGAGCAGAGCGTTTTAAACCGGCCGTTGCCGCCCCCCGCCGGCCCGCAGGACTGGTTCTCGAAATAGCCGAAGGCTTTCGTCTCGACAGACCCGCGCCAAGCGACAAACTTCGCCCCCCACTCTCTGACCACTCATGCGGATCGCTCTTTTCGGTGACATACATGCCAATTTGGAAGCCCTCGAGGCCGTTCTCGAAGATGCTTCGAAGCAAGGCGTGACGGACTACGTTTGCATGGGGGACATTGTCGGCTATAACGCGGACCCCGCCGCCTGCCTGGAAATCGTGCGGGCGATGGATTGCCCGACGGTAAAGGGAAATCACGACGAGGACGCGTCTGGCAACCACTCGCTGGACAGCATGAACCCGGTGGCCGCCGCCGCACTCGAATGGACGCGCCAGCAGCTTTCCGACGAGCAGCGCCAGTGGCTCACCCGCCTGCGGATGGTCCGCCAGGTATCGGATTTCACCGTCGTCCACAGCACGCTCGACCAACCGGCGCACTGGAACTACGTGACCAACCGGTTCGACGCGATGTCGAATTTTTCCTATCAGTTCACCCAGCTCTGCTTCCACGGCCACACCCACGTGCCGCGGGTTTACGTGAAGAGCGACAAGGTCCAGGAAGTCCCCGCCGAGTCGGTGGTGATCGAGGACGGGGCGAAATATTTCATCAATGTCGGCTCCGTCGGCCAGCCTCGCGATGGCGACTGGCGCGCCTGTTACGCAATCTTCGATCTGGAACATAACATGGTCGTTTTCCGCCGCGTCGAGTATGACATCGCCAAGACCCAGGCTAAAATCATCGCCGCCGGACTGCCCGCGATGCTGGCGGAGCGGATCCAGGAAGGGCGCTGAATTCACCCGGTTTTCATCAAGCTTTCACGGGAGCCATCCAGCGTGCGCCGATGGAAATCGAAAGCGAAACTGATCCGGAGAAACGTGGCCTGTTCACGCGGCGCAGGGTATTTCAAGTCCTCGCAGCCGGAGTCGCGGGCGCTGCGGGATCGATCGCGAATGCGTTCTGGTTCGAGCCCGGACATCTAACGGTCACGCGGCAGGACGTGCGGATCAAGGAGTTGCCCTCCGGTCTCGACGGACTGCGCATAGGCCAGCTCTCCGATTTCCATTTCTGCCCTGGCGACGACGACGAACTGGTGGCCAAAGTGGTCGCCCAGGTGCGTCGGGAGAAGCTCGATTTGATCGCGCTCACCGGCGACTACATCAGCGGCAATCCCCGCGTGGTGCCTCCGATGCTGGCATTGCTGGAAAAAATGTCCGCCACCCACGGAGTGTTCGCGGTACTTGGAAATCATGACGGCTGGCGAGGGAAGACCGCGCTCATGAAGCGGCAATTCGAGAAAGCCGGGATCTCGTTTTTGATCAACCAGAACAGCCAGCTAACCATCAAAGGCGATCCCCTCGCCATCGCGGGCACGGACTACGTCTGGCTGGGAAAACCAAATCCAAGCCGCACGCTCAAGGGCATTTCCAAGAATTCCCCCGTTGTGGCCTTGGTTCACGAACCAGATTATTTCGATGCTATGACCGCCCGCCGTGACATCCAGTTGCAGCTTTCCGGCCATACCCACGGCGGCCAATGCCGGGTTCCCCTCCTCGGATATGCTCCACAGAAAGTCGACTACGGCAGGAAATACATCTATGGCCACCACACCCATGGGGATTCCAATCTGTTCGTCAGCCGTGGCGTCGGCACCGTCGGCATCCGCGTCCGGTTCGCCTGCCCTCCCGAACTGGCCATTTTAACGATGCGGACGGCCTGAAACCGCCGCCCAAATCTTGCTGAAACCCGCTTTTCCTGTTGCAAATCAATCTCAATTGCTGATGGTGACGGCGAAATGTCACACGCGCTTGCCACTGCTCTCGAAATCGACAGTGCCATGACCTTGAACCAAGCCAAGGTCGGCTGTGACGTACAGATCCGGCTCCTCAACGGACCCGCCTGCGACCGGCTGCGCGACCTTGGGTTTTGCGAGCAATTGCAGGTCCGTAAAATCGCGGGCGGCCGGAATCTGATTTGCTCGATCTGCGGCACGCGGATGGCGATCAGCCGTGAGCTGGCGGAGCAGGTGCTGGTGTCTCCCGTGGGCTGAAGACATGACTTCCGCTTCCGACTCCCCATCGACGATCGCGCTGATCGGCAATCCCAACGCCGGGAAGACCACGCTTTTCAATGCCCTGACCGGTTCTAACCAGCGCGTCGGCAACTACGCGGGCGTCACCGTGGAGGTGAAATCCGGCGAAACATTCACACCCCACGGCCGCAAGTTACGGGTCCTCGATTTACCCGGCTGTTATTCCCTCCGGGCGAATTCCCCGGATGAAAAAGTCGCGCTCGACGCTCTCAACGGCCAGCTTCCCGGCGAGACGAAACCCGACCTCGTCGTTTGCGTCGTGGACTCCTCCAGCCTCGAACGCCACCTGCAACTCGCGCTCCAGGTCATCGAACTCGGCCTGCCCTGCGTGCTCGCGCTGAACATGGTCGATGTCGCCGAACGCTCCGGCCTGCGCCTCGATCCGGTGAAACTTTCCGAAGAACTCGGCATCCCCGTGGTGCCGATGCAGGCGAATGCGAAAAAGGGCATCATCGAGCTGAAACAAGCGATCCGATTCCCCCTTCCCGCCGCTCCGGCTGTGCATTGGGCGACCGATTCCGCCGATCCCGAAAGCGGCCGCCGCGCGTTCATCACCCGCCTCTGCGAACTCGCTGCCCGCCGGCCGGACGCGCACCAGCAGACTCTATCGGACAAAATCGACCGCGTGCTGCTGCATCCGGTTTTCGGCTGGATCGCGTTCCTCGGCATCATGTTCGCAGTGTTCTGGTCGATTTTCTCGTTCGCCTCGATCCCGATGGACGCGATCGACGGCGCGCTCGGAAATCTCGGTGCTTGGGTGGAATCCCAAATGGCGGAAGGCGACCTGCGCTCGCTGATCGTCGATGGCGTCATCGCCGGTATCGGCGGCACGCTGGTTTTCCTGCCGCAGATCATCCTGCTGTTCCTGTTCATCGGGTTGTTGGAAAGCTCCGGTTACATGGCACGTGCGGCCTATCTGATGGATGGTTTCATGTCGGTCGCCGGGCTGAGTGGGAAATCGTTCTTGCCGCTTTTCAGTGCGCACGCCTGCGCAATCCCCGGCGTGATGGCCACCCGCACGATCGACTCGGCGAAGGAGCGGCTCGTCACGATTTTCGTCGCGCCGTGGATGAGCTGTTCCGCACGGCTGCCGGTGTATTTCCTGCTGATTCCCTTGCTGCTGCCCAAGGACGGCGGTGCCTGGCGGCAGGCGCTGATCCTGTTCGCCATTTACGCGACAGGCATCGTCACCTCGTTCATCGTCGCCCGCATCCTGCGCGGTCGGTTAGGCCCGGACAAATCGACCAACCATTTCCTGCTGGAACTTCCGCCGTATCGCGCGCCGCAGTGGTCGTATATTTTCCGCCACGTCGTCGAGCGGGCGTGGTCGTTCGTCGCCAAGGCGGGAACCATCATCCTCGGGCTTTCCATCCTCTTGTGGGCGCTCGGCACCTATCCGAAAACCGATTCGGAAGACCCCGGCGAAAAACTCGCCCACAGCGCGATGGGCCGCATCGGCAACGTGATCGAACCGGTGGTGAAACCGCTCGGATTCGATGGCCGCATCGGCACCGCCATCCTAACATCCTTCGCCGCGCGCGAGGTTTTCAACACGACGCTGAGCGTGATTTTCCATGCGGACGAATCCGACGACGAGGAAGCCGCCGAGATCGCGCTGCGCGAGAAAGTCACCGCCGCCACCTGGCCGGACGGCAGGCCGCTGTTCACGCCGCTGGTCGTGGTGTCGCTGCTGGTTTTCTACATCTACGCGCTGCAATGCCTGCCGACGAGCGCCGTGGTCGCCCGCGAAGCCGGATCGTGGAAATGGGCTGTCGGCCAGTTCGCCTTCATGAGCGGTTTCGCGTATTTTGCCGCACTCTTCGTTTATCAGGGAGGCAGGCTTTTCGGATTCTAACATGGACTGGCAAACCGTCATCGCCGCAGGCATCGTGATCATCACACTCGTGATCTTCGCCATCGTCCTCACCCGGCCGAAGAAGAAATCCGGCTGCGGCCATGGTTGCGGTTGCGACAAACCCAAGGACCCATGAAAATCGAACACGTCGCGTTCAACGTCGCCGATCCGGTCGCGGTCGCCGCCTGGTATGGCCAGCACCTCGGCCTGAAAATTGTCCGCCACATCCCGGTTCCCACGCAGACCCATTTTCTAGCAGACGACGCAGGGGAGACGGTCATCGAGATTTACTGCAACCCGCCGGAGGAGATTCCCGACTACGCAGCGATGAATCCCCTCCTGTTCCACCTCGCCTTCGTTTCCGATTCCCCCGCCGAGGACCGTGCGCGGCTGGTCGCCGCCGGAGCATCGGAAGTCGATGAAATCCAGCGTCCCGACGGCACCCGCCTGATCATGCTGCGCGATCCTTGGGGCCTCGCACTGCAACTTTGCAAAAGGGCCGAACCACTGGTGTCTAAGGCTTGAAGTGGCCGCCCCCCGCCGCTATCCCAGCCGGGTGCTGATTCGCAAACGCCTTGAAGACCTGCCCGCTCTCGGTGTGCCGCTGCATCTCGCGCTCGGGGTTTTCGACGGCGTCCACGTCGGCCACCAGGCGGTCATCGAACGCGCGGTACGAGCTGCGGCGAAAGAAGGCGGGCTGGCGGGAGTCCTCACTTTCGACCCGCATCCGATCCGGGTCATCGCCCCTAACAAGGCACCCACGAATTTATTGGAAACCCTGGAGCACAAGGCCAAGGCGGTGGGTGATTACGGTGTGGAACTTTTCATTCCGCTGCATTTCGACCTGGACGTCGCGAAGATGGAGGCTTCGGAATTCATCGACCAACTGATGGCATCGCCCGTTAGAACTCTCGCGGTTGGCGAGGATTGGCGGTTCGGCCACAACCGCAGCGGCGACGTGAATTTTCTCGAAAATGAGGCTGCGAGACGCGGCTTCAAACTGGAGGCCGTACCACCGGTCATGCACGACGGCGAGCGCGTCAGCAGCACCCGCATCCGCCAGGCCATCCGCGATGGAAATCTCGATGCCGCGGCACAGATGTTAGGTAGATCCTACGCCGTCTGCGGCACCGTCATCGAAGGCAAAAAACTCGGCCGGACCATCGGATTTCCCACCGCGAATCTAGCAACCGGCGACGCCCAACTTCCGCTCGACGGCGTGTGGGCCGTGCGGGTCCAACTTCCCGACAGCCAAGACCTCCCCGGCGTCGCGAATCTGGGGGTGCGTCCGACCGTCGATGGTGGGACCCGCACGCTTGAAGTCCACCTGTTCGATTTCACCGAAAATCTCTATGGTCAGGAAATTGAAGTCCGCTTTGAAAAGCATCTCCGGCCAGAGATGAAATTCCCGTCGCTCGATACGCTTCGCGCTCAAATTCAACGGGATGCGGAAGAGGCCAAGGAGTTTTTGTTAAGTAATCCAAATAAATAAGACGATCCCCTTGACACCCGGATCCGTTCATGTGAACACTTTTCACATGAACTCCATTCCACCTGTTCTGCACAAGGTTCGCAAGATCATCGCCACCAAGCTTTCTCCCTACTTCCGGCAGCCTCCGGTCATCCGCCGGAGCATCGCCATCCAGCTTGAGTTTCCATGGCTGTCGAAAAGATGAATTTTCCGGATTTTGCGCTTACTCTCGCTGTCCAAGCTCTCTATACGTCGCGAAACCATTCGCATGGAGACTTTCAAACCCAATTATTCTTTCCGTGGACGTGCCGCTCTTTTGGCAAGTGCCTGCTTGATCATTCCTTTGACGGCCGGTGAGACGAGGGGAGGTGCCGGCCTCGCCGAAAGCGAGATTTCACGCCGCAGTGTTGCCATTGAAGAAGCCCAGGAATTGCTTCGGAAGGGCGATGAAGCCTACACCGCCACCCGATACAACGAAGCAGTGGAAGCCTACGCCGGGGCCCGAGATTTGATCCCGGATGCTCCCGTTTCCGCCGAATTGAAAGCCGCGGCAACCGAGCGTTACGCACAAGCCTCCGTCGAATACGCACGCGAACTTTCCCGCAATGGCGATGTGGCCGGAGCCAAGGCTGCCGTGGACAAAGTCCTCATCAAGGAGGTCGCCCCTGACCATCCTGGTGCCCTTGCTTTCCGCGGCCAACTTGATGATCCGATCCGCACAAATCCGGCGCTGACCAAGGAACACGCCAAGGACGTGGACGCCGTCCGCAAGCTTCTCTACACTGCCGAAGGCGCTTACAATCTCGGCGAATACGACAAGGCGAAAACGACCTACGAGTCGGTGATCCGAATCGATTCCACGAACACCGCTGCCCGGCGCGGACTGGAGCGACTCGCCCAGGCAAAAAGCGAATATTCCAAGTCCGCCTATGATCACACCCGTGCAGAGATGCTCGCCGAAGTGGACAAAGGTTGGGAAACCACCCTTCCTGCCGTCGATGTGGAGCCTACCTTCGGTGACGCCGAGGCCGGTTTGATCAACGGCGAATCCGTCTCGGTCAAAAACAAGCTCGACCGGATCATCATCCCCAAGGTTGCCTTGGATCAGGTTTCATTGGATGAAGCGCTCGATTTCCTGCGCATCCGTGCCGCTGAAAACGACATGCTGGAACTCGATCCGGCCCGCAAGGGAGTGAATTTCACCGTCAATCTCGGTGCTCCGGATTCTCCTGCCGCGACCAGGGTCCGCAACACCCGATTCGATCTGCAACTGACCCATGTCCCGCTCTCGCAGATCCTCAAATATCTGACCGAAATCACTCAGACGAGCTATTCTACGGATGATTTCTCAGTGACGATTTCGCCCTTGGGATCCACTTCCGCCGAACTGGTCTCGCGAAACTACCGCGTGCCGCCTGACTTTCTGAGCTCGATCAGTTCCGGAGCCACCGGGGAAGCGGCGGAAGCGGAGGATCCTTTCGGCGAGGCACCTGCCAGCACTGGCCTCCTGCCGAAACGCCTCGGTGCCCAGGAAGCCCTCGCCCAACAGGGTGTCAATTTTCCTCAGGGCGCTTCCGCCACCTATACGCCCGCTAACAACATGTTGCGGATCGTGAATACGGAGACCAACCAGGATTTCATCGCCCAGATCATCGAAACGATGAGCAAGACGGAACCCGTGATGGTTTCGGTGCATGTCACGATGATCAAGGTCCAGCAAACCCGGCTGGAAGAACTGGGATTTGACTGGCTGCTGGACAACCTCGGCTTCGGCGGCCCAAGTTGGATCCCCGGCGAGGACAAATTGAATTTCTCCGGCGGAACCAGCGGAACCGCTCGCAATCTCGCGGATGTCCCGATCCAACCCGGCTCGGCGACCCGTAATCCCATCACCGCGGGAAACCGAAGCGGCGACTATGCCATCTCCAAAAATTCAATCGACGAGTTCATCACCAATCCGTCCGGCCGGCAGATCCAGAACGCTGCTCCAGGAGTCCTCGCCGTCCGCGGTGAAATCGACAATGCCACGGTAGCGATGTTGATGCGCGGCCTTAACCAGAAAAAGGGCGTGGACGTCATGGCCCGGCCGTCGGTGGTCACCCGCAGTGGCCAATCGTCCTCCATCACCATCGTCCGCGAATTCATTTTCCCTGATGAATACGAACCCCCCGAACTGCCCAACTCGACCGGCGGGGACCTCGGCATCAGCGGCGGCACCACTCCGGTCACGCCCGCCACTCCCACCTCGTTCAAGGAACGGGATGTCGGCGTCTCGATGGAAGTGCTCCCGGTGGTCGATGAAAACAAGCAATTCGTCAACGTCACCCTTAATCCCGTTTTCACCGACTTCGATGGTTTTGTGAACTACGGCAGCCCGATCAATACCACCGCACCTGGCTTGCTGGGACCGCAGACCGTCGAGGTCACCCCGAATACGATTCTCGAACCGATTTTCAGTGTCAAGAGACTGGCGACCAACATCAACGTAGCCGACGGTGCCACGATGGTCGTCGGCGGACTGATCGAGGAAGGCGTGCAAAACGTCGAGGACGAGACCCCGATCCTTGGCAGCATCCCGATCATCGGGCGGCTGTTCCAATCCACAGCCACTCAATCCGTGAAGACCGCGATTATTTTCCTCGTGAATGTGGAAGTCATGGATCCGACCGGACGCCGCTACCGGGACCGTTGATCGGACTGAATTTCCCCATTCCTGAATCATGTCAGCCGCCCCTAGCGAGCCCGAAAAATACTCCATCGACGAAATGATGGACCGCCTCAAGGGTTCGCCTTCGGAAAATCCCGAAGATGGAGAGCTGGTGACCCGCTCCGATGGCAGTCAGGCGATCCGGGTGCGCAAACGGAAACGCCGCTCCAACCAGCCTCACAAGGACCAAACCGAGCGCACCCGGCGGGCTCGTATCATCCAGGTTTCCGCCGCACTGATTCTCGTTTTTGTCGCCGCCCTCGCCGTTGGCGGGGCCGTGATTTATGCGAACAGCAGCCCGTTTCGCGAGGGAATCGTCGGGATGATCCACCAATCCACCGGTGCCAAGGCGGAACTGAAAATGTTCCGGATGAATCCCAAAACCGCCAACGCGGGCAATCTCGCCCTGGAATGGCCGGCTGGACACCTTTTCCAATCCTTCACCTGCCGCGGAATCAACGCGGAGGTGTTTCCCACCAGCTTTCTCGGAAAATCGCTGAACGGCGAGGAAGTCACGTTTGAAGAGGGAACCCTTTCCCTTCAAATCCCGAATCCCGGCGAAGCACCATTGGCCACCGCCAAAGCCGAGAGCGCGATCCCCATCCAGTTCAAACGCTACCGCACGTCGAATTTCAACATAGCCCTGACCAACCAGGGAAGCCCGATTCTCAAGCTCTACAAGTCGGAGGCGTCCCTGAGCTCGCAAACGGTGGCCGGTCTGCCGCAGATGAGGCTCTACCGCGGCGATCTGGCAGTGACCGGCTGGCCCAACCTCCGCATGAACCGGGCCCTTGTGGACTTCCGTGGCAGCGAGATCGACGTCGTCGGCCTGACCGTTCACCATCCGACCGATGACCGTGGCTCACTGGAATTATCCGGCACGATTTCCCCTTACAAGCCCGATCAGGTTTCCAATCTGGTCGTCGGCCTTGACTCCTTCCTCGTGTCAGGCATCGCGGGCCCTCAACTCGGCCGCCTCATTTCGGGCCGGATCGACTCCGTTTCGTCGGCCAAGTCGAACTATCTTTCCTTCCTGCCCACGGCCAATGCCTCCCCCACTCTGGACATCGCTTTCAGCGTCACTCCGACGGCGAACATCGAGCTCCAGGGCTTTCCCTTCCTGATCGGCATTGCGCGGTTGCTCGATGAAGATGATTGGTTCGAGAAACCATTCTTCGACAGCGACGCCACCGGAGTGATCCACCGCGAAAAGGGCGTAATCAGCTTCAGGGACCTCAATTTCGTCAGCAAGGGCCGGATGGCGATCCAGGGAGAAATCGCGATGACTCCCAATATGGAGTTGTCGGGGAATCTCCAAGTCGGAGTTCCCGACGCGATGATTCCGAAGACTTCCCGTCTGAAATCGATGGTCGGCCCGCCCAAGGATGGATTCCGTTGGATTGCATTGAAGATCGGCGGATCGGCAGTATCCCCGACGGACAATTTCAAGGATCTCTACACCGAGGCCGCCGCCGTCAAGGAGCCCTCACCCGCTCCCGCCGACACCGAGGGTTCTACCTTCGAGGAGCTTACCCGCCCGCGGTAGAGTGACTTGCACCGGCGCGGTTCCTGTCGAGATCCGGCCGGAAGGTTTTCAAATGAACCGCAAGGCAATCCTTGCGTGATTTTTTCGAAGAAGAGCGTGGCATTCCCACCGATTCTGGTTCAAGGTAGCAGACGGATAAGGCAGTTAGAACTGCCGTCCGCTCACCCAAATACCAACCAATACGAACCATGCAAACTGCCAACGTCAATCTGCCGATCACCGTCACCGTGAGGCACGAGCAAGTGACCGATGCCCTCCGCGACCACGCGACCAAGAAGATCGAGGGACTGCATCTCGATTACCCGCGAATCATCGAGGCTAAGGTTATTCTCGATGTCCAAAAAAACCGGCACATTGCCGAAATCATCCTTTTCTGCGCCAACCACATCACCATCGAGGCGCACACCGAGGGCAAGGACATGTATGTCGCCCTCGACGAGACCATCGAGAAAATCGCCCGACGAATGCGCAAGCACAAGACGCGGCTGATGAAGAAGCATCGCCCGCACCGCAACGAGTCGATCCGCCATCTCGAGGAGCGGTTCTTCACCGAAGACGTTCTGGACCATCCGGAAAACTCGGACATCGATCCCGAGCCGTTCATCATCCATCCGGAGAATTACTCGATCCGCACGATGTACAAGGAAGACGCCATCATGCAGCTTGAACTCTCGGACCGCCCGTTCGTGCTCTACAAGAGCGCGCGCCGTGGCTGCCTGACCATTGTCTATCGGAGGAAGGATGGCGAATACGCAGCGATGGACGTGAAGGATTGACCTGACACCACCGCCAATGTTCAGGCCGGCCGGGTTCGCCCGACCGGCCTTTTCCGTTCACGGCATCTTCTGATAGACCCGCACGAAGTCGATCTCCATACGCTGCGGAAACGCGGCGTCGTCGATCCCCTTCTGTCCACCCCAGCCGCCACCGACGGCGAGATTGAGAATCAGATAGAACGGCTTGTCGAAAGGCCACTCGGCAGTCGTATCCCCCTCTTTCCGGTTGAAGGTCGCGTAGGTTTTGCCGTCGATTTCCATCAGGATCTTGTCCTTCGACCACTCGACCGAATAAGTGTGGAACTCGCTGGCGAATGTCGGCACCTCCAGATTCGCGCCGCGCTGGGTGCCCTTGGTGTGGTTGTAGGCTTCGGAGTGGAGCGTGCCATGAACCTTGCCGGGATCGTAGCCGACGTGCTCCATGATGTCGATTTCCCCGCACTTCGGCCAACCGACTTTGCCGATGTCGTTAGGGAGCATCCAGATGGCGGGCCAGGTGCCGCGGGCGGCGGGAAGTTTCGCCTTAACCTCGAAGCGCCCGTAGGTCCATGAGGCGTGACCTTCCGTGATCAGGCTGGCAGCGGTGAACTCGCCGCCTTCCATTTTTTCCTTCCGGGCCTCGATGATCAGATGGCCATCCTCGACGCGGGCGTTCTCGCGGCGGTTGTCGGTGTAAAATTGTTTCTCGCCGTTGCGAACAAACCCCTTCTCATAACTCCACTTCGCGGAATCGGGCTGGCCGGGTTTGTCGAAGTCGTCGGACCAGACAAGTTTCCAACCGGGAAGATCCGCCGCGATGGCGGAGAGCAGGGTGAATCCCAAAACGACGAGCGGCTTCATCATGAAAGACGGGCGATACCGTTAGAATTTCCAAGTGCTCTCGTTCGCCGATGGCGGCAGCGGCGAGCCCAGTTTCGTCCGGTTGGTCTCTTCGAGATCCTCGGAAGGAGCGATACGGTGCTGGCGCATTTTGGTTGCCTGATCGGCCGGAACTTCGGGACGGTCCGAAGCGCAGGATGAGGCGAAAGTGACAAAAGCGGCGCAACAGCAGAGAGCAAGTTTCTTCATTGCGATTACCTTACTAATTCTTGGCGGAACTTGTAAACGGCATTCCCGTCTCCGGCAAAAAACATGGATCGGCAAGTGGCGGCTTCACCGTATTCCCAATCCATCAGAAAATCCCGAGATCATCATCCTCGACTTCCAGCACCTCGCGTGCTTCGCGAAGAAAAGTATCGGTCTGTGCGAGGATTTCGATGACTTTCAGCCGGGTCTGATGCCGCCATTTCGGCGTGGCGAGGGCCTCCTCTTCCGCAGAATCGAGGCCTAGCAGCGCATCGCGGAGGTAGTCTCGCGCTTTCTTGAGGCGGACGATGACGTTGCCGGCAATCAAACGATCCGGCGGCCAATCGTCGCCCAGGGCTCCGGCGAGTTTCGCGCTGGCGCTGGTCACGCTGTTGACGATTTCCCGCAGCGGATGTTCGTCCTGTGCATCCTCCGCGGCCCATCCGGCGTTCTTTACGTCGTGGTAAAGTGAGATGCCAAGGTCGCTGCATTCCTCCACCAGCGGGTGGCGCTCATCCTCGAACGAGTTCTCCCCCTTCCATTTTTCCGCTTCGAGATCGACGAGCGCCTCCTCGCAAATGGAATTCATTTCCTCGATCCACAACCGGCGCTTCTCCACTTCTTCCGGCGTGAGCACCGGATCTTTCTCCCCGCGTTCCCGCATCAACCGCGTGCGTTCCTCTTCGTAAACCTGGTCGAAGTCCTCGATGTCGAGTTCCCCGCGCTCTAACCGGGCAGTCACACGGTCGAGCAGCAACTGCATCCTCGCATCTTCCTCATCGGCTTGAGCTTCCTCAGGGGACTGCGGATGGTCGTCATCTTCATCGACTTTCGCCGCAGCCCCGGAAATGGCCATTCGCTCCATGAAATCCGTCATCGCCTCCGCACTCACCGTCTGTCGGGTGGATTCGTCCTCGTCACTCATCGTCCACGCCGGCTCCGCGTCGAGTTCGAGCTGATAGTGCGCGGCTTCGATAACGACGCGGCCGTTGGTCACGCTATACCATTCCAGATAGAGTGAATTCCCCCAATGCCACGGGAACGGCTGCCTGGCTTTGTAAAACTCCATCAGCTCGTCCATCGTGCAGTCCAGGACCTTTACCTTGCGCGAGGCCGTCATGTCCCCCACGGTGCCGTTCTGATAGGCGGCGATCTGTCGTCCATCACCAACTTTCGCATCCGGATTGGAGAATTTCAGCACATGCCCGGCGAGGTCGCGCCATGGATTTCCCTCCAGTTCCAATTCCACCGCCTCGTCACGTCCGGCGAGCCAGAGTTCCCCGACCACGCGGCCGGGAGCGCGGTTGTCGATTTTCCCGTGGACGACCTGCTCCTCAATGCGCCATGCCACGTGGGAAAATTGAACGGGCAGGCACCGGGATGGCCAGTTATTTTCCAAAACGAGCCGCGTTACCTTGGAGTGCGTGTAGCCCTGCCGCCGTGGGATACCCCCACGGTCTGGATGAAAAACGCTCGCACGCGGGTGGCGCTGTTGGGCGAGGACTGGAGTTTTCCAGACTTACGCGCCAGCAGGGCTGCACGCAGTCCAAGGTGGTTCAACAAAAAAGCCGGACGGGGCGAACCCGTCCGGCCTTGTGTGTAGCGGTGGCCTTGCGACCGCCGCTGTTGATTAGTCTTCCTGACCCGGGCTCCAGTCTTCGGAGGCGGCGGCGGCGAGGTTGAACGCTTGCTCGAGGCCGACCATCTCGGAGGATGGGCGGAGGCTCTCGAAGCTGGCGCTTTCCTTTTTCAATTGGTCGTCGGAGTAACCGACAGCCTTGATGGAAAGACCGATGCGGCGCTCGACCTTGTCGACCTTGATGACGCGGGCTTCGATCTCTTCGCCGACCTTGATGATGTCCTTGACCTTCTCCACGTGGTCTTCGCTGAGTTGCGAGATGTGGATGAGGCCGTCGATGTCACCGTCGAGGCTGATGAAGGCGCCGAAGGACGCGATCTTGGCAACAGTGCCCTTGACGAGGTCGCCGACCTTGAAACGGCTGTCGATGAGGGACCATGGGTCGCCTTCGGTTTGCTTGATGCCGAGGGAGACACGTTGGTTGCCCTTGTCGATGGCGAGCACGATGGCTTCGACTTCGTCGTTCTTTTTGAGAACTTCGGAAGGGTGGTTGATCTTGCGGGTCCAGGACATGTCCGAGACGTGGATCATGCCATCGATGCCTTCTTCGAGTTCCACGAACGCACCGTAAGCGGTGAGATTGCGGACCGGGCCCTTGATGGTGGCACCGACCGGGTAGCGGAGTTCGATTTCATCCCATGGGTTGGAATCGAGCTGACGCACGCCGAGCGAGATTTTCTGCTCTTCGATGCTGATGCCGAGGACGACGGCCGAGATTTCCTGGCCGATTTCGAGAACATCGCTCGGGCGAGTGATGCGCTTGACCCAGGAGAGCTCGGAAACGTGCACGAGGCCTTCGACGCCGCGCTCGATTTCGATGAACGCGCCGTATGGCAGAAGCTTGGTGACGCGACCCTTGACGTTGTGACCGATCGGGTATTTCCGCTCGATGTCTTCCCAGGGGTTCTCGGAGGTTTGCTTGAGGCCGAGCGAAACGCGCTCTTTCTCGCGGTCCACGTCGAGGATGACGACATCCACGGACTGGCCGATGTGAAGCAGTTCGGAAGGATGGTTGATGCGGCCCCACGACATGTCGGTGATGTGGAGCAGGCCGTCCATGCCTTGCAGATCGACGAACGCACCGAAGTCGGTGATGTTCTTGATCGCGCCGGTGACCTTGTCGCCGATCTTGACGGACTGGAGGAAGACCTGGCGTTGCTCGGAGCGCTCGGCTTCGATGACTTCGCGGCGGGAGAGAACGATGTTCTTGCGCTCGTCGTTGACCTTGACGATTTTGAATTCGTAGACGTTGCCGACGTATTCGTTGAGGTCCTTCGGTGGAATGATGTCCACTTGCGAGCCGGGAAGGAAGGCTTCGACGCCGACGTTGACGGTGAGTCCGCCTTTGACGACCGACTTGACCTTGCCGCGGACGAGACCGCCGTCTTGGAAGACTTTGACGATCTTTTCCCAGTTTTGTTTGTGGGCGGCTTTTTCCTTCGAGAGGACAACCATGCCCTCGTCGTTTTCAAGCTTTTCGAGGAGCACTTCGATCTCGTCGCCGATTTCGATTTCCTCATCCTCGAACTCGTTCGATGGGATGGCTCCTTCGGATTTGTAGCCGATGTCCACGAGGACAACTTGAGGCCGGATTTCGAGGATGGTGCCTTTGACAATCGATCCTTCGCGGAATTCGCGGAATTTGGAGTCGATCAGGTCAACCAGCTCTTGGTTGGTGGGTTCCGCACATGCGTAAGCCATGGTGTTTGTTTGGTTTGGGGTTGTGTTGTTGGTTACGTTTCCTTCCTGCAATTGCCCCGGAGGATAAAACTGACAGACACCGGGGCGCCAACCGTCTGCCAGTAGAAAGAAAAACGGACGCCGAAACTAATGCCCGGACCGGGTATGGCAAGGCCAAACGAAGGGAAAAACCAGCGTTTTTGGCCTTAGGAGCGACTGCTCGCGGCCCCGAAGGCGGCGACAAGAATGCCCCCGATGAAAAAGAGGGCATACAAGCTCACGAAAATCAGGCAGATGATCCCCACGAATTTCCAAAACGACCGTTGCTGGCTGAGCGCCATTTCCAAGTCGAATGTGGCTCCGGAGTCCATGACGCTTCCAATGTAATTCGCATATTTCCAAAGCTTCAGCGCCGGATATATGTAGAAAATCGCCATCACGATGTAGACCGCCGCGAACATGATTCCCATCCCGCCGGTGAACATGGCATTTTTACTGAGGCTGGCGATCCCCCCATCAGCACGATGCCCAACCCGATCAGCAGAAACAATCCCACACCGATGAACATCAGCACCTAAATGAACCGCACCCACGGCTTGGTTCCCGCAAGCTGCTGGATGACGCCTTGCGAAACCGCAGCATTGCCCGTGTGACCGATGGGTTGGACATTCGCCAGAGGTGTCGCGTTAGGGTCATTTTCCATGATTTCACAGGCTCCCAAATGGAGATCTTTACGACAAGCCGTTTCCAGCGGGGCGATGAAAGCGGAAGGAAAGCCCGCTCACGCCTGCCGGATCGTCAATTGGAACAGGCCTTGGCAATCCGTGTGGCGAGGGTTTTGGACTTGCCATCAAGCCGCCCGCCCCAGACCGCGTTGAGGTCGATTTCACGCCCCGGAGGATGGGCGGTGACCAGATCCAGAAGCACCTCCAACAAACTCGGGAAACCTTTCGGAATGCTAGACTGGGGATGTTCGATAGCCGTTAGCAAAAGATCCCGAAGCTGGATCTGAATCAACGGACCGTGGGTGGAAAGCTGACGCAACAAAGGGACCACGCGTCCTAACTGGAGGAGCGGCTCGTCCCAACCCAGCTCGTTTTCCAGCAGCTGCCGGAAAATGAGGCCCAATCCCGTTGTGGCATCTGCGAGCCGGCCGTCCGAGCTGGCTTGAAGAAACAGATCCACGGCGGCCTCCCGTTCCGCACGGCTCGCGCTGTTGAGCGCAAGCATCAGATGGACTTGCAACGGATGGCGCAAGGGCGGCCGGCGCGAGGAGAGTTCCCGCATCACGGCGGCGGCGGAGTCGACATGTTTCCGGACCGTGTCCGGCCAGGTTTTGCAGGTATGTTGAATGTCCTCGGCGATCGGCCCGTCCAGAAATCCGGGGGTGAAACTGTATCTCCAGCAAAGTGCGGATGGGTCAGCGCCGACAAACACATGTTGGAGCGGGTAAAGATGGTCCACTGGGATTTCGTCATGGTCGTAGTAGAGATCACGGCGGTTCGGATCAAACCAGTTGATATAGCTTCTCGCATTCAGCCCGTCACCTCCTGAAAAACCGATGGTCGAGGGATTTCGCCAGATGGCGGGGCTGGTCCAGTCGGATTGCCCTTCCACATGGTATTGTGAAAAATAAGGATGGTTCGAGAAATCGCCATCCGGCTCACGGGCCCGCGCTGCGGCAAGCCACCAGGCGGGCTTACCGATAGGGGCCTCGATTTCCCCTGTCAGGCGGTAACGGAGAACACGCGACGCCTCATCGGCGGAGCCCGGAAGGTCACCGCCGGAGGGATGACAGCGGGCGATGGCCTGGATGAAATCGAAATGCATCGGTTCCTGCTTCTGGTCCCGCAGCGAACGAAGCCGTGACAGCAGAGTTTCACTACCGATGAAGCCATGCGCGAACTCCGGCGTGGCAAGCGGTTGCGAGCCGCTGCCTTGATCGATCGCTTGGACCAATTCCTCGATACGGGCCGGGGCGAATCCCCACTCCTTGATGGGGGCGGGCCACTCCGAGGTCTCAGGAGGCGGTCCGAAGTCCCCCGATGCCGACACAAGGATGGATGGATCCGGCCCGAAGTGCAGGACGAGACGGGCGGTTAGAGTTTCCAACCAACCCGGGAAAAACCCATTGCGGCCACCCTCCACAGCGACACGGCGCGCCCGTGCCTCCACGGAGCCGAATGCGGTCGCAAGCTTCTTTCTATCAGACGCCGCAAACCGAGCCAGCCCGTCGAGAAAAAGTTCGAAGCGCATCGCCCCGGCCTTCCCTGATAGAAGTTCACTCGCGAGGAAGGGCAGCTCGTCCACCGACGCCAGCGGAACCAGGCGGTCGCCCAGAACCGTTGCAAACCCACCGGAGCAGGCCGGCTCCAACACCGGACTGGCCTTCGTTTTCCCTAGCCATTTCTCGAAGGCGGATCGCAACGAGGGGATAATCCGGTCGGAAAATGGCGAGATCGCCTCGTTGATTTCATTTTGGGCGGAAGCCGGCAGGGACTCTAGCAAGGCAAGGATCGCGGCCTGCACCTTGGGGTCGGGATTGAGCAGGCCGGACGCAACCCTTTCCGGAATCCGACCTGCGATCTCAGGACACAGGTCCGCGATTTTCCCGACCAATTTCATGCCCGCGATCTGCAGCGGATTGGACGCATGGGTGAAAATCGCATCCACCTGTGAGACGAATGACTCCGCATCGAAACCCTTCGATCCGGCGAAGCCCTCTATCATGTCGATTGCAAATCGGGCGACCGCTTTGTGAGGAGATGAGAGCAGCACGAAATAACCGTCCTGAAGTTCCATGCATTGTTCAGGGGCGGGAGCGAGTTGGTCGTAAACATCGAGGACATTCCGGGCCTCGAACTCCCGTTGGACGTCGGCGAGCGTTTCGAGGATGGTTTTCAAAATCGGCTGGATCCTGAAATCGCCTTCATCGAAAAGTGGCCTCGCCACCCTCATCAGGGCGAACACATTTTGGGTATGCGTTTTCGCGAATCGGATGCCGGCTTCTTGCCCCAGATAAGGGTAAGTCAGGCGCCGGCCGCGATCCTCACTGCTGATGTATCCGAAGTGGAGATAAACGTTGAGCCGGTTCACGCCGCGCTTCCGCGCCATTTGGCGGATCATGACATGGACATCCTTGTTGAGAATGACCGGATTGTCCGTCAGGAAATGCCGGATCCGGTCCTCCAATCCCTCGCTTTGGACGAAGATATGCTCAGCCAGTGCTTCGTAATAGGAATCTCCTTCCGGCGGACGGGGAATGCTTTCAATGCTCGAATAGCGGAGAATCACCTCGTTGGTGCTTCCGTGGATCAGCTTCGGCAGCCAGGCGGGCGAATTTTCTGCTAGAAAATCCGCGACTTCCGTGCAAAGCAACACCTCGCTCCGCAGGTGGCAGGCCAGTTTTTTCTTGGCCAGGCTTGCCACGGTTTCCGCGAGATCGAGGCAATGGATCTTTTGATAGACCGCTTCCCGCATCGCTTCCTGTTCCTCCTCCGCAAACTGATAGGTGGCGGATATTTCCTGGCGGAAGAGCAACCGCGTTTCCTCGACGGCCTTGAGAAGCGCTGGATATTCCTTGGGAGACAGGGTTTTCAAGATCCGCAGGCGTTCGGCGGTTGCGCTCGCGGCGATGGCGTCTTCGAGGGTTTTCATAACGGAAGTTGGGAGGCCAGACGAAGGGCGAGAATGTGCGAACACGGTCCGCGCGACAGCCCGAAACGGCCGAACCAGAAACAAGTGCAGCGCGAGCCATGCGGACCGGTTTCGACATGGTGCGCGGTCGCTGGATCCGGCCCCACACGGCCCCGGACATTCCCGTGTTCCCGGCTTTGAATGGCGACAGCGTTCGATGCCACCCACTCTTCCGCCTGCGCGAGCCGGGGATTGGTTTGGCGGACCAACGCCTCATTTCCCGGAATTTTCCGGCGATACCAAACCGAGTCGATGTGATCGTAGCCGATCTGGCCCTGGCTCGAAAGATGGGCGAGGGCGGAGCGGATCTCCGGCAGCGAGACGCCCAGCGTGATCGCCGCCGCCTCGGCATCGAAGGTGGCTTGCCCGTCGCAAAGAAGCGCCTCTGCGATTTCCGGTATCAGCTCGCGCGACAAATCGTCGAGCGCCGCGCCCTCTCCGGAGAACCCGCGCCACACCTCGGGAGACAGGGCGAGTGTCAACCGCAGGTCGTCGAAATGGAGGGTCCACAAGCTCAGGTCACGGGTGGAATTGGTGGCGACGGTCAATTTCCGCGCGGCTTGGATGAGTGGCTGGAGCGCGAGCAGACGCTTCGCCCCGGTGAGCTGGACCGCTCCGTCTGCCGGGGTCCGGGCGACCCGCATTCCCTGCGGGGAAGGATGGAGCCAGTGGCATTCCCGGCCGTTGCCCGTTCGCGGAAGATCCCGGAAAAGAACAGCAATCGCCGGTCCGGCAAGCTCCGACACGGTTTCACAACGCGAGGAAATCGCCGGAATGGAAGCGAGTCCCTTGAGCCACGAAAGCGGCAGATCGACTTTCCGCTCCAACACCGATTCCTCGCCGTGAACCAGCACAAAGGCGTTCTCGTCGATGGCGAGGCTCAACGCGTCTTTGTCATTCACCCGAGTCAGCGCCGTTCGCATCGGCTGGTTGAAATCGACGTTGGTCGTGCCGTGGGATTGGTGGAGCGCCTCCATCCCGTCGGGAAGAAGGTCCACACGGACAGCCAGCGACCGGCAGGTGGAAAATCCCTCGAAACGCAGGATCCCATCGCCCGAAGTCACGATGGGATCGGCCATGCGCCGGCGGGAATCCGCGACGGCCGCCCCATCGAACCAGCGCTCGCCGACGACACGGCTCAGGCAGGTAAGTGTGGATGCCAGCAGCTTGGGGCGGAGGACGCGGCCTTGGAAAAACGGTTCATCCCGCCCTTCCGACCTCGCGGACAGAGCCAGCGTTTGTCCCGCTTTTCCGGAGACGAGCGCCGATGGGGCACGGTAATGGAACGATACGGTGGAAATAAGGATGAGGGAAATGGGTTGGAAGACGGGCCTTCACTCCGCTGCCCGAAAGCTATTATTCGCAATGCTTCTGAAGCGGAAGAATTCTTTCGCCCTGTCGCGTGAAATCTCAAAGGCGCCAAGTTCAACTCCGCGCTTCTCAGCCGCCACTCCGTGGGTTCCAATCCCCTCGCCCACCCGATGTCCGAGAATTTCTACCAGACCACCACCGCCGCGCCCGCGACTCCGTTCGATGTCTCGCTGCGGCCACCGGCGTTTTCCGAGTTCATCGGCCAGGAAAAGGTCAAGGAGCGCATTCTCCTGATGCTGGAAGCAGCGAAACAGCGCGGTGACGTGCTCGACCACGTCCTGCTCTCCGGCCCTCCCGGCTTGGGGAAAACCACCCTCGCCAACCTCATCGCCCGCGCCGCCGGGACACAGCTTCACACGACTTCCGGCCCGCAGATTGAAAAGGCGGGCGACCTCGCGGGAATTCTAACGAACATCCAGAAGGGCGACATTCTGTTCATCGACGAAATCCACCGCCTGCACCCGGCCATCGAGGAATACCTCTATCCGGCGATGGAGGATTTCCGGCTCGATATCATCATCGACTCCGGTCCATCCGCGCGCTCCATCCAGATCAACCTGCCGAAATTCACCCTCGTCGGCGCGACCACCCGCTCCGGCATGTTGACCGCGCCGCTGCGGTCGCGCTTCGGTCTCGCCAATCGGCTGGACTATTACACCCATGACGAGCTCGCCGACATCATCGAGCGCTCCGCCGGATTGTTAGAGGTGCCGATCGAGCGCGCCGGTGCACTGGAAGTCGCCTCGCGTTCCCGCGGCACGCCCCGCGTCGCCAACGCCCTGCTCCGCTGGGTCCGCGATTTCGCCCAGGTCCGCGGAAAAGGCCACATCGACGGAAAAATCGCCGATGCCGCGCTCGCCATGATCGAGATCGATTCACAGGGCCTCGATGAAATGGACAAGCGCCTGCTAGAAGTCCTGATCTATAAATTCAACGGCGGTCCGGTCGGCCTCAATTCGCTCGCCGTCGCCGTCGGCGAGGACGCCGCGACCATCGAGGAAGTCCACGAGCCCTTCCTCATCATGCAGGGATTTCTCATGCGCACCCCGCGAGGCCGGACCGCCATGCCGGCAGCCTATCAAAAAATCGGAGCCCCTTTGCCGCCCTCACGCCCTGACGAGCCTAGCTTGTTTTGACACTGCTTTCCGGAGAAGGGTCGAAAATCACCTGCTCCATTGAGCCGGATCCTGTCCCAGAACCTTTTCTATCAAGTGCCTGCCAATTTCGCGTAATCGGAAGGCAGCATGAAAGTCCAACCTTCAGCCTTCAGGAATTCGATGATGGACACGAATTCCGTAAATCCCTGGTCACTGAATACCCCTGGGTGAAACTGAAAGGCGCAGAGGTTCAAAGACGGATCCGCCTTTTTCTTTTCATACTCCACCTTGAATTTGGCGAAGTTCGGCTTTCCGGTGCCGTCGTCCTCACCACGCAGGAACATTGGCAATAGAATCTTGTCTTTCAGGTCTTTTGTCGGCTCTGCTTCAGGACGGCAGAACACCATCTTCAGTTCAGGGAATTCATTGAGGGCCTTCGTGGTATCCGAGTCCATGTCATTGAAGGGGCTTCCAAATGCGATGAAGGGTTTTCCGAGAGCCGATTTCGCGGCTTCCTGAACTTTCGCGAGATGATTCCTCTGGTGCTCGAAACCGGAGCCACCGAACTCGGATTTCTTCTGCCCTTCCTCTTCCCACCGCCTGTGGTCCCATCCGTGGTTCCAGAATTCCACCTTGCCGGTGGCCTCCCACTTTTTGAGCCATTCCACATACTTTTCATCCTGCTTCCCGAAGGAATCAGCGATCACTCCCGCTGATACCGGAACGTCATGCTTCTCCGCGAGCAGGAAGAAACGCTCCCACTTGGAATGCACGCCGGTGACGTCGTCCGCCTTGATGATGGCGATTCGTCTGGTCTGCGCTGAGACGGGAATCACAAGTGCGGCGAAGGAAAGAAAGAGGAATTTCTTCAAAGGCATACCGATAATCTGGCCGATCCCCCTTCACGGCTCCAGCATTTTCCGGGTCTTGGTTGGGACACGCGATTTGCCGCCGGATGGAATCCAAACTCCGGGGATGATGGGTTTTCTCTGGAAATAAGGCAGTGCCCCGGCATGGTTGCGTCAGCCATGAATCTCATCGTCCAGGAAACCATCGACCGCTGCCGCACCGCCGGACTGCGGCGCACCAAGGCGCTGGAAGAGCTGGTGAGCACATTGTTAGAAAGCAAGCGACCGATGACCCTGGCCGAACTCGCCGCCTCCAAGCGACTCACCGACCAATGCGACAAGGCCACCGTTTTCCGCCTGTTGCAACGCCTCGCGGAACACGGCGTCGTCCGGCGTCTCGGCCTGCACGAGCGCGCCGCCTATTTCACCCTCCTCGTTCCCGGCAAACACAGTGACTATCTGATTTGCACCAGTTGCGGCAGCATCGAGCCGATCAAGGCCCCCTGCCCCGTCCATCAGCTTGAGGACGAGATCCGTGAGAAAACCGGCTTCCGCAATCTCTATCATGAGCTGGAATTCTTCGGAGTCTGCCCGAAATGCGCCTGAAGGCAGCGGCTCCTATCAAGTGGCGCATTGACAGCCCGGCATCCGAACGGCTTATCTAAGAGCCTATGAAAAATCTCTCCCTCGTCGCGTTCTCGCTCCTCGCCTCCGTCCAGCTTTCCGCCGCCGGTCTGCTTGATGACCTCGTCGGCAAATGGACCCTCAACCGCACCGAGCCGGGCGTCCGCATCACCACCGTTTTCAAACGTGTCGGGAACAGAGGGCTTCGTGCCGATTCCAAGACCATTGTCCCAGGCTTGGGTACGGCCATCGGCGTCACCAATTACAATGCAAACGGCACCGTGCGCGGCAATGTGAAACGGGATGGTGCCGTGGTGACGACGCTGACCGGAACCTGGAGGATCAGCGGCAACAAGCTCATCGAGGAAGTCGTCCTCTCCAGCCCGCTGTTTGGCGAAGCCGACCAGAAGACCACCGTCACCCTGGTAAATCCTAACAAGCTGGGTACGGTCAACATTCTGGACGGTAACCGCACCACCGGCACGCTTTCCCGGAACAGGTGAATTTCCATCAGCCGGGCGTCCTCCCCTCGCTCCTCGGTTGAAAATCAAAACGACAAGCATTGACTTCATCCGCGCCGCCTGCCACATCCCCCGCCCGATGATTTCCCTCGCCATACTCCGAGTTAAAGCCCGCGCCGCCATGATTTGGCGGCTCGCGCTGGCGCACGGGGAGTGAGACGGAAATTTCATCCGCACCCATCTCCGGAACGCCCGCCACGCGGCAGGTTCCGGGGAGTCGATCCGAGTCCCGCCTGTCGTCCGGACGTTCCGGCCCTAACCGGAAACCGACATGCACCTGAGAAACGATGACTCCTTCGACCGCCGCAGCATATTGCTCATGCTGGCGTCCGTCGTCCTGTTCGCCACCAACGTCCTGCTGATCCGCGCGGTCGCCCTGCACACCCCGGCGGCGGACGGCTGGGTCGGCATGTTGTTCCGCGGTGGAGTCGGGCTCGCCGTCGTTTTCGCCCTGCACGGCTTCGGTCGCGGACTGGATCCGAAGCGGCTTTTCAAAGGCCGCCTCATCACCATCCGCGGCATCGTCGGCGCGGCCAGCACCGTCGCCTTTTACATCACGGTGATTCATCTGGGTGCCGGCCGCGCGGTCATCATCAATCTCACCTATCCGATTTTCGCCTCGGTTATCGCCGCGTTCTGGTTGAAGGAGAAAATCAGCCGCACGGCCATGGCGTGGATGCTCGTCGGCTTCTGCGGCCTCGTCGTTTTCCTCAGCGACAAGGACCAATGGCTGCGTCCCTCGCCCTATGATTGGCTCGCCCTTTTGGGAGCCATCGGTTCCGGCTGGGTGGTGGTCATCATCCGCCGCCTCCGCCACGAAGAGCACCCGGCCACGATCTACGCCTCACAAGCGGTTTACAGCCTGGTCATCGCGGCTCCGGCGGTCGTGAAACTCCCCGTGCTTCCCACTTCCGCGTGGCTCGGCCTGACGGCGGGTGCTGTCATCGTCACCATCGCCCAGCTCATCATGACCCGGGCCTATCAGTTCATGTCGGTCTCCCGCGGGTCCTCCTTGCAGATGCTCCTGCCGATCACTACCGCCATCGGAGGCGTTGCGTTCTTCGGCGAGACATTCCACCCGTTGGAAATCGCCGGGGCCCTGCTCACGCTGTTCGCCACCTGGCGCGTCGCCCTTTCGCGATGAATCCGCTGGCTAACAAGTCACTTCACCTCATCTGCCGGCACCTTCGTCATCGGAATCTCCAAAAGAGCCGGCGTCTCCGAGGTGATCGTGATAGCCTTGGCGCGGTAACCGTCCACCGCGATGCCCACCTTGCGCGGCTCATAGGCAATCCCTGAAATCTTCAACGACCCGTCCGGCGTGAAAGCCGTGGCGTAGCTCTGGCTGAACAAATCCTCCTTGTTGCTCCCCGGTCCGTTGGCCCCCATGATCTTGAGTGCCTTGAAGGTTTCGCCGTCCACCGCCTTGATCGTGCAATCGTAGCGATACGTGTGATCCAGCGTCCGCGAAATTGAATGCAGCTTGGCTCCCAGCCCGATGGCGACCAACGTCACGGTGAAAAATGCCACGGGCCACGATAGGGAGCGAAGTCGTTTCATAGTGGGTATTTCTCTAACTTGAGGGATGAGACGGCTCAGAATGCACGATCCACTGCTGGTATCCAGCACGAGATGCCGATTTCTGAAAATATCCGGAAAATCCCTATCCGATGCCTATCCGGCCCCCCGATTCGTTAGCCCGTCACCGGATAGACCACCTCTTTCAAATACAACCCGTCCGACGGCGCGCATAGCGGGGATTTCCCTAGCGGCAGTCCCGGCGGCTGGTCCAGCAACGCCGCCAGGTCATCCAGCCGGATCCGCCCCTGTGCCGCATGAACCGCGCCGCCCGTGAGCAACCGCACCATTTTGTAAAGGAAGCCATCCCCCTTGTAGGCGATCTGATAGCCGTCCTGCAGCGTGGTCAGCTCCACCGACTCGATCGTCCGGCACCAGTCGATGTCCGGCGTCTCGTTCCCCCGATAGGCGGCAAAGGCGTGGAAATCATGGTGCCCGATGAACAGCGCCAGCGCACCCCACAGCACATCCACATCGAGCTGGCGCGGCAGGTGCCATGCCAGTCCCGCCTTCAGCGGCGGCAGCACGGGATCCGTGCAGAGATCGTAATGATAGATTTTCCCGATAGCGGAAAAACGGCTGTGGAAATCCGCCGCCACCTCCTCACAAGCCATGATCCGGATCGTCGCCGGCAGCTTGCAATTCAGCGCCGGCACCCAGTTGAACGGATTCATCGAGCTTTCCGCCGGCGCGTCGAAATGCGCGATCTGCCCCAGCGAATGCACCCCGGTATCCGTCCGCCCCGAGCCATGCAGGCGGATCGGCTGCTTCGCCACCTCCGCCATCGCCGCCTGCACGATGTCCTGCACCGTGTTGCCACAGACCTGGGATTGCCAGCCGTTATAAGGCCGGCCGTCGTAAGCGATGGTGAGTTTCAAGCGCATGGTCGCAGGACCTGCCGTATCGCCAAACCGCAGGATTGAACATCGAAATTTCAATCAAGCTCCCAATGAAAAAAGCCGCCCCGGTTTCCCGGGGCGGCTTGGAATCATTCGTTAGAACGAAGGGCGCTTACTTCTTCTTGGCGGCGCGCTTCTCGAGGATCGCTGCCTGGGCGGCGGCGAGGCGGGCGACCGGCACGCGGTAAGGCGAGCAGGAGACGTAGGCGAGGCCGACGTTGTGGCAGAACACCACGGAATCAGGATCGCCACCGTGTTCGCCGCAGATGCCGAGCTTGATGTCCGGACGGGTCTGGCGGCCCTTGGCCACGGCGGTTTCGATGAGCTGGCCGACGCCGACGGTGTCGAGCGTGGCGAACGGGTTCTTGGCGAACACGTCGTTCTCAACGTATGGCAGCAGGAACGCGCCCATGTCGTCACGGCTGATGCCGAGCGCGGTCTGGGTGAGGTCGTTGGTGCCGAAGCTGAAGAACTCGGCGTTCTCGGCGATCTGGTCGGCGGTGAGGGCACCGCGCGGGACTTCGATCATGGTGCCGACCTGATAGTCGAACTTGATCTTCTTCTCGGCCATGACTTCCTTGGCGACGCGGTGGACGATCTCGGCCTGGAGGTCGAACTCGCGCTTGAATCCGACGAGCGGGATCATGACCTCGGGCTTCACCTTGATCTTCTTCTTCGCCACGTCAGCGGCGGCTTCGAAGATGGCACGTGCCTGCATCTCGGTGATTTCCGGATAGGCGATGCCGAGACGGCAACCGCGGTGACCGAGCATCGGGTTGAACTCGTGGAGGTCGTGGACGCGCTGGATGATGGTTTCCACTTTGACGCCCAGCTTCTTCGCAAGGTCGAGCTGTTGCTCCTTGCTGTGCGGAAGGAATTCGTGAAGCGGTGGGTCCAGAAGGCGGATGGTCGCGGGCAGGCCCTTGAGCGTGGTGAAGATGCCGGTGAAATCCTCGCGCTGATAGGGCAGGAGTTTCGCAAGGGCGGCTTTACGCGCTTCGAGGGTGGTGGCGAGGATCATCTCGCGCATCGCGTCGATGCGGTCGCCTTCGAAGAACATGTGCTCGGTGCGGGTGAGACCGATGCCCTTTGCTCCGAACGCAAGTGCGATGCGGGTTTGCTCCGGGGTGTCGGCATTGGTGCGGACGGACATGCGGGTCGCTTGTTCACACCATTTCATGAGCTGTTGGAAGCCCTTGAATTTCTCGGTGGCCATCGCCTTCTTGTCGCCATCGACAATGCCGGTGATGATTTCCGATGGTGCGGTTTTCAGCTCGCCGCCGAAGACCTTGCCGCTCGTGCCGTCGATGCTCATGTAGTCGCCTTCCTTGAACACCTTGCCGGAAGCGGTAACGGTGAGTTTTTCGTAGTTGATGTCGACTCCGCCCGCTCCACAAACGCAGACCTTGCCCATTTGACGGGCGACGAGTGCTGCGTGGGACGAGACACCACCCTTGGAGGTGAGGATGCCTTCCGCAGCGATCATGCCGCGGAGGTCTTCCGGGCTGGTCTCGGTGCGGACTAGCAGAACCTTCTCACCGCGTGCTTCGGCGAGCACGGCGCGATCGGCATTCAGATAGATCTTGCCGGAAGCGGCACCCGGACCGGCGGGAAGGCCGGTGGCGAGGGTCTTGGCCTTCGCAACGTCTGCTAGATCGAAGATCGGTGCGAGGAGCTGCTCAAGCTGTTCGGCAGGATTGCGCAGGATGGCGGTTTCCCAGTCGATGAGTTTTTCCTTCACCATGTCCATCGAGAACTTGAGGGAAGCGGCGGCGGTGCGCTTGCCGTTGCGGGTTTGCAGCATGAACAGCTTGCCTTCCTGCACGGTGAACTCGATGTCCTGCACGTCCTTGAAGTGGCTTTCGAGGATCTTGCGGACCTTCATCAGCTCGGCGTATGGCTTTGGCAGTGCGGCCTTGAGGGTACTGACGTTTTCCGGAGTGCGGACACCGGCGACGACGTCTTCGCCCTGGGCGTTGATGAGGTATTCACCCCAGAATTCGTTTTTGCCGTTGGCAGGGTCGCGGGTGAAGGCGACGCCGGATCCGGAGGTGTCGCCGGTGTTGCCATAGACCATGGCCTGCACGTTGACGGCGGTGCCCCATGCGGCGGGGATGTTATATTTGCGGCGATAGACGATCGCGCGGTCGTTCATCCAGGAACCGAAGACGGCGCCGGCGGCACCGCGGAGTTGGTCCCATGGATCGCTCGGGAAACTGTGCCCGGTGCGCTTCTTGACGAGGGCCTTGAAACGCTTGACGAGTTCCTTCTGGTCGTCAGCGGTTAGATCGGAATCGACGATGTCTTTTCCATACTTGTGATGCTTGTAGGATTCGATTTCGACTTCGAACGGCTCGTGGTCCTCACCTTCGGTCTTCTGCACGCCGAGAACGACGTCGCCATACATCTGGACGAAGCGGCGATAACAATCCCATGCGAAGCGCTCGTTCTTGGTGACGGCTGCTAGAGAAAGCACGGTCGCGTCGTTGAGGCCAAGGTTGAGGATGGTGTCCATCATGCCGGGCATGGAATCACGCGCACCGGAACGAACGGCCACGAGGAGCGGCATGCCCTTCGCATCGCCGAACTTCGCGCCCATGATTTTCTCCATGTTCTTCACGCCGGCTTCCATCTCCGCTTGGAGAGAGACCGGGTAAGTACGCTTGTTATCGTAGAAGTAGGTGCAGACCTCGGTGGAGATCGTGAAGCCCGGAGGCACCGGCAGACCGATGCGGGTCATTTCAGCGAGGTTGGCGCCTTTGCCGCCGAGAAGGGGCTTCATGCTGCCATTGCCGTCAGCCTTACCGGCTCCCCAACTGTAAACGTATTTGACCTTCTTGGTGGAGACGGTCTTCTTCGCTGCGGATTTTTTGACCGCGGACTTGGCGGCTTTCGGAGCAGTTTTCTTGGCCGCTGGTTTTGCTGCCTTCTTTTTGGTTGCCATCGTTGTGGTGATATCGAGTTTGTAGCATTGATTGCTGGAAACCCGGAAAAACATTGACCCGGCCCAGCACAAGGCGCGGGAGGCTATGCAGGCGGCATAGGGGTGTCAATGAAGCAGTTGCCGGAAAAACACGGGGTTTCAGGCGTGAAAACACGCACGGGAAAACCCATCGGATACGGCTGTTTAGCGGAGTCCGCGCAGCAACAATTCGGCGTTGGTTTTCGTCGCCTTGAGATTGCTCAACAAGGTCTCGATGGCATCGCCGATGGGCAGGCCCGCGAGCTGCTTGCGGATATCGACCACTTTCAAAAACTCATCCGGATGATAGAGACGATCATCATTGCGGGTACCCGATTGCGGAATGTGGATCGCGGGGAAAACCCGGCGTTCGGCGAGCTCGCGGTCGAGGCGGACTTCCATGTTTCCGGTGCCCTTGAACTCTTCGAAAACCACATCATCCAAACGGCTTTCCGTTTCGACCAGTGCCGTCGCAAGAATCGTCAGCGAGCCACCTTCCTCGACATTTCGCGCCGTGCCGAAAAACTTGCGCGACTTCTGCAAAGCCACCGGACTGACACCGCCGGAACCGATGGGACCACCCTGCATCGCCGAGTTATGGCCACGAGCGAGGCGAGTCAGACTATCCAGCAGGAGGATCACATCCTTGCCTTGCTCGACCAGACGCTTGGCACGTTCGATCACCAGATCGGCCACCTGCGCATGGCGGCGCGGAGATTCATCAAAGGTTGAAGCATACACCTGTGAACCGACGGTTTCCTCGAAATCGGTGACTTCCTCCGGCCGCTCGTCGAGCAACAGGATGATGAGTTCCGCGTCGGGATGATTCTTGCGGATCGAACGGGCGATTTGCTTGAGCAAAATCGTTTTCCCGCCGCGAGGAGGAGCGACAATGATCCCGCGCTGGCCCTTCCCTAACGGCGCGATGAGATCGATCACCCGCACCCCGAGGAAATCAACGCCTTCGCCTTCGAGGTGGATCCGTTGATCCGGAAACAGCGGAGTGAGCTTGTCGAATTCCTTCTTCGGTTGGAAATCGGCAACGGGCATGCCCTCGACTTCAATCACCTCATAACCTGATAGATACTTGTCCCGCTCGCGCGGGGCACGGACGCGGACCTTCACCCATTGGCCCACGCGCAGACCGTGGTCCCGCATCAGGTTGGTGCCGAGGTGGATGTCGTCCGGTCCCGGCCGGAAGCTACGTTGCGGGTCGCGCAACATCGCGAAATTGTCCTTCGCCTGTTCGAGAATCCCCTCGCAGACCAGTCCGGTTCCCTCGTGACCGTAGAAACAGAGAAGCTCGTAAACCAACTGGCTCTTCGGAATGCCACCCTGGATTCTGGCCGGCACGGCTTCCGCCATCGCCTGAAGCTCTGCCAGAGACTTGAGACGAAATTGATTGATGTCGATGGACGCCGGGACCGGCGGAGCTTCGGCAACAGGAGTGACGGCCGGTGATTCGGATTTGTTAGGAAGGGTCATGGGAAATGCTTGGGAGAAACGACGGATTTGGGAGTAGATGACAGCGGGAGGTCCTTCGTTCCAAAAAACCATGTCCGCACGGGACATTTTTTCCTGAACCGGAAGTTGCGCCGCGAGGATGGACTCGATCAGGAGATCATCAAAACCGCTGCGCGCCTTGAGCCGCTGGATCTGGGTGGAACGGGTGGAAGCGACAACGAGCACCTGCGTTTGACCGAAATCGAATCCCTTCTCAAACAAGAGCGGAACGTCTGCCACGAATAATTCCGCCCCTCGTGTAGCAGCGCGTTCCCGGGAATCAAGACATTCCTGCCGGACCCGCGGATGCAGGATAGCCTCAAGTTTGCTGCGGGCGGCATTGTCCGCAAAGACCCGCTCGCGCAGCCAGCCTCGATCCACCAGTCCTTGTGAGTCGAGCACTTCGTTTCCGAACGCTTCGGCAAGCAATCCCGCCACCTCCGGGTCCGATTCCAGCATTGCGTGAACCGAGGCATCGCAATCGAAGATCTCCACCGACGGCAGACACTGGCGAAGCAGGAGGCAAAAGGTGGATTTCCCGGATGCGATTCCGCCCGTCAGTGCCATTACCCGCATGGGATGAAGAGTCCGGAAGGTGATTCACCGAATCAAGCAAACAACGAAACCACTATAAAAAAAAACGGGCGAAGGATTTCTCCTTCGCCCGTCTGGAATCCATTTTGCGGAATGCTTTATTGCGGCAGCTCGGGGAGAACCCCGAGGTCGTCACCACCAACACCACCACCGGTCGAGACCGGCACCTGCTGGACCGAATCCGCACCGCGCAGCGGGCGTCCGGTCGCATCGATGATCTGCGCCGTGACGAAGATGATCAGGTTGCTCTTGATGTGGTTTTCGGACTTCGATTGGAACAAGCGACCGATGATTGGGATGTCACCCAGAATCGGCACCTTGTCTTCGACGTTTTGCACGTCTTCGCGGATCAGACCACCGACGGCTACGGTGTAGCCGTCATAAATGGTGAGTGCGGTGTTGACCCGGCGTGCCGAGAAAACAGGCATTTCGATCCGGTTCTCGGTGATGACCGAGGTGACAGGATTGCCCAAGGCATCCGTGGAAGGCGATTGAATCGGGCTACCGTAGTTGATGAATCCTTCGAATTCGACGATTTCAGGAACGAACCGAAGTTCGACCACGAAATCGTTTTCAGCGATCGTCGGCTCGATTTCCAGCGTGACACCGGTATTGCGGGTATCGAACGCGGTCGGCGTGGCCGGGGTGACGGGGAAGCTGGAGCCGCCACCGCCGCCGAATCCACCACCACCGAGCAAGCCGCCGCTCACGGTGCTGCCCGTGCTGTTCGGAAGTTCCGGGGGTTCGTATTCGGTCGGATAGATGAATTCACGGATGATTTCAATCGTCGCCTTCTGGCCGGACTTGGCCGTGACCGAGGGTGCCGTCATCAGGTCGGTGCCCTTTTTCTGAGCAAGACCGCGCATGATCATTTGCACTTGTCCGTCGGAAAAGAGACCGGTGAGAGCCATGATGCCCGGAGCTACGTTGGCCTGCTGGGCGGTCCGGTTCGGGTTATTGAGGATGGCATCAATGCTGTTACGGTTGGTCGCTTGGTCACCGCTGCGGAGACCGTTGGTCAGGACGTTTTCCGCAACTTGGGTCGGGTTGGCAGGAACCCCGTTGATCGTCGTGCCGTTGACAGGACTGATGAAGTCAGCTCCCGTGCGGCCGCCTTGGTTACCCTTGGTGCCGCCGCTGGCGAACACGGTGTTCGAAAGATTGACACCACTGATGATCCAGTCGAATCCCAGCTCGTCGTTGTTCTCTTGGGAAATTTCGACAAACTTGGTGGTGATTTTCACCTGCTTCGGCTTGCTGCTGCCGATCGTCTGGACAAGCTGCTCGACCTTGTCGAGTTCCGACGGGGTGTTGGTGACCAACAGCACACCGGAGTTGCTCAACGTCGCCGAACTGCCTTCGGCAAAGGCGATGCCGGCTTGTTTGAGGAGATCCAGAATTGGAGGCCGGGCCTGCAATTTTGTCGCACCACCGGAGGCCGGTTCGGCAAACGGATCCACTTCTCCACCTCCACCGGCGGCACCCGCACCGCTGTCCAACGCGGCGTTGAAGTCCGGCGGCACGCGGAACGTGCGGGTGAAAATGTCTTCGCCGGTTTCGGTTTGTGGAACCAGCGTGACCGCGAAGTCATCCACCTTGTAGCGGAGCTTGGTTTGGTCACAGATGTATTTGAGGGCAACAGCGAGAGGCACGTTGCGGATGCGGAGTTCACGCACCCGGAGTGCTCCCGGATCACTTGCCGCACCTGGAAGGCCGGCTTCCACGCCCGGGGCCGCGGGATCCGTGCCTGCATCAGCGGCACCGCCAGCACCTGGACGCGGACGGCGGATCACGAAGTTGACACCTTTCTTGGCAGGGTCGAGCTCGGTGGTGTCGAGTTCCGCAGCACGCATCCGAAGGAAATCAATCGCCTCCTCCACGGTAGTGTCTTCGAAGTCAATCCGCGGGACCACGATGCGGCGGAGTTTTTCAGTGATATAAGCAACACCGTCCGTCACATCGCCGGAACCGAAGTTGTCAGGTCCGAGCACTGGAGCATCCGGTGGGACCGAGAGTTCCCATGCGGCATCCACCTGGCTGAGAAGCTCCGCACGGGTGTGGTCGTAAGCGGCGCGATAGTAGTCGGACCGGGCTTGTGCGACGCGCTCGAGCCCCCGGCGGGCCGCCGAGTTGTAGCTGTCGATGCGGAGGACGTTTTCATACTCGCGCTTGGCCTCGTCGTATTTACCGAGGTTGAAATTGCCTTCCGCCGTGTAGAGGCCGCGGCGGACCTTGTCGATGTTCTGGGTCAGTTCGTAGGTCAGCGCAGGATTGGTGCGGATCGGATCGTCCAGATAGTCGAGCTCGCGTTTTGCGTCGGCGTTGTTCGGATCGACGGCGAGCACGCCTTCAAGCAAGGTGCGGGCTTCGGCATACTTTCCAACCTTGCGATGCTGCATCGCAAGCGCCACACTCGCATCGCCCAAATGCGCGATGTAGGCTTGGCGGCGATCCGAAACCATCGGTGCGTCGGGAAGACGGTCAAGCGCCTGACGATACTTGTCGACCGCCTGCTGATAGTCGCCTTTCGCATAAGCGGCGCGGCCTTCGGCCAAAAGAGCGTCCGCCTCTGTTACGGCATCCTGACGACGGATCATTTCACGCTGGGCGAGTCCGCTGAGGCTGGAGCCGCCTTCGCCGGCGGTGGCAACCGTAACGGTGGCGGGCATGGAAGATGCCACGGCCATCAACGCGAGGGCGGAGCGACTGGATCGATACATTGGCGTTTTTTGCATAGTGAGCTGAGGTTTTCTGGCGATGTTTACGAGTTTTGGAAAGCGATTTTTTAAGGGATGTTACTCACCCAGTTTCGGGAGGCTGCCCTTGGTGATTTCGAGGGTTTTCTTCTGCCCGTCGGCATCAGTGTATTCGATGGTCACCATGGCGGGAGTGACCGTCTTGAGGAGATAATCCTTCTTGGGGCTGTCGAAGGGGAGGCCGAAGGTGGTGTTTTCCTCAACCTTTTGTTCCTTGCCGTTCAAGCCGAGGGCTTCGAGCGAGAAGATCGCCGTCCGGTCATATTTGACATGGTCCCCCTTGAGTTGTTCGGAGAGAGGTGCCGGAAATTCATAGATCGCGCCTTTCTTGTTAGGCTTTTGATCCTCGATGCGGACAATCGTGACATCGCCCTCCGCTTTGGTGCGCGGGTTCATCACTTTGCGCACTTCCGATCCCAGCAGCTTGAAGCGATTCTGCATCACGCCGGCCGCGAAGAACAGCTCGCCGGGAGCGATCATGTTGGCGGCACCGGTTTTGTTCACACCTTTCTTGGAATCCTCATAGGTGAATGGAAAAGTTCCCCCGTCACCGCCGAAGCTCGGACGGATCACCCAAGCAAGACTCTCGTCGCGGACATACATCAGTTTCGCAACCAGCGAAGGAACCGACTTCGAACTGTTAGGGTCAGTCTTCGCTTCATACTCCTCAACGTTAGAGAAGCCATCGCTATCAGGATCCCGGCTCGGGGAGTCAGCGAATCCCGGATCCAAGCGATTTTCGATCCACCAGATATTGGGAATCGGCGGATGAACCGGCGCTCCGCCTTTTTCCAGCGGGTCGATCGGTTTCTCGGGTGCGGCGCTGGAAACAAAAAGCGGGATCCCCGTGAAGAGGTCCACCGGGCGGTCGTCAGTCACCGCTTGCTCCCAGGTCCGGTCGAGCTTCAGCGACTGAAGCACCTTGGGAATAAGATCCGCCTCACGCACGGCGGCATTGGAATTGCCATCTCCCTTGAGGACGATGGCGAAGGCGTCTTCAACTCCGGCGTATTTGGACCAGCCCAAGTAGGCAAGGCCCAAAGCGACGGCAACAGCACCGCCCAAGGCGGCTTTTTCGTAATTCTTAGAGAACCAGGACATGGTCTGAGATGGGGCGTTCGAAGGGTTTAAGGAAGCTTCTTCTCAGGAAGAAACTGAAGGACATCAAGTCGGAGAAACACCTGCAGTTCCTCGTTGCCGAGAACCTGTGAAAGGATCCGGCCGGAATCGGCTGCCTTTGGCGCGGCATCCGGAGCAGGCGCCACTTCCGCAGGCTTGGCGGCTTCCGCAGGCTCGTCACCCGGCAGCACAAAGTCTCCGGAGAATCCACCGGAGGCGGCAGCGGGTGCCGCGGCGGCCGGTTTTTCAAACTCAGCATCCGCCGCACGTGGCGGATCCTTCTTGTCGTTGCCGATGCGCAGAGACCGGATCACCGCAAATTGTTTGTCCGGCTTGGTAATCGCGGAGACAAACTCGCGAACGGACTTCTCCGTTCCCGTGAAATTGATTTCCAACGGAAAAGGACGCGCCACGGCGTCGCCGGCGGCATAAGTCTGTCCGGATTCCTCGGGAAGTTCCGGGCGATGGATATTTTTCAATTCCGTCGGACGGGCCTTGGCCAAGGCCATCATGAGATTCTTCACGGAGCCCAGCTGATAGTCGAGAACCCCCGTCGAGTTTTCAGATGCGAGCGTCGTTCTGTATTTCTCAAATCCGACAAAGTAGGCCTCGGGAACCAGCGTATTACCTTCCTCGAAAGCGGCCCGGGTTTCGGTATTCGCCGCCAGCAACTTGTTGGTGAACTCTTGCGGCGAGCTATTGGTGATCGCTTCCGGACGGAACTGTTGGAAAGACTTTTGCAGCGTTTCCACCGCCGCCTTGTAGTCGTCGATGGCCTTGCGCTTCGCGTCCCGGTTTTCCGGTTTCGGATAGAGCGGCCCTCTCTCGTAGCCCGTGGCTTCGTCCGCCGCGGTCGTGTATTCCAATTCTCCATTCTCATAACGGCCCGCGCCTTGCGAACCCACGAAATATAACAGAATCACTCCCGCGAGGGTACCTCCGCCGAGGGCGGCTAAAAATTTGTTTTCCTTGATCCAACTCATAATTCAGATGGCAAAATGTTGATCAATCTCACTTGACGGCGACTTCACGTGCCAGAGGCAGGGTGATTTCAAATGGAAATCCCAATTCTCCGGGCTTGCCGGCGACGGTGATGTCGAGAATGCGATCATCACTCAGGGGCATGTCCTCACCTCCTTTGGGGTTTTTCACCTTGAAACTGAAGCTTGTGGACTTGTCGCGGAGGTTTTTCAGCAACTCCGACACCACATTCTGGCTCTTGGGCGTTTCCCGCCAAAAGCCCTTGATCCGGACGGCGTTGGCAGTGATCAGCACTTGCGCGGCTGGAGGAGCCTTCACATTTCTACCATTCGCCTGGACGGGAGCCTCGATCTTGATGTCGGCCATCGAAGACGCACCGTAAGTGGTGGTGGCAAATTCCGGTTTGACGATGGATTTGCCGGATTTCGCCTTGGCGTTCGGCTTGCCGCCCTCCGGCGCTTCCGCCAAAGGATCATAGCCAAAAAGCGGCTCAAGGTCAGTGATCCAAACCGCATCGCTGGCGAATGCGCCACGAACCTCATTGAGAAGATCGATCCAGAAGACATGGTCCGACTCGGCGTTGGTGTAGCCGGAGGCGATCTTGCTGAGCGCCCCTTCCTTGCTCATCAACTTGTCGATGTCTTCCTTCACCGGCTTGAGAAAGTCACGCTGTTCTTCCATCGTGACTTTTTTCTCATTGGCTGTAGCTCCGGCAAGATTCTGGAAAACCGCCCACGCCGCCATGCCACCCAACAGGACGGCGGCGGCACCGATCAGGAACGGCTTGCGACGGTCCGCCGCACGGGATTGCTCCACGACACCGGGAACGAGATCGATGTTGATCGTCGATTTGCCGATGCCGCGCAGACCGAGTCCGACGAGCTCGCCCATCAAGTGGCCTTCGCGTTGAATCACCGCGGCGTCGACGCCTTTGCCGATAGAGACATTTCTAACCGGATTGAAATACTCGACAGGTAGATTCAGCTTCTCTTGGAAAAATTCGAGGGTGTAGGGAAGGTTCGCACCGCCGCCCGCGAGCAGGATCCGGCGTGGAGCGCTTCCACCGTGCTGAGCGCGGTAGTAATTCGTGGTCCGGGCGATTTCCGCAGGGATCCGGGTCAGCGCATTGCGGATCACCATCGCCAGGGCCGCGACAGCTTCGTCCATTTGCTCGGTATGACCGCCACCGAGGGCAACGAGACCATTGGAGATTTTCTGATGCTCGGCTTCGGTGAAGGAAATGCCGTATTCCTTGGCGATCGAGGCGGTAACCGCGCCACCGCCGATGGCGATGCTGCGGGTGAAGAAGCGGCGGCCCTCGATGTAGAGAAGATTGCTGGTCTTGGCTCCGATGTCGATCAACAGGATCGGCTCTTCCGGATTTCCGTAAGTCGCGCGGAAGGAGTTGTAGATCGCCATCGGCGCGACATCCACTTCCGAGGTCCCCAGATTGGAGTCGTTGACCGCCGAGTTGATCTCATCGAGCGCGTCCGACTTGATGGCGACGATGACGACTTCTTTCTCGTCAGCGCCTTCGATGAGTTCGTAATCCCAGACTACTTCGGCCAACGGGAAAGGAACGTGCTGCTGCGCTTCGAAGGTGACGAGCTGCTCGATGTTGTCTTCCTGAAGCGGCGGGAGTTTGACAAAGCGGGTGAAAACCGATTGTCCGGAAATGGCGTAACGGACTTTCGAGCCTCCCACCTTGAGCCGGCTGGCGAGATCCGCGATCGCGACCCGTGATTGGGAAATCCTCGATGAATCGAGTGCGGGATCGGCGACGATGGTTTCCGAATCATAGGCCTTGAGAATCAGGCTGCCGTTTTTCGATGCCTCGAAAACGGCCATGCCGATGCGTTGGGATCCGATATTGAGTGCGACGGTGGTCTGGTTTTCAGCCATGATGCGATTGAGATAAAAGAAAAACGGGTGGTGTGGACGATATCGAAAGACCCGGTTCAGCGGCGCTCCGCGGCAACTTCGGCATAACGGTCGAACCACATATTGCTGAAGGGCGTTTCAGACTTGTTGAGAAGCGGCACGCTGTCGTCACGGGAGATGCTCTTCGAAGCCACGAGCCACCAACCCACCTTGCCCTTGCTGGTTTCCTCGGCGGCCTTCACGCCATTGACCAGCACTTCATAGCCGACGTATTCCACGGCACCCTTGCCGCCCTTGTCGGAACCAGTGAGACGCTTGATCGAGCCCGGGGAGAGATAAACCGAGCAATAGATGACTTCGTCCAAAGGAATGTTCACGTAATCGATGTCCTTGGTCAGGAGGAGCATCGTCCCCGATTTTTCCGGGTTTTTGACCGCGATGTACCATTTCACCGTGAGCTTCTCACAGGTCTTCGACGGTGGCTCGGGGCTGAGGGACACTTTGAGGCCGGCTTCGATCTCCAGCCAATCCTTGGGCTTGAAGCTTTTTTGTTTCCCTCCGGAAAATTCCGGCGACGGAAGATCGTCGAACAGGGGCTTTTCCCCAACGACTTTCGAGGATTGGCCGCAGGCGCTGCCGATCGTGAGTGCGGCGATGATGGCGGAAGCGGAGAGTGAAAGGGATTTGCGCAGGAGAACGTTCATACGGTGTGGGTTTTGAAGGAAACTAGGGAACTGTGTTTCGGGTTGACCAGAGAAAATGACGATTTGCCGATAAAATTTCATTCGAAGTAAATACACGTGCATTCCGCACCCGCCACAAGCGATTGACGTGCCACCATTTGCCGCGCTTCACTTCGTCATGACGCACGTGAGATTTCAGATGGATAGCCGGTCCCCCAAAGTGGTTGGGAGTTTCGGCAGCTCAAGGGATTTGCGCGCTTCGCCGTTAGCGACGGTGCAGGAGTCGTGCGACATCGCCGAGATCCGGCTCGATCTGCTCCTGGCGGAATGCGGAAAAATCGATCCCGCCACTTGGGCCCATCTGATGGATTTCCCGCTGCTGTTCACCGCCCGCAGGGGTGACGAAGGCGGTGCAGGATCGCTGGATGCGGCCACTCGGATGAAACTGCTGATGGAAGTCCTCGACGATGCCGCGATGATCGACATCGAGGTGGCCAGCATTCCGGAAATGGCTTCAATTCTGGATGAAATCCGTGACGGGAAGATTCCGTGGATCGCTTCCTGCCATGATTTCGAAAAGCTCCCCGACCTAACTGCCCTGAAGGCGGCAGAAGCCCGCGCTGTCGAAGCCGGAGCCGCGGTGTTCAAGGCCGCCGCCAGGTTGGGATCACCGGCGGATCTCGCGCGGCTCGCTGAGTTCCAACTCGCCCATCGTGAAATCGCCGTTTCCACCATGGGAATGGGACCGCTGGCTCCGGTTTCCCGCCTGCTCTGTGCTCAAAGCGGCAGCGTGCTGAACTATGGCTACCTTGGATCCACGCCGACCGCGCCCGGCCAGTGGGACAGCGCCTTGCTGAAAACCACGATCTCGCGGCTCGCACCCCTCGGAGCCTAACACGACCTATCCGATCACCTCGACCGGTGCGTCGGGCAGCGCTTTGAGGAACGCCTGGCCGTAACGCTTCGTTAGAATCCGGTTATCCAGGATGCATACCAGCCCCTTGTCGCGCTCGGTCCGGATCAACCGTCCCACGCCCTGGCGCATTTTCAAAATCGCCTCCGGCACCGAGTAGTCCATGAACGGATTCCCTCCTGCCGCCTCGATGGCTTCCAGCCGCGACGCCGTGAGCGGATGATCCGGCACCGCGAACGGCAGGCGGGTCACCACCACGTTGGAAAGCGCCTCGCCCGGGACATCGACTCCCGTCCAGAAACTATCCGTGCCGAACAACACGCTGTGCACGTCGTTGCGGAATTCCTCGATCATCCGGTGGCGCGGCATGCCATCGCCCTGGATGAAAATCCTCCACCCTTGGGTGCGGAAAAAATGCTCCAACCGCTGCGCCGCGTCACGCATCGTCCGGTAGCTGGTGAACAGCACGAATGCCCGCCCGTCGCTCTCTAGCAGCGACTGACGGATGCCCTCCGCCAGCAGCTCGTCGTAACGTGGCGTCCCCGGATCCGGCACGGATTTGTAGATCCGGATCTTCATCTGCCGCTGGTAGTCGAACGGGCTGCCGATGCACAAGGCACGGGCTTTTTCCGCACCCACGCGGCCGCGGAAATAGCCCAGCTTCGGATCGCCGACGCCCAAAGTCGCACTCGTTAGAACGAGGCTTTTTTTGCCATTGAAAAGCAAGGGCCGCAGTTTCTCCGCCACGTTCACCGGCGCGGCGTGCAGGCTGAACTGCTGCTCGTCGCGGCCGCTGCGCTCCACCCAGTAAACGCTGTCGTCCGTGGATTGATCGAGAAAAACGCCGACCGAGCCATGAGCCTCCCGCAAGCGCCGGGACGCGTCCTGGAGCTCCGCGCGCGTCGTCTCGGACTCCACGTCCGCCGCGAGATTGTCGATTTCCAGCCAGAGGTTCCGCAATGGTGCCGCCAACGTGTTCGAAACAATTTCCGACTCCCTAACACGGCACTCCTTCGAAAAATTCCCGAACTTCGCCACATCCCCCACCTGATGGAAAAACCGGTCCGCCGCGACCAGTGCCTCCTCCACCGCCGTCAGCGCCGACGCCCTGCGGAACGCCTTCAGCAGCCCCTTGCGAGTCCGCGGATGATAGAGCCGCTGCAAATCGAAACGCAACCCCGCCTGCGACACCCGCAGGCCTAACTGCACCGCCGCCACCTGCTCGATCGTGTGTGCCTCGTCCAGCACCGCGAAGTCATTCGGAAATAAAAACCCACCCACCTTCTTCGCATCCTCCTCGTCCCCCTCCAGCTCATCCGTATTCAGCAGCGCGAAGAACAACGTGTGATTCACCACCACCAGTTTCGCATCCGCCGCCGCCTTGCGAGCCTCTTGAAAAAAGCAATTCCCCCGCGGTCCGCAATGCCGCGCCGTGCAGAGATGCGCCTCGCTGCACACTTGCAGCCACACTTTCATCTGCGGTTGGAAATCCAGATCACTCAGCGTGCCGTCCCGCGTCGATTCCGACCACCTGAGGATGGCCTCTAACTCCTCGTTCTCCGTCCCCGTGAAAAGATCCGCCGCCTGCTCCAGCGCCCGCCTCAGCCGCAGCGGACAAAGGTAATTGTGCCTGCCTTTGAGAAGCACCGCCGGCAGCTCCTCGCACAGCACTTTTCGAACGATCGGGATATCCTTTCGCACCAGTTGCTCCTGCAAATTGATCGTATGCGTCGAAATGATCCCCTTCCGCCCCGTCTCCAGCGCGAACCGCGCCGCCGGCAACAGATACGCCAGCGATTTCCCAACACCCGTTCCCGCCTCAGCCACCAGCGGACTTGCGCCGATCAACGCCTCCGCCACCGCCACCGCGAGTTCCTGTTGCTGCGGCCGGTATTCGAAATCCCGCGATTTCGCCAACATTCCCTTCCGCGAAAACGCGTCCCGCACCCCATCGCTGAAGCCGGGGATCGGGGTGCCTTCGGTGATGGAAATCATCTCCCGGCCATCGCATCCCGCATTCGCCCTCCTGCCAAGCCGCAACTTCCTACACCGCCGATAACACACTCGACACCCCTCCCCCATCAGCTCCAGTCTCTGCGCCACGCGGCCCGCCCCATGATTTTTTTCCGCCACCACTTCATGCGATTCCTTGTCCCCCTGGTACTGGCCGCGCTGGGTGCCTTGCTCTGCCGCTTCCTCGTTCCTCTGGAAACGGATGCCGTCGCCCGCCAGCTCATCGGCTTCCCGGATTCCGACATCCCCACCCACGAACTGCGCCCGTTGATTTTGCGCGCCCTTTGTTTCCTCCCCGCCTTCGCCAGCCTGATTTACGCCCTCGGCGGCACGCTGGACCGCTACATCGCCCGCGAGTTCGCCGGCATCTTCGCCATCTGCCTTTCCTCGCTGGTTCTCATCTGGCTCATCATGGACCTCGGCGATAAGATCGGCGATTTCCGCGATTCGAAAAACGTCTTCAAGACCATCCTCTCCTTCTACGCCGCCCGCTCGCCCGCCGTTTTCCTCCTGCTCATGCCTTATAGCCTGTTGCTTTCCCTGCTTTATTCACTGGGAAAACTGTCCGGCAACCGCGAAATCATCGCCATGGTCCAGTCCGGGCGCAGCATCGTCCGCATCACCCTGCCGCTCATCCTCGCCGGTGTCTTCTTCAGCCTGCTGAGCCTAGGCCTGAACTACCACTGGGCCCCCATCGCCGAGGGCAGCGTCAAGGAAATCCTCGCCGAAGCCGGGGGCAAGAAAGCCGTCGAGGCCACCAACGTTCTCTATCGGAATCCCGCCAACCTCCGCCTCTGGAAAATCGGAGCCTTTCCCCAGGACTATTACATGGGCAGCCCGCTCACCGACGTCGAGGTCACCACCTCCCACCCTGACAAAACCCTCAAAAGCCGCCTCACCGCCAAGCGCGCCACTTGGGAACGCGGCAACCACCGCTGGACCTTCCAGGACGCCGTCGTCGGCACTTTCACCCCCGGCCAGCCGCCGGTTTTCGAAAAGTCACCCGGCCCGCGGGTCATCGACGACTGGTCGGAAACCCCGTTCCAGCTCATCAAGCCCGGCCTCAGCGCCGCCTACCTCGGCATCCCCGATCTCACCACCTGGCTCCGTTCCAACAGCCATTTCGCCAACCCCGCCCCCTACCTCACCCAGTGGCACCACCGCTGGGCGCTGCCCTTCACCTGCCTTGTCACCGTCCTCCTTGCCACTCCGCTGGCCGTCCACTTCTCCCGCCGCGGCCCCGGTGGCGGGATCATCCTCGCCGTCATCCTTTCCGGCTTGATGCTTCTCGTCACCAGCATTTCCCTCGCTCTGGGGGAATCCGGCACCTTGCAACCTGTCCACGCCGCCTGGTTGCCCAATGTTGCCTTTGCCATTCTCGGGCTTTATCTCTTCCGCCGCCGCATCACCGGCCAGCCCATCTATCTCATCCTCCGCCGGTTGGTTCCCGGCAACGACTGAAACATTCCCTATCTCAAATGGCTCTCGCAGAATCCTGGCATGTCCGCTCCCGTGGCCGCGAATGCGCCGCCGCCCAACGCCCCTTCGTCGATGGGGAAACCATCGTCACCGCCCTCTTCCCCGATCCCGAATCCAGTGGCTATCTCCGCCGCGACTACTGCGTGGACGGCTGGGCCACCTATCAGGAAACCGGCGACGCCCCCTTCTCCTTCTGGCGGACGAAATACACCGCCCCTACCGGCAACGAATCCGCCAACCCCGTCGAGAAACTCTCCGCCGAGGAAATCCTCACCCGCCTTGTTGAAGAGGACGAGGACCACACCGAGAACGCCCGCTTCATCCTCGCCGTCATGCTGGAGCGCCAAAAACTCCTCCGCGAGACCGACAGCCAGCGCACCCCCACCGGCATCCTCCGCGTGTATGAACACCGCAAAACCGGTGAGGTCTTCATCGTCAAGGATCCTAACATCCCTCTCAGCGACATCGAAGCCGTCCAACAGGAAGTCTTCATCCTACTCGAAAACAACGGCCGCAGCCCCGAGCCTGTGCCGGTGGAAACAGCCGGAACTCCTGAGGGAGAAATCGAAACCGAATCTCCCGAAGCCTCCGGCGAGATCCAAGCCTCCGAAGAAACCGAGTCAACTCTAACTGACGACACTCCGCCCGCCGTAGAGTCCGGAATTTCCGCCGAGACCGAGACCGAGACCGAGACCGAGACCGAGACCGAGGCAGAAGCAGAGGAAACCAAGACTCCGGAGTAAAATACCACCTCTTCATCCCGGCAGGGGTCCCAGCTTATAGCCCTGGGTCGAGGCCGTATTCCGGCCGAATACCCGGGGATTTCGTTAGGAACTCATCCCGACCCCGGCAGGGGTCGCAGAAGGTGTCTCCCCCGCCACCGGCTCGCGGAATGCCACCCAGTCGTGGATGAGCGTGAGTTTTTGGATCACCACGTCCGCCAGCACGAACGGATAGGGATCCGGCAGGCCCATGCTTCGGTTCAGGCCGTTGAGCAGCAGGCGGACGTCCCGCCATTGCGAGGCGATGTCGGAAAACGGCCGGCCGATGGGGGCCTGGAAAATTGTCTGATCCGGGCCCTGTTGGAGAATCAGGCCCTCGCTGGCTGCGGTTTCCAGCGTGTCCATGATGTGCAGGTAGTGCGCCCAGGTTTCCGCCCAATCCTCCCATGGGTGCGACGCCGCATACGGCGAAACGTGGGACTGTTGCCAATTCGGCGGCGCACCGTTCGCATAGTGGTTTCCGAGCTTCGAGTTGTAGTCTGCCCGCTCGTCGCCGAACACCGTGCGGAACTGCTCGAGCCGCGGCGTGCCGCTGACCAGCAAGTCCCAATAGTAATGCCCCACCTCATGGCGGAAGTGCCCTAACACCGTCCGGTACATCTCGCCCATCAGCTCGCGGGCCAGCTCGCGTTTCGGATCGTCCGCCTCGTCGAGATTGATGGTGATCAGCCCGTTCACGTGGCCGGTGAAAACGTGGTCATCGCCGGGAGCACCGGGCGGCGTGTCTTCCAGGAAATCAAATGCCAGCCCGGCCACCGCGTCCTCCTCCTTCGAGCGCACCGGCAGACCTAGCGAGAGCAGGCTGTAGATCACCCGCCGCTTCGCCATTTCCAGCTTCAGCCACGCCCGCTGGTTCCCCGGTTTTGATAGATCCGGGATGATGTGACTCAGCCGGCACGACGGACAAAAAGGCACCGGCGACTCCGCCGGCACCATCCAGTTACAGGCACCCGCCGTCTGGTGGTTCCCGCAGCGCCGATAGAGACCCGCTCCATCCGTCCGCTGGAGCGTGAGGTCCGCCGCAGCTGGCAGGAAGGTGGCCACCGCCAGATCCGCCGGGACGAACCCGAGATCCGTCTGGCAGGACAGGCAGCGCGAATTCTCGAAGAACACGCGCACCCCGCATTTCCCGCATTGGAAATTCCTCATCGCCGTCCTCCGCTGGTTTTCATGTTAGCGGAGTTTCCGACATTTCCCGCACTTCGCAAGACCGCTTTCCCCACCGCACAGGGGATTTCCTCCTTGAAACAAATCCCGTTTCCGATCCAATCCCGATTCATGATTTCCACCCCCTCGCGCCCCATGAAAACCCTGCTTCTCGCCGCCTTCACCGCCGTCGCCGGTCTCCTCGCCATCCCCGCCGCCTCCGCCCAGGACGCCGCCGTCCTGCCCATCGGGAAAACTTTCACCTTCACCGTCAAGCGCGTCGTTTCCTCCAAGTCCGATTCCAACGGCTTCACCCCCAGCGGCGTCCCCATCCCCACGGGCATCCCGAAATACAAACCCGGCGACAAAATCAAATTCACCATCAACCCCAAAGGCGAACTCCAATGGCCCGACCGCAAGCTGCCCGTTTACGGCGACTACCCGCTCTACATCGCCTACGGCAAGCTCGCCACTTTCGAGAAACCCTATCCGGACATCGCCCACATCTACGTCAACGCCAACCTCCGCCCGACCAAGGCCGAGATTTATTTCTACAAGAAAAAATCCTCCGGCGCGGTGCACACCGTCTTTTACGAGCTGAAGTGAGTCTCCGGAGACGTCGCTGATCCGCCGGGAGAAAATCCTCTTCGTCCGGACCCTATTTTTTCGCAGGCTCGGCCGGAGTCAGCTTCATATCCGGTTTCCCGTTCCGAAACAGCGTCTTGCCGTCCTTGCCCAGCTTGTAGGCCTCGCTGCTGTTCTCGTTCCAGTGCACCACCACCGTTTCAGGATCCGGCGTGGTGTATTTCCAGTGAATGTAGCGCCCCTCCGCGTTGAAGGTGCCGATGACTGTCGGATCGACAAGCGACTGCCAACGCGTTCCCGCGATCTGGGTTTGTAAATTCGTGATGGGCCCCAAGTTTCCGGACATCACCCGCTTCTTCTCCTCCGCGATCTGGCCCGCCAGCGCCGGATCCGTCGCCGCCGCTGCGGAATACTTCGCCAGCGCCGCCAGATACTTGGAATCCAGCTGGGTCTTCTGTTTCGCGATGGCCCCCTCCGCCTCATCGTACGCCTTGCAATACGTCTTCCGCTGCGCCTGCAACAGCCGCGGCAGTTCCGGGTCCGTCACCGGCATCGGCGCGCCGGCCTGGATCGCCGCCCGTTCCTTGGTAATGACGGCCAGCACCTTCACATCCCCGCTCTTCGTCACCTTCTCCTCGCCCGCCTTCAGCTCGTCCAGATAGACCGCGAGCGCCTCCCCCTGCTTCACGCTCTCGCGCTTGGAAATCTCATCGAGCTGTTTCCGATAGGTCGCCGCCAGCGGCGCGATCCGGGCATTCAGCTCGGCAGCTCCCAACGACAGAAGGCCCATCCAAATGAAGAATACCGCGGATTTCATAAAATTGAATTCCGCTGAACGTGGATTTCTCCGCCCCTGTTACAAGAAAAACCTTTTCCCAAGTCGTCTTCCGCCTCTTCCCGTGGAAAAGCGGCATGCCCCCCTTCCCTCCCGCAAAGCCATTTTCCTTCCATCTCCACCCGGCTGCCTTTAAACCGATCTTAAAGCATCCACTCCATCCTTGGCATGGGTGCACTAATTACACTGTTAGCCAAGAAAACCTATGCTACCGAACGTCACATTTCTACAGGTCGTCGCATCCGATTTCGACGCGCTGGCCGACTTTCGCGTCGCAGCCATGCGCGAGAGTCTTGAGCGCGTCGGCCGTTTTGATCCAATGAGAGCTCGCGAGCGATTGCGAAGCAATTTTAGCCCTCAGCATACACTCTTCATCCTCGTCGAAGATGCCAAGGTAGGTTTTTACGCTACGCGGCCAACGCCAGAAGGTTTGCAGCTCGATCATCTCTATGTGCATCCAGACTACCAAAGCCGCGGAATCGGCGGAATTGTTTTGCGCTCGATCACGAGCGAAGCCGACCGGCGAGGCATTCCAGTATTGGTCGGCGCGCTGAAAGAGAGTGCTTCCAATCGTTTTTATCAGCGGCATGGATTCGCGCTCAGCAAGGAAGAAGATTGGGATAACTACTATGTGCGTCCTGCATCGATCACTCCTGAAGAAGGCTAACACGTCGTGGGTGGCAACGGCGGATAAGCTCCCTCGTTCGCTTCGCTCTCCGAGTCTTGCACCGCCGTGCCACCACATTTAACGTTCGCCTCAAGAATGAACTCCGAAATCAAACTTCCCGATGATCTCGTCGGGCGTTGGTGGTTCGAGCACGACTCAGAAGATTCGCCAGGTCTATTGATCATCGAGCATGGAGGTCGGGCGGTCCAGTTCCACACCACGAAGCGGCGCTTGCCGAAGCGCGAAGTAATGCGGCTCTGGTTCACAGTCGCCAATTCGACGACAATTCGATTTAGAACCAGACCAACCGGCGAGGGGTGGCCTCGCGCGGTGCGGAGCACCGACAGCGGCTATTCGATTGCGGCAGAGGACAAAGTTTTCCCGATACGATCGGCATCGGACGCGGAGCTCCCTGACTGGTTTGAAGAGGATTATCGGGCGGCTGTTTGTCTCATGGATGCGCAAGAAGAGGCAGAGCAGAAAAAATCGTGACAGCGGGACACGTGACAGCGGGACAGGCCTTTAATCATCCGAACCGAACCGGTTCACTTTGAATTCGCCCCCTTCCGTTCGCAGTTAGGAGGCGTGAAAGTGTTCGAGTGATCCGGGACAGCGGGTCTGCTCGTGGGATCCCGCCCGATCGGGAGGGACCTTGGGCGGGGACTGCGGCGATTCCGGCCTGAACGGACGTTTTATTGCCCTTGGCGGGTATTTTAACGCCCTGAACGCCCATTTCGACGGTCTGGACGGGCGTTTCAACGCCCTTTTTCTAAAATTTATTGGCCTGAGCGTCCGTTTTAGCGGTCTTGTTTTTAATTTTATCGCCCTTTCCATTCATTTTAACGGGTATTTTTAGAATTTCGGCTGAAAAAGCGGTCGAATGGAGGGGGAAATTTGAAAAGCAGGCCGGGAAAGCGGGAAGCAGGGCTGCCAAAGGGCGGGCGATGGCCGGAAAAATCCGGAGATCGGGCGCCATGCCGCCCGTCCGGGGCGGGAAAGGAAGCGGGAAAGGAAGCGGGAGAGAGCGAGAAAGCGGGGAGAACGGGCGCTGCCGCAGGCGCGCGGACTGCCACCGGAAATAACGGAATAACAGGTACTATCAGATTTCCCTTGCGGCGAGCTGCGGGAGTCTATTGGTATGCGATCTAGCTGATATGGCCCGTCTCCGGCGTCCGGATTCACCGTCGTCAGCCTCTAACCTAACCCATCAAGCATATGCCACTATCCGGTCCATCTTCATACTCACCCACCCTGCACGTTTTCAAGGCCCATTGGGACAATGTCGATGTCGAGCTCGACGCCGACGGCCCGCTCTCTATCAGCGATCCCCGCTCTCCCGCCGGTCCGGCGCTGGGCATCGTCGTCATCGACGATTTCATCGCCGATCTGGACGGCTTCGCAGCCAGCATCGCCGACGATGTGGCGCGCGGCGATGTTGCGGACGCGGTGCTCGCGGAATCCAAGGCCTCCGCCCTGGCCGCCGCGCAGGAATTCGGCCGCAAGGTGCGCGCGGAGGGCAAGCTGCGCCACATCGCCCCGCGTCTGCCGGCGCTGCCGGGAGTCAACGAGGGCGAGGGGCCGTTCATGAACGCGATGACGTCCGTGCGCCAGCGCTGGAAGCTCGCTAACACCCTGCTCACGCCCACTCCGCTGACGCTGGAATCCGGAGAAACGCAGGCGCAGTTCGTCACCCGCCTCACCACCCTCTCCGAGAAGTTCGACCTGGCGGAGGATGCGGATGTGGATGCCTCCGTGGGCCGCGACCGCCGCAATGAAGTGCAGGACCGCACCCGCGGCGTGCTGGCCGCCTACCGCGCCGCGGTGGAGGCGAGATTCGCCCCCGGCCACCCGCTGGTCACCAGCCTGCCGCGGATCTACCCGCTCAGTGGCCACACGCCCGCCGCCGTTACCGCCAGCGGCACGTGGGACGCAGGCCTCACCCAAGCCCGCCTCACCTGGACCGCCTCGGATGACGCCGACCTCTCCCACTACGAGATCCGCACCAGCAACTCCGGCGCAGCCTATGATCCGGAAACCGAGAGCGTGCTGGACCAGGTGGACAAGGCCGCGCCACGGGAATTCCTCACCGCCGCCGGCCTCGCCACCTCCGGCGCCACCGCCCGCTTCCGCCTCTACGTCATCCTGAATACCGATAACGAACGCGGCAGCGAGACGGTCTCCGTCACCCGCCCCTGACCGGCGGCCTCAATCCTCCAACCCCTCGGTGACCCTCACCGAGGGGTTGGAGGAAACCACTCACCCTCGCGAGGCGCGGAAACCCGGTGTTTCCCTTCCGCCCGGCGCGAAAACCTGCATCGGCGATCTTCCCGACAATCCGTCGCCGCGTTCTCCATCAGAATCCCCTCGCAAGATCCCGGCGTTACCGGCAGATTCACAAGGAACGAACTGCGAAGAAGGTAGAATAAAAATGTGCAAATACGATGACGATTATCCGACCTGTGCAGAGACCTTCGCCACCCTCAGATTCTATCATGCGGATGGTTCTCCTGAAACGGTTACTGAAACGCTTGGAATCGCCCCTTCGAAGTCCCAAGTTAGGGGAACCAACGTCTTCAGCGATAAACAGGTTCGGCGTCCTATTTCCGGCTGGTTCCTCTGCTCAAAGGGAGAAGTAGAGTCCAAGGATGTCAGACGCCATATCGACTGGATCCTAGATCGGATTCGGGGATTGGAGAGCGGTTTTGAGAGACTTCAGAGTGAAGGTTGGCGAACCGACATCAGTTGCTACTGGCTGGGCATTGGCCATGGTGGCCCGATGCTTGATCCTTCTCAGATGGCTGATCTTGCGAAGCTGAACTTGGAGTGCGGATTCGACGTTTACTCCCGCGACGACAGCGAACCAGCCAGCCCTTTTGTCCGGCGGGAAGTCGTGAGCCCCCTCAATCCGTCAGCATTGGTTGGCCAACCTCTATCAATCGTCCGTCACGCTGCCAATGTGCTCAACCTTCATTTTGGAGAAGTGACACGAACCCACAACCAGTCCTGGGGACAATATGCAATTCACGTCCAAGCTACTTGGAGACTTTTACGTGACTCCAAGATTCTTGTCGGAAGTTCCGACCGTTGGAACCCCGTGGAGGAAGTATCCGACTGGGATGCCTGGTATGAATCCCCTCATCCGAGCCGAGAGGATGTCTTTTGGGAGAGCTTCATTGGCGGTGTCGATCCGGTTACCCATTCATTCGAAGGAGAAATGCCTGCGGTGACAGTTATTGCGGTCGATGAGAACCGAATTGGTGACCTAGTCATTGGTTTCAGCGATGGCTCCAAACTTGAAGTGTACGGTTGTGGAACCGATGATGAATTCTGGAGATTATTTGAACCGCGTGAGGATACTCCGCATTACGTTGTTGGAACCTATGGGGAAACCGAGCAATCCCTGACGCCCCAACCGGAATAGGCTCCTGAATTTCGTGTCACCATTGATTCAACCTCGCCGTCGGGCGCACTTTTAACATTCTACCCCCCCTACAGCCTCACTCGCCGTGAAACTGCACATGAAAAGCACTGAAGCACGCTACTATTGCGATTCCTGCATGCGGGATTTTATGGGCTGCACGGATGAGCGTCCTGCTGCCTGCCCGCATTGTGGCCGCAGCGGATTTGTCAGCAAGTCGCTCAGCGGCAGGGCGATTTTCCTGCTCATCGCGGCGGCATTGCTGCTGCCCTTGGCATGGGGCTTGTGGAATCGGTTATCCCTGCCTGATGCGCCTGATGCGCCGCCTCCGGTCCCTGCCGCGCCGTCCCATCCGGCCGGACGTTGAGTGCCGCGAAGGGCGGGCGAGATGGACGGTTGAAGCTAGCGAGGAAGTAGCGGTGGTTCCGGCAACCCTGCCGGGGCGGGGGGATGAACATGGCTCCGGCGAGTGCGGCAGGTAGGAAGGCAGGACAGGCGGAGGGAGGAAATCGACACTGGCGCATCAAACGGTTTTCTGCCAATTTGTCCGCATGTCAGACGTCGCGGAATTGCTCAAGAAAGCTTCAAAGCTCGACCGGGTGGACCGTGAGGAGTTGATTTCCTCGCTTCTTGAGGATCTCGATCAGAATCCTCATCACGTGTCCGATGAAGAAGCCCTGCGCCGGCTTGAGGATCTGAAGTCCGGCAAGGTCAAGGGATTGTCCGAAGAGGAATTCTGGAAAGCCTGCGGGCGGCGCTCCTAAGCGATGGAAGTGATCCGCCATCCGGAACTGGCCACCGACATCCGCGATGTCGCGAGCCATTACGAGGAGGTATCGGAACGGGTTCTCGCGTCGTTCTGGACCGAGTTGGACGGGATTCTGGCTTCAATCCAGCGGAATCCCCGCAGCCACCATTTTGATGCCTGCGGACTCCGGAGGGCGAATTTCCAGAGGTTTCCCTATCATTTGCTCTATGAAGTGGATGATACCACGATTTTCCTGGTGGTCCTCAGGCATGACCGGAGGCATCCGGGTTTCGGAATCGAGCGCCAGTTTTAGGGCACGGTCTGACGCAGGACTGCTCCAACCCCTGTGGCGGACAAAGCGCGGGGACAGCAATGTCCCCGCCCCCTAGCGGAGGGTGGCGGCGATGCTTTCGGCGAGGCGCTCCAGCAGGCGGGATTGGGCGGCGACGCTGGCGTTGTAGCCGTCGGCTTCGAGGGGCTCGCTGGCGGTGAAGGTTTTGGAGGCTTTCAACCGGCGGTCGGGGAGGGAGTAGGCGCGCCAGCCGATTTCGCAGATGGCGTGGCCGTCGGCTTGGGAGTGGAGCTGGCGGACGTCGAGGGTGATCTGGTAGCGGATGTCGCTGTCGGTTTGCCAAGGGTAGGTCTGGACGTTGCCGGTGTGGAGCTGGCGGCCGAGGTTGGCAGCGGTGACGCGGGTGATGGCGGCGGGAAGATCGCCTGCCCAGCGGTGGTTTTCGGCGACGCCGAGTTGGTTCGGGGATTCCTGGATGACGAGGTTGATGCGATCGAGGTAGCCGGCGACGGTGGTGGGGCCGACGCCGATGCCGATGCCGCCACCGGAGGGCACGGGGCCTGCGGCGGTGAGGACGTAGAAATTCTGGCCGGGCTGGGCACAGCCGGCGGCGAGCAGGGCGACGAGGAGCAGGAGAAGGCGGTTCATGGGAAAAATCAGCGGCCTTTGGGGGCCTTGGGAATGGGATTGCCGGAGCCCTCACGGCCGAAGAGCAGGGAGTTGGGCTTTTCGTCGATGGACTTGGTGAGGGAGCTGAGGTTCCGCAAGGCGGCGCGGAGTTCGTCGAGGGTGCGGAGCATGTCGCCTTGGACGGGGCCTTCGGGGCCGTAGCTGGCGATGGATTTGTCGAAAGTGGCGGAGAGTTTCTCGAAGGCGGCAAGGCTGGCGCGGAGGTCGGCGGGGAGCTGGGTGAATTCCGCGGAATCGAGCATCTTGCGGGTGGAGGCGGCGGTTTCCTTGATCTCGGCGAGGGCGGTGGCGGCTTCGTCAGCAGCGGTGCCGAATTTCTCCATGGTGGCTTCAATGGGAAGGTTCTGAAACTTCGCCAAGGCGGCGGAGATCATGTTTTCGAGGCCGCCGGGAACGGTGGGGATGGAGGCGAAATCGCCGACTTTGCCGAGCTCGGCGGGAGCGGCGTCAGGGTAGTAGTTGACGTCCACGTAGAGGGCACCGGTGAGGAGGCTGCCGGGCTTGAGGGAGGCGCGGAGGCCGAATTTCACGGCGTCGGCGAGGAATTCGGCATCGGGCTTGCCCAATTTCCCGGCGGCTTCGCGGCGGAGGAGCGAGGGGTCGATTTCGACAAGAACAGGGACGCGGGCGTCGTCGGGGGTCTGGAGGTAGTCGAAGGAAATGTCGGCGACGCGGCCGATGGGGATGCCCTTGAACTCGACGGGGGCGGCCTTGGCGAGGCCCCGGACGGATTGGTCGAAGAGCAGGACGAATTTCATGGAGGGATTGAAAGTGGAGCCGTTGGCTTCGTCCTCGTCGGAGAAGAGGGTGAAGGAAGTGCCGTCAGCGGCGGGTCCCCCAGGTACCACTCCATCCGGCACGCCGAAGGAGGCACCGCCGGAAACCATGGCTTGGAAAGAGGGCGTGCGGACTTTGAATCCATCCGCCCCGGCGCTGATGTCGATGCCGCTGGTATTCCAGAAGCGGCTGTTTTCCGTGACAAGGCTGCTGTATTCCTCACGGATGAAGGCGCTGAAGGTGACGCGCTGGGTGGTGATATCAAGAGCACGGCCTTCGACCCGGCCGACTTCGAAGCCGCGGTAGTAGATGGGCGAACCGGTGACGAGGGAGCCCGCCTTCTCGGCGGTGAGGGTAAGGCGGCGTCCGGGGATGCTGCGGTTGGTGGCGGGCGGGGTTTCGAGGCCTTTGAAAAGGGCATGTCTCTCGGCATCCGCCGGGCCGGGATCGAGCTCGATGTAGGCACCTTGGAGCAAGGTGCCGAGGCCGGAGACTTCGGTGCCGGAGACGCGGGGCCGGACGACCCAGAACTGGGTGCCGCGGCGGAGGAGTCCGTCGTAGTCAGGGTCGAGTTCGAGGTAGACGAGGACGGAGGTGAGGTCGTTGTCGAGCTTGACGGTTTTCACGACGCCGACGCGGACGGAGCGGCATTTCACGGCGGTTTTCCCCGCCTCGATGCCGTCGGCGGTCTCGAAACGGACGCGGGCGACGGGGCCTTGGGAGGTGAAGTTCCGCCAGATCATCCAGCCGCCGATGAGCAGGGCGATGATGGGGACGACCCAGACGATGTTCCAGCGTTGCGCCGCCCGGAGTTCGGGCACGGTGGTGGGTGGAGGTGATTTTTCCGGATCGCTCAAGGGTCTGATTCGTTAAGGGATAATTTCTCGATGCCGAGCAGGTGAAGCCGGTCCCAGAGCAGCCGTGGGTCGAAACTCATTGCTGCGAACATGGTAAGCACGACGACTCCTGCGAATGCAAGCGCGCCAGGCCCGACGGTGATGGTCATGTAATTGCCAAGTTGGACGAGCGCCACCAAAATTCCGACAACGAAGATATCCACCATCGACCAGCGGCCGAGGAGTTCGGTGAACCAGTAGATTTTCCCGAGCATGCCCGGCGAGGGGTGCAATTTCCCGGAAGCCGCCAGGCAGAGCCAGGTGAGCGCGACAATTTTGAGAAACGGAATCAGGATGGACGCGGTGAAAATGACGAGTGCGATGGGGTAGGCACCTTGCCGCCAGAAGGTCATCATCCCGCCGATGATGGTGTTGGTGGTGACCTCGCCGAGCTCGACCACCGTCATGATAGGGAGCAGGTTCGCGGGAATGTAGAGCAGCGCGGCGGCCAGCATAAAGGCCACGGTGCGCTGGATGCTGTTCGGCTTGCGCAAATGCAGATGCGATCCGCAGCGGGGGCAGTTTCCCAACGCGACGGGCGAGACCTTGCCGCAGGTGTGGCAACCCGCGAGGCCGCGGGGGGCGGCTTGCGTTAGAGGGGAGTCGCTCATGATTTCGCCACCTCCAGCCGGTCCCAGAGTTCGTCCCGGTCGATGCCGGCGACGGCGGCGGCCATGCAGACCATCAATGCAGCGAAGGCCCAGAAGCCGATGCCGAAATGGACGTCCGCCACTTTCGCGAGTTTCAACAGGCTGACGAGCACACCTAACAAGAAGACCTCTATCATGTTCCATGGCTCCATCTTGTTGAGCCATTTCGCTACATAAAAAGCACCCGGCGCGACCCGTCCGAACAGCAGCGGTCCGCAGACATAAATCAATCCACTAGCCAGGGTGATGGGCGTGATGATCATGAAAAGCGCCAGCAGCACGCCGAGAACCGGGTTGCCCTGATCGAACAGCGCCCTCGCGGCGGAGCCGAGATTCAAGGTGGTGCGGACGCTGGCGGCATCCATGACGAGGAACGGGAAAATGTTCACGATGCCCATCAGGATCAAACCGGTTAGGGAAAACGCCGTCGCCCGTGCGAGCGAGGCGGGTCGATTCTGATAGAGCACCGCGCCGCAGCATTTGCAGCGAGCCGCGGTGCCTTCCGGCAGCGCCAGCGCCTCGTGGAGCGTATCGCAGAAATGACAAACCGATAGCTGCGGGCCGCCGCGCGGCTTGGGCCACGGCAGCAGGGCGAGCCTGAATTTGAAAAACGATTTCTTCATCTTAACGGTGGGCGACCACCCGTTGCGCCAGTTCGCCCAAGCCTTCGACGCCACACTCGACGAAATCCCCCGCTTGTAAATACCTCGGCGGGCTCATGCCCATCGCGCAGCCGCTGGGAGTGCCCGTGGCGACCACATCGCCCGGCAGCAAGGTCATGAAACGGCTCACGTAGCTGATCAACTGCCGGACCGTGAACGACATGTCGCCCGTCCAACTGTTCTGCCGCAGCTCGCCATTCACCTTGCACCACAAGCGCAGTTTTTGTGGATCGGTGATTTCATCCGCCGTCACCAGCCAAGGGCCCATCGGCGCGAAGCTGTCGGCGCTTTTTCCCTTGGTCCACTGACCGCCCATTTCCTTCTGGAAGGCGCGTTCCGAAAAATCGCAGAACGTCGAGTAACCGGCCACGTAGTCCAGCGACTCGCGCTCATCGACATAAGACGCTGTGCGGCCGATCACCACGGCCAACTCGACTTCGTAGTCGAGCTTGGTCGATCCACGCGGGATGATCACATCGTCGGATGGTCCGCTCCAGGCGCTGGTCGCCTTCATGAAAAGCGCGGGCTCGGTGGGAATTCCCTCACCGAGTTCCTTGGCGTGCTCCAGGTAATTTTTCCCGATGCAGACCAGCTTCGACGGCCGCTCCACTGGCGGGCCCAGTCTCGCCAACGGATCCACTTCGGTTCCGCCAGGGCACCCCTGCTCCACCCACTCCGCCAGCGATTCGATGCCGCCCATGGCGAAAAATCCCTCATCGTAGTCGTTGAATTCCCCGCTGGCGTCGATCCGGCGGCCATCCGGAAGCAAAATCCCCGGCTCTTCACGCCCTTCCTCACCAAACCGGATCAATTTCATGCGCGCGATGTAGCAAATGTCATCCGCCGCAGGAATCCGAATTTTCCCAATCCGGAAATGACCCTCAGGGGCAAAAAAGAAGCGGCCCGGCTGATCATCCCCCTAGGAAAAACCCATTAACCCGGGAGGCATCTCAGTCGGACCGCCTTGTCTTGCGACACCGGAGATTTACCCGCCGAAGCGGATTCCTGCAAGAACATTCTTTACAAACTTCGAAAAAAATCATGATGCGTCGCCAGAACCTGCTGAAAACCAAGTTTCCAGCCTTTCGAAAAAATCGGATCACCGGCGGCTTTCGCGAAACGAGGGAAGGAAATGGCCAAAAACCCGCAAAATCCACTTAACCCACCAGCCACATGATCGCCTTGATGATCGCCGCGATCACGCCGATGGCTCCCCCGATGATGCCGAAAATACTGAACAATCCTCCACGCTTGGCCGGCGAGAGCGAGAGCAGGATCCCGATCAACCCGGCCACGATGGCCACACCCGCGAGAACGAGGCCGAAGAACGCACCCACCTTGAAACTGAAAATCGCGGCAATGATCGCGATGATGGAAGGAATGCTAAAAGCCGCTTTCTGATTGTCGCTGGTGCTCATGGCTAGAGATGGTTGATTTTAGTTAGATGGAACCTTTATCAGTGATTCCATCTGATAGTGAAGCCCTTTTCCCCCCACCCGTCAAGGAGCCGCATTCAGCTCATCGTGACGCGTCGGGATTCTTTTCCACCGCGTTCAGGAGAATCCTCAGCGCCCCGCCGGAAATCCAGATCTCGTAGATCAGGCAACCGAGCGAGACCGCCATCAGCAATAGGGCGGCCAGAAACGCACAGATCGCCGGTCCTTGAAGTTTAGCGAAAACCCCGAGCATCGAAAGCACGCACAGAAACAAGCTGATCGCCCCAAACAACTGCATGCCCCGGATCAGTACCAGCCGGCGCCTGAGGTTGTCGATCTGGGCGCGCAGGATGGCGTCGCCCTTTTCCACCCAGTCGCTGTGAAGGCTGCGGATCAGCGCCGACAAGTGCAGGAATCGGTTCGTATAGGACAGGAAAAGCAGGCTGATCGCCGGAAACAACAGCGCGGGGGTGGAGACTTCGAGCGTCATGCCGGCAGGAAATCAGGAACCGCCGTGCCGATGAAGCGCCAACTCGTGAAAAATCGCTTGAAACGGACCATCCCCGGAGGAGTCTCCTCACAGCGCGATAGGGAAAAATCACTTGAAGCGCCAAAACACACCACACATCAACCTCCATGAAAACGTCCATCCTGTTCCTCACCATCGCCGCCACAGCCTTCGCACTGTGCAATTGCACCGTCGTTCCCGCAGCCAGCGCGAGTGATGGGTCCGCGGCTGGATCAGACGCCGGCAGGAAGATCGGACAGGCCGCGAATCCTTGAAATTCGATCACGACGCCCGGGAATTCCAACAATCTCCCGTGAAGTCTCCGCCCCTCGCGGCGAAAAGGTTATCTTCGTTACCAATTTTCGCTTTGATCCACTCGCGGGATGTCCAGTTTCCGGACATCCCGTTTTTATTTGGATGAACCATCGCTTTCATGCCTCCTCCTGAAGTGAACCTTGCCCGCCCCATGACCCGTTTCCTTCTCTCTTTCATCATCCTGCTGGGCTCGATCTGTGGAGCGAATGCCCAGTTTTCACTGGGAGGTAAAATCTCCTCGACCGCGAACCTGATCCCCGAGGTTTCCTCCATCGCTCCCGGAGCGACCTTTTCCGTCGCCCTCCAACTGAAGCATCCCGAGGATTGGCACAGTTACTACAAAAATTCCGGCGGAGTCGAGCTGCCGCCGTCCATCACCTGGACGCTGCCGGAAGGTTTCAGCGCGGGCCCCGTCCAGTGGCCGGTGCCCGAAGTGAAGGATGGCTTCTCCGGGAAAAGCTACGTCTATCAGGGAGAGCCGGTGTTCGTGGTCGACATCACCGCCCCCGCGTCCCTCGAAGTCGGAAAAACCGTCACGCTGACCGCCGATGCGGCTTGGCAAATCTGTTTGAACAGCTGCATCAGTGAGAAGCGCGATTTCACCCTGACACTTCCTGTCGCCGCCAGCCCCGCCAAGGATCCGGCTCATACCGCCTTGTTCTCCAAAGCCCGTGCCGCCCAAGCCATCCGGATTCCCTCGTTGAAAACCACCGCCGGGTCCGCTGGCGGCGACATCGAGCTGCTCGTCGGCCCCATCGGTGCCATCGAGGGCCAGCCCCTCGATTTCATTCCTAACCAACCGTTCCTCCAACCGGCCAGCGCGGGAGGGAAAATCGATCGCGAGGGAGACGCATGGAAAGTCACCTTGAAGCGCATCCTCAAGGACGGATTTGAAACCGCGGTTCCACAAGGAAAGTCGTTCTCGGGGATTCTCGTCGGCCCGGTGTCGGTGGAAATCCCGGACACCGTCATCTCAAGTCCTCCGGCCAAGCCTCTGTCCTTCGCGAAGTTCCTGCCCGTCCTCGGCGGAATGTTGTTAGGCGGGCTGATCCTCAATCTGATGCCCTGCGTGTTTCCCGTGATCGGGCTGAAAATCATGGGCTTCGTCCAACAGGCGGGCTCGGACCGGAAGAAAATCGCGCTTCACGGAGTCATGTTCACCATCGGGGTGCTCGCGTCGTTCGCGGTGCTCAGCGGCATCCTGTTCGCCGCCCGCGCCACCACCGGAGCGAAAGGCTGGGGCTATCAGCTTCAGGATCCCTGGGTCGTCCTGACGCTGATGTTGCTGATGTTCGTGCTCGCTCTCAACATGTTCGGGCTGTTCGAACTCGGAACCTCTGCCACCTCCGTCGGGGGCTCGTTGCAGTCGAAACAAGGACTCGGCGGCACGTTCTTCTCGGGAGTGCTCGCCACCGTCGTGGCCACGCCGTGCTCCGGACCGTTTCTCGGGGCGGCGATCGGCGCGGCCATCGCACTGCCGGCCTTCCAGTTTTTCACAGCGTTCGCGGCGATGGCGATCGGTCTGTCCATTCCCTATCTGGTCCTGTCGATTTTCCCGAAGCTGATCGATTTCCTCCCCCGCCCCGGCGCGTGGATGGAGAGTTTCAAGCAGGCAATGTCGTTCCTGCTGTTCGCCACCGCGGGCTACCTGCTGTGGGTCTATGCGGGACAAATCGGCTTGGAAAACCTGCTAGGTCCGATCTTCGGGCTCAGCGGCATCGCCATCGCCGCATGGATTTATGGCCGCTGGAATCCTCCCCACCGCACGCGGAAGACCCGCTGGATCGCAATGAGTCTAACTGTCTTGTTTGCCGTCGGCGGATTCCTGATCGCCAGACCACCGCAAAAATCCGCTCTCGTCTGGGAACCTTGGTCGCAGGAAAGGGTTGATGAATTGCTGGCCGGGGAAACTCCCGTTTACATCGATTTCACTGCCCAATGGTGCGCCACCTGCCAGGTGAACAAGAAGCTGGCCTACACTCCGGAGGTGATCGAACTGATGAAGCGGAAAGGAGTCGTCGCTCTCAAGGCGGACAAGACCAGCCCCGATAAAAAGATCGAGGAGAAGCTCTTGGAACTCGGGCGCACGGCGATTCCGGTGAATGTGCTGCAGACGCCGGAGAATGATCCCATCATCACCCCCGAAGTGCTTTCCGCAGGCTATCTCAAGGAGTTGTTCGGGAAGTTGCCCGACAAGGTTGAGGAGAAGAAATGAAGTTCGTTAGATCGCCTTGAGTTTCCGTCTCACGGCTTCCAACGCGGATTGGCTGGCGGCCAGCTTGAAGTCTTTGCGGTTGCGCGGATGGAAGATTTTGAAAGCCTCGGTCGTCCCGCCCTTGGTGGCCACCGCGATCCACGCGGTGCCGACGGGTTTTTCATCAGAACCTCCTCCGGGACCGGCGATACCGGTGACCGAAACGGCGATGCAGACACCGCTCTCACGAAGCGCACCTTCCGCCATCAGCCGGGCCACAACTTCACTCACCGCGCCATGGGCTTCGATTTCCGCTGCCGGGACGCCGAGCATTCCGGTCTTCGCCTCGTTCGCATAAGTGACAAATCCATGGGTGAACACCTCGCTGGAGCCGGGGACGTTGGTAATCCTGTTAGCAATGAGTCCGCCCGTGCAGCTCTCGGCGGTGGCGAACGTCATCCCTCGCGCCTTGAGCAGGCGGACAATGGTTTTCTCCATGGAGGCTCCGTCATCACTGATGAGAAAAGGAGAGAAGGATTCGAGAGCGATTTCGCGTCCTGTCTCCATCGCCGCAGGACTCCCGATCAACCGCAGATCCACCTCACCAATGTGGGCGCAGTAGCCATATTCCAATCCGGGGATCGCCGCCAAACGCTCGTCGATTCCCTGATGAAAATCACTTTCGCCAACACCTGTGAATTTCAAAACCAATGCCTCGAGCATCGGCTCGATACCCGCCAAAGCGCGCAACCTCGGCGCGACCTCGTCATGATACATCGGATAGAGCTCGCGCGGCGGTCCGGGCAGGAGAAACACCGCGCAGTTCGACCGCCCGTTGAGCCGGGGCGGAACATAGATTCCGGGAGCCGTTCCGTTGGCGTTAGGCAGGATGTCGGCACCGACCGGGCAAAGCGCCTGCTTCCGGTTGGCATCCACCATGGTGCGCCCACGGATCGCGAAAAACGCCTCCAGCGAGCGCATCGCCGCCTCGTCCGTGATCAACTCCAGCCCCAGCACCTCCGCGGTGATTTCGCGTGTTAGATCGTCGCTGGTCGGGCCGAGCCCGCCGGTCACGATCACCGCGTCGGCCCGTTCGATGGATTCCTCCAGGGATTCCCGGATCGCATCGCCATCGGGCACGGTGATCTGGCGGGAAATACGCAGGCCGAGCTTGAACAACTCACGGCCGAACCACGCGCCATGGGTGTTGAGAGTATTTCCCAGCAGAAGTTCGGTGCCGGTGTTGATGACTTCGATTCTCACGCCCGGACTTTGCGACATCCCCGGGGAGACTCAAGGGCTGAAATTCTCAACGCCGGATGCGGGCCGCGACCATCCACAAGACCGCCGGGATCACCAAACTCAGGACAAACGCCCAACCGGGAGCATCACGCCCGGACATGCCGATGGCCGCGAAGAGAAACCCCATCGGCACGCTGCCGCAGGTCAACGCCATCACGAATCGCCGGAACGGCATCCGGACCAGACCCGCGGTGCACGAAATGACCTCGGGCAGAATCGGCAATGCCCGCGACAATGCCACCACCCATCCGCCGCCGTTTTCAAAAAGTTGTCTGCCTCTTTCGTAGTCGCCGTCGCCCAACCACCGGCGTGCGAACTTCTCATCGAACAACCGGCCCGCACCGTAACCTAACATCCCCGCCGCGATCAATCCGGCTGACGCGATGAGGCCGCCGATCACCGCACCATAAATGTAACCGAGGGCGGAAATGACGATTGTCCCCGGAACCGGCAGCACGAGGTCACCGACCAATAGCAGAAACCCCGCGGCCCATGCCCAAGGTCCCGTGCTTTCCAGCCATTTCACGCTGCCGGCGAAAGTGAACGCCTGGTCCCAATGACCGCCCCAGATCATCCAGATTCCGAGGACAATTCCTGCTAGAATCAAAAACCAAAACACCAATCGCATCGCTGGAAATTGCAGGAAACCCAGTGCCGATCCAAGAAAAAGCACCGCTCGGAACGAACCGCGCGGTGCCGGGTCTCAAATCATCATTATTATTCCATATCCAACGGCGCCGCGCCACCCGACGCCTTGCCTTGTTCGTCAACCAGCCGCTTTCTGAAGCCGTCGATCCCCTCGTTCATCTTGCTGTCAGGCGCCACCGCCTTGGCCTCGTCCACCGCCTTGATCGCCTCGTCAAACTTCTTCTGCTGTGCAAGGATCATTGCCTTGGTCATCATCAGTTGTTGGGTTTCCTCAACTCCGAATCCTCCGTCCTTGAGGGTTTTGTCCACCAGTCCGAGTGCTCCGTCAAAATCCTTGTTAGCGCCAAAAGCTCCCAGTTCCGCCTGGAATTTGGCGATCCGGGCTTTTCCTTCGATCGCCTTGTTGAAATCCGTCTCGTCCTTGGGATCGGCGGCCTTGATCTGTTCGACCACGTCGCCATAGAAATTGGAAACCATCGAGTCGGTCAAATCCATCGCTTCGAGCGCGGAAACCAGTGCTTTGGCTTTTGCGATTCCATCTGATTTGGCGGCGGATTCGAACGCGGCATCACGCTTGTCCTTATTGCCACGGAGTTCATCGAGATGCTTCACATAAGCTTCCGGACCACCTTCCTGATAGCCCGTGGATGCGAACGGCTTCCCTTCCGCATCACACAGGAGGATCGTGGGGTAGCCTGCGACCGCATATTTTTTCCCAAGCTCTTCGTTCTGCTTGATCGTCGCCTCGGACAACTTGGATTTGTCCTTCGGGTAATCGAGCTCGACCAGGACGAACTTGCCTCTCACGCCGGTCTTGAAAGGCTCCTGGCTGAAGACCTCCTTGTTGAGCTTGATGCACCATCCGCACCAATCGGACCCGGTGAAATCCACCAGTAAATCCTCCTTCGACTCGGCCGCTTGTTTGCGGGCTGCCGCGAAATCAGAAATCCAACCTTCGCCCCCGGCAAAAGCGGCGCTCGAAAGACCGACGGCGACGACCACGGCACATGTATTGATGAGTGATTTGATATTCATAAATGCTGTCGGAAAACATGACCTCAAATCACACCCGGTCTAGGAAAATTCACCGGAACCCGTGCCCGTCATGCGTAGCCAAGCCAAGGACCGAGCCATTTCTCCGCCTCTTGCAAGGTGATGCCCTTGCGCTTGGCGTAGTCCTCGATCTGGTCCTTCTGAAGCTCGGAGATGGCGAAGTAGTGGCTATCCGGATGCGAGAAATAGAGTCCGCAAACCGCGGCTCCGGGGTGCATCGCACAGCTTTCCGTCAGCGTCACGCCGGTGGCTTCCGGAGCACCTAGCAGATCGAACAGGATCGGCTTCTCCGTGTGGTCCGGCTGCGCGGGGTAGCCGGGTGCGGGACGGATGCCCTGATAGTTCTCATGGATGAGCTGGTCGTGCGTGAGTTCATCCTCGGTTTCATAGCCCCACTCGACGCGGGCCTTGTGGTGGAGGAACTCCGCGAAGGCTTCGGCGAAGCGGTCGGCGATGGCCTTGACCATGATCGAGCCGTAGGGATCGATCTGTTTGTCTAACTCATCAGCGAATTCATGCGCGCCGTGGATGCCGACGACGAAGCCGCCGACGTAGTCGTTGGAAGCTGGCGACACCCAGTCCGCCAGCGCGACGTTGGGTTTTCCGGAGTCCTTCTTGATCTGCTGGCGGAGACTGTGGAAGCGCGTGCGTTCGGTGGTCCTTGAATCGTCGGACCAGACGATGATGTCGTCGCCGTCCGCGTTGGCGGGGAAAAATCCGTAGATCCCCTCGGCGCGGAAACGGTCTTCCGCGATGATGCGGTCCACCCAGCCGAGCGCGTCCTGATAGAGTTTCGCCGCTTCCGCCGCCCCTTCGGCGTTTTTTGTTTTCAGGGTGTCGGTCTTGCGGTCCCATACGCCGCGGAGTTCCCATGCATGGAAGAACGGCGTCCAGTCGATGAACTTGGCAAGCTCACGTAGTGACGGATTCTTGATCGTCCGCGTGCCAGTGAACGAGGGAACCGGAGGAGTGTAGTTTTGCCAATCCAGCTTCGGTCCCGCAGCCCGCGCATCGGAGATCGTCAGGGTTTCCTTTTTCGGTCCGCCGAGGAAATTGTCGCGGAGCTTCTGTTGTTTATCGCGGTTCTCGGCGGCGAAGGCATCCTTCTGATCTTTGGAAAGAAGCGACGTTGTAACCGGCACCGAGCGCGAGGCATCGAGCACGTGGACGACCGGGCCGGAGTAATGCTGGGCGATCTTGATCGCGGTGTGGGCGGCGGAGGTCGTCGCACCGCCGATGAGCAGCGGCACTTTGAAATCGAGACGCTCCATTTCCTTGGCGACATGCACCATCTCATCCAGCGATGGCGTGATCAGACCTGATAGGCCGATGACATCGGCGCCGAGTTCCTTCGCTTTGGCGAGGATTTTGTCGCAGGAAACCATGACGCCCATGTCGGTGACTTCGAAGCCGTTGCACGAAAGTACCACGCCCACGATGTTCTTGCCGATGTCGTGGACGTCGCCCTTAACCGTGGCGATGAGGAAGCGGCCGGCAGAACGGCCGCGTTCGGCGAGCTTCAGCGCCTCCTCGTCGGTTAGCGCCGGATTCTCCTCCTTGAGCGCGGCGATGTCGCCCGCGAGATATTCCGCCTTGTCGGCTTCCATGAACGGGAAAAGCCATGCCACCGCCTTCTTCATGACGCGGGCGGATTTCACCACCTGAGGCAGGAACATTTTACCGGCTCCAAAGAGATCGCCAACGACGCCCATGCCGTCCATCAGCGGGCCTTCGATGACCTTGAGCGGACGCACGTATTTCACGCGCGCTTCCTCGGTGTCCTCGTCGATGTATTTGTCAATGCCGCGGAGCAGCGCGTGTTCAAGGCGCTTTTCCACCGGTTCATCGCGCCAGGCGAGGTCTTCCTCGATCTTCTTGCCACCGACATTCTTGTAGCTTTCCGCGAGTTCCAAAAGGCGCTCGGTGGAATCCGCGCGGCGGTTCAGCAGCACGTCCTCGACGTGTTCCAGCAGGTCTTTCGGAATCTCGTCATAAACCTCGAGCATCCCGGCGTTGACGATGCCCATGTCCATGCCGGCAAGTCCGGCGTGATAAAGGAATGCGGAGTGCATCGCCTCGCGGACCTTGTTGTTGCCGCGGAAGGAGAAGGAAATGTTGGAAGCGCCACCGGAGACTTTCGCTCCAGGGAGGTTCTCCTTGATCCAGCGGGTCGCGTTGATGAAATCAAGCGCGTAGTTGTTATGTTCCTCGATGCCGGTGGCGACGGTTAGAATGTTCGGATCGAAGATGATGTCGTCCTGGTTGAAGCCGACCTCATCGACCAGGATGCGGTAAGCCCTTTCGCAGATGCGGATTTTCTCCTCATAGGAAGCGGCTTGGCCGTTTTCATCAAAGGCCATCACAACCACCGCCGCGCCATACTTCATGACGTGGCGGGCCTGTTTCTTGAAATTCTCCTCGCCCTCCTTGAGCGAGATCGAGTTCACGATCCCTTTCCCTTGCAGGTATTTGAGTCCTTCCTCGAGGATTTCCCACTTCGAGGAATCCACCATGATCGGTACTTTCGCGACATCGGGTTCGCCTTGGAGCAGTTGCAGGAAACGGCTCATCATCGCCTTGCCGTCGATGAGGCCGTCGTCGAAACAGATGTCGATGACGTTGGCTCCGTTGCCGACCTGCTGGCGGGCCACCTCGACGGCGGCTTCCAAGTCGCCTGCTCTAACCAACTTCGCGAACTGCGGCGAGCCCGCGACGTTCGCCCGCTCGCCGATCATCAGGAAGCGCTTGTCGGCAGTGTGGTTGTAGGCCTCGGTGCCGGAAAGACGGAGGGCGTGGGGAATGGTTTTCATTTGGATGAAGAGTTAACCGCAGAGACGCAGAGGTCGCAAAGGGACGCGGAGTTAAGAGGGGAAGTTGTGGACGAGGCGTTTGATGCCATCCGTGAGGCGGACGGTGTGAAAATTGATGAGGAGTCCGAGATGATTTTTGGACATCCTCAAATAGGTAAGGATTTGAGCTGAATGAATGGGAAGCAACGCTTCAACCGTTTTGAGTTCAATCACGAGGCAATTCTCCACGAGCAAGTCGATTCGATAGGCTTCGGCAACGACCAGATCCTTGTATTTGATCGGCAAAACCAACTGCCTCACCGATTCGATCCCGCGAAGCTTCAGCTCATGCTGAAGACTGGCTTCGTAGCTCGACTCCAGAAGCCCCGGCCCCAAATCATCATGCACCTCAATGGCCGCGCCTATCACCTCACCCGAAAGCTTGTTTAGGTAATCCTTCATGTTCTTCCTTTGCGTTCCTCTGCGACCTTTGCGTCTCTGCGGTAAATCTTATCGGATCACCGGAATTTCCCGCGGCGCGTATTTGGCGACGGCCTGTGCGATGGCGGCGACGTGCTCCGGGGTGTTTCCACAGCAACCGCCTGCCAGATTCAGCAGCCCGGCTTGTGCGAATTCAGCCATGTAATCGTACATGTGTTTCGGTTCCAGGTCAAAGCCGGTGGGTGCGAGAGGATTAGGCAGGCCGGCATTTGGATAGCAGGAAATGCAAGTCGCGGCGCAGGCTGATAGTTCTTCGAGATGCGGACGCATCAGGTCGGGCCCGAGCGAGCAGTTCAGCCCGATGGCCAACGGCTTGATGTGGGCGAAAGCATTCCAGAGTGCCTCGACTTTCTGCGCGGAGATCATGGTTTCGCCACCGAGTCCGACGGCTGCCGAGACGATCACCGGAAAACGATTCTTATCCTCGTCGAACACTTCCTGAATGGCGACGACCGCCGCCTTGGCATTGAGGGAATCGAAAATCGTTTCGACCATGAGGATGTCACAGCCTCCTTCGATGAGGCCGCGGATCTGGTGTTTGTAAGCGGCCAGCACTTGGTCGAATGTCACCACGCGGAAGCCGGAATCATTCGCATCCGGTGAATTCGTTAGAGAAACGGTCAACGGCCCGATGGCTCCGGCGACGTAGCGCTTGCGACCGGTGTCGGTGCCGATGTCGTCCGCCCATTTCCGGCAGAGACGGGAGGACTCGACGTTCATTTCCCAAGCGAGGTCGTTGAGGAAATCGTTCTCAAGGATTTTTTGGAAGAATTCCGGATCCTTCCGCCCGCCGTGCTCGCGCGGGTCCTCGACGAAGAACTCGCTCTGCGCGATGCCGGTCGCGGAAAACGTGTTGGTCTCGCAAATGTCCGAGCCCGCCTCGTAGAAGCGCTTGTGGATATCGCCGATCACGTCGGGTCGCGTGATCGTAAGGATGTCGCCGTTGTTCAGCAAATCCTTTTCGTTGTCCGCGTATCGCTGGCCACGCGCTTCCTCTTCCGAAAGGCCGTAGCCGCGGATCGTGGTTCCCATCGCCCCGTCGAGGACGAGAATTCGCTCGGTGAGCGCGCGTTGGATTTCGTCGGTAAGGTTGGCCTGCGGCATGCCGGAAACCTAGTCACATCATCCCCTCTTTCAAGAATCAAATCGTCATATCCGGATATGATGATGGGAAAGATATTTTCTCAGACGGCCAGCACATGTCACATCCACCGCCCATCCCCGGATGGGCTCCCCTTCGACTTACCAATCGCATGCCCCGACTAGCGGCCCGCAATCGCCGTTGCTGGTTTCCGCACCAGCTCGTAGGAAATGATGTAGCCACTGAGCGCCGGGCCACTGCCTGTTTTCGAGAAAGTCAGGGCCAGTCCGACGGCTTTGCCGTTTTCCGACTTTGCGAGCGAGGCATTCACTTCCTTGCCACCCAAAAGTCTCGGCTCCATCACGTATTCATTGCTTCGCGGGGAAGCCTTGTGAAACGGTGCCGAAATTTTTGGCCCTGTCAGTTGCCCAAGATCGCCGATAATGAATTTCACCCTATCACCCCGCCGAAACCTCGGCACTCCGGAGGGAAACGGCTTGTTCTTCGGAATGCCGGACACTTGGGATACTTCTAGTACGAACTCCGTCCCTGGCGGGAATCCACCGTAGGACTTCGGCTTGTCAACAGACGCCACCTCAGGAGCCGCGTGGGTGGGATGGGACAAAATCAACACGCCGCAAACGGCGAAGCAGGAAAGGATCAGAGTTTTCATGAATAGGGTTGGAAAAGCAGTTGGCGGAATTGCCAGCACCGCGACATACCCTCGCCCGCTGCCCGGTGCAAGAGACATTCTCACCCCCGTCGCGATCCGGGCAATCCTCTTGTGTGTTGAAACTCACACCAACTGTGTCTCCACCAGCAGTTTGTAAGTCCCGCCCTTGGCGATGAGCTCCTCGTGGGTGCCGCTTTCGACGATCTTCCCGTGGTTGAAGACAAGGATCTTGTCGGCGTGGCGGACGGTGGAAAGGCGGTGGGCGATAACGAGGCTGGTGCGGCCGGTCATGAGGCGCTCCAATGCTTCGTTGACCTGGCGCTCGCTCTCGGCATCGAGTGCGGAAGTGGCTTCGTCGAGAAGGAGGATCCGGGGATTGGCCAGGATGGCGCGGGCGATGGCGATGCGCTGGCGCTGGCCGCCGGAGAGTTTCGTGCCGCGCGGGCCGACGACGGTGTCGTAGCCTTCGGGAAGGCGGCTGATGAATTCGTGGGCGTTGGCCATTTCCGCGATGCGGATGATGTCCTCACGGCTGGCTCCGGGATTTCCGTATTCGATGTTTTCCAGAATAGTGCCACCGAAGAGCAGTACTTCCTGCGGGACGATGGCCATCTGGGCGCGGAGGCAGGGCAGGCCGATTTCGGCGGCGTTCACATCGTCGAAAAGGATGCGGCCGGACTCGGGGTGATGGAAACCGAGGATGAGGGAGAAGATGGTGGATTTCCCCGCGCCGGAGGGGCCGACGAGAGCAATGCGCTGGCCGGGCTCGACTTGGAAATCGATGTCATGCAGGACCTGGACATCGGGGCGGGACGGGTAGTGGAAGTTGACGCGCTTGAAGCCGAGCGAGCCTTGGAGGAGGATATCCATTTCGCCGCTGGTGCGCTCGGTCGGAGTGTCGAGGATTTCGCGGAGGCGGTCGGTGGCACCGGCGGTCTGTTGGAACTGGGAGATGATTTCGGGGAACGAGCCTAACGAAGCGCCGACGAAGATGGAGAAAAGGATGAAGGCGGCGAAGTTCGTCCAGCCGATTTCGCCGTTGGCATACATGCGAGAGCCATACCAGGTGACGAAGGCGATGGTGCCGAAGAGGGCGAAGATGATGAAGGAAAGGAAGGCGGCGCGGTGGCGTGCGCCACGCTTGGAAACGGCGTAGAACGAATCGAGCGCGCGGTCGTAACGGCCTTGTTCGAAGGCTTCGTTGCCGAAGGCTTTGACATCGGCGATGGATTGCGTGGTTTCCTCGATAACGGTGCCTGCTTCAGCTAACGAGTCCTGCGCATCGCGGGAAAAGCCTCTCACTTTCCTCCCGAAGAACGCGATGGCGAGCACAACGACGGGCACACTGCCGAGCATGATCAGCGAGAGTTTCCACGAGGCGACAAAGATGAAGATGAGCCCGCCTATCAGAATGACGGCGTGACGGACAGCCTGCGGGACGGCGTTGAGCAACGTATCACGGACGATGCCGAGGTCGGCGGAAACGCGGTTGCTGAGTGCTCCGGAGCGCTGTTCCTGATAGAAACGCATCGGCAGTTTCACCAGATGGGCGAAGATGTCGCGGCGGAGGTGATTCAACGCGGCCTCGCCGGAACGGATGAAGCCCTGGACACGGAAGAAGGCGATGATCGATTGCACGGCGAGCACGCTGATGAGCATGAGGACGACGTGATTGGATTTTTCCAAAACCTGCGCGGGATCGACTCCATGGCGGAGCGCGTCGGCGGGATTTCCGATGAGTTCCTTGAGGTAATACGGAAACGCCAACGAGAGGATGGCGGTAAAAAAAAGCGCGGCGAGCGAGGGGAGGAAAATCAGTTTTTCCCGCATGAGGTAGCTGAGGACCCATCGGTGGGATGAGAGGGGCTTCTTCAGTTTCGGCTCGGGCATGGGCGGATGGGAAACGATGGAGCGGACGGCGTCAATGGCGTGAAATGATTTCCGCGCCGAGTTTCCCGTTCTTGAGGCTTGGCAAGCGGGTGGCGGCACTCGAAAAGAGGACATGTTCAGCGCCAGCCAACTCACCCCGGAACAAAAGGACGCCCTCAAACAGTGGGCCGCCGAGGGAGCCACCATGTCGGACCTCCAACGCCACCTGAAGGAGGATTTCGGCCACACGGTCACCTACATGGACACGCGGTTTCTCATTCTCGACCTCGGGATCGAGCTGATCGAGGAGCCGAAAGTGGAGCCCAAAGAGGAGGAAAAAGCCGCGCCGCTGCCGACGGGATTCGTCTCGACGACGATGGACTCGCTCACGCTGCCCGGCGCGCTGGTCAGCGGAAAGGTCACCTTCAGCGATGGCGAGACCGCCATCTGGATGCTCGATCAACAAGGCCGCCCGGGCCTCGATCCCGACACGCCGGGGTATCGCCCGACGCAGGAGGATATCCTGAGTTTCCAGACGCAATTGCGCGATCTGATCCAGAAAAGCGGGCTTTGAAGTCACGCGGAGGAGACATGAAACTCCGTCCGCGGCGTTGAATTCGTGGAACATGTCCAGTCAGTCCGGTAGATCACACACGGCGCATCCGCGCAGCCGGGGGATTTTCATGGCCTCGTTGCTCGGACTGGCGGTCACCGGTCCGGGGTGCAAGCCGCAGGCAAAACAGGCTGTCACGCCGCCGGTCGCGATTGAGGAGAAAAACGAACTCATCGCTCAGCTTGCCGACGCCCGGATCGATCAGGCGAAGACCAAGCTCGACCAGAAACGCCCTGGAGAAGCGCTCGTCCTGTTAGTTTCGGCATTGAAGGCGGACCCGGCTTCCGAAGAGGCGAGGACGCTGGCGGAAACGATTCTCAAGGACACGGTTTGGAATTTCCCCGCAATCACGATCCGGCATCAGTTGCCGATCGAGCAAATTGCCTTCGCCAGGCCGTCCTCGCTATGGGTGAGCCTTGGCGGTGAGACCAACACCACGGTGCGCTGGAATCTGGAAACGCTGCAAATCGAGGATGTGCTTTTCCCCGCTAACGGTGTGGTGACCCGCAGTTTGGTGTTCGGGCCACAGGCTCGATCCGTCGTCATCGAGCGTGGACCGGTGACCTTGCTTTGCAACGCGCAAACGCTGAAGCCGATCCGCGACCTCGGGCCGTTGCCTGATTTCGTGACGCCATCAGCCACCATCGTCTTCTCACCGGACGGACTACTGTTAGCCCATCCTGGATTCGTTTCCGACTCCAACCACGCCATCGTCTGGCACCTTCGCGACGCGAACACCGGTGAAATCCTCCGTTCGTCCGAACCCGGTTCCGCCGATGCGCCGCGCCCCCTAGCGGCTTCTCTGGATCGTGAAAAACTGCGCGTCCTCCATGCCAACGGCAGTCTGATGGAAATGCCGGTTTCCCCGGTGGAGGCGGTGAAGTCCACCCCGATGCCCGAGCCGGTGAAACTGCTGAACGCGCAATTCTCCCTCGATGGCAACGCTGTCCTGACGCTTCACGAACAGGGACCGCACGAGCCTCCGGTCCAGTCGATTATTTCCTATCAGGACGCTGAGGACGGATCGCTGGAACTGAAGCCGCTGGTGGACCGTTTCCCGTGGAGCCGCTACCCTAACATCTGGAACGGCCTGATGGGCGCTCCGGAAACAGCCCCTTACGCCATAGACGGCAACTCCCTGAAAATCCTGGCCAGTCCTCATGCAGCCGTAGAGGTCGCGGGTGGAATCTCGACCGTGGCATTCGACGGTGGAAATGTGATCACCGGCGAGGAAAACGGAACCTTGGTCATTCACCGCCTCCTGCCCCTGCCGGTGAAAAACGAAGCCACACGCACACCCAGCGCCATTGGCAAGGCAGGCCTAACCGCTTTGGAAAATCTCAGTGAAAGCCTTTCCGGCATCCGTTACGATGAAAAGGAACGCACCTTCGGACGCATCAACGCCGACGACCGTTTCAAGGAATTCAATCATTGCGATTTCGAGGCGATCCAATCGGTTTTCCCCGGCTTGGATTTCGCTCCTGTCATTGCGGATTTCAAGGGCATCCTCCGACGCACCGCCGAACCGACGTCATTCCAGCCACTGTGGGATCGCCTCGCACGGGCTGACCTAACCGGCAAATCATGGCTGCGCATCCTCGAACTTTCCAAGGACCTCGCCGACACCCCGTGGCACCAGCAACTGACCGCGGCGGCTCTCAGCAAGGCTCCGGATCAGCCGACCGATCTGGAGGATTCGCCTTGGCTTACCACCGCCGGGATGGAGGAAATTTTCAACAAGGGAGATGGCCCGGCCGTTCTAACCACCATCAAGGAGGCCGGCACCAAAGGCCCCGCCGCAGCGACCGCGCTCGCTCTGGCATTAAAAACTGAACAGCCGGAATGGATCAGGTCCTGCCTTGAGAACGCGCAAGGACTCCCACCGGTCGTTAGACAAATCGCTCTGTCCCGGATCGCATGGCTGGAAGGGCGAAGATCAACCGCGTTGTCGCCGTGGCCGGAAAAATTCCCCGAAATGAAGGAGATCCGCCAGCGCGAGGATTGGGAAGGCTGGGAGCAGGCGGATTTCCAACCGGCTCTCGAAAATATCCGCCAGTGCGTGCAGGATGAACTCGTCGCGATCGCGGTCCCCGAGAGTTCCACTCCCGAGCAGCGCAAGGCCGTCGCCGACCGCCTCGCCGATCCCGAAACCGTCGCCACCGTCGGCAAACCCCGCTTCGCCCTTGCTTGCATGAACGCGGCCCTCGCCTTTTCCGCCCACAAGGAGGAATCGGAAACTACCTTCCAGCTCGCCAACACCGCCCGCAATCTCGGCGCACCTCCCGAGCCGTGCATGAGGGCCGAAGCACTCGCCCTAACGGCCATGGGCGATTATGAAAAAGCCCACCCGCTCTGGATCGAGCTCATCACCGAGCATCCGCTAGAAACCCAGATCCCCGGCGACTACGCGGAAGCCGCCTACACCGCGTTTGAAAACGCCGATCCACAGCAGGCGATGACCATCCTCACCACCGGCATGCACCGCTACCCGCAGGACGGAAATTTCGCGCTGCGCGCCGGCTGGGTGGCCTTGCTAACAGGAAACTCGGAGCGCGGCTATCAGTTCCTCCAGTCCGGAAAGCGCATCGGATTTCCTGCCGAGAAGGTCGAGAACGCGACCGCGCTGCTCACCATCGCCGCCGCCCAGACCGGAGCCTTCGACGACGCGACCGTCTATTTCAACGATCTGCTGCGGATCGATCCGGCATGGGCGAGCTTGGAAACACTCGACACGCTCGACTGGCCTGAGGAATTGAAAACCACCCTCAGCCAGTTCATGCACTGACGCGTCAAGCCAAGTCCTTGACCTGCACCTGCGCCCACCAGTCCTTGAAGGTGCTGATGAACACGTTGTGATCCGCGTCGACCTGATAGGCGTCATGCTCCTCAATGCTGTTGAACTTCATCGTCAGGGCATAGTCCCAAGACTGGTCGATCACGGGCCGGACCATCACCTTCGCGGGAACCGCCCAGCGGCCACCGGCCACCAGATGGATGTCGAATAGTGCGGAAAGTCCTTGCTCGAAAATCGCGCGGTCAACGTCGTTCTTGTATTCGTCCTTCAGCCAGAAATAAACATGGTGGTCCATGCCGTAGGGAAATAGCGGTCGCCCGCACCCGCCGCAAGCCAAGATCCCGCTGAAAATCACCCCATGACGCGCGCCATTTTCCTGCTGATCGCACTCAGCATCCCCTCACCCGCCCAGGAGCCGATCCGGCAAACCACCGAAGCCCGGCTTTGGCTCCGGATCCCCGGCGACAAGGCCCCGCTGCGGGACATCCGGGTCTCCACCGGCATCGCCACCCCGGCATCATGGGAAAAGGATCCTGCCGTGCGCGAGCGGTTCACCGACGTGATTTTCCCGGTCCGCTGGTGGGACTGGCGGGAGATGACACTCAGCTTCACGCCGTTAGAGGATGGCACGGTGGATCTGGTTCTCAACGGCCCCTGGGAGGAGGAAAAGCCCGGCACCGCATGGCGCAAGGAGGTGCTGTGGGACCAGATCTCCGCCGAAGGGACATCACTCGGAAACGGCGGCTTCGAGTCTCTATCCGATGGAAATCCCGATGGCTGGAAATCGATCTATGGAGGCTATCCAGCCGCCGACACATGGCCGCTGGCGAATACTCCCGCGCTCGAAGGAAAATCGGTCGCCGCGTCATGGCAAAACCGTCCGCTTGCCCAAACACTGGAATTGAAAGCCGGGCAGAAGGTCACCCTGCGTTTTCACGCCAAGGCCGCGACGTTGCCCGACTTCGCCCCGCCCAAGCGTCTCGGCCAGGACACGCCGGCCCATCAGGCGCTGGCGAAAATCAAGCGCGGAGTGAATCTCGGCAACTGCTGGGACGCTCCCCCACCCTACTCTTGGGGCATTCGCTACACCACCGAAGACATCGACCGCATCGCCGCTGAAGGTTTCGACCACATCCGTGTCCCTGTCGCATGGACCTACAATTTGAAAGCGACTGGCGACGGCTACGAAGTCGATCCGGCAATCCTAACTGACCTGGAGCCGGTCCTCCGCCGTGCGCTTGAGAAAGGCATGCACGTCCTATTGGACTGGCATCATTTCGACGATCTGACCACCAATCCGGCTGCCCACCGCGCCCGATTCGTTGCCTCGTGGGAAGGCATCGCCCGCCATTTCAAATCCTGGCCGCCCGAGCTGTTCCTCGAACTCCTCAACGAACCCCGCGACGCGCTCACCACCGAGATCGCGAATCCGATCCACGCGGACACCATCGCCGCCATCCGCAAGATCGACCCCGAGCGCATCATCTTCGTCAGCCCTGGAAACTGGGGTGACATCCGCGAACTCGACAAGCTCCGCCTGCCTGATGGAGACGACCGCGTAGTGGTCACCGTCCATTGTTACGAGTCCTTCTACTACACCCATCAGGGAGCCCATTGGGTCCGGCTCGGAGGGCTCCGGGGAATCATCTATCCAGGACCACCGGCGACACCGCTGAAAGTGCCCGATGCATTCAAGGAAGACGCAGGCATCCGTGATTTCGTCGAGGGCTACAACACATTGCCCGCCGACAGAAACCCATGCTCGCCCAACACCGTTAGACAACTTCTCGATCTCGCGTGCGACTGGTCCGCGCATTTCGGCAGGCCGGTCCATCTCGGTGAGTTCGGCAGTCACAACATCGGCGACCAAGGCAGCCGGTCACGATACTCGCACGACGTTAGAACTTTGGCAGAAGATCGGAAAATCCCTTGGGCGTTATGGGACTGGAAAGCGACGTTCGGTTATTGGGACACCAAAAACAACCAGCCGCTCTTCAGGCCGGCCCTGTTTGATTGAGCCGGGTGAACTCGCGCGGATCCTGCTTGTAGGCCTCCACACAAACGAAACAAATGCAGGCCTTTCCCTGCTCGGGAAGCAGCTCGATCAGTTCCATCGGAATCTCGGTTTTTCCACACCAACATCCTTCGATGTCACCGACACCGCAGCGGTTCGGTTCGTTGCAGAAGGGGCAGAGATTGGCTGGGGCCTGGCGGGACATTTCACAAGCAGGTTGAAATCCCGGCCATGATACATTTTCCTTCCAGCGGATCAAACCCCTCTTCCGAAATTCAACATGATGATTCTCGTCACCGCGTTCGGCCCGTTTGCAGGTCGCAAGGAAAACGCCTCATCGCTCGCGCTCCGCGAGTTGAAAAAAGCCCATTCCGGGATCCGCACGCGCATCCTGCCGGTGGACGCGGTGATCGCCCCCGTCAGACTCCGGCAGGCACTCCGGCAGATCCGTCCGGATGGCCTGATCATGCTGGGCGAAGCGGCGGGCAGCAAAACGATCCGGCTTGAGACGACCGCGTGGAACGAACTGGATTTCCGCATTCCCGACATTGCCGGGCGACAGATCCGCTCCCGACCGATCCGTCAGGATTCCCCTGCCATGCGCCTCTCCACCCTGCCCTTGAAAGAATTTCATGCACTGTTGGATGAAGCCGGACATGGGATTTCCTACTCCGACGATCCCGGCCGCTACCTTTGCAACCAGCTTTTCTATGTGGCCCTTGACTACCTTCATCACCACGCCATCGACATCCCCGCGGGATTCATCCACCTGCCGCTCGAACACGACTATCCGACCACCCGCGCGACCGATGCGCTCACCCGCATCATCCGGCTGCTTGGAATTCCCGCCGCTTCATCGGCATGAATTCCCGCCGCGGAAACGATCATTCGAACGACCAGGATAAATCCCGAGCAAATCCACTCGCCCTGGCTGGTAAATTCGCGTTGCCTGCTGGGAATGCGCATTGAACCGCACCTTCCCAATTCGATGGATCGCTTCCGTCTCGCCGTCCAACGCTTCCGGCGGGGATTCGGTGGGATCGCGACGGGCCGGAGTTTGGACGATACCATCCGCGCCAACGCCAATCGCCTGCGCAAGTCGGGCGCACCCTTCGGCCTGCCTATCAGCCACATCAACCGCGCGGGGATGTCGATGCCGTTGTTTGATCTGGCACCGGATGCGATTGAATCGTTGCTGAGCGATTGGGTGAAGACGGAAGGCCGCACCTGGCACAGTCTCGATGATTTCCTCGGCATCGGGGATTGGAGCTCCATCCTGCGGTCACCATGGCAACGCTCGATTCTCAAGGAAGCGCGGCAGTTGCACAAAGCGCAGCTGGTCTATCAGACCATTCCGGCCTACGAGCATCTCTGCACCCTCGCCGAATCCGGCAAACCGGTTTCCCGCCAGCAGGTCATCCTAACCAATCGCATCCAGATCAACGCGTATTTCGAACGCTTTGTGGCGCTGTTCCGCTCGATCGAGCGGGAGGGGTTCTGGCGGGTGCCCTCGCCCGGCGACCGTCAACTCGGGGTGGCGATCACCGCCGAAGGCCGCTTCGCCCGCTTGCAAGGAGGGCAGCACCGGTGGGCGATCATCATGACACTGGGCAAACCGACGATTCCGGTCGAACTGCGGATGCTCCACATCGATGCTTGGGAAGCGGCAGGCTCCGTCGATGCCTGCATCGCCAAGGCAATGGAGTTGCGCCGGATCGTCGAGCCCTCACCACCGGAATGATTCAGTTCTCGCCATCGGACCCGCCTTGCCGGACCTCCGGCTTGAACTCCAGCGGTGAGGCCTCGGAATGATCCATGCTCTGAATTGTTCCCCGGTCGTCCTGGATTGGCATCACCTTGATGTCCACCTCCACCGGCACGGCGCGGAGGCTCTGGATGATCTCACGGAGGTGAGCCACCGTCGTTTCAGATAGAGTCTGCGGCCGTGCATGCTCACGTCCCGCTTCGCCGATGATGGAGCGGATGGCGTCGAGTCCGTCCTGGAATCCGGAAAGCTGGGCAACCAGCCGGCCGACCGGATCTTCCTCGCCCGCGCCGCCTAACAAACGGCGCTTCATGAATTCCTTGCGGATGTCCGCCCAACGCGATTTTTCGGCATCATTGGCGATGCCTTCGAATTCCCGGAACTTGAGTAAATTCGCTTCCGCGCCCTGGGTCAGGGTCTGGGATTCGTTTCGATAGTGATCGAGGATCAACGCACGGATTTCCTCACGCGTCATCAGTGGCAACACCTTGGCCGCGATCCGCCCCATGTTTCGATAGGAGCCCTGGAGCTTGAACGCTGGCTCGGTGCGATAGGCATCCTCCTGCGCGGCGCTTTTGATATACTCCTGGTTGACGCGGAGGATGGTGTCGCGGACTTCGAACAGATGCCGGGTGACAGTCACCATTTCATCGATCTCGGCGGGCGCGTGGTTGCCTTTGAAATCAATGCCCTCGTGGCTGCCGGTCTCGGCGATTCGCATGACGGCGTAAACGTCTTCCTGATGACGGCTGGCGAGACGTGATAGAATGGGGTTCGAGGTCAGGCAGTTCTCGATGTAGCTCGCCTTGAACGCATCGAGATGCCCGCCGAGGATGTCGCCGAGGTTGTAGGTGTCGGCACGGTTCGCCAACATGTCGGGGATTTTGAATTTTGTTCCGCCTTCGGTGTAAGGATTTCCCGACATGACAACGGCGACCTTTTTTCCGCGGAGATCATAGGTCCTCGCCTCGCCTTTCCAGACGCCTTCCATTTTCCGCTGCGCGTCGCAGAGGCTGATGAAGCGCTGGAGGAACTCGGGATTCGTGTGCTGGATATCATCCACGTAGATCATCACGTTGTCCCCCATCTCCAGCGCGAGGTTGAGTTTATCGACCTCCTCGCGGGATGATAGATTGGGAGCTTCCGTCGGATCGAGCGACACGACACCATGGCCGAGCGCGGGACCGTTGATCTTCATGAACGTCAGGCCGAGACGGCTGGCGACGTATTCCATGATGGTCGTCTTGCCATAGCCGGGCGGCGAAACGAGGAGCAGCAGCCCGGAGCGGTCGGTCCGAGTATCGCTGCCGACGGTGCCGATCTGCTTGGCGAGATTCTCCCCGATGAGCGGCAGATAGACGTCGTTGATGAGCCGGTTGCGGACGAAGGAACTCATCACCTTCGGCTTGAACTCGTCGAGACGGATCTGGTCGCGACGCGTTTCTATCAGCCGCTGCTTGAGACGCGTGCAAGCCTCGTAAGCAGGCACATCCTTGCGGGCGAAACGGGTGAGGCGTTCGCGGAAGGCATGATAATCAGTGTCGTAATTTCCGCCATCGGCGATGACGGCGTGCTGGCCGCGCAAACCGGTGACTTGAATGGATGACGAGGTTTCCACCACTCCGCGTTGCTCGATGCCGCCGCGCAACCAATGGGCCGCAGATTCAGCCACCCATGCGAGGGCCGGAGTGTGGAGAGGGCCGTTTGCCGCGTGATCCGCCAACTGGTGGTGGCCGTTCATCCAGTCGATGAGGACGAGGAAGCGGCGTTCGGGATCATTGGCGAGCGGCTCGATGGATTTCGCAAACTCGCTGCCGGCGTTACGGGTGTTGAGCGCCAGTTTGAAATCCGCCGTCCCGGCCGCAGCCTCGGCGGATGCGGGAACCGGGCCTCCAGCGGAGATTTGCTCGAACAAATAGGACGACGCCTCGCGGGCCATCGTTTCAGATTTCGAATCCCCCATTTCGACCAACATCGCCGCAGCGTGAGAGTGCTGGATAAATTCAAGCAACGCCCGCTCCAACGCGGATCGAAGAGGATGAATTTCAACCGCAGGCGACCCGAACGCGCGGCGCATCGATCCATGAGCCATGACCAGAGACTCAAGCTGCTGGCCCTGTTCGGTCATGCGGTGAACCTCCCAAAATAAAATTGCCAGGGCTCTTACCCGGGGATTGTAGCGCAACAGGCCGAGGGCGCGATGCACAGGCAGAATCCCGGTTAGCAAGCGCAAGGCATCTTCATCGTGAATCCCCTTGGTGTAACCTTCCGAATAGCGCGGTGCCATGAACGCGTGAACGTCCTCGATGGTCGGAGCGCCTTCCGAAGCGCCCTGATCGAGCATTTGCCAAGCAAGCCACTCCGCCCGATAGACGCGGGTATTTTCACTGATGACCTGCTGTTCCCAAACGCCACGAGTGGCGAGAAACTCCTCATCCTCCACCGGCTCGAAAAACGCGGTTCCTGATAGATGGTAGCACATCGTGCCGTCGTTCGGCACGATGGAGAGTTCGAGTTCCTGGGTATTGACCGAGAAATTGTGGCGTCCGAATTTCAGGACGTTTCCACCATCGACAAAGAGTTCCTTGCGGTCCTTGAGCTGGCGGACGGCATCGTCCTGCAAGGTCTTGAGGCGCGTTTGGAGATCGTCCGCCTTCACGGTATCGCCGATGTCACGAAGCTCGGCAACGATGTCGCGGAGTTTCGAAACCATCAGGTCGCCGGCGAAGTAGCCATTGATCGTGTTGATGTCGTCCAACGAAGCGGCGCGGTTCTTGAGCCCGGCGAGGATGCGCTCCGCAGACTTGAGGAGGTTGCCAGCGCGGCGGTTGCGCTGTTCGACCAGCGCCTGCTTGCGGCCCTCGAACGCCTCATAGATTTCCTCACGCTTGCGTGTGAGTTCCTCGATGTATTCGTCGAACTCGGCGAAACGCCCTTCGAGTTCCTCCACCTGAACCATGACCTTCGTCAGGTATTCGCCGCACTTTTCCGGCGTGTCGCAGAGGTCGAGGAAATTGACGACCGATTGACCTAGCAGTTTCAGTTGCGCGCTGAACTGCGCGACACCCTCGACCTTCGCCAGCTCGCGGCGTTTGCTTTTCAGCTCGGCGCGGATGCCGTTGAGCGTGGCATACAGCGCGGAAATGTTTTCAATGATCGCCGTGGTTTGCGTGGCGTCACTGATGCGAAGATTGCTGACAATGTCGATCAACAGCTCAAGCTCGGCACCCGCTTGATCCAGCCCTTGCGCGGTCACGTCAGCATCGGCGGTCTTGGTGATGTTGGCCAGCGACGCGCGCTGCATTTCGATGGATTTCCGATAGGGATCCAGCGACTCCTCGCGGAGCAGGAACTCCACCGTCTTTACGGAAACGGCGTCCGCAGCCTCGGCGGCGCGCTTGTCGAGATCATCGATCAACGCGTTGTCAGCATACCTCAACTCGCGCAGGCCGATGATTTCGCCGCGCCGCAAGCGCAGGTCTGCAAGGTGATGGACAAAGCCCCGGATGTCGTCGGGGGCACTGGAGCGAACGGTGGTTAGAAGCTTCTCCGTCGCCGCCTGCACTTCCTGGGTCCGGGTGGAGGTCGCCTTGCGCAGGCGCACCACCTTGTCGAACTCGTCAATCGCGGCATTGGCAGCGGAGTGGATCGCTTCGAGCGGTTCCGAAAGCTGCTTGGCGTCCTTTTCCTTGAGCCAGAAATAACCGTCGAGCACCTCGCGGCTGCGGCGCACGAGTTCCAGATAGACATCGGCGTAAGTGTCGCCTTTTCCCAACAGGATCAGGATTTCGCGCGCTTCCGCCATCGCGCGGACGAGCGACGAGTTGCCGACTTTGAAAAGCAGCGACTCGCGCTTTTCCGCAGGCACCGCGGTCGCAGTGTCGGCAACGTACGGAGTCCGCCAGACCTGAAGCGCGTGATGTTTCTGCGCTTGCTCCGGCGCTTGGAAGAGCACCATCCGTCCGTCCGGATCGAGCGCGAAGCCATTGCAAACCATCGGTGTTTCAACCGACTGGGCGATGACGTTGTAGGAGAAAAGAACGTAGTGGCCAGACGATCGCTGATAGAAAACATAAAGCGTGTCCTCGCCATTTCCCGCCGCGACCCGACGTTCAAACCTCAAGCCAGACAGCCCGGTTTCGTAGGTCTTCACCTCGCCGGTGGACAGCATGTAGCCATTGGCGAACAGGATTCCCTGCGACTCCGGCAACAACACACACGACTGGCCGATACCGTCCAACCGGTGCACCTCGCGGTTTTTCTCGTTAAAAACCAAGTGTCGGTATTTCGTCTCGCGATACGGAAGAATGCGCAGGATGATGAGAGGCCCGAGAATCGCATAATGGATTTCCGCGTCGTCGAGGGTCTGGTCGGGATCATCGACGGGCTCCGAATAAATCCCCTGCCCGGAAGAGGTGTTGTCCTCGACCTTGATGGTTAGATCGCCGCCGATGGTTTCCACGAACACCCGGTCATCGACCGAAATGTGCGGATGCTCGCCAGCACGATGCATGTCGCGGTGAGCGCGTTTCCACTGGAATTCGACGGGCTCCGGATAGCGGCACTCGTGTTCGGAGCGATTGCCAAGATATTCCAATGTCCCGTTGCCGGCGACTCGCCACTTGAAGGTCTTGAAATCGTCCTCCGATTTCCCGATGCGCATCTTCATGTGGAGATGCGGACCGATCAGCATGAATTTGACAAAAACCGTGTTTCGGTAGTAGCGGAACAAGGACAGGAAATCCTCGTTGAAAGTGGCGTCACCGAGAACGCTCTCCAGCGGCACGGTTTGGAATCCACGCTCTCCATCCAGACGGCAGAGGGCGAAAACATCAGCGAGTTCGGTGGTCTGCTTGAGGCCGAACTGGATGTTGTAACCTAGCAGATACAAATCGCCGCCCAGGCTGACGAGATCCCGTGCGACGCAGTTGTGCGATGTCCCAACATGTCCCGTGGAAAGAAGCTCGGTCGGGATCGAGCCGAAGACCTCGTGTCGTGCGGCGTTGAGCGCCTCGACCCGCTCGCGCAGTAACGCTGCGTGCTGGTCAAGACGTGCACGGATCACCTCATAGGCTCCGCCTTCCAATTGTTGGGGTGTTTCGCTCATTGGGAATGATTGCTAGCCCTGCGGTATTTCGGAAAATCCGCAGGGCCGATCGTTCATCACTTCAGAAGCGAAGCTGCAGTGGCGTCACTGAGACCGAAGCGCTCGGCGGCTCCGAGCATGCCGATCAGGCGCTGGCGCTTTTCGCCGTCCGCGGAACCGACCAGCTTGCCTAACAAGGCGGAGACACTGAGGTTTTTCAAATCCTCGGTCTCGATTCCGAAATCCTGTATCCACGTCTTGGCCTGTGCTTTGAAATACTCCGGATCGCCGTTGAAGAAGGTGTCCTTCACGTCGCCGAGCACCTGGCTGTTGCCAATCGTGCGGTCCACCACCTTGCCGGTGGTGATGGCGCGGGTGATGCGGTCGAAGAACTCGACCTCGCCACCGACGATGTCGATCTTCGAGTTTCGCAGGGCCTCGCCGATGACGATGGCCTGTTGCTCGGCGATCTGGCGTTGGACGTCGATCTGGGCGAGTTCGACGGTTTTCGCCTTGTCGAGTTCGAGTTTGAATTCCTCGTGGTCTTGGCCGGCTTCTTCGAAGAGTTTCATCGCGTCGGCCTTCAGACGGATGGCTCCTGCATCGGCCTCGCCCTTGGCGCGAAGCACTTCGGCCTCGCCCATGCCGATGGCTGCGGACTCCTTGGTGAGAGCTTCTGCGAGCAGCTTCTTGCCGGTGGATTCCTTTTCGGAAGCGGCTTGGAATGCTTCCGCGAGAATGAGTTTTTCTTCGGCTGTTAGCTTCGCGGCGTGGCGGGATGCCTCGGCGGAGGTGGTCAGTGTGTAGGCATCCTCGTCCGCTTTGAATTGAGCGGCCTGTTTGTGGGCTTCCGCTTCCTTGATCTGTTGGATCAGATTTTCCTGAGCTGAGGCTTCGGCGTGGGTCACCATCACCTTTTTCTCGCGATCCGCGGTCGCGAAGGCCTCGGTGTCTTTCATCCGCTGCTGCTCTTCGACCACGAGTTTCTCCACCATGACCCGCTCGCGGATCACTTCCTGGATCTCCTTGCGCTGTTGTTCGACGGCCTTTTCCGACTCGATCTGCTTGAGCTGGGTCACACGTTCGCGCTCGATCTGTTCGATCATGCGCTCGCGCTCGACGCGCTCGAGTTCCACACCGTCGGTGCGTTCCTTGTTGCGCTGGGCCACGAGGACCTGGCGCTGCTTGTTCTCGTCGGCAATCGCCACTTCCTCGTCAGCAGCGATGCGGGCGATTTCCGATTTGCGACGCTCTTCCTCGCCGACCTTGGCGGACTCGGCCTGTTCGCGGAACTGCACGGTCTCTACCTCGCGCTTCTGGCGGGCTTCGGTTTCCTTGAGCTGGCGCTCGAGTTCAAGAATCGCCTCGCGGGCCTCGACGTCCTGCTGTTTGATGATCTTTTCCTTGTCCCGCAAAATTTTGTTAGAAAGTTTGGCCTGCTCGGCGGTGAGTTCGGTGATTTTCTTGATGCCCTCGGAATCGAGGATGTTGTCGGGATCGAGCATGTCCATCGGTGTTTGCTCAAGATAGTCAATCGCGGCGTCCTCGAGAACGTAGCCGTTCAAGTCGGTGCCGATCACCTTGAGGATCGCCTCACGGAATTTGTCGCGATCCTCATAGAGCTGGATGAACATGAAGCGCTTGCCGACGGTCTTGAGAGCTTCGGAGAATTTCGCATCAAACAGATTGCGGATTTCCGGCTCGCTGGAGGCGCGCACGCAGCCGATCGAGTCGGCGACCTTGATGATGTCCGCCTCGACGTTGTTAATGCGGACGAAAAAAACCACCTTGATGTCGGCGCGCATGTTGTCCTGACAGATCAACCCGTTTTTGCCGGTGCGGTCGATCTCGATGCGCTTGACGGAAATATCGATGAGCTCCGCGCGATGGATGATCGGCACGACGAAACCGCCGTTCAGGATCACCTTCGCACGGTTTCCGCCGGTACGGACCAGGGCCCGGCCCTTTTCCACCTTGCGATAACAGGTGAGAAGCAGATAGAGAAATCCCATTGCGATCAAGGCGATGACGACGAGGCCGACAATGCCCATTTCCGTCAGGAAGGCGGCTAGCGGCAGGTCGATCGCACGGGTTACGGCGGATGCGGACATGGTGTGGGTCATGGTATTATTCGGGTGATGGATTCAGTCGATGGGCGGGACGGGAGGCAAGGCACGGGCCAGATAGATGCCCGTCTTCTCGTCCATGGAAATGATCGCGACCTGAGTGCCGCGGGGAACAGGCTCGGCATCGATGCCGAGGCGGGCGTTCAGCAGGGCGGGCGCGCCGTCCGGGCGTTCCACCTCGACCTGGCCGTATTCGGAATCGATCTGGATAGAACGCACAACGCCGACCTCACCGATGACAGGTGCCGCGTTCTCCGCCTCCTTCAGCCTGCGCATGAAGGGCACCAGCGGCTGGGTGATGAGCTTTGTTGCGATCACTCCGAGCACGAATGCAGCTAAGAAGAAGCCGAACGCGACAAGGCCGCTTTGGCCAGGATTGAAATAGAAATTGAGGACAATGGAGGAAATCCACATTGCCAGGATCAGAATGCTCAGGACTACCGTTAGAGGAATCATGCCGGCATTGACCACGCGCAGCATCGCGGCGGGGATGTCGCCAAAATCTCCGTCCACATCGGCATCCGCATCGAGCGAATCCAGGCCGACCGCCCCGACCAGAGTCAATATCCAGAACAAGACCACCAATCCCAGCAGGATGGAGATTGGAAGGTTATACGGCAGAATCGCCTGTTCCCATAGTTCATTCACGACTGCGAAGCTGGCGGCAATGACATGGTGATGGCAAGTCAATCCGAGTTAGAAAAAGCCGCGGTGTTTGTAGCCTGAAATCGGCCATTGCAACGGTCACCCGGCCATCGCCAGATTTGGTTTGCGGCCCGCCCCGCGCGCCGTAAGATCGCGCCAAGTCCATGATCCGCCTGCTCTCCTCACTTTTCCTGGTCGTGCTGGCCGTGCCCTGCGCGCTGGCCCAAACCAAGTCGCTACCCTCGGATGTTTATAAATCCGTGCTCCGCATCGAGGTGGCCACCCAGGTGCCGGACTACGAAACGCCGTGGAATTCCGGACGCTTCAGTGGTGGCATCGGCACCGGATTCCTGATCGGGAAAAACAAGATCCTTACCAATGCTCACGTCGTTTCCAATGGCCGCCGCGTGCTGGTGACTGTCCACGGCAGCCCGGTGAAATATCCGGCTAAGGTGGAGTTCGTCGCCCATGATTGCGATCTCGCGCTTCTATCCGTCGAGGATTTCAAGGACTTCGAATCGTTTCCCACCTTCGAACTCGGCGATGTCCCGAGTCTGGAATCGCAAGTCCGCGTGATCGGCTACCCCATCGGCGGCGAACGTCTATCAGTCACTCGCGGTGTCGTTTCACGAATCGATTTCCAACCTTACTCCCACTCGCGCGCCGACTCGCATCTCGTCATCCAGATCGATGCGGCCATCAATCCCGGAAACTCCGGTGGCCCCGTCGTGCAGGAAAACAAGGTCGTCGGCGTTGCTTTCCAGGGCCTCCGTCAGGCGGACAACACCGGCTACATCATCCCGACTCCGGTGATCCGCCGTTTCCTCAAGGACATCGAAGACGGAAAATACGATCCTTACGCCGACTTCGGCATCAGTGATTTCCCCCTCTACAATCCCGCGATGCGCAAGGCGCTCGGCCTCCCTAACGACGGCAAGGGCGTGCTCATCACCAAGGTCATCCCCACCAGCTCCGGCGACGGCATTCTCAAGCCCGGCGACATCCTCATGTCACTCGACGGCAAGCCGGTGGATAGCGCCGGAATGATCACCATCGACGGGGAAAACGTGAACCTCAATGAAATTGTCGAGCGCAAGTTCGCCGGTGACAAGATCGCCGTCCGCTTCCTCCGCGACGGTGGCTGGAACGATGTGGACATCGAGTTGAAGCCTCTAACGTGGTCTCGGATGTATGCCGTGGAGTATGAGAAAAAGCCGCGCTACATCGTCTTCGCCGGTCTGGTTTTCCAACCCCTCGACACCAACCTGTTCGCCGCCTCCAAGTTCGATGACGTCACCGTCCGCCGGCTCTACACCGACTATGTGCCGAAAGGACTGTTCCAAAAGCACAAGGACATCGTTGTCCTCACGCGCGTGGAGAGCGACCCGGTGACCAGCCTGCTAGGCGACTTCGCCGGCTACGCGGTGGATAAGATCAACGGCGTCGAGGTCCGCGACCTCGCCCACGCCCACGAACTGCTTCATCCGGAAAAAGCTCCGGAGTTCTTTGTCATCGAGCTCTTCGGAGCCGAGCGTCCCGTTGTGATTCCATCGGCCATGGTCGCGGAAGCCAACAAGCGGATGCAGCAGAACGGGATCGACAAACTCGAAAATCTCGAGGACTGACCCATGCCACGCGTCGGCATCGCCCTCGGTTCGAATCTCGGAGACCGCCTTGCCAACCTCCAGGCGGCACGTGACCGACTGAGGGAAATCGCCACGCATGGAGAACCTTTTCTCGAGGCATCGGACTATCAGACCGAGCCGCTGCATTGCCCGCCCGGTTCACCTCTGTTCTGCAATTCTGTTGTTGAAATCGCTTTTGATGGTGATGCGTTTGAATTGCTGAAAATCACCCAAGCCATCGAAAAGCAGTTAGGGCGTATTACGAAACCCGAACGCAACGCCCCGCGGATCATCGATGTCGATCTGCTCTACTTCGGCGATGAGATCATCGACACCGAAGACCTCGTCCTCCCCCACCCGCGCATCGGCGAGCGGTTGTTCGTGTTGGAACCGTTGGCGGAGATCCGTCCGGCGCTGGTTCTGCCAGGTCAATCACGGAGCATCACCGGGCTGTTGAAAAATCTTATTTCCAAAGGGCCGCCCATTTCTGGAAATACGGGATGACTGGCACGGCAACGGCTCCGTTGCACCCGGCATGGCGCCTCCCTGTTCCGGATGGGAATGAAACTATCAGATGCCTTCATGACACTTTCCGCACTCGACCTCTTCACCATCGGCATCGGCCCGTCCTCCTCCCACACCGTCGGCCCCATGCGCGCCGCCAGCCGGTTCATGCGCGAGCTTGCCCACAAGGGGCTCGCGCCACAGGTCGCCCGGATCCGCTGCGATCTTTACGGTTCACTCGCCGCCACCGGCAAAGGCCATGGCACGGACACCGCCATCATGCTGGGCTTTCTCGGCGAAGAGCCCGAAAGCATCGCGATCGACACCATCCCCGCCAAGCTTTCCGCCATCCGTCAGGGAAAAATCGCCGCACCGTGGGGCGCGGAACTGGCGTTTGACGAACAATCCGACCTCGATTTCAAGCGACTCAAACCCCTGCCGCTCCACCCGAATGGCATGCACTTCTCCGCCTTCAACGCCACCGGTATGGTGATCGCCGATGCCGTCATCTACTCGCTCGGCGGCGGATTCATCGCCAGCGAGGAGGAAATCGCCAATCCCCCGCTAACGGAAATCATCATGCCTCATCCGTTCGCCAACGGAGCGGAGCTGATGCACCATTGCGAACGCAGCGGACTCTCCATCGCCTCCCTGCTGTTGGAAAACGAATCCGCCTTCCGGTCCGAGACGAAAACACGTGACGCCCTCGATGCCATCTGGCAGGCCATGCAGGACTGCGTGAAACGCGGCTGCTCCCGCGACGGCATCCTTCCCGGCGGACTCAAGGTGAAGCGCCGTGCCATGGCCATTTACGACAATCTCCGCAGCACTCCCGAGACATCGCTCGCCGATCCCCTAACCGTTCTCGATTGGGTGAATCTCTACGCCCTCGCCGTAAATGAGGAAAACGCCGCCGGCGGCCGCGTGGTCACCGCGCCGACTAACGGGGCGGCCGGAATCATCCCCGCAGTCCTTCACTACGCCGTCAGATTCCGGAACTCCCCGCACCCGGACGGCGTCCATCGTTTCCTCCTCACCGCCGCCGCCATCGGCATGCTCTACAAGCGGAACGCCTCCATCTCCGGAGCCGAGGCCGGCTGCCAGGGCGAGGTCGGTGTCGCCTGCTCCATGGCCGCCGCCGGCCTGGTCGAATACCTCGGCGGCACGCCCAAACAGGTCGAGAACGCTGCCGAAATCGGCATGGAACACAACCTCGGCCTCACCTGCGACCCCGTCGGCGGTCTTGTCCAAATCCCCTGCATCGAGCGCAACGCCATGGGCTCCGTCAAAGCCATCAACGCCGCCCGGCTGGCTCTCTCCGGCGACGGCAGCCACTTCGTTTCCCTGGACAAGGTCATCAAGACCATGCGCGACACCGGCCGCGACATGAAGTCGAAATACAAGGAAACCTCACGCGGTGGCCTCGCGGTGAACGTGGTAGAGTGTTAAGGAGGGTGGACACTCCTGTCCGCCAAGCCAATGAGCGGAGGAAGTGAAGAGCTTCGCGCTTGTTCTTCCACTCCGCATTGGCCATGCGGACAGGAGTGTCCGCACTCCTTACCTTTCCAACAGAATATCTTCCCCTAACACCACCAGATCCACGCTGCCCTTGAGCGTCTTATCGATGAACGGCGTGTTCTGCGATTTCGATTTCATGAACTCCTTGGTGAAGGTCGTTTCCTTTTCCGTGTCGAACAGGATGAGATCCGCCGGTTGCCCGACTTCGATGGAAACGGCGGGCAGGCCCATGATCCGCCGCGGCTCGGCGCTGTAGCGTTTCACCACGAGGTCCCAGCCGAATTTCCCGGTGGCAACGAAGTAGTGATAGAGCGAGACCAACGCGGTATCCATGCCGGTGATGCCATTGGGTGCACTGACGAAATCCTGGGACTTCTCGAACGGTGTATGCGGGGCATGGTCCGTCGCGATCAGATCGAACACGCCCTCGATGAGCCCTTGCAACAAGCCCTCGTTGTCCGCCTTGGTGCGCAGCGGCGGGTTCATCTTGTAGTTCGTGTCGTAGTCGCCGATGTCCTCGTCGGAAAATAACAGATGGTGCGGTGAAACCTCGGCGGTCACCTTCACGTCGCCGCGTTGTTTCCACCATCGGATGGTCTCCATGCCGAGCTTGCTGGAAACGTGCTGGATGTGGATGTGCGCTCCGGCGGCGTGGGCGAGGCGGATGTCGCGGTCGATGATGATTTCCTCGGCACACGCGGGCGAGCCCTTGATGCCTAACCGATAGCTCATCGCTCCTTCGTTCAGCGCGCGCGGCCCGGCCAGTTCCGGCACCTCGCAATGGCTGGCGAAGAACATGCCGAGCTCGGTGGCGTATTGCATCGCCCGCAGCAGGATGGCCGGATCGCCGGTGGTGTCGCCGTCGTCGGTGAGCATCCTCACGCCGAGCGCGCGCATGCCGTCGATGCCGGCCATTTCCTTACCGTGGCGGTCCTTCGTCACGCAGCCGGACGTGTAGATCGGGATTCGCGAGGTGCGGCGGCCGATGTCGAGCACCTGGCCCACCACCGTCGCCGAGTCGATCGCCGGCTTCGTGTTCGGCATCATCACCACGCCGGTGATGCCGCCGTTGATCGCCGCCTCACTACCGCTGGCGATGGTCTCCTTCGCTTCGAATCCCGGCTCGCGGAAATGCACGTGCGCGTCGAACATCGCCGGCATCACGATCCGCCCCTTCGCATCGATGACCTTCGCGCCGTCCGGGGCGGTCAGACCTTTGCCGATTTTCTCGATTTTCCCTGCGGAAATCAGGACATCGCCCTCGGTGAGGACGGGCGAATCTTCGGAAGCGATGCGGGCGTTCTGGATAAGAAGCATGGGCCGATCATGGCTTCCCACCCGTTCATTGCAAGCGATTCACCACCCTCCCCGCTCATGGCCGGGTCACCGCCACCGGCGTGCTGCCGCGCTCGTTGCCGGTGGTGAGGATCACGTAAACCTTGTAGCTCGCGGAGTCTCCCGCCGAGCCCAGGCCCGCCAGTGTCAGCAGCTCGCGCGGGTCCCCCGGAGCCACTGTGGCGATGATCGATTCCGCATCCGCATCGTATTCCAGCGTGGGCGACATCCGGACCTGATAGGTCGCCAGCTCCGCATCCTCCGACGCCTCCCAAGTGATGCGCGCCTTGCCCGCCACGGCATCCCACACGGCGGTGATGGCCACGGCGTCCGGCGTATGTCCGGCGGAAGGGCGCAGTTTGGGAATGGTGAGCACCAGCGGGCTGCCCGGCGGCAGCAGCGATTCCACCGTCGGCCGGTAGCGGTTCAGCACCAGCTCCGTGCGCGCCTGCAGGGCGTTGCGCAGCTCCCGCTGATAGCGCAGATCCAGTTCCACCGCGCCTGCCTGTTGGAAAAGCGTTTCCAACGCCAGCAACTCGACGCCATAGGCCGCGCGCGTCACACCGCCCGGCAGCGTGAGCGGGTCTCCCGCCGTCTCGATCTTCTGCCAGATGTCCCGCACGTCCCGCGCAGGGTTCAGGAAATTTTCCGCAGCGGAACTCATTTCCGGCATCTCCGGCAGCATCCCCAGCCATGGCGATCCCGGTGGAAACATCGCCCGCACCCGGCGGCCGAACGACTGCATCACGTCCAACAGACTGCGCTTGGCCAGCACCAGTTGTCCGCGCTTCATCTCCTGGCTGTTCACCGCGGACTGCACCAGATCCTGCGCCGTTCCCAGCGAGATCCGCAGGGTCACTAGGTCCGCCACCCCCACCTCCTCCGGATCATCCGCCGGCCCAACCGTTAGCATCATCGGCCCGTCCTCCGACAGATAGTTGTTCACAAGGGTGAAATGGGCAATGAATTCATCCAGAGCCGGCGGGAAACTTGAAGGTCCTGATAGCGGCATGGTGTGTATTGGTTAGGTTCGATCCGTTCTCTAATCGATTTCCCAATCAGGAGTCAATACGCCATTCCTCTTTGTTGGAAAATTTCCATTAGAACCCCTCCGGCACCCGTTTTCCCACCCCACGAAATCCCCGCCACCGGCATCCCCACCCGCACTCCGGCAGATAGAAAAACCGCCATCTCCATCAGATCACCCCACCCTCCGCCGGAACCCGACTCAATCTATCTGCTTACCATTTCCCGACTTGCTGACACCATGAACGATCTTGCGATCACCATCAACGGTCTTGCTAACACCATGAACGCTCTTGCTACTGCCATCACCGACCTTGCTGACGCCATGAACCGCGTTGCGTTCACCATCAACAGCCATGCTGACGCCATGCACGACCTTGCGAAGCCTCCGCAACGCGACAGATGGCGTCAGCAAAACAATAAATGGCCTCCGCAACCCCGAAAATGCCGCCCGCAAGCCGCTTCATACCAGCCGCAGCTGTCTCAATGGCAACCGGAGTTCCGGGAATGGCCGCTTCACCTCCTTTCGCATGAGGCTTCGACTATACAATGCAGTCGGTGCAGAGGTAACCGAGCAAGCCAAACTCCCGAAGCGGTGGGGTAATCCGGATTTTTTCGGCGGGGAACCGCTTCTTGCACTGGCTGCAGCGGATCTTCAAATCCGGCAAACTTAGGCCAAGCCCAAGGCAGGCGGGAAGCACGGCGTTCTTCCCCGAACGGAGACGGATTCCGGAAATTAGGTCGAGCCGCAAATCCGCCAGTCCCGCCCAGAACTCGCCGATGAGCGTGAGCTTGGGCTGAACTTCCTGGATGAGCCTAATGGCTCCGTTATAGCCCAAATGAATTTCCTTGAGGTGGGTGGGATCGTTGAACTCTTCCGCATCCGGTTGGCTGACATGGGCGATGAGCAGGTCCACCCCCTGAAGCTGTTTGGACAAATCCGGGGTGTATTCACCATCGCCGGTATAGCCGATGGTGAGAGACGTGCTGCCATCTTCGGCAAGGAGGCGGATCCGCATTCCGATCGCGCGAGGCACTTCGTCGCCGTGCTTTACCGGGAAATGCTCAATGATGAATGGCAGACCAACACCAACCAACCATCGCTTCTCCTCTTGATCAAAGCGGGTAAATTTAAATGGGCTACGGCGGTGCTCTCTTGGCTCGTCCTTAAAATGGATAGCGGTATCCTCATCCATCGCGAAGAGAAACTTAGGGGTCGGCGTAACAACCTTGGCGATTTCGTAACAGAGATCGTCCAGAGTATTGAGATCCGCATTGTGATCCGGGTGGTTGTGCGAAACCGCAACGACACTGATGTCCGTGACGCAGAGACCCGCTTGGTGAAAATTATCGAGAAAATCAAATCCTGGATCAATCACGAGCCCTTGACCAAGCCACTTGAGGAAATAGCCGCCTCCGCTCCATTGGCAATCCTGAGCACCCTCCAACAGCGTGACGGAACTGCTCCAACCCCGCAAAATACTGAGACCGTCCGGGGCTGGCCGGTCAAACTTGGCGAGATACTCTTCGTAACGCGTGCTCCGATTTCTCAAGGCCTTCTTCATTCTACCTTCTGGCCCGTCTTCGAGGGATGGCGGAGAAGGCGCGGCAAGTGCTTCTTCATCTGGGTCCGGCTCAAATCCACGCTCGGAGGACTCGATCACTGAGAGAAGGAAATGGGCTCTCTCGTGCTGGCCCTCGGCATCGTCTCCCGAAAGCACCTTCTGGATTTCTTCTTTCGCCTCTTCCAGCCTTCCACATTCTCTCAAGAGATTTGCCAGGTTCAACCGGGTTAATTGCGGAGAGTCGTTATCAGCCGAATCTAGGGCTTTGCGGTAGCACCCCAGTGCCGCATCGAACTCCTTCATTTCTTTGTGGGCAAACCCCATGTTATGCCATGCACTGCCCGCCATGCGGAAATCGGGGCAGTCAAGGGCCTTTCGGTTGCACTCCAGCGATGCCTCGAAATCCTTCGTCTGCACGTGATCGACCCCCATGCAATACCATGCATCGCCCGGCGTGTCGAAATCCGGGCTTTCAATGGCCTCGCGGTAACAGTGCCGCGCCGCGTCGAATTCTTTCTTTTCTCCGTAGGCAAACCCCATGCTATACCATGCATCGCCCGGCGTGTCGAAATCCGGGCTCTTCAAGGCCTTACGGTAATGGGCAAGCGCCGCATCAAACTCTTTCTTTTCCCCATAGATGAGTCCTATGTTATGCCATGCGTAGCCTGGGGCACCAAAATTCTGGCTTTCAATAGCTTTACCGTAACACTCCAGCGCATCATCCCAGTTGTTAAGACCATGGTAGGCAACTCCTTGGACGAAATGCAGTTCGCCAGCAAAAGCGTCCGGAATTTCGAGGTCAACAAGTGACTTCAACGCCTGTTGATTGTCATTTCGGTAAGCCAATAAGAGCGCGTTGAGGAGAGTATGCGCCCATGGCCAAACGTGTTCTTGCGCGATTGAGAGAGCCGATTGGTGGGCCGGATCTTCAAAAACAGCCTGCTTCCGTGCCATCCGATGGGCTTTCCGGGCATTCCAAAAAAGCTCCTTGAAGGTCTTGATCGCGTCGGGATCCGGAGCGGAGGAGGGAGAAGCAGGTTTTTTGGCAGCCATGACCGGATGCCTAGCAGGCAGAGCGGGAGATGGGAAGCGGGGAAATCACGGGGCTTTGCTGGAAGAGGAGCCCCGGATGGTTCACGACTCTCTCTCAGGCTTGAGCCAGTAGAGGACGGCCATGCGGACGGCGATGCCGTTTTCGACCTGGTCGTTGATGAGGCTGCGTTCGTAGTCCATCACGGCGTCGCAGAGTTCGACGCCGCGGTTCACGGGGCCGGGGTGCATGAGGTAGAGGCCGCGCTTGCGGATCTCGTCGAGGCGGGCGTCGGTGATGCCGTAGAGGCGGTGGTATTCGCGGAGGCTGGGGAAGTATTGGACGTCCTGCCGCTCCATCTGGACGCGGAGCAGATAGACGATGTCGGGATTCCATGCCATGGCTTCCTTGTAGTCGGTGAAGCGGCGGATGTTCTCCGGGCCGGTGCGCGGGACGAGGGAGCCGGGGCCGAGGTAGGCAACCTCGACGCCTAACTTCTTCAGGATGGTGCTGGTGGAGCGGGCGACGCGGGAGTGCAGGATGTCGCCGATGATGAGGACTTTTTTCCCAACAGGATCGGGGAATTTCTCCTTGATGGTGAAGGCGTCGAGCAGGGCCTGGGTGGGATGGGCGTGGGCGCCGTCGCCGGCATTGATGACGGAGGCCTTGGTGAGCCGGGCGATGGTGCCGGGCAGGCCGGAGGCCTTGTGGCGGACGATGATGTAGTCGGTGCGCATCGCCTGGAGGGTCTCGACGGTTTCCCTAACGGACTCGCCCTTGGTGATGGAGGAGTGGGCGACATCGAAGTTGGTAACGTCCGCTGATAGACGTTTTGCGGCGACCTCGAAGGAGGAGTGGGTGCGGGTGCTGGGCTCGTAGAAGAGCATGAGCACGGATTTGCCCTTGAGGGCGGGAACCTTTTTCACCGAGCGGGTGAAGAGTTCCTTGAAGGGGATGGATTGATCGAGGAGGAGGTCGATTTCCTCCCGGTCGAGTGCTGCGATGTCGAGTAGGTCCTTACGTGCCATGCCGGAGTGTGGGAAAGTAATAGAGCGCGCCGAAAACGATGACGAACAAGGCCGCGACGGCGATGAAGGCGGCATGGTGGCGGGACAGGGGTTTCCTGACGAAAATGAAGGCGGCGAACAACAGGGCGATCACCACGCAGGCCGCCGTGTAGGGGAGATCGAGCTCGTAGCAATAGAAACACACCGCGCCAACGAGGGCGAAAAGGTAGCCGGGAACAACCTGCACCGGATGGGCTGATAGAGAAAGCGGATGGATTGCCGGCGCCTGCATGGCGATGGCTTCCTGGCGGCGGATCTCGCTGATCTCCTTTTCGCTGTGGCGATGGAAAGGCAGATTGGAATCCGGCGGCGGCTCGGTCCGCTGGATCGCGGGTATCGGGGCTTGCTCGGACTTGCGGAGCGAGCGCACCTGCCTCGGTCCATGGGCGACAGGAAGCGGTGAGGTGGCGGGAATTTCCTGAGGCTCGGCGGCTTTGCTCAGGACATAATCGAGCAGCTCGTGGTCATCCACGGGAAGCACCGGGATCCGCTCGGAACGCCGGAGCGAGCGGACGGGCTTCGGTTCGTGAGCTTCCGGCACCGGGATGGGTGCGAGCGCGGAGGTGGGGGTGGGTGGGGGAATTTTGTTAGGAGCGGGAGCCGGGATTTCCACCGCAGGGCTTTTCGCATCGACCGGCTCCGGCGTCTTGATTTCCGCAGGCAATTCCTCTTCCGGCGATTGGCCGGGAATGCCGAGGGTCTCGCGGAGTTTCGCGATTTCCTCGGCGGATTTCTTGCGCTGCGGCAGGAGACTCATGGTTTTTCTTTTTCGACGATCCGGACTTCATCCTTCCCGTCGGTCCCTTCGAGGGAAACCAATACATGATCGAGGCGGCGGGTGTCGAGGGTGATACCTACATAGTCCGGCTGGACCGGCATTTCGCGGTGGCCGCGGTCGATCAGGACGGCGAGCTCGACCTTGGCGGGGCGGCCATAGTCGGAAAGCGCGTCAAGCGCGGCGCGGATGGTGCGGCCGGTGAAGAGGACATCGTCGACGAGGATGATGTGCGCGCCATCGACGGAAAACGCGATGTCGCTTTCCTGAAGCAGCGGGTTCTCGTGGAGGTGCTCGTAGTCGTCGCGATAGAGGGAGATGTCGAGCACGCCGAAGGAGAGGTCCCAGTCGTCTTCGGAAAGGAGGGTGAGCACCCGTTCCGCGACTTCATCACCACGGCTGCGGATGCCGACGAGGGCGATGGGCTTGCCCGCGTGTTTCCCGCGGATGGCGGCGGCGAGGCGCTCGACTCCGGCGGCGATGTCTTCAGCGTTGAGGGTGTGTTCCATGATTCAAAAATTGAGGATGCCGATGTCGCGTCGGCGTTGCAAGCCATCGAATGCGACGTGGTCTGCGGCGGCGTGGGCGAGTGCAACGGCTTGTTCGCGGGTGTCGCCGCCGGAGACCACGGCGAGGACGCGGCCGCCATTGGTTTCCCATGCGCCGCCGGCGTCCTGGCGGGTGCCGGAGTGATAGACGCGGGCGGCGGTGATTTTTTCGAGCCCGCAAATTTTGTCGCCACTGCGTGATGTTTCCGGATAACCGGCGGATGAAAGGATCACGCAGACGCTCCAGCCATCGCTGAAGCTAACAAGATCGTCGCAGAGTTCGCCTTTCGCGCCGGCGAGGCAGAAGGCGGCAAGGTCGCCATGGACCAGCGGCATCACGGCCTGGCACTCGGGATCGCCGAAACGGCAGTTATATTCGATGACCTGCGGCCCGGTCGGGGTGAGCATGAGGCCGAAGTAGAGGAAGCCGCGGTAGGGCAGGTTTTCGCGGCGAAGTCCATCGACAGTCGGTTGCACGATTTCCTCTTCGATCTGTGCGAGCAATTCCGGCGAAACCAACTGGCGGCTGGCGACAGCCCCCATGCCGCCGGTGTTAGGACCAAGGTCGCCATCGTTCGCGCGCTTGTAGTCACGCGCCGGAGTGAAAATCAGATAACGGTCGTCAATGATCGCCGCGAAGATGGAAACCTCGGGACCGGTGAGGCATTGCTCGACCAACACGCGTCCGGCACCGAAGCGGCGTTGAACGAAAACCTCATCCAGGAAATCCATGGCAGACGCCTCGTCCGGACAAACCGCCACGCCTTTTCCCGCAGCGAGTCCGTCGAATTTCAAAACCGTCGGGTATTCCCCCGCGATCGCGGCAACCGCTTCTTCCAACGTGTCCGTCGCCATCGCGCGTGCCGTCGGGATTCCATTCCTAACTAAAAACTCCTTCGCGAACTCCTTGCTCGCTTCTAACTGCGCGGATTCCTTCGGCGGTCCCCAGCACGGGATCCCGTTGCGCTCGCAGAGATTGGCGAGCCCCTCCCCTTTCACGAGATAGCTTTCCTCGCCCGCCACGCAGAGGTCGATGGAGTTCGATTTCATCCACCCGACCAGCGACTCCAGACCATCCGCCTCGACCGGTTGGGCCAGTTGGAAAATGGCATCGCTGCCGGGGAAACAAAACAACTCGGGTTCACCCGGTGACTCCGCCAGAGCCCTCACCAGCGCATGCTCGCGCCCGCCTTTGCCAACGACCAAAATTCTCATCCGCAGGGGTTTTCGCGGAATCCGGCGACAGACTCAACACCGAATGTTCACCGTAAGAACCCCGGTGCTTGCGTGGTAAGCGGATTTCATCAAAATCGCCCTACTGCTCCTGAAAACTCCATGAAATCCCTCATCCCCACCGGATTGGCCAGCGCACTCGCGCTTTTCGCCATCACCCAGACGCTGCCCGCCGAAGATGCTCCGGCCGGAGCACTCGAAAAAATCACCGAGGCCCTCCCCGCCAAGCCCTTCGCCAAGCCTAAAAAAGAGCGCAAAATCCTAATTTTCTCAAAAACCAACGGCTTCCGCCACGGCTCCATCGCCACCGGAAAAATCGCCCTCACCGAGATGGGTAAGAAAACCGGAGCCTATGAAACCATCATCAGCGACGACCTCGACAACTTCGAAGTCGATCAGTTGAAAAAATTCGACGCCGTCTGCTTCCTCAGCACCACCATGAATGTCTTTTCCCCGAATAACGAGGAAATGAAAAAGCTGTCCGAAGATGACAAGAAGGCCGCCACCGAAAAGGAAGCCCGCCTCAAGGAGAACCTCATGAAATTCGTTAGATCCGGCCGCGGCTTCATCGGCATTCATGCCGCCACCGACACATTCTACGAATGGGTCGAGTACAACCAAATGATCAACGGCTGCTTCGACGGCCACCCGTGGAATGCCGACGCCAAGGTCAGCATCAAGGTCGAGCCTGGCCAGGAAAAGCATCCGCTCGTCGCCATGTTCAACGGCGAGAACGTCGAGTTCGCCGAGGAGATCTATCAATTCAAGGAGCCCTACGATTCCAAGGCCGTCCACATGTTGCTCAGACTGGACATCGAGAAAACCGACATGACCCGCCCCGGCGTCAAGCGCACCGACGGCGACTTCGGCGTCGCCTGGGCAAGGCACTGGAGCAAGGGCCGCGTCTTCTACTGCTCCATCGGCCACAACCACGAGATGTACTGGAACCCGAAAATCCTCAGCCACTATCTGGCAGGGATCCAATGGGCGCTGGGCGACTATCAGGTCGAGGTGAGGGATGCGGAGAAGGCCGCCCCATAAGGAGTGTCGAACTCCGGTCGACATGCCGATGAGAAGCGAAAGGGAAGAGCCGCGCGCTGTCTTTTCGCAATACATCGGCTTCGTGGACGAGACGTCCACGCTCCTTGATGAGAGTGGGACTTCGGCGCATACTCCCATGCGGTTGTGACAATTTGGTTGATCAACCGGTCTTCCGTTAGTTCAGAGGAGAATCAGAGTGTCCGGTCTCATGACCTCGCTCGATCCCCACCTTCCCCCCGCAGCCGGAATCCAGATCGATGCCAGTTTCCTCCTCCGCCAGATTCCCTCGCTCGTTCAAGTCAGGCGCAAGCACCGCACTTGGAACGACTACGGCCAGAAACTCATCCGCGATCTGCAAATCCCGGCGGTGACCGTCCGCAGGATGGCCGGCATGCAGATCTCGGAGGAGGCCACCGAATGGTCCTACGCCAAGCAACTCATCCACGGCGTGCTCGCCACCCCGCACCGTGAATACGCTGCCATCCGCAAGCGGCTCGGCGACTTGCACACGAATTCCACCCCCAAGCTGCTTTCCACCCTCGGCCTGTGGCTGGCGGGAATGCCAAAATGTCCGTCTCTGTCACCCAGCCGATGGTCGCAGTGATGCTTTACGCGGTGGCCGAGGCCTCGGGAGATTGGGAAATCCTAAACGATTCCTCCCGTGAAACCCAAAGTTGAATTTGTTCCCTTGAACACCATTCAAATCCCGGTAAATTCCCGGCGTGACTCCACCCACGATCGATGACTTGCGACGGCAACTGCGGAAAAAATTTCCGCAGGCGCACGCTTATGCGCCTTTGCAGGATAACTCCGGCGAAGTCACCGGGCGGCCGTTTGAGGTTTCCACTTTCCCGGCAGGAGCGATTTCCGAAATCATCCCCTCTGCCCAATGCGGCGGACTTTCCTTATGGATCGCGGGCCTGCTGGCGAATCCGGAGGAAGCCTCGGAGTTTCCGAAATTCGTTCTGGTCGATGGCGGAGATGCCTTCGATCCGGTCTCCCACACCGCCGCCGCCTGCTCGCAACTGCTATGGGTGCGGTGCTCGAAAGTCCATGAAGCGCTCAAGGCCGCGGATTTGTTAGTCCGCGATGGTAACGTGCCTTTCGTCATCCTCGATCTTTGCGGACTGCCCGTGGCCGCGCTCCGGTCGATTCCGGCGTCGGCGTGGTGGCGCTTGAAGCTGCTTTGCGAAACCGGTGCCTGCCGCCTGGTGGTGCTGTCCCCTTCCCCGCTGGTGCCGTGCGCCAGCTTGCGATTGGAGCTTTCCGCCCGGCTGACGTTGCGGGACTTCGACCTGCCGAGAAATGAAATCCTGCCCCGGGTGGAAGCGCGCACCAACCGTCTCCGCCATGGGACCTGAGCCATGTTCGCCGCGTTCCATATCGCCAATCTGCCGATCGTCGCCTCGCTTCTGGAGCAACCGGAATGGCACGAGCGGCCATGCGCTATCCTGCGGGAACCGACGGACAAGGATGACGGAAAAATTCCTCTGCTTTCCCTGAACGAAGCTGCCTCACAAACCGGCATCGCTCCCGGCTGGCAGCTCAACCGGGCGCTCGTCCGCTGCCCGGACCTAACAATCATTCCGCGCCAACCTGAAACGGAAGCCGCGCTGCTGCGGGAGTTGGCCGTCTTCGCGGATCGCTTCACCGCGGATTTTGAAATCCTTCCGCCGGACATGGTCCTGCTAGATCTGACTGGAACAAAACGGGCTCATTTCGAGGGCCTGGAAAGCCTGCCCGACTCGGAAGTCGAAGTCTGTCACGCACTGGCGGAAACTCCGGACCTCGCCCTCTTCGCCGTGCTCGAGCCAAGAACCCGCGGCCGCTTCGTTTCCATCAGGGAAATCGGCTCCCTGCCCCTGTCCCGGATCGGCAGGCTGGAAGAGGATGCCGGATTCCTTCCTCTGTTGGCATTGTTAGGAATCAACACGCTGGAGGACTTCCGCCGCCTTCCACGCCAGGGGCTGACCGAGCGTTTCGGAGCACGGGCCGGGCACTGGCATGATGTGATTCAGGGGAAAACCTGCCGCCTCCTGAAACTCCACCGCCCGCCGGAGTCGTTCTTCCAAACGGTAGATTTCGATGACGCCGTCCATTCCAGCGAGGCGCTGATTTTTGTGTTCAACCGTCTGTTGCACGTGCTGGCCGCGCGTCTCGCCGCACGCCATCTCGCCGCCTCGGTTTTGAAAATCCATCTCCGCATGACGGAAGGAAGCATGAAACGGGAAATCCATATCCCGGAACCCATGGCTGATCCCGCAGCGCTATTGAAACCCATCCAGACATTGATCGATTCCATGGTCCTGTCGGCACCGGTGACAGCGGTGGAGCTCGATGCCGTCGCCGCCTTTCCGCTATCCTCCCAGAGTGACTGGACCAAACGCCGGCTTCCCAATCCCGAACGCTGGGCGGATACCCTGGCGCGGCTGGAGGCACTGGCCGGTGACGGCCGTGTCGGCATCCCCGTTCCATTGGAAGTCCATCGGCCCGACTCGTTTGAAATGCGCGATGCCACGGTCACGGGTTCCTGCCCCGCCTTCTCTAACATCATCTCCGCCTGTGGCATCCCGCTCCGCCGCTTCCGCCCGCCGGTGAACATTTCCGTCGCCTTCGAATCCATTCCCAACCTCCTCCCGCGCCCGCTGGCTTTGCTGACAGGCCCCCACTGCGGACAGATACTGGAAATCCGCGGCCCTTTCCCCATTTCCGGCGGCTATTGGGACCCATCGGAAAAATGGAGCCGGCTGGAGTGGGACATCCGGCTGGAGCATGCTCCGCTACTGCGGCTGGTCTATCAGCCAAAGGACCGTTGGCAGCTTGAAGGAACCTATGGTTGATCCGTTATGTTCTGCGAATTCCATGCCCGTTCCGCATTCTCTTTCCTCCGCGGATCAAGCCAGCCGGAGGAAATGGTCCATCATGCCGCCAGGCTCGGGTATTCCGCGCTCGCCATCACCGACCATGGCGGTTTCTACGGCTCCGCGCGAGCCCATGAAGCCGCCAAGGATCACGGCATCAAGGCGGTGGTCGGCACGACGCTGGACCTGCCGGACGGCTCGCAACTTCCCGTCCTCTGCTCGGACCAGTCTTCCTATCAGACCCTCAGCCGCCATCTCACCGACCTGCATCTCGAAGGCGCGGGAAAAGCCCGTGACCTGACGGAATCAGGGCTCATTGCGCTGACCGGAGATCGCGAGGGGCCACTCGTGCAGCATCTCCTGCGGGACGACAAAGAGAGCGCGCTCGCCGCCGCCCGGAGACTCATTAGCACTTTCGGCAGAAATAATGTCTATGTGGAGATCAACCGCCACCGCCTGCGGGATGACGGCCGTTTGAACCGCTATCTCGTCGATCTGGCCGCACACCTGCGTCTTCCGCTGCTCGCCAGCAACGCGCCGCTGCACGCCACTCCCCGCCGCCGCATGCTGGCGGATGCCTTCACCTGCCTGCGCCACCACGTGACGCTGGATCAAGCAGGCGGACTGCTCGCTCCGAACGGCGAGCGCCATTTGAAATCGCCCGCGGAGATGATGGATCTCTTTGCGGACCTGCCGGAAGCCATCAGGAACACCCGTCTCCTATCAGAAAGGATCGGCTTCACCCTGACGAAGCTTGGATATGAGTTTCCTGATTTTCCTGATAAAAACGGAAATCCCATGAGCAAGCGGGACCAAACCAAGTTGATGAGAGATCTCGCTTACACGGGGGCTCAAAACTTCTACGGAGCGAAGTTGCCCTCAGACGTTGGGACGCAGCTTGAAAAGGAAACTGATCTCATCGACCGCTTGGGCTTTCCCGGGTATTTCCTCATCGTCCAGGATCTCGTCAAATATGCCAAAGGAGAGGGCATGCTTTGCCAAGGCCGCGGATCCGCCGCGAACTCCATCGTTTGCTTTTCGCTAGGCATCACCAAGGTCGATCCCATCGGCTACAAGCTGGTGTTCGAGCGTTTCCTCAATGAGAAGTCCGAATCCTGGCCTGACATCGACATCGATTTCCCGTCAGGTGAACTTCGGGAAAAGGTCATCCAATATGTCTTTGGCAAATACGGCGCGCGCGGCGCGGCGATGACGGCGAACGTGATCAGATATCAGCCACGCTCGGCATTCCGGGAGATGTCGAAGGTTCTTGGATTTCCCGCTTCGCTGGCAGACCGCTTCTCGAAGGAAAGCTCCGGCTTCCGCCATTTCGCCGAGGAGGGGAAAAAGCCGGAACGGGCGGCTCAGTTTGAAAACCAGATGGCGAGCCTGCTGCCTCCTTCCCACCCGAGACTGCCCGCTTTGTTCGAACTGTATGACGCCGTGTTGGAATTGCCCCGGCATCTCGGCCAGCATTCCGGCGGCATCATCATTTGCAACAACCGGCTGGATGCGGTGGTGCCGATCCAACCCGCTACCATGCCCGGAAGAACCATCGTGCAGTGGAACAAGGATGACTGTGAGGAACTTGGAATCGTCAAGATTGATTTGTTAGGCCTTGGTATTCTTGCCGCGATGCAGGAGTCGATCTCCATTTGCCACGCCCGTGGCAAAGGATTCGATCTGACAAAGATCCCTCCGGATGATGCCAACGTCTATCAAATGCTCCATCGGGCGGATACCATAGGCACGTTCCAGGTAGAGTCCCGCGCCCAAATGGCGACACTCCCCATCCTCAAGCCGATGAATTTTTATGACATCGCGATTGAGGTGGCGATCATCCGGCCGGGCCCCATCACCGGCGATCTGATGCACCCCTATCTGAACAGACGGCTCGGCTTGGAAAAGCCCGAGTGCATTCACGAGAAGTGCCGGGATATTCTGGAGCGTACACTCGGCGTACCGATGTTTCAGGAACAAGTGCTGAGCATCGCCAAGGAGATGGCGGATTTCAACAGCTCGGAATTGGATGACCTTCGGCGCGCGATTTCCTTCAGCCGGTCGCACATCAAAATGCAGCGGGCCACGGCGAAACTCCGCGAACGAATGACGGCAAGAGGTGTCGACGAACAAGTTCAGGAAAGAATCATCAAGGCCACCGGCAACTTCGCGCTTTACGGATTTCCGGAAAGCCATGCCATCTCCTTCGCCTACCTCGCCTACGCCTCATGCTGGCTGAAGGTGAACCACACCGCGGAGTTCTACACAGGACTCATCAACAACCAGCCGATGGGATTTTACTCGGTGAATACGCTGCTGCAGGATGCGAAGCACCATGGTCTGCGGATTCTTCCGGTGTGCTGCGTCGAAAGCGAAGAACTAACAAAAGTTCTCAACGACACCACACTCCGACTTGGACTGAACCGTCTCAAAAACCTTGGCAAGGCAACGATCGGAAGGATCATCGAGGAACGGGCTGCACGTCCTTTCGATTCGCTGGAGGATTTCCTCCACCGCGTGAAGCCGGGGGAGAAGGAGCGCAGGGCTCTGGCACGCGGCGGGGCGCTCAATGGATTGCCGAAGGTCAGCCACCGCCGCCAGGCAATGTGGCAGGCGGAATTGCCGTTGCATGATGACCTGTTCCATGCCGAAGCACCGGCGTTTCCGGAAATGATCCCGGCCATGACGCTGGCGGAACGGCTGACATCCGACTATGCGGTGCAAGGGGCCAGTTCCGGCCCCCATCCCATGAAGCTTTGGCGAGAGTCCGTTACCAACAGGAAGATCCAGCGTGCGACCGACCTTCAGAATCTCCCCGGCGGCATTCCCGTGGTCGTCGGCGGCATGGTCATCTGCCGCCAGCGCCCGGGCACGGCGAAGGGACATTGTTTCATTTCGCTTGAGGACGAAACAGGCATCGCCAATCTCTTCGTTCCGAGGGACACGTTCCATCATTTCCGCCAGATCATCGTGACGGAGCCATTCCTGTTAGCCAGCGGACGGCTGCAACGCTCGCGAGGTGACAAGCCGACGGTCTATGTCACAGGTGTCGCGCCCTTGGGCGGGATCGGATCGGATCACGCGGCAGCATCTCATGATTTCCATTGACCATGGTTGTGACCGCAGTCACCAAATAGTCTCATGATCATTTCCAAATCAAAATTGAAGGGAAAGATGCTCGAATATTTCCGGCAGGTGGAAAAAAACGGAGAGACCTTGATCGTCACGGATCGGGGACGGGAAGTCCTGGAAATCAAAGCATTGAACCCAAAAACCGATGTCCGAAAAGTGATTTCACGCCTCCGGGAAAAGGCTCATTTGTCCGTATTGCCGGAAGAACAGGAACTCATGGCTCCAAGCCAAGACTGGAATTAGCCTGCATGCTTCAGAAAATCTCCATCGGCATTCTAGCAGCTTTCTTCACGGTGGCCGGGGCGAATCATTTCATTTCCCCCGGAACCTATCTGCCGATGATGCCGGACTATCTGCCGTGGCATCTCACGCTCGTTTACGCCAGCGGCATGGCGGAGATGGCGGGAGGCATCGGAATCTGCTTTTCCAAATGGCGGCGGCTGGCGGGGTGGGGATTGATCGCGTTGCTGATCGCGATTTTCCCGGCGAATGTGCACATGCTGACGCATCAGGTGCCGCTGAACGGGAAAAACATTCCCGAATGGATCCTGTGGGCACGACTGCCTCTGCAGGCGGTGATGATCGCCTGGGTTTACCTGAGCTGTGTGGGAAGCAGGAAGCCCTGATGCGGGCGTGCCTTTTTCACATCTCCAACAGAAGCCGCGCCGGGGACTCAAGGCAGTCCTTGATGCGGATCAGGAAGGTGACGGCTTCCTTGCCATCGACGAGGCGGTGGTCGTAGCTGAGGGCGAGATACATCATCGGGCGGATGACGACCTGGCCGTTGAGCGCGACCGGGCGCTGCTGGATGGTGTGCATGCCGAGGATGCCGCTCTGGGGCGGGTTGAGGATCGGCGTGCTGAGCAGCGAGCCGTAAGTGCCGCCGTTGGAAATGGTGAAGACGCCGCCGTTGAGGTCGTCGATGGTGATTTTCCCGTCCTTGGCCTTCTTGGCGTAGTCGAGGATGTCCTTCTCGATCTGGGCGAACGACTTCTTGTCGGTATCGCGGAGAACGGGGACCATCAGGCCCTTGTCGGTGCCAATGGCGACGCCGATGTCGTAGAAATGGTTTTCAATGATGTCGGTGCCGTCGATGCGGCCGTTGACGGAAGGCACGTCCTTGAGCGCCTGGGCGACGGCTTTGACGAAGAACGACATGAAACCGAGCTTCACGCCGTGCTTTTTCATGAACTCGTCCTGGACCGCCTTGCGGAGATCCATCACGGCGGTCATGTCCACCTCGTTGAAAGTCGTTAGAATCGCGGCCGTCTGCTGGGCGTTGACGAGATGCGTGGCGATCTTGCGGCGCAGCATCGACATCTTCTTGCGCGTGGTGCGGCCGTCGCTAACGACTTCTGTCGAGGGACGCTCGACCGGCGTGACGGGAGCGGTGAAATCAGGTTTCACGGGAGCGGCAGCGGGGGCTGGAGCTGGCGTGGAAACAGGAGCCGGAGTGACCGGAGCGGCGACCGGCGCAGGATTAGCAGGCTGCACGGGAGCAGGTGCCGAAACCCCGGAGGTCACGCTGCTATCAATGGTGGCGATGACCGCACCAATTGAAACTTCCTCACCTTCCGGAGTGATGATTTTCAAACGACCGGAAGCGGGCGCTTCGAGTTCGTTAGAAACCTTGTCCGTTTCGAGAGTGACGAGGACTTCGCCCTGCACGACTTGTTCGCCGTCGTTCTTCCGCCATTTCGCGACGTTCGCCGAAGTGATGGATTCGCCGGCCGCGGGGACCTTGAGTTCGATGATTCCACCGCCGGAAGCGGCGGGCGCCGGCGCGGCGACAGGAGCCTGGACGACAGGTGCCGCAGCCGCTGCTGCTGCGACCGCACCGGAGATGCGGGCGATCACGGTGCCGATGGAGACTTCCTCGCCTTCGCCGACGAGGATCTCGAGCGTGCCATCGGTGGCGGCTTCGAGTTCGTTGGAAACCTTGTCCGTTTCGAGGGTGACGAGAATGTCTCCCTTGGCGACGGGATCGCCGTTCTTCTTGTGCCAGCGGGCGACATTGGCGGAAGTGATGGATTCGCCGGCGGCGGGGACTTTGACGTCGAGTGACATGGATGAGGCGTGGTGAGAGTTGGGAAAACGATTTCGATGTTAGACTTCGAAAGCCTGGACGAGGAGAGCCTTTTGCTCGCGGTAGTGGATGGCCTTGGAGCCCGGTGCGGGACTGGAAGCAGTCCCCCGGCCAGCGTAGCGGATTTTCGCACCGACGGCCTGCTCGAGGCGCGGGAAAATGTAGGACCAGGCACCCATGTTGAGCGGTTCTTCCTGGCACCAGACGAAGTGGGAGGCGTTCGAGTATTGGCTGATGATCGCCTGGACCATCTCGTCGTGGAACGGATAGAGCTGCTCGACGCGGACGATGGCGGTGTTTTCGATGCCGTCCTCCTGACGCTTGGCCATGAGATCGTAGTAAACCTTGCCGCTGCAGAAAATGACGCGGCTGACATCGGCGGGGTTCGCGAAGATCTTGGTGTCCGGCAGGATTTCCTGGAAGCAGGTGCCTTCAAGGAAGTCGAAATCGTGCGAGACGGCTTCCGGACGGCCGAGCAGGCTCTTGGGCGTCATCAGGATGAGCGGCTTGCGGAAGTCCCGGTGCTTCTGGCGGCGCAGCGCGTGGAAATACTGGGCGGGCGTGGTGAAGTTGCCGACGATCATGTTCTTCTCCGCGCATAGCTGGAGGAAACGCTCGAGGCGGGCGCTGGAGTGCTCCGGGCCCATGCCTTCGTAGCCGTGGGGCAGCAGCATGACAAGATCGGTCGGAGTCTGCCACTTGGACTCGGCGGAGGAAATGAACTGGTCGATGATGACCTGCGCGCCGTTCGCGAAATCGCCGAACTGCGCTTCCCACAGCGTGAGCATTGTCGGATAGGAAAGCGAGTAACCGTAGTCGAAACCGAGCACCGCGAATTCCGATAGAAACGAGTTGTGAACGCAGAACTTCGCCTGCGCGCCATCGAGATTTTCCAGCGGGATGTAGCGGTCGCGTGTTTCGTAGTCGTAGAAAACCGCATGACGCTGGGAGAATGTGCCCCGACGGCAATCCTGACCTGATAGACGGACCGGAGTGCCTTCCATCAGCAACGAACCGAACGCCAGCGACTCGGCAAACGCCCAATCGATCGGGCCGCCATTGGCGAGTGCCTCGACGCGGCGGGGAATGAAGCGCTTCTCCAGCGTGGGATGCAGATGGAATCCGGACGGAATGGTCGTGAGCACGCCGCCGATTTTCTGTAACATCCCGCTGCCGATGCCAGTCGGAACCGGTGCATGTGAATACGGCTGCTGGACGACGCCGGTCGAGCCGCTGAAGGCGGTGCGGTCACCGGCCTCCTGGAGTTCCAACATTTTCTGATAGCCAGACTCCAGCTTGTCCCAGATCGCCTGGTCGAGCGCATCGACATCGGCCTGGGAAATGACGCCCTCGCTGGCAAGCTGCTGTTTGTAGATTTTCCCGAACGTCGGGCGCTCGGCGATTTTCTTCGCGATGATCGGTTGGGTGAACGCCGCCTGGTCGGCCTCGTTGTGGCCCTGGCGACGGTAGCAATACATGTCGATGACGATGTCGCGGCCGAATTTCTGACGGAACTCGAGGGCGAACATCGCGGTCCAGTAAAGTTCCATCGGATCCTCGCCATTCACGTGGAGGATGGGCGCATCGATCATCTTCGCGATGTCGGTCGCGTAGTCGGAGGACCGCGCATCGGCCGGCGAGGTGGTGAAGCCGATCTGGTTGTTGATGATGAGATGGATCGTGCCGCCGGTGCGATAGCCCTTGAGCTGGGAGAGATTGAGAACCTCGGCGACGGAGCCTTGTCCGGCGAATGCGGCATCGCCGTGAAGCAGGATGGGAAGGACCTGATGTCGGACGATTTCGCCACCGGCCTCTTCACTCAACACCCGCTGGCGGGCACGGGCCTTGCCTTCGACGATGGAGTTGACGGCTTCAAGGTGGCTGGGGTTTGCCGCGAGGCTGACGCGGACCTTGCCATCGGCGAGTTCGCGGATGCTTTCGTAGCCAAGATGGTATTTTACGTCGCCATCGCCGGCAACGAGGCCGGGCTCGTAGTTCGGCGTGAATTCGTAAAGCACCGTGGTGAGCGCCTTTCTAACAAAATTCGCCAGCACGTTCATGCGTCCGCGGTGGGACATGCCCATTTCGATTTCCTTCACGCCACTCGCCGGGCAGGCTTCGAGCAAAGCATTGAGAATGATCATGGCGCCCTCGCCGCCTTCGTTGGAGAAACGCTTTTCACCGAGGAAACGCTTGCCGAGGAAGCTTTCAAACGCCTCGGCTTCCAGCACCCAGCAGAGACAGTTCAGTTTTTTCTCCGGAGTGGCGATCGATCGCAGCGCATGCATTTCGATCCGTTCGCGGATCCAATGCCGGACGGTCGTGTTGTTGATGTGCATGAACTCGAAGCCGATCTTCCCGGAGTAGGTCGCTTCCAGTCCGGCGACCATGTCGCGCAGTTTCATCTTGTCGCCGTGGCGGAAAAACGAGTTGGACACCTCGCGGTCCAGATCGGCCTCGGAGAGTCCGAATTGTTCGAAGCGCAGACGCGGATTCCGCTCGGGTTGGTCCTCCAGCGGATTGATGTGGGCCTGCGTGTGGCCGAGTGTCCGGTAGTTGTAAATCAGGCTGGTGACGCGGCCGTAAAACGCCGTGTCGCCGTCCATGACCGGATGCGAAACGACAGCGGTGGCAGCGGGTGCCTCGTCCTTGCGTTTCAGTTGTGCGGATCCCAGTTCAAACCCTTCGAAAAAGGCCGCCCATGTCGCATCGACCGACTTCGGGTCCTCGCACCACCGGGCATAATTTGCTTCCATCAAGTCTGCGTTGTGTCGCGCCGAAACCGAAGAGTTCATGAGAAATGAGTAGAATGATGTGGCGAGCCCGCGAATTTCCCGCTTGGCCCGCCACGCACGGGGATTCATTAAGGGGCGCGCCACGCCACGTCAACCGTACAAGCGTGAATTTCACCCATCTCCGGGACCCATAGGAATCATGATCGAAGTCAACCAACTCACCAAACGATATGCCCGCCACGAAGCGGTCCGCGGCATTTCCTTCTCCGTCAAAAAGGGAGAAATCGTCGGGTTTCTGGGACCCAACGGCGCGGGCAAGACGACCACCCTGCGCATGCTCACCGGCTACCTCCCGCCCACGTCCGGCACGGCCACGATCGCGAATTTCGATATCTTCCGCCAATCCATCGAAGCCCGCCGGAAAATCGGCTACATGCCGGAAAACGTACCGCTTTATGAGGACATGCGCGTCCGCGAATACCTGAAATTCCGCGCCCAGCTCAAGGGCCTCGGCAACAGCGACACCCGCCGCCGCGTCGGCGATGTCATCGACACCTGCGGGCTCGAAGGCGTGAAGCGGAAGATGATCAAGACCCTCTCGAAAGGTTACCGCCAGCGCGTCGGCCTCGCCGATGCCCTCGTCCACGATCCCGAACTGCTCATTCTCGACGAACCCACCAACGGTCTCGACCCGAACCAGATCCGGCAGATCCGCGAGCTCATCCGCCAGCTCGCCGAGACCCACACCGTGCTCGTCTCCACCCACATCCTTTCCGAGGTGGAAATGATCTGCAACCGCGTCATCATCATCGACGGCGGCGTCATCAAGGCCGCCGACACTCCGACCAACCTCATCGGCGAAATGCGTGCCGCCGGCCGCATCAAAGTGGAAATCCAGGCTGATCCCGAAGTCGTCGCCGGTGCGCTCAACCGCTTGGAAAAGGTCAAAAAAGTCACCCCAGAGCCGCTCGAGGACAACTGGACCCGCTACACCGTCTGGGTTGATTCCGGCACCGACTCCCGCGAACGCATCGCCCAACTCGCAGCCCAATACGGCTGGCCGCTGCGCTCCCTCTTCCGCCACGTCGCGACGCTGGAGGATGTGTTTGTCGAGCTGACGCGGAAGGATTGAGCTCTGACAAAACGCCAAAAGGCCGGCTTGAAAATATCTAACGTTGCAAACGAGCGGGACGGCGGCAATGCCGGGGCTATGGAAGGTCATCGGCGGAGATTCCCGGACTGAGATGGTCATGGGCAATCAGCCGGGAGTCGGTGCCCGCCGTATTTCATCAAACATCCGCATTCAGCCCGGGTGGTGGTTTGAAAAAAGAGGGCCGGAGTAGCAGCCCCCATCTGCATGATACCATTGAAATTGCCAGTGTGTTGAGCGACTCCGGACGGAGGAATCGGCAGACTTGCAACCGCCCCCTTCCCTGCCATCTTCCTCCCGCATGGCCGAGAAGACGTTGTTTGAAAAAATCTGCGCGAAGGAGATCCCCGCGACCATCGTGCACGAGGACGACCGTTGCGTGGCGTTCCGCGATATTTCGCCGCAGGCTCCGCTGCACATCCTGATCATCCCGCGCAAGCCGGTCCCGCGCGTGGGACTGGCGGAAGAAAGTGACGAACCCCTGTTAGGCCATCTGTTATTGACCGCTGCGGCGGTGGCGCGGAGCGAGGGCATCGCGGAATCCGGCTACCGGTTGGTGATCAACAACGGCCCTGACGGCGGCGAGGCAGTGCCACACCTGCACGTGCATTTGATAGGCGGACGGCAGATGAAATGGCCACCCGGTTAGACTTTCCCCTTTCATGAAACAAGCTCTCTTCAAACTCTCCGCCGCCCTCTTGCTGGCAGGCCCCTCGTGTGCGGGCAATCCGCCGCCAGCCGCTCCGCCACGTGTCCCCCGCGTGGTGCTGGTACACGGTTTTCTGGAAACCGGGAATACCTTCAAGCCGCTGCAGAAGCGCCTCGAAAAGCGCGGCTTCATCTGTTATACCCCGCGTTTGCTTCACAATGACGGCCGCGGCGGATTGGAGAACCTGGCGATTCATCTGAAGAAGGACATCGACGCGAAGTTCGGAACCAAAGAGCCGATCAACATCATCGCCTTCAGCATGGGCGGGCTGGTCAGCCGTTACTACCTCCAGGACCTAGGCGGTGCGGAACGTTGCAAACAATTGATCACCATTTCATCGCCCCACAACGGAACGAAGGTCGCTTGGAGCTATCCATCCAAGGGAGCCATCGAAATGCGCCCCGGCAGCCCGTTTCTAGCAGGTTTGAAAGCCACCGAAGACAGACTCGGGAAAATGCCGGTGACCTCCTATCGCACACCGATGGATCTCATCATCATCCCGCCGACGAGTTCGGTGTGGGAGCGGGCGGAAAATGTGGAGTATCCCATCCTGATGCATCCGCTGATGCTCAACTCGGGCAAGGTCCTCGACGACATCGAGCGGCGGCTGGAGAAGTGAGGGAGGAAGGAAAATGATGGGATCTTGTGAATCAGCGGGCGCTGTCACCATTCACGGATCCGCTTCACGTTCGCACACGATCTTCATTTGTCCCGTCACCCGCTCGCCCAGCACCTTTCCCTTCAGAAAGGCCCGGACGGACAGCTCCTTCCCCACGAGTTTCGCCTCATACGAGATATCCAGTTTACCTGATCCGCCTTGCGTGAGGTAGAAATCGAACCTTGCCGGGCGTGTGCTCGCCCCTGTGAGCGCCAGGCCCGATTTTTTTAACTTGATCCGGCCCGCACCATAAGTCGAGACCTCCAGGTCGGTCTGCGCAGCAAGGCCAAATCGCTTCACCAACCGGTGGCCATCGATCGGATAAAGCTTCAGTCGGTTGTCGCGATGGACCAGCACTTCGCCCGTGGCGAATCCCATGATTCTGCGAACATCTCCCCGCGAAAGCTGTATCGGCCCCGTGGCGATATCCAGCTGTCCCGACGCAAACTTCACACGATAAGTGCCGTCCGAGTTCTCCGCTCCCGCGTTGCCTGTAGCGGCCAGCAATATCAGCAGATGCGCACAGAGAAAAAGAACACGGCGGAATCCATCAAAATTCCGCGCGGAAAAAGTTTGTAAGGCGGTCATGCAAATGAAGTCAGAAAATGCTCAGGGCTTTCCTCCCGCCGTTCTATCGGCTGGCGGACAAGGATGTCCACCTTCCAATAAAAAAACCCCGCCTGCCGGCAGGACCGGCGGACGGGGAGAATTCGGTGGAGCGGCGGAGTTACTCGCCGTCGATTTTGATTTTCCCGAGCACTTCGACCCGGACGGCTGCGACGCCGCGCTTGACGAATCCAAGTCTTTCGGCGGACCCGACGGTGACATCGATGATGCGGCCCTTGATGTAGGGGCCCCGGTCATTGATGGTGACGACTTCGGATTTGCCATTGGCCTCGTTGATCACGCGGACCTTGGTGCCCATGGGCAGGGTCTTGTGAGCAGCGGTGGCGGCTTCGTTCGAGAGGCGTTGGCCACTGGCGGTCCGCGTGCCGTAATTGGTGCGGACGGAGTACCATGAGGCTTTGCCGTGCTGGACTGACTCGACCGCGTATTGCGGGTCCGTCAGGTTGTTTCGATGTTTGGTGTTTGCATTCCCGGTTGTCGCGCAACTGGGAATAAGGATGACGCCGGCGATTGCCAGGGCCACGGATTTTAGGTTCCGGGTCATGTTCATCGTGTTTAGTCCCCTTTGGGGCGGCGGCGGCATAAGAGCCTCGCCATGAGGTTGCAAGACAAAACAGGTTCGCCTCAAAAGGGCCGGAATCCTTGCTTTTACAAGCCTCTCAGGAATGTCTTACGGATAGGTTAACTATTTTTCTGGCCATTATGGCACGTTTTTTGTTAACGGAGATGTAATGCTTGAACATTGGATACCCCCTGTCCGGAACCGCTTCACCGGCGCGGACTTTGAGTTTCTCGCCTCCGTGCTCGCACAGGGGGAGCAGAGACACCACTTGGAAAAGCTTTGGAGGGACCCGGACGCGCTGCGGGAAATGCTCGATTTGAAGGAGGTTTTCCGGGGTCTGTTGGATTCGCCGGCGACGATCCAGGTTTCTCCGAGGTTCTATTTCTACGTGCTGGTCCGCCATGCGTTCCTTCAGGCGGAACTCTGTGACGCAGATCTAGCGGATTACGTCGCGGGAGTGATGACGAAACGGATTTGCCCGTGCCCGGAGGATCCGCTGCAGGACATCGCCCACGGTTTCACCCATGCATCGGATTTCATCGCCATCATTTCCAACGCGAAGGGGCGGATGCGTTTCCACTTGCAGGTGGCCGCCGGAAACCAGTTTCTCGTGCTCGCCGGACTCTATCCGGAATTTCTTAAAAGCCGCTGTGAAAAACGTGGCGCGCCGGATCTGGATTTTTACGAGACCTTCGCACAACGGGCTTACCGTGGCGCGGCGGACAACCGGCAAGTCGCGGGGAATGCCTCACGGCAATTGCTGGGTGCGCTGTCCGAAGCGATGCCGGTCGCCCGCCGCTCGCTGAACCGGATGGCGGAGGAGTTTGTGTTTCTCGGGGATTGAGCCAACTTGGCCGCGAAATTCATTTCGCGAGAATTCCCGATGCCGCCTGCATCCGCGCGAAATGAATTTCGCGCTCCAATTTCTCAGGGCACCTTGTTCCAGACCGCGTGCGACAAGCGCCAGCCGTCCTCGCCCTTCACCCAGTCGAAGGTAACGTCGTAGCGGCCATCCGCCGGATTGTAGGTCGGAAGCTCCACCAGGCCGGTTAGAACGAGCACCACCTTCGCCTTGTCCCCGTCGATGGTGATTTCGCGCAGCTCCTCCATTTCAAACCGGGTCAGCTTCGCCTGGTCGCACAACCAAGAGAAGCCGGATTCGAGTTCCTCGCGCGCGAAGGTCCCGTTCGCCTCGTCGATGGTCGGCGTTTCAAGCTCCACCTCCGGAGCTAACAATCCATTCAGCGAATAGGCGCCCATGTGACGTGTCGCCTTGCCGTCGCCGGCGTTGAGCGTGAGCGTGGTGAGCAGGGACTCGGTCCGCCGCTTGACCACCTGGGTCGGGGAATACCACCAAATGCAGAATGCTGCCATGACAGCGACGAAGACGAGCGGAATGGCGTAGCGTTTCATGAGGGTTGTTTCTGATGGGCGGGATCGTAAAAAATACGGATCTCCGCCTCTTTCGTGCCGAGCAGTTGCTGGGCGCGCTTGAGGGCGGCGCGGGTCGAGAGATTGGGGTTGCGTGGATTCGTTAGGAAGATATTGCTCTCCCCTGCCCTCCGGTCGCAGCCGTCCTGCAGGGTGATGAGGATGCCGGACTTTTTCAAAACCCGATAGACCTCGCGGGTCGCGCCGGAGACGATGAGGTGCAGTCCCTTTTTCCGCATGAAGAGGATCAGGTCCTCCAGCGCCATCACGCTGGTCGCGTCGAGATGGCGGGCGTTTTTCAACCGCAGAATGATCACCTGGATCGCCGGATCGGAAACCGTCCGCTGGATCTGTGTCCGGAACAACTCCGCCGCACCGAAGAACAAATCTCCTTCGACGTGGACGATCGAGATCGCGGGAATCGGCCGCTGCCGCTTTTCGCCCATTTCCCGCAGTTCGCCGGCTTCGCTGAATTCGTACTCGATGAGATGCGGCCGGCTCGCCTTGCGCAGGAACAGCATGATGGAAATCGCCACGCCGATGAAAATCGCCACATGCAGCGGGGCTAACAACGTGGCGATGAAGGTGATCACCAGCACCGCCGCGTCATCCCTCGTCGAGCGCAGGCAGATCCGGATGTGGCGGATGTTGAAAAGTGATAGGGACAGCGCGATCACCAGCGCCGCCAGCGCCGCCTTGGGCACGAAGTCGATCAGCGGCACGCCCCAGCCGACCGAGGCCGCGATCAGCACCGCGGAGGCCATGGTGTAAACTCCGGAAATCAGCGAGGCGAATCGGGTCCGCGCGCCGGACTCGTAATTCAGCATGGATCGTGTTAGGGAGCCCGACGCTGGCATCCCGCCAGCGAAGGCGACGGCGACGTTGGCGATGCCGACCGAGAGCATGTCCTGGTTCACGTCCGGGCGGTCGCCGGTTTGCGACGCGAGCGTTTTCGCCATCAGCGTGTTTTCCAGCGATGCCAGGAAGGCGAGCGCGAAGGCGATGCTCAACAGCACCGAGATGTCGGCGAAAATATCAGCCCTCAGCAAGTGCGGCATTTTAAACATCAGGTCGCTCATGCCGAAGGTCGCGAAGGTTTGCTCGCCTTTGAACGGCTCCACTCCGGCGCGGATCAACGAGCCAAAGCTGACCGATGAAACTAACAACGCCACTGCAAAGGACGGCCACGACGGACGCCACCGGCGGACGGCGACGAAGATTAGCAACGTCACACAACCTATCAGAACCGACACCCAGTGGGTGTAGGACAGGTTTCTCGCCAGCCCGACCAACAGCCCAACGAAGGTCGATGACGAGCTTCCCTTCAGATGAGCTTCCAGCCCGAGGAACGGCTTCAACTGGTTCGCGATGATCAACACCGCCGCTCCGGACATGTAGCCCACCAGCACGCTGCGTGAGACGTATTGCAGCAGGTCCGCCACCCGGAACAGCGCACCAGCCGTCGCGGCCAGCCCAACCATCAGCACCAACAGCGGAAGCAGCTCGCCGAAGCGACTTGTTAGTTCCGGGTTCACCGAGAAGAAGCTGAAGAGCATGAACGCCGTCGCGTTCGTCGGCCCGAGCACCGTGTGCCGCGACCCTGCAAATAACGGAGCCACGAACGCCGCCACCGCGGTGCTGATGATTCCATAAACGACCGGCAGACCCGCAATCGCCGCGAACGCGATGCCCTGCGCCAGCGCCAGCACCGTCACGTTCGCCGCCGCCCACGCATCGTGGCGGAATTTCGTTACGTCATATCGACGCAGATCCCGGGTGAAGGGAGCCAGCGCCACCCGCTCCGCCGCGAAGAATCCCCGCACATCGCGGGCGGCTTGGGTGAGGGGTCGCGGAATTTTCATCGAGCCCTCACAGACTACTTGAAACGCGCCTTACGGAAAAGAAATAAACCTAACAAAACACAAATGACGTTCGGCGCCCACAGCATGGCCGTCGCCGCTTCGTTCGATTTGAAACTATCCGCCAGCATCACGAACAGGAAATAGCCCGTGCCGATCAGCAGGCTGATGACCAGCCCGAACGAAGTGTCGCGCCGGCGGCTCTGCAACCCCAGCGGCACCGCCACGAAAGCGAACGCGAGACAAGCCATCGACAGCGAATAGCGGGTGGTGATTTCCGTCTGCATTTTCACCTTGCGGGAAGGAGTCATGGTGGAATTCGTGGCGATCTCCTGGCGGATTCTCTCGTTGGACATCGTGTTCGCCTTGGGCTTCTTATCGCCGGGGTTCTTCAAATCGATGACGATCGGCTCGGCGTAGCCGGCGGAGGCGGGAACCAGCTCGCCCTCCTCATTGGTCGTTTCGAAATACGCGCCTTCGAGCTTGATACACAATTGAAACTTGCCGCGCGGCACCGAGAGCGCCGCACGTTTCGCATGGATGAAGGTGACGGCTCCGGAGCCATCCGCCGAGGACGGCAACAAATACAAATTGAAACCCTCCACCCAATCCCCGTCTTTGCCCTCCACCAGGAGTTTTTTGAGATCATCGCCACCGAAATCCCCCTGCACCACGCCCGGTTTGAGCAATGACGAAGGATCGCGCACCGCCTGGTCCATCACGAGCTGGAACATGTCGGCCTTCGAGTTCGGCACGACCTTGAGGTTCAGCCACAGGCTCAGGGCGGAAAGCAACGCACCGATCACGAACACCGGCACCGACAAGCGCACCAGGCTCAGGCCCGCCACCCGGAAGCTGGTGATTTCCTGATTCGACGACAGCTTGCGGAACACCAGCAACACCGCCGAGAGGAACCCCCAGGGGATGGTGTACATCAGCGACAACGGCAAAACGCTGATGACAAACCGGATCACCAATTCCAGCGGCGCTCCCTGATCCACCAGCAACGGCTGGATCTGTTTGAAAAGATTCCCCAGCACCAGCACCAAGCCGAGCACCAGCACCGCATACAGCGTGCCGACCAGCACCTGTTTTCCAATATAGCGGTCCGAAATACGCATGAAGTCGGCACACTCTGGAGCCCCCTATCCGCCCTGTCCAGACAAGAGACCGCCACCCACCGGACCGCGAGATTCATCTCGCCCGCATCAACTCCGAATCCGGCCAGTCACGTCTCCTCCGCCTCCCCCCGCATCCCTTTCTCCAACCGCTTCACCTCCTCGATCGCCTCAAGGAAATGCTCCTCCACCGGCGACGGCTTCGCATCCTCCAGCCGCCGGAATTTCTCAAACTCCCCTTCCGCCCGCTCCAACGCCGCCTCGTGGCTCACCTTGCCCGCGTGGGTGAGAATCTCCCGGTCGCTGATCCGCATGAGTTCTTGATCCCGGATGGGATCGTAGAGATACAAGCCCCGGGTCGAGGAGCGGTAGCGCCGAAAACCCGGGGATCCTTGAAATCTGAGGGATTCGACCCCGGCAGCGGGTCGCGGAAGCAGTGGATTGCCGTGACGCGTCCGATTCCTCTGGCACCCCTATCAGGGTGCGATTGCTTCGAAATTGCCATCCCGGGGTGGTCGTCGCTATCGCTCCTCGACCCCGGGCTACCTTCTGCAATCCCTGTCGGGATAAGAATTTCCGCGATCCGCTTCTCCAATCCGTGCAGGTATCGAATCATATTCCAGCACGCCGCCCGACTGCTTCAACCGCTCGTCGTCTATCGTGAACCCCTTCACGGTGGATTCCCGCAGCCGCTGCGTCGCCCAGATCCGGAACTGCGTGCCCCGAAGCGATTTCACGCGGTAGCCGACGGAGATGATGACATCGAGGTTGTAGAACTCGACCTGGTAGGTCTTTCCGTCGGCGGCAGTTGTTGCAGATTCTGCAACAACTGAACTCCGCACCAATTCTCCGTCTGAGAACAGATTTTTGATGTGGCGGGAAATGACCGACTTGTCCCGCTGGAACAAGTCTGCCAGTTGGTTGAGCGACAGCCACACTGTTTCTCCCTCCAGCCGCACCTGCAAACGCGTGCCGCCATCCTCCGTTTGGTAGAGGATGATTTCGGATTCCGGTGAAGGTTTTTCGCTCATGGTTTCATTTCAGTTCGATACTCACTTTGTGGGGAAATTCAGATTTTACGGTGGTTAGCCTCTAGACCGGCTTTGGGGGGGACTCAAGTTGAGGATTCATCTACGAAATAAGGATTCGATAGCCATACAGAGCGGAACCGAACCCACTGAGATAGGGTCGGCGGTTTATGGATTTCCTGTAACTACAAACTGCATAAACTTCTTCTTCAATTCGTCGGCTTGGGTCCTTGTCACTTTTCGGGCACAATAGGCTGCAACGTTGGCAGTGCGACAGCTTCGTTCGTTCGTTTTGGTCGCAGTGAAATTGACGATGCTTCCTGGCAAGAATTGTTCTTCGAAGTGAAACAAATTGCCGGCACTGTGGCCTTGAAATACTCCAGTTGGAAGGCAGGTCCAGTAGCCGGGAAAGACGACCCCTTCGAGCGCCCTCCGCATATCCAAGGTCGATTGATATCGATCCATTGGATTCACGCTGATGGCTTTGTTGACGATGGTCCTGAGGGCCCGGGGAATAAATGGTTGGTAGTCGGCTGATTCGACAAGCCTTCCTCGCTGCACCAGATCAATGTAAGCCGGATCGCCAAGACGGTTATACTTGTCGCGCAAGGTTCCAATGCCGTTCAGCAAGCGAAATGCGGTCAGACCCACTTGGTAAATATCCGTATGCGCGTCGATCTGCATCGAGTTCAGCACCTCTGGGGCAATGTGCAGCCGATAAGCATTCCTCGGTGCCACCGGGCAAAGCGTAGGCGAGTGACAAGAAATTCCGTAGTCCGTGAGCAGGTGCTCTCCTCCGGAACCGACGAGAATATTGTTCGGCTTGATATCGCTATGGTAGAGGCCCAATTCGTGCAGGTATTCCAGCCCCCGCAAGGTGTCGATGATGCAATTTCGTGCTTCGGGGATTGTGAGAAAGTTTGCTGCATTAAGTTTTCCGAGAACGGATCCCGAAGCTTGGTAATCCATCGCGATCAGCACCAGATCATGGCCTCCATGGTTTACGACATCGGCGTAGTGGACCTTGACGAGGTTCTGGTGGTTAAGCTGGTTGCCAATCCTTGCCTCATTTAGTCGTTCATCAATTGTTACTGTTGAGGCCTCGAGGATCTTGACAGCTACGATCTTGTTGATCGTCATGTCGGTCGCAAGCCATACGTCTCCAAAGCAGCCGCCTCCGATGCATGCCGTTAGCTCATACTTGTAGAGACGAGTTCCCGGAGGGATGACAATAGGTAGTGGCATTTTTTAAGGTGTGCGTGTTGTCCATGCTGCGGCTACGGCATCTGCGATTTGTTCATTCCAGTATGGCGCGAGTTGTCCCACGTTGGATTCGGCGAAGCTTTTGACTTCTGCCCGCCTCGTTCCGATTGACGTGTAAAGAAGCATCCTGATCGGAAGCGATTTTTCACCGGCAACAATCAATGCGGCAGCGTCCAAATGTGCGGCTTCCCGAGATGCTGAGCTTTCGCCGCGCCGGCTATATTCATTGGTTTTTAGAGCGATCTGGCAAACTTGCGGGTTTTGCCTGAGAATCCGAATCAGCTCTTCTCGCAGCCAGTGAACCTTTGCCGCAATAGTCACCTTATCGGCAGGGAAATCTAGTTTATGCTCAGAATTTGCGTTTAACAGGCGAGCATCCTGCCCGTCCCATTCGACAATGGCGTATCGGACGGTAGATGGTGAGGTTCGAAGTCCTAGAATTTGCATGAGTAAGGAGATATTGTGATGGATTTTTGGTCTCCATCATTCAGGCAACCCCTCAGTGATTTTGACATGAAAATAGATGTGATCGCTGAAATGTGTGCGTCGAGGAATTGAATCATTTTCCGGGGCATCAATGGATCCTATGAGCAGCGCGATCAAGTTTAGACTGCTCTCACCAATGCCGCTGGCACTTCTCTGTCGGTTAGTTGGACGCTTTGTCGAACCAGGATCGTGAGAAACGACGACACTCATTTCCCTTCCTCCATTTCCGCCCGTACAATATCAGCGAGCTGCTTGGCGGTGGGCAATTTCCCTTTTAGTTCGCCAGGCAGTTTCGACTGCAAGGCGTAGGCGGCGACGCCGATGGGGTTGGCTTTGGTGCGGAGGGCATACTCGACTTCCACGTCGTCCTTTTCCGCGCAGAGGATGATGCCGATGGAGGGTTGGTCGTCGGGGCCGCGTTCCTTGTCGTTGAGCAGGTTCAGATAGAAATCCATCTTGCCGGTGAACTCCGGCTCGAAGGGGCCGACCTTGAGATCGAAGGCGACGAGGGTCTTGAGGAAGCGGTGATAGAAGAGAAGGTCGATGAAATACTCCTTCTTCCCGAGGGCGATCCGGTGCTGGCGGCCGACGAAGCAGAAGCCATAGCCAAGTTCCAGCAGGAAGGATTGCAGGCGCGTGATGAGGCGGTCTTCGAGTTCGCGTTCCCGCACGGCGCGGCGCAGGCCGAGGAATTCCAGGTTGTAGGAGCTCTTGAGCATCTCATCGGCCTGTTCGGCGAAATGCTCGGGCAGGGCGAGATCGAAGTTATGCGTCTTCTTTTCCGTGACCGCGCGTTCGTAGGCACCGGCCTTGATCTGATTGAGCAGGACATTCCGCGACCAACCGAAGCGGGCGGTGGCGCGGAGATACCAGAAATGCTCCTCTGGGGATTTCATCCGGCCCAGCATCAGGACGTGATGGCCCCATGGGACAGCGGAGGCCAAATCTCGCGCAACCCGTGCGAGATTTGGGTCGGAATACGGCTTCCCCATTTCCGCCACCAGTTGTGGCAGAAATGGCTTTGGGTGGTGTGGGGTTGAACCGGCCTCCAATTCTCGCACAACCTGTGCGAGAAATTCCCCTTCACTATGAACGAGATAGAACTGCCGCATGCGCCAAATATTGGCCGACGAGAAGCCTTTCACCCCAGGGAATGATCGCTGCAATTCCGCGGCCAGGATTTCCACCACCGAGTCGCCCCAGCCGAGTTCATTCTGTTTCTCAACAATCCCGCATCCGATGTCCCAATACAGGAGGATCAATTCCTGATTGATCCTCCGCGCGGCGGAGAGATGGGCAGTCGCGACGCGAGACTTCAGTTCCTCCACGAACTGCCGGTAGTCGGCGCTGATGGCCAGTGAGACTTTCGTATCAGATCCAGCTTTTTGTTTCGCCGCCATTTCTGGTGTTAGTTCCTAGGGCAGCGGGATTCTGGGGACAAGGAGGGAGTTCCGGATTTGCGGGAGGAAATTAGAGGGATCGGGCGGCCAAGAACGTGTCCCGGCTGTCTCAGCCGGGTGCGGTGGCGATGAATCCGGCTGAGACAGCTGGGACACATTGCGGAAATCCGCGCTAAACTACGCGCCATTCGGGATCGGGCCAACCGAACCCTGGCATCGACGCGGTTCCCGTCGCGTGTCACATTCAGTGCCTTGAAATCCATTTCTATCAAACCCGGATCGCTGTTCGCCGCCTTCGCCTTGGTTCTGCTAGTTGGCGGCTGCGGGCGGGATGAATCGGAAATTGGGACCACAAATGCCAACGGCACTTTGATCCGGGCGGTGAAGTCGGAGTTCTCCGACATCCGGGTGCGGGAAAAGGGTTCGGTCCGGAATCTGATCTTCGTGGAGCCGTCGGGGTTGGAGGTGCGACAGAGTTCGATCGATCTGAAGCAACCGGGCCGGCTGATGCTGGGTTACTCGGATGTGATGTTCGGATCCTTCCTGTTCAAACATCCGCAGGAGCGCGTATTGGTGGTCGGGCTCGGCGGCGGGGCGATGGTGCGGTTCATGAACCACCATTTTCCCGAAACGAAGGTGGATGCGGTGGAGATTGATCCGGTGGTCGTCGAGCTGGCGGGGGAGTATTTCGGAACGAAGCCAGGCACGGGAACCCGGATTTTCACGGAGGACGCGATCGTCTATCTGCAACGCGACCATGGGAAATACGATGTGATTTACATGGATGCCTTCCTGGAGCCGGGAATGGAAACGGACGCGCGGGGCATTCCGAAGAAGTTGAAGACCGTGGAGTTTCTGAAAGGGCTGCACCGGCAGCTCAATCCGGGTGGCGTGGTCGCTTTCAATATCTCGGAGCATCCGGAGTTAGATCAGGATTTGGCGAAGATTTCCGAGGCGTTTCCGGTGGTTTACAGGGCGAAGGCACCGGGGACGAACAACCATGTGGTGATCGCTTCGCCGGATCCGGTGAGGCGGGCGCGGGAGGATCTGTTGGATGCCGGTCGGAAGTTGGATCGCTCGCTGGAGGTGGGGTTTTCGTTTGAGGGCTTGGCGGGGTTGTTGGAGAAGAAGGGGCAGTGAGATGAAGTGGGTAGGAATCCCGCCCATCAGTGCATCATTCCAAGTTCCCGCCTCAATCTCTTTGGAATCACAGTTGCTGCGGCAAGATTTCCGCCGGTTCGGAGGTGTATCCGATTTGCCGAATCATTTCGTGATCGCGGAGTGATTGAACCTTCAAGCGACCGTTAGACAAGAGCGTCTTTCCGGGCTATCGCCGGAAAAGACGCAAGAGGCGAAATGAATTTCGCGGTCCGTGAAGAGAGCCGCCGCAAAAAAACGCCCCGGGACCTTGCGGTCGCGGGGCGTTCGTGAAGTTAGGAAAAAATCAGGCGGAAACCTTGGAGTAGGTGCGCTGGAACTCGCGCATCAGGCTGCGGGTTTCGTCCTGCCAGGCGTTCATGACCTCGCGTGAAAGCTGGACGCGGTCGGCGACGGCTTTTTCGAGTTCGTGATAGTTGGCGGAGAGTTTTTCGACGAGTTCGTGAAGGGCGTCGGCGGCGCGGTGGGCGGCGGTGTGCGGTTGCTCACGCATGGCGGCGAGCTGTTGCTGGGCCTTGCGGCGGGCTTCGCCCATTTCCGCGAGGAGGATGCGGCTGTCAGGCACGCGGCGGAGGCCATCGACGAGACCTAGCTTGGAGAGCGTCCAGATCGTCCATTTGCTGGGATCCCACTGCCATGGCTTCACGCCGTTGCGATAGTCGTGCTGGAATTCGTGGTGATAGTTGTGGTAGCCCTCGCCGAAGGTGAAGAACGCCATGACCGCACTGTCACGCGCGCTGTGGCTGGTGGAGTAGGGCTGGCGGCCGAGCATGTGGCAGAGCGAGTTGATGAAGAACGTGCAATGCTGGGCGACGACGATGCGGGCGACGCCGGGAATGAGGAAACCACCGAGGACGCCGAGCCACGGATTCATGCCGTGGGAGGCATTCCACCAGTAGCCGAGCACCATGGGGATGACGACGCCGATGCTGAATCCGATCCAGTGGACATATTTGTGCTGCCACATGACGAGCTTGTCCTTGCGGAGGTCGGCGACGTTGTCCATCGGCGGCTCGGGATTGAGTTTGAAAAGGAGCCAGCCAATGTGCGCCCAGAAGAAGCCTTTGGAAATATCGTAAGGGTCTTCGTCGTGATCGACGTGTTTGTGGTGGCGGCGGTGGTCGGAGGCCCAGTTGAGGCAGGAATTTTCAAACGCGCAGGCACCGAAGATGAGGGTGAACAGCTTGACCGGCATTTTCGCCTTGAACGAGAGGTGGGAAAACAGCCGGTGGTAGCCGACCGTGATGCTCATCATCGTCGCGGTGACGTAGAAGAAGAACAGGGAGAACTGGAACCAGTCGATGCCGACTTTTACCAGGTAGATGGGAACCCCGATGAGGGCCATGAGGGCGGTGCCGATGAGGAATGAGCTGGTGACCCAGTTCACCCGGTCGAAGGGAATACGGTGCATAATTGGTGTTTTAAAAGCCTTCCACAGCCGGATGTTTAACCGAACGGTCGGCGCAAGAGCGCACCGATAGCGGAAGGACGAGGCTCAGTAATCGATTAACTTAGCCATAGCAAGCCCCCGTTTTTTCCATTTTCCGCCGGGTTCTGTGTTGACAAAGGGGGGGCGATCCCGCATCTACCGCGCCCCGAAGAAACTGCGGAACCAAACCAACCAACCAATTATCATCGCATGCGTGGAGTGATCATGAAGAAAGGCGAGCCCGTTGACCGTGCTCTCAAACGCCTCAAGACCAAGCTTGATACCGAGGGTATCCTCGAAGAAATGCGCCGCCGCCGCGCCTTTGAAACACCGACCGAGCGCAAGCAGCGCAAACTGCGTTCCGCTTCCAAGCGCAATAAGATCCGCTGGCGCTACTCGAACGCCCCGGCAGCTCCCGCCGAGTCGGCCGATTGATTTTCCTGGTTCCGCAAAACCAAGGTGAGAAACGGATGCTTAACGGCATCCGTTTTTTTGTGGGCGGGTGGAATGGTTTCGGAGATTTTCATCTTCTCTTTCCCTCCACTCTCAACCATCAACTCTCAACTTTTTCGAAATGACGCCCTCCTCCCCCCAAGCGCTCCAACGCATCTGGTTCGTCGGCTTCGCCGGTCACCGGGCGGTACCGGACCGGGCGGCGGCGAAGGCGGTGATTTCACGCGAACTGCAAACGATCCGGGGCACGGTCTCGGGCGAGTTGGTCGGGATTTCCAGCGCGGCGGCCGGAGCAGACCTGTTATTTCTCGATGCCTGCCGCGAAGCGGGGCTGCGAACAGTGGTACTGCTGCCATTTCCGAAGGAGCGGTTTGAAAAGGATTTCGACGATCCTGCGGAATGGGAGCGTGCCTGCCGGCACATGGAGGATGCGTGGTGGTGCGAGGTTTCGCCGGGTGGCGAGGACGCTCCGGCGGCCTATCACGTGGTTGCCCGCGAGAGTCTGGAAGTGGCGGACCGGATGTTGTTTTTATGGAATGGCAAGCCGGCCCTCGGCTTGGGGGGTACGGCGGAAACCGTCCGCGAAGCCAAGGATCGGGAAATCTCCTCCCGGATCATCGATGCAGAAACCCTGATAGCCACTTGGAATGGCAAGGAGCCTGATCGGAATGCGCGCGACCCGGATTTCGAGGATCTACCTGTAACATCCAGCATCGGGAATCTGTTCAAGCAACTCGACGAGCGGGCCGTCCAAGGAGCCCTGCGATCCCGCTATTTTGCAGCCGGATCCATGTCGCTGAATCACCTCGCGACCATCCTGCAGGTGGTGCTCGTCACTTTCGCGCTAACCGCCGCGGAATCCGGAGCCATGGTGAAACTGCTGATGGTCACCGTCGCGGCGCTGCTCCCATGGCTCGGCAGCCGGCTGCGGTGGAAAGAATGCTGGATCCGCGACCGGGTCCGCGCGGAGCTGCTGCGCTCGCTGCTTTACTCGCACGAACCCGGAAGCCCGCTGCGCCCGCCGGCTGCGGAACTTTTCGGCAAAGAGGCTCCGTTTCTCCGCACGGCCGCGCTGCATCTGGTCAAAGACCGCTGCGGCTGGGAATCCGCCCGCGACCAATACCTGAGCGAACGAATCGACGGGCAGATTGGCTATTTGAGAAACCAAGCGGAGAAAGCAGTGAAGCGGATGGCGGTCTTCGGCCGGGTGTTCTGGGTCGCCTCCTGGAGTGCGGTGTTGATCGGCGCCTACGTGGTGATCAGCGCCTGGCTCCACAATTCCCCCAAGCCGCCTTGGGACCTGCGGCTGGGACTGTTGACCGGCGTGCTGCCGGGAGTCGCGGCCTGGTGCCTGGCGATCATTTCCGTGTTTGAGTTCAAACGTCGGGCATCCACCTATCGCCATTTTGTGGACGAACTGATCCGGCTGCGGCCGAAGATCACCGCCGCGAGCTGCGCCAGCGCGGTCGCCACTGCCATAAACCAGATCGAGCGGCTGCTGCTGAACGAACTTTGGGAATGGCAGGGTTCGCGGAAGAAGTGAGCACCGTTCTCCCCTTGCCCCGCCATGGTGTGGCCGCTACGGATTTCGCGATGCCGCTTCTCACCAAGGATTTCGATTACCATCTGCCCGAGGAACTGATCGCCGCGCGCCCGCTGGCCGAGCGTTCCGCCTCGCGGATGTTAGTCGTCCACCGGGACACGGGAGAAATCGAACACCGGATGTTCCGCGATTTTCCCGAATACCTGCGGCCGGACGATTTGCTGGTGCTCAACGACACCAAGGTCATCCCGGCGCGGGTGTTTTCGGATGACGGAAAAATCGAACTCCTCTGTCTCGACCGGCTCTCCCCGCTGGAATGGCGCTGCCTTGTTAGGCCGGGGAAAAAGATGAAGCCGGGCCGCTCCGTCAGCGTCGGCGGGATCAGCGGGACGGTAACGGAGGTCTTCGAAAACGGCGACCGCTTGATCCGTTGGGACGCGCCGGTGGACCTCGATCAGCACGGCCATCTTGCGCTGCCGCACTACATGGGCCGCGACGACGAGCTTTCAGATAGAGACCGGTACCAAACCGTTTTCGCCCGCGAGGAAGGAGCCATCGCCGCACCGACTGCCGGGCTGCACTTCACGCCGGAGCTGTTGGAGAAAATTCCCCATGCATTCCTGACCTTGCATGTCGGCGTCGGCACCTTCCGACCGGTGAGCGTGGAAGTCATCGACGACCACATCATGCATTCCGAGCGCTACGTCGTCAGTTCGGAAACCGCGGAAAAGATGAATACCGCCGGCCGCGTCGTCGCCGTGGGCACCACCGTCACACGGGTGCTGGAATCCATCGGCATGCCGATGAGGGAGCAGCGCGGGGAAACCGACATCTTCATCCATCCGCCCTATCAGTTCGGCGTGGTCGGCGGATTGCTGACGAATTTCCACCTGCCGCAGAGCACGTTGATCATGCTTGTGAGCGCGTTCGCCGGGCAGGAACTGGTGATGGAGGCCTACCGCCGGGCCGTCGAGGAGCGCTATCGATTTTTCAGCTACGGGGATTGCATGTTGCTGGTCTGATATGGAAACTTGGCGGCGATGAAACTCATTTCCTGGAACGTGAACGGCATCCGCGCCACCATAGGCAAAGGCTTCGGCGACTTCGTGACCGGTGAAAAACCGGACATCCTCTGTCTTCAGGAAACCAAGGCACGACCGGAACAAGTCCAACTGCCGCTGGAACTCGGCGGCTATCACGGCTACTGGGATTCCGCTCAAAAACCGGGTTACTCCGGCACCGCCGTGTTCACCCGCGAGCAACCGATCGACGTCCGGATGGGACTCGGCATCGACGAACATGACAAGGAAGGCCGCGTGCTCACGCTGGAGTATCCGGATTTCTATCTGGTGAATGTTTACACGCCGAACTCGCAGGACGGCCTCCGCCGTTTGCCCTATCGACTCACCTGGGACCTCGCCTTCCGCCTTCACCTCGCGGGCCTGGCAAAAACCAAACCCGTCATCTTCTGCGGCGACCTCAACGTCGCCCATCAGGAAATCG
>JAZKEY010000004.1:0-358970 GCA_040386755.1 Verrucomicrobiota bacterium | reverse complement strand
AGGTCGTCGCCAGGTATATGCCCGGCTCCAAGAAATTGGAGCCGGGCTCTTTTTTGCAGACATGCCGGATCTAACCGGAATTTAATCACGCAAAAATGTGCGGGGGTGGAGAGGAGAGGAGAGGAGCGGGTGACCAGGAAAGTGTCCCGGCCAGGACAGCCGGAATCCTTGCCTCCGCTCCCGGCTGGGACAGCCGGGACACTTTGTGAATCAGAACTCGCAGTTCCCCGGAGTGCGCGCGAACGGGATCACGTCACGGATGTTCGACATCCCCGTCACGAACATCAACAGACGTTGTAGTCCTAAAAAACGTGATGACACAGCGGTTTTGCTTCTCCGGCGTTGACCCCGCCGCGCTAGCGTGCATCTTCCGCGCCCGATGATTTCCGTTCAGTCCCTTCGAGTTGAATTTGGCGCGCGTGTGCTGTTTAACGACCTCGCATTTTCCGTCCAACCGCGTGAGCGCATCGCCTTCGCCGGTCACAATGGTGCGGGCAAGTCCACTCTCATGAAATGCGTAGCGGGGATCATTCGGCCGACCTCCGGGCAAATCAGCGCACCGAAGGGAACCCGCATCGGCTACCTGCCGCAGGAGGGAATTCACGTGAAAGGGCGCACTCTTTGGCAGGAAACGGAATCCGCTTTCGGTGAAACGATGGCGCTTTCCGAAAAGATTGATCGCCTTTCCAACGAACTCGTTAAACTCGATCCGCGCTCTTCTCCCTATGGCGATTTGTTGGAGGAAATCGGTGAACTGGAACTCCAGCTCGACTCGATGGATCCCGCACGGATGAAGCCTAGGATCGAGTCGGTGCTCAAGGGCCTTGGTTTTCAGAGCAAGGATTTCACCCGGGATTGTTCGGAGTTTTCCGGTGGCTGGCAGATGCGGATCGCGATGGCGAAGTTGTTCCTCCAGGAGCCTGAAGTGCTTCTGCTAGACGAGCCGACGAACCATCTGGACATCGGCACCCAGATCTGGGTCGAGCAATACCTGATCAACTACCCCGGCGCGATCCTGCTTATTTCCCACGACCGGGCGCTGCTCGACACTCTCTGCACCCGCACCATCGCCTTCGCCAATGGCCGGGCCGAGGAGTATGCGGGGAATTTCTCCTACTTCGAGCGCGAGTCCGTGCTTCGCAAGGAAATCCAACTCAAGCAATACGAAGCCCAACAGCGCGAGATCGGGGAAATCCAGCGCTTCATCGACCGCTTCCGCGCATCCGCTAACAAGGCGACGCTTGTCCAATCGCGCATCAAGATGCTGGCGAAAATCGAGCGAATTCCCCAACCGGAGCGCGACGATGCGGTGATGAATTTCAAATTCCCGCCGCCGCCGAACTCCGGGCATACGGTGGCAAAGTTGGATACGGTCTCCAAATCCTACGGTGCGCTCAATGTTTTCAGCGGCTTCGATTTCGAAATCAACAAGGGTGAGAAATTCGCCATCGTTGGACCTAACGGAGCGGGTAAATCCACCTTTTGCCGCCTCATCACCGGCCAGGAAGAACCGGACGCCGGAGAGCACACCTTCGGTCACAAGGTCGCGACCTCGTTTTTCTCCCAGAACCACGCCGACGAACTCGATCCGGAGCTCACCGTTCTCGAAACCGTCGAAGCCGCGGCTTCCCGTGAGGCGATGCCGCACGCACGAAATTTGTTAGGATGCTTCCTCTTCCGCGGCGATGATGTCTTCAAGAAAATCGGCGTTCTATCCGGTGGTGAGCGTTCGCGTGTCGCCCTCGTCTGTATGTTGCTGCGTCCGGCGAATTTCCTGATCCTCGACGAACCGACGAACCATCTGGACATGCAATCGCAGGACGTGCTCCAGCGCGCGCTCATCGACTATCCCGGCAGCGTGATGATCGTTTCCCACAACCGGAACTTCCTCGATGCGCTGGTCACCAAAACGCTCGAATTCCGCCCCGGCGAGCAGCCGGTGCTCTACGCCGGAAACATCACCTACTATTTGGAAAAATCCGCCGAAGACGAGGCTGCGAAAAAGGGCGTGCCCAAGTTGGCGACGCTCGGAACCGCAGCTCCGGCAGCCAACTCCTCGTCGCGCCAATCGGTGCCCGGAGTGAATCGGAAAGAACAGCGCCGGCTCGAGGCCGAACAACGCGAGATGAAATCCAAGGTCCTCAAGCCACTCGAAACCGAGTTTACAGCCCTCGAAGCGAAGATCGCCGAACTCGAAGGCGCCCAGGCCACGCTCACCCAACAACTCTCGTCTGATGCGGTAGCCAATGACCCGGGAAAGCTTCGTGAGGTCACCAACGCCGTCGATAAAATCGCGAAATCCCTGGAGTCCGCTTACTACCGTTGGGGCCAGCTATCCGACGAGATCGACAAGGTGAAGACCAAGCTCGGGATTGTGGCTTAGCACGCCTTTTTCCCGAACGTCTTGTGATTCCGGTGCTTCCACAATGGATTTGACCCATCGGGTGATCCGGGGCATTTTGGAGGCGCGAGTCATTGCTTTATGCAATTCAATGCATATTTCGTTCCGCAGGATCCGTATGGGCCCTGTTTCAAACCCACCAACATGACGATCATCCGTAATCTGCTCATATCCCTTTTGCTGCAAACCGCCTTGTGCCACGGGTCGCCCGTCATATCGGAATTCGCAGCGAGCAACGGAAATGGCATCAAGGACGAGGATGACAGCCGTCAAGACTGGATCGAAATCCGAAATCCGGACGCGGTGGCTGTCAACTTGGAGAACTGGTGCCTCAGTGACACTGTGGCCTCAAAAGCCAAGTGGCGCTTTCCCGCAGTGACGATCCCGGCCAACGGGCACTTGATTGTGTTCGCTTCGAACAAGGACCGGGCGATCGCGGGACAACCGCTGCACACCAACTTCGCATTATCCGCCGGTGGGGAATACCTCGGTCTGACGATGCCGGACGGGGCGACGACCGTCAGCGAATACACGCCGAAATTTCCGGCGCAGTACGAGGATATTTCCTACGGGATTCCCTACACGGTGCAAACGAGCACTCCGGTCCAGCCCAATGCTTCCGCGAAATGGCGGGTTCCTACCTCGGTGAATTCGGTGGGATCGAACTGGACGACCATCGGTTTTGCAGACGGGGCATGGAATACCGCGACGATGGGGCTCGGGTTCGACCCCAATGGAGGGAGTGTCAATTATCTGCCGGAGATCGGAAGCGGGGGAAATCTGCAAACCGCGCTTCAAAACAACGCACAGACCCAGACATGTTACGTGAGGATCCCGTTCACGGCTCCTGCCGGTGTGGTATCCCTCAAGCTGCGGGTGAAGTATGACGATGGCTTCGCCGCATGGATGAACGGCCAGCCCCTGATGGCGGCGGGCATTCAACTCAAGAGAAACGCCCCCAACATGCTGGATTGGACCAGCAGGGCGACCCAAACGCACAATGACGCGCAAGCGATTGTCTATCAGGAGTTCGATGTGTCCGAGAACATTCCGGCCCTGCTGGCTGACAATCTGTTGGCATTCCAGTTTCTGAACGAGAGACCGGACAGCAGTGATGCGTTGTTCCGCGTCGAGCTTGTCGCGACCGTCGCGAACATAGCATCGATCAGTACCGGCTATTTCGCGGCTCCCACGCCCGGCAGCCTGAATGGCGGCATCGACACGCTGGTGATCCCGCGGAAAGTGACGTTTTCCAAGGCTCAGGGAGTATTTGGCAGCAGCTTTTCCCTAACACTCGGTGGGGCGGTGAGCGGGGAGGAAATCCGCTATACTCTCGACGGCAGCGTGCCATCCGCCTCATCGCCAGTTTACACGGCTCCCCTCACGGTGGCCTCCACCCAACTGGTGCGGGCGCGCCTGCGCAACATGTCGGATGCCACGCTCGGATTGCTCGCTTCCGCCCATTATGAATACATGGAAGGGAACCTCTCGAACTACAGTGGCAGCGGGCTACCGTTCAAATCCGCCCTGCCGATCCTGGTCCTGAACAACCTGAGCTACTCCGGGGAGTTCCCTAACGATGATGTGGACCGCGACATCCGGGTCCACCTCTATGATCGCGACGCCTCCGGTTATGCCAGCCTCGGAGGCATTCCCGTGCTGAGTTCTCCCGCCCGCGGCAAAATCCGCGGCTCCAGTTCCGCGGACTTTCCAAAGAAGCCCTACAGCCTCGAGTTCACGAACGAGTATGGTGGCGGGACCGATGCCACCCTTCTGGGCCTGAAGGGCGAGGATTTCGCGCTGATCCCTTGTTATTCGTTCGACCGAACGTTCGTCCGCAATGCCTGGATTTACGAAATCGCCCGCCAATCTGGACACTGGGCACCACAAACGCGGTTGGTCGAGGTGTTTTTCAACCAAAACAACAGCAACCTTTCCTACGATTCTGGCACAGCCGCAGACTATCGGGGTGTCTATCAGCTAACCGAGGTGATCCGTCCGGACAGCGACCGGGTGGACATCACCAAGATGAATACCAGCGACACCACGCTTCCCGGCATCAGTGGAGGATTGATCATGAAGATCGACCGTAAGGATGCTGATGAGTTCTCCTGGCTGACTTCACGCAACCTTCCTCCCGGCGGAATGGTCATTTACCGGCCGAAACTGGCTGACCTGAACAGTACCCAGACGAACTACATCATCGACTATTTCCAGGACTTTGAAAACGCCTTGTATACCGAACAGGCCGCCGGTTTCCCCACGCGCAACTATCAGAAGTATATCAATCCCTTAACCTGGGCGGACCACAACCTTCTCAACATGTTTCCGAAGAATGTCGATGGTCTGAGGTTGAGCGCGTATTTCCACAAGGACCGGGGCCGTCCCGTTGAAGGAGGGTCGCTCTGGGACTTCGACCGTTCGGCGAACAATGACGACACGGGCGACAACCGGGATGCCGATCCCACCCAATGGTATGGCACCGGCGATGGCACTCCGTATTTCGAGCATGGCTGGTGGGACAAGCTTTTCAAGGACATCGAGTTCAGACAACTCTATGTGGACCGTTGGCATACGCTCCGCCGGGGGCCGCTGCTCAACTCGAACATCTATGCCGTGATCAACACCTACTACAATGAATTCCGCAGTGTTCAGGACAGCGCGGACCATCCAGCGAAAAGGGACTATTCCAAGTGGTATGCCGGCAATGGCAATCTCACCAACTATACCAACTCGCTGAAATCCTGGATTGCCTCACGAATCACGTGGATCGATTCCCAGTTCACCCCGCCTACGAGCCATTCGCTGGCCTCCGGACCTGTTACGGCCGGCACGGGTGTCAGCGTCACCATTCCTTCCGGCACCCGGGTTTACTATACCCTGGACGGAACTGATCCAAGGGCGGTGAACGGTGGCATTTCTCCAGGTGCCGTGGAGTTCACGGGCGGTAGCATCCCTTTGAATCAAACCACGCTTCTCACCTCACGGGCATTCCGCACCGGGAGTTACGCGATACCGGCGACGAACTGGAGCGGACCGCTGCAGTCGCTCTATACCATCAACGAAGCCTACGCGGCTAACGGAAACCTCCTAGTTACAGGCATTCATTTCAATCCGGCCGCGCCGACCGCCGCGGAGCTGGTTGCGATGCCGGAAGCGCATGCTTCGGATTTTTCATGGATCGAGATCCGTAACAGCTCGGGTGGTCCTATCAACCTTGCCGGGATGTCGTTGGTCAAGACCCGTCCGGTTTCGGCGGTCACGCTAACTCCCCGCACCCTGGCACCGGGTGAAAAGGGCCTGATCGTGAAAAACCGCGTGGCGTTCACGACCCGTTATGGAAGCGGTCCTGCCTCCAAGATCGTCGCCGAATGGCCGGGCGACAGGCAACTCGATCCGTTGGAAGCCGACATGCGCCTGCTCGCAAAGGACGGAACAACCCAGATCGCGAATTTCACTTACGAGACCCAATGGATCGGACCGGTCGCCGCCGCCGAGGGAAAATCGATGGAATATATTTCCACCCAGGCCACTTCCGCTGCCTACGAAACGGCGGTTAACTGGCGGGCAAGCGAGGAAGCCGGTGGCAGCCCCGGCGAGCTGGCACCGGAAGGTTATCTCGCCTGGCAGCAGGAGGAGTTCCCCGGCGAAACCGTGAATATCGGCTCGCTGGATGATTTCGACCTTGATGGAATCGCCAATCTCATCGAGTATCTGCTAGGTTCGGATCCGAAGATTTTCACCTCCTATCCCGGCACCGTGGTGGCAGACAGTGAGGACGGTCTTGTGCTGGACTACACCTGCAGAGCCGACCGCACCGACGCCACCCTTTCCGTCTGGCAATCCACGGGGCTGGACCTCTGGATTCCCGCCGCGAGTGACGAACGCATTTCCACCGACGGGGTGATACAGCACCGTCGCGCGAGTTTTCCCACAGGCGGGAAGGGGTTCCTCCGCTTCAAGGGAGTGGCGAATTGACCGGGCGGCGGAGGCGACTGTTTTTCATCCGTTAGGCTGTACCGGAAAATGCCGGGGATGAGCGGTTAGGTGGGTCCAGCAATGCATCGAGATGTTCCGCGAGGTCCGGCCGGGTTCCGGACCATGGGAAGGCGGCATCGATCTCACCGACGGAGGATCTCTCATCCAGCGGTTCCAGCCGCTTGATTACGGCGACGAGCACGCGTGGAAAAAGCGTTTCATCCCGGCCCATGCAGAAATCCATGACCTGCGGCGGACGTCCGGCCGCTCCCATTCTCAACCGCATGCCGTGGCTGTAAGGGCTCATTCCGAGTTCCCAACAACCGCCTTCGCTGAGCAGACGCAGCGCGCGGAAATTGCTGTTAGTGTCGGCCCGGTGGAACTTCACGGCTGCTTGCGGTCGGGGTGGCCCCACCAACTGTTTTCACGGATGCCGTCGTAATGTTCCTCGAAGGCACGCACGGCGTCTTCGATGGTTCCATCCTTCGGCGCCCACGTCGCGATGTCCGGGAAATCCACAACGGCGTTGGTGTTTTTCACATCGACCTTGAACTGGATCGGGCACCAGAACGACTCGATGTTGCGGAGCATTTCACTGCCCAGCGCCCACAGGCCCGTCATCCAGTCGCAATACCAGCACCATAACAGGTCATAACCGATGAGGCCGTCGTATTTGTGGCGCGAGAGATTCACCCAGTCGCCATGGCGGTAAGTCGGAAGCTTGGCGAGCCACGCGACCGGCGTGTAAACGAAGATTTCAGTGAGCCGCGCGAGCACGAAAAGCAATACCGCGGGTGTGGTCGCCCAGAGGGCGATCTGATTGCGGAAGGGTCCTAACAACTTGTTCTGGGCATCGGTGAGGGTGCGTCCCTTCTTGCCGCGGATGAGGCGGTCCATAAGGCAGAAAAAATGCAGCGCAAGGAATTGGCCCAGCAATCCCGCCAGCACTCCCCAGCAGCCGCCTAACCAATATCCGGCGGCCCATGGCATCCAGGTGAAGAGGCTGATGAAAAAATCCAGCAGGGGAGCGCGCGTGATTTTATCCGTGATGGCGTAAGCGATGCGGGCGAAAACCGCGGCGGCGATCAAGCCTCCGAACACGGTGGCGGTGTGGAGGAGAAATGGATTCATGTGACGGTTGCCGCATTCAGCGTTTTTTCCGCAGCCGCTTTCCCGTCAGCCGCGTGGCGATGAGGTTCGGGCAGCGGCCCTTGAGGCGGAGTTGTTCGCAGTTCGCCTCGATCTTGATCGTCTGGCGGATGGGTTTGAAGCCGAGCCGACGCGTGACGCAGTCGTTGAGCAGATCCAGATGCGAGTCCTCGAACTCCACCACGCGGCCGCAGTCGATGCAGACGAGGTGGTTGTGCGAAGGTTTGTCCAAAAAGTTCGGATCGTAGGTGGTCTGGTTTTCCCCAAGGTCGATTTCGCGCAGCAGATCCGCCTCCACCAGCAAACTCAGGGTGCGGTAAACCGTGGCCCGCGACGTTTCGGCATCGACCTTGCGGACGCGGTCGAAAAGCTCGTCGGCGGTGAAATGTTCGTCCTTGGAGAAGGCCACCTTGACGATGATGTCGCGCTGGCTGGTCCGGCGCAGGCCTTTGCGTCGGATGAAATCATTGAGTCGTTCCTGAATACCGGAGTCCACTCCCCATCTCTACCCGCTGGGGTTCGGGACGGGAAGCGGAAATCCCGTGGGCCGGATTTCCGAGGGCTATCTGTCGATGGAAACGGGGGCCTGCGACGATGTGCCCATAGAACCCCAACGTTGGAGCGGCCAGTAGCGGTAGAGCAGCTTCCCGGTGACTGCCATCTCGGACACGATCAGCTGGCCTTGGGTGGAATCCGTCCGCTGGAGGCCGAGACTTCCCTCGGGAATGAAGGTTTTCCCTTGCGACGTGTTCACGGAATCCCCGGGTAGCGCAACGATCTGACCCATGTAGAGCATGCCGCTGCCGAGGGGACCCCGGTAGACGATGTATTCTCCGGGCGTCGGCTTGTTGTTACGATAAGCGGTCTTCCACTCGACGAAGCGGTCGCCGGTTTGGATGTCGATTTGCGGAAGCGGGGAGGCGGCGACCACGGAATGTGAGACGGTGGTGATGATGGCGAGCGCGACGGCGATCGCGGCAGCCATGGTGGGCACCACGGCGATGACCGTATAGACAGACCAATGGTTGTAGTCCTTCATCCGGTAGTCCGGCCGTGTGCGTAGTACGGTCTTCCTCGCGTCCATGATCGAAAAGATGGAGATCGCGAAGGCGACCACCCAGAGCACAATAGCGACCATGGCACTGCCCCATGGCGCAACGAGAAAAAGCGCTCCCAATGCAAGCGGCAGGTCCACTGCGGCAAGCAGAGCCAGGCCGCGGCGAATGTCTCCGGCATAAATATGGCCAAGGCCCGGGCAGGATTTCGAGAGCAGGCCTGCGACTTTTGGATCGCGTGGTTTGATCATCGCCGGAAGTTGGATCGGAAGAGTTGTTTCAAGGGTGGTGTTCATTATTAGGCGGGAGTGAGGACTAGAAAAACGAAAAGGATCAGACGTGCCGCCCCTATCAGGGAGGAGGGCATGCCCAGATAGTGAATCATCCGTGAGTTATTCCCCTGTTGGGGTGTGGAACAGGCACGGACGGAATTCATCACGAGGAAGGAAAGATCGACCGTGCTGAAATCCTCGCGGCGGTCGGCAAGCCAAGCCTCGTAGGCGGTGTCGGATTTGTTAGGATTCATCGGATGGAGTTTGGGTTGAAGTGGGTATTGATGGCTTCTTGCAGCGTCTTGCGGCTGCGGTGGACACGCGACCGGATGGTGCCGATGGGCACGCCCTCCATGACCGCGGCCTCGGCATAGGAGACGCCCTCGATCTCGGTCAGGGTGAAGGCGCGTCTCCACTCTTCCGGCAGCATGGAGAGCGCGTGGTCGAGAGATCCCATCTGCTCCTGTAGTCCGAGGGCGTCATCCGGCGCATGGCGCGGGCAGGTGGGTTCTTCAGTCCCGGTCATGGTGTCCGACTGAAGGCCGCGGCTTTTCCGCTGGCGGAGGAAGTTTCTGCCGGCATTCCTCACGATCGCATGGAGCCACGCCGGGAAGGTGGCCCTTGCCGCATCATATCGGTGCAGGTGACGGAAGGAGGAGACGAAAGCATCCTGGACGATGTCTTCGGCGGCCGCTCGGTCACCGGTGATGGCGAAGGCCATCCGCAGAGCGCTGCCTTGGAAGTCCGTCACCAGCGGTGAGAAGCTCTCGATGTCGCCATCGAGCACGCGCTGAATTGCGATCATCTGTTCTCCCTCCGTAAGCATCTCTTTCAACCTTCCATAAACGCGAACCTGAAAAAAGTTCCCTGTTTTTTCTGTTCCCTGAAATTGTGCCAACAGGTTTTGCCACATTTCTGGTTCTCCGGGGCCGTTAAGCCGCCGGATTTTCCGAAGAAACGCGGGAATCGACAGCCGCCCGCGTTGCGCTAAGTTTCCGGCGGATGACTTTGAAGGAACTTGGATGGAACGACGATTTGGAAAAAGCCGCCGCGGCCTTCGCGGGAAAAGGCTGGATCCCCGCGCGGCTGATCCGCGAGACGGTGATCAACTACGGCGCGTTCATCAAAGGGGGCGACGAAATCGACGTCGTCCTCTGTGGCCGAGTGTGGCACGAGGCCGCCTGCGATGCGGATCTGCCCGCTGTCGGCGATTGGGTGATGATCGAGCTCGGTGATGAAAACCAGCCGTCCGTCATCCGTGCCACGCTGCCACGGCGCACGTGTTTCTCGCGGAAAATGCCGGGCAACAGCAGCCAGGCCCAAGTCATCGGTGCAAACATCGACATCGTCACCGTCGTCACCGATGCCGGGTCGGATTTCAACATCCGTCGGATGGAACGCTACTTCATGCTCATCGGCCGCAGCGGCGCGAAGGCGGTCGTGCTGGTGAACAAATCCGATCTTCTTCCCATCGAGCAAAGCAACGCAGCCGCCGCGGAAATCGCCGCACTTTGGGATGGCGCGAGCGTGCATGTCACCAGTGCTGTTAGCGGCCAGGGCCTCAAGGTCCTCAAGAAATACATCAAGAAGGGCACCACCATGTGCATCGTCGGCTCCAGCGGAGTTGGCAAATCCACCCTCGTCAACCAACTCTACGGTGAGGAATGGCAGTGGACCAGCGAGGTCAACGAGATCACCGGAAAAGGCCGCCACACCACCACTTCACGCGAGCTCGTCCCCCTACGGAATGGCGGCATGCTCATCGACAATCCCGGCATGCGCGAGATCCAGATGTGGACCGATGAGGCCACGCTGCGCGACAGTTTCGCCGATGTCGCGGCTCTGGCAGCCGATTGCAAGTTCTCCGATTGCAGCCATCGCAAGGACGCGAAATGCGCCATCCGTGCCGCCGTCGAGGCGGGGACGTTGGAGTCCGCTCGTTATGAGAATTTCCTCAATCTCGAAAACGAGATCGCCGCGCTCAAGAAGCGCTCCGAGAAACGCCAGATGGCCGTCGAGCGCTGGGCCAAGCGCAACAGCGTGAAGGCCCGCAATCTGGCTGATAGAATCCAGTTGGAAAAGGACGACCGTGGCGACCTGTGAGAACCGTTTGATAGACCCATGCGATTTCCACCCATGACATTTGGAATCCACCGAACCCTCCTTGTTCTCCTCGGCCTCCTCGCCGTTTTTTCGCCGCTCGATGCCCAGGTCCCGGGGTTGCCATCCGTTTCAAAAACAGCCGGAACTCCGAAGCCCGCGGAAACGCCGGAAGAGGCCGCCGCCAGGTTGGACCAGTGGCAGAAGGAAGCAAAGACCGCCATCGACCGCCTCAACGAGCCCGGCGCGGAAAACCGTCTTCCGGAAGGCATCGATTCCGCCGCCCTCTCCGACTATCGCCGCGATCTCGAGCAGATCCTCCTGAGCGTCGGCAGGAATCGGAAAATCCTCGCTGCCACGCCGGAGGCCCGCAAGGCACTCGAAGCCGCGCGGGCCGCGGATGCCGCTTGGACCGGGTTTGCGGAGAAGCCGCCATACTCGATCCTGATGATCGACGAGTTCGTCAATCAGCAGGAAGCCATCAAGGACAAGGCCGCCTCCTATCGCTCGTCGCTGGCCCACTTTGGCATGACCCTGACCGGGCTTCATGAGGAATCGCGGCGGGCGGAAGAATCCAGCAGGCGCATCCTCGCCGAAGCCTCTGAAACCGGCGGTGACACCGGGGCCGGTCAATGGAGACTCACCGCGGATCGCGCGAAAATGCGCTTGATGGCCCTGCACGCCACGTTTCTTCAAAACAACATCGCGCTGTTGGAGGAACAGTCCGAAACGACGAAATCCCAGCTTTCCCTTCTCAACCGCCAGATCGCCATCGCGATGAAGCAACCGGCTTTCACCGACGATGATCTCGCCAAGGTGAAAAAAGTCGCTGCGGATCGTCGGGCCGGATTTCAAAAGGAGATCGGCACCGTTCGCAAACGCCAGCAGGAAGCGAACGCCGCCCGCGTCAAGGCCCAGGCGGCTTTCGACCAGATCGTCAAGGCTGCCCCCGAAGGCACCAATTTCGAACAATCCCCCGAGCTGGCGCTTGCCGGGGTCAAACTCGAAGCCGCCGAAGCAAAGGTGGACGCGTTGCAATTCGTCACCGAGACCTTGGATTCCATCGACCGGTTGGCCTCGTATGCACCGGACGTTTACGAGGCCCGTAAGAAGCTGTTGGAGAAAAACCCCAAGGATATCCGCGAGTCTGCGATGCAAGTCCTCGATGGAGCCCTCGACCGGCTCAAGGCATGGGAAATCGTCGTCACCAACGAGCTAACATCCGTCAACGCGGACATCAGCAAGCTGGAATCCCGCGCCACCTTGATACCGGCGGAAGATCCCCGCCTCGTGCCGATCAATGACCTGAGGTCTTCGCTCTGGGAAAGACAGGCGGTCATCCAGCGCGTCTCGCAGGCGGTCGCCGCCCAACGGCGCATGGTCAAACGCTGGGTCGCGGGCTTCACCGATTCCAGCAAGAACATCCCTCTATCTGAAAAAATTTCCGACGGTATTGTTTCGGCCCGGGACTTGGCCTTGCGGATCTGGAACTTCGAGGTGTTCCAATACGACGAGACCGAAATCATCGGCGGCTTGCCGATCACGCAAAAGAACGGGGTGACGTTGGGGAAATTCATCATCGCGCTGCTGTTGTTCGGTTTCGCCTATTTCGTCTCCACGCGGATCAAGAACCGGCTGCAGGGCACCGTGGTCAGGCGCGGACACATCGCCGAGGCACAGGCCCGGACCCTGAGCAACTGGCTGATGATCGTCGTCGGACTCCTACTTGCGCTCGCGACGCTGCATTTCCTGCGGATCCCTCTAACGGTCTTCGCGTTCTTCGGCGGCGCCCTCGCCATCGGACTGGGTTTCGGCACCCAGACGCTGATCAAGAATTTCATCAGCGGCATCATCGTCCTGTTCGAGCGCAAGATCCGCGTCGGAGACGTAGTGGATATCGGCACCACCTCCGGCACCGTTGTCGAGGTGAACACCCGTTCCTCCGTGCTGCGCGGGGCTGACGGCCGCGAGTCGCTGGTGCCCAATTCGCTGTTCCTTGAAAACACCATCACTAACCGGACCCTCAGCGACAGGACCTTCCGCCGCTTCATCAATATCGGCGTCTCCTACGGCAGCTCTCCCTCACAGGTGATCGAAATCCTAACGGAATGCGCGGAGCGGCACGGCCTGGTGCTGAAGGATCCCGCACCCACCGTGCTGCTTCAGGATTTCGGTGACAACGCCCTGATTTTCAGACTCTACCTCTGGGTTGCGCAGGACGGGAAAATCAACGGGGAAATGGTCGAAAGCGACCTCCGGCTCATGATCGACAAACGCTTCGGTGAAGTCGGCATCCTGTTCCCCTACCCGCAAACCGACATCCATCTCAAAACGGAAGCGCCGATCCAAATCGAGCTCGGACGACCAACCCCGCCGCAAGCCTGAGCCATGATGGCGACCGACGAGCCCTGGATGAATCTCGCGCTGGAGCAGGCGCGGCTCGGTGTCGGGAAAACCGCGCCGAACCCGCCCGTCGGTGCGGTGATAGTCAAGGACGGCATCTTGTTAGGAAAAGGCTGGCACCGCGCCGCCGGACAACCCCACGCCGAGCGCGAGGCCCTCGCGGATGCCGCCGGCAGGGATGTCCGTGGCGCGACGATTTACATCACACTTGAACCCTGTTCCACCCGAGGCCGCACGCCGCCGTGCACCGCGGGACTGATAGAGGCCGGAATCTCACGGGTGGTTTACGCTTGCGTGGACCGGAATCCGGATCACGCCGGAAGGGCGGATGAGTTGTTAGCAATAGCGGGCATCGAGGTGGTTTCCGGAGTCTGCCGCGAGGAAGCGGAGAAATTGCTGCGCCCGTTTTTCAAAGTCCGTGAAACCGGATTGCCCTGGGTGATCTGGAAGACCGCGATGAGCCTCGATGGCCGTATCACCCGCCCGCCCGGCGAAGGCCAGTGGCTAACGGGCGAGCTTGCCCGTGCCGACGTGCAGCAACTCCGCTCCACCGTGGATGCCATTCTAACGAGTGGTGAGACGGTGCGCCGGGACAACCCCGCGCTGACGATCCGCGTGCCGGAGTTGTCGGAAGGCCGTCGGCAACCGTGGCGCGTCGTCGCGACAGACAACCCCGAAACGATGCCCGCCGCCGCACCGTTGTTTTCCGACGAATGGCGGGAACGAACCCTGATCCCCCCCCGCCAAGATCTGGAGCAAATGTTGCGCCGCTTAGTGATGGAACAAGGCGTCCTCACCGTGATGGTGGAAGCCGGCGGAGTTTTTTCCGCCGCTCTCTTCGAATCCGGGCTGATCGATGAAGTGGTGGTTTATTATGCTCCCATCCTCTGCGGCGGACCATCGCCCGGTCTTGCCGGAGAAGGTCTGGGCGGGTCGCTGCATCTGGATGAAATCGATTTCCAACAGTTCGGGAATGATGTCCGGATGCGAGGTGTTGTAAGGCGATGAACGGACCGCGAAATTTATTTCGCCCGGCTGTCTGACAAGACAGACGAGATGAATTCGCCTTGGGGCCAGCCAGTTTGGGCTTCGCCGCTTATTGAAGGTCTGCTAACGCAGACTTTGGATTCGCGGTCCGTTGAGAGAGAACCGCATCCAGCGCGTGGATCGCATGCTCGATTTCCTCAAAGCTGCTAGATAGCGGCAACATTAGAACGAGTGTGTCCAAAATTGGCCGGGTGAGCAGGCCATGGGCGCGGGCGGCGAGGCAGATGGATTCGCCGAAGCGCTCGCCGGGTGGGAATTTCTCACCATCCGGCCGTCGCAGTTCGATGCCGGCGATGAAGCCGCATTGGCGGAGTTCGTGGATGAGCGGGTGGCGGGATTTCAATGCGGCGAGGCCGTCGGCGAGGCGGGTGATTTTTTCCGGCAGGTGATCGAGTGTTTTTTCCGATTCGAAAACATCGAGGCTGGCGAGTGCGGCGGCGCACCCTAACGGATTCGCAGTGTAACTATGGCCGTAGTAGAAGGCCTTCTCGGGAGTGCCGAGAAAGGCGTCGTAGATTTTTCCGGTGGTGAGCGTGGCGGCGAGCGGCAGGTAGCCGCCGGTCAGGCCTTTGGCGAGGCAGAGGAAATCCGGAATCACGTTTTCGTGCTGGCAGGCGAACATTTTCCCGGTGCGGCCGAAGCCGGTCATGACTTCGTCGAGGATGAGGTGGACGCCGGTTTCATCGCACCACTGCCGGAGTTCCGTAAGCATCCCTGCAGGCCAGGGCCGCATCTCGTTGACGCCCTGGATGAGCGGCTCGATGATGACCCCGGCGATCTCTCCCGCAGGCAAGGCGCGAAGTTCCTCCATCGTAGCGACGTGTTGGACGGGATAGCCGGTGCCGCGAAAGCGCTCGAAGAAACGACCTACACCACCCAGCGAAGCCGCGCCGAGGGTGTCGCCGTGGTAGCCGTTCGCAAATGCGACAAAACCGTTTAGATGAGGTTCGCCGGTTTGCTGGCGGTATTGCACGGCCATTTTCAGGGCGCACTCGACAGCGGTGGAGCCATCGTCGGAGAAAAAGACGCGCTCCAGGGTGTTTTCCGGGAAAAATCCGCAGAGCCGCGCGGCGAGTTCGGCGGCGAGCGGGTGGGTGAAGCCGAGGAACGAGGAATGGGCGATTTTTCCGAACTGGTCCTGGATCGCCGCGTTGATCGCCGGATGCGCGTGGCCGTGGATGTTCGTCCAGATGGAGGAATTTCCATCGAGATATTTTCGCCCCTCGGAATCCCACAGCCATGAACCTTCACCCCGGACGATCACCAGCGGCTCATGCCCGCGCGCGCACCACTCGCCCTGCCGGGTGAACGGGTGCCAGCAATGGGCCTGATCCTGCTCGATCCATCGGCGGGTTTCCTCACGCATGGCCGGAGGATGCGGATCACCCGCCATTCATCAATCCACAATCGATTTTTATCATATGATCATGAAAATTGAAACGAAATTGTCATCGGAAAATGCTGTATAGGGGAACATCCCTACGCGATCACGTGATGGCGTGTGTCCGGAAATGGGATACATCTCGTGTGTCTCCGCAAGCACCATTCCCCCCCATGGGTGCTTCGGGCCACGACAAAACAATCCCCCCAAAGAACAGTCGGCGGATGTTGTAGGTTCCCCCTCCAACATCCGCCGATCAGTTTTTCAGGGTGGCGCTTCGGATTCTCAGGGATGATCCGGACTTGCTCCGGGAGGGACTTCCGTTTAGCCCTGCGGGCCGTTTCCATGTCCGTCTCTCCTTACGCCATCCCTTCGCCCGCGCTCCAGCGTGAGGTGAACCGCCGCCGCTCGTTCGCGATCATTTCCCATCCGGATGCCGGAAAAACGACGCTGACGGAAAAATTTCTGCTCTACGGCGGCGCGCTCAACCTGGCCGGCAGCGTCACCGCGCGGAAAAACCAACGCGCGACGACCTCCGACTGGATGGATCTGGAAAAACAACGGGGGATTTCCGTTTCCTCCACCGTCCTGCAATTCGAATACAAGGACTGCGTCGTCAATATCCTCGACACACCGGGGCACAAGGATTTCTCCGAAGACACCTATCGGGTGCTCACCGCCGTGGACGCCGCCGTCATGGTGGTGGACGCCGGCAAGGGCATCGAAAGCCAGACGCGGAAACTCTTCGAAGTCTGCCGCCGCCGGGGTGTGCCGATTTTCACGTTCATGAACAAGCTGGACCGCCCGGCCCGGCCGTCGATGGATCTGCTCGACGAACTGGAGTCGGTGTTGGGAATCCACGCGTTTCCGGTGAACTGGCCGTTAGGTGACGGGCCTCGCTTTCGTGGAGTTTATGATCGCGAGCAAAAGCAGGTGCATCTTTTCCAACGCACGGTGCACGGTGCCTTCCGGGCGCCGGTGGCGGTGAGCGGCATCGAGGACGACAGCGTGAAGGACGCGCTGGAAGAGGGGACCTACCGGCAGGTTTGCGACGAGCTGGAGCTGTTGGAAGGTGCCGGTGCGGAATTTGATTTGGAAAAAGTTCTCGCCGGTGAACTCACGCCTGTCTTCTTCGGCAGTGCGGCTAACAATTTCGGCGTGCAGCTTCTTTTGGACCGCTTTCTGGAACTTTCCCCGCCGCCGACTCCCCGTGAAAGTGGCGAGATGATGATTGATCCGGCGTCCGAGGAGTTTTCCGCCTTCGTCTTCAAGATCCAGGCGAACATGAACCCGAAGCACCGCGACCGCATCGCGTTCGTTAGAATTGTTTCCGGAAAATTCGAACGCGACATGGATGTGATCAACGGCCGCAGCGGCGAAAAAGTCCGCCTCGCCAACTCGCAGCGCCTTTTCGCCCGCGAGCGGGAAACGGTGGACGATGCCTTCGCCGGCGATGTCGTGGGCCTCGTCGGAAATTACGATCTGCTCATTGGCGACACGCTTTCCTCCACGCCTGGCGTCACCTTCGATGAGATCCCGCGTTTCGCGCCGGAATGTTTTTCCTTCCTGCACAACAAGAGCACCGCGAAATACAAACGCTTCCGCGACGGCCTCCAACAGCTCCTCAAGGAAGGCGTCGCCAGCGAGTTTGTCCTGATCGACAGCGAGGGGCCGCAGATTCCGTTGTTAGGTGCGGTCGGTCCGCTGCAATTCGAGGTCCTGCAATACCGCCTCGAAGGCGAGTACGCCGCCGAGACCCGTATCGAGCAGGCGAATTGGTCGCTCGCCCGCTGGTTGAAGCCGAAGGAAGGTGATCCGCTGGCTCCCGAAGCCCGGCCATCTCTATCACTCGGCGCCGCACTCGCCCGCGACTCCAACGGCTGGCTCGTCGCGCTGCTTCCCAGCGAATGGGCGTTGAAGACTTTTTCGGACAAGAACGAGGATTGGGTCATCTCCGAGCAACCGTTCCCGCCGCCGGTGGTGGTGAAGTGATTTTTCTAACTGCCCGCCCTTTGACGTGTGAACAAAGCACGCCATAGGAGAAACAGAAACACGACGCCGACAATTGCCTCGATAGTGGGGAGCTGGCGTGCTGCGTGAAATGCCTCCGCGATATAGTGCTCAAGTTCCGCGCCTTCACGGTCCATCTTTCCCCAAACCTCATCATGGGGCACGATCCATGATGAAATCCGCGTCAGCGCCCAAGTCACGACGACCAGCGAACTCACGGCGAGTGTCGCAAGAAACATGACAATGCAGTTCATGTCGCGCTGCGACAGTTTCGGATCCATTCAGATAGAATGAGTGGATCAACAGACTCGGACAAGATTCAAATCGCGAGGCTTGGGGAGTGAACTCCGGTTTTGTGCCGGACCTTTTTTCAGTCAGCGACGGTCACAGACCGCACGCTACATTGGGCTCACAGCCCGCGGAACTCGGTGGCGAGTTTCTTCGCGGTGGCGATCGTGTTGCGGTGGAGCTTCGCGGTGAACTCGGGCTGGCGGTTGTAGCCGCCGCCGTAGAGCACGGCCACCGGAATGCGGTTCTTGATGAACGCGCTGAGCAGGACCTCGTCACGCCGCTGGATGTCCTTGAGCGAGAGATGCATTTGGCCGAAGCGGTCGTTGCGGTGGTTGTCCGCGCCGGAGATCCAGATGACGAGATCGGGAGCGAATGCGTCGAGCGCACCTGCCAGACTCACAAAGAGTTGCTTCAGATACATCTCACCCTCGACATAGCGGACGGTTTCGATGTCGAGCGAGCCGACGACTTTTTTTGTCGGATAATTTTTCCCGACGTGGATTGAGTAGGTGAAAACGCGCGGGTCGTCGCCAAGCAGTGCGGCGGTGCCGTTGCCTTGGTGGGCGTCGGTATCGACGACCATGATCTTGATGTTAGGCTGCTTGTCCTGGAGGTCGCGGATGGCGATGGCGACATCGTTGAAAACGCAATACCCCTCGCCATGTTCACGGAACGCGTGGTGGGTGCCGCCGGCGAGGCAGACGCCGACACCCTCGGCGAGCGCGGCATGGCAGGCGAGGCGGGTGGCCTCGACTTCGGTGATGCTGCGCTGATAGAGTTTCGGCGTGACCGGCAGACCGAGAAGGAGTTGCTCCTTGCGACCGAGCAGGCCGGACTGGATTTTCCCGATGTAATCCTTCTCGTGGACCCGCAGGAGCAGGTGGGTGTCGGCGGCGCGGACCTCGATGATTTCCTCGGGCCGGAGGATGCCGCCATCGAGCAGCATATCCTTGGAAACCCGGAACTTCTCCATCGGGAACGGATGTCCCGACGGCAATTCAAGTTCGAGGTCCTGTGAATAAAAGCAGCGCATTGTCCCGCAGCCAACCAACAGCGGAATGGTGGGAATTCCAAGCCGGAATTCAAAACCACCGGATCTAGCAGGCGTGCGACTTCATGTTTTCCAGATCGATGAACTCGAGCGCAGACTCATGGGTCGCCTCCAGCACGACGTCCGGCGCGCATCCGGCTTCAAAGGCTTCCTGCCAGCGGGCGGCGCACAGGCACCATTGGTTTCCGGGTTTCAAGCCGGGAAATCCGTAGTCGGGCTGTGGCGTGCTGAGGTCGTTGCCACGGCGTTTTGAAAATTCCAGAAATGCTTCGCTGACCCGCACGCAGACGACATGCACGCCGTGATCTCCCGCACCCGTCCGGCAGCAGCCGTCGCGATGCCAACCGGTGAGCGGGTCGAGCGAGCAGGGCTTGAGGACGGTTCCGATGACGTTTCTTGCTTCGATGGCCATGATGCCAAGATAACGCGGAACTTCCGCGCGTCGAGCGGCTTGCTTCATCAGGAAAAAAACGGAAGATCAACCCATCTTGGAAGCGGCGTGGAAAAACGACCTGCCCGAGGGTTTCGACCCGATGACGGCGAAGGAGTTGCGGCAGAGTCTGCGGCGCGGCAGTTTCGTCTATCCGTTTTTGGCCGTCCAAATCTTCGCCGTGGGCGCGATGATGGTGGAGTTCCAGACCGGCCACGATTCGGAAACCACCGACTACGCGGGCATGCTGAACCTCGGGATGCTGGCGAACGCGGGTGCCTTCTGGATCGTGGTATCGGTCATTTGCCTCCTGCTCATGCCGATGGCCGGCGTGATGCTGATGGGCCAGGAGCTGGAAGAGGGAAACCACGAACTGCTCCTCCTCACCCACCTCGACCGATGGAAAGTGGTCATCGGAAAATTCGTCACGCTGTGGGGACTTTGTGCGCTGACCTTCATTTCCCTGCTGCCCTATGTCGTCGTGCGCTACATGATCGGCGGCATCGAGTGGACGCATGAAGCCGCCTGTGCCGGGACGATTTTGGGTGGTTCCGCCATCCTCTGTGCGGGAGCGATCGGGGCCTCGGCATTCAAGCGGATCGGCATCCGGATCGCGGTGCTGGTTTTGTTCATCGTATCGATGGCCATCGGCTGCGGCGTGCCGCTTTTCGCAAGCGCCGGGGTGACCCATAGCTGCGGCTGGTTGTATCATTTCACGGCGATTTCCGCGGTGATCTGCTACGTGATGATCGGCCTCGCATTGGCCCGCTCGCGGTTGCGGCTGGCGATCCTTGCCTACGAAATGAATCCCAGCAGCATGATCCTCGGGCTTCTGGTTTTCGCGCCGTTTGTGATCGGATTCGTCACTGCGATCTCGGTCGGATACGGCGGTCTCGCCGGGCTGCTTGGCCTCGCGCTGGTCGCGGCACGGATGGATGTCACCCCGAAGGCACCGAAATGGGTTCCCGCGCCACCACCCGATCTGCCACCGGTCGAGTCTTAGGAAATCGCGGGCTCCCTGGAACCCGGGCGTGAATTCGGGATGAACCTATTTCCCTTGTCCGGCAAGGGACACGATGTTCGCACCCTGGGTTTTGTTGGATGTCACGGTGAGCTTGCCTGAGTAATTCTTGAGTTTGGTGGGTTGGAAGGTCACCGGGACCTTCTTGGTTTCTCCCGGTTTGATGACGCCGGCGAACGAGCCTTTGAAGCCTGCGGGTAGAACCAGTTTCGTCACCATCAGCGGTTCGTTGCCAGTATTGGAAATCGTCAGATTCAGGGTCTTTTTCGAGAAAACCAGGACCTTGCCGAAATCCAGGTTTCCTCCCAACTTGATCGACCTGTTGGCTCCCGTGCCGGTGATGGCCATCTGGCTGACTCCATCCGTCTTGTTGGAGGAAATTGTTAGATTGCCGGCGTAGGATTTGCCCGCGGTGGGTTTGAATGTCACGCTGACATTCGTGGATCCGCCCGCCGGAATGGTGCCTGCGAAGGAGCCGCTGAAACCGGTCGGGAAGGTGATTTTTGAAATCGTGAGAGGCGAGATGCCGGTGTTGCCAATGGTGAGTGTCCGGGTGGCGCTTTGCCCCACGGGAATTTTCCCGAAATTCAGGTTTCCGCTGAGCGACATCGTACGGATGATCGTTCCATAGGTATAGATCTTCCGGTTGACGGCGACGGTGTGGGAGAGCGAAACGCCACGCGCGGCATCTCTAACAATGAGGTTGACAAGTGATCCGTCGGGCGGTGTGTCGGTCCCGTTGGCGATCAAAAGATCGATGGGAAGGCTGGTCGAAGCCAGGGAGGCGACGTTAACGGTGGAGAACGTGTAAGTATCCCCCGGGTCATAACCACCGGACGGCGTGTGGCGCGGAAAAGTGAACGAAAGGCCGGCCGACTGGGTGGAGTTCGTGAGGTTCGTGATTTTCAGCAGATAGGACGCCGGTCCTCCGGGGAGCACCACAGAGGTCGGCGGAATCAATTCGTAGGAAAAGACGGGGAAGTCATAAATGGCCTTCACATCGCTGGCATGGGCCAGGAGTTCGTTAGAACCGTTCAGCAGCTTCGCATTCATCAGCAGGGCCGATTTGTTAGCGACTGGCGCGCTGAAGTCCGCCTTCACCTTGCCCGTGAATCCGGGGCTGGTCGCGCCGAGATCCCACACCACCATTCCATCGACCAGGTTGCCGCCAGCGTCCGCAGACACGAAAGTGACCCCGGCGGGGACGGACAGGACCAGCTTGGTTCCGACGATATCGGCGCTGCCGCTGTTGTGATAGGTGAGGGTTTTTGAAAACGATCCGCCGAGCGGCACGGTGCCGCTGGAAGCCGAGAGTTTCAGATCCGCCTTGGGCGAGGATTGGACGACGATGTTGCGGGAGACCGAGACTCCGCGCGCAGGGTCGCGCATGATGAAATTGAGGATGGAGCCATCCGATGCGGCATTCGCGCCGCTGGTCACGGTTGGTGTGAGGGTAACGGTTTGAGACGCTCCGGCTGCCACGGTCAGCCGGGAGAAGGAATAGGTGTCACCCGGGTCGTAGCCACCGTACTGGGAGTAGTTTGGTATCTCCAGTTCGAGATCCGTCGTCTGGGTTGAATTCGTTAGGTTGGTCACGGTAATGGCCAAAGGAGCGGTTTCTCCGGGCTTCAGCGTGTCCACCTGGGTCGACAGGGCATAGGTAAAGGCGGGAAACGAAGCCATCGACTTCACGTCGCTGGCCTGCGCGAGCACTTCGTTCGCGCCATTGCGAAGCCTCGCATCCAGCAGCAGGTGCGATGTGAGCACCGCGGGGGCGCTGAAGATCACATTGACTTGTCCGGTTTTCGAACCCGGAAGGTCGCCCAGCGTCCAACTCACCACACCGTTCTCCTGGGTTCCTCCGGCATCTGCGGAAACGAACGTGGCACCTGCGGGAACGGGCAGGCTCAATTTCGCCCCGGAGATCGGGCTGGCGCTCCCGTTGTGATAGGCCAAGGTGTAATCGAAGGTTTCTCCGGGAGCCACGGTCCCTCCGCCGGTCGAGAGTTTCAGGTCGGCGGTGAGCGTCGACTGGGTGACGGTGCTGCGGGAAACGGTGGCTCCACGGTCCATGTCACGCGCGACGAAATGGAGGAGCGTGCCATCGGGAGGCGCGGCCGCGCCGTTGGTGATTGTCGGGGCGATCGTCACCGTCTGAGAAGCCCCTGCCGCGACCGTGAGCCTGGAGAAGGAATAGGTATCTCCTGGGTCGTAGCCACCGAACTCAGCGTAGTTCGGCATTTCAAAAGTGAGATCCGTCGTCTGCGGAGCGTTGGTTAGATTGGTGACCGTGATGGCGAGAGGAAATTTTTCCCCTGGACCGGCGGGATCGCCTTGGGTGGTCAGGGAGTAGGAGAAGGTTGGCGCCGTCGCCATGGTTTTCACATCGCTCGCCTGGGCCAGCAGAGCCCCGGCGGAGTTGCGGAGCCTCGCGTCGAGGAACAAGTGCGCGGACAACGACGGCGGAGCGGTGAATGTCACCTGGACCTGCCCGGTTTTGAAACCTGCGAGATTACCCAGTGACCATTCCACGCCCCCGCTGTTCAGGGTTCCTCCGCCATCTGCGGATAGGAAAGTGGCTCCCGCAGGAACCGGCAGGCTGAGCTTGGCCCCGGAGATGGGAGCGATGCCCGAGTTGTGATAGGCGAGAGTATGGGTGAAATTCGCACCCGGAGCCACGGACCCGCCGGTGGTCGAGAGTTTCAATCCCGCGGCGGGAGCGGATTGCACGACGATACTCCGGGAAACGCAGGCACCGCGGTCGGGATCCCGGGCGAGAAAATTCAGAATCGATCCGTCGGGAGGTGCGTTGGCTCCGGTGTGGATCGTCGGCGCGATGGTGACAGTTTGGGAGGCTCCGGCCGCGACCGTGAGTCGGGAGAAGGGATAGGTGTCTCCGGGATCATAACCACCGAACTGGGCGTAATTGGGAATTTCAAAAGTCAGGTCCGTCGTCTGGGTGGTCGCTGTCAGGTTGGTGACCGTGAGCGCGAACGGAACCTTTTCATCCGGCTTGGCCGTGTCGTTCTGGACGGAAATGGAATAGGCGAACACCGGTGCCGCGGCCATGGTTTTCACATCGCTGGCCTGGGCGAGAACCTGATCTACGGAATCGAGCAGCGTCGCATCCATCAACAACGCGGCCCCGGCCGATGCGGGGGCCGTGAAACGCACCTGGACTTGTCCGGTTTTGCCCGCATCGAGCGTTCCCAGCGCCCATCCGACCGCGCCGTTCGACACGGTGCCGCCGGAGTCGGCGGAGACGAACGCGGCTCCCGCAGGGATCGCCAGGCTCAGTTTCGCTCCGGAGATCGGGCTGGGGCGCCCGTTGTGATAGGCGAGCGTGTAGGTGAAATCCCCACCCGGTGCGACACTGCCGGTGGGGGTGGAAAGTTTCAACTCCTCCTGGCGGGCGGACTGGACTTCGATGGTTCTGGAAATGACGATGGCCCGGCTCACATCCCGCGCCAGGAAGTCGATCAACGTGCCATCGGCCGGTGCGGTCGCTCCCGAATAGACGGTCGGGGTGATTTGGAAGGTTTTGGAGGTGCCGGCAGGGACGCTGGTGCTGGAAAAGTTGTAGATATCTCCCGGGTCGTAACCACCGGCAGCCACATGGTTCGGCATGACGAACGAAATTTGCGCGGACTTCGCCGAGGCCGTGATGTTGGTGATCGTGATCGCGACGGGCACCGGCTCACCGGGCCTTGCCGGATCATTCTGGGTCGTCAGCGCGTAGGAAAAATCCGCATTCACCGCGGTCGGGGCGGAGGTCGCGATGGAGGGAATGGCTAACAAAGCTGTCGCAGCCGGGCGGAGCCGGGTGATCGCCGATTGGAGGAGCAAGGGGAATTTTTTCATGATTCTTCAGAGGTTGGAATGATGACAGTCCGCAAACATGCTCGATCAAAAACAGGTCGGGGGGACGCGGCGGGGCCTTGCCTTTGAAAACCTCCGGGGGGGATTGCTTTTGCCGGGCAAGGAAAACGGAAACCGATTGATAGAATCAAAAGTCGCCTCGGCCGGGCAAGGCAAGGATAAAGTCTCCGGTTTTTGTTAGGAGCTGTTAAGAATTGCCGCAAGCCGTCCGGATGTGACATCGGCCAACCTTTCGCGCCCAGCGGGACGCGGCTCTGATCGGAGAATCAGGAAACCGCGCGTTTCGTACGCTGGGATTCCTTTGGAACCTCCACCCGGCTCTTCGGCAGGAACGGCGTGACCAATGAAGCCTCGAAATCGAACACCTCGGAGAAATCCTCCTTCTTGTCCGAATCCTGCTTGCCGAAAACCTGCTCCTCAATGAGTTGGAAAACCATGTCGCCGACGTCCTGGCATTTCCGGATGCTCCACTCCTTCATCAGCGTGGAAGCCATCGGGCCGAATTGTTCCAGCGCGTAGTCCCGGTAACCTTCCAGCAATTCCGGGCCGCTCACGTGACGCGCCTGACCGCCGTTTGACTCGGCGATCCGCTTCAAGGTGAAGTCCAGCGCGTCTTTGAGGAAAAAATAGGCATGCGGGTCAAATCGCTTGTCACGTTTCAGGATTGAAACGACGGATTGCTCGAATTGCATGGCCTGCATGGGGTTAGCATGCCCAAAACCGGCCGCTGTGTCAAAGCGCTTTGAGGAATGGGCGGAATTCAACTCTTGGAACAAGTCCAATTGGCTCGCGGAATGCATGAAATATCAAAGACCACGGCGAGGTAGTCGGGGGACAATTTTTCCGACCTGACGAATGATTCGAAAGAACGCCGCGTTTCTAACACTCGCCCTGCTGCTCGGCAGCGCCCTCACCCATGCAGCCCCGCCCTATGCGCAGTGGGGTGCGGAAAACCTCGCCACCATCCGCAAGGACCTGTGGCTGCCGAAGCTCAACCTCTACGCCGAGCAAGCGCCTGACGACAAAGGGGTTCCCGCCGCGCCCGCCTTCATGTGGGGCGTCGGCGTGCAACTCTCGGCGCTCGTCGCCGCAGCGAAGGTGGAGCCGGAGAAATACCTGCCGGAAACGAAAGCCTATGCCGATGCCATCCAGGTCTATTGGTTGAAACACAACGACCTCGAAGGCTTCGACGTCCAACCCGGCCCAAAGAGTTCGGACCGCTACTACGACGACAATGCCTGGCTCGTCCTCGCCCTCGCCGAAGTCTTCGAAGTCACCAAGGACCGGAAATACCTCGATCGCTCCGTCGCCACCTTCAAGTTCGTCATGAGCGGCGAGGACGAAAAGCTCGGCGGCGGACTCTACTGGCGCGAACAAATCCTCTCTTCGAAAAATACCTGCACCAACGCGCCGACCATCGTCAGCGCCCTGCGCCTCCACCAGCTCACCAAGGACGACAAGTATCTGGAAACCGCCAAACGCGTTTACGCCTGGACCAACTCGCACCTGCAGGACACCGACGGCCTCTATTGGGATGCCATCAATCTCGAAGGCCGCGTCAACCGCAGGAAATTCTCCTACAACACCGCGCTGATGATCCGCGCGAACTGCCTCTTCCACGCCATCACCGGCGAGGCCCGCTATCTCGACGAAGCCAAACGCGTCGCGCAAGCGGCGGAAAAATTCTGGGTGCGCGAGAACGGAGCCGTCGGTGACAGCGGCCGCTTCGCCCACATGCTCATGGAGTCGTTCCTCGCCGTCTATCAGCAGGACAAGGATCCGCGCTGGGTTCAAACCGTCGAGCGCACACTGACCTACGTTCACGACAACCTGCTAGGCAAGAACGGCCGCTATCCGCACCGCTGGGACCGCCCCGCCGGCCGGTCGCCGCAGGAATCCATGCTGCTCAACCAAGCCAGCCCGGCAAGGGCATACTGGGTCGCGGCGGATGTGTTGAAGTGATTGGAAATGGAGTCGAAGACTTCAGTCCGATGCCTGCAAAGATTGGATCGAAGTAAAATTGGATAGGAGAATTGGATAGAAGCAAATCTCTTCTTGATCCCGGCAGGGATCGGAGAAGTTAGCCCTGGGTTGAGGCCGTATTCCGGCCGAACACCCGGGGAAATGATCACGAAAGAGATCCGACCCCGGCAGCGGGTCGCAGAAGGCGTGGAGACACGTGGTGCGCCCGACGTTTCTGGCACGCCTTTCAGGGTGCAAACCCATTGAAAACCGGAACCCGGGTGTTCGTCGCTATCGCTCCTCGACCCGGGGCTAAAATCTGCGATCCCTGCCGGGATCAAGAAGTGAAATGCGGAGACCGACGTCCAGAGGCGTGTGGACCGCCCCCTGAGGAGGGAATTGGCGTAAGCTCCGTCTGGAAAAATCTGGCAAGACGACGCTGCATTCGAGAAGTTCCTGCCAGCAAGGACGATTCCTGTCCGACGTATATCAAATGAAAACGATTTGCTTGGGAATCGGGGCCTTGTTGCTGCTGGCAGTCGTCGGCTGCAAAAAGTCCGACGTGATGTCGTCTGAGCCTCGTCCTATCCCGGCGAGAATGTCCGATCCTCCCCCACTGGCTGAACTCGGCGGGCCACATGCAGCTCCGAGGCTGCCCAAGACCGCACGGACCGAGCCGAAGATTGGAACCCTTGAAGAAGGCTTTAAAACATCGTGGACAAAAATCTCGGTGGCTTTCGCCGCTGATGACGGCTGCACCGGGTTGCAACGACAACATGAATTGGTTATTTCGCGCAAGGATGACAAGATGACAATCCAAGGAAGCGAGCGCGTTTCGTATGACAAGACGGTGGAGACTCCCGAACGTTCGTTAGATATGCTCGAGTTTGATGAAATCGTGAAAAAACTCGGCGAGTTTCAACAGGCGGCGAATCGCGAGCTCGATGTGGGTGAGCATTTCAGCGCATTGCCGCGTGAAGAAAGACTCAGGGAAATGGAGGCTTACGAACAGGAGCACGGCAGCCGCTACGGCGGATTTGGCGGGGTCTATTTCTTTGTCCAGTTCGACACGCTCAAACCGGATGTGGTTGTGAAAAGTGCGTTTACGGAATCCAAGTCGGTGGAGGATTACATCGAATGGATACGCCTGATGCGGGCGAGCTGTTGGGCGACGATTGGCATATGAATTCGGATGGATTCGGCGGACCGTGTTTGCCTCCGCTCTGCAGTGGGAAGGAGCTACTTGCAAGAGATCAATTATTCCCCAGCCGCTTCACGAACTCATCCAACAGCGCCTTCAGCCTCGGCTCCGGGGCGATGACGGCGGGTTGGTCGAAGCCTAACCAGATCGCGGTGGCACCGCTGGGGCCGAGGCGGAGGGTCCAGGCGTCTCGTTCAGAGCCGGTGGCTCCGGTGAAGCAGCGGGTGCCGCCGGAGCGTTGCAGGACGCTGGTGGCGTCGAGCGCCGCCGGTGCGCCGAGCGCGGCAGTTAGATCGGGTTTGGCGGTGTAGATGACTTCGCCGGTGGCGTCGCTGATTTCCTGGATCAGATAGGGTTTCGGGCGCTTGCCCTTGTTGCCGAGGGTGGCGAGGCCGATGGACATTTCCAACGGCGTGGCGCTGACGGAGCCGCGAAAGAGGTCTTCGGTTTGCAGGAACGGACCGGAAATGCCGCAGCGTTTTGCGATGCGTTCCACCTCGCCCGGGCCGATCTGGCGGCCGGTTTGCACGGGGCGGCCGGGGAGAACGAGCTTGCCTCGCTCGGCGGCGGCGGCGGCGATGAAGGGCTCGAAGGCCGAGCCGAGATCGCGCTTGGAGCGGGTGCGGTCGAAGCGGGAATGGCTGTAATTCCGCCCGCCGATGAGGGCCAGCGTCGCGCCGGTTTTCAGGTCGGTGGTGACGGCGGCGTATTGAATGTAGTTGGGCTGGGTGCCGGCGACGTGTGCGGCCTCGGTCGGATGTTTCCACGATTTCTCACGCTCCAGATCCTCCACCGCGCGGGTGAGCTCGACTTCCAGCCGGTCCTGCCAGCCGGCGTCGAGCGTGGTGCGGACGTGCAACCCGCCGAGGTTGACCTCGTCGTCCTGGAGGATGTTGTCGAGCTCGCGGCGCACGGCTTGGAGCGCGTAGGAGGTCTGTGTCTGGCGCTCCTCGTCGTTCACCAGCTTGACCGGCTGGGCCACGATCCTGTCGCGGCGGGCCTGGTCGATGAGGCGCATGGTGATCAGGCGGTTGAGCGTCTGGTTGCGCTGGCGGATGGCGGCATCGAGATCGCGGAAAGGTGAGAATTTGTTAGGGCCGCGGATGATGCCGACGACCATCGCGCACTCGCCGTCGTTGAGATCACGCGCGGGCTTACCGAAATAGGTTTCCGCCGCTTGCTCGATGCCGTCCGCCCCGGCTCCGAAGTAAACCCGGTTGAGATAGTGGGTGAGGATCTCGTCTTTCGTATAGCGGGACTCCAGACGCAGCGTCAGCGCGATGGCGAGGAGTTTCGCGTGCAGGGATTTCTGCTTCAGTTTGAAACTGATCCGCGAGAGCTGCATGCTCAACGTCGATGCGCCCTGGGTGAAATCCCGGTCCTTGAGATTTCTAACTGTCGCGCGCGCCAGTCCGCGGACATCGACTCCGCTGTGTTCGAAGAACCGCGCGTCCTCGCGCGCGCGCAGCGATTTCACGAGGAAGTCCGGGATATCCTCCCGCTTCACCAGCTTGCGTCCGCTGGAGCCGGGCGCGCTGATCTCGACGCCCTTGCGATCCAGGAAAACCGTGCCGGCCGGGAGTTTTGCGACCTCATCCATGTCGTAGCGCGAGGCGAGCATGAAATAGAAGAAAGCAATGCCGCAACCGATGATGAGTCCCGTGATGGAGAGCACGAACAACATCTTCACCGGCCCGTGCATCCACACCGGAAGCCAGCGCTTCCAAAACGGCAGGGGATGGATCGGGTGCCAGGTGGACATGGGGAAGGGTTGATGGTTGGGAGTTGATGGTTGATAGAAAGAGAGGAGGAAGACGGGGCATTTTCTTGCCATCAACCATCAACTCTCAACCATCCACTTTTATTCAACCGGCACGGCACGCGGGGCGGCGGGTTCGTCGATGACCGGTTGGGCCTTGAGCGGCGGCGGGGCAGTTAGGGTGGATTCATCGACGGCCTGGGCTTTGGCGGGATGGATCGGGCACAGGTCGTTCGCGGGGAGTGCGATGTCGGCGGGGACCTTGTCGGTATAGGCGGAGCCCGCCTCGCGGCAACCGGCGGTGGTGCGTTTTCCGGAGTGGCGGCAGAGTTCCATTTCCACGAGGTTGATCTTGCTGTTGAGTTCGCCGGCCTTGTAGCCGAGACGGTCGGCGGTTTTCATAATATCGACCCAGACGGGCAGCGAGAGGGTGGAGCCGTAGCCGCCCTGGATGGTTTTTTTCGGCGTGTCGAAGCCAACCCACACCGTGCATGTTAGGTTGGAGGTGTATCCGGAGAACCAGGCGTCCTTGAAATCATTCGTGGTGCCGGTCTTGCCAGCGCACGGCTTGTCGAAGCCCAGACGCTTCACGGATGCCGCGGTGCCGCGGGTGGCGACTTCCCTCAGGATGCGCGAGACCGACCACGCGGAGCCGGCCTTGGCCGCCGGATAGGAAAGCATGGGGGTCATTGGGCGGCCGGACCCGTCCTTGTCCGGATAGAGGATGTTGCCGTCGCGGTCCTTGATTTCGGAAATCAGATAGGGACGGTAGCGGATGCCCTCGTTGGGGAAAATGGTGTAGGCGGTGGCGATTTCCCACGGCGACGCTCCCCAGGTGCCGAGGAAGGAGGTCGGGCTCTCCGGCATCGGAGTCCTGAAACCCGCCATGCGCGTGACTTCCTTGACCTTGGCGAGGCCGGCGTAGTTGCCGACTCTAACGGACATGGTATTGCGCGACCGGATGAGGCCGTAGGAAACCGGATGCATTCCACCGAATTTCCCGTCCGAGTTCTGCGGGTGCCAGTTTCCCGCACCTTTGATCTCGCCGTTGTGAATCGGGCCGTCGCTGATGGCGGTGTCCGGGCGGAGGCCCTGGTCGAAGGCAGACAGATAGATGAACGGTTTGAACAGCGAGCCGACCTGGCGGCTGGCGCGGGTGGCGCGGTTGAAGATGGATTCGTTGGCGTCGCGGCCGCCGATGACGGCGAGCACGGCACCGGTGCGGTTCTCGACGACGACAGCGGCACCCTGGATGTATTCGGGCTCCTTGCGCTGCTCCGCCGGGATTTGACGCCACGCGGTCTGGGTCTGGTGCGGATAGCCGGACATGCGTTCGACCTCGCGGAGTTTCTTGTCCAGCGCCTCCTCGCCCTTGTGCTGGATGCGGAGGTCGATGGTGGTGGTGACGTCGAGTCCGCCGAGCTCGATGTTTTCCTGTTGGAGGATGATCTCGAGGTCACGTTGGATCGCCTCCATGGCATAGGACTCCTTGGCCTCGCGCCGCCATTTCGGACGGACTTCGATGGGTTCGAGCTTGCCGGCGTCCGCTTCGGCCTTGGTGATGACTCCGGCATCGACCATCCGGTCTAACGTCGTGCCGCGCTCGCGGGCGGCGGCTTCGATGGACTTGAACGGATTGTAGGCATCCGGACCGCGGACGATTCCGGCGAGCAGCGCGGATTCTGATAGAGTCAGTTCGGACGGATGTTTTTCGAAATAGATCCGCGACGCTTCACCCACCCCGCGGATGCTGCGGCCCCAGTTGATCTGGTTGATGTAGGCTTCGAGGATCTCGTCCTTCGTCATCGCGGATTCGAGGCGGAAGGCGATGGCGATTTCGAGGCACTTGCGATCAAGCTGGGTGAGCAGGAGCCGGAGCTTGTTGCTGCGGATCTCATCTAACCGCTCGGGGTCCTTGAGCTTGAAAATATCGGACGCGAGTTGTTGGGTGATGGTCGATGCGCCTTCCTTTTTCCCTTGCAGATTCTTCATCGCGGCACGGACGATGCCGATGGGGTCGATGGGCCCATAGTTGTAAAACCGCTCGTTTTCGCGGGCGAGGATGGCCTTGCGGAAATTCTCCGCCACTTGGTTCAACGGGACAATCGAGCGTTTCTCGCCGTGGATGCGGCCGATTTCCTCGCCCATGCGGTCGTAGATGATCGTGCGCTCCGGCATGTCGTGGATTTTCGCGAGGTCGTACTGCTGTGCCCGGAACCCGAAAACGACGGCGAAAACGAGCGCGGGATACAGCACCGAGACGATGGGGTAGCCGATGATCCGCACGATATACTTCAACGGACTCCCGAGCGGGCGGGTGAGCAGGTTGAGCAAATGGAACGGCCAGAAAAACAACAGCGAGGCAGCCCCCGGGCCGCGCGACGGGGGCCGGTGAGGCGCGTTCTTGTCGCGAAGGCGGTCATCATCTGGCGGGTTGCGTTTTGGCATCTTCGTGCAAATGATAAGCGATCCTTTTCGAACCTTCCATCCTTGATTATTGGGACAGACAAACCGACAAACGGGCGTCGCTCAGGATTCTACAAACCATGAAAGTGAACTCTTTTTTCCCCCTCGCCGGTCTTTGCCTGGGGTTGCTCACCGGCAGCGGTTTCCTGCAGGCACGCGAGCCGGTCCGCACCCTCGATGACCTCACCCAACTGCAATCCAAAGTCGAGACGGTTTCCCGCAAGGTGATGCCCGCCACGGTGGCGCTGCTTTCCGAAAAAACCGAATCCTCCGGATCCGGCGTGATCACCACCGCCGACGGCCTGATTCTAACGGCCGCTCACGTCACGCAGGGGGCCGACGAAGTCACGGTCGTCTTCCCGAATGGTGAACAGGTTCAGGGAAAAGTGCTGGGCTCGAATTTTTCCAAGGACATCGCGATGGTGCAGATCCAGGACAAGGGCCCATGGCCGTTCGTCGAAATGGGTGAGTCGAAACCACTCGCCGCCGGTGACTGGGTCCTCGCGCTCGGTCATTCCGCAGGCTTCGACGCCGCAAGAACCCCGCCCGTCCGCTTCGGCCGGGTCGTTTCGAAAGGTCCCGGCAATTTCCTCACCACCGACTGCACCTTGATCGGCGGCGATTCGGGCGGACCGCTTTTTGACATCACCGGGAAAATCATCGGCATCAACTCCTCGATCGGAGTGTCATGGAAGAACAACAACCACGCTGGCATCGACGGCTTCAAACAGGACTGGGACCGACTCCGCGCCGGTGAGGCCTGGGGAGAGCTTTCGATGAATCCGTTCGCGAATCCGGAAAAGCCCGTGCTCGGCATCGACATGGCGAATACCCGGGGTAAAAACGGAGCGCCGGTGCTGGCCATGACGCCGCGGTCGCCCGCCGCCGTCGCGGGAGTGAGGCCGGGTGACCTGATCACCAGCCTCAATGGTTCGAAAATCCCCGACACCAACCGACTGTTGCAGGCCCTGGCCAAGCACCAGGCTGGGGACAAGGTGAAACTCGGCATCCTGCGCGACCGCAAGGCCTTCAATGTCGATGTCGTGCTGGCCCGGTTCGATGACATTTACAGCTCACTGCCCGATGGGGGAGCGCTGCGGGCAGAGGATGAGATTCCCCTGATGCTGCCGGAAGAGCGTGAGGTAGTGACCGCACAGAATCAGGAATCCAGCGCCGCCCTCACACCGGGCCTCGCCACAGCCGCCAAGTCCACGGTTAGAATCTGGTCGGGCACCCGGCGGCTGGCTTACGGCACCGTCGTCGGCGACGGCTCTCGCATCCTGAGCAAATGGAGCGAAGTCGCCCGCTACTCGGACAAGCTGCGTATCGACAATGGCGCGGGGGAAGTTCGTCCGGTCAAAGTGGGCGGTGTTTACGAGGACGAGGATCTGGTCCTGCTTGATGTTGAAGGCGGCGTGCTCACTCCGGTGAAATGGTCTCGGGAAACACCCGAACTTGGCGGCTTCCTCGCCGCTCCGCAACCGGATGGCCGTCTCGCCGGGTTCGGCGTGGTGAGCGTGCTGGAGCGCAATCTGCGCGATACCGACTTCGCCTACCTCGGGATTCGGGGTGCCAGGGGCTTTACCGGAAAAGGCGTGAAGATCGACGAAGTCACCGAGGGCTCCGGTGCCGCCAAAGCCGGATTGACGCCGGGAAATGTCATCCTCAAAGTCGGTGACCGCCCGGTGTCAGGAATCCTCGCCCTGCAAAACGCCCTCACCGGAGTCGCTCCCGGTCAGAAGGTTTCCCTGTGGGTCGAGGTGAACGGCCGGGAAAAGAAGATCGATGTGTCACTCGGCAACCGCCCGAAGATGCCTCAGTATTTCGGCGCGCGTCTCCAACAGATGGAACGCATGGGCGGACCTATCAGCCAGATCCGCGACTCGTTCTCCCGCGTGATCCAGACCGACATGCGGCTGGAGCCAAACCAAGTCGGTGGCCCGGTCGTCGATTTGAAAGGCCGTGCGCTCGGGATCACGATGGCACGCGCCGACCGCACGCGGTCCTTTTTCATGCCCGCCGCCGCGGTGGAGAATCTGCTGAAGAAAAATCCGGAGAGCCCCTCGTTGGCCAGCATCGGTGAAGAGGATGAGGAGGCGGAACCGGTGCGGACGAACCGGCGCCCGCAGCCGCGGGGGGGCTCGCTGCCCGGAACCGAAGAGCGCATGCGCCGCCACCTCACGGACATGCAGCGGCTGATGGAATACATGAACGAGGAAATGGAGGCCCTTCAAGCGCTTGAAGGGCGATAGACGACACGGTCTATCAGCTTGATCCTGCTTCGCCTCCCGTCCATTTCATTTCCATGCCCGTCGTCCTCGCTTCCGCCTCGCCCCGCCGCCGTGAATTGTTAGCACGGGCGGGTGTCGTCTTCGAAGTGGTGGTTTCCCCGGCGGAGGAAATCCATGACGCGTCGATGAAACCGGACATCCTGTGCGAGCTCAACGCCACGCTGAAAGCCGCCGCTGTCGCGGCGGTTAGACCGGATGCGACGGTCATTGGCTCGGATACGCTGGTGTTCATCGACGACCTTCCTTTGGGAAAACCCGCCGATCTCGCCGAGGCGCGGGAAATGTTGCGGCGCCTCTCCGGCCGGACCCATCAGGTCTGCACCGGCGTCTGCGTGATTGAGCCCGGTGGGCGGAAAAACGTGTTTCACGACATCACCGAGGTGACGTTCCTGACGTTGGATGATGCCGCTATTGACGAATATTTCTCGCTCTCCAACCCGTTGGACAAGGCCGGGGCCTACGGGATTCAGGAATCCGGCGAGCTGATCATTTCTGAAATCCGCGGCAGCTTCGAAAACGTGATGGGCCTGCCGGTGGACAAGGTGATTGCCGCCCTTTCATGAAACCGGGTTGCGGTTAGAGCGAGAAATACGTGTCTCTTCTTTCAGCCGCAAAGGGAAAAGTCCCGCAGGCAGCCAGTGGCCGGCGGGACTGTTAATGATCGAGACGAGAGGAGCCGGATCCGGGAATCCGCTGGCAGTAAAGCTCCGGTAGTTATTCGGTCGGCGGGTCAATTGCCCACAACTGCGAGGCGCGCAAAATGCTTCGACGATTCCGCGGGAACAAGGCTGGAAATGGTCGTGGCGTTATTGAGAATATAGGTCGTGACGGGAGCCCATGGGTCTGGTGCCACTCCCAAGGTAGACGACTCCTCGATGCCATACGCGACGTCTCCATTGGTTACCGCGAGATCGCGTTTGTTGAAGCTGACGACACCGTCGATCAAAGTCCCTGGCGACGCATCGGGGGTCGTCGGATTCAATCCCGCAAGAGCATACTCGATGAGGTTGCTGATGCCGTCGTGATCCGGGTCAGCACCGGCGAGCTTGTCGGCCTCGCTCAGGCCGGAGAATTGATCCATGAAGGCGAGGAAGCCCAGTTTCGTGAGGTGGATTTCTTTGGCGGCGGTGTCGTGTTTAAGCCCATAGCCGGAGGGGAGGGTCGTGCCGGAGAGCGTGCCGGTCAGGCTGCCGGTGTATTTGGCGATGATATAATTCATCGCGGTGGGTGTGGCGAGAACATCAAACGTGAACGCGTCTGCGGCGAGATCCAGGCTGCCGACGATATTCACCCGGTCGGCGGTGGCTCCGTCGACATCCACACTGAGCTTGCCGCCGGAGGAGAAGGCGAGATTGCCGGTAATGCCGAGGACGCCGACGGTGGTGGCAAGACCAGCGGTGAGCGTGCCCCGGCTGCCAATGCGGACTCCGCCGTCGGAGGAGATGGAACCCGTGCCGCCTAGCAGGCCGGTGGCGTTGGTGTTGTCCACGCCGTCGGCGTTGCCGTTGCCCACTCGGATGGCATTGGCACTAACGCTTTTGGTGAGGGTGCCGTTGACGATCAGCGTGCCACCGGATCCTTCATTGCGACCGACAAAAAACTGTCCGCTGGTGATCGATGTGTCGGTTAGAGAAGCTTCGGCTGCGATGGTTAATGTCCCGGTGCCTGATTCTCCAACGCTGATATCGGAGGTGGTGTGCGTGGCGGTGCCGCCAGTGAGACTATAGATTCCGGTGTGATTGGCGGCGATCCCGACGACCAAGGAGCCGCCGACAAGGAGTTCTCCGCCGGTTTGAGTCATGGTGGCGGAGCCGTTGCCCAAGCTGGTGGTGGAGTCGCCGCCAAGATACAAACCTCCGCGCACATTGAACGTGCCGTCATCGATGGTGATGAGTCCGGTGCCGCTGTTCACACCGGCCCGGATGCCACTGACGTTGGTGGAGCCGCTGTTGTGGTGGAAGGTGCCGGTCCCGTTGAGGCCGATGATCAGGTTGGAACCGCTGGTGATTTCAAAAATGCCGCCGTTGACGTTGACGGTTCCGTTGCCGGTGGAATTCTGGCCGAGCCAGTCCCAGTTGCCGGATTCATTATGGTAGAGTCCGTCGGCTTCGACGTTCAGCACGCCAGTGCCGTCGAACCCAATGCGCAAGTCACCGACGTTTCCTCCAGACTGGCGGCGGAATTCGCCGAAAGAGGCGATCGTGATGGTGCCGTTACCGCTGCCATTCCGACCGACATAGAGATCGGATCTGGCTTCGGTTGTGTTCGTACGGGAAAAGACCCCTTCGTTTTCCACGGTCATTGCGCCGGTTCCGGTAAAGCCGACAGTAAACTCGCCATCGGACATGTCCATGCGGGCTAGCCAGCCGTCCAGATGAAGCCGTCCCTTGGCACCACCTTCGGCAGCGACCTCGACATTGCCCCGCGCGTTGAATTGCCCGCCTGCTTTCACGTTGAGGACGCTCTGCACGTCGGACGATGCCTGCCCGATCCGGATGTGGGGATTTTGAACCGCGGTGGTGCCGCTCCACGTCTTCTGATCGCTTTCGAGAACGCCATCGGAGTTGATGGTGACCACCCCGACGGTCCCGGTGCTGCGGCCGAGATTCATGGTGAAAGCACCCCCGTTGGCGGACAAGGCGACGCGGTCACGCAGGTTGAGCACGGCGCTGCCGGCGTCCCCGCTGTTGTCGCCGACATTGATCGTGCCGTTGCCATTGGTCTCCACGCCCACCTGAAGGTCGGTGCCTCCGCCGGTGGCATCGGTGACATGGAAACGTCCGTCGTTGATGTTGAAAGTGCCAACGCCCTTGTGGCCGATGCGCACCCACCAGCCGCCTTCCGCCTGGCTGAGGATGCCGCCGTTGATATTGATGCTATTGCCGTTGCCCACGCCGAAATCGTTGGATCCATCCAAGCCGGCAAAAGGGGCCCCATTGGTGTAGATGACGGTGTGACTGGATAGAATGTTGGCCGTATCGCCCACGCCGGTTTGCGGGACGGCCCCGCCGGACCAGGTACCGGTGGCATTCCAATTTCCAGAAGCTGCGGAATCGATGGAGGCGGCCGAAACCACGCCTAAAGGCATGAAAATTAAAGCGAGCGACGACAGATGCGTTAATGACGGGTGGATCATGGGTTTGATTAGGGTTTGTGGATATCAGTCTAGGATGCTTGTGACCGCTCCACTCCCCTGTCAATTTAAAACCCAACGAGAACAGGTGGCGGCTATATACTCGGGAAAAAGTGATATCGGGTTGCGGTTGGGGCGGCCATGGGTGAAGAATCGCGGCATGGAAGCACCCCACCGGTATCCGGTTATTTTCAACCCCAAGGCGCGCAGCCAGAAGGGTGGGCGGGTGCTTCGTTTCCTGATGAGCCATGCCAACCGGTTCGCGCTCTATGCCACGAATCATGCTGGCGAGGCCCGTGAACTGGCGGCGCGTTTCGCGAAAGCGGGCGAGCCGGTGGTGATCGCCGCCGGTGGCGATGGCACGCTCAATGAGGTGGTGAGCGGGCTGGCGGGATCGAGGACTTTGTTAGGAGTGCTGCCCGCCGGGACGATGAACGTGTTCGCCCGCGAAATGGGGATTCCCTTCGACACGCTTGAGCGGGCGTTCCAGGTCATCGAGCGCGGGTTCGTCAGGGAGGTGGATCTGTTCGAGGCGAACGGATCGCCCTTCGTCCAGATGGCGGGTGTCGGATTCGACGCGATGGTCATCGAGGAAACGTCGTGGGAGGCGAAGAAGAAGCTCGGACCGCTGGCCTATCTGTTAGCCGCGGTGAAGGTCCTCGGTGAGACACCGCCGAAGATCGAGGTGATCTGCCCGGACGGACGGCGTGAGGAAGGCGTGGCCGTTCTAGCAGGAAACGGCTCGCTTTATGGCGGGCAGTTCAGGTTTTTCCGCAACGCGAACAACAACGACTCCAAGCTCGACGTGCTCGTTTACAAGGAGGCGGGCTACCGGCTGGTGCTCGACTCGCTGCGCGGACTCGCGTTCGGTGGTATCGATCTGGTGGCATCGACGAGTTGTTTCCAAGCCGAGAGTTTCATCGTCCGCGCCGACCGGGAAGTACCGGTGGAGGTCGATGGCGAGTGGATCGGACGCTTTTCCGAAATCCGTTTCCAAGACACAGCCAACCGTCTGCGGGTGATCGCCCCGGAAGAGCCGCTGGCCGGCGGATTCTCCGATGTTGTTAGATCCTTGCTGCAATGGCCGCGCAAGACGGGCGAGCTTCAAACCACGCGAAGTTTATGAAGCCCGGCGTGAAAAGTTTTCTCAAACGCTGGACCCGGCGGGTGTTGATTTTTCTGCTAGTGCTCGCCGTGTCGGGCATTGGTGTGATCGCCTATGCAAATTTCACGGCCATGTGGGCGTCCCGCGGGCGGCTTTTCGGTGATGTCACCTCGCTGCCCGTAACCAAGGTGGGCTTGGTCTTCGGCACCACGGACCGGGTGAACGGCCGGGAAAATCTCTATTTTCGCTACCGTATCGATGCCGCCGTGGAGGTTTGGAAATCCGGCAAGGTGGAGACGCTGATCGTCTCCGGTGACAACCTCAGCCCCTACTACAACGAGCCGGAAAAAATGAAGCACGCGCTCATCGAACGCGGCATCCCCGCCGACCGCATCGTCTGCGACCCACGCGGGCTGCGGACTTTGGACTCGGTAGTGAGAGCGAAGGAAATTTTCGGAACGGACTCCGTGCTGTTGATCAGCCAGCGGTTCCAGAACGAGCGCGCGATCTATCTGGCAAAGGCCAACGGCATCGAGGCCTACGGCTACAACGCCCGCGACGTGGAAACCCAAGCAGGCATGAAAACCAAGATCCGCGAGATCGGCGCGCGGGTGAAAATGTGGCTCGACGTCAACTTCCTCAACACCCGCCCGAGCCACATGGGAAAGAAAATCGTGCTGCCGGAGTGACGCGGCAGTCAAAAAAAAAGGCCGCCGGAGCACCCACTCCGACGGCCAAGCTGAACAACTTCAACACACCCGCGATTTGATTCGCGGCTCGTAATGAGGCTGACAACTGCTGTTCACCCTTACATGAAAACGCGAACTTGCGTACGGTCTTCAGGGGGGTTTGACCCTTGGGTAACGACAGCGTTCAAATAATTTTTGAAAGATTCCTCAACGGCGGTGGGCCGGGCGCATCGACGGTTTTTTGGTACTGGCCGGAGCGGTTTGGTATTGCACCGGAGCTGGTTGCGACTTGCTGCTTTCCTTGTCGGACACGGGCTGGATGGCATTCACATCCGGCAGGACGCCGGGGCCGTCGGCCATTTGGTGGGCCTTGGCGGCAACCTTGTAGCGGGAATCCATGTCGATCTGCACGGCATCGAGCGAGCGGTCGTTTTTCACCACGGAGGGCTGGATGAAGACCATCAGCTCGCTGCGGTTGTCCGTATTAGTGGTGGTCGAGAAAAGTTTGCCGAGGTAGGGAATGTCGCTGAGGATCGGAATCCCGCTGACGTCCGTGCCTTTCCGGCCGACGATCAAGCCACCGAGCACGATGGTTTGTCCGTTAGGAACCGTGGCGGTGGTGAGGATTTCCCGGGTAGAAATCTTGGGAACCGTGAGATCTCCGCCGTCACTTCCGCCACCGGCGATCGTCTGGGTGCCGTTTTGTTCGTCGTTGAGGAGGGCGATCTTCATGGTGATCTCGTTGTCCGAGTTCACCAGCGGGATCACTTCGAGTTTCAGCACGACATCCTGATACTCGATGTTGGTGCTGGATCCACCGCCGGCGTAGTTGTTGTTGCTGGTGGGGATGGCGATTTTTTCACCACTGGAGATGGTGCCCTTTTGGTTGTTTGAGGTGAAAATACTCGGTCTGGAGAGCACTGTGAAGTCGGTCTTCGACTGGAGGGCCTTGAGGTAAATGCTGAGATCACCGACGGTTCCCAGTGCGCGAAGGCCGCTGCCGCTGAGGGTCGAGGGATCGAAACGCGGGAATCGGCCGCCGGTGTCGGGGATGGGAAGGATGGGATTGCTGCTTCCACCGCCTCCCGCGCGGAAATCCTCGTTCTTGAACAGGTAGTTGACGCCGAATTCATTCGATTGGCCGAGGCTGAGCTGGCCGATGACCGTGGAAATCATAACCTGGTCCGGCTTCACGTCGATCTGGTCGAGCAGCTTCTCGATGATTTCCAGACCGGATGGCGGGCCTTGGACGACGATGGAGTTGGTGATGTTGTCCGCAACCAGAAGCGTGCGTCCGACCAAAACAGACTCGGGAGCCGAGCTGACTTCAGGATCGCTGAGTGCATTTCCGGCACCGCCGCCGCTCGATCCGCCACTGCCGCCGATGCCACCGCTGCTGGAGGAGGATCCGCCGAAATTGGCTCCCGAGCTGCTGCTGCTACTGCCCGAGGTGCGCCCCGTGGATTGGGAGCGTCCACCTGCTTGGGCACCGCCGCCCGAAGCAGCGCCACCTTGTGTGCTTGAGCCTCCGCTTCCGCCACTGTCACCACTGCCGCTGAAGGCGCGAGTGAGGGCGTCGCCGGCGATCGGCAGGAAGTCCGAAACGGTGAGGAAACGGAGTTTCCGGCGAAGGAAGTTCTTCTCGCTGGTTTCCACATCGAACTCGCGGACGAGTCCTTCGACGAAAATCAAATCGACCGGGCGGCCCATGGCGAAGATGCGGTTCGTGCGCGGGTCAGGAACGATTTGGACGGGAGTTTCCTCACCGCTGCTCGCGCCGCCGGGCTGGCCGGCGCCTGCTGGGGCACCACCCGGTGCCGGTGCGGTATCGGCACGCTGGATGCCGGCGGTTTTCTGGGTGGATTGTTGGGCGGTGAGAAGTGTCGTCAGTGTCTCGGCGATCTCGGTGACGTCGGCGTACTGGACCTTGATGAAACGGGTGCCCTGGACGGAGCCGGGCTTGTCGATTTCCTTTTTGAGGTCGATGAGCTTGCGGATCAGCGAGGTATTTTCCGTGATGATGAGCGAGGAGGCGTTGGCGACCGGGGCGATGGAGCCGTAGGAACCAAACTGGCCGATAATCTGGGTGAAGACGTTCTGCGCATCGACCGGTTTGATGTAGTTGAGCTGCATCACGTAGGAAATGACGGCATCTCCCTCAGGCAGGGAGTCGTTTTCGCTGTAGACGGGGCCTTTATCCGTATAAACCTCGACCCCACGCTGCGTCGGGCGGATGCCGCCGGTCGGGAGAGTGAGGAAATCGAGATTCTTGTCTTGGCCATCGGGCACGAAAACGAAGTTTTCGATCATGGCGGCTTTCTTCAGCAGCTCGGCGGCCTTGGAGAAAGTCAGCGGGTCTTGGGTAGTGGCTTCCTGGACGAAGGAGAACTCGGCGGCGGCGGCGGCGGCGGAAACGATGACGCGGCGGCCGGTGTAACGCCGGTAAAGTCCGGCGAGTGCGTTGCCGGTGAGTTTGGGCTCGTTGATGTCCTCGACGATTTTCGTATCACCAAGAGTGGCTCCGGGAATCACCGCTGGCTGGTTCACGCCGGGCGCTCCAGCAGGACGGGGCGGAATGGCACCGGGAATGGGAACACCCGGTGGCGGAGCGGGAATTGCCGGGGCTTCCGCCGGTGGCTGGGCGGTGGCGGTGGCGAGACCGAGAGCTAGGAAGGCGAAAGAGCGTGGCAAGGACATGGAAAAAGATTGGAATTTCAGATTGGAGAATTAATTGCGGCGGCGTTCCGGGCGCTGATTGTTTTGTTGCTGCTGCACAGGTTGGGCCTGGGGCTGGCCAGCTTGTGGAGTGGGTGGCGGCACCACACGCGGGCGGGGCTGGGGTTGGCGCTGACGCGGGTCACCCGGTTGGATCGGTGGCTGGCCCGGTTGGCCTGGCTGCACCTGAGGGTTGGGTTGGCCGGGTTGCGTGGCTGGTTTGGCCGCAGCAGGCGGAGGAGCGAGGGTGAGCAGTTTCTCGTCGAAACGCACCGTGCCGGTTTGCTTTCCGGAGGACATGCTAACCACCGTGCCCAGCGGATCGCCGGCCTTTTTGGTCACGCCGAGGATTTTGAAATCGGACGTCGTGCTGTCGGAATAAACCATGATGCGGTCGTCCGGTTTCTTCTTGTTGATCAGGGTGACCCGGTATTTCCCGGCGCCGATGGGTGAGACGCCGATGAGCGCGTAGTCGTCGAGCGGATTGACGGCGGATTCACCAGGCCCGACAACCGGCTTCGTCGTAAAGGGAGAATCGTTCCAAAGTTTGCTGTAGCTATTCAGAGATCCCTTTTTGGGGACGTCCGCAGAGACGATGCCGGCGAGGGCCAGAAAAAGCAGGGTAATGACCGGAGTTTTCATAGGGCGTGTGGGTCAGGAGGTGGCGGGTACGAACCATTGTTCGATGGTGGCGGTGCAGTCGATCTTGGTGTCGTCCTGGGTATTGGGCGAAAGGCGGATCTGCGAGGCCATGCGGAATTGTTCAGGGATGTTGAGTTTGTCGAACCAACGGTAAAGCGCGTCTTCCGAGCCAGTAACCGAGATCTGGATCCTGGCGCGGTGATAGTGGGTGCCCGTGGTGTCGGTGGGCAGGGGCTTCTGGCCAGGTTTGATGGTGAGACCGGCAGAATTGGCTTCGCGCTCGACGACCTGCTGGAGCTTGGTTTGCACGTCCTGATTGGCGGCTGGCTCGGGCTCGTGCTCGGCAAGCCATTCCATGTCTTCGGTGACCCCTTGGCTGCTTTCTCGGAACATATCGGCATTGGCGAGCTGCTGGCGGGCGGCGGCTTTCTCCGCATTCACCTTGATGCGCTTGGCCTGTGCGAGATTGAAGCCGAGAAAATTGAGGATCGCGAAGCCGGCGATGGCGAAGAAGATCAGAAGTTTTTTTTCGCGGTCGGACATGGAAAAGGGAGAAGAAAAAGAGCGGATGGAGAAGGTTGCTGCCCGGTTAATGCCGTAGCGGCCGGGTTTTGTCGGTGATGTGGAAAATCAGGGCTGGGTGGCGGCGGCCGGCACTTCCGCGCTGTAAACGAACTCCCAACCACGGGTTGATTGGTTTGGCTCGGGCGTTTGCCATTCGAAGTTGGTCAGGCCGTTGCTCGTGCTCAGGCTTTTGCTGAAATTATTCACCGCCTGAAGCGCACCCGCCTCGCCGATGAGCTTGATTTCACTGGCACTGACTTCCGCAGTGCGCAGGCGCAGGCCGCTGGCGGGCGGGATGCAGTCGGCGATGCGTTTGAGAATATCGACCGGCGAGTTGCTGAGCTGGATGGCGTTGGCCAATTCGTCCCATTTCGCGATGTGGCGGGTGTAGGCCTCGCCTTCGGGAGCGGCGGCTTTGGCATCCTTGATGAGTTGGGCGGTTTCCGCGCTGTCTTTCCACAAGCCGTAGCCGAACCAACCGATGACGCCAAGGTAGAGCAGCGCCACGGCGGCGACGCCGAGCATGAGGTTCCGCTTCTGCTGAGCGGCGCGGCGGGCGGCGCGGACGTCGGCCGGCAGCAGCTTGCTGAGCGGGTCCGGAAGCACCGGCGCGGGCCGGGGCAAAACCTCGACCGGAGCCCTGAAAGCGGCATTCAATGCGGCCGGACTGACTCCGGGAGAATTTGTCCACAGCGAGATCTGCGAAGGCTCGATCTCAAGGCCTTGCATCGAAAGCTGGATCAACGCCAAGCGGATTTCCCGGGCAAACGCTTCATCCGGGCTGGAGGACGTGCCGGAGGTGGCTTGGCAATAAACGAGATTTCCTTGATGATAGAGGCTGAAAACCCAGCGGCCGAACTCTTTCCAGACCGCCAGTGCATCGCCACCCAACGGGAAGGCTCGCGGGGAAATATCGAATCCCTTGGGACCGCGCGGCGGCATTTCGCTATCGACCGGAGCGCGCAGCAGCACGGAAACCAACGCGCTGTTCTCCGCCTCGCGGGCAATCACGAAAACGTCGGTCAGTTGGCCGGCCATCGGATCCGGGCGGAGGCCGAGGCGCTCGGCATGAAGCGCGGCAAGATCGGAAAACAGCGCCTCATCGTCGCTGCTGACGCGCATCGGCACGGCGGTCACGGATTTCACTGGGAAAAGCAGCAGCACGTCACCGGCGGGAAGGTCGGTAAGCTCGCTGGCTTGCTCGACAGCGCTGGCGTTGTGAAGGGTGAACTCGGCGGCGGAGGGGCCGGTCCATATTTCCCAGCCGGATTCGCCGGGGACGAGAAGAACGTTGTCGGTGGATTTGCTCACGGGATGGTTTCTTCAGTGCGTTCGAGGAGGGCCGGACTTCCGGTGCGGTTGCGGAGAATGATGGAGATCTTGTGCTTGGCGCCTTCAGCGTTGCCAATGCTTTCGACGCGGGTGATTGGATCAGGCCCGCCGAAACGTTTGATGATGTCGGCCGGACCATTCTCGCCGATGCCCAAAAGATCAAGCGCGGCGGCGGCACTTTGAAATGGTGCATCATCCACGGTGTCAAGCTCGCCATCCGCGCCGCGGACAGTTTCGGGGATGACGTCGGCTTGGGCCACTTCGATTTCCGCAGCGGCGGCGATCAACTCGGCGGACGCCGCATTCACGTCGAGCGGGCCTTGGCTCCAGATGGTGAACCAGTCACGCCAATCCGGCTTCACCGCCTCCACCCGATCCATCCCGCGGACGAGACTCATCTCGCTGAGGTCGTAAAACGGACGGTTGAACGGTTGGTTGATGCGGCCTTCCTTTTCGTAAAATTCCTTTTCCGCGCCATTGAGGGCCACGTCATCATCGGCATCGATCCAGTCACCGAGCGCATCGGCGACTTGCTGGGCGTCTTCGAGTTCGAGTCCCCAATTGACGAAAATTTCGCGGAGCAGGGGTTTGTCGTCCTGGATGAGAATCCAGTTGATGTTGAAACGGCCACCCTCGGAAATGATTTTGACGTCGAAACTTTCCCCGGTTTCCGGGTCCACACGGTGGAGCAGGGGATCGGTCTTTTTGACCATGTAGTTCGACCCGAGCGCAATGCCCATTTCCGCGATCTGCCGCGCTCGCGAGCCGTGGACCTTGGCCGAGGCGATTTCCATGTCGAAGGTGATGACCCGCAGCGCGGCCATGCATGCCATGCCCAGGATCGCGATCAGCCAAAGCACCGCCATGAGGGCCGCGCCGGTCGGTTTTCGGGAATGGAAGGGGTGGACGATCATTTCTATTTCTGAGGAGGGATATTGATCTGTGGCCCGCCGCCGCCACCGCCACCGCCACCGCCACCGCCACCGCCACCGCCACCGCCACCGGCATCGCCGCCGCGGTTTTGCGTGATCTGACGGATGTGGACTTCGACGTTTTGTTTCGGCGGAATCCAGAAAATGTGGCGGCTTTCCTCGCCCTTGGCTCCGACGGCCATGGTGAGTTCGATTTGAAGCGGCAGGCGTCCTTGCAATTCCCAATCGTATTGCCACTCCAAGGAGCGGCTCTCGAGCACCCGCCATTCAAAGTAGGCGACGTCGGTGAGCAGGGTGATTTCGGCAAACGGCTTCTCGTCGATGGTGGCGGAGGCGGTGGGATTGGTGGAATCCGGGAGAATTTCGTTTTCGTAATAGCGCAGGACGACGTCGAGGTAGCCGCTGCGCTTTTTCACGGTGCTGAGCTGGACGGCCTTGGCGATGCGCGCCTGCCCGCCCCAAGTGAAGCTGAGGGGGACGTTCTGGAGCGTGAGATCCGAGAGGTAGTGGGATCCGGAATCCGAGACCTTGAGGTCGAATCGGGTGTTGCCCGGCAAGGCGGTGAATCGCTGGTTGAGAAGGTCGAGAAACGCTTGGTTGAGCATTTCCTCGTTCTGGGTTTTTACGATGGTATTTCCCAAAGCCAGCGAAGTGCGCGCGGTACCGAAAACCATACCGACGATGATCGCAAGGATCGCCATGGAGAGCACGAGCTCAAGCAGCGTGAATCCGGAAGCGCGGGTTCTGACAGGTGAGGAGGTCACAGCGGTTGATACATGCGTCCGTAGCGCCAGGTGTCGACGGAGCGCTCCTGCCAGGCGCCGTTTTCATACCATTTGGCGACGATCTTGATCCGAAACATCTCGGCAAGTTGTTGGCCCTCTTCGGTTTGGAGGTCTTCGATGAGGGAGATGGTGGTGTTGAGCTCGATGTCGGTCTCGCCGACGGTGGTGCTGGTTTCCCCTTCCTCCATCGTCGGGATGGAAAGGGTTTCGTCCAAGGCGCTGTCGAGGATGCGGGTGATGCGGAGTTCGCTTTGGGCGAGTTGTGCAGCCTGCGCCATGCGCCTCAGCGCGACGGCGAATCCGGTCGCGGCGATGCCGAACACGCCCAGCGCGAGAACCATCTCAAGGAGAAGGAATCCGCGTCTGATGCGTTGGCGGGAAGGGATCATTTGGCTTCGAGTTCGCTGTCCGTGATGGAGGCGGTAAGCGGATGGAAGGAATCGACAGCCCAGCTTTTGTTGAGCGTGAGCCGGACGGAAATGGGTTCGCAAAGGCCATCCGGATCGAAGCGCCAGACATGGACGGTGTTTTTCGCGGCGGTGAGCCATTTGTCGGAGTTCCAATGCCGGATCGCAATGCCCATGCCGGCTTGGAGTTGGAACCGGCGGTTTTCGTTGGTGCCGCCGGACTCGGGTTCCTCGATTTGATTCCGCTGCCGCGAGAGCTGTTTCTCGTCCCGCCCGGCTTGGGCGAGCGGGAGCAGATTGACGCTGCCTTCGCGGAACTCAAGGGCATAGGGCGTCTGGTGAAGGATCGAGATAGTGCGGGCTTTTTTGGCCATCAATTCGATTTCGCCAGAAGCGTTGCGCAAGGCACGCTCGTCGGATGAGAACAACATCAGTCCCACCGCGCCGCCCATGACGACACCCGCGATGGCGAGCACCATGACGATCTCGATAAGGGTGAAGCCCCGGCGCGGCTTATTCGTCCTGGCTGCTAAGATCATCTGCGGTGTTTTCCTGTCCGTCCGGGCCGTTGCTGAAGATTTCAAAATCGCTGGCATTCTTCTTGCCTGGGAAGCGATAGCCATAAGGACTGCCCCATGGGTCCAATGGCACTTTGGGCATGATTTGCACCCAGCGGCGTGGAACCGGGGTGGAGGAAGGCTTTTCCACCAGCGCCTTCAGGCCTTGCTGAGTGACGGGGAAAGTGCCGCCGTTCAATTTGTACATCGCGAGGGCACTGTCGAAGCTCTTGAAGTCGGATTCGGTTTGACTGAGTTTGGCGGAGTTGCCGATTTTCTTCATCGAGAAGATCGCGCCGCCGAGGATCATCGCGATGATGCCGAGAACGATGACCATTTCGAGCAGGGTGAAACCGGCGCGGCGGCGGAAGCTGGAGGAAGGGGTGGTGATTTTCATGAGAAGTGTTTTTTCGTCTGGCGTTAGCCTTTCAGGGATGAAAACGCCATGCTACCCAAAAGTTGTCGGAAAATTCCGCGAAAGTATCCGCAGGCGTCACGGGGAATTTCTTGCAAGCCGCGTCGGATTCTCTCACCCCTTGTGCCTCTTTCCATCATGAACAAAGTCCTCATCATCGGAGCCGGCGGAGTCGGCAGCGTCGTCGCCCACAAATGCGCCATGGTCCCCGAGGTCTTCGGAGAAATCACCTTGGCCTCGCGAACCCTCTCGAAATGCGACGCGATCGCCGCCGAAGTGAAACAACGGACCGGCCGCGACATCGCCACCGCCAAGGTGGACGCCGACAATGCCGAGGAAACCGCCGCCCTCATCCGCAAGACCGGGGCCTCTCTCCTGATCAACGTCGCCTTGCCCTACCAGGACCTCAATTTGATGGACGCCTGCCTGCTCGCCGGTTGCGACTACATGGACACCGCGAACTACGAACCGCTGGATGTCGCGAAATTCGAGTATTCCTGGCAGTGGGCGTATCAGGAAAAATTCGAGAAAGCCGGACTCACCGCGCTGCTTGGCTCCGGTTTCGACCCCGGCGTGACCAACGTTTACACCGCTTGGGCACTGAAACACCATTACGACGAAATCCACACGCTCGACATCATCGACGTAAACGGCGGCAACCACGGCAAGGCGTTCGCCACCAATTTCAATCCGGAAATCAATATCCGCGAGGTCACCGCCGAGTGCCGCCACTTCGAAAACGGCGAATTCGTTGAAACCCCGCCGATGTCGGAGCATCAGGAATTTATTTGTCCTGATGGAGTCGGAACCTATGAGATTTATCGGATGTACCATGAAGAACTCGAATCCCTCGTGAAACACATTCCGACCATCAAGCGCGCCCAATTCTGGATGTCGTTCTCGCCAAACTACTTGAAGCATCTCGAAGTGCTTCAGAACGTCGGGATGACCCGGATCGATCCAGTCGTCTATCAAGGCGTGGAAATCGTGCCGCTCCAGTTTCTCAAGGCCGTCCTGCCGAATCCCGGCGACCTTGGCCAATCCACCAAAGGCCGCACCTGCATTGGCAACATCATCACCGGGGTCAAGGACGGCAAATCGAAGGCGATCTACATTTACAACATCTGCGATCACGAGGAGTGCTTCGCCGAGGTCGGCTCCCAAGCGATTTCTTACACCACGGGGGTCCCGGCGATGATCGGGGCCAAGCAAATTCTCGCGAAACCTTGGCGCAAACCCGGAGTTTGGAACATCGAGCAACTCGATCCCGATTCGTTCATGGCCGATTTGAATATCCACGGGCTCCCATGGCGGGTCTTGGAATTGACTCCGGATCAAGCGGCCGCATTTCGGGTCGCCTAAGCGCTTCGTGATTACAATGTAATTCAAGTATTGTCGCAAGAACGTCGAATTTCCTCTTGTCAGCTCCAATTCACCACACCATCTTCCGCACATGATTCGGATTAAAACCCACTATTTGCCGCTCATTTCCGCACTCTTTGTATCGGCGGCCATGCCTTTGGGCGCGCAGATCTCGCTGAGTCTCAGTAGCAAAATCTCTTACCGTCAGGACAAAAAAAGCATCAATTTCAAGGGAGGGTCCTTCGACATGGACCTTGTGGATGGCCACGTTGACAGCATTTTCGGCTGCAATGACCCCAACTATTTCCCACCTGGGTACTACATCGGTATTTGCTCACCGGGGACCGCCGGATTTTTGAGTTCGGGGAGCATCAATGGCGCAACGATCCAGAGACCTTACCTCGTAGTCACGTCACTCTATCCTGCCATTGCCATCGAGCCGTTCAAGCCCCAGTTCGTCAGTCTGTCGGCGGCACCCGCATCGGGCCTGCCGAGACCATCGGGCGGATTTAAGGATGATAGCGCGACGGTATATTATAACCTGAACACAACCAGTATTCAGGAGTATAAAATCACCCACTATTTTCTGGAACGGGAGTATGCCAAGTCCCAGCGGACAAAGTTCACCAGCGAGATTGTCCCCGGTGTCTACCAGTATGTTTTTCCTGCGGTGGATAACTCCCCGAGCGAGGATTATGTCTTCCGGCCAGCCCCGATTTCCGCGACGATTTATCCGATGGTCGAGGGATTGGCCAATGTGAACAACACCGAGCAAGGAGTTGTATTCACGAGCATCAATAATAACAAATGGAGTCCCAAAGGATTCATCGAATTGAGTTACTTCAGGCCGAACGTCATCAAGTGGAAGGGGATGAATCCTGATACGGTCTTTGCGGCCGTGGACAACCTCTACTTCTCCTTGAGAGCGTTGCGCGACCCCAAGAATCCGCAAGGCTCCGCCTTGGTCGAGCGGGAGGCGATGTTCCCCGCGTTCGATAATGGAGGCGATTCCCGGGTCTTGCTGACAAGCCCGTATCAAACTTCGTTCACGGTGCCGCCGATTTTCCCGTCGGGAATGCGCGCGATGGTCGAACTCCAATTGCAACGGGACTTCCAAACCGGCGGGGTCACCTATGACTTCTCCTCGCGCAAGTTCCAGATTCCCGTGATGGTGGTGAACCGCTACACCGAATACACGGACATCAATTTCGCGAAGGCGCGGGGTAAGGACATTCTGTCCGATCCGGACAAAGACGGATTCAACAACTTGAACGAATGGATCCTGGGCAGCAACGGCAACGATTTCGCCAGTACCCCCGAACCTCCGACACCCGCACCCTACCAAGCCGTGAACATCGTGGGTGGTCCTACCCCGATCGGCTCTTACTACGGTTTCAACGTGAATGTCCAGACCGCAACGAATCCCAAGGTAGCCTACCTCCTGCAGCGAAGCACCGACCAAGGGAAAACCTGGCAGAAATTCACCGAAGATGACAATTGGACGGTGGACCGCGTGACAAACGTCGAGCGCAACATCGTCACCACGCAGATCCAAGTGAGGAGCAAGATCATGGTTCCGGACGAGCAGCAAGTCTTCACCAATCCCAATTGGTATATCCAGCCTCCGGGCACGCTTTCCGATATCTATCGGGTGAAGATTACCCTCAAGAAAAACAAGTGAGAAGCCGATGAGGCTCCCTCAAGAAATCTCCCGAAACACCCGGCTGGTTGGATTTTTCACTCTCTGGATTGCCAGTTGATGAGTTCGGACATGATCGATACTGCGGAGCGGCTCGTTAGCCATCTTGAGACGAGTCGCCAAGGTTCCGAACATCCGGTATGCGCCATCGACACGGAAGCGGACAGCTTGCACCGCTATCGTGAATCCCTTTGTCTGATTCAATTCGCGGACCGGGCCAAGTGCGTCCTGATCGACCCTCTGGCGATCGAGGACCTGTCTTCCCTAGGGGCCTATCTTTCATCGGCCACCGTATGGATGCACGGAGCCGATTACGACATGACGATGTTCAAGCGGCAGTTCGGAAACCTGCCCGCCGTCGTCTATGACACGCAGATTGGTGCTAGATTGTTAGGGGTCCGCCGCTTCGGCCTCGGGGATCTCGTGAATCTTTATTTCGGAGTCGAGCTTTCGAAATCATCGCAGAAAGCGGATTGGGGCAAGCGCCCGTTGTCTCCCAAAATGATCGAGTATGCGCTCAATGATGTGCATTATCTCCTGGAAATGGGCGATATGATCGTTGCCCAACTCAAGGAAAAGGGGCGTTACGAATGGTTCGAGGAAAGCTGTCTCGCCGCCCGCCAGCGGGTTTTGGATCGGGATGACACGAAGGAGGAAAACTGGCGAGTGCAGGGATCCGGCAAGCTGGAGCCCTACGGATTGGCTTTTCTGAGGGCATTGTGGCAGTGGCGGGACGGAGAGGCCAAATCCTGGGATCGTCCGTCGTTCATGGTGGCTCCGAACCGGCAGCTTTTGGAATGGAGCATCGATCTGGCGGCTAACAAAAATTTGTCCCTTCCCAATCATTTCCGCCCGGATCGGCTGAAGCGTTTTCGCGCGGCTGTTGAGATGGTTCAAGGCCTTCCGGAATCGGAATGGCCGGAGCGCCCTGCCGGCAAGCGCAGGAAGCGGGACCGGGATTTTGAACGCAAGGTGGATGACCTCATCAAAATCCGCGAGAGGGAGGCCACCAAGCTTGATATCGAAGGATCTCTGATCGCGCCGCGGGCCACCTTGGAATCCTTGGCCGAAGGTGAAGTCGAACCTGCGGACGTGCTCTTGAAATGGCAGCGCGCGTGTCTCGGCATGCCGGTTTGATCTTCGGGCTTGAGTCCCGCGATTCCACGGGTTTTCAATTCCAACGTGCTGGAGTCATCAATCTCGGATCCCGAAAAAAGCGTGGAACTCGTTTTTTGTTGCCCGAGGTGCGGCAGGAAGCTGTCGGTGAGCCATCGCCTGGCCGGCGTGAGCGGCCCCTGTCCTTCCTGCGGTACGGTGATCGTCGCCCCCGCTCACACAGACACTGTGCAAATGGCTGCCGTCGTCATGGTGGAGCCGGCGGTGCGGCGATCTTCCGCCGTCCAAGGGAAACAACATGCTCCGCGCCGGAGCAGGGGTCACATCATTGCCGACTCGATGGTGGATCGCCAGCACCTGGATCGGCGGGAAACCGCGAAGACATTATTCATCATCACGATGTTTATTTTGGCCATTTGCGCCTGCTTGCTCGTATCATGGTTTTTGAACGTTTGGGTGAAGAAATAACAGGATCGTAACTCTCTTGTCGTCAATGGCTTGGGGTGGTTGAAAGTGGGGTGAAAAAACCCTCGTTTTTATGACGAAGTTCCTTGTCTCCGGGGGGAGGATTTCAGACCTTCTGGCCCCACCATGTCCGAGTCTTCGAACGAGCCCCAAAAAGCAGAAACACAGGTCGCCGCAGCACAGGTTTACGATGCCGCACAAATCGACAAGCTGGAAGGGCTTGATGCCGTTAGAAAGCGTCCGGGCATGTATATCGGCGATCCCGACGAGCGCGGACTCCACCACTGCGTGTTCGAGGTGCTCGACAACTCGATCGACGAACACCTCGCTGGATATTGCAGCAGGATCAAGGTCGCCATCCATGTCGATGGCTCCGTTTCAATCGCCGACAACGGCCGCGGGATCCCGGTGGACATGCACATGAAATTCGGCATGCCAGCCGTCGAACTCGTTCTAACCAATCTCCACGCGGGCGGCAAGTTCGGCCAAGGGGCCTATAAATATTCAGGCGGCCTCCACGGCGTCGGCGCGAAGTGCGTGAACGCCCTTTCCGACTGGTTCAAAGCGGAAATCATGCGGAACGGCAAGGTCCACCTGATCGGTTTCGAGCGCGGGAAAACCACCATCCCGCTTCACATCATCGGTGATGTCGATCCCGGCAAAACCGGGACGATGATCACCTTCTTCCCGGACGCCACGATTTTCGTTGATACCATCGAGTTCAAGTTCGACCGCCTCGCCACCCGCCTTCGCGAACTCGCTTTCCTCAACCCGGGTCTGACTATTGATCTTGAGGACGAGCGTCCCGAGTCCGCCAAGAAGACTTCGTTTTTCTATCAGAAAGGCATCGAGGAGTTCGTCGCCCAGCTTGGCGAAAACAAGACGCTCATCCACGACGAGCCGGTCGTCCTCCATGGTAAGCGCGCCATCGACCTCGACTACGACGGCAAAAAAACCACTGACGACGTATTCGCCGACGTGGTCTTCCAATACAACGATTCTTACAACGACCAGATCCTCTGCTTCGCCAACTCGATTCCTAACGGCGATGGCGGCACCCACCTCACCGGCTTCCGCACCGCGCTCACCCGCGGCATCAACCAGTATGCCAAGGTTAACAAGATCCTCAAGGACAAGGATCCGGCGCTAACCGGAGATGACGTCCGCGAAGGCCTTATCGCGATCATCTCGGTGAAAATGCCGAACCCGCGCTTCAGCTCGCAGACCAAGGACAAGCTCGTCAACAGCGAGATCGAAGGCGTCATTTCCTCCATCGTTTACGAAGGTCTGATGCAGTTCTTCGATGAGAATCCCGGTCTCGCCAAGCGCGTCATCGAAAAATCCGTCAACGCCGCCCGCGCCCGCGAGGCCGCTAGAAAAGCCCGCGAAACCGTCCGCAAATCCGCTCTATCAGGTGGCGGTCTTCCCGGCAAACTCGCCGACTGCTCCGAGCGCGATCCCGCGAAGTCAGAGCTCTATATTGTCGAAGGAGACTCCGCCGGTGGTTCCGCCAAACAAGGCCGCGACCGGCGGACGCAAGCCATCCTTCCCCTTCGCGGAAAGCTCATCAACGTCGAGAAATCCCGTCTCCACCGCGCGCTCCAGAACAAGGAAATCCAGTCGATGATCACCGCCATCGGCGCGGGCATCGGCGATGGCGAACAGGAAGGTGCATTCAACATCGAGAAAGTCCGCTATCACAAGATCGTCATCATGACTGACGCCGACGTGGACGGTTCGCACATCCGCACGCTACTTCTAACGTTTTTCTGCCGCCATATGCCCGCCCTCGTGAAAAGCGGCTACCTCTACATCGCGCAGCCGCCGCTCTATCTGGTCAGTCGGAAAAAGCGCCAGGAATACGTCCAGGACAACGATCAGCTCAACCGCATCCTCATCGACCTCGGTGCCGGAGAAGTCGAGCTGCGCACCTTCGACCAGTCCCGCAGCTTCACCGCGGAGGAGCTCAAGGTCATCCTCGAAAACCTCTCCTCGCTCTCGCGCTTCTCGACCACCATCGAAGGCAACGGCGGCAACTTCAAAGACTACCTCGCCGCCCGGGTCAACGGCGTCTTGCCCGAGTTCATGATCCGCATCCGCACCGGCAATGACGAGGCGCTCACCTACTTCTCCAAGGAAGCCGACTTGCGCGCCTTCGCCGCCCAAAATCGTGACCTCCGCCTGTTCGACGAAATTCTAACTGACGAAGAGATCGCTGCCCACACCGGTCCCTCCCGCCGTGCGAACCTCTACGAACTCCACGAGTCCCACGCCATCGCCCGCATCTTCTCCCGCCTAACGGAATGCGGCATCGATACCGCGGTCTTCTTTAACGACGACACGCCGATTTTCGAAATCATCGAAGGCGACGGTGAAAAACAAAAGATCACCCCGGTCTTCGCCGTTCCTGAAATCCTCGGCAAGGTCCTCGAAATCGCCAGCCGTGGCGTCCAGATCAAGCGCTTCAAGGGACTTGGTGAAATGAACGCCAAGCAACTCTTTGAAACCACCATGGACCCGGAAGTCCGCCAGTTCCTCCGTGTCCGCCTCGACGAAGACAACGCCGTCGAAGCCGACAAGATGTTCGACGTCCTCATGGGAGACATCGTCGAGCCCCGCAAACGATTCATCGAAGACAACGCACTCAATGTGCGCAACCTCGACGTCTGAGTTATCCCCGATTCCTGACCCCTTTTTGATACGATGTCCGAAGCTAACATTAAACCGATCAACGTCGCCGAGGAACTCTCCAAGTCCTTCTTGGAATACTCGATGTCGGTGATTATTTCCCGCGCCCTTCCCGATGTGCGCGACGGTCTCAAGCCCTCCCAACGCCGGATTCTCTACGCGATGCGCCAGTTAGGCGTCGGCCCGGGAAAGCCTCACGTCAAGTGCGCAAAGATCGTCGGTGAGACGATGGGTAACTTCCACCCGCACGGCGACATGTCCATCTACACCTCGTTGGTCAACATGGGCCAACCGTGGTCGATGCGCGAAATGCTCATCGATGGTCAAGGTAACTTCGGTTCGGTGGAAGGCGACTCCGCGGCATCCATGCGTTACACCGAAGCGCGCCTCCATCCGCTCGGCATCGCGATGATGGACGATCTCGACAAGGACACGGTCGATATGATTCCCAACTACGATGGTTCGCAGTTGGAGCCGTCCGTCCTGCCGTCCGCATTTCCTAACTTCCTCGTCAACGGCAGCACCGGCATCGCCGTTGGCATGGCCACCAACCTCGCCTCGCACAACCTCGGCGAAGTCGTCGATGGCATCTGCGCCCAGATCGACAATCCGGAAATCACGCTGCCGGAGCTGATGCAGCACATCAAGGGACCGGACTTCCCGGTCGGCTGTGAAATCCGCGGCATCCGCGGCATCGAGGAATACTTCCGCACCGGTCGCGGCTCCATGCGGATGCGCGGGAAAATGGAGATCGAGGAAAACGCCAACGGCAAGGCGATGATCATCATCCGCGGCGTTCCCTACGGCGTGAACCGCGCGGTGCTCCAGGAGCGCATCGCCGAACTCGTCAACGAGAAGATCCTCACCGGCATCTCCGGGATGCGGGATCTATCCGCCGAGGACACCTGCATTGAAATCGAACTGAAACGCGATGCCCGCCCGGCGGTCGTCGTCGCCCAGCTCTTCAAGCTCACTTCCATGGAGACCTCGTTCTCCGTGAACATGCTGGCGATTCACAAAAACCGCCCGAAGCAGCTTTCGCTCAAGGAGGCCATCGACGCTTACATCGAGCACCGCCGCGAGGTCGTCATCCGCCGCACCCGCTATCTGCTAGGAAAGGCGGAGGAACGCGCGGAACTGCTCGAAGCCTTCCTCCTTGCCCTTGGCCACCTCGATGATTTCATCAAAATCATCCGGAACTCGAAAAACCGCGATGAAGCCCGCGAGCGCCTTGCTGCCTACAGTTTCCCGGTCGCCACCGCCGAAGCGCTGGGCATCATGATCCGTTCGCAGGCGTCCGTTTCCGGCGGCACCTACACTTTCAGCGAGCGCCAGGTAAACGCCATCCTCGAACTCCGCCTCTATCAACTCACCGGTCTCGAACAGGACAAGGTGAAGGGCGAATACGACGCCGTGCTCGCCGACATCAAGGATCTGCTCGACATCCTCGCCCGTGAGGAACGCGTGCTCGTCATCATCAAGGACGAGCTTCGCATGATCAAAGACAAGTTCGCCACGCCGCGGAAATGCACCATCGTCGCCGAAGTCGGTGAGGTTGCCATGGAGGACCTCATCGCCAACGACGCGATGATCGTCACCCTCTCCCACCGCGGCTACATCAAGCGCACCCTTTCCAGCGAATACCGAGTCCAAGGCCGCGGCGGCAAGGGCCTCAAGGGCATGGAAACCCGCGCTACCAAGAAGGACGAGGCCAACGACTTCATCGAACACCTCTTCAGCGTCCAGGCCCACGACTATCTGTTATTCTTCACCAACACCGGCCGCATGTATGTCGAGCGGGTCTATGAACTCCCGGAAGGCTCGCGCACCGCGATGGGACGCAGCATCCAGAACGTGCTTAACCTGAAGCCCGAGGAAAAGATCGCCGCGCTCCTCCGCCTCGAACGCACCGTTGATGAAAATGGCAACGACATCACCTTCCGCGAGGAAGCCGGTTATATCTTCTTCGCCACCCGCAGCGGCAAGGTGAAGAAAACCGCCGTCAACGATTTCCGCAACTACCGCAAGGACGGCATCATCGCCATCAACCTTGAAGAGGACAACGAACTCATCGGCGTCCGTCTAACTTCCGGCGGCGACGAAATCATCCTCGTCACCCACGAAGGCATGAGCCTCCGCTTCCACGAAGACGACACCCGTCCGCTGGGTCGTGGCACTGCCGGTGTGATGGGCATCCGCCCGAGCGAAACGGATTTCGTCATCGGCCTCGCACTCGTCACCCAGGGATCGACTTTGTTAGTGGCTTCGGAGAACGGTATCGGAAAACGAACCACCTTCGAGGAATACCGCAAGCAGTCACGCGGCGGAAAAGGCATCATCACCATGAAGGTCACCGACAAGACCGGACCCGTCGTAGGTGCCGTGACGGTCACCGAGGAAGACGAGCTCATGCTCATGACTTCCAGCGGCCAAAGCATCCGCATCCGCGCTGCAGAGGTTCGCGAAACCGGACGAAATGCCCAAGGCGTGAAACTTCTAACTCTCAAGGGAAGCGAAAAACTCCAGGACATCTCCCGCGTCATTCCGGATGGCGATGATGCACCGTCGGATACCGAAGACGGAGAGATCATTGGAGAAGCCGACGGCTCTCCGGCACCTGAAGAGGACGCTTCCTGATCCCTTCAAGCAAGAAGCCCCCGGTCTGGAAATCATCTCCGAACCGGGGGCTTTCGTTTTCCTGCTCCAATCGGAGGATGCGGGACTTGGTGACAGGTTTTCTCCACCCGCTATTTTTCAGAAATGACCAAGCGCTTCGCTTCATTCCTGTTCATCCTCGCGCCCTGTATGACGGACGGCGCGCCGGTCACGCCGATGAAGTTCGACTTCGGCTTGGCGAACACCAGTGCCGGATTCACTGCCGTCACGCCCGCCGATGTGTTCACTCCGGAAAAGGGCTATGGTTTCGATCTTGGATTCACGCCGAAGGCGGAGGATCGCGGCGGGAATCCGGTGAAGGGGGACTTCGTGACGGCGGAGGGAGGTTTCTATTTCTCCGTGGTGCTGCCGCAGGGGAACTATGATGTGACGGTTCTGCTAGGAGATCCTGCCGGAAGATCGTACACGACGGTAAAGGCGGAATCCCGCAGGCTGATGTTGGAAAATGTGGTGACGGCGGAGAAGGAGCAGGTGAGCCGGAAGTTCACCGTAAACATCCGCCAGCCGGAATATCCGGGTGGCCGCGTGGGATTGAAGAACAGGGAAAGACCCTATCTGCACTGGGACAACAAGCTGACGCTGGAATTCAACGGCCCACGGCCGTGTGTCGCGGCGGTGGAAATCTCGCCGGCCGCGGCTGCGACTACGGTTTATCTGCTCGGTGATTCCACGGTGACGGATCAGCCGTTCGAACCGTGGAATTCCTGGGGCCAGATGTTCACGCGGTTTTTCAAGCCGGGAGTGGCGGTTTCCAACCATGCGGAATCCGGTGAGTCGTTAGGCAGCTCGTTTTCCGCCCGGCGGGTGGCGAAGGTGAAGGCGGAGATGAAAAAGGGCGATTACGTTTTCATCCAGTTCGGCCATAACGACATGAAGAGCAAGAATCCGGATGCGCTTCAGAAGTTTGAGGAGAACCTCGGCAAACTCGTTAGAGAGATTCAGGAAAAGGGCGTGACGCCGGTCTTGGTCACTTCCATGGAGCGCAAGGGCGGGGTGGAGAAGGACACGTTGGCGGGTTATCCGGATGCGATGAAGCGCGTGGCGGAAAAAGAGAAAGCTGCGTTGATCGATCTCCATGCGATGAGCCGGCAGCTTTATGTCGGGCTCGGAAAAGATCTGAATGCGGCGTTTCAAGACGGCACCCATCACAACAATTTCGGCAGTTACGAACTCGCGAAATGCGTCGTCGAAGGAATTCGCGAGGACAAGCTGCCGTTGGCCGTGCTGCTGGCGGATGACGTGAAGCCGTTTAATCCTTCAAAGCCGGACAAGGTGGCGGAGTTCAAGTATGCGGTGAGTCCGTTGAAGGACCTCGCGAAACCGGACGGAAATTGACTCTTGAAGTGATTTTTTTCGGTGAATTTTTTATCCCTGAAGCGGAGCTGAAATCGCGCCGGATGCTGAGATGCAAATGGTTCCGGGTGGGGGCTGTTTTCCCACTCCCGCCGCGACGGATGAATCGCGCCTTCGCGCGTCTAATACGGGACGAGAAGGCATGGCAATTGCTACTCCGGTAGTTGGTGCGGTCTTCACCGAAGACGACCGGTTGGCTGTTGCAGCCAATCAACCCGAACCGCCTGTTCCAATGCCTGAGATCACAATCACCGCCGAACTCCCGGATGGCAGTTTCCAGCCTTGTTACTCGCCTTCCCCCATCGCGAGGAAATACTTCAAGATGGGCCAGCAACTCACTGCGGAAGAATTCATCCGCCTGTCACGGATCGCCCTCAGCTCGGCATCCGATCTTGTGGAAGAAAAAATCGGATACTCGTCCAGTCTGGACTACTGCTCGCTCCCGGACATCGAGCGTTGGGCCGGAGCCTTACCACCGGACACGCCGGTTACGATTTTCCATGTGAGTTAGATTGTTTGGCGGAGATCATTTCCGAAACCTGCTTCGGCTGGTGGCGCCATAAGCCCTTGATGAGCACATCCTTCGGATCGGCCGGTATTCCTAACCGATTTGTGTGCAGGCCTTCCACGATCAGGTCGAAGGCAGCGGCGCCGACGGCTTGCAGGTTGCCGTCGATGCCGGGCCAGGTTTTCATTTCCTCCTCGGTGCGATAAAGATAGCCGAGGCCGATGTCATCGGGCACACGCAGGCCGGATTTCGAGAGCCAGCTTTTGACCGGGAATTTGTAAACCAACAACGAGTCGGGTTGCTCGCGTTTGAGCCATTTCGCAAACTCTTTTTCCTCGTCGCCCGCCGTGGGGATGGAGGGCACGCAGCGGTCCGATTCCGCTTGGCGGGTCTGCCAATCGAGCGCTCCGCCGGACCAGAGATAGCCGGAGATGCGGTTGTTGAATTCGGGAACGACGAGGCCGGTGCGGCGGTAGCCGACGGCGCGCATTTCACCGAGGGCGAGCTGGACGTTGAAGAAGCCGTGGAAATTCGCGCGGTCCACGGCAACCTCGCGGAAATACGTGCTCAATCCGGCGACGGTGAATTTTCCGATGCCGAATCCGGCTCTCTCGGTCCGGTCGCGGGAAAATCCTAACAAGACACCGCGGATGCCGCGGGTGAGCAGGGCTTTTTCCAATTTCGCTCCGTCGTAGCCAAAGTCGCTCATGGGGAATTCCTCCACCCGGTAGCCGAGTTCGTCGGCGCGGCGGCAGATTCCTTCGTATTCCCAACGGCAGACGTCCTTGGACCGCCAGCCACCTTGGTCATGGTAGTCGGTCACCAGCGCGACGGTGCCAACTTCGCTGCCGCCGCGTTTTTTGCGGACGGACATGAGGGCGCTGACAAGTGGGTTCGGGCGATAACCGAGTTTCTCCGCAAGTTGCTCCACGCGCTCGCGAGTGTCTTTACCGATACGTGGATCGCCCTTCAAGGCCCGCGAAATGGTGGATTCCGAGAGTCCGAGCGCTTTCGCCAGTGCCGACATGGTGACGCGTTCGTCCATGGGCTTTCTCCAAGCAGATTCCGTGCGCAACGATGTGCATGAAATACGCCCTGCCATTTCACCCCGCGAATCGTGGCTGGCTCGCGCGGTGCTTTATTCGCCCTTGTCCAATGTCGGACCCCCACTCCCTAACCAACCACCACCATGCCAAAAGTTGAACGTGAAATGCATAAGAACGGAGACGTGCTCGTCGATTACGAAGAGAAGGTTTTCGAAGACTACAAGGCCGAGCCGGGCGAAAAAGCGCTCGTCACCTTCCACACCATGGCCTTCGAGGGATCGATCGCCATCGTGAACACGCTCTCCGCGACTCGCCTGCTGCGGAAGGGCTATGAAACCTCAATCCTGCTCTACGGGCCGGGTGTGACCATGGGCTTCCAACGCGGTTTCCCAACCCTCGGCGATGAGGCATTCCCCGGCCATCTCTTTGTGAACCAGCGGCTCGCGAAATTCATGGAAGAGGGCGGAAAAGTCTATGGCTGCCGGTTTTCAACGCAGGCCCTCTACGGCCAAACCGAAAAAGCCTTCATGCCGGGCATCATCCCGATCAATCCGCTCGACGTGCTCGACTGCATCCTGATGCACAAGAAATGCAACGCAGTGATCATGGATTCGTGGACGGTCTAACTCATCAAAGCAAACGCGCGGAATGAATTCCGCGCTCCAATTATGAAAACCATCCGAGCAGCGGCCATCCAGATCGCCCCCGACCTCAACGGCGCGGAAGGCACCATCGACCGCATGGTCCGGGCCATCGCCGAAGCCGCGGACGCGGGCGTGAAGTTGGCCGTTTTCCCGGAAACCTTCGTCCCGTATTATCCCTACTTTTCCTTTGTCGAGCCGCCGTTCGCCACTGGAAAAGCTCATCAGAAACTGTATCGCGAGGCCGTGGAAATTCCCGGCCCGCTGGCCCAGCGCCTCTCCCGCGCCGCCGCGAGCCACCGCATGGTGCTCGTGGTCGGCGTGAACGAGCTGGACGGCGGATCGCTTTATAACACGCAGCTTGTCTACGACTCGGACGGCGAGCTGTTATTGAAGCGGCGGAAAATCACGCCGACGTTTCACGAACGCATGATCTGGGGCCAGGGCGACGGTTCCGGTCTGCGTGCCGTGGACTCCGCCGTCGGCCGGATTGGAGCGCTCGCCTGTTGGGAACACTACAATCCGTTAGCCCGCTACACGCTGATGGCGGATCGTGAGGAAATCCATTGCGCGCAATTTCCCGGTTCGATGGTCGGGCAGATTTTCGCCGATCAGATCGAAGTCACGATCCGCCATCACGCGCTGGAGGCCGGATGTTTCGTCGTGAATTCCACCGGCTGGCTCACCGATGAGCAGATCACGGAAATCACGCCGGATCCGGCAAAGCAGAAAGCCCTGCGAGGCGGTTGCTTCTCGGCAATCATCGCGCCGGATGGCTCGCACCTTTGCGAACCAGTCACCGAGGGCGAAGGCATGGCGATTGCCGATCTCGACTTTGACCTCATCACCAAGCGGAAACGCATGATGGATTCCGTCGGCCACTACAGCCGGCCCGACCTTTTCGACCTCCGCGTGGATAAAACCCCGCGGCCCGCCCTCACCGAAATCTCCCAAGATGCAGACACTCGACTTCCCATCCGCCCTCTTCTCGAAGAAGCAATGGCTGCTCTCTGAGCTCCAATCCGCCGGGCTCCGCATCGGCGACGCTCCTTCCACCGCGCCCTCGCGCAGCGGCGGCGCGGGGCCGACCGATCACAAGGCGGTCACGGTGTTAGGCACCACGATCATGGTGCCGATCCACACGCGGGGAGCCGCGTCATCACCGTTCTCAATCGGATCTATCAGCCCGTCCGGGCAGGCCGATCTGTTTCGTGACTCAGAGCAAATCGCGACCGTCCAGTTTCCTCCCGAGCCGAAATTCTACGGACTCAGCACGCAGGACGGCGTCCCTTATTGGAAAATCGCCCAGCTCCACTCGCAGCGCGTGCTCGCCACCACGCTTTTACAAACCTGCATCCGCTACGGAAATTCCGAAACGCGCTGCCAGTTCTGCGCCATCGGCGAGTCGCTGAAAGCAGGCCGCACCATCCGCGAAAAATCCCCTGCACAGCTCGCCGAAGTCGCCGCCGCCGCCAAGCGACTCGACGGCATCGACAACGTCGTCATGACCACCGGCACCCCGCCCACTCCGGATCGCGGGGCCGCCGTGCTCGCCGCCGCCGCTTACGCGATCAAGCAGGCCACGAATTTACCCATCCAAGCCCAATGCGAGCCGCCGGATGATTTCCAGTGGTTTGTGAAACTCCGCGCCAACGGCGTCGATTCCCTCGGCATGCATTTGGAAGCTTGGGACGAAACCGTCCGCCACCGGATCATGCCGGGCAAGGCCGAGGTGCCGATGAGCTATTACATGGAAGCCTTCGCCGCTGCCGTGAAAGTTTTCGGCCGTGGCCAAGTCAGCACCTACCTCCTCGCCGGGCTTGGCGATAGCGTGGACGGATTGCTCGAAGGCTGCCGCCAGCTCGTTTCACTCGGCGTTTATCCTTTCGTCGTGCCGTTTGTCCCCGTCACCGGCACTCCGCTGGCCGGCCACCCGCCGCCGACTCCGGAATTCATGAAAGCCGTCCTGTCGCCGCTCGGGGCAATGCTCACCGAAGCTGGCATGACTTCTGATACCGTGAAAGCCGGATGCGCGAAATGCGGCGCCTGCAGCTCCCTTTCCTCTTTCGAGAGTTCTAACAAAAATTCCTGTTCCAATGCCTGAAGTCACCTTCACCGCCGAATTGCCGGACGGTAGTTTCCAGCCGTGTTACTCGCCGTCCACTGTCGTGAAAAAATATTTCAAGACCGGCCAGCAACTCCCGGCGGAGGAATTCATCCGCTTGTCCCGGATCGCCCTCACCGAGGCGTCCGACCGTGTCCGCGAACGATTCGGATTCTCCTGCACCTCCGCCTCCGCCTCGCTTGCGGACATCGAGCGATGGGCCGGGGCCTTGCCGCCGGACGCTCCGGTCATCATTTCCCACGTCAGTTAGAAGCCCGTCCTCATGCCATTCACCGATCCCCAATACATTTCCGTGGTCATCATCGGCGGCGGACAAGCCGGACTTTCGGCGAGTTATTGCCTCCGGCAGCGCGGTGTGGATGACCATGTCATCCTTGAGAAACACCGCATCGGCCACTCGTGGCGGTCGGAGCGCTGGGATACCTTTTGCCTCGTCACGCCGAACCACCAATGCCGCCTGCCCGGCCATCACTACGATGGCGACGATCCCGAAGGCTTCATGGTGAAGGATGAAATCGTAGACTACATCGAGCGCTACGCGAAAAAATTCAAGCCTCCGATCTTGGAAGGTGTCACCGTCACTTCCGTCACCAAGCGCGAAGGCTATTTCCACGTCACCACTAATCAGGGCAATTGGTTTTGCGATGACGTGATCGTCGCCATCGGCGGATTCCACACGCCGTTCGTGCCCGCCGGAGCGGACCGGATTCCGGACTCGATCCAACAGATCCATTCGGTCGATTACAAGCGGCCCTCACAGATTCCCGAAGGCGAGACACTGATCGTTGGTTCGGGCCAATCCGGAGTGCAGATCATGGAAGACCTCCATCTCGAAGGTCGCAAGGTCCACCTCTGCCTCGGCAATGCCCCGCGATCGCCGCGCCGTTATCGTGGCAAGGACGCGGTCACTTGGCTGGAGGAAATGGGGTATTATAAAACCACCTTCGCCGAGCATCCGGATCAGGCGAAGGCGGTCTCCGGCACCAACCACTATCTGACAGGTCGCGATGGCGGTCATGAAATCGACCTCCGCAAATTCGCTCTCGAAGGGGTGAAACTCTATGGTTTCGTCGAGAACATCGATTTTGAAAAATTCACCATCCGCCAGGATCTTGCCCAAAAGCTCGACAGCGCGGACCGGTCCTACAACGGAATCTGCCAGCGGATTGATGACTATATCTCCGCCAACGGCATCGATGCTCCCGAGGAACCTCACTATACCCCGGTGTGGAGTCCCGAAAGCGAACCGATCGAACTGAACTTCGCGGAACAGAACATCACCAGCATCGTCTGGTGCATCGGCTTCCTGCCGAATTTCAGTTTCATCAAACTGCCGGTCCTCAACATGCGCGGATTCCCGGAAACGGATCGCGGTGTCACCGAGCTGCCGGGACTCTACTTTCTCGGACTGCCCTGGCAACACACCTGGGGCTCCGCGCGGTTTTCCGGCATCGCTGAGGATGCGGATTTCATTGCTGCGAAAATCAAAGCGAGCATTCCCCAAACCGCCCATTGCGAATCATGATCCTCGAACGCTTCCCCACCTACAGTCCGCATGATTTCGTATTCAAGATCGCGAAATCACCCGAGGACCTCGATGGATTCTTCTCGGTCCGCCGCGATATTTTCTGCGAGGAGCAGGGGATCTTCGCCGGAGATGATCGCGATCTCTTCGACGAGTCGATGATTCCCATCGTATGCAAAACACTCATCGCCGGGATGGAGGATGCCGTGGCGGGCGTGGTGCGGATCGACGAGCGGAATCCGGGACTATGGTATGGTTCCCGCCTGGGAGTGGCAATGGATTTCCGGCGGATCCGCCACTTCAGTCCGGGCGTTGCGGTGAGAAATCTACAACCTTGCTATCACGGACTCGGCGCTCTCGGAGCCGGATTGATCTATAAAGCTGTGTCCACGGCGAACGCACTGGGCTGTCATGAATTCCTCGCGACGGTGCAACATCAGAACGCCCGTTTTTTCCAACGCCTTCATTGGGAACCGCTCGAAGAGATATGTCTTCATGGGATCCCCCACGTCAGGATGCGTGCTGATCTCAGCTATTACCACGCCTCATCTCGTGTCGCCTGAAAATACTACACGGTGATTCACTTTTTTCCCAAAATTGGCATGACTTGATCTATCAGTGAAGGTCCGATGACCGAACTTGCCTCGCTGGCGGAATACCTCTCAAGTCACCCTGCGGTGACTGAGAAAGCCAATATTCAACAGGCATACGGTCATGCATTGGAAGTTTCAGGCAAGGTCCGGCTCGGTGATGACTGCGCGGCGATCGTCAACCCGTCGGGCAGTGGACATCTGCTGTTCGCCGCCGAAGGCATGTTGGGATCCTTCGTGGAAGACGATCCCTGGTTCGCAGGATACTCTGCGGTGATGGTCAATTTATCCGATGTCGCCGCGATGGGCGGACGTCCGGTCGCCGTCACGGACATCCTGTGGACGCCCACCGAACAAATTTCCGCTGAGATCTGGCAGGGGATGCAAGCCGCCGCCTTGGCTTACGGCGTCCCGATTGTCGGCGGCCACACCACCCGGACGGTTTCAGGAAAAGCGATGCTCGGCGCGGCGGTGCTCGGTCATGCTGGCGACCGGTTGATCACGAGCTTCGATGCGAAACCGGGCGATCTGCTTGTCATCGCCATCGACATGCACGGCGGCTATCAGGGCGACAAACCGTTTTGGAATGCCAGCACGATCACCCCGCCGGAGCGGTTGAGGTCGGATTTGGAAATGCTGCCTTCGCTGGCGGAAAAAGGACTTTGCCGTGCGGGCAAGGACATCAGCAACGGCGGCATCATCGGAACGCTAGCGATGCTTTGCCACTGCTCAGCCGTCGGCGCGGTTTTGGATCTGGAGGATCTGCCATGTCCGATGGATGTGGAGATCGAGAAATGGCTCGTCTCGTTTCCCAGCTACGGATTCCTGCTCGCCATTTCCGAGGATGATCTGGAAAGCACGATGAGCCATTTCACGGCGACGAAAATCACTTGTCGCGAGATCGGTCATTTCAAAGAGACGTCCGGAATCACGATCACTGCGGATGGTGAGTCCGCGGAGTTGGTATTTTCTAAAGACGACCCTCTTCAAGAAATGTTACCGTCCATCAGCCTGTCGCACCGTCCCGTTTGACGCCGGCGGGTAAGGAGGGTGGCACTTCGGGCCACCTGTCGATGGAGTGTGAAAGAGAAAGAGCTGCGCGCTTGGTTTTCCCGCACATCGGCTTGGCGGGTCACAGTCCCTCCCTCCTTAATTTTCAGCAAGCCAGGCATCCATCCCGCCGGTGACGTTTTTGACGCGGGTGTAGCCGTGGTCTAACATCAATTGGACCGCTTTCGCCGAGCGGCCGCCGGCCTTGCAATGGACGAGGATCTCGCGGTCCTTCGGCAGGCTGTCCAATTGCTCCGGCAGGGTTTTCAACGGGATCAGCCGCGAGCCTTCGATGTGCGTGACTGCGTATTCGTCCGGCTCGCGAACGTCGATGAGCAGGCCGTCGTAGTTTCCTTGGAGGAGGGTGCGGAGTTCGCGGGTGGTGATGGATTCCATGTGTTCTGAGGTAAAGGCGCAGGAGGCGGAGGCGGTGGTTTCCGCATTGGACACGCCGTGGATTTCCGGCGAGTCGCCGCAGAGACGGCACTTCGGATCACAGTTTAGTTTGAGGGTCCGGAACGCGCTGTTGAGCGCGTCATAACAGGTGAGTTTCCCCAGCGGCACGGTGCCGATACCGAGGATCAGCTTGAGCGTTTCCATCGCCTGCAATGAGCCGATGATGCCCGGCAGCACGCCTAACACCCCTGCCTCCTGACAGGACGGGACGCTTCCCGGCGGCGGCATGTTGGGAAGCAGGCAGCGGTAGCACGGTCCGCCAAGGTGCGGCGCGAAGACTCCGGCCTGGCCCTCGAAGCGGTGGATCGCGCCATAGACCAGCGGCTTCTTCTGGAAAAACGCCGTGTCGTTGGTGAGGAAACGCGTGGGGAAATTGTCCGAGCCATCGACGAGGATGTCGTAGGACGCGGCGATCTCCATGGCGTTCTCCGGAGTGAATCTAACCGGATAGAACTCGGTCTTCACCAGCGGATTGACTTCGCGCAGCCGGGCAGCGGCACTCTCGAGTTTGGGTTTCCCGAGCCACGACTCGCCGTGGAGGATCTGCCGCTGGAGATTGGAGGCATCAACCACATCGGCATCGACCATTCCGATCCTGCCGACCCCGGCGGCGGCCAGATAGAGCGCGGCGGGCGAACCCAGTGCTCCGGTGCCGATGAGCAGGACAGACGCGTTTTTCAACCGCAGTTGCCCGGCCTCGCCGACGGCGGGAATGAGCAAATGGCGGGAGTAGCGGAGCAACTCCGCCGGTGAAAGTGCGTCTGGCATGGCGGCGGATGCTCGCAGTGGAATTGTCACCCGTCAAAGGCGGAAAACCGTTTTGCGGCTCAGGGATTTGTGTTATGGTGCCTCCATGTCTGAAACCCTGTCATCCTTTCAAATGAGTCCGGGCGACCCGGCCCCCGACTTCTCTTTGCCCGATGCCGACGGAAACATGATGCCGCGTGAAGGCATGAACGGACCAAAAGGCCTGCTGGTCGTATTCGCCTGCAACCACTGTCCTTTCGTAGTTCATCTGGCGGATGCGCTGGGGGAGTTCGCCCGCGAAATTTCAGACCATGGCGTCAGCACAGTGGTGATTAACTCTAACGATCTCGGCAGGTTCCCCCAGGATGGCCCGGATATGATGAAAAACTTCGCCAATGAGCATCGCTGGGATTTTCCGTATCTTTTGGATGAATCCCAGGAAGTCGCCAAGGCCCACGGCGCGGTGTGCACGCCGGACTTCTTCCTCTTCGACGAAAACGGCCTGCTTTTTTACACCGGCCAGTTCGACGACTCCCGGCCACGCAGCGGGCTCGAACCCCACGGCGGCGATCTGCGCGAGGCGGTGCGACGGATGCTCGGTGGCGAGGAACCGCTCGCCCGTCCATATCCCAGCAGCGGCTGCAACATCAAGTGGAAACCGGGGAATGAGCCGCAAAGTTAGAAAGGCCACGGGCCGTTGATCTATCAAATCGGCGCGGCCAAGGCCGGCATCACCGCATTCAAGCGGGGTGTTGGGATGATGGGTTACGGATTGTTCCACCAGTTCGTGGAGGAAGTAGAAACCCCTTTGTTCGCACGGGCCGTCGTCATCAAGACCGGCCGGGGGAAAGTGGCGTGGGTGAATGCGGAAATCTGTTTCATCACTTTGGCGATCAGGACCGCGGTGATGGAAAAGATCGGCGGTCTAGGTTTCACTGAGGATGCCGTAATGCTGACCGCCCAGCACACCCACAGCGGTCCCGGCGGCTATTCGCATTACGCGCTCTATAACATGTCCATCCCCGGATTCGGGCCGGAGGTCTTTCAAATCATCGTCGATGGCATTGTGGAGGTGATCATTCAAGCGGACGCAAACGCTCGGCCTGCGGTGATCAAGTTCTCCAGCGGGGAATTTCCACTGGACCGGGATGTGGCCTTCAATCGCTCCCTCGCGGCTTATAACAGGAATCCGGAAGTGGTGAAGGTCACGGAGAAGGATGCGAACGCGGCCATCGACCGGCAGATGCTGCTGTTCCGCTTTGATGGAGTCGATGGCACGCCGATCGCGACATGGAATTTTTTCGGCGTCCATTGCACCAGCATCAGCAATGACCAACACCGCATCTGTGCCGACAACAAGGGCCATGCGGCGGCGTTGATGGAAGAGCATGAGGGTGTCGCCGTCTTCGCCCAACGCAGCGCGGGCGATGTGACACCGAACTTCATTTTCGACAGGAAGAAGGGCTGGACGAGAGGGAGCCATGAAGACGATTTCGAAAGCTCGCGAATCAACGGCAGGCTTCAATTCGAGCAGGCGAGAGAGTTGTCGGCACGTGCTGCTATCAGCGAAGTCCTGCCCGTGGAAATCGACTCTCTGCTGGCATGGGTGGACTTCACGAAGGTGAGCATCGATGCCGAGTTTTCCCGTGGAGAAACCGATGCCAGAACCGGCCCGGCCTGTCATGGCGTGGCGTTCGCCAGAGGCACCCGCGAGGGGCCGGGGATGCCGAAGATTCTTGCGGATGTCTCCGTTCTGCTGAGCCGTGCACTGAAAGCATGGGAGTTGTTTTCCATGCGTTGGAAACCGGTTGCCGAGGCGGTCCGGCTTAAATACCGGATCCAGGATCCCAAGGACATTTTGTTCGAAGCGGGGCAGCGGCGAATTCTCGGGTTTCGCGACATCCGGAAACTTCCACTGCCCGGATGGGCGGATGGCGGGCTTGCCGCCTTCAAACGGTTTTACGCGAACGGCAGTTTGGGCGACCAACCGTGGATTCCGCAGGTCCTTCCGCTGCAACTGATGATTGTGGGCGATTGCGCGTTCGCTGCGGTTCCGGGGGAGGTGACGACCATCGCGGGGCGGCGTATTGAGAAGTCGCTGTTGGAAATTCTATCAACGCGTGGGATTGAGGAGGTGGTGGTCGCGAGTTACGCCAACGGCTACTGCGGCTATGTCACGACATTGGAGGAATACGAGGAGCAGGCTTATGAGGGAGGGCACACGGTGTTTGGAAAGCACACGCTGGGTGCGGTGCAGACGAGGTTCAAAGGCATGGCGTTGGAGATGTTGAAGCCGGTAGCCGAGCGAAGGAATTTGAGTGACGGGCTTCCGCCGGATTTCAGTGGTGGGGAAATCGCTTTGCGTTCGTTTGATGCGAGGTTTCGTTAGGGGTAAGGGTGGGACTTCGGCCCACCGGGTCGATGGGAAGCGAAAGAAATGAGCTTCGCGCAGCGCTTTCTCACTCCATCGGCTTCGTGGGCCACAGTCCCACGCTCCTTAGCTGCCACACTCGACCGTTTTCCCAGCCGACGCGATAGCCGGGGAACTCCGGAATTTCCTCGGGCGCATCGGTGCTGATCCATTGCGCACCGCTGGCCACGGCTTTCTTGAAACGGGTGTAATCCTTGGCGCGGACTTCCTTGAGGTTGCCATCGGCGCGGGTGCGGACCATGAAACCGGTTTTCACGAGGGACTGGATTTCATCGAAGCCGCCGACCGGATCATTCCGCTTCATCCACGCCGCCGCCGGGTGATCACGCGGGACACTGGTGAAGAGCAATCGGCCAGTTAGGTTCTTTGCCGGTGAAAGCGCGAGATAGCGGTCGCGGACCACGCCTTCGTTATCGAGGCAGAAGATGAATTTTCCGGCGGCTTCGGAAAGTTTCGGCCAACCGCGTTTCGTGACGGCATCGTGCAGGGTGGGGAAATCGCCGCGCACCTGATCCGGTGTTAGAATTTGTTCCTTCGCGAGTTCCGCGAGAATTTCCGTTTCGACGGTCTTGAGCTGCGCTTCGTCAAACGGCAGCGGTCGGGTCTTCGGGGAAAACGAATCCTGTTTCAGCTCTAGCAGAATCATCAGCGGCTCATGTTTCGGATGTGCCTTGGACCAGGCGGCGAGTTCCTGAAGGGCTTTACGAAAGGTGGGAACCGTGGTGCGGAAGTCGAAATCAGGACTATGCAGGATTTTTAGCCCCGGCTGCTTCCATAGCGGATCAGGATGCGGATTAATTTCTCCGACGAGGGTGGCTGCGAGCGGATTCGAGAACAGCCCGCCTTTGGGATCGGCGTAGAGATCGAGCTCGAAATGGCGGATGGAGAGTTTCTCCAGTTGCTCAGTTAGGGGGCGCTGGGTGCAGTTGATGGCGTCGCCCTCGCCCTTTGCGACTGTTTCGATCAAGTGGCGAACCTTCGGCGAGGGTGCGATGTGATAGGAATTGTGCGTGCCGATGAATTGTGCGCGGTTGATCGGCGGGTCTTCATCGGCCATGGAAATACCCATTGCTGAAATCAGGACGACGAATACAAGCCGGGGAGTTTTCATGAATGGCGGGAAGCATTGCATGATGGATTTGAAACGGCTAGTTCATTGTCCGGTGCCAACTTCACGAACATCGCTGCGGAAAATCGACCGGCTGCTGGCCGAATACGGCGACAGCCATCAGAATGCGACCAATGAGATCATCCATTGGATCTGCGTGCCCGCGATTTTTTTCAGCATTCTCGGCCTGATTGCCTGCATCCCGCCGGGGCCGTTGGCTGAGTTGGAACCGTGGTTGGGAAATCTGGCGAATTGGGCGCTGCCAGCGGTGATCGTTGTCGGGATTTATTATGTGATCCTGTCGCCGTCATTGGCACTCGGGTTGATGTTTTTTAGCGCCGGGTGTCTGGTGCTGGTGGGTTTCATTTCCTCTCACGTATCGATTCCGTTGTGGGGAATCTGCGCGGGGATTTTCGCGGTTTCGTGGGTGTTCCAATTTTTCGGGCACCATGTGGAAGGCAAAAAGCCGTCGTTTTTGAAGGACGTCCAGTTCCTCCTCATCGGTCCGGCGTGGCTGATGCATTTCATCTATCGAAAAGCCGGGCTTCCTTTCTGAAAAACAAAACGCCCCGGCCGGAACGGGTCCAGCCGGGGCGTTGGGTGGGAGGTTTACTGGATCGTCACCACCAAGCGGGCGAATTTCTTCGTATCCGGCGCTTGCGGGATTCTCAGCGTGATGGAGTCCGTACCGTTTCCGTTATCCACCACCGTGACGCCGGGGTTGGCGGCGACAGGGTTGTTAGGGATCGCGTAGCTGGCGGGCCAGGCGGAGAGGCTGGTGCCGACTTCGATTTTCGCGGTGGTATCCGGTGTTTCGGAATTCTGATCGCGCATGAAGGTGAACACGAGGTCGCCACCATTCAAGGCAAGACCAGGCAGCTTGCCATTGTCGTTGGTGGTGGCCAAACCGCCGAGCACATATTCGACGCCGTTGGCCACTCCGTCGTTGTCGAAGTCGTCGTCGGCGGTTCCGGTAGGCGCGTTGGTGGAGGCCCAGGTGGCGTATCCACTCGGGGTGGCCACTTCCAACGTGAGCTTGCCGGCGTTCACGCCGGTTTCATGGAAGCGCCAGGTGTTGTTGCCCTCGACCTTGGTCCAGACATCGGCGGCCTGGGTGAAGCCGGGGATGTTGAAGGAGAGGCTGTCATAGGTCTTGCTGGTGACATCCACGAGTGTCCAACTGTTGCCATTGGCAATGTCAGCTCCGGAGTGGTCGATGTTGAAGCCACCCTTGAGTGTGGCGGCTCCGGCACCTGAGAGAGAGTTGTTCAGCCCATTGGTGGTGACCACGAACTTCAACTGTCCGGCGGTGTCCAGGACCAGCGTGCCGGCGGAAACCACGGTGTTGCCGGTGTAGGTGTTGATTTCGCCCAAGGTCATGGTTCCTGAACCTGCTTTGGTAAGGCCGCCATTGCCACCAAGAGATTGGTTCCGGTTGATGAGCGGGGCGGTGACATCGAGATCACTGGCGGCGCTGCCTGTGGCATCGGCGACGGTGAAGGTGGTGTTGGTGCCCAAGTGGAATCCGTTGAAGGCATTTCCTCCGGCTGTGACGGTGATGGCGGAGGCAGTCGAGCCGCCGACACTCACATCACCGCTGAAGTAGTAGGATTGGTAACCGCCGACCGCTCCGCCGGCCGTGGTCAGGACTCCGCCATTCATGAGCACCGGGCCCAGGTTGGTGAAGTTGTCGGCGTTGTTGGTGACCAGGCCGCCGGCATTGATGACGAGGGTGGAAACCACGACACTGGTCGCTCCTCCAAGGGTGTCACCTAGGATGAAGCCCAGCGTGCCGCCGGAGTTGACGGTGATGTTGCGCGCGACCTGGGGATTTCCAAGGGCACTGACGACCGGGTTGAGGTTGTTATTGGTACGGTTGGCGGCCAGGAAACCCGCATGGATGGTGGTATCCCCGGTGTAGCTGCTGGCCCCTGAAAGGGTTTGGGTTCCGTTGCCGATCTTGACGAGGGCTCCCGTGCCGGAGATCGCTCCGGCGTAGGCGGCCGGGCTGCTGTCATCAGCGCCGGTGGTGAGGGTGGCCGCGCCGAGGGTTACGTTTCCGCCGACGGCCCCGCCGCCGGTGATCGAGCCGATCTGGGTGTTGAAGCCGGTGATGTCGAGAATGGCGGTGGCGACGTCTGCAAGTGCCACTGCGGAATTGTTTCCGAACGCACCGCTGACATTCGGAACGGAAGCGATGCCGGCGGCAAGGGTGCCGGCATTGACCGTGGTCGATCCGGGATAGGTGTTGGCTCCGGAAAGGACCAACTTGTGGGTTCCGGCCTTGGTCAGGGACCCCGGGCCTCCGACCGCGCCGCTGATGGTGACGCTGCTGGTGATTCCGTTGTTGGAATTGCCGCCGATCAGGCTGTTCCCGGCGGCAAGCGTGATCGCGCCGGAGATGGTTTGCACGGAGTTGCCTTCCTGGAAAAGCGCTCCCGTACCGCCCTGACCGGTTCCACCGTTGAGGGTGATGTTGTTGGCCACGGTGTTGGTTCCGTTGGCCATCCAGAGCGAGGCACCGTCGGAGACGTTGACCGGAGCGCCTCCCGCACGATTTCCAACGTTGAGGTCGAAGCCCATCGCTCCTCCGGTGATATTGATCTGGTCGATGCCGCTGACGGTGGCGTTCATGTAGAAGCGGCCTGCGGAAGTGTTGACCTCCAGATCATTTCCGGTGCCGGTGAGGGTGCCGGTGTAGTTGATCTGCGGGTTGCCGATCTTGCTGAAGGTGGTGTCAACCGTCAGGTTGATCGCAGGGGCATAACCGAAATTGTTGCCGGGCGGATTGAACACCAGCGAGCCACCGTTGACGTTGATGGTCCCGATGTTCGCAGCACCGGTTGTCTGGTTGAGCTGGAGGATTCCTTCGTTGACGGTGGTGCCGCCGGTGTAGGTATTCGCCCCGCCGAGGATCAGGGCCTGAGGACCTTCTTTGGTGAGACTGAAGCCGGGTCCGCCGATCACCCCGCCGACGGTCAGGGGGGCGTCGCCGTTGATGTCCAGAATGCGGTTCGCACTGAGAGTGACCGCTCCGGTACCGAGGTTGAGCGCGCCGGTTCCGACGAAGTTGAAGTCCGCATTCCAGACTTGGGGGTTGTTGGTTCCCAGGACGATGCCGCCGAAGGTGCTGTCCAGTTCGCCGCCGTTGATGGTGAGCGTGCCGGTTCCGATGGCGGAGTTGTTGTTGATGTTGAGCGTGCCGCCGTTGAGAATGGTCCCGCCGGAGTAGGTGTTCGGATTGCTGATGGAAAGAATGCCGGTGTTGTTCTTAGTCAGGCTGGTGACTCCGGTGATCGCATTGGTCCCTTCCAGCGAGTAAATGTTGGTGAGGGTGTTGTTGAACGTCACGCTCGTGGGACTCACGTCCGCCGTGCTGATATCCACGGTAAAATTGGGAACGGCTGAGTCGTCGAAGACCACGGAATCACCCGGCGAGTTGATGTACAGGGTGGCATTGTTGTTGGAGTTGAGTTTCCAACTGGAGGTGGTCGTGTCCCATGAACTCCCGGAGTTTCCGGTCCATTTGAGGAAATCCAGGCTGGTGAGGGACAGGTTGATCTGGCTGCCGGTATCGACAAGGCTGCCGAGGGCGCGGCTGGGCAGAGCAGCAAGGGAGAAACCGGAAAAACCAGTTCCGCCGATGGAGCCGCCGGTGTAGTCGATGAGGGTGTAGGTGCTGGGAGCGGTCGCGGCACCGAGCGAGGCGATGTTGATGACCACGGCACCCGCACCGCCCGCCGTGCTTAATGCTCCGGCACCGATGGCGGTGCTCGCGGCATAGTTGGAGAGTGTTCCGATCTTCACGCTGGCAGCGCCGTTGAAGGCGAGTCCGCTGAGGTTGAGCTTGCCGGTCGCGTTGACGCCGCCTTCGACGATGCCGCCGGTGGAAACGGTGGTGGTGCCATTCACCGTGCCGGTGCCGCCCAAGGTCGCCCCGTTGGCGACCGTGACGGCGCTGCTGCTCGCGAGGGAGCCGGTGACGCTGAGTTTGCCGCCGTTGACCAGGGTGGGGCCGGTGTAGGTGTTAGCGGCTGATAGAGTCAGGGTGCCAGCGCTGGCCTTGGTGATGCCGCCGGCAGTGGGAGCGGAAAGCGTCGGCGTGGCGGTGATGGCGGTGCCGCCGCCTCCGGTGACCGTCACTGTCGCAGTGGTGTAGCCCGCACCGGGACTGGTGACGGTGATACCGGTGACCTCGCCGGTGGCCAGGTTGAAATCAGCCATCGCGGTGGCTCCGGTTCCGTCGCCGGTGATTTTCACCAGCGGGCGTCCGAGGTAGCCGGTGCCGGTGGCGCTGATGGCGACGCTGGTCACGCCGTTGCCGGTCGGTGCGGCGATGATGCGGTCAATGTTCTTGTTGAATGAATTGGTGTCGATGGTGCCGCCGCCGCCATAAACCGTGACCCGGTCGATGTTGGTGTCGATCAGCGCGGCGGAGGTGCCGGAACTGGCGCGAAGAGTGCCGCTGTCGAAATTGACATAGGCATTGGGCAGAGCTCCGTTTGTAATAATGGTGTCTGCGGTCACGGTGCCTCCGGACGCGATCGAGAGGATGCCGGTGTTGTTGGCAAAGGGACTCGAGGAAAGGTTGATGGTGGTAGGATTCGCGAAGACACCGGCGCCGGTGACGTTGATGTTTCCCCACTTGTTCTGACGGGCCGCGCTGTCGGTGATGGAGGTGCCCGTCGCACCGCTCGAAAGGGTGCCGCCCGTGACGTTGATCTGGCCGTTGGATGCGTTGCTGTTGAACGCGCCGAGAAGGATCCTTGTCGCGGACAGACTGCCGCTGATGACGTCCGTGACCGCGTTGCTGTTCAGTCCGATACCGACCGCCAGGTTGCCCGCATTGTCATTCGCCACGGTGGCCAGGGCATTGTCGTTTCGCAGATAACTCGAGCTGCCGCTGCCGTCTCCGAGGAAATAGCCGTCATTGACGGTTTTCAGGGTGCCTTTGTTATACACCGCGCCGATTCCGTTGGCAGCTTGCCCGATGATGAGGTTGCGGACGTCGACCGTGCTGCCGACGCTGGCGTTGTTCAGAATACCACGACCGGAGAGGCCGATCTTTGTTCCGGAAGCGCCTCCATTGTGCACCAAAGTGGCCGTATTGTTGAGGGTCAAGGTGAGGTTGGAACCGGTAGACTCGCCATGGTTGAAATTGCCATCATTTCCGGTGACGGTCATCATGGAGGTTCCATTCAGGGTGATCGAACCCTTGACGAGATTGGCAGCGTTGCCCCCGTTGAAGCCGCCGCTGTAGTTGGCGGAGGTGACGGTCGCGCCATTGTTCAAGGCGAGGTCCGATGAGACTCCACCCACACCGTTTCCGCGGCCGACGGAAAGCCACGAACTCACCGTCATCGAGCCGGAGTCGACTTGGATTTTCGCGTTCTGACCGGCACCGCCGTTTGCCACGACGCCGCCAATGACAATCTCTCCGGTGGAGGCGTGTGTTCCTCCGTTGAGCAACAAAGTGCCCTCGCGCACCACCAGCGGAAAGCCGGCGGCAGTGGCGGGAACGTAGCCGATGGCACCCGCGCCGCTGAAGGAACTGCCGTTGGTCAGGGTCAGTGTTCCAGCGCCGGTTTTCAGAAGCGCGTTGTGGGTGACTTTGGAGACCGTGCCGGAAATGGTGGTGTTTCCGCTGCCGGTGACGGTCAGGAGGGGTGATAGGGCGATAGTCGCGCCCGTGCCCGCACCGTTGGCGACCACGTTGCCGGCGACCGTGAGCAGGTTCGTGCTGTTATTGGTAAAGGTCGCGGAGGCGGCGGAGGCGTTGGAAAGATTGATGGTGGTTCCGGCAGAGCCGATGTTCTGCGCGGTGGTGACACCGGCATTGACGGTAACGCCGCCAGCGGTGGTGAGGTTCAGAACGTCATTCGCGTCGCCGAGGGTGAACGAGGCCGCATTTCCTGCTGCGACGCCGAAAATCAGGCTCCTGAGGTTGATTTGGTTACCGAGATTGACCGTGCCGGTGGCCCCGGTGGCGCTGAAGGTCGCGTCCTCGGTGCTGGTGTAAACATTGGTGTTCAGTCCGGGAAATGTCGCATTTAAAACCCAGTTGTTGACCGACTGCCAGTTGTTGTCCGCGGCACCGTTGTCCCAAGTGTCGGAGGCGGCTTCAAGCGGGCCGGTCGCGGTGAAAGCGAGGACGCCGGCGAAAAACGCGGCTGCCGGGTGGAAGGATTTGGTCAGAGTGGTGGTGGATGACGGAGACAGGAAACGGGGTTTCATAATCGATGGGTTGCGGTTGGGTTGGGTTGATTCAGGCACGCTGAGCTCGCACTCACGGGAACAGGGACTCGATGGGTTCGAGCTCGGTTCCTGATTGGGTTTTTGAACGTTGGTGTTCCGAATCGGATCACGACCGGAATCCCTGAGACTTTAGCTCCGAACCTGTGATCGACTTGTATCAATGCGCCCGCGATGTGTAGATTTGCGACAATTCCAAAAATATAAAAATCTGTTAATTTCTCATTATCAGGTATTTATGGGTTTTTTCAAGTGGCGGCCGTGCGATTTTATGCCACCAATACCCCCATAAATGGGGGGGGGGCGCTATGGAGGCTTGTCGGCTGCTCGCGAACGCGAATCCGTCAGCACGGATGACCGAAGATTTCGAGCGCTTGTATTGAAATTGACCCTGGTTGGCGCGGCGGTGATGCTTGCGCCGTGCGTTCGGTTTTGGTCACTGGTGGAAATGGCGGGCTCGGTCTGGGGATCGCCCGGTATTTCCTCGATCATGATCCCGAAGCGCGGGTCTGGCTCGGGGTCCGGGCCAACCGCGGTCTGGCGGAATCCCTCGCCCGTGAATTTCCCGGGCGCTGTTTCCTGATCGATCTCGAGGTCACCAGCCCGGATGCGTGGAAAGCGGCGGTTGGGAAAATCCTCGAGACCGACGGCCGCCTCGACGTGCTCATCAACAACGCCGGCATGCACCGCGATTGCCTACTCGCCGCGATGCCGGACGACGCGTGGCACTCGGTCATCGCCGCCAATCTCGACGCGGTCTTCCACGGTTGCCGCGCGGTGGTCACGCCGATGATGCGCCAGCGCTCCGGACGCATCATCAACATCGCCTCGCTCAGCGCCCTGCTGCCGCCGTTAGGCCAGACCAATTACGCCGCGGCCAAAGCCGGTGTGGTTTCGTTAGGCCAGACACTGGCGAAGGAAGTCGCTAGATCCGGCATTACCGTGAATTCCATCCTCCCCGGGTTCATCGAAACCGACGCGCTCGGCGGGATGGACGAGGAGGCGAGGAAAAACGCGAAACGCGGCATCCCGATGCGCCGCTTCGGCAAACCGGAGGAAGTCGCCGCCGCGGTGTTTTTTCTAGCAAGTGCCGACGCGGCCTACATCACCGGAGCCGCGCTGAAGATCGATGGCGGAATTTTCTAACTCAATTATCATGCAAGGCGCGGAACTACGACAGAAGATCAAGGAAGTGATGGTGGACGAGCTCATGCTGGAGCAATCCCCGTCGGAAATCAGCGACACCGTTCCGATCTTCGGTGCCGGCGGGCTCGGCCTCGATTCGGTGGACGCTCTACAGCTCGTCGTCGGTTTGGAAAAACATTTCGGCTTGAAGATCGGCAACTCGGACGCCGCGAAAGCCATCCTCGAAAACGTGGAATCGATCGCCCGCGAGATTGAGAAATCCGCCTAGGCCGGCTTTCTATCAGCTGGCATGAAGGCGTTCCTGATTTTCCTCCTCAAGCTGGCTCTTACCGGACTCTGCCTGTGGTGGGCGTTCTCTCAAGTGAAGTTCGACCGCTCGATCTTCACCCGCCCCGGTGCCATTGACTACCGCTGGCTCGCCGGTGGCGCGGCGTTGGCGGGTGCTTCCATCGTGCTGCACGCGCTGCGCTGGTGGTTGTTCCTGCGCGGCCAATCGCTGCCGGTGAAACTCGGGCGCGCCGTCGAGCTGACGATGATCGACAGCCTGTTCAACCTCGCTTCTGTTAGCGGGCTCGGTGGCGATGCCGCGCGCATCCTCCTGCTCATGCGCGACCTGCCGGGGAAGAAGCTGGTCATCGCGATGGCGGTGATGGCGGATCATCTGGCGGGGCTGGTTTCGCTGGCGCTGTTATTTTTCATCATCTCGGTCGCGAGGTTCGATGCCATCGTGGACCAGAGCATCCTCGGCCGCGGCGTGATCCATTTTGCCTGGTTCTATCTGGGCGGCGGACTTGCGATGGTGGCGATGATCTTCGTCTGCGCCTCGCCGCCGGTGCACCGGCGGATTCATGGCAACGACCGGTTCGCGCGGTTTCCGATCATGCGGAAAATTCCCGAGCTGTATGATGTCTATCGGAAAAACTGGCGGTTCGCGCTCGGTGGTCTGGCCGTTTCGTTTGTCATGCTGTTCGCGTATTTCTCTTCCTACTACTGCGGCATGCGCGCCGTCGGCGGCACGGCGGGCTACGGCGCGGTGGTTTCCGCGATGCCGGTCATCGACTCTATCAGCGCCTTGCCCATCTCCATCGCGGGCGTCGGCGTGCGGGAGAAATTGTTCGAGGTGCTGATGAAGGATCTGGCCGGAGTGCCGCCGGAAACCGCCATCGCCGCCTCGCTCGCGGGCTTCGCCTGCAATGTCTTCTGGGCCGGTCTCGGCGCGTTGTTTTTCCTGAAGAAAAGCGACCGCGTGACGGTGGCGGAGCTGGAGGCGAATCAGGATTAAGCGGTTCTTTCTTATCGGCGATTTTGTTCGTCTCCATCGGAAATCCCCTGTAGGAAATCCGATCAGCTAACAATTTTCCGTGAAGCGAAAACCCATCTCTCTCATCGTCATCGGGCTGTGTGTCGCCGGCTTGCCGGTTGGCCTTGTTGCCAGGCGATCCATCGCCGTCCCAACCGTTTCCCCGGCCCCGGTGGCAGGTGAATCCACCGGCCGGGCGGAAGCCCCCGCGCCGGTCGCCGCCGTTCCGGAAATGCCCCGCTCCACCGACACGGTGGAAACCCTTGCCGCGCTGCCTAACAGTGAGCGCTACTCGCGCCTCGCCATGTGGCTGGTGGACGCCAGCGAGCAGGACATCGCCGCCTACTGGGCGATCTATTCGAAAGGAAAACGGGACAACGAAAGCACCGGCCTGGTTTTCCTCAACTGGACCCGCCTGAATCCGCAAGGAGCCATCGACGCCACCGCCGGAACCGAAGACGAGGATTTCGCGTGGTGGGCGTGGGCTTGCCATGACCCGCAAGGCTCTCTCGCCGCCGCTCTAACCGCCGGTCCGGAGCTGGTGATCCATGTAGCCCGCGGCCTCGGCGAATTTCATCCCGCATGGCTGCGCGCGCATTTCGATAAAATCCCCGAGGAGGCGAGGCAGGAGGCGCTCTCCGCATTGGCGCAATGGGGCGACGCGGGAAATCCCTTGGAAATGCTCGAATTCTCCAAGGAACACGGGATGGGACTCGATCTCCCGACGTTCCGCGCCTTCGTCAGCAAGGACCCATGGGCCGCTTTGGAGTGGGCGAAGAAAAACCGATCCGGCATGGACCCGCTCATCGCACAGCTGGCCGAAGAACGCCCGGACGAACTCGCCCGCCTTGCCGCGCAATCCCCCTCCGGCGAGATCAAGCGGAAGATGGAAGCCGCCCTTTTCGCCAACCTCATCAAGACCGATCCCGAGGCGGCCATCGCCCAAGCCAAGGCCGCCGATGCGCCGAGGATCGCCGCCGAACGCTTCGCCGCCGTCGGTCTCGCCCTCGTGAAAACCGATCCCGCCAGAGCATTTGAACTGACGAAGGATCTCTTCACCGCCTGCCCGGATGCCCTGATGACGCCGCATTCGTTCCAAGTTCCGGGCAGCCGTGGAGGTTGGAGCACCGGGAACCGGGGAGTCCGCGAGCTGTTGAATGCCTTGCTAACGGAGAATCCGGTTAGACTCATGGACACGATCACCGCCACCTCGGATCGGGATTACGCATTTGACGAACTCAGCGAGCAATGGCTGGAACGCGATGTGGCGGCCTACGCGGAGTGGGCCAAACGCCAAACCGATCCCTCCATCCACGACGACGCTGCCAACAAACTCATCGGGCAGTTGCAACGGGACCATCAATATCGGGATGCCGTCGAGTGGATCATGACTCTGACCGTGGCCACCGGCTCACACGACCTCGGCACGATGCTCTATCAGTGGGGACAGATCAACCCGGCGGAACCCCGCGAATGGCTGGAAGCCGCCAATCTTCCGGAAGAGAAGAAGCAGAACATCAGGAACCTCCTCCGCCAATGAAATTTCCCCCTAACCACATCGTCCCCGGAGCCGCCGGATTCCTGGCCATGGCCGTGCTCGGCTGGATTCTCGCTGGCGAATCTTCGGAAAGGGATTCCGGGAAATCCACGGACGGTCCCCACGCCACTCGTTCCTCCCGGCAGCGCCCATCCCGGCCTACCAGCCCAAGCAATCTCGCCCACGCGAGACTCGCCACCATCCGCAATGCCGCCGATCCCGCCGGGCGGCTGCGCGCCACCATCGCCCTTGCCAATGCTCTCCCGGTTTCCGAGTTCGGTAAGTGGCTGGGCGGCGGCTGGTTCTCCCTGCGGAACGGCGCGGAGTTCACGCTTTTCTCCAATATCCTCCGCGAGCGCTGGTGGCGGGAAGACCCGGAAGGCTTCTTCCTCTGGAGCATCAAAAACGAGTCTCGCCGCGTGCCCGCCACACTGGCATCGTGGGCGGCAAGCCAGCCGCAGCAGTTCCTCGATTTCTTCAAACGCCACCCGGACAACTCCGCCCAACTCGCCGCGCTGGCCGACCTCGCCAAGACCCATCCGGACCTCGCGCTCCAGTGCCTGTTGGAAATGAAGGGTGACCGTCTCTTCAATTCCGACCTTTTCGAGACCTTGGCCGAGAAATCGCCCGCCGCTCTCGAAGCCGCGCTGGATTCCTTCAAGGGTTCCATGAGGACCCAGGTGGAGAGGTTGCTGCTCTTCGTGAATTTCAAGAATGACTACGCCGGCGAGTTTCGGAAACTCTGGTCCCGGCCCGACGGCTTCGAGATTTACGAGGAAATCGCCTCCCAAGTGGATGGAATGCATGCGGCCATTTTGGACGATCTCACCGCTCTTCCGCCCGAATGGCTCAAACGGATCGTTGCTCATGCGGGCGGCTACAGCGACGCCGAAAGCGCGGAAAAATGGTGGAACATCGACCTCATCGCCGTTGGCTTCTCCAAGTCCGAAGCAAATCATCTCCAGACCCGGGCCTTGCGGGAAATCGCCCATAAAAACCCGGAACTCGCCCTCCAGCGGCTGGCGGGATTGGAAATTCGTCGCCCCGAATCGGAGCAGGAAATTTCGGACGACCGGTGGGAGACCATCGCCAACGCGCTCGCCGCTTGGCCGGATAAAACCGCGGATCTCATCGCCCTTTTGACGACGGAGGAAGATCGCAACGCTGCCGCGAGCATCCTGGAAAGCATGGAGGAAAAGAACGACAGCGATGCCGCCGATTCCGTCGAAACTCCCGAGCAGTGGCTGGCCAAGTTCACCACCATCGACCCCGGGTCCCATTCCGATTACGCATGGCTGCTGAGAAGTTGGAATTCGGAACAGCTCGCCATGATCGGTGACCAATTCCAAACCCTGCCGGACGACCAGAAACAACGAGTCGCCCGAGCCATCACCGGCAGCGTCTCCGCCATGGAATCTCAGCCACCCCTCGTCGGCGAGGCCCTCCGCTACCTGCTCACCCACCCGGCCGAGGCGGTGCCCGGCACCCCGACCCCTTTGGTCGGAAAAACGTCGAACTACATTGCCAAGCTTGCCATCGACGAACCCGAAACCGCCCGCGACTGGATCCAGACCCTCCCCGATGGCGAGCCCAAGCTCTGGGCCCAGGCGAACCTCCATTCCCTCTGGTCCGGTTACGACCCCAAGGCCGCCGACCAATGGTTCAAGACCCTCCCGCCCGCTACCCAAGCCGAGGTCCGAAAGATCACGAAAAAATAGGGGGCAGGGACGCCTCGTCCCTGCTAACAAGGAAGGGCGATCTCCGAATCGCCCAAGCCAATGAATCACGGGTAACCTCATCTCATTGACCCAGGCGGATCGGAGTCCGCCTCTCCTTGATTAAAACCACTCCGCCCAGCCGCTCCCCGTTGAACCCGAAATTCCACCACCTCCTCATCCTCGTCGCCGCGGCGGGCTTGTGCACCGGCCTTGCCGTCAGGCGGTCCACCGCGCGCGCTCCGGCGTCTCCAGACATTTCCCACTCAACCCGCTCCGCCTCCGAAAAACCCACGGCAGAACTCCCGCCTCCCGCCGCCGCCTTCCCGCCGCGCCATTCCACCGACACCTTGGAAACCCTCGCCGCCTTGGACGATGCCAATCTCTACGCCCGCCTCGCCCTCTGGCTGGTGGACGCCAGCGAGCCGGACATCGCCGCGTTCTGGAGCGGCTGTTATTCGAAAAAAGAAGATTGGACCCCCGAAATCTCCAACCTCCTCTTCCTCCACTGGACGCGCCTCGATCCGCAGCACGCCATCGACAGCACTCAGGGAATCCATTCCCGGCCCAACGCCTGGTGGGCCTGGGCCTGCCATGATCCGCAAGCCGCCCTCGCCGCCGCCATTGCCGACGGTCCGGGGTCCGTGGATTGCGTCGCCGAGGGCATCGGCAAATTCCAACCCGACTGGCTGCTGAAACACTTCGACGAAATCCCCACCGGCGCCCAGCACTCCGCCATCCGCTCCCTGAACGAAGACGGCGGGAAAAATCCCCTCGAAACCCTCAAGTTCCTCCAACAGCAAGGTTCCGATATCCATCCCGGCACCCTCAATGCCTTCGCCCGCGAAGACCCGTGGGCCGCCGTCGAGTGGGCCCGGCAGAATCCCAACAGCGGTGGTGATCCCTTCAGTGAGGAAAACGAAACGCTATTGACCATCATCCAGGCCCTCGCCGAAGAGTCGCCGGACGAACTGGCCCGCATTGCCGAGCGGACACCTTCCGGGGAGGATAAGTTGAAAATGGAATCCGCCCTCTTCGCCCATCTCCTCAAGACCGACCCCGCTGCCGCGCTGGAGCAGGCGAAAGCCACCACCGTCCCGCGCACCGCCGCCGAGCGCTACGCCGCCATCGGCCAAAGCCTCGTCCATACCGATCCCGCGCAGGCCCTCCAGTTCGCACAAGCCCTCCTCACCGTCTGCCCCGGCGCGTTGGACCTGAGCGCCCCCATCGAGTATCCGGATCGCACCTCCCATCCGTCCTTCGCAATTCCCGGCGTCCTCGAGTTCATGAATTCCCTGATGGTCCGGCAGCCGCAGCAGGTCATGGAAATGATCGCCGCACTCCCACCGGAGTTGGCAAAGGATCAGCTCGATTCCTATTCCCGCCAATGGGTGCAGCAGGATCTCGTCGGCTACACGGACTGGGTGAACCAGCAGACCGACACCGCCATCCGGCAAAGCGGTGTTTCCCGCATCGTCAGCGCCCTCAGGGAATCCAGCCACTATCAGGAGGCCGCGGAGTGGGCGGCCAGCATGGACCTCCGCCAGACGGCTGACCTCGACGGTGTCCTGTCGAGGTGGCTGCGGCAGGACCCCGAAGCCCCGGCCCGTTGGTTGGAGAACGCCGACCTCCCGCCTGAGCGCAAGGCCATCATCCAAACTCTCCTCGACCGCCCGCGATGAATCCTTCTCCGTGCATCGCACCTTGGACTGCGGTAGCTCGCTGCCGCTTTTCTCCGCCAGCCTGCTGGCGGAGTATCCGCAAAAGCCGGGCCGCAGCAGGCTGCGTTACCCAAAGCGGCAGCAGGCTGCACGCAGTCCAAGCCGGGGAATCCTGACGCCTCCACCCGATGTCCAAATCCCACATTTCGCTTCTCGCACTCTGCTTCCTCGGCATGGCCGTCGCTGGCTGGAATCTCGGTGGAAATTCCGGAGAACCACCCGCCGTTCCGCCGCCTGCGGCCACTCGCTCATCCCGCACGGAGCGACCGGTGAGGGTGCGTCCCGGTCCTGCCGGCGAGGCCGCGCAACGCCTCGCCGCCATCCGCGCCTCCACCGACCCGGCGGAGCGGCTGCGGGCCACCATCGATCTTGCCAGCACCCTGCCGTCCGCCCAGTTCGCCACCTGGCTGGACGGCGGTTGGTTCAACCTGGACGGCGGCATGGAGTCCACCGTCTTCACCGGAATCCTGATGGAACGCTGGCGGCAGGAAGACCCGGAAGGTCATCTCCTTTGGTGCCGGAAAAATAAATCCACCGACGCCGATTCCGTGCTCTCCGGCTGGGCGGAAACCGAGCCCCAGCGCGCGCTCGACTTCTTCAAGAGCCACCCCGGCGACTCGATGGAACTTGCTGTCCTCGGGAAAATCGCCGTGAAGCACCCCGAACTCGCCCTCCGGCGCTTCCAGGAAATGGCCGCCGCCGGGATTTCCAACAGCGACGATGCGGGGGATGTGCTGGCGGAGCTCGCCAAACAAGCGCCCGCCGCGCTCGGAGCGATCCTCGACACCCTGCCGAGTGCGCTGAAATCCGAAGCGGAGAAATCCCTGATCGCCCGGAGAATGGAGGACTCCTTCGCCACCGAGCTGCGGAAACTTTGGGATCGTCCGGACGGCTTTGACACGTTGCGGAGCATTTTCCTCCGGTCGGGGGAACTTGGGGGAAAGCTGATCGATGAGTTGGCGAATCTCCCGCCCTCATGGCGGGACGAGATCGCTTCCACCCCCTTTACGTTTATTGGCAGGGTGGACGCGGCGAAGTGGGCGGCGGCGGATCTTGAAGGAGCGGGGTTCACGGCGGAGCAAGCCGGGAAGATCCGCACTCTAGCAGTGTCGCGACTTAAATACGACGATCCGGATGCCGCGTTCCAAGTGTGGGCGGAGCTCGATTTGCTCCCGGATGAGAAAACGCGCATACTTGCCTCCATTTTCGAGAGTCTGCAAGGCAAGCCCGAGAAAGCCGAGGCCCTGCTCGCGCTGCTCGGCTCGGAAGAGGAGCGGGAAATCGCCCGCAAGGCGCTTCAGTCGGATCCATTCGGCCCGGAAGCGGAGATCAAACCGATCCCACACCCCGCCGAGTGGCTGGCCACCGCGGCAGCGCTTGATCCTCAGAGTCAGGATTCCTGGGAATACCTCCAGATGGTGCAGGGTTGGGAGCCGGAGAAGGCCGCCGCTCTGGTCGCCGGGTTTCATTCGCTGCCGGATGCCCGGAAGAAAACTCTGGCCCAATTCATCGGAGCCGCCGGGGTCAACGGGGATTTTCCACTCAAAGGCGAGGCGCTGGCCTACCTCGTGGCCCATCCTGCGGACGCGCCGGTTTCGGGCGACCCGGATGGTCCTTCGCGAATCATCGAGTTCACCTCCGACTACGTGGCGGAGCTTGGAAAGCAGAACCCGGAAAAGGCGGGGGACTGGATCCGGTCCCTGCCCGACAGCGAGGCGAAGCTATATGCCGCGAAGAACCTGCAAAGCGTCTGGTCGCTGTATGATCCGGAGGCGGCGGAGCGGTGGATGAAGACCCTCCCGGCGACGACGCGGGCGAAGGTGAAGGAGCTTGGGAAAGCCGGTGAGTAACCGGCAGGGACCGACTTGCCTCCGGCCATGCGTAGTGCGCTTCGCGTTGATTTTTGACTCGCCAGCGCTCGCTCTGCATTCCGGGCGGTCTTGAGAATGTGGAGAGAATGAGGAGGCCGATGAGGTGGACGGAACGGCTTCGCAGCGGCGGGACATTTGCTTTTCATTCGCCTGACTGCCCGGAGGTCAGTCCCTGCCTCGGCGGGTGGCTGGCGGTTTTGGCCGTCAGGGCGGCCGGTTCGGGCCAAACAGCCAACGGTTCGGGCCTGGCAGCCGACGGTTCGGGGTTTCAGGTGGACGGTTCGGGACTGGCAGCCAACGGTTCGAGGTTTTGGGTGAACGGTTCGGGCTTCGCAGCCGCCGGTTCGGGGTTTCGGGTGGACGGTTTGGCCTTGGCAGACAACCGGTCGGGGTTTCGGGTGGACGGTTCGGGCCTGGCAGACAACCGATCGGCAGTCCGTGTGAACGGGTCGGGGTTTCGGGCGACGGTTTTTAGGGTGGACAGAGCTGAGGGTGAGTCAGTTGTGATTGGATTTTTAAACACGACAGCGGCGGAGGGGGAAAACCGTCACGTCCACCGGATCGGCGGTGAGGAGGGAAGGCGGGGATGAATCCGGCTCGGGAAATCCCTCCCAACGCAGGGGCTCGGCGGACCAGTGAGCGCATTTCCCCGGCGCGATTTGGTAGGGCGTGTGATGGACGCGGCCGCTGAAGAGTTCGTTTCTGCGGTTGGTGGAGAAGAGGAGGTAGCGCTCGACGAGGAACCATTCGAGCGAGCCGGGCACGGCGGATTGGGTGTGGGTGGGGGATTCGTAGTCGAACGCGGCTTCCCGGGCGTCGGCGGATTTCCGCTGGCAGCGGTAGTGGATGCGGTGGCCGGATTTCTCGCTCCGCATGGCGGCGTGATGGTAGGGGAGGTGGAACGCACGGCGGGCGATTTCCACGGCGAGCGGTTGGTTGCAATCGAGCGAGAAGAACCAGACGCCGGGATTTCCCGTGTCGTCGTGGACGTAGGTGCGGACGTTGAGTTCCATGAACCAAGAGAGCCAAGGCATCGGCGGATGTCCGATCGGACGGATGCGGTCCATGAAAAACGGCACGACGCCGATCCATGCCTGGCCGTTGAACGTATCGACGTGCAAACCGGGTGGGAGGCGGGCTTGGATCAGGGAGATTTCGATCGGCCAGTGGAGGAAGAGCAGTCCGGACCAACGCTGGCGCATGACGGGGAGGCCTGTCGGGCGCTCGCGGGTGGCGAGGCGTTGTGCGTCGGTGGGCATGGAAAATTGGAGCGCGAAATTCATTTCGCGCGTATCCCCGGTGCCAATCCGCGCGAAATAAATTTGCCTAGGGGCCAGCCAGTCAGGGCTACGCCGGTTTTTGCAAGTCTGCTGGCGCAGACTCTGGATTCGCGCTCCCAGTTTCTAGAACCTCGGATCCTTGGGATTTCCGCCGGAGAGGATGTAGGCCATGAGGTCGAGAAGCTCGTCCTTGTTCAGCGGGGTGAGCAGGCCGGGCGGCATCATGGAGATGCTGAAGGGCTGGCGGTTCTTGACGTTTTCGCCATCGATGGTGGTGAGGGCGTCGGGGGCGAGGGCGCTGGTCATGACGAAGAGCTTGCCGTTTTCTTCGACGACGACACGGCCGACGACGACACCGCCGTCCTTGAGGTCGATCTGCTCGCTGGGGTATTGGTCGCTGATGACCTTGGAGGGCTCGACGATGTTTTCGGCGAGGTCGCGGACGGTGTAGCGGCTGCCGGAGCCGGTGAGGTCGGGGCCGCTGTTGCCGCCGTCACCGCCGAAGTGGTGGCAGTTGATGCAGAGCTGGGAGGAGAACATGGCTTTGCCTTGCTCGAAGTTGCGGCCTTTCATACCGTCCTTGGCGAGGGACTCGATTTCCTCGGCGGTGTAGTCCTTGCCGGGGCCTTTGGGCATGACGAGGTTCACCGGTGGAGCGGGCGGGGCCTGCTTGGAGAGGGTGTCGAGGGCGGCGCGCTCAGTGGCGTCGGTCACGCAGTTGGTGAGGGCTTCGCTGCGGATGGTGTTGAGGAAGCCTTTGAAGCTGTTGCCGCCGCGCCATTTCGAGGTGCGGGGGAACCAGCCGAAGAAGGTTTTGCGGAGCTCGGGGGTCCAGCCGGTTTTGGCCTCGCGCAGGGCGTAGGCGTAGGCGATGGCCTGGCGGTTCGGGTGGCTGTCGTGCATGTCGGCGACGGCGCTGGCGTAGCCGACGTTGCGGGCGAGGACGGCCTCGCTGGCGATGTTGATGTCGGCGTCCTTGGCGGTGTCGAGCATGGGCACGGTCTTGGCGACGATGCTGCGGGAGTCGAGGTAGACGAGGAGGTTGACGAGCTCGCGGTTGGCGTGCGGGTCGGTGGTGGGGAACAGGGGATCGAGGCGCTGGGAGATTTTCGCACAAACATCCGGCGCGGGCTTGCCCATGCGGGTGAAGACGAGCTGCCAAGCGCGGAGGTAAGCGAGGCGGAGGTCGGCGGGGAGCTTGTTATAGTCGAGGCGGCCGAGCGAGACGAAGAGCTTGGGCTGGAGGGATTTGTCACCGACGCGGGCGAGGGCGATGATGGCCTCGATGGAGGCTTGAGGGTTGGTCTCGGCGAGGGCTTTTTCCGCCCATTTGTCCGGTGACTGGCGTTCGATGGCCTCGCGGGCGGCGAAGCGGAGGAAGCGGTCCTTGCTGGCGAGCGAGGGCCAGGCTTTGGCAATGGCGTCGGAGGCGGCGTCGGGGGAATGGAGGGTTTCCAAGGCGCGGCGGAGTTTCGCCTCGGGGGTGGGGTCGATTTTCGCGGCGGCGGTGGTGCTTTCCTTGCCGGTGTAGGTGACGCGGTAGAGGGCGGATTGGCTCTTGCGGCCGCCGGTGGTGAAATACATGGCGCCGTCCTCACGGCGGATGATGGCGTCGGTGAAGGGCAGGGGTTTGCCGGAGATGAAATCCTCTTTCACGGCTTTGAAGCTGGCACCATCGGGCTTGAGGTGGATGGCCCACATGGTGCCGTAGGTCCAGTCGAGGGCATACATCGCGCGCTGGTATTTCGCGGGGAATTTCGCACCGGTGCCGAAGACGGTGCCGGTCGGCGAACCGGGACCGATGTCCACCGCGCCGGGCAGCGAGTCGGCATAATACTCGGGCCAGCGGCCGGCTCCGGAGCGCCAGCCGTAGTCACCGGCGCTGACGATGTGGTTGATGCGGGTGGGCATATACCAAGGGGAGCCGAGGTCCCATTCCATGTCGGAGTCGAAGGTGAAGAGCTCGCCGTTGGCGTCGAAGGCGATGTCATATTGGTTGCGGAAACCGCCGGCGAAGAGCTCGACGCGTTTGCCTTCGGGGTCGGTTTTGCAAACATAGCCGCCGGGGGCCATGATGCCTTTGGCGTGGCCGTTGGCGTCCCACAGGCGGGTGATGAGGTGGTCCTCACCCATGGCGACGGGGCGGATGTAGTCGACTTTGTCGGGGACCTTGGTGTGGTTGCCGTTGGCGAAGTAAATGGATTTCCCATCGGGTCCGAGGACGATGCCGTGGGTGCCGTGCTCGCCACCGCCGTCGCACTTGCGGATGAACTCGGCCTTGTCGAACTGGTCGTCGCGGTCGGTGTCCCACAAGCGCCACAGGCCGGTGTCGCCCATCTCGTTGTTCATCAGATAGAGGCTGTCGAAGGCGTATAACAGGCCGTGTGCGCCACCGAGGGGCTTGCCGTTTTTCCCGTTGGGAAGGGTGAGGGGCTCCACCTTGGGCTCCTCGTTTTTCCCGGCGGGGGGCAGGGTGACCCGATAGACGCCGCCGTATTGGTCGCTGGTGAGGAGGCGGCCCTTGTTGTCCTCGGTAATGACCACCCAGGAGCCCTGTTGGGATTTCGGCACGGTGTAGAGCAGCTCGACGGAGAAACCGGGTGCTGCCTGGATCCCGGTGGAGTCGGGCACGCTGGCACCGCCATCCAGTGGCGTGCCCCACGGGCCGCCGCCATAGGCCGCGACCATCACGGCGGGTTTGAAATCGCTGCTGCCGGTGGGCGCGACGGTCCAATCGGTGCCGCTCTCGATGACGGATTTTTTCCCGTCGGCGGTTTCGATCTTCAAGGTCGCGACGAAGCCGGCGGTGGTGCCTTCGTTCCTTGCGTCGAAGCGGAGTTCGTTTTGGCCGGCCTTGAGCTGCTTGGCCACATCCGCGCTGGTGGGGTCGTTCCAATCCGGATTTTCGGCGACCTTCTGACCGTTCAGAAAAGCGGTCGCGCCGTTGTCACAGGTAAAATTGAGGCGGGCGGATTTGACCGGTCCCGAGACGGTGAAACTTTTGACGAAGGTGGCCTTCTGACCGGATGTCGCCTCCTTGGCCGACCAGATCCACTGCGGCGCGGCCTCCAGCGGGGTGATGGAAACGGCGATGCCGAATGAGCAAGTTAGACCAGCGGATAACAGGGAGCGATTCACGAAAATAAAGGTGGGAATGGATTGGGATGCGGCAGGCAACCGCGACGGTTTACGGCATCATGATCCGGCTCTTTACAGAATCAAACCTACGTAAATCTGTAGGACAGCGGCGGCGGGGTCGAGCGCGGAAACCCGGACAAGGGTGCGTTTGGCGATGCCGTCGCCGCGCTCGGTGGCCATGAGGACGCGGGTGCCGTGGAGTTCGAGATCCCAGGGTTCGGTGTCGCCGCAGGGTTTCCAGCCTTGGGCGAGGAGGAGGGCGAGGAAATGCTCGCGGTCTTTTCCTTCCGGGGAGTCGATGTGGAATTCCTCGGTCGGCGGAAACGGGGGGCTCTTGTGCGGCCAGCCAGCGCGCAGGCAGAGCACGTGATTTCTGGCCCAGGCGCGGAGCCGGGGCTGGAGAAAACGGACGAGCGACAGGGCGAGCCGGGCCTTCAGCGTGTCGAAATTTTTCCCCAACCCGCGCAACGGGAGCATCCGGTTGACGATGGCCTGATAGCCGGCCTCGCCCATCGGGCCGTGATAGATGACGGAGTCGGACATGACCCGGACGGGCCCGCCGCCGTAGATGAAGCCTTCCCACCGCGGTCCGCCGCGCTTGGTGAAACGGGCGGGGTGCTTGGCTAACAAGAGGTGCTCGGCGCGGCCGTAGCCGAGTTGCTGGCGGAGAAACGCGCGCAACGACGGCCGCCGCCAATGCCAGACGAAGGCACCCGGCGCGAAGCCGAGGCGGAACCCGGCGTCTCGCAAACGCCAACAGAAATCGACGTCGTCGCCGGCCGTGTGGAATTGCGGATCGAAGCCGCCGATGGTCTCGAAAGCGGCGCGGGTGACGACGAGATTGCAGCCTGGAAGGTGCTCGGCTTCGACATCGTCGAGCATGACGTGGCTCGGCGCGCCGGGCGCGGCGCAGACGACGGCTTCCTCCCAGGTTCGCGGTGGCGGCGGGAGGTTCGGCCCCCCGGCGGCGGCGAATTTTCCGGATTGGAAAATCGGGCGGAGGCGGGTGAGCCATTCGCGGTCGGGTTCGCAGTCGTCATCGGTGAATGCGAAAATGTCGCCGAGCGCGGCGGCTGCCCCGGCATTTCGCGCGGCACTGAGGCCGCAGGGTTCGAGGACGATGAGGCGGACCCAGGGGAAGTTTTGTTGGACGAACGGGGCGGTTCCGTCGGTTGAGCCGTCGTCGATGACGAGGGTTTCATAGGTCCCATAGGACTTATCGGACCTATGGATGGCTTCCAAACAAGCGCCGATGCGGGATCTGCCGTTGCGGGTGCAGACGATGATGCTGAAGCTGGGAGACGTGGGGACAGGAATGTCCCCACTCCTTATCGCTGAGAGCGCGGGCTTGGGATTTCCGGCGCGGTCGGTGAGGCCGAAGTCCCAGTCGAGGACCTCGGCTCCGGCGTTTTGCCAGCGGTCGCTCCAAGCGTAAATAGTCATCCCGGCGGTTTCGAGTTCGAGCGCGGCGCGGGTGGCCCAACCGAGGATTTCCGCCTGGCGGTCGAGGCCGTTGCGGCGGGAATCGAGGCCGAATTCGGAAATGACGAGCGGCCGGTCGCCGGCGATGTGGTGAAGGCGTTTCAGGTAGTCGCGGAAGACGGGCTCGGACTCCAGATAGATGTTGAATGCGGTGAAATCGGCGTTTTCCGGCTCCAGGTATTCGGTGCTCGGGTAGTTCGCGTAGGCAAACAACAGGCCGGGCGCGACTTCCCGGCCGACGGCAATGAGCTCCTCGATGGCGCGCCGGACTTTAAGAGGTCCCATCCAGCGGGCGAGGTCGGCGGGGACTTCGTTTCCGACATAGATCCCGGCGAGCGCGGGGTGTTCGTGGATTTCCCGCAGGGACTCGACGAGCTGGACGGTGGCGGCGGAATAAAGGCCGGGTTGGCGGAAGAAATCCGCGCTGAGGCCCCATTTCAGACCACCGAAGACTTTCAGTCCGTGCACGGCGGCGGCATTGAGCAGCGGGGTGCCGGGCATTTCGAAGAGGCGGATCGCGTTGAAGCCCGCGGCGGCGATTTGCGAAAAATCCGGGTCAAACGATTCCGGCCAGCCGCCGGGGAATGGCCCGTAGGTGACGGCGTTCATGCGGACGCGCTGATCGCCGGAGCGGAAAAATTTCCCGTCCGTTTGCCATCGCGCATCGTCGTCGCCAGCCGCCACGGCGCGAGCTTAGGGAACGGCTGCGGGATTCCCAAACCCAAATTGGGAATTCCCGAATCCCCCCTTTCGGGGTGTTGTCGGTGGGAGGAGCTTGCTAGTTAATGTTTCGCCCCGCAACGTGCGGGCTGTTAGCCATGAACCGATCCTACTCCACCACTGAATTTCTACGAACCAAGTCAATGCAACGGGTTTGGAAAGGCCTGCTGGCAGCATCGCTCACGGGCATCGCCGCCGCGGCGGAATGGGCGCCGGTCAAGGGCGGCATGATGACTGACTGGGGTCGCAAGGTGACGGCCGACAAGGTCTGGCAGGAATACCCGCGGCCTCAGCTCGAGCGCGGCGACTGGACGAACCTCAACGGCCTGTGGGACTACGCAGTGACCGGCAAGGACGAGACGACCGCCGCGACATGGGCGGGGAAAATCCTGGTGCCGTTTTGTCCGGAGTCGGGCTTGTCGGGTGTGGGTCGCCTGATCGAGCCGACGGAAGCGCTTTGGTATAAACGCCCGTTGCCCGGATCGAAGGCGGGCAAGCGGACGATTTTGCATTTCGAAGCCGTGGACTACACGACGACCGTATGGGTGAACGGCAAACGCGTCGGCAGTCATACCGGCGGCTTCACTCCGTTTTCCTACGACATTACGGATGAGCTGAAGGCGGAAGGTAACGAGTTGTTAGTCCGCGTGGACGACGCGACCGAAGGCTTCCAGCTCCATGGCAAACAGAAGCTCAAGAACGAGGGCATCTGGTACACCCGCGTGACCGGCATCTGGCAGACGGTGTGGTTGGAAAACGTGAACGAGCGTTTCATCCATGATCTGGATTTCACCACCGACATCAAGACGGGCAGCGTGACCGTCCAGCCGAAGCTTTCCGGCAAAGCGATTGAAGGGGAAAAAGTCCGCGTCAGCGCGAGCTTCGGCGGCAAGGAAATCGCCACCGGCAGCGGCACTTCCGAGATCACCTTGAAATTCCCCGACGCGAAACTCTGGTCGCCCGATGCGCCGAATCTTTACGATCTGAAAGTCGAGCTGCTGGATGGCGGCGGCAAGGTCGCCGATGAAGTGAAGTCTTACACCGCGCTGCGCGAGTTCGGCAAGGTGAAGGACGCCAACGGCAACTGGCGCTTCACGCTGAACGGCAAGAGCATTTTCCATTGGGGCCCGCTGGACCAGGGCTGGTGGCCGGACGGGCTTCTAACGCCTCCGTCGGATGCGGCGATGGTTTCCGACATCGACTACCTCAAGGCCGCCGGATTCAACATGATCCGCAAGCACATCAAGATCGAGCCGCGGCGCTACTACGCGTATTGCGACAAGGTCGGGATGTTGATGTGGCAGGACCAGGTCAGCCAAGGTTACGGTCCGGAGACCAACCCGAAAGGCTCGAACCCGCCGTGGACGCGGATGGCTCCAAAACCGCCTGAAGGCGTCTGGCCGGATGAGGCCCACGAGCAGTTCGTCACCGAATACAAGCGGATGGTGGATCACCTTCGCGACGTGCCGTGCATCGCCGTCTGGTCGCCCTTCAACGAGGCGTGGGGCCAGCACCGGACGATGGAAGTCGGGAAAATGGCTGCCGAATACGACAAGACGCGGCCGATCAACATCGCGAGCGGTGGCAATTTCTGGCCTGCCGGTGACATCGCCGACGAGCACCGCTACCCGGATCCCGGATTCCCGTTCGAGGACAAGCGTTTCGACGACTACGTGAAGGTGGTCGGAGAGTTCGGCGGCCACGGCATGCCCATCGAGGGACATCTGTGGAACAAGAACAGCCCTAACTGGGGCTACGGCGGCTTGCCGAAAAACCTGGATGAATGGAAACAGCGTTACGCCCGCTCCATCGACGTCCTCGCCAGCCTCCGCAAGCGCGGTGTCTGCGCCGGGGTTTACACCCAGACCACCGACGTCGAGGTGGAGATCAACGGTCTCCGGACCTACGACCGCCTCAACAAGGTCGAACCATCATGGCTCAAGCCTCTATCCGATTTGCTGCTGAACACGCCGGACGTGGTGAAGCAGACGGAAATCGTGCCGACCTCGGAGAAGGACGGCCAGCCGGCGAAGTTTATTCTAACGGCACCGGCCGAGGGATGGGAAAAACCGGGTTTCAATGATTCCGCCTGGACCGAAGGCAAGGGCGGCTTCGGCACCCGCATGACTCCCGGCGCCAAGGTCGGGACCGAGTGGAACTCCAACGACATCTGGATCCGCCGCGAGGTGCAGGTGGCCAAGGAACCGGTGGGGCAATTGATCCTGCGTATTTTCCACGACGAGGATGCGGTCGTGTTCCTCAATGGCACGAAAATCGCCGAGACGAAGGCCCACGTCACCGGCTACGTCGATTTTCCGATTCAAAAAGACCTGCTCAAAGCCGGTGCCAACATCATCGCGATTCACTGCCACCAGACCAACGGCGGGCAGTTCATCGATGCCGGCATCGTCGCCGAGACGGCGAATTGATTGCTGGATTTCATCGGAGCCCGGACGCTGCAAACCTGCGGTGTCCGGGTTCTTTTTTTTCGCGGAAACGAACAAATTCGAACTGGCAAACCCACCCCGCATCATTAGCCTGTCCCGGTGTTTCAGATCGTTTTCAATGAAATCAGCGCCGCCGAACTTTCCGCCTTGGGGACGCTTGAGCAGCTTGAATTAATGGAGGAATTCCGGGTCGGCAAGGAAGACTTGAACAACCTCAATGGCGAGCGTTTCGGCAAGATCGACCGCGACGGAAAGGTGCTCTATCGCTTCCGGGCCAAGGATTACCGCTTCTATTTCGAGGTGAAGGACGGCTCGGTGATTGTCCACCGCGTGCTGCACAAGGGGACGTTTTCGGATTTCATGTTCCGCTCGAAGATGCCGCTGGCCGAGGACGAGGCGCTGGCGAATTCCAAGCACTTCTGGAAATTGATCGACGAAGGGCGCAACGCGCGGCGTCTTTAAGTTTGATTAGATTTAGCTTCCCCACGAGGCCCGTATTGTTCCATCCTGCGGAATGATGAAATGGCTCATGTACGTGGTTCTCGCGGTTCTGGTTGCGGGAAGTTGGAAGATGTATTCGGACAAGGACAAGGAAATGGCCGTCATGAAGCTGGAAATCAACCGGCTTCAGGAAACCGGGATCGCGGAGGATTTGGAACAGGCGGAGAAACTGGAGTCCGACCGGGAATCGAAGGAAAACGAGAGAACGTTCTCCGGTATCCTGCTCACCTTTGTGGGAGCCGGACTCGTAGGGATCTTCTTTGTCACCACCGTGCTTCCGTTTCTCGCCCAGACATTTTCGCAAGGCATGCTCGGCAGCAACGACAAGGTGGAGAAGGACGCCATGTCCGGCGCCCGCTCGCTGATGGCGCAGGGCGACTATCATGGGGCGATCGCCGCCTTCAAGGAGGCCGCCCAACTGGATCCGCTCAACCGCCTGCCGTGGGTGGAAATCGCCAAGATTTATAAGGACAACCTCGAGGATCCCGCCTCGGCGATCCAGACGATCCGCCACGCGCTCGAAAGCCAGGCGTGGGAGGTCAACGATGCGGCGTATTTCCTTTTCCGCCTCGCGGAACTTTACGACGAAGTCGATGGCGACCGCGCGTCCGCCATCGCGATCATGAATCAGGTCGTCGAGCAATTCCCCGGCACCCGTCACTCGGCGAATGCCAGCCACAAGCTGCATGAATGGAGTACGGCAGATGGAGCGACGGGTTTCACCGCCGAGGAAGCCGAATACATGGCCAAGGTCAACGCCAAGCGAACACCCGGGGAATAAGATTGGTTAGATCGCGCGATTTTCCAGCAGCCCCGAGGAATCCGGCACGATGCTGCGAAATGAAACCAGCCCGCGCGGGAGGATCGGCTGCTTTTGCAAGCGGCATCCGTTGTTCGCGGCGGCGCTGGTCGCCTCGTCCTGCGTGGCGGTGGCAGACTGGAACATGCCGGCGGCGGTGGGTCTCGGGCTTTTGTTAGGATTCGCCGGGCGTTATTTGTCCGGCTGGAAAACCGGACTCGCCTGGCTGTTCTGCGGTTGGTTCGCTGTGGGAATTTTCACTTGGCGGAACGAATCGAGAATCACCGATGAACGGGAACTTCTGAAATTTTCCGGCGGCGAAATCCAAGGCCGCCTGCTCGCTGACCCGAGAGGCAGCGGCCGGTTTTGGTCCGCACCGGTGGTCCTGGCCACCGGCCCGCGACCCGGTGCCAGAGTCTGGTGGGAGGGCAGGGGAGAGCTGCCGGTGGCGGGTTCGTGGGTGAAATCGAAAGGAAATTTCGGCCCCTTGGAGGAACCGCGGAATCCCGGCGATTTCAATCAGGCGGCGTGGCTGCGGAGTCTGGGAGTGGCGGTGGTTTTTCAAGCGAGCTGGGTCGAAGGCCGGGTGAAGACGGGCGAATGGGCGGCGTTTGGCGCCCGTCTGCGGCAGGGTTTCCGCACGTCGGTGACGGACGGGCTGCCGGAAGATTCACGCGAGGCGATCGTGATCCGCGCGGTGGTCATCGGCGAGAAACCGCCGGATGCGGACGAGCTGATCGCCGCCTTCCGCAACAGCGGCACGTTGCATGCGTTTTCCGTGAGCGGCCTGCACGTGGCGATGGTGGGAAGCTTTTGCTGGATCCTCCTTCGCCTCGCCGGGGTGCCGAGGAGACGGGCGATTATTGTGCTGATTCCGCTGGTTTTCGGCTACTCGTGGCTCACGGGCAACAGCCCGCCGGCGATGCGCTCGGCGTGGATGGCGGCGGTGTTCCTGATGGCCTTCGTTTTCCGGAGAAAGCCGGATTTGCTAAATGCGCTGGGAGCTGTTCTGCTAGCCGCCGCGTTGTGGGACGGGCGGTTGCTTTTCCAACCGGGCGTGCAGCTTTCCTACGGCGTGGTCGCGGCCATCGCGGTGGGTGCCGGACTGGCGACGCGGTTGTTCGAGTGGATGGGGAAACCGGAGCTGTATTTGCCGCTGGCGGAAATGAACCGCTGGCAGGCGGCCTCGCTGTGGGTACGGAGGTGGATCGCGCGCACACTCGGCGTCTCGGTGGCGGCGGGTGTCGGATCGGCACCGCTGACGGCGTTCCATTTCGGGATGGTCACGCCGGTTTCGGTATTGGCGGGATTGTTTATCGTGCCGCTGATTTTCGTGCTACTGGCAGCGGCTCTTTGCTCGGCGGTACTGCATCCAGTCGTTCCGTCCGCCGCCCGCGTGGTGAACCGGGGAAACGGCTGGGTGGCGGAGATTTGCACCTTCACGGCGGAACGTTTCGCTGCCCTGCCCGGCGGCCATTTCCAAGTGCGGTGGGATGACCGGCCGTATTTGCTGATCTACGATCTGGAACACGGAGCGGGCGCGGCGTGTTTTTCCGGGGGAAGCGGCGGAGGAGTGCTGTTGGATTGTGCGGATCTTTACGGTTTCAAAAAGCGGCTCTCGCCCTCGTTGCAAAGGCTCGGCGTGGCACCGGATTCCGTGGTGCTGAGCCATCCGGATGGAAATCACCTCGGCGGTGGCGCGGCGGTGTGGGAAACGTTTCCGATCCGGCAGGTGGTCCTGCCGGTAGAGAAATCGCGCAGTCCGGCTTTTCGTTCATGGATCAACGACGCGCCACGTGCCGGGATGAAAACGATCCAAGCGGCGAAGCTGAAATCCATTCCGATGCCGGACGGTGCATTCTTGGAAATCCTCCATGTGCCGGACAGCCTCTCGCAGAACGCTCTTGCAGACGACCGTGTCATGATTTCCCGCCTCCACTGGCGCGGCTGGAAACTGCTTTTCACCAGCGACGCCGGTATGAAAACGGAGCGGGCGATGTTAGGCACGGGCAAGAATGTCTCCGCCGACGTGATCATCGCCGGGAGGAACCGCGGTGACGAATCGCTGGGCGACGCGTTTCTCAAGGCCGTGAACCCGCAGGCGATCATCGCGTCGCATTCGGAATTTCCCCTCGCGGAAAAACTGGATCCACGAGCGGTGGCCTACTGGCGCTCCCAAGGAATCCGGGTCATCCACCAAGGCGAATCCGGCGGTGTCACGATCCGCGTCGATGAATCGGGAAATCTGCGTCTGGAGGGATTTGCGGATCACTCGGAGATGATCCTCATGCCTCGTTGAGCGACTTGCGGCAGCGCAGGCGGAACATGGATTTACCCTCGTTTTCCCACTGGATCTGGAAATCGGTTTTCGGATAGAAAAAGGAATCCGCAGTCCATTCTAGCAGGTCGAATTTTCCGAACTCTTTCACCTTCGCCATCGCCCACTGGAAATATTCCTCGTGATCGGTCATGAAGAGGAATTCGCCGCCGGGGACCAAGGCGCTGCGCACGGCTTCGAGAAAAGTCTGCTGGATGATGCGGCGGCGGTTGTGGCGCAGCTTCGGCCACGGGTCCGGGCAGAGCAGATGCAGCCGTGTGACCGAGGCCTTGGGCAGTAGCCACTCGACGACGTAACGGCTGTCCAGCCGCAGCACCCGCGCGTTACCAAGCCCCCGGCGGGTGGCTTTTTTGCAGACTTTCCGCACCCGGCCGAGCAGGCGTTCCACCCCGAGAAAGTCCCGATCAGGGAATTCCCGCGCCATTTCCATCAGGAACGAACCATCACCGCAGCCGAGATCGACCTCCAGCGGCCGGTCGCCTTGGCAAACCTCCGACCGCTCCATTTTCCGGAAATAATCCACCGGCACGAATTCCCCCGCCAACGCGGGGCGGGGGAGGACATTGAGAGGCTGTGTCGGAGTCACGGCGGCATCTAAAATCGACGATCCGCGATCCACAATCCCCAATCCATCTCCCGTTCCCGCTTGACGCTCTTTCCCCCCTCCTTCTAGCTTGGCCAAACGAGGCACGTCCCGCCGGCCGGCCGCCCGTTCATCCAACTCCCAACCTTCTTTCTAACGTGGAACTCCAGGAAATCCGTCGAATTGTCGAACTCATGAATGAGCACGGGCTCACCCACTTCGACCTCACCAAGAAGGACTTTCACCTCAAGCTCAAAAAGGGCGCGGACCTCGATGATCTCCGCAGCCTGCTCGCCGCCATGCCGTCCGCTCCGGCAGCGTCCTACGCACCGGCTCCCGCCTCATCGGGAGCTCCTGCTCCTGCCGCATCCGCTCCGGCGGCTCCTGTGGCGGAAGGTGCGGAAATCACCTCGCCGATGGTCGGCACTTTCTATCAGAAGCCCGCGCCCGACGCCCCGAACTTCGTGGATGTCGGATCCACCGTTTCCGTCGGCCAGACGCTTTGCATCATCGAGGCCATGAAGGTGATGAACGAGATCAAGGCCGAGAAATCCGGCACCATCTGCGCCATCGTTGCCGAAGATTGCACGCCGGTCCAATACGGTGACGTCCTTTTCCGAATCAAATGATCCGGCCTTTTCTGATCACTGTTCACTGATCACTTTCCCCTTCTTCAAATGTTCAAGCGTGTCCTGGTCGCCAATCGCGGCGAAATCGCCCTCCGCATCATTCGCGCCTGCCGCGAGCTCGATATTGAATCCGTCGCCGTCTATTCCGAGGCTGACGTCGATTCCATGCACGTCCAGCTCGCCGACGAGGCCGTTTGCATCGGCCCGGCCTCCAGCAAGGAATCCTATCTGAAAATCGACCGCATCATCGCCGCCGCCGAGATCACTGGCGCGGACGCCATCCACCCGGGCTACGGATTTCTATCGGAAAACGCCCGTTTCGCGGAAATTTGCAATACCTCCGGCATCACCTTCATCGGCCCGTCGTCCGCAGTGATTTCCAAGATGGGTGACAAGGCGACCGCGCGCGCGACCGCCGTCGCGAATGGCGTGCCCATCACTCCCGGCTCGGACATCATGCCGGATGCCGAGACCGCGCTGATCGAAGCTAAAAAAATCGGCCTGCCCGTCATGATCAAGGCCACCGCCGGCGGTGGTGGCCGCGGAATGCGTCCTTGTTTCAAGGAAGAGGAGTTCATCAGCCTGTTTCAAGCCGCCTCTAACGAAGCGGTCGCCTGTTTCGGCAATGGCGATTGTTATCTCGAAAAACTCGTGATCAATCCCCACCACGTCGAGATCCAGGTGATCGGTGATTCACACGGAAATTACGTCCACCTCGGCGAGCGCGATTGCTCGATGCAGCGCCGCAACCAGAAGATCATCGAGGAATGCCCGTCGCCCCTGCTCACGCCCGAGCTCCGCGCCCGCATGGGTGAGGCTTCGGTGAAATTGATCAAGAGCATCGACTATCAGAACGCCGGCACGATCGAGTATCTCGTCGATGAGAAGGCGGAGAACTTCTATTTCATGGAAATGAACACCCGGATCCAGGTGGAGCACCCGGTCACCGAAGAAGTCATGGGCTGCGAGCTCATCAAGGAACAGATCCGCGTCGCCGCCGGCGAGCCGCTTTCCCGCCACGTGCTCCAGGCCCAACCGCGCGGCCACTCCATCGAGTGCCGCATCAACGCCGAGGATCCGTTCAACAACTTCACCCCCAGCCCCGGCACCATCGAGCTCTGGTATGCCCCGGGCGGCAAGGGCGTGCGTGTCGATACCCACGTTTATTCCGGCTACACCGTTCCGCCGTATTACGACTCGATGATCGCCAAGCTCATCGTCACCGGGGCCACCCGCGAGATCGCCATCGCCCGCATGAAACGCGCCCTCGGCGAGTTCATGATCCGCGGCATCAAGACGACTATCCCTTTCCAACAGGAAATCATCGCCCACCCGGATTTCGCCGCCGGCACCTACGACATCGGCTGGGTCGCGCGCTACCTCGAAGAGCGCAAAGCCTGAGGAGAAGGGACATTTCTGTCCCTTGCATTCATTCATCACGTGGCCAGGGCATCTCGCCTCCCGATTTCCCTTTTCCTGAAAATGCCACAGCTTAACGAAGCCCGCCTCTACTGCATTCTCGACCTCGGCTACACCCCCGAGTCCCGCGCCGAGGAAGTCACCGCCTCCCTCCTGGCAGGCGGAGCCGACATCCTCCAACTCCGCGCAAAAGGCCATGATCCCACCACGATCCGTCGCGTGGCGGAGAAACTCCTGCCGCTCTGCCGCGCCGCAGGCATCCCATTCATCCTGAACGATCATCCGGCCCTCGCCGCCGCCATCGATGCCGACGGCGTTCACATCGGCCAAGACGACGGCTCCCTAGCCGACGCCCGCAGGGCCATCGAGTCGGAGCGCGGAATTCATTCCGGCTTTCATTCATTTATTCATTCATCCTCTTCGATCCCCGATCCCCAATCCCCAATCTCTCCCCCCCGTCCCTTCCTCATCGGCCGCTCGACCCACTCACTCGACCAAGCCCGTGCCGCCCTCGCCGAAGGCTTCGACTACATCGGCTTCGGCCCGCTTTTCCCGACTCCCACCAAAGCCGGTCGCCCCGCAATCGGCCTCCACGACATTTCAGTCATGGAACGCGAAGTCGGCTCGAAGATCCCCGCCTTCTGCATCGGCGGCATCACTCCGGAAAGCCTGCCCCAAGTTCTGACTGCAGGCGCCAGACGGGTGGTCGTCGTTTCCGCGCTCCTCCAGGCCCAGGATATCCAGGCTGCCACCCACGCCATCCGCCAAGTACTCTAGCAATTGGAGCGCGGAACTTCATTCCGCCCGTTTCGAGTCGCCCAAGCGACGAGAAACCAAAATTGCCTCCGTCTCTATCGACTCTTTTCGCGTTGCAGCTCCTGGATGTTTCCCACACTCTCCGCCCGCACTCATGTCCACACCTTCCACTTCCCCAAGAATCGTCATCGGCGGCACCGTCGCCATCGACCACGTCAAAACCCCCGAGGCCGAAGCCCAGAACCTCCTCGGCGGCTCCGCGGCCTACGCCGCCCTTGCCGCCTCGTTTTTCAGCCAGCCTGTCGATCTGATCGGCATCATCGGCCACGATTTTCCCAAGGGGCACCTCGACATGCTCGAAAGCCGCGGAGTTTCCCTCGCAGGTGTTGAGCGCTCCGAAAGCGAATCCTTCACCTGGTCCGGCGAGTATCACGCCAACATGAACGAGCGCACCACCCACCGCGTCGGCCTCAACGTTTTGGAAAACTGGCAGGTCAAGGTTCCTGCGGAGTCCGCAAGCTCGCCGATCATCGTCCTCGCCAACATGTCGCCCGACAACCAGTTGGAAATGCTCGCCCAATGCGGGACTGCCGTGGATGGCGGAGGTTCCCGCTTCGTCATCGCCGACACCATGGATCTCTGGATTGAAATCGCCACCGATCGTCTCCACGAAGTCCTGCCGCACCTCGATCTTTTCGTCCTCAACGAGGGCGAAGCCCGCGACCTCGCCGGCACCTCCAATCTCGTCAAAGCCGGCCGCCTCCTGTTGGAGAAAGGCCCCCGCAATGTCGTCGTCAAGCTCGGCGAATTCGGAGCCATGCTCTTCTCGGAAAACGGCGAAATCTTCCGCTGCTCCGCATTCCCGCTAGAAACCGTCGCCGACCCCACCGGTGCCGGCGATACCTTCCTGGGCGGAATGGCCGGCCACCTCGCCTCCCAAGGCCACCCGCCCTATGATGTCCCGGCGCTCCGCCAGGCCATCATCCACGGCTCCATGCTCGCCTCCTTCACCTGCGAGGCGTTTTCCACCCGCCGCATGGAATCCCTCGCGCAGGACGAGCTCAACGCCCGCATCGAGGAATTCCGCGCCGCTACGGCCTGGTAAGGAGTGTGGACGCCCTCGTCCACACGGTTTCGAGTCGCCCAAGCGACGAGAAACCCAATGCGCCCGGTCACCAAGGAAGGGAGATATCCGATCGCCCTGTCCTTGCGAAGTCGATGAGCTTTAATTTTCCCTATCTCGTCGGCCTTTCCCGATTTAGGACGGCTCATGCCGACTGCGCTTCTGCGGCTTTTGAACCCCAGAAGCTCGACGCGCTCGAAGACAATGCGAACCACCAACTCCTGATCTCGGATGAAAATCCCGAGTGCCCTTCCTCACTTCAGCGCATAACGAATCGAGGAAAATGCCGCGTGTCCCTATTTCGTGGGACACTAATTTCGGTCATACCCACCCCGCCAGGCAGGGTCGATTTCATCCGATTTCGCCTCTTATTTAGCAAAAATTAACCATTTTTGAGGCGATAAACCATCCGATTTCAGCCGTTTTTCGGAGTTGGATAAGGATTGTAACCCGCTGAAAGTGAGTTGATTGTTTTAATATCTGATTGTGCCTCCAGCTGGCTCTCGATGCTCTTCCCCAAACTTGCATTTTTTCGCAAAATTTTCTTGCCGTTTGCCCCCCGAGGCTGTTTTCTCTCCATGAAATCTATGAATGCGCCAAAGTATTGCCTGAGTGACAACCTTGTCACGGTGCTTTCGCTCAATCCAATCGACAACAATCCCGCTCACTCCTAAAACCCACCGTCGCTCGCGACAACCATTCTCAGAAAACACAATCCCCAATTCAAAAGACCCAATCGAATCCAAATCTGTCATGAAAACATACATTCCATATTCACTCCTCCTCGCCGCCGCCGCCTCCGGTGTGGCCTTCGGCGCAGAAACGGCATACACCACTCCGGTGGGGTATGAGACACTCCCGCTTGCTTCGGGATTTAACTACGTCGGTATCCGGACTCACAGCCCAACAGTTGCTGCCGGTACCTTTGAAACAGTAACGGCTACTACTCTTACCGATACCGGTTCCGCGCTTGGGACAACTCTTGATGATGCGACCTCATACATCATTGAAATTACTGGCGGGAATGGTGCGATTACCAATATTTTGGGTGCCGCTGCTGTCGGAGATGCCATTACCGTTACCGACAACCTGACTTCCGTCGGGGTTGCTAACGGTGCTGCATACAGAATCCGTCCGGCATCCACTCTCTCATCCATATTTGGTTCCGGTAATTCTGCCGGACTTGCTGCTGGGTTCTTCGGACCAGGGGGAGCAGACCTTGTTTATGTCCCATCTGGCGGCGGGAATTTCACCATTTATTACTACGACGATGGTATTCCCGGTTGGGCCGATGGCACAGGAGCGGGAGTTGATCCAAGCGCAATCACTCTGATTTATACGGATACGCTCATTGTTGCTACTGGGGCTCCTCTTAACTTGACTGTTTCAGGGGAAGTTAAAAAGGACAGCACCTTGCTCGCGCTTGATTCAGGATTCAACTATGCAGCGAGTGTTTACCCTGCTGGAGCGACTCTGGCCAGTGAGTTTGGTTTAACCAGTCCTCCAAATCTTGACTACGGGTTCTTCGGGCCAGGTGGTGCGGATCTAGTTTACCTTCCAAATGGAGCCGGTGGATTTAATATCTATTATTATGACGATGGTATCCCCGGCTGGGCTGATGGCACCGGAGCAGGTGTGGACGCTGCAACCGTTAACCTCACACCAGGTGTGATTATTGCAAATGAAAACGGCCCCGTTAACCTTAAGGCAAACGCACCTTCGTCATACTCATCTCTCTAATCCAACGTAACTCAATCCACAGAAAATAATAATATATGAAAAACATACTAGGACTTAGCGCTGCGATCGTAGTGGCTATCTCGGCATCGGCATCGGCGGCGGTGACTCTCACAAGTCGGAACTTCTCGAGCACTACTGCTGGTGTTCCTATTGTGAGTGCTGCAGGTGCTTCGTTGGACCAAGGCACATTTATTTGGTCGGCTGGTCGTTTTGCAACCTTACCAAATTTCAACACATCAACTGCGCTTGAAATTATTGCAGCCTTCACCGCCGTTCCTGCTGCGCCAGGCGGAGTCAGTGCGACACTTGATGGATTATTTAATGCTTCGCAGTCTCCAGACTTTGGAACATCCGATGCTCCATCAGTTTTCGTTGGCAAGCAGGCGTTTATCCTTGTTGGAAATGGTGCAACTCTTGCTCTTTCAACTGCAATTGCGGTTTTTGATGCGGGTGTTACCTTTGCCGCTCCAAATGCTCTTGGCGCGGGATCACAGACTCTTACAGCCAATACAATTGGCCAAGTTGTCTTCGGAACCGTTCGTACCGTGACTACCCAGCCAAGTGGAACTTTTAACACTCCTCAGGGCGTTGCGTTGTCAACTGGGATCGCCATCCCAGAACCATCGGCCGCTCTTCTTGGGGCGATTGGTGCTCTTGGTCTTCTCCGCCGTCGCCGGAACTAATTCGGATCGGTTTTCAAGACAGATTGTTTAATGAAGAGGCGGGCGCAAGCCCGCTTCTTTTATTGTCGTTGTTTCGGGTGAAAATCTCATACACCGGTTTGTGAGGAATGCTTTGTCAGATCCGCTAACATCGTCCGTTTTCACCCTTTCAGAAACTCTTATCGGCGGCCGCAACAATCCGCATCGACTCAATGGTGTCGTCCATTTAGCCGAAGATCCACATCATCCGGTATGACCCCTTCAGGAAGAAGAGATGCTCGCGGAGGAAGAGCTTGTCGTGATCGGATCGGCGGCGAGCTGAGTATGACAGAGAGATCGGCCTTTAGTTATGTCAATCCTGCTTAGCGGGAATCAAGAGCCGGCTGCACATTCTTTTTTTGCTCCTCGGCCAGCTCGAGTTTCAACTTCTGCAGCAATTGTCTATCCGCAATAAACTCCCGCTTTGCATCTTCGAAATCCTTGGTCGCTTGAGCCTTCTTCGCCGCTTGCTCAGGGGTTTCCTCTGATGGCGGCGATGCTCTCGGTGATAATAACGCTGCCTCGGGCGACAGTAAGATGGGGGCTCTGGCCTTGGCGAGCGCGACTACCATCTCCTTTTTGTCCTCCACCAACCGCTCTTGTTCCGCGACCTTCTTTTCCAAAGGTGAGGCGAGATTCTTCCCAACCTCCCCCGTCCGGTGGCGGGAGCTCTCGCGCTCCTTGTTTTGGAGCGGCTGTGCCCCTGCTGATTCGTCCTTCTGCCTGCCCCCTGGCAACACCAGCCACAGGATCGCCCCACCAGCTAACACCGCCAGAAAAACCCATCGAAAGCGCTTGATCATGCAGGCAAGCTATTGACGTGGCGATCAATGGCAAATCCTAAAAACTCACTCGGCTGAGCCGGACGATCATGGACTGCCTGGACAAGGTAAGTTTGCGAGGCGTGAAGCGCTCTTTTCTCTGCTAAAGGTCGATGGTTCGGCCTGTCCGGAAGCTTTCGTCGGCGGCCATGACGATCCGCATCGAGGCGACGGCATCGGCCATGTGGTGGCTGAGATCGACATTGTTCTCGATGGCATCAAGGAAGAAAATTTGCTCCCGGAGGCAGAGTTCGTCGTGATCAGGCTCGTCTATGAGTTGGAGGGTTTCGTCAGCTCTGCCGAAGCTGCCATCGGCGGCTAGCTTCGCGTGGTGAAGACGAAGGGCTTGGGTCTGAGTGTGGGCATTCACATTGGAGCTTTGTCCTGCGCTGGCGGCGCTCTCCGCGACGATGGAAACACAGCCGTTGGGGCCGACAACATCCTTCACGAAAAACGCCACCTCGCTCATCATCGGCCCCCAGCCGGCTTCGTACCAGCCGACAGAACCGTCGTCGAAGGTCACCTGGAGCTGGCCGTAATTGATTTTTCCTTCGGGGAGTTCGCTGCTCAGCCGGGCACCGATTCCGGAGACACGGATCGGTTTGGCGCGGGTCATTTGGCACATCACATCGACGTAATGGACGCCGCAATCGACGATCGGAGAGATCGACGACATCAAATTCTTGTGGGTTTCCCAATTCGCCCCGGATGATTGTTGATTCAGGTTCATCCGCATGACCAGCGGCTTGCCGAGTGTCCTTGCAATCTCGACGAATTTGATCCAACTCGGGTGATGACGGAGGATGTAGCCGATGACGAGTTTTTTCCCCGTTGCCTTGGCCTTGGCGACGATGCGTTCGGCGGCTTCGACGGTTTCCGCCAGCGGCTTCTCGATGAACACATGGCATCCGGCATCGAACGCGGCTTCCGCATATTCGGCGTGGGTATCCGGATAGGTGGAGATGGAAACGGCGTCGGGCTTGGAGATGAGCAGGGCTTCGTGGAAATCGGCGAACTCCGGATAGTTTCCGCAGAGCTCGGCATTCAGCGCGGCACGGCTTTCCGGCGAGCGGGTGACGATGGCGCAGATTTCAAATCCGGGGAGGTTATGATAAGCGATGGCGTGGGATCGGCCCATGTGGCCGGCACCGGCGCAGAGGATGCGGATGGGAGTCATAAGGAGAGATTGCGAACATTGAACATCGAACGTTCAACATCGAACGTCGAAGTGGAAGAAAGTGAAGGGAGGAGAAGTGAGCGGATTAGTGTTTCGGGTCATTTCCATCTGCGGATTTATCCCAGAAGGTGGCGAAGAAAATGATGGCGATCACTGCGGCCATTCCGGCAGGTAGCAACCAGAAAGCTTTCCACTGGCCGGCTGCCGTTTCCAGCAACCTGGCATCCACCTCGGGCAGTCCGACCGAGAACATCTGGCCGAGCTGTTGGGCGAAGCTGGGTTCCTGAGGCGGGCTGGCGGCTTTGATCGCTGCGGCTAGCGGGGCGTGATCCTGCACGCCTGCAGCCATTTTCATCGCCGCCACCTGGTATCCGAAATACATGCCCACTCCCTGGGTGAAAAAAACCAACATCGACTGGACCTGGCTACGGACCGTGGCAGGGGCCTTCTTGTCGGCATAGATGAATCCGGTGACGAAGAAGAAGTCATAACAGATGCCGTGCAGGGCGATGGAGATGAAAAGCATCCAGACGGATTGATCCGATGCGCCGTAGGCAAATAAGACGTAGCGAAGCACCCAGGCGAACATGCCGATGAGAATCATCATTTTCACGCCAAGCTTCCGGAAGAAGAACGGGATGAGGAGCATGAAGATGATTTCGGACATCTGGCCGATGCTCATGGAGGAAGCGGGCTGGCGGAAACCCATGTCTGATAGGAAAATGGAGGTGGTGCTATAATAGTAGGCCAGCGGGATGCAGACCAGGGTTGAGCACAGGATGAACACGAAAAACGCCGGTTTCACCAGCAGTTTGAAGGCATCCAGCATGAAGATGGATCCGAGGTTGACCGGCTGCCCCTTGGCCGGCGGCGGGGTGTGGGGGAGGAAAAATGAAAACACTCCGAGCGCCAGTGATGCAATGCCGCCCAAGGTGAAGATCTTCAAACTCGTGGACCAACCGAGGAAGCCGACGATGAGTCCCGCGGCGATCCAGCCGATGGTACCCCAGACGCGGAGCGCGGGGAATTTGCTTTGGTCACTGATGTTGGAAAATGCGATGGAGTTTCCCAGTCCCAACGTGGGCATGTAGCAGAGGAGATGTAAGAGGAAAAGATTCTTAACCATGCCCGCATCCTCCTTCGTGACGAATGAGGGAACGGCTAACAGCGCCGCGCCACCGATGAGGAGCAGCACTCCCATCACTTTTTCAGAGGGAAACAAACGATCCGCCACCAAGCCGAGGAACAGCGGTGCCAGGATCGCCGCGATGGGTGCCGCGCCATAGGAGGCACCGATGATGGAGGCGAGGCCGTTCGCATCGAGACAAGCTCCGAGGGTGACGAACCAGGAACCCCACAGGAAGAACTGCAGGAACATCATCACCGAGAGGCGGAACCGGATGGAGGAAGTGGAAGAGGACATGGCGGAAAATTCCAAACGCAGCCCAACCGAAGTGCCGCCCGGTGGCAAGGAATCAATCCGGCCTGCCTGTTTCAGTGGGGAGTCGTTTCGGGGTTGCATCCCGGGAGGGCATGAAAAACGATGCGGAAGCAACCCATGACCGCCCGGAAAACATTCATCGCCGTCGATTTAGGAGCAGGCAGCGGCCGCGTGATCGCCGCCACCACAGACTTCAACACTCTGGAGCTGGAGGAAATGCACCGCTTCGACAATCCGGGGACGGATCTGCCGGGCGGGTCGTTCTGGAACATCGTCGGCCTTTATCGCGAGATCCTTGAAGGACTGCGCCGCTCGGTGGAACGTCATGGCGACAGCATCGTTTCGATCGGCATCGATACCTGGGCCTGTGATTTCGGTTTCATCGATGCGGACGGCGAGCTGTTGGGAATGCCGCACCAGTATCGTGACCCGCGGTTCGAGGGCATGGCGGAGGCGATGCACGGCATCCTACCGGAGGCCGAGATTTATGCGAGGACCGGCATCAAGACGAACTTTTATAACAGCTCGCTCCATCTGTTGGCCGAGGCGAAGAGGAAAAGTCCGGCGCTGGCAAACGCGGAGAGCCTGTTATTCATTCCTGATCTGTTAGCGTATTGGCTGACCGGCAGGCGCGCGGTTGAGCGCACCAACGCCTCCACCTCGCAATTGCTGGACCCGGTCACGGGAAACTGGGCGATGGACGTGATCAGCGCCTTGGGGCTGCCGGAGAAAATCTTCGGCGACATCGTGGCACCCGGAACGGTGTTAGGACCGATCCGCGAGGAGGTCGCCGCTTTCATCGGCAAGTCGGGAATCCCGGTGGTGGCCTCCGCCTGCCATGACACCGCCGCCGCGGTGGCGGGGATTCCGATGGAAGGCACGGAAAACCTGTGGCTGTCCTCGGGAACGTGGTCGATCATGGGTGTCGAAACCGACAGGGCGATCACCACGCCGGAAGCGCTCGGTTACGGATTCTGCAACGAACTCGGAGTGGCCGACAGCGTAAGGTTCCTGAAAAACATCGGCGGCCTCTGGCTGATTCAGGAATGCAAACGCCAGTGGGAACTGGATGGTGAAAAGCTCAGCTACGCCGAAATGGCGGCGCTGGCCAGCGCAGCCACGCCATTCACCGCCTTCATCGATCCCGACGACGCTTCATTCGCATCTCCCGGTGAAATGCCGGACAAGATCCGCGCTTACTGTGAGAAAACCGGACAGCCGATGCCGGTGGAAAAAGGCCAGGTTCTTCGAGTCGCCACCGAATCCCTCGCCCTGAAATACCGCGTTGTCTTCGACCGCATCCGCAAGCTAACAGGTCGCGATTTCAAGCGCCTGAACGCCGGCGGCGGCGGCATTCAGAACGAGCTGCTCAGCCAGGCCACGGCAAATGCCCTCGGCATCGAGGTAGTCGCCGGCCCGGTCGAGGCGACCTCGTGCGGGAATGTGATCACCCAGATGATTGGCAACGGCCACCTGCCGGATTATAGGGCGGGCCGTGATCTGATCCGTCGTTCCTTTGATTTCAAAACCTTCACTCCGGAGAATCCGGAGGAGTGGGAGGCCGCCTATCAGGAATTTAAAATGATCCTGAAGCTGGTCTGACTTATGGGGCGGGATTCGACGAGGATCCCGAGTCGGGCATGGCAGCAAGCCGGCGGTCCCTGTATTCGTTGGGCGTCAACATCTCCAAATGGCCGTCCATGAACACGATCGGGAGTTTGCCTTCAGATAGAAGCCCCTTCAGCACGCCGCTTTGGAAGCTTGCGACCTGTGCGTCATCGAAGCGGAAGCGGAACAGATTGAACGGAGCGATCAGCGGCGTACGTGCCGGCTCGGGAACCATGGCCAGGCGAACGCTGACGGCGAGCGGGTCGCCCGAGGCAGGTGTCGAGGCGTCGGCCGCTTCGATGTTCTCAACGATCATCTCGTTCATGGCGTATCCGGGATTGAGGACGGTGTTGTCCTTGAACATGGGGTTTTTCAACACAACCTTGTTCTGGTCCCACCAGGACTTCTGTTTGAGTTTCTCCGGGTCGGTCGACGGATAGAGGAGCGTGAGGCAGACCTCATTCCACTGCATGTCGGTGACCGTCCCGTCCGGCTGGGTCACAGGTCCGCGGATCGGCGGCAAGGTCATGGCGTGGTCCGCCGCGTAGGTTGTCAGCAAAGGGCTGATCTGCCGGATGTTTTGCATCGATTCCGTCGCCTTGGCGCGGGCCAGCATTCTCGGCCCGATAGTCAGGCCCAATGCCGCCAACGAAGCGATGATCACGATGACGACGAGCAACTCGACAAGGGTAAATCCAGAGGTTTTTGGTACGCGTGTTGACTTCATTTCAAACTCCTAGTCGGTGTGAAATCTCATCGCGTCGAGTTCAAAAACAGCGAAGCTGGAGAATATTCCTGAATTGGCGAATTGTCATATGATAATAAAGGGCGGCGGGTTTCGCGTGCTGGAGCCTTCGGGCTCGATTCAGGGAAATTGACCAACCGAAACAGGCGGGCCTACATTTACAGCTGTGAGCTTCAAAACCCTGGGTTGTCTCCTGCTTTCGTGGATGTCTGTCGATGCGAGGCCTTGGAGTGATGACGTGATTTATTTCGCGATGACGGATCGCTTCTACAATGCGGATCCATCCAACGACGTCCCTGCGGGAAGCGATCCGGCACTCCATGACGTGGCGCAACAAGACATCTCCCGCTATCTGGGCGGGGACCTGAGGGGCATGGAAAAAGCGATTCAATCCGGCTATTTCAATCAGCTCGGAGTGACCGCGTTGTGGCTCACTCCCGTCGTGCGGAACGTCTGGCGGTCCGGCTATGATCTGGGCGGATGGAAAACCGGTTACCATGGATATTGGACGCAGGATTGGCTGGATATCGATCCCCATCTAACGAGCAGGACGGACCTCGCAGGAAATCCCTATCCGGATGACGCGGAAGGCCGGATGAGACACTATCAGGATTTTGTAAAACTGGCTCACTCCAAAGGCATCAAGGTGATCCAGGACGTTGTCATGAACCACGCGGGGCCGGTGTTCTACTACGATTCGAACGGAGACGGCACGTTTAACACGGACCAGAAGGACGAATGGGTGCGGCCCTTCACCAAGGTTGGATTTCACGCGAATGCGAAATGGGCCGACCTCCCGAAATGGAACGTGGGAAAGACCCAGCCGGATGGGCCGCGGAATTTGTTAGGAGCCGGGATCGCGACGAAAGGAAGGCTAGCGCTGCTCGAAAGCTACGGACGGAAGGGCTTCTCATCGGACAGTCTTGGCAAGAACGATGGCGAGGAGGTGACGTGCGACTTTTTCTCCCTGCGCGATTTATGGACCGATCCGAAAGGCGGTTCTTTCGACGCGTTGGTGGACGAATTCGTGGAGATCTATCAATTTTACCTGACGACCGTCGGCGTCGATGGCTTGCGGATCGACACGGTGAAGCATGTGCACCACGGATTCTGGGATGAGTTCACCAGCCGCTTGAGAAAACGCCTGGGGCCGGCAGCCGCGGAGAAGCTGTTGTTCGGCGAGGTCTATGATGGCAACCCGGTGCGTTTGGGCCAATACACTTGGCGCTCCGACTGGCCGCAAAGCAACGAACCGGCGCTGGATTCCGTGTTGGATTTCAATTTCTGCTTCAATGCCCGCGAGTATCTCAGACATCCCGGAACGAAGTTCGGTTCACCTGTTAAATTGGAAAAATCACTCGCGACCCGGACGGAAACAGATGCGGGGAAACGTCCGCTATACAATCCGAACCCCGGTCCCGATGGGCTGAACGCACAGCAGAAAATGATCACGTTCATCGAGAATCACGACGGTCTCAACCGCTTCCGGGTCCAGGGGATCACGGCGGAGAGGAACCGGCTTGCGCAGGGATTGGTGATGACATTGCCCGGCATTCCCTGCCTATATTATGGCACCGAGTTTGATCTGCTGGATGGTGGAGGCAAGGTCGGTGAGGATGGGGAGACGGGGAGAATGATGTTCTATCGGCAAAAGGGCGGTCCGACCCTGACGGAGGTGAAATCCTCGTCGGCGTTCAATGGGATTTCCCAACTCGCCGCTCTGCGCTCCAGGTTGCCGGTGTTGCGGACGGGAAAATTGTTCCCGCTGTGGACTGACAGCGGGGCGAGTAGCGATGACGATGGAGTCTTTGCTTTCGCGCGCGCCTCGGATGACGGAGAATCCTTTGTGGTGGTGGTGTTGAATGCATCCACTGCGGACCGGGTGACTTCCGATGGAACCCATCAGATCCGTTTGCCGGAGACTTTGAAGACGGCCGGAAAGGTGTTGCGGCCTGCTCTAACTCTTTCCGCAGGGAAGCCAACCGCGACAGAGGCTTTTGCCGCGGATGGACCGCTCCGCCTCCCGGTTCCGGCGTCGGGTCTGGTGGTTTACGAAGGGGTCCGCGCGGAATAGATTCCGTTCAGGCCGCCACGGTGTCTTCGAGTTTCCAGGATCCGGAGCGATCCAGTATCAGCAGCCTGTCGTGATGTTGGATCAATGTCTCTCGGTGGCCCACGCTGATGAAACCGATGCCGGATTCCCGGATCTTCCGGTAGAGGTGATCCTGATTCTCCTCGTCGAGAGCGCTCGTGGCTTCGTCGAGGAAGGCGAACCTGGGTTTGCGCAGGAACAGCCGTGCGAAGGCCACCCGCTGCTGCTCGCCGAGCGACAGCATGTTGTTCCAGTCCACCACTCGGTCCAGGTCCCCCTCCACGCGTTCGAGTACATCGGATAGATTGACCGCCTCCACCACCGCGAGGATTTCCTCGTCGCTGGCTCCCCGGTCCGGGTAGGGGTAGAGCAGTTGATCCCGCAGGCAGCCTTCCACCATGTAGGGCCGCTGCGGCAGGAACATCAGTTGGTTGGCGGCGGGGCGTTCGAGCAAGCCGCAGGCTCCGGGCCACAAGCCGGCGATGGTGCGCAGGACGGAGCTTTTGCCGGTGCCGCTGGCACCCATGATGATGAGGCTTTGGTTGGCGTGGAGCTCGAAGGAGAGTTTTTCAACCAGTGTCCTCATCACCACCGGGGTGCAGATGGTGAGGCCTTCGAGTCTCACGATGCTGCTGCCTTCCTCCGGTTTGTTAGCCGCCTCGAAGGCGATGCGTTGTTCTTCCGCGTCATGCTCGTCGAGCTGGTCCCACAGGCTGCCTAACCGCTGCACTCCCGCGAGGTAGGCGCTGAGGCCGCCGAACTGCGTGATGATCAACGAGACCGCTGTCAGCACCGTGCCGAAAGCTCCGGCCGCTTGCGTGACGACGCCGAATTCCACCTGCCCGCGCATGTACATCGGCGCGACGATCATGACCGGAAGGATCAGCGCGAGATAGTTGTAGCTGTTGGTGAAGAATCCGAGGTTACGGTTGCGGATGATGATGAGGCGCATGTTGGCCACCGCCTTCGACAAACGGTTGAACAGATCGAGATGTTCGCGTTTTTCTCCCCGATAGAAGGCGATCGACTCCGCGTTGTCGCGCACCCGGACGAGGGCGTAGCGGAAGTCCGCCTCCTTTTCGTATTGGTGATAATGCAGGCGGACGAGTTTGCGGCCGATCAGGATGCTGATGGCGGTGCCGACGGTGGCATAGCCCACGAGGACGACGACGAGCTTTCCGGAAATCCCCCACAGCACTCCGACGAACGCCACCAGCGTGATCAGCGAGTTGAGCGCGATGAGCAGGAACGAAAGCGAGCTGACCGTGAAATTCCTAACATCCTCACTGATCCGCTGGTCCGGGTTGTCCACGCTTTCGGACCCGCGCAGGCGGAAGTAGGCGCGGTTGTTGAAATAGCGTTTCACCAGATGCTGGGCCATCCACTCCCGCCACAGCAACGCGAGCCGCTCCTCGACCCAGCGATAGTAAACTCCGATGGGGATCGCCAATGCGAAGGATCCGAGATACCAGCCGAGCGCCTTCCAATAAGCGGGCGGGTCCTTCTGTGTGATGGCTGTCATGAAATCCCGTCCGGCGTAGCTCATCAAGACCTGGACCGCCCCCACCGCCAGCGCCAGCAGCAGCAGGGTGATGAGGAAACCCCGCGCCTTGCGTCTGCGCTCCGAGGCGAAGAATGCCTTGGAAATCAGCCAGAACTGGCGGCGGGTGGTTTTCAGGGTTTGGCGATACTCGACCGGTTCCTCCGGAGATGCGTCTTTGGGCCGGGAATTTTCCACCATGCGCTAATCGTAGCGCGCTGCCGCACCATTGCACCAACATTTCTCCCTACGTGGATTGTGGGAACCCCCGCCGCTGCGACCAGCCTTTGGCAAAAAAAGTGCCGCCAGGGAATCCGCGGCAAGTCCGGACAAACTACCGTTGCTCCGATCAAGGCCTGGCGGGGTTCGCTTGCCGAACCTCCACGGCCCCTGACAGCGCCGAGAGACAAGACCAGCCCGCCGGATTTCGCAAATCATTTTATCGGGCAACCGCCGCCACTCCCATTTGCTTGCCACGGAGCGATCTCCACCTAACCTGCGGCCACCCGCAGCCCATGGCTTCCATTTCGAAAATTCTCGCCGCCGCGGCGATCGCACTCCTCCCGGGCCTGCTCCGGGCGGAGGTGTCGGAGGCTTATTTCCTCACCGCGCTGGCGCAGGGGCAGCGGCAGAAAATCGTGGTTTACGGCACCAGCCTCACTGCGAACGCCGCGTGGCCCGCCGAACTCCAGAGCACCCTCCGCGCGTCCTATGGCAACAAGCTGCGGATCATCAACGCCGCCGGTGGCGGCAAGGACTCCCGCTGGGGACTCGCCAATCTATCAAGCCGTGTCCTCGTCCATCGGCCGGACGCCGTTTTCATCGAGTTTTCCATCAACGACGCGCTGGAGGATTCGAAACTCGGCGTCGGTGAATCGATGGCGAATCTCCGGGAAATGATCACCGGCATCCGCCATGAACTTCCGTATTGCGATGTCATCGTGATGGTCATGAATCCGCCCACCGGCCCGGCGTTCGCGAAGCGTTCGCGGATCGAGGACTATCAGAAAGGCTACCGGCGGGTGGCGGAGGAAACCTCCTGCCGCCTGATCAGTTTCTCCGCGGTGTGGCGCGACATCATGACTCACCATCCGGATCGCTGGCGGAGCTATGCCCCTGACGGCCTGCATCCTAACAAAAAGGCCGGCGACGAGGTCATCCTGCCATATCTCTTAAGGAAAATCGGATTTTCCCCGGCATCGGAAAGCGCCACCGCCGCCTTATGACGGCCCTTGACGTCACCCGCCACCCGACTCCCGGCGAGAGCCGCCGCCACCTGCCGGGGCTCGACGGCATCCGGGGCCTCGCCATCCTCATGGTCATGCTCAGCCACTTCATCGTGGTCGGGGGCAATCTGGGAAGCGGCACTCCCGTCGCCCGTTTCCTGCACAGCGGCTACTTGGGCGTGGATCTTTTCTTTGTCCTCAGCGGCTTCCTCATCACCGGGATCCTGATCGATTCGAAAAGCAGCCCCAATTATTTCCGTGTCTTCTACATGCGCCGCGCGCTGCGGATTTTCCCGCTCTATTACGGCCTGCTCGCCGTCTCCTGGCTGACAGTGGTTTTCATCACCCCGCAGGACCGGCCGCTTCTAACTGGTAACGATTCCATGGCGTGGTATTGGCTCTACGCCTCCAACATCGGCATGGCGGTGAAGGGCGAGTGGCTTGCCTCGCCGACGTGGGTCGGGCTCGGCCACTTCTGGTCGCTCGCCGTGGAAGAACAGTTCTATCTGGTCTGGCCGCTGGTGGTCTATCTCACGCCGGTAAGGCACCTGAAGCGGCTGTGCGTGGTGATGGTGATCGCCAGCCCGTTCGTCTTCATGGGGCTGTCCTGGCTGATGGGGGACCGCGCCACCTATGTTTCCACGCTCGGCCGGCTCGGTGTCCTCGCGGCGGGTGGTTGGCTGGCCATCATCTGGCGCGAGCCCGGCGCGTGGCCGAAATTCAAAAAGCTGTTGATCCCCAGCGCCGTCCTCTCGGGTGCCCTGCTGTTGCTGGAGCGTTCCGTGTTGCCCGTCCTGTCGTTCATGGAACCGAGCCTGGCCTTGGTTCTCGGCACCGCCATGGTCGGGCTCGCCGCCAGTGGCGCCAGCGGTCCGCTGCGCAGTGATATCTTCGAGTCGCCCCTGTTGCGCTGGCTTGGGAAATACAGCTACGGCATCTACGTCTATCACCACGCGCTGAAGCCGGTCTGGATTTATTTCCTGTGGGACGGCTGGATCACCCGCGTCTTCGGCACCGGCTGGCCCGCGACCTTGTGTTACACCGCTGCCGCCACCGCTGCTTCGCTGGTCCTCGCGTGGCTCAGTTGGAAGTGTTTCGAGGCCCCGGTCCTTTCGCTGAAATCGCGATTCGATTACCGTTCCCGCAAACTTCCCGCATCCGACGCCAGGCCTAGCAGCTTGAGCTGATCGAGGATCTGCGCCGCCATTTTCCGATGCGTTGCCACCGTAGGATGGCCGTCCGCCACATAGCCGTCGGGAAAATTGTCGTATTGCGCGTGGAAAATGTCGTTCTTCCCCGCCGCCTTCTCCGCCGCGACCACTGCGGAAATGTTCTCCCTGGCCCACGGCGTGAACGGACTCAGAGCGACGATCCGCGCCTTGCGGTGGCGACGCCGGACTTTCGCAATGAGCTGCCGGTAAGCGGCGCGGAATTCCGCGGAGGCCGCCGGACTCACCGTGCCATCCGGATTTTTCAAGCCGCTGAAATCATTCAGTCCCAGGCTGATCACCACCAGATCCGCCGACGGTTCGCCGAACTTCCAGGCCGGCACCGGTCTCTCCATCAAGGTCCAGTCGTAGCGCTCGCCCATCGGATGTTTCCGCCCGCCCTTCCAGTTGCAGACCAAGCCGGATCCCGACCGGCAAACCGCCGTGACATCCGCATCCATCGCCTCACCTAACAATGATGCGTAACCTTTGGAGAAATCCGTCACCGGGAATTTCTTCTCCCACGGCAAGGTCGCCGAGACCGCCTCGTTGCCCTCCGCCGCCGTGTAGGAATCGCCGATGAATTCGATGCGCTTCCGGTTCGACTTTTCCGGCAGGGACAACCGCGCGTCCGCATCCACCACGAAGCCCTCGATTTCGGTAGGCTCGTCGAAATTGATGTTCCGTCGCTGCAGGCGCACGCGGTGGGCACCTTCTCCGAGGTTGTCAGCTAACAGGTAGGTGAGGTGTGACCCGCTTTCCCCACCGACCACACGCAGGAATTTTCCGTCCACTTCGACGTTGAAATAATTTCCAGAATCATTCATCCGCACGTGGATCGAGCTTCCCTTGAAGTCCGTGCTCACCGCGAACCCCGGCCACGAAGCCTTCGGTAGCGACGGATCCGTCCGGTCCCAACGGCCCGAATACAGCAACGCTGGTGACGATGCGGGAACGAAACTCCCGCCCTCGACATGATAATCCATCTGCTTGCTGCCCGTGCAGGCGATTGCTAGCAGGGCCAACCCGGCGAGTGCTCGTTTCATATCGGAAACAAAAGGGGGAGTGGTTGCCGCGTCTCGCAGCAACGGGGTGTGGAAGAGAAGTTGCTGCGAGACGCGGCAACCGAGTTTTGTTAGATCACTCGTCCAACAGCGAACTCCGCGTGAACAGCGCGATGACATGGATGCCGCGGGCTTCGATGGCCTGGCGGCCTCCTTCCTCGCGATCGACAAGAACGAGTGCGAAGGCGACTTTTCCGCCTTCGCGCTCGATAGCATCGATGGCTTTCAAGGTGGAGCCGCCGGTGGTGATGACGTCATCGACGACGATGACCGTGTCTCCGGATTTGAAATTTCCCTCGATCTGTTTGCCGGCACCGTGGCCCTTGGGCTCCTTGCGGACGGTGAAAACCTGGAGTGCCTCGGCAGGGTGGCGGGTGGCGGAGGTCATGCCGACGGCCAGCGAAATCGGGTCGGCCCCGAGCGTCATGCCGCCGATGGCGTCGATCTTGAGGTGCTCGGAATGGATCTTCGAACGGACGGCGTGCCAGCCGAGGTCGCCGATGAGATTGGCACCGAAGGGATCGAGCGCGGTCATGCGGCAGTCGATGTAGAGGTCGCTCTCTTTGCCCGATGCGAGGGTGAAGGTGCCGGTGCGCACGGATTTCTGGAGCAGGAGCTTTTTGAGGGCGGACGTGATATGAAGCATGGGCGGATGATGGAGTGGGAGGGGAAATGGTGGGAAGCGGAAAAATGGCGTCCAGGACTTCAGTCCGTTCTTGGAATTCCCCAGCGGAAGAATGGACGGAAATCCTCGACTGCTTTTGTGACTCGCCAGCGAGGCGGGGCTGGCGTTTAGTTTGCGCCAGATGATTTTGGGATTGATTGAACCTTCCGGACTGATCGAGCAGGGTGGCCCGCTGGTGTGGGTGCTGCTGGGGTTGGCGTTTGTCGGCTCGGTTTGTGTGGTGGAGCGGATGTTTTTCTTCCACCGGTCGCGGATCAATGTGGGTAACCTGCTCGTCGGACTCTCGCATCACATTCGTCGTCGGGCGTTCGCGGAGGCGTTGCACGAGGCGGCCCGCGCGCCGGGACCGGCGGCACGGGTGGCTCACGCGGCGTTGCTGCGGTATTACCTGAGCCGGGCGGATCTGCGGGATGTGGTGCAGGAAGCGGGGCAAATGGAGGTGCCGCGGATTGAGAAAAACATCCGGGCGATCCTCGGCGCGGCGTTGTTGGCCCCGCTGGTCGGAATGCTGGGGACGATGGTCGGGATGCTGGAAACGTTTCAAAAAGTCAGCGACCAAGGCGGTTTCACCGGTCCTGCGGAGTTGTCGGCGGGAGTGTTCACGGCGTTGATCACCTCGGTGATGGGACTGACGGTGGCGGTGCCGCTTTATTTGTTTTACCTCTATTTCCTCGGCCGGGCGAAACGGCTCGTGCATCGGATCGAACGGGTTGGGATTGAAATGGTGCATCTCATCGCGGATGCCCGTGAGGAGGAGGAGTTTGCGCCCTTCCGGGGTGAGACCACCGGGCATAAGAAGCCGGTGAAATCGAAGAAGGATCCGGTGAAATGAAGCTGGAAATGACGTTGCCGGAGCGCCCGGGATTTCTGCACGCGGTGCCGATCCTGAATATTTTCGCACTGATGCAGTTGTTTTTCCTGCTGGGCCCGGCGCTGGTCTTGCAGTCGGGCGTGGCGGTGGATTTGCCGCCATCGAAGTTTCAAATGGAGCGCTACCAAGAGTCGCTGGTGGTAACGCTGGGTCCGGGGGAACCGGTCCCACGCATCCATTTCGGGCGGGAGGCGGTGACGAAGGAGGAGTTGTCCGAACGCCTCGACAAACTCCGTGCGGACGGGGCGCCGACGAAGGCGATTGTCCTGCTCCAGACCGACGCTGGCACTCCGGTGGGTGCCGAACGTGAAATCACGGAACTGGTGCTGAGCAAGGGATTCCGGCTGGCCATCGTGGGCAAAACCCCACCCGCCACCGCTCCCGCGAAACCTCCGGTGGAGCCATGACGACAAACCCGGCCAAGCCCCGGAAGCTGGCGAATTCCCAAGAGTGGGTGTTCAACTGGCGTCCGCGCGGGTCTCCGTTGATCCCGAAATTGATCGCCGTTGGCGTTGTCGGCACGGTATTCACCCTGCTCGTCACCACCGTTCGGATCCGGCTGTTGGTGCCGGAGAAATCGTCGCCGAGAAAGGGCTCGCTGATTTATCTCGGGGACGACGCGCAGAGCCGGGCGCTGACGTTGCGGGCCCGCGAAGGTGGGCCGTTTCCGTCGCGGTTCGAGCTTACGGATTGGGCGGGATTGGCGGAAATGGAGCGCAAGGCATTGGATGCCGTCCGCTACCAACCTCCGGCCTATGTGCCCGAGATCCGGGATTTGCCGGACGAAAACCTGGTCCAACCGCTGGTCCTCGCGGCGCGGGGGGAAGTATTTTACCCGGTGCGGAAATCCGTTGCAGGCAGCCAGCTGGATTTGTCGAATCTCAGGCTGGCCCCGGAGCTTTACCCGCTTTCGGGGAATGCCGGCGCGACCATCCCGGAGAAGTTTCCCGCCTTTGATGCCGTGGTGGATGACAAGTTGTCGTCGCCGTCTTGGCGGTTTCTCGTTTGTTTGAATGCCGAGGGCGGCGTGACGGAGTGTGTGTCCTTGGGGAAAGCCGGTGAACTCGCTGCCGAAGCCTTGGAGGCGTGGCTCCACCGGGTGCCATTCAAGCCGGAACCCGGAAAGCCAGACCGTTGGATCGCCCTGGGTGTCGGATTCACCAACCAACCTGCCGATGGATCTGAAGCTCGCTGATTTTGTGCTGATCGCGGTGCTCGGCTCGTTCGCGTTGGTGCCCGTTTTCGCAGTGATTTCCCGAACCCTGCACAACCGGGTGGAAAAACGGGCGCTGGCGAACCGCGTCGTTTGCCGCCTCTGCCTGCACGCATTCGAGGACTCCAGCCACGTCCGGACAATCGATTGTCCCGTCTGCGGAGCGACCAACGAAAAAGGCCGCAGTCGCAAGCTCGGTTGAGCTCAGGGTCCCGACATCGGGAAGAATTGATGTCTGGCGAATTTTCCCGGTTTTTCAAATCCATTGACGGGCCAGCGATGCCCGACAATCGTTCGGCACATGACCGGGAAACGAGGACTCACGCAGGATCACGTTGCGCGGATGCTGGGGGCCCAAAGCCTTGAAACCGTGGCGGAAAGGCTGAAGCCGGACCTCGAAAATCTTCCGCATGCGCCCGCCGGGAGTGCGAAAGTTTCCAAGGAGCGCGCCCTCGCCCTGTGGCAGGAAACCGGTGCCGACCCGGCGCTGCGCGAAATTTTGCTGGAGGGTGCGACCGACGATTTCGCCCGGTATCAGGGGAATGTGGAGAATTTCATCGGCCTGCTGCGGATGCCGCTCGGCCTCGCGGGGCCGCTGCGGGTCAACGGGCTTGCCGCAAAAGGCGACTATTGGGTCCCGCTCGCGACGACCGAGGCCGCACTGGTGGCGAGTTATCACCGTGGCTGCCGGGTGATCACCGCCGCCGGTGGTTGCTCGGCGATGGTGCTTTACGAGAGTCTGAGCCGCGCGCCCGCGTTCGTTTTTGAAACGGCGGCCAATGCCTGCCGCTTCGTCGTCTGGGCGATGTCGCGATTCGAGGATTTCCAGAAAACCGCTGCGACGACCACCTCCCACGGGCAGCTCGTCGATGTCGGCTGCACCGTCGAAGGCAACCACGTCTATCTGAATTTCGAATTCACCACCGGCGACGCATCCGGCCAGAACATGGTCACGCTCGCCACCCAGGCCGTCTGCGATTTGATACTCGTGGAAACCCCGGTTCATCCGCTGCGCTACTACGTTGAGTCGAATCTATCAGGCGACAAGAAGGCCAGCGCCCGCGCCTTTACCTCGGCCCGCGGGAAAAAGGTCACCGCCGAGGTGAAACTCACCGCCGAGCTGATTTCCAAACTCCTCCACACCACGCCCGAGGCGATGGCCGACTACTGGCGCATGTCGGCGATCGGCGGCGTGCTCAGCGGGACCTTGGGAATCCAAGGGCATTTCGCCAACGGCCTCGCCGCGCTCTATCTGGCGACCGGGCAGGACGCCGCCTGCGTCGCGGAATCGGCCACCGGCGTCACCCGCTTCGAAGTCACGCCCGACGGCGGGCTATACGCGTCGGTGACCTTGCCCGGCATCATGGTCGGCACCGTCGGCGGTGGAACCGGGCTACCGACGCAGAACGCGTGCCTCGAACTGATGGGCCTCGCGGGAAATGGAAAATCACGCGCACTTGCCGAAGTCTGCGCCGGGCTTTTGTTAGCCGGCGAACTCTCGATTATCGCCGCACTGAGCGCCGGTCATTTCTCCCGCGCTCACCGCAAGCTTGCCCGCACCCGCAAGGCTCCATGAACCGCTGGTGGATCTATCAAAAAGAGCGCTTCCCCTTGCTCGCCCACGGCCCGCTGATCGCCGCCTTCAGCGCGTGCGCGGTTTCGTTTTCCTCGTTGCTGCGGCATGCCCCGGCTCCCGGCTGGCAGATGTATCTGACCGCTTTCGGCGTTTGCCTGCTGATGTTCCTGCAACTCCGCATCGCCGACGAATTCAAGGATGCGGAGGAAGACGCGCGCTGGCGGCCCTATCGACCGGTGCCGCGCGGGCTGGTGACGCTCAAAGAACTGCGGATACTCTTCATCTTGGCCGCCGCCGCGCAAACCGCGCTGGTGCTCGCGTTGGATGTCCGGCTGTTGATCGTGTTAGGAATCGCCTGGAGCTACCTCGCGCTGATGAGCGTCGAGTTCTTCTGCCGCGACTGGTTGAAAAAGCGTCCCGTCATCTATCTGCTTACCCACATGGGCATCATGCCGCTGGTCGATTTCTTCGGTACCGCTTGCGAATGGCTGCCTCGCGGCAGTCATGCACCATCCGGACTCGGCTGGTTTCTCGCCGCCAGTTTCTTCAACGGCATCGTCATCGAGATCGGCCGTAAACTTCGTCAACCCGAAGACGAAGAAGAGGGTGTCGAAACCTACAGCCGGCTCTGGGGCAAATCCGTCGCGTCGAATGTGTGGCTTGGTTCCTTGTCAGCCACGCTCATTTGCGCGGTCGCCGCAGCCCGCGCGATTGATTTCATGGTGCCGGTGTCGCTCGCGCTGGCTCCCTTTGTTCTTTTTGCCTTGGCGCTTAAGCCAGCCTATTTGAAAGGATCGCTCCGTGGAAAAAAGTTGGAAGCCATTTCAGCCATCTGGACGCTCGCGCTCTACCTGATGTTAGGCCTCGTGCCGCTGTTGCTGACATGAAGAACCCGGTTATCAAAAACTGAAATAATTATAATATCCACCGGCGTCCATCCGCGGTTCGACTTCTCCCAACTCTTCCCACCCATGCCCTTCCTTCATCCGGACACGCCCGAACATTCCCGCCTCGGCGGCAAAGGCGCCGCATTGGCGCGACTCGGCAAACACGGCTTCGACATTCCGGAATGGTTCGCGATCCCCTCCGACGCCGCGTGGACCCGTGAGGAACTCCCGCGCGCCGTTGATGCGTTGGGAACCGGGCCTTTCGCCGTCCGTTCATCGGGAATGATGGAGGACGGCTCGGCCCATTCCTTCGCCGGACAATTCACCAGCTACCTCGATGTCCCGGCCCCCGATGTCGCCCGCAGAATCGCCGATGTCCGTTCGTCCGCGAAAAGCGACTGCATCCTAACATACTGTCGCGAACACGGTCTTCCCGCTCCTGAAAAACCCGCAGTCCTTGTCCAACGGATGATTGACGCCCGCTGCGCCGGTGTCGCCTTCAGCGCTGATCCTGTCACCGGCAGGCGCGGTTCCATCGTCATTTCCGCCGTATCCGGCACCGGTGAAAAACTCGTCTCCGGCGAGGTCGATGGGGAAACCTGGCGGATTGATCGAAACGACAAGATCCAGGAACAGCCGGAGGACTCTCAACTTACACCGGCCGGAGCCCTCCAAATCGCTGCGCTTGCCCGCTGCTGCGAAGCCGCCTGCGCTCAGCCGCAGGACATCGAGTGGGCCATCGACCGTTCCGGGAAACTCTGGCTGCTCCAGTCCCGGCCGATTACGACTCTCATCCTAACATTCGATCCCGACGACACCCTCCGTGTTTGGGACAACAGCAACATCGCGGAAAGCTACGGCGGCGTCACCACGCCGCTGACCTTCTCCTTCGCCCGCCGGATTTACGAATCCGCCTACCGCGAGTTTTGCAAGCTCATGTCCGTCCCGTACGACCGCATCGAGCGCTCGGACGACGTCTTTCCGCAAATGCTCGGTCTCATCCGCGGCCGCGTTTACTACAATCTCGTGAGCTGGTATCGCGTGCTCGCCCTGCTGCCCGGCTTCCAACTGAATCGCGGATTCATGGACCAAATGATGGGCGTCCGCGAACCGATGCCCGATGAAATCGTCCAAGGAATCGTCGCGGAAAACACCACCAGCCGCTTTGCCGATGGCATGTCACTCGTCCGCACCGGCTTCGGCCTGATCCGCCAGCTAACAGGCCTGCGGAAACAAATCGCCCGTTTCCAAATCCGCCTCGACACCGCGCTCGCCGCCACGCCGGTGCCGATCCCGCGAATGAGCGGTGAGGAACTCGTCGCCCACTATCGCGATCTCGAACGCCAGCTTCTGAAGAAGTGGGATGCCCCGCTGGTCAACGATTTCTTCGCCATGATCTTCTACGGCGTACTCCGTAGTTTGTGCGTGAAGTGGTTAGGCGACAGCAGCGGCACTTTGCAAAACGAACTCCTGCTCGACGGCGGCGACATCATCAGCGCCGAGCCACCCCGGCGGATCGTAAAAATGGCCGCTCTCGCCGCCGTCCATCCCGAACTCGCCCAAACTCTCGCCGACCCGCAAATTGACGCTAACAAAAAACTTTCGGCACTCGCAAAGGCACCGAAACTCGCCGCCGAATTCGAGAAGTATCTCACTGATTTCGGCGACCGCTGCCTTGAAGAACTGAAACTCGAAAGCCCCACCGTTCGCGACGATCCTGCAAGTCTGCTTCTTTCCATTGGCGCAATGGCGGGCCGTCCCATCACTGCTTCCGAAACTCCAACAGAAATTCCGACGGACCACTCCCGCCAGCTCGGCCCGGTCAAGCGCCTCATCTTCCGCTACGTCCTCCGCCAGGCCCGTGAGCGTGTTTACTCGCGGGAAAACCTGCGTTTTGAGCGCACCCGCCTGTTCGGCCGGGTCCGCTCCATCCTCCGCACGCTCGGCCAGCGCCTTCATGCCGACGGCTCCCTGGAATCCGCCAACGATGTCTTCTATCTGGAACTCGGTGAAGTGCTCGCCGTTTTGGAAGCCACCGGCACCACCGCGAATCTCGGAACCCTGGCAAAACAACGCCGTGCCGAATTCGCCCGCTACGAAGCCACCGAAGCGCCACCGGATCGTTTCGAAACGCGTGGTCCGATCAGCCGGTATGACCGATTTGAAAACACCCGTCCATCAGTCACGACCGAATCCTCCCTCACCGGAACCGGCGCTTGTCCGGGCCGGGTGACCGGTCGCGTCCGGGTCGTGCTCGATCCGCGCGGAGCACGTCTTGAAACCGGTGAAATTCTCGTCGCCCGCCAGACCGATCCCGGCTGGGTTGTCCTTTTCCCCACCGCCGCCGGTCTGTTAGTCGAGCGTGGTAGCCTGCTTTCCCACTCCGCCATCGTCTCGCGCGAGCTGCGCCTGCCGTGCATCGTCTCGCTCCCCGGCATCACCACCACGCTGAAGACCGGCGACCTCGTGGAAATGGACGGAGCTGCCGGGACGATCCGAATTCTGGAATTCTGATTGGCTATACCTGGTTGGTTTATAGGGACCAGAAATAGATACTTGTTCAGACGATAGGTCTGGATCGAGCTTCAAAGAATTGAAATAATTCAAATTATTAAATGGACGTGCTAGCTTTGAAAGGACAGGATGAGGGCGAAATGAAGGTCATCGAGGTCAGTGACGAAACATTCGAGGCGCTCAAAGCGCGGGTCCGCGACTTTGGAGAGACGCCTGAGTCGGTAATCCGGCGACTGCTTGCGGTGGATCATGAAAGTAGTTTGAAGTGCCCGAGCGAGGTCTCCTTGGATGAGTCCACAGCATTGCGTGAATTGATGAGCTCAAACCGTTTCCAGCATCTCAACGGGCGGGACCGGTATTTTGAAATCTTGAAATTCCTGCACAAAGAAAAGCCGGAGGAATTCGCGAGAAAACTGCCGGGCCTCAAGTTTGGCAAACGTATCCAGATCGCGATGGATGCCGAGACGATTGAAAAAAGTGGAAAGAGCACATTCCCAGTGAAGATCCAAGACACGCCGTATTGGGCGCTATCGAATCTTAGCAATCGCAGCAAGCGGGACGTGATTTTTTCGGCCATGCGCATGCTCGGCTATGACGATGCGCTCATTCGTCTTGCCGTGCAGGGAATCCCGGACTCAAGTCCGGAACGTTCGAGTATCGGAATGATGGGAGGAAAAATCTGATGAGGAATTTCGATTATCAACGCCTCGTCATAGCCTACCACGGATGCGATGTATCCGTGCGAGACAAGGTGATTCTTCACGGCGGCAAATTGGACCGCAGTCAGAATGATTATGATTGGCTGGGGCATGGCATCTATTTTTGGGAGCATGGACCTGAGCGGGCGCTGGAATGGGCGGAGCAGCAGCGGAAACGAGGACGAATCAAGAAGGCTGCGGTGTTAGGGGCGGTGCTTCATTTGGGACAATGCTTCGACCTGCTGGATGCCGGATATCCAGAAGTTCTGGAGGCATCCTTTTCTGAGTTCTCCGATTCTCTGAAAAAAGCGGGGAAAACCATTCCCGAAAATGAACCGGTTCACGCACGGGATTCCGACAAAATACTTCGAAAGCTGGACTGCGCCGCAATCAATTGGAACATCGAGCGCTTGGAGGCGCAGTATGCGACCAAGTTCCATAGCGTTCGAGGAGTGTTCCAAGAGGGGTGTGCGGTTTTTCCAGGATCGGAGATTCGTCGCCGCTCCCATATCCAGATTGCCGTTCGTGAACCTGCTTGCGTGCTCGGGTATTTCCTGCCATCGTCTGGCGAGAAATGAGTAACGGAATCCCAAACGACATTGGTTTTGACGTGAAGCGCGCCTTGAAGGAGACCAAGCAAGCGTTGCGTGCCATGACGCCAGAGCAGCAGCGGCAATTGCTTGTTAAATCAGGGATTCTTACCAAAAGCGGTAGTGTGGCCAAACCTTACGCGGAAGTCATCCAGCCGACTCGGTAGTTTCATGAAGGGGGCCACTTACTTCTCCGGCCAGCTCTCCGGCATCCACGCCGGCAGATCCGCAATGGATTGGCGGGCAGCGGCGGTGGTGGGGACGCCCCAGGCTTCGAAGAATGGTCCGAGGTTTTTTCCGGCGGCACGGGAAAAGCGGACGAGCCATTGGTCGCGTTTTTCATCGTCGTTTTTCGGACGCTCGGTGTTAGGTAGGGCGCGGTATTCCGCGAAGACCTTTTTGTAGGTTTCCCAACCGAAGCCGACGCGGAGCTGGTCATACATGGTTAGAGCGAGAAAGGGATCGTTTTTCCAACGGTTGAATCTATCGTTAGAAGTGAGATGCGTGTGGAAACGCTTCTCCACGGCGCCGGGCTCCATGGCTTCATGGCCTTGGCCGGGTGGTTTTCCGCAGACGGTTTCCATCACGTAGAGGGAGTAGAGATTGCAGGTGACTTCGGTGGTTCCGCCGAAGGTCCAGTCGGGCTGCTGGTGGTTGTGGCCGAGTTCGTGGAAATGGCCCCAGCTTCCCTTGCCGAGTTCGGTGGTGGAAAGCGATTGCTCCACGGCACCGTCGAGGTGGGTCATGATCGGATAGCCGCTGTGCATGTAGCCGCCGCCGATCTGGATGTCGGGAACGATGCGCTCGGGGCGTTTGCGCTCGCGCGGAATCGTGCTGAGGTCGGCTTCGGCATCGAGGATCTTGTCCCAGAGCGTCATCAGCTCGTCGGGGTTGTCTAGCAGGCGAACTTTCTCGGAAGGAACGCTGAGGATGATTTTTTTGGTTTCAAGTTCGGCCCATGGCGCGGGATGGTTGCGGATTCGCTTTTTCCAATCCTCCACACTGGTTTTTCCGAGGATGAAGTGCGGAGCCTCGACCGCGCCGGAGATGGTGACGTTGATGACGAGCCGTGGCGCGTTTTCAGGAACGTCGATATAAATGAGGCCGCCGAAGGGATTGGCGGCGAGCGTCACGGCTTCCTTGAGGAGCTCGCGGCGGGAAATTTCCGGCATGCGTTTCCATTGGTCGAGATGCCACAACGCGTCGGTGTGGCAACCGATGCGCACGCCGACTCCTTTGTTAGCAGCTTGCTGCGGGATGGTCACTCGGATGACTTCACCCGGCGCGGCGTAGAGTCCGGTGCTGTGCCATTGGGGAATCGAGACATCGACGGCGATGGTGCGCTCGGCGAGGCGAGGCGCGGATTTGACGACAGTCCCAGGGAAAGCTTCGGCGGCGGGATGAGCCTTCAACTGCTCGGGCTTGGTCGAGCGCAGGATTTCAGTTTCGCGGGTGAGCATGAGCCGGGAGATCGCATCGGAGGATCTGATAGGAGTGGTTTCCTTGGGAATGGACGGGGTCTCGCTGGACAGCGCGGCGATTTTCGGAAGCAGGATGCGATCGTCCGGAGGAAGCGAGCGCAGCGCATCGGCGACCGTGGCGGCGCATTGGGTGACTGCGGCGGGAGCGAGTTGGTTTTTTCTGCCGGAGTTGTCGGTGAGAGCCTGGAGCGCGGTGGTGGCGTTGAGAAACTTCAAGTCGCCGCCGGTGGCAAAGGCCTGCGGGAGTGTCCGGGCAGGCATGCCGCCGGTGAAGGCGAGGCCGGCTTTTTCCAGCAGGATGTTTCCCGGGTATTCGCTGGCGAGCTGGCGGTTGTCCTTGCGGAAAATCTGGACCCATCCCCAGCCGGTGGTGCCAGCGAGGAGGCCGCCACCGGAACGAATGAATCTTTCCAAAGAGGGGATCTCTTCATTTTTCAGCCAGAAAGGAGAGAGGCAGACGGCGTCGAGACCGTCGAGTTTCGCAGACCAGTCTTTTTCATCGAGTGCGACGGCGTCGAGTCCGCTGGCTTTCAAGTGTTCAAGCAGGGTGTCGTTTTTCAGGATCCCGATTTTGGGCTTTGTCTTCGTGCCAGAAACCCAGCGGGCGGCGTTGGCGAGGAACGCGCCATTTCCGCTTTCGTTCGCCGTCCGGAAAAATCCGTCGTGCCCGGCCGCGACGAGGCGGCCCTTGTCCCACCGCGCGGCGGAGACGATGGGGAGCAGCGCGCCACCCGCATCTTTTCCCGCGACCACGGCGAATGCGTCCGGTCCGAACGCGCTGACACCGCCGGGAATTCCACCGGTGTTGATCTCGGCCACGCCTTTGAGCAGCGCGGCGCGGTCGGCGTCATCGGTGGGGGCTGCGGAAATGCGGGCAACGAGGACTGCGATGGTGACGGAAGAAAGGATGGAAAATTTCATGGGTTTGAATCGCTACCGGTTGAGTGGGAAACCATTACCCAGATGATCACCCGCTTTTATCGTCCGTTGAGTTCCGCTCACCCCAATTCCTGGCGAGTTGATTCAAAAAGGCGTCGCGCGGGGGCTGGATGCTTGCCCGGAGGACGGGATTTCTACCAGAATGACGCGTGAGTCGCTCCGAGATCCAACACCGCGCCGATTTCTCGGCGATCCGCTATGCGCAATGTTGGGAGGACTCGCGGTTGCTGACGGAAGGGTTGAAACCGGCGGGGCGTCACTGCCTGAGCATCGGTTCGGCAGGGGATAATAGTTTTGCCTTGTTGGCTGCGGGTGCGAGGTCAGTGACGGCAGTGGAAATGAACGCCGCGCAGATTGCCTGCATCGAACTACGACGCGCGGCGTATCTGGTATTGGATCATGGGAGTTTTCTTGAGTTGTTAGGATCGAGGCGGTCCCAACAACGAATGCGTCTTTACCGCGCTTGCCGGGAAAAATTGCCAGGCGACGTCCGTGCGTTCTGGGACTCGATGCCGGAAGCGGTTGAAAACGGCATCGGCTCGGCCGGGAAGTTCGAGCGCTATTTCGCGATGTTCCGGAAAGTGGTTTTACCGCTGGCGCATTCCCGCAAGCGGGTGCTCTCGTTGCTGGTCGAACGATCTCCGGAAGAACGCGTGCGGTTCTACAATGAGATCTGGGACAACCGCCGTTGGCGCTGGATTTTCCAAGGGTTCTTTTCCCGCACGGTGATGGGCGCATTGGGACGCGACCCGGAGTTTTTCAAATATGTCGAGGGTTCGGTGGCGGATCGGATTCTGGGCAGGACGAGGCATGCGTTGGTCGAGCTTGATCCCGCTGAGAATCCCTACCTGCATTGGATTCTAACGGGAATCCATGGCGAAGTATTGCCCGAAGCACTGGAGGAGGCGAATTTCGAAACGATCCGCAAGGCGTTGCAAGAAAACCGCTTCGCCGTGGTCCAGGAACCGTTGGAAGCATGGCTCGCGCGGGATCCGGATCGACGCTATGATGCCTTCAATCTCAGTGATATTTTCGAATACATGAGTGAGGAGAACACGCGCGACCTGTTGGAGAAAATGATCGACTCGTCCAATCCCGGCGCGCGGCTGGCGTATTGGAACATGCTCGCCCCTCGCTCCAGACCTGAGTCGCTGGCGGACCGCCTGAAGTCGTGCGAAACTGATTCACTTTTTGCCCGGGACCGGGCGTTTTTCTACAGTCGCTTTGTAGTCGAGGAGGTCATCGGTTGAGCGGAAACGAATGGTGGGCGGCGGCCGGGGTGCTGGCGGGATTGTTTCTCGGTCTGCCGTTGATCCGCGCGGTGGCTCTGCATGTTGGCGCATCGCCGGAAGTTGCAAGGAAATCGGTCCATGTCGCGATGGGGCTGTCGTGCGCGGCATTTCCATGGGTGTTTGAGCGGGCGCTGCCGGTGTGGGTCCTTGCTGTCATCGCGACTGTGCCGCTGGGGTTGATCCGGTTTTTTCCAGTGCTGAGAAATGGAGTGGGATCGGCGCTGCATGGGGTCGCGCGGCCATCGTATGGTGAGGTTCTTTTCGCGCCTGCAGTCGCCATGGTGTTCGCGTTGGCAGATGGTGATCTCTATCTGTATGTGATTCCGATTTTGATTCTAACGATTGCCGATGCGGCGGGAGCGTTGGTCGGCACACGCTGGGGCAAGCTGCGTTATGGCTCTGGCGATGGGTTCAAGACAGTCGAGGGCTCGATCTTTTTCTGGTTCACCGCTTTCCTCTGCGGATTCCTGCCATTGCTGCTAGGCGGTCGGGTGGATGCGATGCATGCCCTGTGGATCGGCCTGATTTTGGGAATCCTCGCGATGATGGCGGAGGGGATTTCCGACCGTGGGTTCGACAATCTGGTGCTGCCGGTAGGTTGCTTTTTCATATTGGAGAAACTGCTGCCGCTGGAGATGCCGGGATTGATCGGGCGGTTCGTGGTGCTGGCGCTCCTGCTGGCTCTCGTGCTCACCGGCTCAAGGTGGTCCACGCTGAGCGGCGGGGCTTTGTTAGGAAGTGTGCTGCTGGGATATGGTTGCGCGGTGTTGGCCGACTGGCGTTTCGCGCTTCCCCCGGTGGCGGTGTTTGTTTGCCATGTGGTGACGACGCGGAAGCATTGCCTGACGAGGAAATTCGACCACCGGTTGGATGCGGTGCTTTCCCACACCATCGCATGCCTGCCGTGGGTGATTGCCACCGAGTTCGGGCGGGTTCCCATATCCGTGGCGCTTGCAGGAGTGTCCTTCGCGATGGGCGCGCAACTCTCGATCCTCGACACCGCGACCCGGATGTGGATGCCTCATCGGGTGGCAATGCCGGTCCGCTCGGTGATCAAGGGATTTCTTGTCGCGTCGCTCCCCGGACTTATCTGGCTGTGGCCGGAGTCCGCGCGGTTGTTAGTCCCGATGGCGGTCGCGCTGGCTTGCATGTGGACGGTGACTTTGCTTTTTCAGAAAATCCATTCAAGTTACCGCGGGCACGTGACGGGGCTTTGGATCATCAAAGGGCTTCTCGCGCTCGCCGCTTCAACCTCCGCCTTCCTTCTTTCATGAAATCATTTGAGCTGCATGTTTCCGAGGAGCCCGGCGAGGAGAATTCCGATGCTAGGGTTGATGTGGCGACCTTGGAATGTGTTACGGCTGAGACAGCCGGAACACATTCGTTAGCCGCTCATGCGGCGCTATGGTGGCGGGATACGCCGGTGATGAACGCCGTGAAAATCGGAACCATCGGAGATTTCACGGCGAGCGATGCGGCGGCGGCAAAGTGGTTGCTCGATGGTGCTGCCAACTATCTTCGCGAACAAGGCTGCCACATCGCCGTCGGCCCGATGAATGGCAACACGTGGCAGGGGCATCGCTTCGTGACCGACAGCAGCGGGCGGGGATCTTTTCTGTTGGAACCGCGCAACCCGGCGGAGCATCCCGGTTGGTGGGAGCGGTCGGGGTTTTCGGTGTTGTCGCGTTATTCGTCCTCGGTGATGCCGCTGGATGGCGGCGAGGCCATTTCTCCAGCGGTGAAATCGCGGTTGCTCCGGTCGATCAATGTTAGGAGTTTGGATTCCTCCCGATATGACGAAGAGTTGCGGAAAATCCACACCGTCAGCCTCAAGAGCTTCTCCCACAATTTCCTCTACACGCCGCTGGAGGAAGAGGCGTTTCTCGCTGCCTATCGGAAAGTCCGCGACCATGTGGATGCAGATCTCGTTCGAATCGCCGAGCGCGATGGCGTGCCGTGCGGATTCGTCTTCGGCATTCCCGATCTGGAAGCGGCGGCTCGCGGGGAGAAGCCCGCGCTCATCGTGAAGACCCTGGCCGTTGATCCCGAGTCACGGTGCGCGGGTCTGGGGAGCTTGTTGATCGATGAACTTCACCGGATCGGCCGGGAGAAGGGCTACACCGAAGCCATCCACGCGCTCCAGCATGAGACGAACACGTCCTTGAAAATCACCGGCCGTCACCATGGCGAAGTCATCCGCCGCTATGCGCTTTTTTCCCGATTGCTATGAACCTCGTCTCGCTATTGGCTGATAGATCGAGGATGCATCCGGATCGGCCGGCATTGGTGGATTCATTTCGTGGCGAAGATCGCGTGGTTTCCTATGAAGAATTGTCCCGGCGAGTGAGTGCCGGGGCGGGCGAGTTGCGGCAAATGGGGCTCAAACGCGGGCAGGTGGTGCTTGTCTTCCAACCGGTTTCCATCGAGCTCTATGAATTCCTTCTCTCTGCTTTTCATTCGGGCCTGAGGGTGATGTTGGCCGATCCATCCGCGGGGCGGAAATTTCTATCACTTTGTTGCCGGCGGCTGATGCCGGATGCGTTTTTCGGGTCGTGGAAAGCGCACTGCCTGCGGCTGACGGTCCCGGAAATGCGGCGCATCCCGATTTCCATCTGTTCCGGATGGTTTCCGGCGGCAAGAGCCTGGAGAACGGATGGCGAAGGTGTTCCGCTTGTCGATGTCGCGGATGATGACGCGGCGCTCGTTACCTTCACGAGTGGCAGCACCGGTGTTCCGAAGGCGGCGGTCAGGAGTCATGGATTTTTGTTAGCTCAGCATCGGGCGCTTTCAAAATCATTGGAATTCGAGGATGGCGAAGTGGATCTCATCACGCTGCCGGTTTTTGTGTTGGCCAATCTCGCATCCGGTCTAACCAGCGTGCTGGCGGCGACAGATCTAGCGAAGCCGGGTTCGCCCGATGTCATAGCGATCACCGCTCAGTGTGAGAAATTTCATGTCACCCGCTGTGCGGCGTCGCCCGCGTTTTTCGAAGGGATACTGGCTGGAGGGATGCCTCGTTTTGAAAGACTTTACACGGGAGGCGCTCCGGTGTTTCCCGATCTGTTACGCCGATTGCGGTGCGCGTTGCCGGAAGCCTCCATCCACTCGGTGTATGGTTCGACGGAAGCGGAGCCCATCGCCCATTTTCCAGCAGATCAAGCGGGCGAAGAAACCGACGCGCTCACCCGGCGGGGCGGGGGACTTTGCTCGGGTGTGCCGGTTCCCGAAATCCATTTGCGGATCATCGCGGACCGGTGGGGGACACCGCTCGCAGCGGATGATCCGGAATTTCTATCAGCCGGAAATGCCGGAGAAATCATCGTCAGCGGTGATCACGTGCTGCGTGGATACCTCGACGGCATCGGCGACGAGGAGACGAAGATCCACGATGGAAAAAAGGTATGGCATCGGACGGGTGACGCGGGGTGGATCGACTCCCAAGGCCGCGTCTGGTTGCTCGGGCGCTGTGCGGAAAAACTGCCGACATTTCCCGCGCGCGACGGCTTGCCGGTCGATGCCTTGCGTTATCCTTTCGCGATCGAATGCGCGCTGCGCGAAATTTTCCCCGGCATCCGGATGGCCGCGATGGATTGGGAAAACCAGCGGACGTTGGTGGTCGGAAAAAAATGCGACGCCTCCGAAGCGGATGTTGTTAAGCGGCGTGCGGAGGATTTCGGGATCACGCGCGTCATCTATCTGGAATCCCTTCCGCTCGACCGGAGGCACAATGCGAAGATCGACTATCCGGCGTTGAGGGAGATGCTGCGGAAATAGGGAGGGTCGGACTTCGGCCGACGTGCCGATGGAAGGCGAAAGAGGTGTGCTTCGCTCCGTGCTTTCGCTTTCCATCGTCCAGGTGGGCCATAGTCCCACCCTCCCTAACGATCAGGCGATGACTTCCTTGTGGAAAGCCTGCCAGTCGTCGAGGTTGTTCAGGTTGATGGCGTCGAGGATTTTGCCTTCGTCGGGGATGTCGTTCGCCCAGAGGATTTCCTTGCGGACATCGTCGGCGTGGTTGTAGCCGGTGATGGCGGCGTTGAGTTTCGCGACGGCATCAGCATCGAGCGAGCCGTCGGATTGTTCGAGAACCCAGGCTTCAAATTCGGGATAGGTCGGCTTGCTATCGGCGATGAATGACTCGAACTCGGCCTTGTCGAGGCCCAGGCCGTCTAGGACCATCTGGTCGTAGCCGTGGCCGCACGATGGATAATCGTGGTGTAGCTTGCCCGCCGCGCCGAGTGAGGCCTTGAGCCAGAGTCGTGGCAGGTGGAGAACGCCGAGCGGACCGGCGGTGCCGGAGCTGATCATGGGAATGATGGTGGTCATGGTTTTATGGAGGGGGTAGCTGCCGGCGGAATTGCCGACTATTCAAATCCATCAGCCGGAACCGGGGGAATGCAACTCTTGTTGATGGAAAGTTGGTGGATTCCGGGAAATATCATCGAAGTGGCCGGCTGGCGAACCGGCGTTTCCTGAGCGCATTTTTGAAACCACGGAATTTTGATTCCAACAGAAGCGGAATGATGATCGAGTGGGATCCTATGAACAAGGGATCGGATTTCTTGAATCAGGCCGCGGTCTGGATGCTGGTCGCGGGTTTGAGTGTCGGTGGCGCGATGGGATGGTGGATGGGACAGCTGTCCGGAAGCGGGGAGGGTGACGGAAATTTTTCTGATGGAGACCGGAAGAGGATTTCGCGCGGCGACGACAATGGGGAAAATGAGAGGGGCGGGAGCGCGAGGAGGAGGGAGAATGGCCAAGCAGGCACCAAGACAGAATCGAAAGATTTCGCCCGATCCGTGCGCGGGATTCTGCGTGAGAGCGTTCCGTCCCGGCGGTTCGAGAGGTTCGAGCGTTTGCTGGATAGGGTCAATGTCGGGCAATATCCGGAGTTGGTGGCTCTCATCCGTGCAAACGATCTGGATGGCAGCGGGTCCAACGTGGAATGGGAAAAACTATGGGCGAACTGGGGCGGGCGAGATCCCCTTGGCGCGATGGAGTTCGTCAGTCAGCAGGATTGGTCGCGATGGCACCCCTCGGCACCCAATGAAGCCCGCAAGCAAACGATGATCAGTTGGGGGCAGGTTGATCCTGAGGCGGCGAAACGCTACGTCATGGAGGGTGAGGATTTGGCCAAAGGGAATCGCGATATGCTCTACTTCATGGTCGAGGGCTGGTCCTTTGTGGATCCGAAAGCAGCGGCGGACTGGCTGATTGAGAGCGGCATGGGCTTGGAAGGCGAATACAAATCGGTCGTCGAGGCGATCAGTCGTCAAGGTGGACAAAAGGGCTTGGAGTCTTGGTTCTCAGGCTTGGACCAAGCGGCGCTTTCCCCCAAGGACCGGAACGGATTTGCGGAGCTGATCGCAGGCAAGCAACAGGAACATCACCCGGAGAAAGCCGCCGCGTTTGTGGAGGCAAATCTGGACAAACCCTGGGTGACGGAGAGTCGGGTCGTGGCTGCGACCGCCGATGCCTATGTCAGTAAGGATCCCGTGGCGGCGCTGGATTGGGCAAGCCGGACCGGGATTACGAACGCCGTGGTTTCGGGGGTGGCGAGCTGGTGCCGCAAGGATCTGAATGCGGCCAAGCTGTGGGTGGCGGAAAATTCCGGCACTCCGGAGTCCTCAGCTTCAGCCACGGTCGTGATGCGGTATTTGACAGCCAAGGACCCGGCGGCGGCGCAGGCGTGGGCGGAAAGCCTGCCAGACAAGAAGCTGCGGGATCGCTTGCTCGACCAGCAATAGTGCAAGGAGGCGAAGGATCGTTCGCGGATTCGGGAAAAAATCTCATTTCATCCGCCAGCGTTCGGGTTTCAAATCCCCGCGCCGCATCCCCGTTGCGGCATCATTTATCCTTCAGATCTCACCACCATGTGGAAAGGCCGCTTCTCCCAAGATACTTCGTCACTCGTCCAGCAATTCGGCGAATCAATTTCGTATGACTGGCGCCTGTTTCCGCACGACATCGCCGGATCGATCGCGCATGCCCGCGCCCAGTTAAAGGCCGGTCTGCTGACAGCCGAGGAATTTTCCCAGATCGAAAACGGCCTGATGGAAATCCTCGGCGACATCGAAGCCGGGAAATTCGAGTTCAAGACCTCGCTCGAGGACATCCACATGAACATCGAGGCCGAGCTCACCAAGCGCATCGGCGCGGCGGGCGCGAAACTCCACACCGCCCGTTCCCGCAACGACCAGGTCGCCACCGACACCCGCCTCTACGCCCGCACCGAGATCGATGGCCTGCTTGCCGCCATCACCGGCCTGCAAAAGGCCCTGCTCGACCGCGCGGAAAAATACGCCGCCACCGTCATCCCCGGCTACACCCACCTCCAGCGCGGCCAACCGGTCACCGCCGGCCACCATTTCCTCGCCTACGTCGAAATGCTCGAGCGCGACAAATCCCGCCTAACCGACGCCCGCAAGCGACTCAACATCTCCCCGCTCGGCTCCGGCGCGCTCGCCGGCTCCACCATCAACCTCGACCGCCGCGCCATCGCCGAAGAACTCGGCTTCGAGGGCGTGACTCACAACTCGATGGACGCCATCGCCGACCGCGACTACATCGCCGAAGTGCTGTTCGTCATTTCGCTCTGCGGCGTCCACCTCTCGCGCCTCAGCGAGGACCTCATCCTGTGGTGCACCGCCGAGTTCGCATTCGCCTCTCTATCCGACGCGCACACCACCGGTTCCTCGCTGATGCCGCAGAAGAAGAACCCCGACGTCTGCGAACTCACCCGTGGCAAGACCGGCCGCCTCGTCGGCAACCTGATGAACCTGTTAGTTGCGGTCAAAGGCCTGCCGCTCACCTACAACCGCGACCTCCAGGAAGACAAGCCGCCGCTGTTCGACTCCGTGGACACCCTGAACCTCATCCTCGCCGTCAACACCGAGATGATCTCCGCCATGGAACTCCGCGAGGAAAACTGCAAGGCCGCCGCTTCCGATCCGATGCTGTTAGCCACCGACCTGGCCGACTATCTGGTGAAAAAGGGCGTCCCTTTCCGCCACGCCCACGAACTCGTCGGCAAGGCCGTCGCGCAAGCCATCGCCACCAAGACCCCGCTTGACCAGCTCGATCTAACTGCCGTTGACCCCGCTTATGGCCCGGATGCCAAGGACGTTTTCTCCCTCGAAACTGCCCTTGCCGCCCGCACGAATCCGGGTGCGCCTTCGATCGCCAACGTGAAGGCGGAGATCGCGAAATGGGCAAACGCTTTAGGCTGAAACACCCAACGGACTTCGGCTCAAAAGCAATTTTCAGGCAACAAAATCCTCCTTTTTCCCCGCATTGAGCTTTGGTAGCTTCACGCCATGCAAAGTCTTGCGGAATTCAAGGAACAAGCCGCCGCACTTTTCGTGGGGCAAAGAGTCTCGTTGGCCAGCTTCCTCCTCCACCCGCTGCCCGATCCGGATTACGACGTTTCCGATGGGGAGGTCGCCGAACGAGTCAGGCAAACGACATCGCGTGAAATCCAGACCATCTCCATGGATGAGTTGCGCGAGGGAGTGTTCCCTGACCGGGGGCGGTAATGCCGAGCTTTCACCCCCCAACTCCGACAGGACGCCAGCCAGGCCATCCCGCGCATCGCCCACAGCACCCTTCCGGCGATCCCCCGACCACGACAACCGCCCGAAGCCGCTTCCCGACAACTCCGCGTCGCTACCTGCTTCGTGAGATGCCTCGATCCCATGTAGGGTCCCAGCGGTGATCTCCTTTGTTTTTTCGTGCCTTGTCGGCGATTTCCTGCTTTCCCTCGCCCCGCCCACGCTGACTTTCCTCTGCCCATGCCCACCAAGCTGACTCGAAATTTCTCCATCATCGCCCACATCGACCATGGGAAAACCACGCTTTCCGACCGCCTGATGGGTGCCACGAACACCGTGGCTGTCCGCGATGAAAAGGCTCAGCTACTCGATTCCATGGATCTGGAGCGGGAAAAAGGCATCACCATCAAGTCCCACCCGGTCGCGATGGAATACAAGGCGAAGGACGGAAAAACCTACAAGCTCAACCTGCTCGACACGCCCGGCCACGTCGATTTTTCCTACGAAGTCGCCCGTTCACTCGCCGCCTGCGAAGGCGCGATCCTGATGGTCGATGCCGCGCAAGGCGTGGAAGCCCAGACCGTGGCCAACCTGCACCTCGCCCACGAGCAGAACCTCGTCATCATCCCGGTCCTCAACAAGATCGACCTCCCCGCCGCCGATGTGGAGAAATGCCGCAAGCAGTTAGAGGACATTCTCGCCATCCCCGGCGAGGATGCGATTCCCGCTTCCGCCAAGGCCGGCATCGGCATCGAGGATATCCTGGAAGCCATCGTCGCCCGCGTCCCCGCTCCGGTGGAAAATCCGGACAAGCTCCTCCGCTGTTCCGTTTTCGATTCCATCTATGACACCTACCGCGGCGTTGTTTCCTACGTCCGCGTCTTTTCCGGCACCGTGAAAAAGGGCCAGCGGGTGAAGCTGATGCATACTAACAAGACCTACGAGGTCAAGGAAGTCGGCGTCTTCACACCCAAGATGAGTGCCCGGGAAAAGCTCGTCGCCGGCGACGTCGGTTACGTCATCGCCAACATGAAATCCGCCGATGAGGCGAAGATCGGCGACACCATCACCGACAACACCCACCCGTGCCCCGAGCCGCTTCCCGGCTACAAGGAAATCCAGCCGATGGTGTTCTCCGGCATCTATCCGGTCGAGTCCTCCGACTACGAGGCGCTCAAGGCTGCGATGGGCAAGCTCCAGATCAACGACGCCGCCTTCACCTTCAGCTCGGAAAGCTCCACCGCGCTTGGCTTCGGTTTCCGCTGTGGATTCCTCGGCCTGCTCCACATGGAGATCATCCAGGAACGCCTCCGCCGCGAGTTCAACATGGATGTCATCTCGACCTATCCGTCCGTCATCTATCAAGTATCCATGACCGACGGCTCGGAAGTCATCGTCGATAACCCGACCCTCTTTCCCGAACCTCAGGGCATTCAGGAAATCCGCGAACCGATCGTGAACGTGTATATCATGGTCCCCGGCGAATACATCGGCGACATGATGCAGCTTGTCCTCGAAAAACGCGGCGATGTCACCAACACCGAAACCATCGACGACATGCGCGTCATGCTTTCCTGCGTCCTTCCTCTATCGGAAATTCTCGTCGATTTCAACGACCGCCTCAAATCCATGACCCGCGGCTACGGCTCGATGGACTACGAACATTCCGGCTACCGCCCCGCGAAAATGGTCAAGATGGACATGCTCATCGCCGGCGATCCCGTTGAGGCGTTCTCCACCATCGTCCACCGCGACAAGGCCGAATCCTACGGCCGCGTCCTCGCCGGAAAACTCAAGGATGTCATCCCCTCCCACCTCTTCGTCGTCGCCATCCAGGCCGCCGTCGGCGGCAAGATCGTCGCCCGCGAATCCATCTCCGCCATGCGCAAGAACGTCACCGCCAAGTGCTACGGCGGCGACATTTCCCGGAAACGCAAACTGCTGGAGAAACAGAAGGAAGGTAAGAAAAAGATGAAGATGTTCGGCAAGGTGAACATCCCGCAGGACGCCTTCATCAAGGTGTTGAAGAGTGGGGATTGATCGGGCTGCCGGTGAATTTGGAAACTCAACCGCCGACCACGGAGTCGATCCATTGGTCGATTTGCTTCCAGACGTCTTTTCCGCCGAGAGATCTTCCGTGAGAGGCTCCTGGGACGAGGATGAGTCGCTTCGGGCCTGATAGGGCGGCGAACAAACGCCGCGAGTGGTCCGGCGGGTATCTTGGTCTGCCTCGCCATGAATCAACAGCACCGGAATTTTGATGGATCGGGCGGCCTCGAGCGGACTCGCCGCGTCGATCTGGAAGTGTCCTTGCTGTTGGGCGATCGCGAAGGCTTTCTCGATGACTCTGGAGGTGAAGAAAGACGGCGCCCGCTCGGTTGCCACCGTCCGGAGATCGGAGAAGGAATCCGCGGCGATGACGGTTGAGATGCGGTTGTTGCCTGCGGCTTCCTGTAGGGCGATCGCCGCGCCGAGCGAGCCACCTAACAAAACGATGGGTCCGGGAGCCACGGTGTCCAGCACTCGCCGGAGATCCTGTTTTTCGAAAAACCCGTAGGTGCATGCGTCGCCACCGGACTGGCCGTGGGCGCGGCTGTCGTAGGCGATCACATCGAACCCGCGCTTCTGGAACCGTTCGAGCACGCCGGCTCCACTGGCGCGGTTGTCGGCGATTCCGTGCAGATAGACCAGCGTGCCACGGCGGTGTCCATAGGCAGCCCCGAACCATCCTTTCAATTTCACGCCCTCGCCATCAAAGGTCCGTTCCTCGCAGTTGGCGGGGGTGGTGCGGATCATCGGGCGCTTGAAGGGATGGAGCATGGCCATCGCGCCCATCTGCGGAAGACAAAGCGCGATGCCCGCGGCTAACAATAAGGCGCAGGCTGCGATTGCCTTCAGACACCATCGCTTGCGCTTTGTCATGATTGATGAGGTTCAAAAGGCTGCGGAACCGCAAGTCCGGTTTCTAGCCTACACCCAAACCTTTTCGGGATTTCCAGTGGCATTCCTTTCACGAAAGTCATCTCTGATAGATCCTGATCGGCGAGTTCTTCCCTTCGGCAACCACGTAGATGGATTTTCCATCTTTCGAGATCGCGACGGACTCCGCTTGCCCGATGCCGTGCGGGCCGAGTGGGACGGGCTTGTGGGAGAATGCGTCGGCCCAGCTCTCGTCGGATTTGTGGGGGAAGAGGAACACGCCGTAGTAGGTGACCACGGCGGCGAGGGAACGGTCCTCGCTGATGTCCATGCTCACGGGCTGGTCGGCGAAGGGCAGGGAAACCGGGGCTGTGACCGCGGTCTGGCCGATTTTTTTGGCGACGAGCACACCTTTCTTTTTCGGAGCTCGCAAGGGGAGTTCGTAAACTTCCGGGGGCTTGGTGCGCTTGCTGATGAGGATGATTTTTCCACTAGCAGAATCCACCGCGACCGATTCGCAATCGCGCGGGCCGCCTTCGTAGGTGAAGTCGATATGCCAATCGGCGGCGACGGTGCCATCGAGTTTCTGGCCATCGGCCGGGAGTTTCGGTTCGCGCAGGATGTGGAGGGTGACGGACTTGCGTTTGGAATTGTTGTCACCGGTGTCGGCGATGAGCAGATAGGAATTTCCGTCGAGGGTGAACGAGGCGAGGTCCTCCCAGTCGGTGTTTTTCGCGTTGGTGACTTTCACCTTGCCGCGTTCTGAGCCGTCGGTGCCGATGAGGTGGAGTTCGGGGCTGCCGCCGCTGTCGTTGATGACCCAGAGGAAATTTTCGTTTTTTGGGGAGACGGCGAGTCCGCTGGCTTCCTTGATGGCGGGGGATTGGATGTTGGATTTTTTGTCCGTTAGGTGGAACTCGGCGGCGCTCGATTTGGATAGGAATGCAAGCGCGACGGATGCGATAAGCCACGGAATTTTCATAATCACGGAGGGTGATGTCAGGGGCCGGGGTTGCAAGCGCGAAGACTGTTCGTCGTCGCTGGCGCTGGACGAACAGGCGAAATGAATTTCGCGGTCCGTTAAGAGAGGCCCTTCTCTTCCTGCGCGCGGCGCAGGCGGATCTGGAGGTCAGCGAGGACGTTCATGAAATAGATGTAGGCATCGTAGGGACTCGGGTAGGGCGTGAAATAGGTGTGCACGCTGCCGTCGGTGCCGCCTTTGGTGGACATCCAGTAGAAGTGGTCTGACGTCTGCATTTTCGCCCACATGTCGGTGAGGGCCGGGTCGTTGACGGCGAGGATTTCCTGCTCCAGGCGGTGCACTTTGGCAATGGCTTCCTGCTGCATCACGTTGCCCATCCAGGCGGATAGATCGCGCTCGGTGTCGGCCCATGAGGTGATGACCTCGCTGTCGTAATCGCGCGACGCTCGATAGAGTTCGACCGCCTCGGTGGGCGTGACCCATTGCAGGCCGGCTTCGATCAGCGCGTCGGGAATCGCCTGCCAGAACTTGTAGATGCCGGTGTCGCCCCAGTGGTGCTCGCCGATGGTTTCGTAGTCCATGCAGAGGTTCACGACATCGCCATCGCAGCCGGCGATCCAGTCGGCGAATTTCTCGGCGGTGAGCGGATAGCCGGGCCAGTTAGGGTCGGAAAAACGGAAGCCCAGATCGTCGGAGAGCGGAATGTTCCTGAGCAGGGTCTTGATGCGCGCGGTGGTCGGAGCGCGGTAGAGGAAATTGGGCGAGCGACCGTTGAGGTTGCGCTCGACGCCCTCGGCGATGATGCCATCGAAGCCCATGGTTTCGGCCTTGGCGGCGATGGCGTTGTTATAAATCAGCTCGGTGTTGCGGAAGACGCGGGGACGGACGTGGAAAACCTCCTCCAACTTCTGCAGATGCATTTCCACCTGGCGGTCGAACTCCCTGTTGGAATGCACGAAAGCGAGCGAGTGATAGTAGGTTTCCGCCAGAAGTTCGACGCTGCCGGTGGCCACGAGTTCCTTGAACGACTCCAGCACATCGGGCCGGTAGCGTTCCATTTGCTCGATGACGATGCCGCTGATGGAGAGAGCCATCCGGAAGCGGCCGTCGTTTTCCTCGACGAGTCGCTGGAACATGCGGTTCGCGGGCAGGTAGCATTTCTCCGCGACCTTGTTGAGGATCTCGATGTTCATCGCCTCGTCCTCGTGCACGGCGTTCTCTCCGATGCGGAAGAAGTCGTAGGACAGCAGCCGGTTCGGTTGATGAACCTGGAAATAAAGACAAACGTCGGGCATGGGTTTGGAGTGTTTACGGGGACTGGCTAACCAATTCCTCATAGATTTTCATCACCTTGGCGGCGGCGGCGTCCCAGGTGGAGGCGGCGATGTCGAGTTTCGCCTGTTCCACCACGCGTTCGCGCAGCGCGTCATCGGTTAGAAGGTCGTTGATGTGTTTGGCCATCAGTTCCACATCCCAGAAATCGGCCTTGAGGGCTCCCTTAAGCACCTCGGCGACGCCGGATTGTTTGGAGATCACCGCGGGAATGCCGAACTGGGCGGCTTCGAGGGCGGAGAGGCCGAAGGGTTCGGAGACGGATGGCATGCAGTAAACGTCGGTCATCGAGAGAAGGTCGTGGACCTTTTCCTTGTCGAGGAAGCCGGTGAAATGGAAATGACCGCCAAGGCCGCGGAAAGCGCCGGATTCGATGAGCGGGCGGAGTTTGTCCCCGGTCCCCGCGACGACGAAGCGGACGTGGGGATTTTTCGCGATGACGCGGGAGGCGGTTTCGAGGAAGAATTCGGGGCCTTTCTGGGAAGTCAGGCGACCTAGGAAGAGCACGAGTTTTTCGGGGAACTTTTTCTTCGTGGCGAAGGCATCCACCGGGTCGGCTCCATTGTGGACCGGGCGGATTTTCCGGGCGGGGATGCCGTAGTGGAGTGTGATGATCTCGCCGGTGTAGCGGCTAACAGGAATGACCCGGTCGGCCTGTTCCATGCCATATTTCTCGATGTCGTAGATCCAGCCGCGGGCCTCTGCACCCGCGCGGTCGTATTGCAGGGCGTGGACGTGGACGACGAGCGGCTTGCCGGTGGCTTTTTTCACCTCGACGCCCGCGAGGAAGGTCATCCAGTCGTGAGCGTGAATGATGTCAAAAGGCTCCAGCAGGGCGAGCTTCGCGGCGATTTTCGAAAACTCGATCACCTTGCCGCCGATATCCGGGCCGTAGAGATCGCCGACCTTGAAGGATTCGAGCTGTTGGAGCGTGGTTTCAGAAAAAATGCGTTCTGCGCCGGGTGCCAATTCGAGATCTGCTAGGGAATCCTCCCGTGATTCATCGTCCTCATACGGATCGAGAAAAACCGGGACGTTCCTCACTTGGGCGAAGCTCTCGTACCGGTAACGGGCCTCGACGGTTTTCAACTTCTCCAGTGTGATCTGGTTCAGTCCGCGCAGATCGAAATCCTTGAAATCCGCATCGGGCGACGACTGGGGAACGACGACCGTTAGATCGACGTGTTTGGCAAGCGAGCGGGAGAGTCCGAGACACGCGATCCCGAGGCCGCCATTGATCAATGGCGGGAATTCCCATCCGAGCTCCAGGACACGTAAGCGTTTCATTTGGAAGGATCTGCGAGTGGACTGATGCGTGTGCCACATGGGCGTGGCAGTCCTGTTGTTCATATTCTAAGCAAGTGCCGGGCCAATGTGAGAGAACGATCCTCGCGTGCATTGTGGCAGTGATGGCACCGGGTTTTTCGTGAAATTTTCAGGTCACTGTCCACTGGCCCCGCCAGTTCGGGCTTGGATGGTTTCACCGGGTCGGCCAATCTCGACCGCGTGGCCGGAAAACGCTGGAATCCCGCGGGATTTTAGACGAGTTCCGGGCACTTTGCCGCTACAACGGAGTGGCGTGAACACGCCGGATTATTTCAGAATCAACGCAATCGAAACATGACATTTGAAACGGAAAATCGCCCGTCAGCCACGCCAAGTCAGGCGGACGCGGAGCGCCTGGTTAGCGAGGCATCCCACTGGATCCATCCCTTGCGCGGGGAAATCGGCCGTTATTTGATCGGTCAGAGCGACTTGGTGGACCGCCTGTTGATTTCGCTGCTGGTAAAGGGACATATTTTGTTAGAGGGCGTTCCGGGTTTGGCGAAAACCCTGGCGCTCAAGACGCTGGCCTCGCTGGTGAATGCGAAATTCAACCGCATCCAGTTCACACCGGACATGCTGCCGGCGGACATCGTCGGCACGGAAATTTACGATCCGCGCGAGGCCCGTTTCCGGGTAAAACACGGGCCGGTTTTCGCGAATTTCATCCTCGCGGACGAAATAAACCGTGCCCCCGCCAAGGTGCAGAGCGCGCTGTTGGAGGCGATGCAGGAAAAGCAGGTGACCATCGGTGAGCAGACGTTTCCGTTGCCATCGCCGTTTTTCGTACTTGCGACGCAGAATCCGCTGGAGCAAGAGGGCACCTATCCGCTGCCCGAGGCCCAGCTTGATCGCTTCATGATGAAGGTCGTCATGGATTATCCGACCGAGGATGAGGAAATGCGCGTGCTCGATCTCGCCGGCACCACGGAGGAGATGCCCGTGCCGCAGCCGATTGTTAGCCTCGACGCCATCGAGCAGGCCCGCAAGGTGGTGAATGGCCTTTATCTCGATGAAAAGGTGAAGCGATACATCGTCAAGCTGGTCCACGCGACCCGCCGCCCCGATGAATACGGCGTCCATATCGCGCCGCTCATCCGTGTCGGTGCCTCGCCGCGGGCGACCATCAATCTTGCGCTCGCCAGCCGTGCCCATGCCTTTCTCAACGGCCGCGCCTACGTCACTCCGCACGATGTGAAAAACGTCGCGATGGACGTGCTGCGCCACCGCGTGACCGTCACCTACGAGGCGGAGGCGGAAGGTCTCAACAGCGAGCAAATCGTCACGCGCATTCTCGATGAGTTGCCAGTGCCATGATCAAGCGCAAAGCCAGCACGCCTGTTAGCATTGAGGACGAGGCCCGCGCCGCCGAAATCCTCGGCCGCGTCCGGCGGATGGAGGTCCGCACCAACCGGCTCGTCGATGATTCCCTGGCAGGCCGCTACGCCAGCGTTTTCAAGGGCCGGGGCATGGACTTCGATCGGGTGAGAAACTACGTCCCGGGCGACGATGTGCGGACCATCGATTGGAACGTCACGGCCCGCACCGGTGATCCGCATGTGAAGCTGTTCACTGAGGAAAGGGAACTAACCATTTTGCTGATGATCGATGTCAGCGCATCGTCGGATTTCGGGTCCGTGGTGGATTCGAAACGGGAACTCGCCGCCGAAGCCGCGGGAGTTCTGGCAGCCTCCGCGATCCGCAACCGCGACAAGGTCGGGCTGATTCTTTTCAGCGACGAGGTCGAGTTATACATTCCGCCGGGAAAAGGCCGGATGCATATCATGCGGCTGATCCGCGAGACCCTGTATTTCCAACCGGAGCGCGGCGGTACCGACATCGCCAAGGCTTTGGATTTCGCGAACCAAGTGATCCACCGGAAATCGGTCATTTTTTTGGTGTCGGATTTCTGCCTCGGCGCTCCGTTCGAAGAGCGCCTGAACCATTTGCGCAACAAGCTCCAGGTCACCAACCGCCGTCACGATGTCATCGCCGTTTCCGTAACCGATCCGCGCGAGGAATCGTTGCCGGATGTCGGCAGGATCTGCATTGAGGACGCGGAAAGCGGCCAGGTCGTCGAAATCGATACCGGAAACGCGAAAGTCCGTGCGGCGTTTGAAAAGCAATCCCGCGAACGCCGCGAGAAAACCGCCGCGCGCATCCGTTCGCTCGGAGTGGATCTCTTGCAATTCACCAACGGGGAAAACTGGATGCCCGCGCTGATGGGCTTTTTCCAAAGCCGCCGCCAACGTTCCGGCTGATCCTTTATTGAAATGTTAGCATTCAGTTCCATTTCCCGATTCCGATGGATGGTCATTGCGGTGTTCCTTGGAGCTGCCGGTCATCTATCCGCCCAAGCTCCGGACGCGGCGGAGGATATCCGCGACGCCAAGCCGTTAGTGGAAATCCCGGTTCCCGGGAAACCTCCATACGAATTCTGGCTCGGCGTTGGCGGCGGGATCCTGCTGGTCGTTGTCGTTTTGTTCATCTGGAGACATTTCCGCGGAAAGCAGAAGGCGAAAAGTCCGCGTGAGGTCGCCATGCGATCCCTCACCGAGCTTGAAGTGAAAACCGACACGCTGACAGCGGAAGCGTTCGCCTATCAGTCATCGAAAGTGGTCAGGCAGTATATCGCCGGGCGCTTTGGCCTCGCGGCACCCCGCCGCACGACCGAGGAGTTCCTGCGTGACCTCGCCCGGGACGAAACCTCGCCACTCGCGGGTCAGGGCGACCATCTCCGGTTGTTTTTGAAATCCTGCGACCTCGCGAAATTCGCGGGATCGAATCTCGATACCGTTCAACGCGTTGAACTCCTCCAGGCCGCGCGCGGCTTCATCCAGGCCACCTCCGCCACGCCATGACCGAAAGCTTCCAGTTCGTTCATCCGGAATTCCTGTTCCTGTTGCTGCTCCTGCCGCTGCTGGCGATCTGGAAGGGCCGCTGGGGAAATCCCGTCGCGGTCAAGATGCCGTCCACCGATGACGCCTTGGGAGCCGGTGCCAGGCCGCGGTCCCGGTTCGGTGGTTTCATGGCGTTTCTCGGGCTGTTAGCCTTCGCATTCCTGATCGTGGCATTCGCCCGGCCTCGTCATGGCAAGGGTTCCTCTGATATCGAAGCGAGCGGAATCGACATCGCGCTGGTGCTCGACGTTTCCGGCTCGATGGAAGCACTCGATTTCAAACTCGAAGGCAAGCCGGTGAACCGCCTCGAAGTGGTGAAGAGTGTCGTCGGTAAATTCGTTGGCCAACGGCCTAACGACAAACTCGGTTTGGTGGCGTTCGCTGGCCGCCCCTATCTCGTCAGCCCCTTGACGCTCGATCACGAATTCCTCGCGAAGCGGGTGAGCGAGGTGAAAATGGGACAGGTCGAGGACGGCACCGCCATCGGTTCGGCCATCGCTTCCGGCGTCAGCCATCTCCGCGACTCGACGGCGAAGTCGCGGATCATCATTTTGCTAACAGACGGCGTGAACAATGCCGGCTCGGTAAACCCGTTGACCGCCGCAGAGGCGGCGAAAGCCCTTGGAATCAAGGTTTACACCATCGGAGCGGGAACCCGTGGGGAAGCGCCGATGCCCGTGCAGGATGCGTTCGGACGGACGCATCTGCAAATGTCGAAGGTGGAGATCGACGAGGAAATGCTGCGCCAGGTCGCCGAAGCGACGGGCGGCCAAACTTTCCGCGCGACCGACACGGACTCGTTGGAAAAAATCTACGACTCGATCAACCAACTTGAAAAAACCACGCGGAAGCTGAAGAAATACCAGCAGTATGATGAACTCTACCTCTGGTTTCTCGCTCCCGGCCTTTTCCTGATGTTGCTGGAGCTCGTCCTCAGCCAAACCCGCTACCGGCGTCTGCCTTGAACGACCAAATTTATGGATGACAACTCACTGCATTTTGCCCAGCCGCTCTGGATGATCGCCGGGCTGGTGGCCTGCGCGGGCGTCATCGCGCTTTACGTGCGGTTTGACCGTCGGCGTGATGCGGATCTGGCGAAACTGATCCATCCACGCTTTCGGCAAAGGTTGACCGAAGGATTTTCACCACGTCTGCGGAACTTGAAGCGCGCGCTCTGGCTGTTGGCCGTTTTCGCGGCGTTTGTCGCGGTGGCGCGCCCACAGAAGGGCTACGAATGGCGTGAGGTGAAGCGCAAGGGCATCGACATTCTTTTCGCCGTGGACACGTCGCGCAGCATGCTGGCGGAGGATCTAACGCCCAACCGGCTTGAACGCGCGCGGCTGGGCATCCTCGATTTCGTCGCCAAGCTGGAAGGCGACCGCGTCGGCTTGATTCCTTTTGCGGGGAGTGCGTTCGCACTCTGTCCGCTGACGCTGGATTACGAGGCCTTCCGCGAATCGTTGAACGCGCTCGATACCGACCTCATCCCGAAGCAGGGCACCGATTTAGCGAGTGCGATCAAGGAGGCGGAGCGGCTTTTCGATGAAAATGGAAACAACCATCGCGTGCTCGTCCTGATGACGGACGGCGAGGATTTGCAAGGCTCGGTGATCGATGCCGCGAAAGATGCGGCGAAGAAAGGCATGGCTATTTACACCGTGGGAGTCGGTAGTCCCGAGGGCGCGACCATTCCGGTGCAGGCGCAATACGGGCGCATCGATGTTGTTCGCGATGAGAATGGGAACCCCGTCCATACGAAACTAGATGAATCCACTTTGAAACAAATCGCCGAGGTCACCGGTGCCCTTTACGTGCCGCTTGGCCGTGGCGCGGAAGGACTGAACACGATCTATCAGGAAAAACTCAGGCTTGTTCCGAAAAGCGACATGAACCAGCGGATGCAGCGGATTCCGTTGGAACGCTTCGAGTGGCCGTTGGGAGCGGCCATCGGCTTGTTGCTGCTGGAGTTTTTCATCGGCGACCGCCGCCGGGTGAAGAAGGCGCGTGCATTGCCCTCGGTGGCACGACGGACGAAAATCGCCCCGCAATCCACGGCCGTGATGTTGCTGGGCATCCTCGCCTTTGGCACTGCTGATAGCCGTGCGGCTGAAGCGGTGAGCTCCAGTCAGGATCCCCGGAAAACCTACAACCAGGGGACGGAAGCCTATGCCAAGGGCGATTTCGCGAAAGCGTCCGAGTCACTCAAGGCTTCGTTGCGAACGCAGGATCTGGCGCTTCAGCAACGCTCCTATTACAATTTGGGAAACACGCTCTACCGAACCGGGCAGGGAACTTTGGAGAAAGATCCCGAAGCGACCATCAAGACCTGGGAAGAATCGATCAAGGCCTATCAGGACGCGCTTTCTCTGAACGACGCCGACGAGGATGCCAAATACAACAAGGCCCTCGTGGAGAAGAAACTTGAGGAGCTGAAAAAGCAGCAGAACAAGGACGATAAGAAGGACGACCAGAAAAAGGACGATCAGAGTAAGGAGGATCAGGAGAAGAAAGACGATAAGGACCAGAAGGATTCCAAAGACTCAAAGGATCAGAAGGAAAACCAGGATTCGAAGAACGAAAAAGACGGGAAGGAATCGAAGCCGGATGAGAAGTCCGAAGATGGCAAGCAGCCGAAGGACGAAAAGGATTCCAAGGATTCAAAAGAGGAAGGAAAGCCCGAGGACCAACAGGACAAGAAGGACGGAAAAGATCCCAAGGACTCCCAGGAGAAGAAAGACGGCAAGGAATCCAAAGACGGAAAAAAACCGGAGGACGGCAAGCCGCAGGAAGCGGGTGACGAGAAGCAGGATGCCGCGAAGCCTGGCGAGGAGAAAGAGGGAACCGCCAGCGAGGAGCGCGTGCAAAAACAGGAAATGACTCCCGAGGAAGCGAAGCAATTGCTAGAAGCCTTGCGGCAGGACGAGCGCACGGTGATCCCGATCCCGCCGCAGCGGCGGTCCCGGTTCACCACCCCGGACAACTCAACGAAAGGCAAGACATGGTGACTTCAATCCATCGGGGAAGTGGCTTGTTCCGTAACGCGAAAGCCATCGCGGCGTGTAATCTAACAATATTGTTCTCCGTAGCGGTCGCCACCGCCGCCGAGGTGGAGGCCGTGCTCGACCGTGATTCCGTCCCTGCGGGAAACGGTGCGGTGCTGAGGTTGACCATTTCCGGAGGACGTGCCGGTCAGCCGGTCATTCCTCCGGTGGACAAGTTGATCGTCCAGCCGCGCGGCCAGAGCCAGCAGATGCAGATGTTCAACGGCACCACGACGGTTTCGATGATCTACAACTACGTCGTGGGATCCAATACGCCCGGCGATTACATGATTCCCGCCATTAACGTCACGGTGGACGGCAAGCAGTACTCCACCCAGCCGCTGAAGCTCAAGGTGCTCGACTCGGGTGCCGCGCAACCACCGCCCGGAATGCCACAGGGCCAGCCTAACAATCCCCAGCCCGCCGAGCCGCCGCAGGAGGAAACCGGCGAGAAGCGGTTCGGTTTTTTAACGGTTGAACTGGCCGACAACGCCCGCAAGCATGCTTACGTCGGCGAGATCGCGCCGGTCCGTATCCGGGCGTGGCTGCCGGCGGATTCCCGCGCCCAGCTCCGAAGCGGCGTGCAGCCGGAAGGCAAGGCGTTCACACTCCACAACGTCAGCGAGCAACCGCAGCAGACCCAGGAATTGCGCGATGGAAAACGCTATCTGGTCGTCACCTGGTATGGCGGCATTTCTGCCACCAAGGCGGGGACTTATCCCGCCTCACTCTCGCTGGACGCCACCGTCGCCGTGCGCGACACCTCGGCGTTGAAGCAGCCGCGCCGGCGGATGGGCGGGCCGTTCGACGATCCTTTTTTCGACAGCATGTTCGACAACATCAACGTGCCGATGATCCAGAAGGACGTCACCCTCAAGTCCGAGGATCAGGAAATCGAAGTGCGTCCGTTGCCGACGGAAGGACGTCCTGCGGATTTCAGCGGGGCGGTTGGCAAATTCAAGTTGGATACCCACGTCATCCCTACCGAATGGAATACCGGTGAACCGCAGGAAATCACGGCGCAGATCAATGGTTCAGGGAATTTCTCGCTGGTGAACGCACCGGATCTAACTCCCGCCGATGGGTGGAAGACCTATCACGGTAAAAACGACTTCACTCCGGGTGACGAAGCCTCGTTTTCCGGAACGAAAAGTTTCCGGTTCAGCGCCGTGCCGCGAAAGGGCGGGGAGCAGGAAGCCGCGCTCGCCTTCAGTTACTTCGATCCCGATGCCGGGATCTACAAGACGCTGACCACTCCGTCGAAGAAGATCCAGGTGGCCGGCAAGAACATCGTGGAAGACCAGGTGGCGGCGACTCCGACGGAACCCGCGAAGAAGATTGAAAAGAAAGCCGGGGGGCTCGTCGTGCAGCACACGAAACGGGCTCCCGCCACCACACTGGTTCCGTTGGTTTCCCGACCGGCATTTATTCCGTTGTTAGGTTTTTCGGCGGTGATGGTCGTCTTGGGCGGGGTTCTGGCGTGGTGGCGCACACGGCGCTCTGATCCCCAACGCCTTGCTGCTGCGGCGATGGAAAAAGCGACCCGCGAGGCGCTGGAAGCCGCCGGAAAATGCATGGCCGCGCGGGATGTCACCGGATTTTTCGCTGCTGCCAGGCTTGCTATCCAGCAACGTCTCGGTGCGTTGTGGAACCAACCTGCGCAGGCGATCACCTCGGCCGAGGTGCAATCCCGGATTCCCGATGACTCGCCGGTTGCCCGCTTTTTCCGCGAGGCGGATCTTCACGAATACAGCCGCCAAAGCACCGGCGAAATCCTGCCCCAGTGGCGAGCCCTGCTGGATGAAGCCATGGCATCAATCACCCCTTCCGCCCGTTGATATGAACCGGAACTTGATCCTCAATCTGATGCTGTTGTTAGCCGGAGCGTCGGGTGCGTTCGCCTCGGCATTCGAGCAGGCGAACCAGCAGTCCACGGCGGGCGATTTCACTGGAGCTGCCGCTTCCTATGAGAAGATCCTCGCGGACGAGGGACCGGATGCCGCGGTCTATTACAATCTCGGCAACAGCTATCAGAGCCTGAAGCAATACGGTCCGTCTATCCTGGCATACGAGCGCGCCCGCCTCCTCACGCCGCGCGATCCGGATTTGTTAGCCAATCTCGCGCTCGCCCGCAAGGCGGCGACGGCCTTCGAGGGCTCCGGCCTCCACCCACGGCTGGAGGCGGTGATCAACCATCTCAGCAGGAATGAATGGTCGTGGCTGGTGGTCGGCAGCGCGCTGGTCGTGGGAGTCCTTGCCATTCTCTGTGGCATCGTGAAATTGCAGCGCCGCTGGATGCGGAATCTCGCCATCGGCATCGGAGGTTTTGTCGCCATCGTGATCGCGGCGGGTTCCACGGCGCTCTATCTGCGCCGCACGGATGCGGGGCGTGGCATTGTTCTATCCGATCATGCGACGGTCCGCCTCTCGCCTTTTGAAAAGGCGGAGTCGCTCGGCACTACAGGTCCCGGGCGGCTCGTCCGCCTCGGCGAGAGTAGTGGCGATTTCCGCTACATCGAGGTCCCGGGAACGAATCTCCGCGGCTGGCTTGCGAGCACGGAGGTTACCGCCATCACGCCGGAGGATTCCCGCAAGTGATCGGTTAGTCGAGGGTCTTGATGGATCTGAGATCCAGCAGGAATCCGCCTTCCGGCAACGGGGCTTCCGGTTTGATTTCCTCGACCTTGATGCGGCCGAGATCCGGTATTTTCCGGTCATGGAGCACCGAGAGGACAAACGGTTTTGGTACCCATGCCTGGCAGCCCGAAGGAAGGCCGAACTCATCGTAGTAGGCGAAGGGGGCGAGCGTGTCCCAGCGGCTCGACATGATGTAATGGATGCCGGTGTGTTTCGACGGATCGTAGGTGGAGAGCCGGGTGCTAACGTATTGGTGCTCCTTTGCCTGCGGGACGGTGAAATAGCGGTGGGTGTTGGATGCCGCCTTCCAGCCGAAGAAGACGCATATGGCGGCGCAGGCCGAGAGCGCGGCGGTTTCCAGCGAACGGGATTTCCAACGTTCGGAGGATGCGATCGCGTTGATGGAAAAGAGGAGATAGTAGAGAACCAGCGCCGAGAGCACGGCCTGGGTGCGGTAGCTAGACCAGTTCTCGGTGACCATGAGATTCGGCAGATAGACGAAGGGCACGAAGGCGGCGGCGATGACCGCCTTCCGGACGAGTGTTAGGCCCTTCCAGCCGCTGGCGACCGTCATGCCGAATGCGATGATGGCGAGCACCGGCGCGGCCACCAGTTTCCGTGCCGGGATGAAGGGGCCGCTGAGGGCGTCATACAGCGGCTGTTTGAAGAACCATTTCGCCTTGCCGATGAGATCCTTGGTGAGTCCGTCCCGGTTGGTGTCGCTGGCCGGAAACCAATGTTTGCCGAGCTTCAGAAGAATGTAGGAGCAGACCAGGCCCGCCATGAAAATCGACATGATCAGGAGGATCCGCCGTGCGGCGGGCTTGAGGTCCTCGTCGGTGTGCAGCAGCTCGGTCGCGAGGAAGAAGACATAGAAGAATCCCGCGACGGGGTGAACAGTTAGTGAAAGCAGCAGCAGGACCAGCGAAACCATGGCGAAGGAGATTCTCGGCAGGGCTCCCGTTCCCAACAGTGCCCGGTTCGCGGCCTGATAGGCGAAAAAGGCGGCAATGCAGGCGTAGGGCATGCTGAAGTATTGCGCCCACGAGACATAGACCTGGAAGGCGGGAAGGGCGCAGATGGCGAAGGCCGCGCAGGTGGCGAATCCCTTTTTTCCGGTGAGTCTGAAAATGTGGCGGTAAAGGCAGCAGGCGAAGAGTCCGGTGCCGAGGATTCCTAGCAGCCGCACGTGTTTCAGGCTCTCGACCGTGGAAAACATGGAGAAGAAGACCTCGATGATGCCGGCCTGGGTCGGGCGCCCGACGGTGATTAGGAGATGGGTGAGATCGTTGTTTCCGGAAGTGGTGGAGTGCAGAAAACTGTAATCGTCGGTAAATCCATAGGACGTCGTGAAGACATTGGAGTAGGTGAGCAGGATCGTCGCGACGAGTATCAGATACGGCAGGAGGCTCACAGCGGGCGACGGCGCGTGTTCCGTATCGGGGTTTTGATGATTCATCCGGTGGGGGGCAGTTGGGGAGGACACGGCGGTTCTTTGCCAGATTTTGGCCGTGAGGCCCAGCGCAAAGCATCTGGCAGCCCTGGATTGGATCCAACTTGGGGCTTGGAAGGAGCATCGCGGTTGGGCAGGCTTTTCCCATGCGGACGAAGGCGATATCACTGCTGCAGGAGTTGACGGAGGCCCACTCGGTTTCCGGACATGAGGATGAGGTGAGGGCGATTTTCGTGGACGAGCTGGAGGACTGCGGGGAGCTATCGGCGGACCGAAATGGATCGGTTTTTTGTGAAACGGGAGAGGACGGGCCGCGCGTGATGGTGGCGGGACACATGGATGAGGTCGGCTTCATGGTGCAGAACATCACGCCGGACGGATTCATCCAGTTCCTCGGCATCGGCGGATGGTGGGAGCACAATCTGCTGTCGCAACGGGTGGAAATCCTGACACGTGGCGGTGACAAGGTCCTCGGGGTGGTGTCGTCGCGGCCGCCGCATTTCCTGCCGGCCGAGCAGCGGCGGATGGTCATGACCATCGACCAGATGTTCATCGATGTGGGGGCCGAGTCGCGCCGGGATGTGATGGAGAATTTCGGGATTTCGTTAGGCGATCCGATCGCGCCGGTGTCGCTGTTCACGGCGCTCGCAAGGGAGGATCAGTTCATGGCGAAGGCCTTCGACAACCGCGTGGGCATGGCGGGAACAATCCAAGCGGGGCAGATCTTATCGCAATCAAAGCATCCTAACAAACTGATCCTTTGCGGAACCGTGCAGGAGGAGGTCGGTCTGCGCGGGGCGAAGACGGCGGCGAATTTCGCAAGGCCGGATGTGGCGATCGTTCTGGAAGGTCCGCCGGCGGATGATACTCCGGGATTCTCAAGAGTGGATTGCCAAGGCCGGTTGGGCGGCGGGGTGCAGATCCGTTTGTATGATCCTTCGGCGATCACGAATCCGCGGCTGGCGCGGCTGGCCATTGACACGGCGGTGGAGGAGGGGATCGCGCACCAGGTGACAGTGCGCCGGACCGGTGGCACGGATGCGGGCTCGTTCCATCTGGCGAATGACGGCGTGCCGAGCATCGTGCTGGGGGTGCCGGCGCGTTACATTCATTCCCACAACGCGATCATCGATTTGAACGACTATTTGCAAATGCTCGCGCTGACGATCGCCCTTGTTAGGAAGCTGGATGAGGACACGGTGGAAGGCCTGGTGAGATATCTTTGACGGAAATGCCTGTGTTTTTGACTGGCGGTGGAAGGTCGGTTGCGGTTAGGTGGTCGCATGAGTCATGGCAACCGGAAGTTATGGGTGATCGTCGCGGTTCTTACGGGAGCTGCCGGAATTCTGCCGGCGGGGGCGCAACTGCCGAGTCTCAATGACGATGGTTTTCTTGGCTATTTCGTGGGATTTGAAAACAAGCGCTACCAATTCGGCATCACGGCACAAGGGAGATCCACCCTCAAAGTGATCGGGAAAAAGGGTGAGCCGTTGACCGACAAGCTTACGGTGGCCGTTGAGTTCCTGGTGGAGGAAATCCTGCCGGACGGAAAAACCTACGTGAGATTCATCGTGCCCGAGAGTTTGGAGTCCGCCCAACCGGCGACCGACAAACCAAAGAACATCGTCTTCCGTGGCAAAGTGAAGGGAGACGCGGCATTCGAGGTTTCCATGAATGAGGATCGCGGGGTGGTCTCGCTGGGCGGGCGCTTGCTAGATCCTGGAACCTTGAAAAAGCATCCTCTGCGGTTTTCGATCCGGATGAAATTTCCCGATGCGTATCCCTACGAGAAAAAGGGCGGTGATAAGAAGCAGCAGAAGGCGTTTGAGGAAAAATCCAAGGGCGACCGGTTGCAGTTGGTTTGGACTGACGGCAAGAAAGTGAAGCAATCGACTTCAGTCAGCGTCGATGCGGGTTCCCCCGACCTCAACGGGCCGGGAATCGCGGCTGCGGAAATCGAGTTCAGCTCTTACCAAGAGAATAGGATCCAAGTCACCGCCTCGGAAAATTCCGTGCTGAAGCTCTCGAATTCCCAGGCAGGTCCTCTTCAGGAAGGATTTTTCCTCACCTGGATCGCTGATCCGGCCAAAGATCCGGAGGGGAAGGCTAGATTGAGCTTTGAGGTGAAGTGATGGCAGGAGAGGGAGTTTTCGGCAAAAAGCACTTTTTTGTTCGAGCGAACATCTTTTTCTTGTCAATCGGCTTTCGAGCCGTCAGACAGTCGGCAACACGAAATTACTCCCATGGCCGCCAAACTAACTTCCGAAGAATCCGCCACCGAAAAGCTGAATGAAGCCCGCAAACGCAATCTCGATCTCGCGATCTCACATATCCAGAAAGAGTTCGGTGAATCCGCCATCATGCGGCTCGGAGATGACCGCTGCGTCGATGTCGATGTCATTCCGACCGGAAATCTGCTGATCGACCGTGCTTTGGGCGTTGGCGGCTTCCCTTGCGGCCGGATTGTCGAAGTGTTCGGCCCGGAGTCCTCCGGAAAGACCACACTGACCCTCACGGTCATCGCCCAAGCGCAGAAGCGCGGTGGTTTGGCGGCATTCATCGACGTGGAACATGCGCTCGATCCGCAATACGCCCGCAAGCTCGGCGTGAACATGGACGACCTGCTCGTTTCCCAGCCGTCTTCCGGTGAGGAGGCCCTGCAGATTTGCGAAGCGCTGGTTCGGTCAAACGCGATTTCGGTCATCGTGCTGGATTCCGTGGCGGCCTTGGTGACCAAGCAGGAGCTTGATGGCGAAATCGGTGATTCCACGGTTGGTGCCCAAGCCCGGCTCATGAGTGCCGCGATGCGCAAGCTCACGGCCCTGATTTCCAAAGCGCAGACCTGCTGCATTTTCACCAACCAGATCCGCGAGAAAATCGGTGTGATGTTCGGCAATCCGGAAACCACCCCCGGAGGTCGGGCTCTCAAATTCTTCTCTTCCGTGCGGGTCGATATCCGCCGCATCGGCGCGATCAAATCCACCGATGGCACCGTCACGGGCAACCGCACCAAGGTGAAAATCGTCAAAAACAAGGTCGCCGCACCCTTCACCGAGGCCGAGTTCGATATCATGTATAATGAAGGCATTTCCTCCACCGGCTCACTGCTCGATCTCGCCTTGGAAATGGAAATCGTCCAGAAGCGCGGCTCGTGGTTCAGCTACAATGGCACCCAACTCGCCCAAGGCCGGGACGCTGCCAAGGAGCTGCTCAAGGGCGATCCGGTCATTTACGCCGATATCGAATCCAAGGTCAAAGAGGGCTTGGAAGCGAAAAAGAAGAAATGATCATTGGCAAAAATCTCCCCCGCTCATGACCCCCGGCCGTGTCACCGATGAACTTCGGTGGCGCGGCTTTTTTGTTTTCTGGCGGTGCCAGAAGGGTGGCCGAAATGGCTTTTTGCTTAAGGTCGCTTAATCTCCTGCGCCGACTTGAGGCTTGACGGCGGAAGGTGTTCCTGCTTGCCTCCGGCGTCTGGCGTTTGAGTCTTAGTCATTTGCCTGACAGACAAGTGGATTTTACCTCGTTTCCACGGGCACGGATCGCCTCACCTTAACTCCGACTTTTTTATCCCCATGGACTGGACCTCGCCTCTTTGGTACGCCTCGTATATGATCGTTCTTCTCGGACTTGCGGGCTATGGCTCCCACCGGTTGACGATCGTTTATCTCTATCTCAAGCACTCCCGGAATCATCCGAAACCGAAGGAATTGTTCAAGGATCTGCCGTTGGTGACCATTCAGTTGCCGGTATTCAATGAGATGCATGTCGTGGACCGGCTGTTGGCTTCGGTTTCCGCGATGGATTATCCGCAGGACAAGATGCAGATCCAGCTTCTGGACGACTCGACGGATGAAACGGTCGAAATATGCCGTGCCGGAATTGAAAGTCTGAAAGCTCGTGGGTTCGATGCCGAGCACATCCATCGCACCGACCGGACCGGCTACAAGGCAGGCGCCCTCGAAAACGGCACCCGCTTTGCCAAAGGCGAATATCTCCTCATCCTCGATGCGGACTTCGTTCCCAACCCGGATCTCCTTCAGAAAACCATCCATTATTTCACCGATGACAAGATCGGCATGATCCAGACGCGTTGGGGCCACCTCAACCGGACCTACAACGTGCTGACCCGCATCCAGGCGATGTTCCTCGACGGTCACCTCGAGCTCGAACAAACCGCCCGCAACCGTTCCGGTCGCTTCTTCACCTTCAATGGCACCGGCGGCATCTGGCGGAAATCCTGCATCGCCGACGCCGGCGGTTGGGAGCACGACACGTTGACGGAGGACATGGACCTCAGCTACCGCGCCCAGCTCAAGGGCTGGCGGTTCATTTTCCTCAACGACGTGGAGACTCCTGCCGAGCTTCCCGTGGACATGGACGGCTTCAAGAGCCAGCAGCACCGTTGGACCAAGGGTTCCATTCAGGTTTGCAAAAAAGTCCTTCCAGCTATCTGGCGCGCTGATGTGCCGCTCTTCATCAAGATGGAGGCCACCGCCCACCTCACTTCGAATTTCGCCTATCTACTGCTGATCGTCCTTTGCTTCCTGATTTATCCCAACCAGCACTGGCAGCCGGATTTCGGAAAATTCACTTACTACATCATCAACGTCCCGATCTTCTTCTTCTCTTCGGTTTCGGTGATCGTTTTCTACATGGTTTCCCAAAAGGCCCTGCGTCCCGGTTCGTGGTGGAAAGAGATTCCTTACCTGCCGTTGCTCCTCGCGCTTGGCATCGGAATGTCCATCAGCAACGCGAAGGCCGTGATCGAAGCGCTCTGCAACCATGAAACCGCCTTCGTCCGCACTCCCAAATACGGAATCGGACAAGCGAAGCGCCAAGATTGGAAAAAGAGTAGCTACAAGGCGATGAAGACCCTCACTCCATTCGTGGAATTGCTCTTCGGTTTCTTCTTCCTGTTCATTGTGGTGGAAGCCGCCTTGAATTCTAATTGGTCCTCCGCGATTCTTCTGCTTCCCTTTCCTGTCGGATTCTTTTATACATCCTTATCTTCGTTGGCCCGCATGATGCCATCCGGCACAGCGCAACAGCCTTCAGAGGTAGTGAACCGCAAAGCTCCTTGATTCATCCATGACTGGATTCTCCAAGCCGTATCTGCTTTTGATTTCATTTCTCAGCCTGCTGGCCGCAGCAGGTCTTACCAGTTGCGGCTCGAATTCCTTCTCTTTCGGCAAGGACACCCGGAACAAGATGATCGTCAGCGTGCGCGATCAGAAAATGCTCCTCGTTCGTGACGGGACCCCGGTGAAATCCTACAAGATCTCGACCTCCAAGTTCGGAGTGGGCGACAGCCCCGGCAGCAATCGCACACCGATCGGACATTTGCAGGTCGCCAAGAAAATCGGCGACAATGCGCCGATTGGAAGTGTTTTCAAAGCCCGCCGGCCAACGGGCGAGGTGCTGACACCGAATGCACCGGGTCGTGATCCGGTAGTGACACGCATCATGTGGCTGACGGGGACCGAATCACGGAATCAGAACACCTTCCGCCGGACCATTTACATCCACGGTACCCCCGAAGAGCGCCGGCTGGGTTCGCCCGCTTCCTATGGTTGCATCCGCATGGGCAGCCGCGATGTGGCGGACCTCTACAGCCGCATCGGCACCGGAGCCGACGTCTTTGTCATCCGCGGTTCCATCCAGACCAAAAAAGAAGATGAATCCACCGCTTCAGCGGGAAAATCCAACGTCCGCTCACGCAGTTGAGATTCTGTTGAAACACGAGCTTGACACCTGAGCTCAGATTCCTATTTTCCCCCGCCCGCCTCCAAGCGACCGAATTTTTTACTACACGACCATGGCCAACCATAAATCTTCCATCAAGCGCGCCCGTCAAACTGTCGTTCGCACCGAACGCAACCGCGCTGAAAAGAGCCGCATGAAGACGCTTCGCAAGAAGGCTCTCACCGCGATCGCTTCCGGCGACAAAGCCGCCGCCGCCGCCGCCGCTTCCGTTCTTTCCTCCGTCGTGGACAAGGCCGCCAAGCGCAACTTGATTCACCCGAACAAAGCTGCTAACCTGAAGAGCAAGACCGCGAAGGCAATCGCTGCCATCGCCTGATTGCCCAGTCAGCCGGTTTCATTCATTTTCAAACGAAACAAGCGGACCGGTTCACCGGCTCCGCTTTTTTCATCGCCACCATGTCCGAATCACCACCACCCAACCGCGCCGCCGCGGCCGCTAAAATCGCCGCGAATCCTTCAGGTTACAAGGTCTGCGAGGGCTGTGATTCCATCGTCGGCAGTGGAGCGGCTCTTTGCCCGAACTGCCACAGCTACCGCTTCGATTCCTCCGCCGAGCGCGTGGTCCTGCAGGCCCGCATCCTCGGCTCGCGCGAACAAACATCGGTCACCGCCGATGATCTCGGGTGATTCCTGATGAGCGCTTCTATCGGTTTTAAGGAATGGCAGGTGGTTTGCGATGCTTTGGCTTCGGGCCGGCAATCGATCCTTCTGCGCAAAGGCGGCATCCATGAAGGTCGCCAAGGATTCTCCTTCGCCCACGAATCGTTCTTTCTCTTTCCGACCCGCTTCCATGCTCTAGCGGATCAAGTCCGCGAAGGAGAAGTGAAAGTGATGCCGGAATGGCAGCCGGGTGACATCATCCGCATCACCCACCACGCCGAAGCGGCATGGGCGATCACCCTGACTGATTGGGAAAAAGTTTCCGCACTGGAGCCGCTCCACATCTACTCCGAACAGACGGTTAGGGATCGCTTTGATTGGGAGGGAAAAGGCATGGCCTCCGGCAGCATCCATCTCGCCCTGATCCGCGTTAGAAAACTCGCCGAGCCATGGGAATTTCCTTACGAAGCGAAATACGGTGGCTGCCGTAGTTGGGTCAACCTGCCGGAACCTCCATCAGGCTGGCGGGAAACTACGGAACCCGTCATTGATGACAAGGCGTTCACGGATCTAGAAACGCGCTTGAAATAGAGGGAATACTATTCCTTCACCGCGATCGCCTTCTCCACCGCGCTGGTGATTTCCGGACTATCAGGTTTGATCGTCGGCTCGAAACGGGCAATCGCCTTGCCATCCTTGCCGATCAGGAATTTCCCGAAGTTCCACCGCACGTCACCGGGGAATGCACCGTCTTTGCCGGTCAGTGCTTCATAAAGCTTGTGCTGCTTCTCTCCCTTCACGCTGATCTTGTCCATCACCGGGAAGGTCACGTCATACTCCGCTTTGCAGAATTTCTGGATCTCTTCAATGGTGCCGGGCTCTTGGTTTCCGAAATCATTGCAAGGAAATCCTAACACCACGAAGCCCTCGTCCTTGTGCTTCTTGTAAAGTGCCTCAAGCGATTCGTATTGCGGAGTCAGCCCGCATTTCGATGCAAGATTGACGACGAGCACCACCTTTCCCTTGTAATCCTTGAGCGAGGTCTTCTTGCCCGCGGCGTCGTCGAACGAAATTTTCGTGAGATCGGCGGCAAAGGCACTGGCGGTCATGACAAACGCGGGAACGATGATTCGGTGAAGCATGGCGCGGAGTTTAGCACGAATTTCCGGCTTCGCAAAAAATTCGTCGGGGGAGCGGCCCTATTGGTTCGCGGAGCCGAGAAGATAAGCGAGGAGATCGTTGAAGTCGCTCGTTGGAAGCGCGGTTTCGAAGGAGGCAGGCATCAGGGATAGCTTCGAGGTGGTTCGCGTTTTCACTTTCGCCCGGGGAACGCTGACCGGCTTGCCCGTGGCATCGGTGACGACGAGCAATTCGCCTTCCTCGCGGGCATTCAGACCAGCGAGGGTTTGGCCGTCAGTGGTCTCGATGACGGTTTGCCGGAAGATCGGGTCCACATTGCGGTTTGGATCGAGAATGTCTTCTGCCAGACGTTGCACACCGCGGGCGCCCACGCCGTCGAGGGCTGGGCCGATGTTGGCACCGGTATTTTGAAAGCGGTGGCAAGGAGCACACTGTTGGGAAAAAACCTGTGCGCCGCGGACGGCATCATGCGGTGCTGAATCGTAGGCCGTTACCCGGCCCGCGATGAGCTGGTCCAAGCGGATATTTTCGGGAGGAAGATCCGCGGCGAGGGCCGCCGCCCGGTCGCGCAAAGGCTGGGCGCGCTTGTCGATTGCGGTGGCGACGAGTGTGTTCCGAAGCAAGGCTGGCGCAGCCTTGCCATGCTCAACGGTGGTGAGAAGCTCGGCGCAGCGGTCGTCGTCTTGCGCCAAACCAACGGCGATCGTAACAGCCAGTTCACCTGGTGCCGTGGGTAGAGCGGTTAGGAGAATGGCGGCGGCATCCTTGCTTCCATCCTGACCAAGGATTTCGGCGGCGCGTTTTCGATAGACAGGGCTGGAAGCGTCACCTAACGCGGTTGCTAGGATCGGAACGCTGCCGGTGATATTGGCCAGTGCTTCGAGAGCCGCAGTACGGATCGTGATGCCGCACTTAGGGTCGGCCGCGATTCTAGCGAGCGGGGCAAGCTTCGCTTCAAGCTTGGTCTCCCGAAGGCTCTCGATGGCGTGAAGAAGCACGGGTTCATCCGGGCTGGCAAGTGCGTCTAGCATGGTGTGCTGGGTCCACGCGGTGATGGAGTCGGGCAGTGCAAGGCCACGCTGACGGAAGGCTTGGGTGACTTTGTCGGCAATGCCCAGTCGCTGCGGGAGTGGCGCGTTCTTGATATTTTCTAACAAAATAACGGTTGCGACGAGCTTTTCAGGCAAGAGATGCAGGATGGCATGGCGGAGAAACTCACCGCTACGCGCTCCCTGGAGCTTGGTGCGTTCAAGATGGGCGAGCAGGAATTCCGCTGCTTCCGGAGTGGTTGTGCCAAGGGAAACATCGGCGAGCCGCTCAGCGGATTCGCCATCGGTAACGGCGAGTTTGGTGGCTTCGGCCATGCCGCCCGTCGCGACGAGATTGTCGCGCAACGCCATCCGGATACTGTGAATCGCCTCTCGATCCTCCGGACTGGTCGCTTTCCATGCGGCAAGCAGCGCTCCCATATTCTTGCTATCCGGATGAAGCGCGAGTGCTTCCGAAGCGACCCGTTGTGTCATGGCATTGGAATTGGCCAGATTCAAACGAACCAGATCCGCCCGGGCTGCATCCCAAGCCGGTGCGTCTGCTAGAATCCGCATCGCGAGAACCTGGCTGTCAGGAGATCCATGATTCAAAATATCGCGCAGGTCGCTGTCATCCAGACTACCCAGGCGTTCGAGAGCGAAAATTTCACCCCTGGCCTGCCGGATCGATTGTTTCAGCGGGGCGATGGCGGGCTTTCCAACTCGGTCCACCAATTCGTTGATGGCCGCGGTCCGGGCAGTCAGATTGGGGGAATCCAGCGCTTTCACGAGCCCCTCCGCGCCCATTGCTGATAGATCCTGCGCCGGGGGCAACGTTACATCCTTCTTTTCCCCGCGCCAGACGATGCGCCAGATCCGGCCGTGTGCATGGTCGCGGCGTGGATCGGCTAACGGAAACTCGTAATGCCCGATGATCGGGTTGTAGAAATCGGCGATGTAGAGCGCGCCATCGGGGCCAAGCTTGACCTGGACGGGGCGGAACCACGGATCGTCACAAGTTAGGAAATCAGGCTGGCGGATGGCCTGCGGTGTGGAGCCATGCCATTCGAGTTTGTCACGATTGATGCGATGGGTAACCGGATTTCCATTGAAGAGATTGCCGCGGTATTCCTCGGGAAATTTGTCATCGGCATAATACGCGATGCCTGCAATCGAAGTGGATCCGTGATCATCGTCGGTGATGCGCGGGGCGAAACCGAGGCCATCCGCCTGTTTCCCGATCCCCTCGTAGTATCCACCACGGAGGAGCATGTAAACGGGCTTCGAGTGGGAGTCGGCGCTGTAGAAATTTCCCCACGGATCGACGGTGAGGCCGAAGGGATTGGTCTGGCCATGCGTGAAAACTTCAAACGCGGAACCGTCGGGACGAAATCGGTAGGTGTTGCCGCTGTCGATGACGGTCATGCGGCCGGAATTGTCGCGGATTTCGGAATGATTGCGAAAGCCGTGGGTGCCGTAGATCCAGCCATCGATCCAATAGAGGAAGCTGGACATGCCGCCGTGGGTGTCGAGGAAACCGGCTGTACCGTAGAGGACTTCGCGGGTGTCCGCACGGCCATCACCATCGGTATCCTCGAAACGATAGATGTTAGGTATGGAATAGACGATGACGGTATCACCCTTCGCGCCCGGTTTGCGGGGAAGAGGTTGGACCCCGCTGGGAATGTTCAGGCCATCCGCGAAGACGGTGATTTTTCTGGCGTGGCCCGTTTCATCGAAATCACTGAGAACGCGCACGGTGTCGCGTGCCTTGTCGGAGGGAGCGGGGGCGTTGCCACGGGCACCGAAAGCCCCTGCGATATCGTCATAGGCTTTCGTAAAATCCGGGATCGGCTTGCCCTGCGCGTCGGTGCCGGCGGGCCATGGATACATTTCGGAACCGGTTATCCAAAGCCGGCCGGCGGCATCGAACGTTAGATTGAGCGGTTTTTGGATTTCCGGCTCGGCAGCCACCAGTTGGATCTCGAAACCGGGAGGAAGATGAAACATCGCCCGTTGCTCCTCGGGAGTGGAAGGCTTCGCATCCGGATGATCGCCCCGCGGATCAGCGGCGAGGGCGGGGATGGCCAAGATGATCGATAGCGAGACGAGAGGTTTCATATGGGTTGACTCGCTCAGTCATACTCGAACCTCGTGAGAATTTTTCACTCCTCCAACCAGCGCCCCAGCGCCTCCTCCAGATCCTCGCTGCGCTTCACGTTGAACGACTCCCCGGCGGCGACGGTGATGCGGCGGCCGGCGCTGTTTTGGAAATGCAGCAGCACCGGGGTGGAGCCCGGATGATTGGCGAGGGCCAGCTTGATCTCGATGAGGTCGCGTTCGCTGTGGCGGGTGGTCCAGAGCATAAGTTCGAGCGGGCCTTTGGCATTGGCGGCGACGCGCTTTTGTTTGAGTTCTCCGACTTCGTTGCCGGTGATGCGCTTGCCGCCGGTGCGGTCGTCCACTTGGACGGCACCCTTGAGCTTGATGATTTTTCCCGGCTCCAGCAGCCCGGCGTCGCGGGCGGGGACGAAGGTTTCGCCCCACAGCATGATTTCGGCGCTGCCGGTGAAATCCTCCAGCACGAGCACGCCGAAGGGTTTTCCGGTCTTGGTGATCTTCGCATCGAGCGAGCGGACCATCCCGGCGAAGGGGAAGCGCTCGCGGGGATTGGATAGGTCGAGATCGTCGATGAGGCCCAGCTTGCGGTATTTGCTGGAGTCGATGACGTTGCGGAACTTGTCGAGCGGGTGGCCGGTGACGTAAAATCCTAACAATTCCTTCTCGTGGGCGAGGCGCTCGTCCTTCGGCCATTCCTCGGCGGCGGGTTCGGCCCGGCTGGCGCTTTTCTTCTGAGGCGCGGCGAAATCCATCGAATCGAACATGGAAACCTGGCCGGACGCACGGTCGCGCTGGGCGGACGAGGCGGAGGCGACCACTTGTTCGAGCCGGTTGAACATCCCGGCGCGGGTGTCGCCGGTCCAGTCGAGTGCTCCGGCCTTGGCGAGGTTTTCGAGGATGCGCTTGTTGACGACCTTGGAATCGAGGCGCGAGGCGAAATCGTCGAGCGAGATGAATTTGCCGTTTTTCTCGCGGTCCTGGATGGCGATGGCCATGGCTCCTTCACCGCAGTTTTTGATCGCGGCGAGGCCGTAGCGAACCCCTTTTGATCCGTTAGGAGTGGTCTCGGGCGAGAAGCGGAGCTGGGATTCGTTGAGGTTCGGTGGAAGGATTTCAAGGCCCATGCGGTGGCACTCGGAGACGAAAACGCCGATTTTGTCGGTGTTGTGGATTTCGTTGGAGAGAAGAGCGGCCATGAACTCTACCGGGTGGTTCGCTTTCAGGTAGGCGGTCCAGTAGGAAATGTGGCCGTAACACGCGGAGTGGGATTTGTTAAAACCGTAGCCCGCGAACATGGCTATCTTGTCGAAGATCTGGTCTGCGAGTTTCTTTCCGATGCTGTTGGTCTTCTCCGCACCTTCGACGAATTTCGCGCGCTGTTTCTCCATCTCCTTCGGGTCCTTCTTGCCCATCGCGCGGCGGAGAAGGTCGGCACCGCCGAGCGAGTAACCTGCGAGAACTTTGGCTGCATTCTGGACCTGCTCCTGATAGATCATGACGCCGAAGGTGTCGCCGCAAACCTGCTCCAACAGCGGATGCTCGTACATCGCCCGCGTCCGTCCTTTTTTCACGTCCAGCATCTGATCGATGAACTGCATCGCACCCGGTCGATAGACGGCGAGAAGGTCGATGATGTCGTCGATCTTCTCGATGGCATACTTGCGGCAGGTCTCGACCATGCCGCCGGATTCAAGCTGGAATACGCCCATCGTCTCGCCGCGGTTGAGGAGTTCGAAGGTTTTCCAGTCCTCCAGCGAAACCGTCTCGATGGCGAAGTCCGGCGTGTGCTTGCGGATGTGCTGCACGGCTTCCTGGATGACGGTGAGGTTTTTCAACCCGAGGAAGTCCATTTTCAAAAGGCCGACATCGGTGATGGCCTTCATGTCGTACTGGGTGACGACTTCCCCTTCGTTTCCTCGGGTGAGAGGGACGTGCTCGTCGAGCGGACGGTCGCCGATCACGACGCCGGCCGCGTGGACGCCGACGTTTCTAGCAAGTCCTTCGAGCTTGGTCGCATAGCCCCAGAGCTCCTGATAGGTACTGCTGCTTTCAATGAGCTCCTTCAGCTCGGGCTTGGTCTCGTATTCCTTCGCGAGGGTGGCATCGGGCTTGGCCTCGATGAGCTTGGCGATGCGGTCGCCCTCGCCGTAGGAAATCCCCATCACGCGGCAGACGTCGCGCAGCACGCTTTTCGCGCCGAGTTTGCCGTAGGTGATGATGTGGGAAACACTGCGCTCGCCGTATTTTTTTCTAACGTAATCAATGACCTCGACACGGCGGCTCTGGCAGAAGTCGATGTCGACGTCGGGCGGACTGACGCGCTCCGGGTTGAGGAAACGTTCGAACAGCAAACCGAAGCGCATCGGGCAGATGTCGGTGATGCCCATCGCATACGACGCCAGCGAACCCGCCGCCGATCCCCGGCCGGGACCGACCGGGATGTCGTTGTCTCGCGCCCACTGGATGAAGTCGGCGGTGATGAGGAAGTAGGAGGCAAAACCTAACTGGTTGATCGTGTCGACCTCGTATTTCAAGCGGTCGGCGATCTCCGGCGTGGCCGCGCGTTCCTCGCCGTAACGTTTCACCAGTCCGTCACGGCAGACCTTCATCAGATATTCCTCGCGCGGGCTGCCGTCGGGCGTGCCGAACTGCGGGTATTTTTCCGAGCTGGTCGAATCGAGCTTGATGGTGACGTTGCAGCGTTCGGCGATTTCCAAGGTCGCGTCGCAGGCACCGGGCACATCAGCGAAAATCGCGCGCATCTGCTCGGGCGTCTTGAAGTAAACTTCCGGCGTGTAGTGCATCCGGTTTTCGTCGATGAGCAAATGGCCGGTGCCGATGCAGATCATCACGTCGTGCGCCTCGTGATCGTGCTTGTGGAGGAAGTGCACGTCATTCGCGGCGACGACCTTGAGGTCCATTTCCTTCGCGAATTTCAACAGGGAAGGGGTGACGAGTCGCTGCGGTTCGAGACCGTGGTTGTGGATCTCGACGTAGGTGTTCTCCTTGCCGAAAATATCGACGATTTCCAACAGCGTCTCACGCGCCTTTTCCTCGTCACCGGCGCGCAGCCACTCGTTGACCGGGCCGGAAATGCAGCCGGTTAGGCAGATGATGCCCTTGGCATGTTCGCGCAGCGCGTCGCGGTCCACGCGCGGCTTGCCGTGATAGAGTCCTTCGAGATTTCCCTTGGAAACGAGCTTGCTGAGATTGTTCCAGCCCTCGTTGTTTTCCGCGAGCAGCGTCATGTGGGTCGCGCGCTTGCGACCGGCGAGTTCCTTCTTGTCCTCCATTTTCCCCGGAGCGAGGTAGATTTCGCAGCCGAGGATCGGTTTCACCCCGGCCTTGTGGCATTCCTGATAGAACTTGATCGCGCCGTAGAGGTTGCCGTGGTCGGTCATGGCCACGGCGGGCATGCCCAGTTCGGCGGCGCGTTTGGCGAGATCCTTGATGCGGATCATGCCGTCGAGCAGGGAGAATTCGGTATGTAAATGAAGGTGGACGAAGGAGTCGGACATCGGGCGGCCCGAGCCTAGTCATCCGCCGCCGGACGGCAAGCGGGGGAAGTCAAAAATCGCCCGGATCTCCACCTGCGGAAATTCCCGGCCTGTTTCCGCCTGTTTGTCTTGATAGCCGGGGGGGGACCATGGCGTAGTCTGCGCACGATGAAAAAACTCATTTCGATGTTTGCCGTGATCGCCGCGCTGGCGATGCCCGTGTCCGCCGCCGAGTCCGAAAAGGGCTTTGAATCCCTCTTCGACGGGAAGACCCTCGATGGCTGGAAAGTGAATGAAGCGCCCGCAGCGTTTTCCATCGAGGATGGAGCGATCAAGGCCAATGGCGACCGTTGCCACCTTTTCTACGAGGGCAAAGTCAACGACGCGAAGTTCAAGGACTTCGAACTCCGCATGGACGTCATGACCCGCAAGAATTCGAACGGCGGTGTCTTCATCCACACCAAGTTCCAGCCGGATGGCTGGCCGAGCGGCTATGAAATCCAGGTGAACAACACCCAAGGCGACCCGCAGAAGTCCGGCGGCCTCTACAATACCGTCAAAAACCTTGTGCCTTTCGAGGACGATACCTGGATGAAATACGTCATCATCGTCAAGAACGGCGCGGTGAAGGTAACCGTCAATGACAAGGAACTGGTCAACCACAAGCCCGAGGCTTCGGACACCAAGCTACTTCCCGATGGCGGCACGATCGCTTTCCAAGCCCACGACAAAGGCAGCACGACCCTTTACAAAAACATCCGGATCAAGATCCTGAAGTAAGCCATTGATCCTGAAATAGCGCGGTGGTTTTGAAAATCACGCTTGAATGCCCCACCTTGCGAGGTTGCATTCGGGCGTGATGATCCTGACCCCGCGATCCCTCCATGACCTCGGATTTTCCGAGCTGGTGGAGACGTTAGCCGCCGACGGGGTGATCCTGCATCACGCCAAGGTCCTGTGGCGCGTCCTGCACCGCGAAGGCGTGCTCGATCTTGCTGCGTGGGATTTCCTTCCCCCTCTCAAACGCTGGCTGGCGGACTCCGTCGGCGAAGGGAAAGCATTTTTCCTCGATAACCCGGAAGTCGTCGATGAAATCCACAGCTCGGACGGGCTGACGAGGAAATTTCTCCTGCGCCTGCGCGATGGCCAGACCATCGAGACCGTGCTCATGGGTTACGGCGGTCGCCACACCGTTTGCGTCAGCACCCAAGCTGGTTGTGCGATGGGCTGTGTTTTTTGCGCCACCGGGCAAATGGGATTCGTCCGCCACCTGCGGCCGGGGGAAATCGTCGCCCAGGTTCTCCACGCCCGGCGGGTTTTGAAATCCATCGATCCGAGGAAACGCCTCCGCAACATGGTCCTCATGGGCATGGGCGAGCCGCTGCACAATTACGACTCCGTCATGCAGGCGCTCGGAGCGATTTCCAACGTCGGCGGTGCCAGCATCGGGCCGACGAAAATCTCCATCAGCACGGTCGGCGTGGTGCCGGGTATCCTGCGGCTGGCGGAGGAACAGCGTCCCTATCGACTCGCTGTTAGCCTGCATGGCTCCACGGAGGAGGAGCGGTCCGCTCTGGTCCCGGCGAGCAAGAAGTGGCCGCTGGAGATGTTGATCGACGCCTGCCGGAAATATGGCGAAGTCACCGGCAAACGGATCTTCTTCGAGTGGACCCTCATCGCCGGAAAAAACGATTCTCCCGAAACCGCCCATCGGCTCGCGAAACTGTTGGAAGGCATCGATGCCCACATCAATTTGATTCCGCTGAACCCGACCGGCGGCTTCTCGGGAACGGAAAGCAACTCCGGCCACGGCTTTCAGGAAATCCTCATCGCCGCAGGATTTCCCTGCACCTTCCGCCAGCGCCGGGGGATCGATGTCGCGGCGGGATGTGGTATGTTGAAAGCGGAGAAGCGGGTGCGGACCGCCTGATTGTGACGATACCGTCAATTGTGACAGGATGGTCACATAGCCGCCCTTGAGGCCAAGTGACCGCCGGGAGAATGCTGCGGGCCTTCCGGATTCCGGGCCGTTTCATGATCCTCCGCCGATTCCCAACCACATTTTCAAGCCAGTCCAAAGCTGTAAGGACGGCCATTTCGTGCTTGTGCGTCGGATTCGTCACCCAATTTCTATCAGCACAGGAGATCACCTCGTTTTATGTGCGCGAGTACCGCGTCGAAGGCGCGAAACGCCTGCCGCGGCTGGAGGTCGAGGAGGCGGTGTATCCGTATCTCGGTCCGGCGCGCGGTCCCGGAGACGTGGAGCAGGCACGGGTGGCTTTGGAAAAAGCCTATCACGACAAGGGGTTGCAAACGGTGTCGGTGGTGATCCCGCAGCAGGACCCCAGATTTGGAGTGATCCGTTTGCAGGTGGTGGAGGCCAAGGTCGGCCGCCTGCGGGTGAACGGCGCGCGGTTCTTCCTGCCTAGCAGGATCAAGTCCGCGGCACCGTCGGTGGCGGAGGGCGAGCTGCCGGACATGAACCGGGTGGAGAAGGAGATCGTGGCGCTCAACCGGTTGGGCGACCGCACGGTGAAGCCGGAGCTGCGCGCGGGTGTGGAGCCGGGGACGGTGGATATTGATTTGAACGTGGAGGACAAGTCGCCTTTGCACGGATCGCTGGAGCTCAACAACCAGTATAGCGCGGACACCACGGAGTTGCGGCTCAACGGTTCCATCAGTTATGGAAATCTCTTCCAGCTCGGGCACACCGGCAGCCTGAGTTTCCAGATCGCGCCGCAGAACCTCGACGACGCGCAGGTTTACTCCGGCTACTACCTCGCACGGGTGTCGGACGGAGTCAGCCTGATGCTCCAGGGCACCAAACAGAACAGTGATGTTTCCACGCTCGGCGGCGCGGCGGTCGCCGGTCGCGGCGAAATCGTCGGCCTGCGCGCGCTTTGGGACCTGCCGGTCACCGACACGTTCTATCAGACGTTCAGCTTCGGGATGGACTACAAGAATTTCGCAGAGGACATCGTCGTCGGCAAGGACATCGTTTCCTCGCCGATCGAGTACTACCCGCTCGCGGCGAACTACGGCGCCACCTGGATGGGCAAGGACGGATTCACCGAGCTCAACCACTCGCTCAATTTCCACCTACGCGGCATGGGCAGCCGCGAAACCGACTACGCCAACAAGCGTTACAATGCCGATGCCAGCTACGTTTATTTGCGCAGCGACCTCAGCCACGTCCACGACCTGAAAGGCGGTTCGCAGGTCTTCGGAAAAGTCCAGGGCCAGATCGCAAGCCGGCCGCTGGTCAACGGCGAGCAGATCGCCGGCGGCGGGCTCGAAACCGTTAGGGGCTATCTCGAAGCCACCGCGCTCGGCGACAACGGTGTCTTCGGCACCGTCGAGTTCCGCTCGCCGTCCTTCATCGGCACGCCGGATGAAAACGGCAAACGCGCCAGCGAATGGCGGCTTCATGCGTTCACCGACGGCGGGTTGGTCGGTATCTACGACGCGCTGCCCTCGCAACAGAGGCGCTACGGCTTCGCCAGCGTCGGCGCCGGCACGCGCTTCATGCTGCTCAACCGCTACAACGGCTCGCTTGATGCCGGTGTGCCGCTCATTGACCAGGCGAATGCCGATGCGGGCGAGGTCCGCGTCACCTTCCGCGGCTGGGCCGACTTCTAACATATCATTTTCCAAACCAACGACGATCTCTCATGAACCCACGATCCACCTTGTTCCTCCGGACCTTCGGCAGCCTCGTTGCCGCACTCGTTTTTTCCGCCACCGCCCGCGCCGCGGATGAAGCGGAAGCCGCGAAAGACGCTTGGTGGGACGCCGCCTGGACTCAGCGCGCTAAGATCACGCTCGACACCAGCGGCGACGCCGCCGGACTAACCGATCCCGCCGGAACCGCGACCGTGCTGGTGCGCCTTGGCGAGGGATTTCCGTTCGATGCCAGCCCCGACGGCAGCGACCTGCGCTTTGTTTCCGCTGATGGAAAAACCGTTCTTCCCCATCAGATCGAGAGTTATGACAGCACCCTGTATGAGGCCTTCGTCTGGGTGAAGTTCCCCGACATCAAGCCGGCCGCGAAGCAAGCTTTTTACGTCTATCTGGGAAATGCCTCCCCCGAGGTCGCCGCACCGAAGCCGGAGGAAACCTTCGATGCCGATTTCTCCCTCGTCTATCATTTCGCCGAAACCTCCGCCGCGCCGGTCGACTCCACCGCCAACGGCAACACCGCCGAAACCGTCGGCGGCACCTCGGGCCAGGCGCTCATCGGCAACGCCCTGCGCTTGTTAGGTGCGGCTCCCATCACCATTCCGGCCAAGCCGTCGCTCGCTTGGCAGGCCGGCCAGGCGTTCACCCTGTCCGCCTGGATCAAGCCGACCGCCCTCCAGCCCGGCGCGGTCATCATCAGCCGCGGGGAGGGGAATTCCTCCTTCCGCCTGCTGCTCGACAATGGTGTGCCCGTCGTCGAAACCGGCGGCAAGCGCAGCCAGCCCGGTGCTCCCGTCGCCGCCGCCATGTGGACCCACCTCGCCCTCGTTGCCGATGGAAAAACGCTCAAGCTGCTAGTCGATGGCGCGCCTTACGCGGAACTCGCCGCCGCCCTTTCCGCGCTTGACACCCCGATCCTCATCGGTGGACTTGCCACCGGCGCGCCTGCCACCGGAGCCGCTCCCTTCGTCGGCGAGATCGACGAGTTCACTCTATCCAAAACCGCCCGCTCCGCCGGTTGGGTCAAGCTCACCGCCATCAACCAGGGCTCCACCGATGCCGCCCAGCGCACCCTCACCCTCGGCGAGATCGAAGGCGGAGAAGGCGGCGAACACAGCGGCGGCGTCATGGAACACCTTTCCCTCTTTGGCGACATCGCCAACAACATGATGTTCGACGGCTGGATCGCCATCGGTGTCTGCGCCATCATGATCGTCGTCGGCTGGACTGTCGCCGTGAAGAAGTTCCTCTATCTGAACTCCATCGAGAAAGGCACGAAGATCTTCCTCAAGCAGTGGAAAGCCCTCTCGACCGACCTCACCGCTCTCGATACCGAAGACAGATCCAGCGTCAGCAGCCTCGGTGGCCAGGTCGGTGAAAGCGAACAGAGCCTGATCCAGAAATCCCCGCTCTTCCACATCTATCAGATTGGGGCCGACGAGATCCGCCACCGCCTCGACAAGGACAACAACCGCGTTCAGGGCCTCTCCGGCCGTTCCATCCAGGCCATCCGCGCCAGCCTCGACGCCGGCCTCGTCCACGAGACCCACCGCCTCTCCGACGGCCTCGTCTATCTCACCATGAGCATCGCCGGCGGACCCTACGTCGGATTGTTGGGAACCGTCGTCGGCGTCATGATCACCTTCGCCATCATCGCCAAGTCCGGCGAGGTCAACGTCAACTCGATCGCCCCCGGCATCGCCTCCGCGCTGTTGGCGACCGTCGTCGGCCTCGTCGTCGCCATCCCCGCGCTCTTCATTTACAGCTACCTGAACGGCCGCATCAAGAACTCGTTAGGCCTCATGCAGGTCTTCATCGACGAATTCGTCGCCAAGATGGCCGAGTTCTACCGTCCCGCCGCCGAGACCGAATCCTCCGGCGGCTCCAGCCACTGAGCTCTTCCTCTTTCCATCAACCATCAACTCCCAACCACCAACCCACCAACCCACCAGATGGCCTCCGCCGACGAAAAAAGTTTCGACGACATCAACGTCACCCCGATGGTGGACCTCTATCTGGTTCTCCTGCTCATCTTCATCATCATGACCACCGCCGGTGTCCAGGGCGTGAAGGTGAACCTGCCCAGCGCCAGCAAGAGCGCCGCCAAGAAAATGGAAGAGCCCAAGACCCAGGCCATCACTATCGACACCGCCGGCAACATCAAGCTCAACACCGTCGGTGTCACCCTCGCCGAGCTGGATACGAAAATGGCCCAGCTTGTCGCCTCCAACAAGGATCTGCCCGTCGTTGTCCGCGGCGACGGGAAGAACCAGTACCAGGGCATCATGGACGTGCTCGACGTCCTGGGCCGCAACAACGTCACCCAGATCGGCCTCGCCACCCAGCCGCCTTCCAAATAAGCAGCCATGACCCCCATTCCTACCAAGCCGAACAAAAGCCGCCTCTTCATCGGCGGCATGCTCGCGCTCGTCTTGTTAGGCGGCGTCGCCTCCTTCATGACCTCCGGCGGAAAAACCAAAAAGGTTTCTCCGCGCAAGAACGAGTTCGTCACCATCACCCTGCCCCCGCCGCCACCCCCGCCGCCGCCACCAAAGGTCGAGCCTCCCAAACAGGAGGAGCCGCCCAAGGAGGATGAAATCGTCGAGGAAGAGCCCGTTGATCTAACTCCTCCCGACGAACCCGTCGAGGCGCCGCCCTCCGAAGACCTCGGCACCAACATCACCGGCGGCAACGGCCCCGACATGGGACTCTCCGCCGGCGGAGGAAATGGCGGGGGAAGAGCGCGTCCAGGCGGCCTCGGCGGGACCAACGTCTATGCCCGCTATTCCCTAACGGCCAAGACCACCATCGAGAACGCCCTCAAGAACGACCCTGTCACCCGCAAGGCCATCCTCAACGGACTCGTCCTCGAGTTCTGGCCCGACTCCGGCGGCACCATCACCCGCGCCCGCATCATCGGATCCTCCGCCGGTTCCGTCCTCGACCAGGCGGTGAAGCGCGTCCTCGTCGGCCTCCAGACACCGCCCGCCCGGACCGCCGCAGAGATGCCGCCCTCCGTCAAGATCCGCATCAACGCCCGCAAATCGTCCTAACTGACTTCTTCCAGAAATTTTCCGCATCCATTTATGTCTCCCACACGCACATTCGCCATCGCCGCGCTCCTTGGCGCCTCCAGCCTGCTCAGGGCCCAGGAAGCCGCCACCGAAACGACTCCCGCCGACAAGGCTCCTCTATCGGAATCGCTCGATCCCACCGCCGAGCTCCCGCTTGCCAATGACCTCCCCGCCGGGCCAGTACCGGCCCAGGCCGCCGCGCCTTCTCCCAACGTTACCGTCAACCTCATCAACCGCCTTGTTGAGAAGAAAATCCTCAGCCGGCAGGAAGCGGACGAAATGATCCAACAGGCCGAGGCTGACGCCGTCGCCGCCCAACAACAAGCCTCCGCCCAGGCCGACATCGCCGCTCTGCCGCCCGCGCCGAGTCCCGACGACATGCGCGTCACCTACATTCCCGAAGTCGTCAAAAACAACATGCGCGACGAGATCAAACAGGAACTCATGGCCCAGGCCCGCGAGGAAAAATGGAGCGAGAAACAATACCCGGAGTGGACGGATCGATTCCGCCCCTTCGGCGACATCCGCGGCCGTTACGAGGGCACCTACTTCCCGGAGGGCAACGACAACACCGGCGGTTTCCCCAACTTCAACGCCATCAACACCGGTTCCCCCTACGACACGTCAGGCACCCAGTTCGCCCCGCAATACAACGTCGACCAGGACCGCGAGCGCACCCGCCTGCGCGCCCGTTTCGGTACTGACATCCTGATGGGCGATGGCTTCAACGCCGGCATCCGCATCGCCACCGGCGACAGCAACTCGCCCACCTCTCCTAACCAAACCCTCGGCGGCTCCGGCGGAAATTTTTCCAAATACGCCATTTGGCTGGACCGCGCCTTCATCAGCTACGACGCCGGCCCCGGCGACGGCCAGGAACTCGTCTTCATGATGGGCCGCTTCGACAACCCCTTCTTCTCCACCGAAGTCCAGTGGGACGACGACCTCGGCTTCGACGGTCTCGCCGTTAGAGGCAAGGTGAAAATCAACGATTGCACCGACACCTTCTTCACCGCCGGCTACTTCCCCGTTTACAACACCGACTTTAACTTCGCCTCCAACCAGCCCTCCAAGTTCGAGAGCACCGACAAATGGCTGACCGGAGCCCAGGCAGGCATCGATTGGAAAATCGCCGACGACCTCAAGCTCAAGATCGGCATCTCCTACTACGAGTTCAACGACATCTCCGGCCAACTCTCCGATCCCTACATCCCGCTCAGCTCCAGCGACGCCGGCAATACCGACACCACCCGCCCCGGCTTCGCCCAGCGCGGCAACACTTACATGGCCCTGCGTGACATCGACAACACGACCGCCGCCAACGACTTCGGCAACAAATTCCAATACCAGTACTACGGCCTTGCCGCCGAGTTCCGGAACCTGACACTAACAGGAAAGCTCGAATACGATCATTACGACCCCGTCCGCCTCGCCCTCACCGGCGAACTCACCAAGAACATCGCCTTCGATGGTTCCGCCATCAACAAAAAGGCGGTCAATAACCTCAGCGCCAACAGCGGTGCCTTTGACGGCGGCGACACCGCCTGGAACCTCGCCTTCACCGTCGGCAAGCCCGCCATGGAAACCTTCGGCGACTGGCAGGCCGGCTTCGGCTACCGCTACGTCGAAAGCGACGCCGTCGTTGACGGCTTCACCGACTCTGACTTCGGCGGTGGCGGCACCAACGTCCAGGGCTTCACCCTCGGCGGCAACATGGCCCTCTCGCCCTCCGTCCGCGCCGGCATCCGCTGGATGAGCTCCGACGAAGTCGTCGGCCCGCCCCTCAGCACCGACATCCTCCAGTTTGACATCAACGCCAAGTTCTAACACTGCTATGAAATCCTCAACCGTTCCGTGGTTGCCGCGTCTCGCAGCAACTCTCCTCTTCCTCTTCACCAGCCTTCTCCAAGCCGCTGAAGAAGCGCCGGATCCCACCGTGAAGCTCCGCGAGCAACTCCGTGCCGTCATGCTCCAGCTCCGCACCTCGCAGACCGAGAGCGCCAACGCCCAGGCGGAGAAAATCGCCGCCGAACAGAAATTCGCAGCACTCGAGGAAGAATCGAAAACCCTCCGCGCCGCCAACACCAAGCTCAACAAACAACTCCTCGCCGACAAAGCCGCCGCCGACAAAACCGCCGCGGAATTCCAGGTCAAACTCGCCGACAGCGACGAGATGATCGTCAAATACAAGCAGGTCCTCGGGCAAACGAAGGAAGCCTATCAGAAAGCCGCCGAAGTCGCCCGCACCAGGGAAGAACAACGCGCCAAGCTCGCCGACCAGGCCATCGTCGACCAGCGCGACATCGCCGACCTCCGGCGCAAGAACATCGCCTTGTTCAACACCGCCAACGAAATCCTCGACCGCTACGAAAGCTATTCCCTCGGCAAGGCTCTATCAGCGAGAGAACCCTTCATCGGCACCACCCGAGTCAAAGTCGAGAACCTCGTCCAAGGCTACAAGGACAAGATTCTCGACAACCGGATCGCAGCACCTGCCGCCAAGTAGTAATTGTGGCGGAATCGTCACTATCCAATCGGCGGGGAATCGCGGATCAGTGGTGCCGCCGCCCTTCCCGGTGATCCGGAACCCACCACTCATCACTTTTTCCTTTCATGAAAGCCAAACGCTTCTTCTTCCGCGCCCCAACCATCTTCGGCACCCCGCTCAAGTACGGGGCTCCCGTTTTCATCGGCTTTACCGTCCTCATCAGCGGCCTTGACGCACACGGCGGAGACATCCTGCGCGGCGGCCGCCCGGCCTCTAACAAACCTGGCCGTGCCGGAAACGGCGCGCCCACCCCGGCCGCCACCGACGCCGCGCGCGCCAACGCCCGCGACACCCTGGCCCGCACCAACAAAACCCTCAAGTCCATCCGCGCGATGCAGGCCGCCGCCCGCCAGGCCGCCCTCGCCAACGGGAAAAACCACCTCGGCAACAATCCGCTCAATCCCACCATCAAGCTTCCCGTTGTTCCTAACGGTCTCGGCGCGGGCGGCCTCCAGGTTTCCGGGACCGTCACCACCGACCCCACCCAATGGACCGGTGCCAAGCTCCCCGTCCAACAGGTCAAAAAGAACGGCAAGACCACCGTCACCATCCAGCAGACCGAACAGCAGGCCCTCCTCAACTGGGAAACCTTCAACGTCGGCAAGAAGACCACCGTCACCTTCGACCAATCCAAAGGCGGAGCCGACGTCGGCAAATGGATCGCCTTCAACAAGATCACGGATCCGTCCGGCAACCCCACCCAGATCCTCGGCAACATCAAGGCCGACGGCCAGGTCTATCTGATCAACACCAACGGCATCATCTTCGGCGGCGGTAGCCAGGTCAACGCCCGCGGCCTCACCGCCTCCAGCCTCCCCATCAACACCAACCTGATCGGAAAAGGCCTCCTCAACAACCCCGACGCCCAGTTCCTCTTCTCCGGCCTCGAGGTGCCGGGAGGTTCTGATGGAACGCCGAAATTCGTTCCGGACGCGCTTCCCGAGGGCGGCGTCTATGGCGACGTGACCGTGCAGGCCGGGGCGGTTTTGAAGAGCCCGGCGGGCAGTGGCGGGAACGGCGGACGCATCATGCTGGTGGGTCCCAACGTGACCAATGACGGAACGATTTCGACCGAATCCGGACAGACGATTCTGGCTGCGGGATTGCAGGTCGGTGTCGCCGCACATGATGGCAAGGATCCCAGCCTGCGCGGTCTGGACGTCTGGGTTGGTGCGGTGGGCGAGGGCAATGGAACCGCCACCAATTCCGGTATCATCGAAGTGATGACCGGCAGCACCCTCATGGCCGGCCGTCACGTGAATCAGCTCGGTGCCATCGAAAGCAGCACTTCGGTAAACCTGAACGGCCGCATCGACCTGATCGCCAGCTATGGAGCTGTCGCCAATCCGAATTTCGACAGCACCAGCGACCAGGGCTCCGGAGGGCCGATATTTTTCAATCAGTTCACGGGAGTCGTGACCATGGGCGAAGGGAGCTCCACCCGGATCCTTCCCGACTACGGCAGCAAGGATGCCGTGCCGGGAATCGCTTTGCCGGAACGTTCACAGGTGAATATCGAGGGCCTTGCCATTCATTTCGAAAAGGGCTCGACCTTGTTTGCTCCCAACGGCGAAGTTTCGGTTAGGGCTGGAGTTTGGCCTTACAAGGACGCGGATGGCAGCCGGACGATCTTCGATGCCGAAGGGAAGGTGGAGACGGGCATCACCAACTTCTATTCGGGTGCCGAACAGAAGTTTCTCTTCGAGGGCGGGCAGATCCATGTCGACGAGGATGCGACGATCAGCGTGGCGGGCAGCGTCGATGTGTTTGTACCGTTGGCGCAGAGCATCCTGAAGGTCGAGCTGCGGGGATCCGAGCTGGCCGATTCCCCGCTGGTGCGTGACACGAGCCTACGTGGAGTGACTCTAACCGTCGATATCCGCAATACCGGCATCTACAACGGGAAATACTGGATCGGCACGCCGTTAGGCGACGTCACCGGGCTGGCAGGACTCATCAAGAGGAATGCCGCGCAACTGACCGCGGTGGGGGGCGACATCAATCTGCGATCCGGTGGTTCGATTGGCGTTGGAAAAGGCGCGACGCTCGACGTCTCGGGTGGCTATTTCAACCACGAGGGAGGATTGGTGAAAACTTCCTATCTCATGTCCAACGGCAGGCTGGTAGACATCAAGGACGCCACGCCGGACCAGGTTTATGACGGTGCCTTCAGCGGAGAATCGACCTTCATCAGCGAGAAATGGGGGGTTGTGGATACCTTCGAGACACCGTTGTTCCCCGGAACCATGGAAAAGGGCTTCATCGAGGGCGCGGCTGGCGGAACCCTGTCGATGACCGCGCCGGGCATGGCTATTGACGGCGAGCTGCGGGGATTGACGGTCAAGGGGCCGCGCCAGAGGGACACCCCGCCGGGATCCGGCACTCTGCGGCTGAACTTCGAGTCGGAAAAGGCCCTGCAGATTCCCAACAGTACGGTTGTCAATTTTATCCGGACCTCCCCGACACCTCCCGCCATCACCTTTTCTAACGAAGTTATCGAGGTGGCGACACCCGGGTTCTCGCTGGTTGGCGACACGCCCGCGGTCCTGCCCTCCGACCGTCTGGCCTCGGTGATCCTGTCGCCGGAGTTGCTAGGCGAGGAAGGATTCGGCGCATTGGAGATTTCAAATCCGGACGGCTCGATCACGGTTCCGAAAGAGGTCACGCTTTCTGCGTCCCCGAAAGGGTCTATCTCATTCGCTGCGGCGAACATTTCCATTCTAGGCGCGATCGATGCGGCTGGCGGAAAATTGTCGTTCACCACCTATAACATCTCTCCCTCGTTTGCCGCGGAATACAACATCCTCAATTCGCCCGGCAGCATGCCGCTTCCCACGCCGGTGGCCGGCCGCGGCTATTTCCGCCTGGAATCGGGGGCCAGCCTGTCCACTGCGGGAATGGTGGTGGATGACAGGGTCGATCCGGATGGCGCCAACGTGATCGACGGTGGCGCGGTATCCATCAACTCCTATCACGCCTTGCTTGCGAAAGGTTCGGAGGTGGATGTCTCCGGCGGGGTCAACGTGAACGAAAGCGCGAAGATCGTTTACGGAAAAGGCGGAACCTTGTCCGTGGTCTCCGGCACCGATCCCGGATTCGCGGGAGTCATCGGCGGAACGGTTTCGCTGGGAGGCTCGCTGAACGGCCACTCGGGATCCACCGGCGGCACGCTCAATATCCAGGCCGGCGTGATCCATGTGGGTGGCGAGAGGCAGGAAGGGGCGCTCAATCTAGCGGAAAACTTTTTCCGCAACGGCGGTTTCTCGAAATATTCCCTGACCGGCATCGGCGCCGCCTCGTCCGAACCTGCGCCTGCCGGCCAGTTCGAGAGCTACACCCCCGCGATTTCGATCGCGCCGGGAGCCACCATCCGTCCGGTGGCCGAGGGATTTCTGGCGGAGGAGAACGCGGATGGGAAGATCGTGCTCAAGACCGTGCTCAAGGAGGGCGGACTGCGTGCTCCTGTTAGCCTGGGTTTCACCGCGCTCGGCTCGGACGACCTCTTCACCATCGATCAACTGGAGGTCCGCGGCGACATCGTCATGGGGAAAGGCGCGTCCATCGTGACCGATCCCGGAGCCAGCGTGAGTTTCAAAGGCGGCACGGTCACGCTCCACGGCTCGGTCATCGCGCGGGGTGGGGCCATCTCGGTCGCGGGAGCCGGGAATTTCCCGCTCACGGCATCCCAGCGGCTTTCCATCAAGCAGGCGTTGCCAACCGTCCATCTCGGGAAGAACGCCCGGCTTTCGGTCGCCGGGACCACGCTATTGAAACCCGACCTTTTCGGTCGCCGGATCGGCACGGTTTTCAGCGGTGGTAAAATTTTCCTATCAGGAAACATCCTGGCGGAAAATGGCTCGTTGCTGGATGCGTCCGGCACCTCCGGGATTCTCGATCTCGATCCTGCCTCTCTGGCAGGAACCGGAAGCATCGCCACCGGCGGGCCGGCGTCCGCGCCAGTTGGCATCCGGTCGATCGCCACCCGTATCGACAGCAATGGCGGCGTGATCACCCTCGCGGGGTCCCAGATGCTCCTGTCCGACGCGGAGCTGCGCGGAGCGGCGGGCGGTTCCACCGCGACCGGCGGACAACTGGTGGTTTCCTCCGGAAAATTCTATGAGGAAAGCGGTGCCCGCACGAGTGCGGACATCAACCTGTTGGTGAGTCAAAGCGGCAATGTGATCACGAATCCCGATGCCTCCATGGGCGTCGGTATCGCGCTGTTCGATCAAACGGGAGCCGCCTATGGAAACTCGGGATCCTTCGCGCTGGATCGTTTCAGTGAGGGAGACTTCGCGTCTCTCAGCCTGGGTGGGAATGTCGAGTTCCAAGGCGAGATCAATCTCGACGTTCCCGGAGCACTGCGCCTCGCCGCCGGTGGCGTCATCCACGCGAACGACACGGTGAACATCAAGGCCTCCTACGTTTACGTGGGCCAGGATTTCCGCGCGCCGGAGCATCCCGACGACGTTTTCGTGCCCTTCGACAAATCTCCCGGCACTCCCACCAGCGACCACTTCTTCGCTCCAACCCATGGTGCAGGACGGTTGAATCTCGACGCGAAACTCATCGATGTCGGAACACTGTCGCTACAGAACATCGGTAGCGCCGATCTAACTGCCTTGGGCGGCGACATCCGTGGCAACGGGACGCTTGGCATCGCCGGTGACCTGACACTGACGGCCGCCCAGATCTATCCGACAACTCTTGGTAAATTCGACATCTTCGCCTACGATCACGATGGCGGGCAAGGTTCTGTCACGATCCGGAGTTCGGGAACGGCCGCGGCTCCGCTTTCCGCAGGCGGCAGTTTGTCGATCTACTCCTCAAACATCATCCAGGGTGGAGTGTTGCGCGCGTCGTTAGGCAGCATTCGGCTCGGCTGGGACGGCACGGATCTGGATCCAAGCGACGCTGACATCGACGCTCCCTATGATGCGATCGCCGGTCTGACAATTTCCGTGCCGGTTGCCTCCCGGGTCACGCTTGAGGACGGCAGCCTGACGTCCGTGTCGGGCAAGGGGCTACAGATCCCGTTCGGTATCAGCCCGGATGGTTTGACCTGGATCGACCCGCGCGGAGTGAATGTCACCTTGTCGGATCTTCCGGAGAAGGCGGTGTTCATATCCGGTGACGCTGTCAAGATGGAGGCCGGTTCCACGGTGGACATCAGTGGCGGCGGGGATCTGCTGGCATCGCGCTGGGTTTCCGGAAACGGCGGAAGCAGGAACCTGCTAGGCGAAGCCGGCGCCGGATGGGCAGCGGGTTCCGAATATCAGCCAGGCGACCTGGTGTCGTATAACGGCGAGACATGGTCCGCGAGGCTGCGCCACAGCGGGCAAACTCCGGGCTCCAATCTCTATTGGACGAAAATTGAGGCCTCCTTCGCCATCGTGCCGGATTTCAACCCGTCCTTCTCGCCCTACGGAGCCTTCAACACCGGGTCGAACGCCGGACTGTTGGAAGGAAATCCGGGATTGATCGGCAGCGGCCTCAAGGTCGGCGACAGGATCACGCTCGAAGCCAGCGACGGACTTCCTGCCGGCACCTATACCCTGCTGCCACGCGGCTATGCGAACCTGAAGGGCGCGTTCCTCGTCACGCCGGTGAGCACCACCGGAAATCTGACCGTGAAGACCACGGACGGCGCGAGCCATGTCTCCGGTTATCTTTCCAACGCGTTCAACCAACCCGGCGAAGTCACTTCAGTTAGGTCGCGCTTCGAGATCGCCTCCGCCGCCGTCGTGAAGAACAGGGCAACCTATGAAATTTACTCCGCCAATGAATTCATCTCCAAGGCGGGTGGCGGCCAGTTGCTGCCCACCGACGCGGGTTACGCCGCCTTCCATGGGAATAGCGCGCTGCTGCTCCAGGGAGATCTTCTAACGGAATCGGCTGGACGCGGCGCGATGGTCGACATCAGCAGCTTCTCTGGCATCCTTCTGACCGGTGGCCATGACGCCGGAGCGGAGGGATCCCAGGTAACGCTGGATACCGGTGTCCTCGGCTCATGGGGCGCGGACAGTCTCCTGATCGGCGGCGTCCGGACGCGTGATGCCGAAGGAACGCATGTCGATGTCCGGACCAATGGCCTGACTCTGGATAATTCCGGCGAAGTTCTCTCGGGACCTGAGATCATTCTCGTTTCCAACGAGACGCTGGAAATCGCCGCAGGTTCGTCATTGGAATCCTCTGGCAAACTGACCGGTGCGGCGGAAACCCTGCTCATCGAAGGCGACGGAACGCTGCTGCGCGTCAGCAGTGATCCTGCGGCAGGTATTCTTCGCAATGGTCTAACGGAATCCGCAGCTCCCCTGCTGACGGTCGCGGCATCCGCCAACATCTCGGGAAATTCGGTGATCCTTGATTCCACCTATGGAACGATTCTCTCATCCGAAGCCAGCATCGACGCGAAGAACCTGACCTTGGGCAGCGGCCAGATCAGCGTGGTCTTCGATGACGCAACCGGCACGCTCCAAGGCTCGGTGGTCGATCCGCACCTGACCTTGTCCGGAGTCACCCTCAGGAATGTTAGTAAATCGGAGGCTCTCACCTTGCAGAGCTATCGGAGCATTGATTTTTACGGCACCGGGACTCTCGGCGGTTCCGCTTTGGAATCGATCACCCTTTCGGGGAACGGCGTGCGCGGATACCAGAAGGGGGCCGGCGAGGTCGTGATCCGCGCCAATGACGTGCATTTCACCAACCCCGTGGCGGTGGCGGGATCCGCTGCTCCCGCGGTCGAATCCGGCCGTTTGTCCATCGACGCGGGGACGATCCACCTCGGAAGCAACCAGATCGGCGTCTCGGGTTATGGCACGGTATCGCTGGCGGCGTCCGAGAAGATTGTCTTCGAAAGCGACGGTGGTTTTTCCACGACAGGAAACCTGAAGGTGAACACACCGACCATCACCGGAGCACGCGGAACGACCTATGGGATCCATGCATCCAAGGCCGTCACTCTGGCGGGAAGCGATACCGTTTCCCCGATCTCCGGCGAACTCGGCGCCAGCCTGACCATCGAAGGCTCCAGCATTGCGGCCAATTCCAACATCCACCTGCCCAGCGGCCAACTGACGCTGCGAGCCACCGATGGACCACTGGAAATCGGCGGCGATCTATCAGTCGCCGGATCTTTCCGCAGATTCGACGATCTCATCCGCTATTCCGATGCCGGGACGATCACGCTGGAGTCACTGACAGGTGACGTGAAGGTTCTGTCAGGAGCGGATGTCACGGTCTCCGCCTCCGACGCCGGAGGAAATGCCGGAACCCTCATCGTCAGGGCTTCCCAAGGCGTTTTTTCGAATTCCGGCAGCCTCCATGGCCATGCCGGACCCGCCGAACTCGGCGGCGCGGGCGTCACCTCCGGCAGGTTCCTGCTGGATGTCGGTTCGCTGGACACCTCCGGTGCCGCGTCATTCGGGCGGATCAGCCAATCGCTTGACGATGGCGGATTCCATGCTGCTAGAAATTTCAGGATCCGCAATGGCGATGTCAGCATCGACGGGTTCCACCGCAGTCACGGATTCTCTCTATCCACCGACCGCGGCAGCATTCTCGTGAATGGAACCATCAACGCGTTCGGCCAGACCGGTGGCTCGATCTCACTCGCCGCCCACGGCGACCTGACGCTCGCCTCCGGCGCCGTGCTCAATGCCGGCGCGGTCCACTTCGACAGCGCGGGCAAGGGCGGCTCGATTCTCCTCGAAGCGGGGACCCAGTTGAATGGAGTTGCCAACAACGGAGCATTGCTCGATCTGCAATCCGGCTCGCAAATCCTTCTCGGGGTGAACGACTACGTCGCGGGTGATTACAAAACCCCGGGCTCCAGTGCCTTTGAAGGGAAATTCACCGGCACCATGCACCTCCGCGCCCCACGCACCGACACCAATGACGACGTGCGGGTGGACGCCATCGAAAGCGGCATTTTCGGGGCATCCTCGGTGGTGGTCGAGGGCTTCAAGGTATACACGCCGCCCGAAGGAGTCCTCAACATTGCCCAGCGAAACCTGATCCACGCTGATTCGATCGCTTTCCTCGGAACGGCCGGTGTGGGAAATGCCAACGAGACCGCGATGCAAACCCGTCTGCTGACCGGAGCTGCCGATCCAACAGCGCTCCAGTCCCTGATGGTCCTCGCCCCCGGAGTTGAAATGGTCAATCTAACTGGAGATCTCACGTTGGGTCTTTCCAACAACTCGAGCACGGGAACCACCAATGTCGAGGCTCTCGCCGCCGCCGATTGGGATCTGTCAGGATTCCGCTACGGCAGCCGTGGCGCGGCCGGCGTGCTCACCCTGCGGGCCAGCGGAGACCTCGTTTTCAACAACACCCTGAGCGACGGTTTCACGCCGGTCGCCCAGGGAGCCGCTTCGGTATTCACGGACAACGGCCACTCGCTGATGTGGCTTGGCAGGCTGATGACCATCAAGGACACCCTCCCCACCAACACCCAGTCCTGGTCCTATCGGTTGACGGCAGGTGCCGACATGGCCTCCAGCGACTTCCGGAACGTGTTGCCGCAGGACGTGCTCGACGGATCGCAGCCCGGCAAGGGCTCGGTGATCGTTGGTGAATTCTATCCCACAGTTCCTAACACCACTAGCAGCGGATCGGGAGCGGCGATCGGATCGCTCGGACAAACCGCCGACACCATCCGGATTTCCACCACCCAGACCAACCGCGGCAACCGCTTTGAAGTCGTCCGCACCGGCACAGGAGACATCACCATCAACGCCGGACGCGACGTGCAGTTGCGGAATCAATTCTCCACGATCTACACGGCGGGTGTCGCACTGCCGGATCCCACCACGATCTACAGCGAAAGCGATTTCGTCCGCCCCGTGCTGCCAACGAGTGTCTCCAACCATCCGGGTCAAAGCCCGCAGGGAGATTCCACCACGCTCGGTGCGATCCAACAACTCTATCCGGCGACCTGGTCGCTCGGCGGTGGAAATATCACGCTCCAGGCCCAGGCGAACATCGGCCGCTATACCCTGCTCGAAGGAGTGCTCACCCCGGATTCCACCCGCCAAATGCCGACCAACTGGCTCTACCGCCGCGGCTATGTGGATCCCGCCACCGGACTCTTCGCCAGCGACGGGGGATTCGGCGACAGTCCGACCAGCCAGAACGCCAATAACATCAACGACAAGGCGACCTCGACCACCTGGTGGATCGACTACAGCAATTTCTTCCAGGGCATCGGCGCCTTGGGCGGTGGCAACGTGGACCTTGTCGCCGGCAACGATGTGGTGAATGTCGATGCCGTCACCCCGACCAACGCCCGCATGCCGGGTCGTGTTAGAAATCCTGATTTCAACGTGATCCCCGACGCGCCGGAGTTCCTCAATGTCGCACCCGATGCAGGCAAGCTCGTCGAGCTCGGCGGCGGCGATGTGACCGTGCTGGCCGGCCGCCACATCGATGGCGGCGTCTACTATGTGGAGCGGGGAGAGGGCCGTCTCTTCGCCGGCGGCGGCATCACCACCAATGCCTCCCGCTCGCCACTTCCTAACAGTCTTGATGGTTCGCCGCAGACGGATCCGCTTGCCTGGCTTCCCACCACGCTTTTCGTCGGCAAGTCGCATTTCGATGTGGCCGCGCGCGGCGACGTGCTGCTGGGGCCGGTCACCAACCCGTTCCTGATGCCTCAGGGACTCAACAACAAGTATTGGTATAAAACCCACTTCAGCACCTTCTCACCCGACGCGGGTGCCGATGTGATCTCATATGGCGGAAACGTGACGCATCGCTCGGAAGTCACTCTCCCGACGGGAAATGCCTCCCAGCCGCTGCTGGAGTTGTGGTACGGCCAGAACTTGTTCAAAGGCGCCGATTCCGAGTTCAACGCCTCCCAATACCAACCGTGGATTCGCCTGTCGGATCTCGATCTGGGCACGTTCAAGGGAGTTTTCGGTCTAACCGTCCCCAACCTCCGCAGCACCGCAATGGGCGGGAATCTCAACATCGCGGGCGATTGGACACTGGCCCCGTCCTCCACCGGAGATCTGGAACTGGCTTCCGCGGGAAGCATCATCGGTTTGCAAATGACAGGGCCCGGTGTCGAGAAGGGCAGCCAGGTCCAGGTGTGGACCTCCTCCACCATCAACATCTCCGACGCCGCGCCTTCATCCATTCCCGGGATCACCTCGCCGCTTGCCTATCAGAGTCTGGTAGGCCGCAGCCGCAACGACGCGCTGCTGAGCCTGGTGGACGTGTTCCAGAACGTCACCCTCGCGCTCACTGAAACCGGATCCTACCTCGGCACCGCCGCCACCAGCGCGGTCAAACAGGCCCTGCATGGTCCGGATCTGCTGCATGCGGGTGACCGGAATCCGGTCCGGCTATCAGCCTCGGGCGGGGACATCACCGGCCTGACCCTGTTCTCTCCGAAGGAAACGAAGATCATCGCGGATCGCGACATCACGGATGTGGCGTTCTATCTGCAGAACATTTCCGCTAGGGATATCTCCCTGGTTTCCGCCGGACGGGACATCATTCCCTTCACCGAGACCGCCGGTGTCCGCGCGACCGCGGGGGACATCACTCTGGGGAACTTCATCGGCGGCAGCGGCCTCGCTACGGCCGCCGGTAACGTCACCAACGCGATGGCGGGCGATATCCAGATCAACGGCCCCGGAGTGTTGGAAGTCCTCGGCGGGCGCGATCTTGATCTTGGAATCGGTGCCAACTTCACGGATGGAACCGGCGTCGGGATCACCAGCATCGGGAATTCCCGAAACCCGAACCTGCCATTTGACGGTGCGGACATCATCGCGCTGGCGGGTGTCACTGGACCTGGCGGCATCAGTGCCGCTGGCGGACTCGCCGACAGTTCGCTGTTCATCAACGAATTCATCAAAAAATACATTGATGCGGACAAAACCGTTAGTTCACCCTATCTTCGGAAACTCGGGATCAGACGCAAGTTCTCGGCGTTGACCGAGGAGCAACAGGCGATTGTCGCCTTGGAGCAATTTTACAAATTCCTGCGGAAAGCAGGCGACGAATCCATCAAGGGAGGAAACTACAGATCCGGTTACGAAGCGATCCACCGGCTCTTCGGCAAGGACAAGCCTGATGGGGAAATCCTCACCCGCGCCCGAGAGATCCGTACCACCACCGGTGGAGCCATCAGTCTCGGAGTACCGGGCGGCGGCATCACCATGGCGTCTGAAATCTTTGGCAACCCCCTCACGCCACCAGGGATCGTCACCGAATATGGCGGAGCCATTTCGACTTTCACCAATGGCGATGTGAACATCGGCCAGGCTCGGATCTTCACCCTGCGCGGCGGCGACATCACCATGTGGTCTTCTAACGGAGATATCGCCGCGGGCACCTCGCCCAAGACTGTTGTCACCGCGCCGCCGACGCGGGTGGTCATCGACATCACCAGCGCGGACATCCAGACCGATCTTGGCGGACTAGCCACCGGCGGTGGCATCGGCGTTCTGGCTGCGGTGGAGGACGTCGAACCCGGTAACGTGTCATTGATCGCCCCCAGAGGATTCGTCGATGCGGGCGATGCGGGCATCCAGGCCACGGGAAATCTAACCATCGCTGCCCAGGTGGTCCTGAATTCCGGCAATATTTCCGCCGGCGGCACCAGTACCGGCACCACCCCTGCGGGGACCACGGCCCCGAGTGTCGCCACCGTGACTGCGGCCGCCTCGTCGAGCGCGGCTGCCGGAGCGACCGTCAACCAGGCACCGCCCGAGCCCAAGCCGGCTGAAGTGCCTGTCGAGGAATCGTTGTCCCTGATCACCGTGGATGTGATCGGTTACGGAGATGGCGGCACGGACGATGAAGAGGAAGGGGACACGCAGCCCTGATCGATTTTCCAACCCTACGAATGATGAAAACCTATTCAAGCATCCTGCTGGCATGGATCGTCGGGCTTGTTGTTAGCCCGGCGGCACCTGACCGGGAAATCGTCCCGGAGCCCGCTGTCGTGGCAGTGAGCACCGGGGCCGAAGCGCAGTTCCAACAGGCCCGGGACCTGCTCATGGGCCAGGGTGTTCCCAAGGACGAGAAGAAGGCCTTCGAGCTGATGATGTCGGCCGCGAATCAAGGACACCCCGATGCGATCGGCGGAATCGGCTATTTCCACAGCAGGGGAATTGTTGTGGAGAAAGACGACGCCGCGGCCGCCGGATGGTTCCGCAAGGGCTCGGAAAAAGGCTCGGCGAAGGCACAACTCAACCTCGGGAAACTTCTCCTTGATGGAAAAGGCGGTGGCACTGAAACGGATCCTGAAAAGCTGCGTGCTGAGGGCTTGGCATGGGTCCGGAAGGCGGCTGACCAGAAGCTGGCCGACGCGGCCTCCACCTACGGCATCATTCTCTATCAGGCGGGCTACGGCCAGCCCAGGGATCCATCTGCCGCGGCCCCTTATCTCAAGCTCGCTGCGGAACAGGGAGTGGTGGACGCCCAGAATACCCTAGGCTACATGTACACTTCCGGGGATGGCGTGCCCTATGATCCTGCGGTCGCAGGAGAATGGCTGAAGAAGGCCGCGCTTCAGGGACACGTCAAGGCCCAGGCCAACTATGGCGAGCTGCTCGATCCGATGGCAGCGGACAGGGTGACCGGGGTGGAGGCTGTCGCCTGGTTGCTGGTTGCCTCTGAAAAGGGCGATGTCGGCGCGAAAAAGGTGCTTCAGGACCATGTTCCCGCCCTCAAGGCCGGCGAACTGGAATTGGCCAGAACCCGTGCTGCGGAGCTCCGGAAAACGATTGTTGTGAGAAAATAATCGACCGGCTTCAATCACCGGCGGCGGACAGCTGTGCTTCGAGAACCGCATTCATCTTCTGGCGGTTGAACGCGGCCTTGCCGTAAATTGCCCGATAGATCTGGTCGGCATCCTCGCGGACACCGTCCACAAGCGGTCCCGCTTCGATCACCACGGTGGCTTCTCCGCCGGACGACCCGGGACCGGCAGCTTCCACTTCGCCGACGTCTTCGCTGGAGACTCCTAACGCGAGCTCCCGATAGAAATCCTCCTCGATCCGCTTGGCCGCTTGAGCCGCTACGGGCGAGGCTGCGCTTTCAGGTGTTCCAGACTCGGGAGGCATCGCTGCTGCCGGAAGGCGGACACTGGCCGCCAACTGGATGCCGACCGATTGGTTAAGGGGCAAGAGCCGTCCTTCGGGATCTAACCGTTCTTCGTCGTGGGTCTGACAGGAGTCCGAATCATCGGTTCCCGGCATTTCCGGTCCACCTCTGTCAGGTGAAAGAGGGACGGAGCCGGACATACCCGTTGCATGGGCGGGGTGATGTCTTTCCTCATGGCTTGGGCCTTGCCGGACTACCTTTGTTTTCAAGACAGCGGAAGCCGGCGGAAATCCGGCCGATGTCCGCGGGGCGGGGAGTGGCGTCTTCTTGCCGGGTCCATCGGGCAAGCGGGTTTGGTCTTGTCCCGACCCGGTGGTGGTGGATCGTTCGTGATGGAACAGGGCAATGCTGATGGCAACCAGAGCGGATGCAGCCAGTTTCAAATGCAGCGTGCGCATGCGGTGAGGTGGTTGAGGATCTTTTGGATGGCCTGATGGAAAAAGACCGGTGACAGGCTTGCCTAACACCGGTCTTGGAATTCCGATCAACGGCGGCTTGTCATGCCTTGCGGTCAACCCGCCGCCGGTGATCGACTGGTTTGATCAAGGGTTGATCGTGCCGCCGTCGCCCGAGCGGCCGACGTGCATGCTGGAGAGTGCGATGCCGGCGTTGCCGAGGTGGGTCGGGATCGCGTTCTTGATGGTGTTGTAGAGGCTGATGGTATTCGCATCAGCCGTGGTGCGGCGGTACATCTGCTGGAAGTTCCACGCGGTGTAGGCACCTTCGGTAACCTTGGCTATATCCGTGGCGTTCATGGTGTTGCCAGGTCCGTCCACGGCGAGCGAAACACCGTTGAAGGCGCAAAGCTTCGCACCGGCGGTGCGGGCGCTGACGGCGTCATTCAGTGACAGCCACGTCACGAGCTCGATCGGCACGTTGGACTCGGAAATCGCACCGGCCGCGTCAAACACAGTGACCGATGGGGAAACCTTGCCCATGTCGCCGCGCAGGCCGCTTCCGCTGAAAGCACCTCCATTGCCATCGATGTCGCTTCCCCAGACGGTGGAGGCACTGGTGGTGAGTTGGGTCACCTGGGTGTAGGCACCGGTTTGGTCGGCATCGAACGTTGCGATGTCGGAACCGGGCGGCAGTTGAACGCCGGCCGTCACGGGATCGACGTCGTTGGTTCCGCCTGCGGGAACGAGTTGGATCGCCTTAATGTCGGTGGTAGTCGAACCGATCGTGAGATATTGGTTCACCGGAGTGGAAACTCCGTAGCCCATTTCCGAGAGATAGGACGAACGGGTGCCGGAGCCGTCGTTACGGCCGGTCAGATAGACGCCCTTGGTATCGCTGGCGACGCCGGTGAAGAATCTCTTGGGGACCACGCCGTTCGAAAGGAGTGACGAGAACTGTTGGGTAGTGATGTTGGTGATATTCGAGCTTTCACTGGCGAGCATCGAGAAAACCACCACGCCGACGGAGCCGCCGGTCATCGGGGAGGCCGCATAGGGTGTGATGCTCTTGTTGACGTCGGAGAAAGCGATTTCCGATTCCTTGGCTTCCAGGTTGGCGGCGGCCGTGCTGATCGCAGCTTGCTCGGCACCACCGACGGCGGCGGCGATGGTAAGCACCGATTGCTTGTAATAGGTGGGATCGGAAGCCGGGGTGTCGGCGATGGCGCGGATACCCTCGACGGAACCGTTGAACGAGCAGCGGATCACCGTGGTGCCGGGAAGGCCGGGGAAGGTTCCGACGAAAATCGCACGGTTGGAGTCCGCCCACAGGCCGGCGGCAAGGTCATGGCCGAAGCTGTAGGAATTACTGGGAATCGAGTCAAACGCGGCGCGAATGCTCAGCAGGGTCGCCTTGCGGAAAGCGGTGGCTCCGGTGATTTCGAACTCCGCGGCCGGGGACGCGACGGTCATGGAGATGGCGGCGAGGCCGACGAGGAATTTGGTTGGTTTCATATGTGTGTCAGGTTTGGTTTGTCTGGAGGTTGGAGGGGATGGTTAGATTGAATCATGCGGAGCGGCGGCGGCGGAGCAGGCCAAGGGCCGCGACGCCGAGCAGGGCGGTGGACGAAGGCTCCGGGATGAAGGAGACCATGCCGTCCGTGCCGATCACCACGGTTCCTTCGTAGGAGCCGACCGAGTTGGTTCCGCCCACCTGGCCGGGAATGTTGTTCTTGCCAAGAATCCGATAGAGATCGAGGGCGAACTCGGCGGAGCCGGTTTCGGTGAAGGATCCGAAGGTGCCAGCGGTTCCCCGCTGTTGGACGCCACCGTCGAAGAGGCCGAAAGCCTGGCCTTGAATCCCCAGCGCGGTGCTCAGGAACGGATTGCGATCATCAATGAGCGAGACGCCCGTCGGCGACACGACGGTTTGAGTGGTGTAGTTCGTTTCCAGGATGTTGTTCATGGAAATGATCTGGGAGGATGCGCCCGTCAGGGCTCCGTTGCCTGCTTCCGTGAGATCCCAGCCGACGGAGTTCGCCTCACCTTCGACACCGACGCCGAGACGCGGTGAGGAAACATAGATGGTGCGATGCGGGTCGCCCTGGCCGACGGTAGGTCCGAGAGTGGTGCTGGTGGATGAGTTGCCCCACACGCCCGCGAGACCGGCATAGATCTCGGTGTCACTCGCCCATCCGGCCCCGAAAGCGGATGTTAGAGTGGAATTCAGGTCGATGATGTTGATGTGCTGGACGCCGGCTCCGGTGGTGGCGCTGCGGAACTCGGTCGCGGTGTTGCCGAGACTTGCGTAAACGGTGTTGGAGCTTCCCGCTTTTTGGAAGAACAACATGAGGTCGCCGGTAGCGAAGAAGCTGTTGGCGGCCTGGCTTGCTGAAGTGCCCAGCAATGACGCGGACGCCACTGCCAGAATGCATTTGGTGAATTTCTGTTTCATTTGGTTTGGATCTATCGGTTGGCTTGATGCTGTTAGCTCCGGCTGCCTGCATAGGGGGTAGCGGCTTTTGGAACAACAGACTGCGGCAAAATGATTGGATCCATTTTTTCTCCGAATGCTTTCGCGTGAAGATATCGTCACCACCCGGCTCCGGATGAACCGGTTGGCGAACGTTTCAATCTCGTCCAGCGATGGCCTGATCTGACCAACACGACGTCGTGACGATTTCGTAACATCCGGGCCATTGCGGCAATGAGTTCCAAGCCTGTTTCATCCGCGGTCAGGCGGAGCATGTTCCCGCCAATGAAACGGTTTCCACCCGATCCGGAAACATCCCTTGATCCAAATCCCCATCACAACCATGAAACACAAACGATTCACGATGTTAGCCGCTGTGGCGATATCCGCAGGCTTCTCCGCCGCATCCGCGGTCGCACAGAATACTTTCTACGCCTCGGGCGACCTCGTGCTGTTCTTCCAGAAGCCGGGTGACACCGACACGGTTTTCGCGAGCCTCGGAAATTCGGCCACTCTTTATCGGGGTGCCGCCGCCGGTCCGGATGCCGGATTGCAGGCGTTGAACATCATCGATCTCAATGCTGTTCTAACATCGGCTTTCGGTGCGGGATGGGCCAGCGATCCCGAGATCTATGCGGGGCTAGCCGGTGTTTGGGGAAGCTCCAATTCCAGCAACACGCTGGGCCCGCTGACAGGCCAGGGCGATCCGCACCGGACGGTTTATGTATCCTCCCCCCGAACCGAGGTGGGAACGCTGGGTCAGGCCGGATCCGTGTTGTGGGATGTGACTGAGGCAGGCAACGGGGCTCTAACAGGGACTTCCACCCAGATCTTCTCGATGAACAACATCTGGGAAACGACCTATACCACCCAGTCCGCCGTTTCACCGGCAGGCACTTCTTTCATTGATGACCGCAATCCGTTCCTCAGCGTCGCGCTGGGTATCCAAGGGCAGGCGTTCGGGCTCTTCGAAGGCGGTGTGCAACAACGCGGATCCGTGACGGCGTTTGGAACGTTCGGACCCGCAGGGAGCGTGGAATTCGCTTTGGATCTCAACCGGATTCTTGGCAAGAACACCGTGTCAGGCCAGGTTGGAGGCACTCTGTCGGTGGGATCCTACGAAGGCACCGTCACCGTCGGGACCAACGGGAAAATTTCATTCATCACCCAAGGGACAGCAACGCCCTACGACACCTGGATAGGCAGCTTCAACCCTCCCCTCACCAATGCGGGCGACAGGCTTTCCACTGCGGATCCTGACAAAGACGGTGCGACCAACCTCGAGGAATTCGGCTTTGGCGGAAATCCTGCCAGCGGCTCCGACAAAGGTACGCTCCTGGCCCGGACCGTGGATGCTAACAGCGATACCCAAGGAGACATCACCTTGACGATCGAGGTTCGCACCGGTGCCTCATTCTCCGCCTCCGGCAACGACCTGGTTTCCGGACTGGTCGATCAACTGACCTATCGGGTCGAAGGCAGCATCGATTTGATGACTTGGGACAGCCAGGTCAGTGAAGTGGTCCCACACCTCGGCACGGGTTCGCCCAGCACCGGCTATGTTTTCAAGTCCTTCCGCCTCAATGGTGGCAATGGTCTGGCCGGCAAAGGCTTCCTCCGCGCTATCGTGGTGAAGTGAATTTCTCCCCCTGATCTCCCCCATCTCTTAAATGCCCTTCCCGCAACTGATGCGGGGAGGGCATTTTCCGTTTGTGATCCCTCACCCCCTGCTGCGTTCCAACAAAACCAACATCATGAATGAGAGAAACAGGTTGAGCTCCTCGCGCGGGGTCAACTCACCTAACTTCTCAAGCTGGAAGCGGCCTTCCCAGAACGCCGGTTGCTTGGTCATCCGCATCGCCGGGCTGCCGTTGGCGCGGGTGGCGAGGTATCTCGGGTGAAACAGATAGCCGCTGAACATCCCGACGATCGGGATGTCGCTGAAAATCGAGTCGCCGATCTTGGACCACGCGTTTTCCTCCTGGATCGAAAAGTCCGGGGATTCGTCGCCGGGGTTGAAGGTTTCGTAATGCGCTTTCCACAGCGAACGCCAGCCGCGCCGGCCGACGCTGCCGATGGGCGCGCCCTGGGCATCGGTGGCGAAATAACGGGCGGACCAGTCGATCACCTTGTTCGCCTTGATCTCGGCCAAGCGCGTGCCCTGTGACTTGTCCGTCCAGATTTCCACGTGCTCGCGGAACTTGAGCAGCTTTTGTTTGGTGTAGAGCACCGTGCGGCCGGTGGCGTCGGTGACCGTCGCCTGGCTGGCGAGCGCGAGCACCTTGAAGGAAAGCGTTAGAGGGTATTGGAGTCCCTGGAGCTGGCGGGAAATGTCGTCCGTCGCGGGGATGGCGGGAATCGAGGGCGGCGCGTAAGGGTTCGGAGTGTCCATGCGCGTGACGCTAACCGGGGCAGGGGGCGCGGGCAAGTTGGATACCGGGGCAAAATTCCAAGGAGTGGCGATCTCCGAATCGCCAGGACCATAAAGTGCCGATGGATTGATGCGGGCCTCGTCCCATCAGCTTTCCATGGGCTTCGGCGGATCGGAGTCTGCCGCTCCATGTTGGAGGAAGCGTCACCGTGCATCCAGCAGCCCGGCTGCATAGGCTTGGAAAACCCGCGCGATCTCATCGCGCACCCGGCGGAAGACGACCATCTGCTCCTCCTCCGTGCCGGTGGCGTGGGCAGGGTCATCGAAACCCCAATGATGGCGGTTCATCTGGCCGGGAAACATCGGGCAGGCCTGGTCGGCGTTTCCGCAGACGGTGATGACGGTCCTCACTTCGTCGGTTAGAAACTCATCCATGTGCTTCGAGTGATGGCCGGAAATGTCGATGCCGATCTCCGCCATCGCCTTGATCGATAGCGGGTGGACGTAGCCGGACGGTCTCGAGCCGGCGCTGGCGACGCGGAAATCATCGGTTAGGGCGGCGCGCAGGATGCCTTCGGCAAGGTGGGAGCGGCAACTGTTGCCGGTGCAGAGGATGAGGATGGCGGGTGGTTTCATGAGGTGGGGAAAAATTCGCGCTTCAGCCAGAAGGAAACGTGGACCAGCCCGATTAACGCGGGAACTTCGATCAACGGGCCCACGACCGCCGCGAAGGCGACACCGGACTCCAGGCCGAAGACCGCGATGGCCACGGCGATGGCGAGTTCGAAATTGTTTCCCGCCGAGGTGAAAGCGACGCTGGCGGAGCGCGGGTAGTCGGCCCCGAGCTTCGCGGCCATCAGGAAACTGACCAGAAACATGACGGCGAAGTAGATCAGCAGCGGGATCGCGATTCTAACGATATCGAGCGGCATCCGGACGATGGCGCCTCCCTTGAAGGTGAACATCACGACGATGGTGAACAGCAGGGCGACAAGGGTGAGTGGCGAAATTTTCGGTATGAAGACGCCGTCATACCACGCCTCTCCTCTCAATTTCACGAGAAGGAACCGGCTCAGCACACCCGCGGCGAAAGGAATGCCCAGATAGATGAGAACGCTGTGGAAAATATCCCACATCGACACATTCACGATCACGCCCTTCAGTCCTACATAGGGTGGCAGGACGGTTAGAAATAGCCAGGCGTAGCCGCTGTAGAAAAGGATCTGCGCGATGCTGTTCAGTGCGACGAGTCCGGCAGCATATTCGCTGCTGCCCTTTGCCAGATCGTTCCACACCAGGACCATCGCGATGCAGCGCGCCAGACCGACGAGGATGAGGCCGACCATGTAATCCGGTTGGTCGCGCAGGAAAACAATCGCGAGCAACCACATCAGCACCGGTCCGATCAACCAATTCTGCAGCAGCGAGAGGCCGAGGATTCTTGTGTTCGCAAACACCTTCGGCAGCTCGCGGCAACGGACCTTCGCCAGTGGCGGATACATCATGATGATGAGGCCGATGGCGATGGGAATGTTCGTCGTGCCCACCGTGAGTGGGGCGAAGAATTTGGCGGGATCATCGATGAGGAAATTTCCCAACAGAACGCCGAGTCCCATCGCTGCGAAAATCCAGACCGTGAGGTAACGGTCCATGAACGACATGTTTTTGGCGACAGGCGTGGACATGACGAATTTCAGTTAGCAGCAACCGCTCGGGCCGCAGCAGGGGGATTTGCCGCCGATGGCTGGCAGGCGCAGGTCGGGGAGGCCGCAGAGCTCGGGGGCGAGGCACTCGGTGTGCTTGTGGGCAAGATTGAGGATCACCGCTTCGTCAGTTAGGTCGTGGCCTTCGATGATGTATTGGGAAATGACCTTATCCTCATATTCGATCTCCACGGGGATGGTCTCGTCCGGCAGATAGGCTTTCGCCTTTTCGAGGATCTTCGCCATTTTTCCGGTCTCGATGCGGTGGTCGTAGTCCTCGCCGACCCAGATCTGGAGCTGGCAGGTGATCGACTCGCGGAGCGTGCCGCCGCAGTCGAGGAAGGTCTTGTGGACGAGGCCGACCTCGGTGACGTGGAAGGAAACGGGCACCGCATTTCCATCCGGCAGGGCGATGCGGAAGAAGCGGTCGGAGTGTTCGGTTAACAGCGATTTGAGTTCGGAGAGGTTCATGATTTTACGGTTTTTCTAACGGTCAGTGTTTTCGGCCCCGGGCAGCAACTGTTCTCGCGCTTGGCGAGGCGCCGGACCGAGCGGGCGGCATCGCTTTGCAGCAGGCGGTCGTCGGATCCGCTGAAGAATTTCGCGAGCGACTGGATGAGCTTGCGGTAGTCGCGGTGGATTTGGAAATACGTCCACTTCTCGCACTTCTCGCTCTCCAGCAGCCCGGCCTTGCGGATGACCTGGACGTGGCTGGAAACCGACGACTGCGGCATTTCCAGGATTTCAGCGAGTTCGCAGACGCAGAGCGCGTCCTCCATCACCAGCCGCACGATGCGCCAGCGCGTGGGGTCGGCGAGGGCACGGGAAAATGTAACGATGTTTTCCATGACGGGGAACGTCATAACGATGAATAACGTTATGGCAAGCGCGGATTTTTGAAGAGGATGAATGAACGCGGCGGACAGGAGTGTCCACCCTCCTCAAGCGCTTCGTTGCGACGAGTAGATGCCTTTGGAGCCACTGCAGCGCCAGGCGATGAGGCAGGCGGTGGCGATGTAGAGGCCATTGCCCGCGCCGAAGAGCTCCATGCCGAGGAAGGTGGAGGCGAGCGGGGTGTTGGTGGCTCCGGCGAAGATGGCGACGAAACCGAGCGCGGCGAAGAGATCGACGGGCGCACCGAGAGCTACGGCGAGAGTATTTCCCAAGGCGGCTCCGATGAAGAAGAGCGGGGTGACTTCACCGCCCTTGAACCCGGCGGAGAGGGTGATGACGGTAAAGAGGAGTTTCCACGCCCACGCGCTGGCCGGGATCTCCGTGGAGGCGAACATCGAGGGCAGGGTGATGGCGTCGGGACGGTTTCCGAGAACGCCGAGGCCGAGGTAGTCACCGGTGCCTGCTAGGAAAAACAGGCCGATGACGATCAGCCCGCCTGCGACGGGCCGGAGTTCGGGGCGGGGGATGTGGGTCTTGAAGGCATCGCCGAGGCGGTGGGTCAGGGTGGAGAACAGCCTGCTGGCGAGACCGAAGGCGATGGCGGCGAGGATCACTTTCCCCATCAGAGAGAAATCGATGGCGGTGGCGGCGGGCAGGACATCGACCTGATAGTGCGTATGGCCGATGCCCCACGCGCGGCAGGTCCAGTCGGCGATGACGGCGGCGAAAAAGCAGGGAATGAGCGAGTCATACTGGATTCTTCCGATGACGAGGACCTCCAGGGCGAACACGGCCCCGGCGATGGGGGTGCCGAAAATCGAGCCGAAGCCGGCGGCGACGCCGGCCATGAGGAGGATGCGGACTTGGGCGGCATCCAGCTTGAGGAATCGGGCGAAAGTGGCGGCGATTCCCCCGCCCATCTGCAAGGCGGTGCCCTCGCGCCCGGCCGAGCCGCCGAAGAGGTGGGTGACGAGCGTGCCTATCAGAATGAGCGGGGCCATCCGCCGTGGCACGCCCGCGCCTGGCTGGTGGATCTCATCGATGAGCAGGTTGTTGCCGGCGGCGGCGGATTTTCCGAAGAGTTGATAGAGCGCGCCGACGAACAGCCCGGCGACCGGAAGCAGATAAAGAAGCCACGGTTTGCTGAAGCGGATCAGCGTGACGGCATCGAGAGCCCACAGGAAAAACGCCGAGGCCGAGCCGACCGCCAAGGCCAGCACGAGCAGGATGATGGTCCAGCCGAGGTTAGCTCGAAGGTGTGGAAACAGTCGGTTCATCTCGTGTGGCTCAGGAGTGCCCGAGAGATAAAACCATCGCGTCAATCGTGCCGAGCTTCCATTTCAAATGGGTCCCGTACGGTGCGATGGGCGATTTTCAGGACACGAAAAATACGGCCCGAACATGATCCTGAGAACCAGCAGAAGTCGAATGGACCGCTTTATTGGGGATCGGTGAATTGATTTGCCGGCCCGGCGATCCCGATGGTGGCGGGGATTTGCAGGGTTTCGCCCTTTCTCCAGATGTCCAGTTGGATGACGCTGCCCACCTCCTTTCCCTGAAGCAGCGACAGAAGCTGGTTCATCGAATGGATAGCCTCGTCGTTCACCGAGCGAACAATATCGTCTCCCTGGAGCCCTGCCATTTGGGCGGGCGAGTCTTTTGAAACCCTGACGATGATCGCGCCGTCGTTCCGATAGCCGAGGGTTTCACGCCTGCCCATATCCAGATCGTTCAACGTGACCCCAAGATATCCCCGGATCGGCTTGCCGTGTTCCATGATCTGGGAGAACGCGTCACGGACCTCATTTGACGGAATCGAGAATCCGACTCCTTGGAATGCCGGCTTCTCCTTGTTAGCGGAAAAAATCGCGGCGTTGATGCCGATGATTTCACCGAGAATGTTCACCAGCGGGCCACCGGAGTTGCCCGGGTTGATCATGGCGTCCGTCTGGAAATAATCCCGCCGGTTATCTGATAGAGACCGTTCCTTGGCCGAAATGATTCCATGGGTGACAGTCTCTCCCAGGCCAAACGGATTTCCCACGGCGAAAACGATTTCCCCGACCTGGACCTTCGAGGAATTCCCCAGTTTCAAAGGGGTGAATGTCACGTTCGAATCGATCTTGAGAACCGCGATGTCGAGCAGGTTGTCCTCACCGACGACGCTTGCGTTGTAGGTTTTTCCGCCGTGGAGTGTGACCTTGATCCGTTGCTGGCCGGCGATCACATGAACGTTCGTCAGGACGTGGCCTTCCGTCGTAACGATCACTCCGGAACCCTGGCCATGGGGCGGACTATTGGGGGGAATCCTGCGGTCGAAGAGATTGAACCCACCGCCGCTGTCGGTATCAATGCTGACCACCGACGGCACCACCGCCGCCGTTAATTTTGCATACTCCTTGTTCAGTTGGGAAAGCAACCCGACGTCGGCAGGATCCAGCGGAGTATCCGGCGCAAGCGTGTAGGGCTTCCGTTCGAATTTTTTTCGAAACCACGAGCCGCCCGAATACCACGTCTGGACCGCGGCAACCACGAATATCGCGGCGGCGAATGTGAAAACGAGCGCCAACAGACGCCGTGTGTGAAGTTTCATGGGATAAGGGTGGGTGACCCATCTATCATGCCCTGTAATCCCGAACTTCCAAGCGCGGAAACCTTCCTCACGCCTGCCAGCGCTCGATGGCGAGCCGGATTCCCGCGGCCTTGTGGAGGGTTTCCTCGTATTCCTTTTCAGGATCCGAATCGGCAACAATGCCCGCACCGACTTGATAGACGAGGCGGTCGCCGTTTCTAACGAGCGTGCGGATGGCGATGCTGAACGAACTCTCGCCGTTGTAGCCGAGCCAGCCGATGGCTCCGCAGTAAATGCCGCGCGGGGCTTGTTCGAGCTCGCGGATGATTTCCATGGCACGCTTCTTCGGCGCGCCGGTGATGCTGCCACCCGGGAAACACGCGGCGATGGCGGCGATGGCATCGACATCGGCGCGCAAGGTGCCGGTGACGGTGGAGACGAGGTGATGGACTTGGGCGAGTGATTCGAGGCGCAGCATTTCCGCGACCTCGACGCTGCCGAATTCGCAGACTTGGCCGAGGTCGTTGCGGAGCAGGTCGGTGATCATGACGAGCTCGGCGATTTCCTTGGTGGACGTCTGGAGTTCGTAGGCGGAGCGGCGGTCCTCGTCGGGATCGGAAAAGCGCGGGCGGGTGCCTTTGATCGGGCGGGTCTCGATGCCGCGGCCGGAAATTTTCAGAAACGATTCCGGCGACGAGCTGAGGATCTCGCGGCCGTCAAGATTCAGATAGGCGGCCATCGGGGCAGGGGAGGCCTCGCGCAGCGCTTCGTAGAGGCTGAAGAGATTTCCGCTGACGGTGGCGGTGAAGGCTTGGGAGAGATTGACCTGATAGATGTGGCCGGCGGCGATCCAGTCCTTGATGCTCCGGACACCGGCGATGAACTTCGCGCGATCTGTTAGCGAGGTGAATGCGCCGATTTCGGCCGTGCCGTTGGTGGTGCGGAGTTGTTTTGATAGATTTCCGGTTTCCCACCAGGTGTGGTCGTGATGGCTGTAAACGAGCATTTCCGGGTAGTTGCCGAAAACGAAATCGCCCTCGTAGTCAATCCACCCGCAGAGCCCGCCGCAGGGGAAGCCGTGGTCGCCAGTGAGCTTCGGGCTGTTCGCGAGGGCGGCGCGGAGGATTTCCAGATCGCCGGATTGATGACAATTTCCCCGCAGGACCTGGGTGGGCGATGCGGCGATCACAGAAAACGGCCGCGACGCGCCTGACGGAAAATTTCCCGCGGTGTCGAAAAACACCAGCCCGTCGAGATGCCGCAATTGCCCCGCCACCTCCACGGGGGACAGTCCATCGAGCCGGACCGGGCTCGCCACGGGTCGCATCAGGGATTCCGCCATCGCGCGACGAACCAATGCCCGCTGTCCGCGCGAAGCAAGCCGGAAACACGGTTCCAGTCCGGATGAAATCGGATTGCGGTCCGGAAGACGAATCGCCAACCTGCTATCCGAATGAACGATGAGCCGGATACCACCCCAGTTCGGAACGGATTGAAATTGGAACGCCTCGAACTCGCGCTCCAGGCATCCAACGAAGGGATCTGGGACTGGTGGACGGATCAGACGGCGATTTTCTACTCCCGCCGGATCCTCGAGTTTCTCGAGTGTGGAAAAGACCGCGCGCCTAACTTGTTCCTGCCGCCTTACGATCATGTCTGGCCGGAAGACCGGGAGACGTTTGAGCGGGGCGTCTCGATGGCGCTGCTGGACGGAGGCCCGGATACCCTCGCTGTGGATGCCCGCGTCCGCACCGGCGGCGGCACCTGGCGCTGGTTGAGGATCCGCGGCACCGTGGTCCGGAATCGCGATGGCCGGGCGATCCGGATCGCCGGATCGATGATCGACATCAGTCGCCGCAAAGCGGCCGAGGCGGAGGTCGAGGAAGAGAGGTATCTGCTCAAGCAGTTGATCGATCACGTCCCGTTGAAGGTCTATTTCAAGGATGCTGAATCGAGGTTCGTGATGGCCAACCAGGGCACCGCCGAACGGATGGCATGCGCCGACGCGTCTGAACTCATCGGCAAGCACGACCGGGATTTCTTCCAATACGAACACTGGAAAAACGCCTACGACGACGAACAGCGCATCATCCAGACCGGCAACCCCGTCATCGACCTGTTGGAGCATGAAACCTGGCAGCACGCTCCCGAAACCTGGGTCATCACCTCCAAATTTCCATGGCGCGACCGGAACGGCGGGATCAAGGGCACCTTCGGCGTCTCCAGCGATGTCACCAACCTCGTCCTCGCCGAGCGGAAGGCCTCCGATCTCGCGCTGCAACTCCGGTTGAAAAACGAAGTCTATGAGGAGGAACTCCTGTTAGCCCGCGAGATCCAGCAGGCGCTCGCCAGCGAAGTGTTCCCCACCGCAACGGCGGAAAACCGGAGCCACCTCGCCTTCGACGCGCGATACATCCCGATCTCGGGCCTGGCCGGTGACTTTTTCGAGGTCATGAAAATCGGCGATGATTGCTTCGGGATGCTGATCTGCGACGTGATGGGCCATGGCGTCCGCTCCGCGCTCATCGTGGCGATGCTTCGCGGGCTGTTGGAAAAGCAGCGCGCGCAGGCCGCCGAACCCGGGTTGTTTCTCCAAGGGCTCAACGAGGGACTGGCGGCGATCCTCGAACGCGCCAGCACCACGATGTTCGCCACCGCCTTTTACGGCGTGGTCGACCTCGCCGGCGGCACCTTCAAATACGCCTGCGCCGGCCATCCTGGGCCGGTTGTTGCGGGCGCGAACGGCGTCCGCCAGATCGCCACCCAGCGTTCCGAGAAGGGTCCCGGACTGGGATTGATCAAAAGCGTCTCATACCCCACCTGCGAACTCGCGCTGGCCGAGATTGACCGGATCGTGCTGTTCACCGACGGAGTCCTCGAAGCCGAGAACCAGAGCGGCGAACCGTTTTTCGAAAACCGGCTGATGGAGATCATCGGCATGAAAACCCACGAGCCGCTGGAGTCCCTGCTCGATGGCATCCTTTCCAGCGTCCTCGCCTTTTCCGAAGGCCAGCGCTTCGACGACGACGTCTGCCTGCTGGGAATCGGAATCACGCGGGCGTCGGATCGCTGATCTTTAAGCGGCCGCGTCGTCCTCCTGGTTCAAATCGGACGAAAAAGCCCGGCATTCCGACTCTATGATTGCCAAACTTCGATCCTCGACTAGGAATCTGCCCCCGGCGCGAAACCGTCGCCCGCCAACCAGAAGCAACCATCCGATATGAAGGACCTCAGCAAATACCGCAACATCGGCATTTTCGCCCACGTTGATGCGGGCAAAACGACCACCACCGAACGTATTCTCAAGCTCACCGGCAAGATCCACAAGATCGGGGAAGTTCACGATGGCGCATCCACGATGGACTTCATGGAGCAGGAAGCCGAGCGCGGCATCACCATCCAATCCGCCGCCACCACCTGCTTCTGGAAAGATCACCAGTTCAACGTCATCGACACCCCCGGCCACGTTGACTTCACCATCGAAGTTTACCGTTCGCTCAAGGTTCTCGACGGCGGCGTCGGCGTGTTCTGCGGTTCCGGCGGTGTTGAGCCCCAGTCGGAAACGAACTGGCGCTACGCGAACGACTCCGAAGTCGCCCGTGTCATTTACGTCAACAAGCTCGACCGCATCGGTGCGGATTTCTATCGCGTCGTCGCCCAGGTGAAGAAGATCCTCGGCGCGCACCCGCTCGTCATGGTCCTTCCGATCGGCACCGAAAGTGACTTCATCGGCGTCGTCGACCTGCTCACGATGAAGGCCCACATTTGGGACGAATCCGGACAGCCGGAAAATTTCAAGATCGAGGAAATCCCCGCCGACCTGGTGGACAAGGCGAAGGAATATCGCGCCCAACTCATCGAGACCGCCGTCGAACAGGACGACGCGATCATGGAAGCCTACCTCGAAGGCACCGAGCCAACCATCGAGCAAGTCAAGAAGTGCATCCGCAAGGGCACCATCGATCTCGCATTCTTCCCGACTTACTGTGGTTCGTCCTTCAAAAACAAAGGCCTCCAGCTCGTGCTCGACGCCGTTGTTGATTACCTTCCTTCCCCGACCGACGTCAAACCACTCCCCGAAGTGGACGAAGAAGGCAACGAAACCGGCAAATTCGCCGTCATCGATCCGAAAGCCCCGTTCCGCGGCCTCGCTTTCAAGATCATGGACGACAAGTTCGGCGCCCTCACCTTCACCCGCATTTATTCGGGCACGATCAAAAAAGGCGACACCGTCCTCAACTCCTTCACCGGCAAGACCGAGCGCATCAGCCGCATGGTCGAAATGCACGCCGACGACCGCAAGGAAGTCGATTCAGCCCAAGCCGGTGACATCATCGCCATCGTCGGACTCAAGAACGTCCAGACCGGTCACACCCTCTGCGACGAGAAGAACCCGGCCACCCTCGAGCCGATGGTTTTCCCCGATCCCGTCATCTCCATCGCCGTCGCCCCGAAGGACAAGGCCAACGCTGAAAAGCTCGCCAACGCCATCGGCAAGATGATCCAGGAAGATCCTTCGTTCCGCGTCGAAACCGACGAGGAAACCAACGAGATGATCCTCAAGGGCATGGGCGAGCTCCACCTCGACATCAAGATCGACATCCTCAAGCGGACCCACAAGGTCGAGGTCTCCGTCGGTGCGCCGCAGGTCGCCTATCGCGAAACCATCACCAAGCCCGTCAACGACAGCTACACCCACAAGAAGCAGTCCGGTGGTTCCGGTCAGTTCGCGAAAATCGACTACACCATCGAGCCCGGCGAGCCAGGCACCGGCTTCATCTTCGAATCGAAGGTCGTCGGCGGCAGCATCCCGAAGGAGTTCATCCCCGCCGTCGAAAAAGGCTTCAAAACCTGCGTCGATAAGGGACCGCTTGCCGGCTACCCTTGCTTGGACTTCAAGGTCACGCTCAACGAAGGTGGTTTCCACGCCGTGGACTCCAGCAACATCGCCTTCGAAATCGCCGCCAAGGCAGCCTATCGTCAGACCATGCCGAAAGCCGCCCCGCAGATCCTCGAACCGATGATGAAGCTCGACGTCTTCACCCCCGACGAAAAAGTCGGTGACGTGATCGGCGACCTCAACCGCCGCCGGGGCATGATCCAAGGCCAGGAGCCGACCCCAGGTGGTGTCCGCGTCAAGGCCGAGGCTCCGCTGTCCGCCATGTTCGGCTACATCGGCGACCTCCGCACCATGACCTCCGGCCGTGGCCAGTTCTCCATGGAGTTCAGCCACTACGCCCCTTGCCCGAAAAACGTCTCCGACGACGTCATCGCCAAGGCCAAGGCCAAGGACGAAGCGCTCCGCGCCGCCAAGTAACCGGAGCGCGGAACTTCATTCCGCCTCTTCCCAACCCGCCGTCCCGCAAGGGCCGGCGGGTTTTTTTACGGACCGCGAAATTCATTTCGCCACCGGGAGCGCGGAATTCATTCCGCGCGGTCGGGCATGGAACTTTCGCACGCTCCCACGATCCCAAGTGGATGCGAGTCCATCCCGAGTGAATGCGAAATCCCTTCGCACCCCGTGCGACATCCCTCCGCACCTCATGCGGGTGTCACCCCAAGCGCGTGCGACTTCCATCCGCACCCGTGCGGATACTATCAAAAGCGTATGCCGGTTCTATCCGGAGTCCATTCAGGTTCCCTCCCAAGTCCATGCGACTTGGTTCCAAAGTCCATACGGATTCGATCCCACGTGCGTGTGATTCCGCCCATAACAGGATGTTACCCGCACAATATGAGTGGTTTGCAGCTTTCCCCGCAGAATCGTGCGATTTGCTTCTTCCCAAACTAACGATTCCTGACAGTTTCCACGATGGATCGGATGGAAAACCTTTCACCCGTCCATCAGTTACCAGCCACCAACACCTCCCCACCATGGACGACCGCAACATCCGCCGCTTCGAGCGCGCCACCCGTGTTCAAACCTTCGGCCGCGACAATGCCGCGGACTTCACCGCCGGCAGCAAGCTCACCGACTTCTTTGCCGATCTCGATCCCATCGTCCTCGAACTCACCGACGCCCGCGTCGGCCAGCTCCGTGACATCGTCGGCAAACCCGCCCTCATCGATGCCCTCTCGCTCGACTTCAAGGACGTGTCCCGCACCTCCCGCGCCATCAAGCTGGATGAACCCGGCTTCGACGATTCCGCTTACCGCCACCCCGCCACCTCCAGCGAGACCCCCGTCACCACCCATGCGGATTCCCTCCTGAACTCCTCGAGGACGACACCCGCCCCGTCGCGAATGGCGGCGACACCCCGGCCCAGCTCGCCGCCAAGGCCGCGCTCCGCGCCAAGTTCATCGCCTACGAACTCCCCGCCGACTTCGTCGCAGACCTCCGCCGCGACCGCGACGCCCTCGATCTCTGCAACTCCGGCAAACACAGCGACAATCTTGAAGGCGTCGAAAGCACCTCCGCCATCGAGACCCTCCTCGGCAACGCCCAAGCCATCATCACCCGCCTCGACGCCGCCATCCAAAACAAATACAGCCGCGCCCCCGACAAACTCGCCGCTTGGAAAAGCGCATCGCGCACCGAGCGCCCGGCGAAGAAAACGGTAGCTCCCGTCACTCCTCCGCCTGTGGCCTAACCGCATAAGGAGTGGGGACATTCCTGTCCCCACTTCCTCCTCCCCGCCTCCAAGCTTGCCCTCACGATCTCCCACCCTATTCTTCCAGACATGAGAAAGATCCACTACACTCTCTACCGCGAGGATTCGGATTACGTCGCGCAGTGTCTGGATTTCGACGTCTCCAGTTTCGGGGAAACCAAGGAAGAAGCCCTGCGGATGCTCAAGGAAGCGGTCGAACTCTATCTCGAAGATGACAGTTGATATTTCATGGGAACGCTAGATACACACCGAATCTGCCACCCTTTGCCCATGGCAACTGTCTGTTATCTGGGAGTGAACCCGGCGTGGAACGAAAAATCTGCTTAAAATGGAAGGTTAGAAGTCGAAACGTCAGCCAGTCATGCACCTCTCCATTCTTCTCGCACAGACGCCCCCACGTGAACGAGCCGGGAAACGCACGTCGAACCGAATCACGTTCCAACACGACTGGACGCTCTGTAAGGTCATGGAGCTTCACGATAAGCCCGATCCTTACGCTGTCCTGTGTGATTATCATGAGGACGTAGTCATCCTGAACGATGAAGCCTCGCCAACCGAAGCCTATCCAATTCAGGTGAAGACCGGGAAAAACTCCCCCTGGACAGCTTCTGCACTCCTATCCAAGACGGGAAAAGCACAGAAGAACTCTCCTCTCGGTAAGCTTTATTTGGGATGCACCGACTTTTCCGCTACCGTCCCTGAACTTCGCTTTGTAGCTACTGCCGTTTTTGATATTCAACTGTCTGCTGAACCCGCAAGCACGGAAAGGAAGCAGTTCTCACTTGAAGATTTAAACCCAAAAATTGCCGAAAAAATCGCCACAAAACTCCAAGCTGAGTTAGGCCTGAAAGAAGCTCATCCCTTGCTTCCCAATGTAGTGTTCGAATTTTGCCCTTTGAGTGTCCAAGACCACTCAATCCATGCGCTAGGAAAGGTAACAAAATTTTTAGAAAGCCATTACCCAAATCACGGCATCTCACACAGTGCCGCATACCGCGCCCTTTCGGGAGAAATAATGCGTCTCACCAGTTACGAGTATCCGCTTACAAATTTTGAGGATATTCTATTTCATTCCGGAATCAGCCGGACAAGATTCCAAGCATTGCTCGACTTAATTCCTTCGGCCAAAGATCCCCATCAAATTTGGCTCGAAGCCAAGCAAGATCTTACAGCCTCCGTCCTTGCCTTCCCAGAGATTATGGCTATTCGCCGGGAGTGGCTCCAATATGAGGCTGACCGAACCGACTTCTCCAACCAAATACTTCAAGACACCAGAAAACAGGCCAAGGCACTAATGCTAGTCGAAGTCACAAAACCAGAATGCGTCAACATTGTGCACGCCATCACGAACACCATGGCGAAACTAAAAACCTCACTATTAGTCCCCAAGGAATACTTAATAGCATTATCCCTCATAGAATATTATGAACATCAACTTTCGCCGTCTGCTCCGCAATCTCCGCAAAAAGCGCCATGAAAAAACTCGTATTCGAAAGCCTCTACCTAGTGTCGCACACGGAAAAGAAGGCGGCGCAATTTCACTTTCATCCGACGGTGAACGTGATCAAGGGGATTAACGTGGAGATCGGCAATTCCACCGGAAAATCTTCCCTGCTCAAATCACTCTACGGTTGTTTTGGTGCAGACCCCGCCAAACAATCACCTCTTTGGGAAAGAGCGAAGGTTGAATCACTACTAAAATTTACCGTTGATGGTAGAGTTTACCATATTCACAGATTCGGATTCCATTTTACCATTTTTGATGACAAACAGATAGTCATAGGACGATACCGGCGGATTGGAAGTGAGCTAGCACCCGCAATTGCCAATCTTCTTGGTATAGGAGTAAAGCTACCAAATCGTTCGACCTCGATTCTTGAGACCCCCCCACCAGCTTTCCTTTTTGTTCCGTTCTACATCGATCAGGACGCGGGATGGAAAGACCCGCTGGCATCCTTCCACGGCCTCGGGCAATATGCTAGAAACTGGAAAGAGAGCATTGTGTATTACTATATCGGACTTCGGAGAGACGAGTGGTATGAACTTCAGGCTGAACGAAATCTTCTTGAAAAGCAAAAGGAGGAACCAACACGGCGCGAAGAAACTCTGGCCTCCTTGAGAATAAGGATCAGCAAAGACCTTTCCGAAATCCCCTTTGACATAGACGTGGACTCATTTAAGCGTGAAGTGGATATTCTAATTTCCCGCTGTCGATCCTTGGCTTCTAGACAGGAGGTATATCGAAAGCAAACCGCGGCGCTCCAAAATGAGCGGACAAAGGTTATGGCACAGCTGGAAATAATTGAGAAAGCACAAGTCGAACTTTCTGAAGACTATTCTTTTGCAACCGAAGTTTTAGAGGATCATGTTGAATGTCCAATATGCGGCGCTGATTACGCAAATGATTTTGCTGAACGTTTCTCTTTAGCAAAAGATGAAGACAGATGCATCAGCATTCACCGCGAGCTACACCAAGACCTTGAGAAGTTGGAGTCTGAGATCACGCAGCAGAGATCCTCCTTCCAAGCTACAGCAGAAGAGCTAAGCGCAATTGAAACTTCGCTAAATCAAAAAACCGGGGAACTAACGCTTGATGATTTACTGAAACGCGAGAGTAAAAAACAAATGGCCGCATCGGTAGATGCCGAATACAAAGAAGTCATCAGCAAGATCAACGAAATCAACATTTCACTGGCAAGACTTCAAAAGGAAATTCGTAAGCAAGATTCAAAAGACCAGCGTAAGCTCATTCTCGATACCTTCTCGGGAGAAATGAATCACGCAATTCACAAGTTGAGAGTCAACGCTGTGGTGATGAGGAATCAAAATATACTTTTGGGCGTTCTTAAGGGAAGTGGAAGCGACCTCCCAAGGGCTGTTCTCGCTTACTACATCAGTCTTGTGAAAACAATCGAAGCTTACGGAAGCGGCGCGCTCTGTCCACTCGTGATCGATTCACCCAATCAGCATGAGCAGGACAAACAAAATCTTACGAGCATCCTCGAATACATTCGAGATCATCGTCCAGCCTCTTCACAACTTTTCCTTGGACTAGTGGAGGATTTGAATATCGACTTTCAAGGAAAAATTTTCATATTGGATCGCAAGTATTCCCTTCTTTCCAAAGAAGCGTATCTAGAGGTAAGCGACTTTGTTCGTCCATTTGCTAAAGCGGCAAACTCTATCGACATCGTCGACGGTGAGTTCGATTTCTAAGGAATTTCGCTGTCGATAGACTCAGTGGCGACTAACAAACATTGCGGGAATAGGGTCAGGCCTCGCCGATAAACGCCCATCTTGCGATCCAAAAATTTCATTCCTCCTCGTCCCATGGTCATCCCATCCACCTCACGCTTCGCGGGCCGGATGAATCCAGCGCTCCGGAAAGAGGGCGGAGATCCGCCGCGCGGCAGCGAGGATCGCTGACTTTCAATGCCGGGTGTCGTGCATGGACCGCCACGCACGGTGGAGCCGGGATACATGGAAAAAGGAGGTTTCCAGTCACTCGCCGACGGAAAGCGCAACTTGATCCACGAGCGCTTGCGAAACAAAAAGACCGGCTGCCCGCATTTTTTCGAATACCGGTCTGCACGCTGTGACCAGGCCACGCTTTTTGGCCAGAGCGACGAAACTCAAGGTTCCCCGCAGGCGCACGCTGAAAACGGCGGCGCAACGCCGGGCTGCGGCGTCATCCAGCAGCGCCTCGTGACCGGGACGCGCCATCGCCAGAGAGATCACCGCGGTTTCGCCGCGTCCGAGATCCCAAGCCAGCAATTCATCCGGAATCTCAGGATCGCTGACGATCAATGCCATTCCCGCTGGAGCTTCAAGCCACAAGCGGGCCGGGTCATCGGGGGAACCCGCTCTAATCTCGGCCGCCACGGATTCCGGAACAACGATACTTCCCATGTGCGGCAGCCATCCGAGTTGGCCGGATTTCCCCAGCAGGATCAGCGGGGAGGCATCGATGATCCAATGCTCAGTCACGGGCAAGTTCTTCCGCGAGTTCTTCCGGAGTGGCTTGGACCGCCGAGACTTGGAACCGCCCGCCACCGAGCAGGAACTCTTCCCGGGAAACCCCGGCGAGATCGGCTGCCTTGGATTGCGAGATCATTCCCGCCTCATACCACTTGAGGGCCGCGGCAAGCCGCAATTCCCGCGCGAATTGGGACGGACTCAGCCGCAACGCGCTGAACGCCGATTCCGGAAAGTCCATTTCGATGTGCATGAGGAAGCATTAGCCCATTCCAGACCGCATGTCACCGGCTATCTGTTGAACCGTCCGGAGAAACCCTCACCCTCGGGAAAACGTTGAAGTGAATCGGATCAGGCCTCGCTGATTAACGCCTATCCTACGATCCTAACATTCCATTCCTCCTCGTCCCATGGTCATCCAAGCCACCTCACGCTTCGCGGGCCGGATGAATCCAGCGCTCCGGTGGCGGCGATGTGGGATGCGCGGTCGGGAAGCTGGCTGATGGAGAGGGCGAGTGGAAACATTCCAGCCCCTACTTCCTCCTCCCCGCCTCCAAGCTTGCCCTCATGATCTCCAACCCTATTCTTCCGTGCCCGATGCCATCAATACCCGCAAATCACATGAAAAGACGGTTGGGAACAATCTGCCTATTGCTCGCCAGTGTGAATTTTCTCTCCGCGCAACCCGCAGCGGTTTCCGATGTGAAAATGGAAAGCGGCAACCGGCATTTGGATCTGCCACACATCAATCAAGGCCAGGGTACTTCCTATTGCGGTCCCTCGGTATTTCTCACGGCGCTTCAGGCGGATACCGGACTCAACTTGTCAGATAAGAGATTGCTCCCGCAACTATCCGCACTCATCAACCGGGAGATCGGAGCAGGAAAAGTCGCATGCAGACCCCAGCTCCTGCTGCCGTTGTTGGATGTTGATTTCACAACTCATGATTACAACGGCGAACTGAAAGCAAGAGATCCTGGAATCGCGAAAGAGCTGGCATTGAAGACGCTGAGACAAGACTTCATTCCCGGTCTCCTGCAGGGGAATTACTATCATATCCAAGTGACGAACGGTTACAATGGACATGCCATCCTCATCGTCGACTATGATCCAAAGGAAGACAAGCTGGTGATATATGACCCGTTGCGTCACCAAAAATATCTGGAAAGCGTTGAAGGCGTTTCCGGGAGATGGCCGATTCATTACCCCGAGGACTTGCGCAAGAAATACAGCTACATCGGAGAAGATCGGTTTTATTTGCGTTGTGATCAAATCCGCACCGCTCAGAAACCCGTCAAGACGGCCCCGTTGCATTGCGAAGTTCAAGTGAGGCTCGATGCCCTTTCGCGAATCACCTTGAAACAGGATTTCAGCTTGAAAACCGCCAAATTCGACGACTTCAGGTCAAGCGTCGAAGGCCCGGCATCCTGGCGTCATCTATCCAATTATTGGGACAAGGATCGAACTCCGCAGGAAGTGCCCGGGGTGGCGACCGCCTTTAAAATCAAAGTCGCCCAAGGGGAACCGGCGCTGACCCTGTATTCCAAAAGCGAAGACAACCACCTGCTGGTCGCTGTCACGGGATACAAAGGCGGAATTGCCAATCCGGAAGCTGAGATACAGATTACCCTCGTCAACGAAGGCAAACTTTTCTCCCGCTGGATCTCCAGCAACGAATTCGCCAGCAAGTGCATCCCCAAGAGTAGTGATGGTAGATATTGTGCATTCATTGGTTACCCGGAGAATCCTCTGACAGAAAAGGTGATCGTGGAAGCGGGGAAGCAAGACCCGCTCGCCGTCACCGATGCGTCGATCCAACCGGGTGATCGACCCATGAAAGAACTCATCCTCCAGGCCTCTTGGATTAAAAGCAACGGCAGGGAAGGGCGTCATTCCTTCACTGCGGATGGAAATTTCGCCTCAGCCAATGCCAAGGCGACTTACAAAATCACCGGTCGCCGGGAGCTTTCGATTCTTTGGGATGACTACGAAGTGCTGTGCTTGATGAACGAAGACTGCACAAAAATGACCGAGCTCAACGGAGCAAAGTCGATCTGGATACACGCTCCGCCTGAATCGGGTCATGAATAAATTGGGTCAGGCCTCGGCGATTAACGCCTATCTAGCGATCCAAACATTCCATTCCTTCTCGTCCCATGGTCATCCGATCCACCTCACGCTTCGCGGGCCGGATGAATCCAGCGCTCCGGAAAGAGGGCGGAGATCCGCCGCCCGGCAGCGAGGGTCGCTGACTTTCACCGCCGGATGTAGTACACGGCTCGTCCGGCACCGTGGCGGACGAGCAGGCCTTCGCTGACGAGACGGGAGAGGGTGGCCTTGACCGCGTGTTGCGGCTGGCACCTGTGGCGGCGACGATGGGGGCGACGGAGATGCGGGATGCGCGGTCGAGAAGCTGGCTGATGGAAGGGCGAGCGGACATGGCGGGCCCGACTGCCATTCAATTCGCGCTTTGACATCCCGCGGAAAAGTGAGTCAGTTTGGCCTGAACTTTGGTTTTTTTCCTCTGATTCGCCGTTCCCTCCGGTGATTCCCCAACCGCCTTGTCCGGCCCGGATCCCGAAACCCACCCCCCGAACACCACCTCCAAGCCCATGTTCCACCTCATCCGCCGAACTGCCCGCCACGTTCTCACCGGCCTCCTCGCCCTCTCGCTTTGCGGCACCGCCGCCGCCGTCATCACCACTTGGGAACAAGATTACGGCCCACTCGAAGTCGAGGGTGGACTCACCGTCACCTACACCGTCGTATCCACCACCGACTCCGTGGCGTGGACCAACACCCAGACCACCACCTACACCTTCCACAACCCCACGGACGATTCGGTAAACGCCGCGATCAAGCTGGGTGCCGACGAAACCGTCGAGGTCTTCCTCCGCCCCGGCAAGTCCTACACCGCCACCGTCACCGACTCGACCTCATTGTCCGAGGTTCCCGACACCCTCTACGTCCTGCGCATCGGCGAGAGCGTGGACTTGGACGAGATCGAGGAATCGTATAAAAAACTGAGGAACAATCTCAGGAAGGCGGCCAGCATCAAGGATCCCGCCAAGCAGGCGGCCGCCATGAACGCCGCGATCCGTGAGGTCAACAAAGTCGTCGGCGATCTCAAGGACGCGCGTGACGAAGTGGGTCCCAAACCCCGCAGCGAGACCAAGCCGTCCGTAGACCTGTCCGGTCTCGTAGACACCACGATGAAATTGCAGGCGGAAATGAAAAAGGCCGAAAAAATCGCCGACCCGAAGCGCCGTGCCGAGGTCATCCAGAAACTCGAGGCACGCGCCGCCGCCCACTTCCAGCAGGTCCGCCAATGGGACAATCTCTTTGGCCCAGCCTGATTTCCCGCCACCCCCGGTCCGTCACTTCAAAAATCACAGGTCAGCAATCTGTCCCGGCGAAGCCTGCCGAAGACGGATCGGCGATTCTTCCGGTGAATCACCAGCACCGCCCAAGGCTATCAGCCCACGTCCCTGTAGAGTTCGGCCAGCGGGATGGTGATGCCGGCTTCGGGGAGATCGAGAATGGCGTCCGGCCCGGAAAGGGTTTCCCGCCGGAAGCCCGCGCCGTCCCTGCGGTGCAGGGTGAGGAAGGGCGATTCGGTTTCCGCGAGAATGTAGGATTCCAAGGTGGGAATAGTCAGATAGTCGCGGAATTTCTGGACCTCGTCATTGCGGCGGGTGGTCGGGCTGAGGACTTCGAGAATCACGCTCGGGGAGTCGGTGAAAAGCGCGTCGCCCGGCACGGGAACGCAGATGATCATGCCGTCGGGATAGTAGAAAGCGTCCTCGCCGCCGCCAAGCGGCACCTGGAGCTTGAAATCACTGCCCGTGGGGAAACAGGGTTTCCCGGCAAGCTGGTTTCCGGCCAATCGCATGAAATTCCCGGCGATGCGTTGATGGTTGAGCGTCCCACCGGACATGGCGTAAACATGCCCGGCCACGTATTCGTGACGCACTTCCGAGGCGAGTTCGCCTTGGAGATACTCTTCCCGGGAGAACCGATTGTCCGCGATTGCCAGTGCCATATGGGCACAGGTAGCGGAAATTCCCCAAACGCGCAAGCATCCCCCTCCTTCCGAACACGATCCGGAGCGGTCGAAGCGATTTCCCGCAGACTCGATTCATTTTCAGCGAGGGTCACCGATGCGCCGCTACCTTAGGACCCGTCGGGCCGATGTATTGGCGGGCGATGATGAGGTTGTCGAAATAGACGGTGTTGACCGGGTTCTTCGTCCAGCGGTCGGTGATGTAGCTTTCCAGCGTGAGGGCGTTGGCTTTGAGGGTTTCGGTTTTGCGCCAGTGGATGCCGCGCCAGTGGCCTAGCAGGCGGCCGTCGATCCAGAAGGCTTGTTCTCCGTCGGGCTTGCCGGGGGTGTTGTGTTTGAGCATGAACTCGGCGCAGATCCAGCGCTCCTTGGCGATGACCGGTTGGTCCTTCGGGATGAATTGATTTCCCCAGTATTTCTTGTCGGGCGATGCGTCCATTTCGTGCCAGTAGCTGTAGAAATTCCATTTGCCGGGAGCGGGGAGTTTTCCCCAGTCGCCCCAGGGTTCGAGGGCGGTGGAGAAGCGTTCGTCGCCGGCGGGTTTGAGGCCCGCCTGGCCGAAGCCGCTCCATTTGTCGCCGCCGCGCAGGCCCTTGTTAGCACGGAGGGTGACGAAGTGATGGACGTAGTCGCAGTTCGCATCGAAGCGCACATAGAAGCGCAAGAACACCGTGTCCGCGGGCTCAAACCATTTCGTCAGGCCGTCGCCCTCGTTTTTCGCGAGCCGTGCCTCCACTTTCATGCAGCGCTTGCCGCATTCCGCCGCGCCGGGCGGGACGAGCGACAGGGCCTTGCCCTTGGCTGGGCCGGTTTCATCCCAGCGGGCACCGAGTTCGCCGTCCTCGAAGTTGTCCGCGAAGATCACGGCCGGATGGGCGGCGGCACCGGAGTCGGCGGTCAGCTTGGCGGCGAAGCCATCGCCCTTCGGCAACGTGCTTTCGGCATCAATGTTAGGAAACCGTTCCGCCGCGATGGCGGTGGTGACGAGGGCGAGGAGGAGGAAAAGTTTCATGGGTTTCAACGATTCAACCCGAAAGCCGTCGGAGCGCCAGACATGAATAGGGGACCTGCTCTCCAGTGGGCATGAAAGGATCCGGCTTACTTCGATTGCGGTAGAGAGACCTGACTTCGCAACCGTGTAACTTGGATGCAATGACCCAGTTGAAATCCGCCATCTTTCCTTCGCTCCCATGATCTCGTGTGCCCGAATGTTCTGGACCGCGATCACCTTTTCCGCAGCGGTTTTCCCGATCTCCGCTGAAACAGCCATCCGCCACGAGGAAATCCAGGTCAAGGCCCCGTTCAAAATGCCGGCCATCCGGGTGCCGGTGTTTCCTCCAAGGGATTTCAATGTCACGAAATTTGGCGCGAAGGAAGGCGGCGACATTTCCGAGTCCATCCGCAAGACCATCGCCGCCTGCCATGATGCCGGCGGTGGCCGCGTGGTGATTCCAAAAGGCAAATGGAAGACCAGGAAAATCCATTTCAAAAGCAGCGTGAACCTGCATCTCGAAAAGGATGCGAAGCTTATCTTCAGCGGCGATCCGAAAGACTACCTGCCTGCCGTGCAGTCGAGCTGGGAGGGCTTCGAGTGCTTCAATTACTCACCGCTTGTTTATGCGTTCGAGTGCGAGAACGTCGCTCTCACCGGCGAAGGCACGCTGGAAGCAGACATGGGTACCTGGAACACGTGGATGAAGCGTCCGCCCGCCCACCTGGAAGCGTTGAAAAAACTCTACACCATGACCTCCACCAACGTCCCGGTCGAACAGCGCCAGATGGCCGAGGGCGAGAACCACCTGCGCCCGCAGTTCATCCAGTTCAACCGTTGCAAAAACGTCCTGATCGAAAACGTCCGGATCCGCAACAGCCCGTTCTGGACCATCCACCTGTTTCTATCTGAATCCATCGTCGTCCGCGGCATCGACATTTGGGCCCACGGTCACAACAACGACGGCATCGACCCCGAGATGGCGCAAAATTTGTTAGTGGAAAACTGCCGCTTCGACCAGGGCGACGACGCCATCGCCATCAAATCCGGCAGCAACCATGACGGCTGGCGGCTCAACACGCCCACGGAAAATGTGGTCATCCGGAATTGCGAGGTCATCGAGGGCCACCAGCTCGTCGCCATCGGCAGCGAGCTTTCCGGCGGCGTCCGGAACGTTTATGTGCATGACTGCAAGTTCGCGCCCGGTTACAAGCCGTTCAACCTGCTCTTCATCAAGACGAACATCCGGCGCGGCGGTTTTGTGGAGAACATCCACATGGAAAACATCGAGGCCAGCGCCACACTCGAAAGCGTGTTAGGAATCGAGACCGACGTGCTCTATCAGTGGAAAACCCTCGTTCCCACCTACGAGGAGCGCGTCACGAAAATCAGCGGCATCCATGTTTCCAACATCCAGATCGCGGAAACCGGCATCCCGTTCCGCATTGAGGGCGACAAGCGCGAACCGGTGAAGGACGTCACTCTCGACAACATCACCATCGACAAGGCCCGCGGCGAAAAAAACGACTACCGCAACGCGGAAGGTGTGAAGGAAACCAACGTCACCATCGGCGAGCTGCTGCCGGCGGGAGGCAGGAAGAAGTAGCTCCGTTCCTGCCGAAATAAAACTAACAGTCCAATCGGCCTGATTTCTACTATCATGACCATCCGCCCTTTGATTCCGAAACTTGCGCTGCTCGCCCTCACCACCGGGGTTTGCGCGCAACAACCCGCCGCACAGCGCGATACCTACAACTTCAATCCCGGCTGGCTGCTGAAAACCGCCGACGAGAGCGGCGCGGAAGCGGAGTCCTTCGCCGATGCGGATTGGAAAAAAGTCACCCTGCCACACGCCTGGAACGAGGACAGCGCCTTCAAGGTGAGTAACAAGAAGGTGCCCTCCGGGATCTCGTGGTATAGAAAGCATTTCAAGCTGCCGGCCAATGCGGCGGGCAAGAAGGTGTTTCTCGAGTTCGAAGGCATCCGCCAGGCCGGGGATTTCTATCTGAATGGCGAATTCATCGGGCGCAGCGAGAACGGCGTCATGGCGTTCGGCTTCGACATCACTGACAAGCTGAAGCCATCAGAAAACGTGATCGCCGCGCGGATCGACAACTCGACGAAGTACCTCGAGAAAGCCTCGGGCACGATGTTCCAGTGGAACGTCAACGACTTCGCCGCCAACTTCGGCGGCATTCCCAAAAACGTCCGGCTGCACGTCACCGACAAGCTCTATCAGACGCTGCCGCTTTACTCGAACCTCGGCACCACCGGCGTTTATGTTTACGCGCAGGATTTCGACATCAAGGGCAGGTCGGCCAAGGTGACCGCCGAAACGCAGGTGACGAACGAACATGCCACGCCGAAGAAGTTCAGCTACGAAGTCACCATCACCGATGCGGATGGAAAAGTGGTGCAGACGATCCAAGGAGGAGAACAGACCGTCGGTGCCGGCGAAACCGACACCGTTAGCGCGAGCGCCAAAGTTTCCGATCTGAACTTCTGGAGCTGGGGTTATGGCTATCTCTACGACGTCGCCACGAAGCTCAAGATCGATGGCAAGCCGGTCGATACTGTCACGACCCGCACCGGTTTCCGCAAGCTGGAGTTCGGCAAGGGTCTGGTGAAGCTCAACGACCGCACCATCCAGATGAAAGGCTACGCGCAACGCTCGACCAACGAATGGCCGGCGGTCGGCCAGGCGGTGCCGCCCTGGCTGAGCGATTTCAGCAACGACCTCATGGTGGAGAGCAATGGCAACCTCGTCCGCTGGATGCATGTCACGCCGGGCAAACAGGACATCGAATCCTGCGACCGCGTCGGACTGCTTCAGGCACTGCCTGCGGGCGACAAGGAGAAGGACGTCGAAGGCCGTCAGTGGAGGCAGCGCGTCGAACTCATGCGCGACGTGACGATTTACAACCGCAACAACCCGAGCGTGGTGATGTATGAAGGCGGTAACGAAAGCATCAGCGAGGCACACATGGCCGACCTCAAGGCGGTGCGCGACCAATACGACCCGCACGGCGGCCGCGCTGCGGGGGCGCGGGAAATGTTAGGCAGCAGGATCGCCGAATGGGGTGGCGAGATGCTCTACATCAACAAGAGCGCGCGCGTTCCCTTCTGGGCTACCGAGTATTTCCGCGACGAGGCCCTGCGGAAATATTGGGACGACTGGTCGCCGCCGTTTCACAAGGATGGCGATGGCCCACCGGCCCCGAAGGGCGAGAGCGGCGCACCCTATAACAGAAATCAGGACTCGTATGCCGCGGCCACCGTGGAGCGTTGGTATGATTACTGGCGCGAGCGTCCCGGCACCGGCATCCGCTCCAGCGCCGGCGGCGTGAACATCGTTTTTTCCGATACCAACACCCACGGCCGTGGCGCGGAAAATTACCGCCGCTCCGGCGAAGTAGATGCCATGCGCATTCCGAAAGACGCTTTCTACGCCCATCAGGTGATGTGGAACGGCTGGGTGGATGTCGAAAAGCCCGCCGCCTACATCGTCGGCCACTGGAACTACGAGTCCACGGTGAAAAAGCCAATCTACGTCGTTTCCTCCGCCGACAAGGTCGAGCTGTTGGTGAATGGCAAGTCGTTGGGCTTCGGTGAGCAGAGCAGCCGCTTTCTTTACACCTGGAAGGATGTGCAGTTCCAGCCCGGCACGATCAAAGCCGTCGGCTACGATTCGAAGGGCCGGAAACTTTGTGAAACGGAGAAAAAAACCGCCGGCGCTCCCGTCGCGCTCAAGCTGACGCCGCTCACCGCACCCGGCGGACTGTTGGCCGACGGAGCCGACATGGCGCTCGTCGAGGTGGAAGTGGTGGATGCAAAGGGCAACCGCTGCCCGACCGCCTTCCATACTGTCAGCTTCAATCTATCCGGTCCCGCCGAGTGGCGCGGCGGCATCGCTCAAGGTCCTGACAATCTCATCCTTTCGAAAGACCTTCCCGCAGAGTGTGGCGTGAACCGCGTGCTCATCCGCTCGGTCCCAGAGGCCGGAAAAATTTCTATCAAAGCGACCACCGAAGGTCTCAAGTCCGCGTCCATCGAACTCACGTCCAAGCCGTTGGTGGTGATCGACGGTCTGGCCGAAGTAATTCCCGCCGCGACTTTGCCCGCCTCGCGGAAGCGCGGCCCCACGCCGTCCGGCGATTCCGTCACTCCGACCCGCACGCCGGTTAGAATCGCCAGCGCCAATGCCGGAGCGAAATCGGAAGAGGCCGGAAGGACCTTCGACGACAACGAGAACACCGGTTGGAAAAACGACGGCAAGCGTGACACGGCATGGATTCAATTCGAACTGGAACAATCCGCGACTGTCAGCGAGGTGACTCTCAAAATGGGCGGTTGGCGCAGCAAGGCCTATCCGCTGCGCGTGACGGTCGATGGCAAGGAAGCTTATGTGGGCACGACGCCCAAGAGCCTTGGCTACGTCACGCTTCCACTCAAACCCACGCCGGGCAAGTCCGTCAGGATCGCACTCATTGGCGCCATCGACGACAAGGATGGCTTTGGCATGGTCGAGGTGACGGGGAAGAAACTCGACGATGCCAGAGGTGGCGGAGGAAAAGGTACCCTCGAGATCATCGAAGCGGAGATTTACGGTCCGGTCACGCCGTCCCGTCCATAACACGCACATCCGGTAAAAGAACCCGTCGCTGGTTTCACCGAACCGCCCGCAACAACCGAATCATAATCCGGAGTAACCGCTGATGAAAGCCGCCATCGCGTTCAACTCGAAACGCAAGGAACCGGCGAAGCCTGACACCACGCATCTTTCCCCCGAAGGCGCGACCGAGACCGCTGGGCTTGTAGCGCGGGAAATTCGGAAGAACGTGCCGGAACTGGCCGGGCTGTTGCGGTAGCGAACTCCCGCAGAAGCGGATGGGATTCACTTGCCTGCTCGCGGAATTCATTCCCCCCGATCCGTCGTCACTCGTGCATGATGCAATCCCCAACAGGCATCCCACACGATTCAGACTCATTTCATCGTCATAACCCGTTGAAAAAGCGGTTGGCACCTTGCTTGCAATAGGTTTTCCCAATCCGGTCCGCCGGCAACCCACAAGATTATGAAAACCAAATCCATCATCACCCTCATCGGCATTTCCACTTTCGCTCTTGCAATCAGCTCGTGTGATTCGAAGCAGGAGGACGTCCGCGAGGAGCGGCTTGAAATGAAAGCCGACAACATCGAAGCCACCGCCGACCAACTCCGCAAGGACGGTGAAAAAGCCGCCGACATGAAAGAGGAAAACGCCGGAGCCATCCGCAAGAGCAGCGAGAACGCCGCTGACGCGACTGAAGACTCAGCCGATGCCACCCGCAAGGCCGTCGAAAAACGCGCAGACCAACTCGAGGATGCCGCCGACAGCGTGAGGAAGCAAAAGTAATTCTAACAATACTGATTTAGAAAAGCCGCCGTCCTAACCAAGGATGGCGGTTTTTGTTTTTTTCATGGGCATCACTCCGTGGATACTTCCACGACTGCGAATCCAATCGTGTCATTTGCGGGATCAACCGCATGCTCCACGATCACGCGCTCGCGTCCGGGATCTACGTCGGTCACAACCGGAGTGCCGTTCATTAATTGGAACGAACCGGGAGCGAGCGAGTGGGAGAAAAGAGGTCGATAGACGAGGCCGCTGTTTTTGCGCCGGATGAATTCCACCCGGATGATGTTTCCACTTGCGGGACTTGCCGAGGTTGAAATGAAGGGGAGACCGTTAGTTCCGCTGCCGGGGGGCATGACGTGGCAATCCGGCCCGGAGCCATTCATGAAAAACGCGTATTTCACGAGATTCGCCACCCCGTCATTGAAGGGCTGCGCGAGGGCGGACACCTGGCTGCCGGAGAGATGATGAGCCTCTTGCCACGCACGGAATCCCTTGCCGGGGATTCGCAAATCGGCGATGGCCATGGTGTGCAACTCTACCCCATAGGCATCGGTGGTAACCGGGAAATAAAGGTTTTTTCCAGCTTGCATGAGGACGGACGTGAGTCCGGAGCCTTGCGAAAGAACAAGCGGAACCTCGCCGGTCCCGTCCGGCGTGCCGTCAGTCTTCCAGAGCTGGAAATGGTCCGGCCTGTCCGCCACAATGAAAAAGAGGTCGTCGCCACCCACGACCTGTTCTCCGATGCCGTCAAAGGTGCCCAACTTACGGGTGCCCGCCTCCGTTCCGTCGCTTCCCCACATTTCATAGAGACTGCTATTCTGGATCCAAAACACCACCCGGTCGCCCGCGGCAACGAAACCGGGATCGTAATAGGGAAGTGAGCCACCCGGAGTCGCCACCCGGTAAGTCCCGGCGGCGGTCCCGTCGCTCCGCCATAGTTCCACTTCTGATGGGTAACTGATGGAGCGACCGCGGAAATAATGCACTCCTCCTGTGAAGGAGTTAGTGTCCGCCGGGGCCAGGTCCGTGTGGAAGGTTCCCTGGGGAGAACCATCACTGCGCCACAGCAGCGGCTTGGACGAACTGCTGTCTTGCTGGGTGAAAACCAAGGTTTCACCAAATGCCTCGAAGTCCTTCAGGCCACCGGCCTCGACCAGCATGAAGGTTCCGCCCGGCGTCCCGTCGGTCCTCCATACCCGATAGGAGGACGAGAGTGTGAAATAGAGAATGTTCCCCGCCTTGATGAAATTCTCCGGCGTTAGGCCTCGTGATCCGGGCTCGATATCTTTGAGCATGAATGTTCCTTGCGCCGTCCCATCGCTCCGCCACAGTTCGCGGCCGTGGATGCCGTCGTCGGCCGTGAAGCAGACGAGGTTGCCGAGCGCGTTGAAGTCCGACGGGGAGGATGAGCCTCTGGCGCGGGTGTTGATGTTTTTCAGTTGTTTGGTCCCGGCCTCGGTGCCGTCACTGGTGAAGAGTTCGAAGTCCCAGTAAAACTCCGAGACCTTGTTGATGCCTTGAAAATATAACATGTCGCCGGCGAGGCAATCGCCCTTCAGAAAGGACAGTTCCTTCGTCCCCGCCCCGGTGCCGTCGGTTTCGTACAGGATTTCTTCATAGCTGTCTTCGGGAGTGGCCCAGAAACGCAGCTTGTCGCCATCGACCCGGCTGGGCGAGATGTAGGTGGAGTCGGCGGTGCCCATGAAATCGGTTAGCGGCACGGTGCCTGATGTCGTGCCGTTGCTTTTCCAGATTTCATTTCCCAGACTACCGCCGTCATCGGCTTCCAACAGCAGTGAATCGCCAATGCCATTACGCAAGGAGATCGGACTGGCAAATTTCTTCAGCGGCTTGGTTGATGCCGGAGTGCCTTTGGTTACCCACAGGACATTCGCTCCGTCGCCATTGTCGCCGGCGGAGAAATACATCCTCCCGCCGGTCACCGTGAACCGGCTCGGATAAGAGTTCCCGCGCCCGGGGCTCAGGTCTTTGAACAATCGTGTCCCGGCGGCGGTGCCGTCGGTTTTCCACAGTTCCACGCCGTGGTCCGGATCGTGGCCGGAAAAATAGAGTGATGGCCTCGATTCGCCGGCAGCGGTGAAAACCCCGAAATACATCAGGAAACCCGCGTCGCTGATTTGCACCGTCTTTCCCGCGGTGCCGGTCGTGCTCCAGAGTTGGACGTTCGACCAGCCGCTGGTGACGGTGAAAATGATCCGCGAGCCGAGCCGCAGCACCTGCGGAGTTTCCAGATCACCCAAGCTGATGTTAGTCACCTTGACGGTTCCGGCGGAGGTTCCGTCGGACTCCCAGAGTTTCCATTCGCCTGTGGAGTTTTCCCTGGCAGTGAAATACAGAAAGTCCCCGCAGGTCGTCAGCCCTGCGGGAGATCTGAATTTCTTCGATGCAACAAGTCGCGTGTTGCCCGGAGTGCCGTCGGTTTTCCACAGTCGGGTTCCATAGGCGTCGTTCTCCGCATCGGCTAGAAAGAACAGCTCGCCGCCCATCGGGGTGAATTCGGAAAACTCGGTGTGGCCGGATCCCGGCGCGATGTTTTTGAGCATGGTGGTCCCCGACGCCGTTCCATCACTTTTCCAGAGCTCGGTCCCATGCGTCCCGTCGTTCGCGGTGAACAACAGTTGGTTTTTCCACGACAGGAAATTTCCCGGATTGGAAGACGTCTCGGGATTGATGTCCTTGACCAGCACTGTCCCGTCAGAGGTCCCATCCGTCTTCCATAACTCCATGCCGGTCCACGGGTCCTGCCGGTGGGCTGCGAAGTAGATCGTTTTTCCGACGGGAGTGAAACCGGTTGGATTCGAACCTTGCGGCCCCGGATTCAGCTCCTTGAACAACTTGGTTCCGGCTCGCGTGCCATCGCTTTTCCAAAGCTCGTAACCACTCGCATGGGTGTAGCCTGCCAGATAGATCGTGTCGCCGATCGCGCGGAAATCTCCGCTGTAATACGAGGGTTCCGCATTGAGATCCTTGACCAGGCGCGGAGTGACTTGGGCCAAGGCCGGCGGGCAGATGGAAACTGCAGCGGCAATTGCGAGGAGAAGAAACGAGGAAGTCCCTAACGCACCGGAAGTGAGGAATCTGAGAGTGGAAGTCATTCGGGAGATTCCTCGATCCTAAAAGCAACACCGGGAAACCGGCAAGGCGGATGCGCCAGCAGTTTTATTTTGCTCCGTCCCTGCACATATGCTGCCGCTGCCATTTCCGCCCGAGGAACTCCGGACGAGCGGTTGACGCAGCTCGTCGCCACATCCCTCCATGCCGGAGCCGGGGAAAACCCGCCCCAATCCGCTGATCCAAAGTGAGGCGGGATGCAGGGAAATCCCTGTTGTTGCTTGACCCCGTCCCGCCGTCCCTCCAACTTGCCGCCCCGCCGCATGCCCCGATGGCTGCGGCGTGACCTAACCGAACCAACCTACCGATCCGCCATGGCCGCGAAGATCTATACCACCAAGGACGCCCCGATCGCTCCGCTCAAGAAGAAAACCCTCGCCGTGATCGGCTTCGGCTCGCAAGGCCACGCCCACGCGCTCAACCTCAAGGACAGTGGCCTCAAGGTCATCATCGGCCTCTATGCGAAGTCGAAATCCCGCGAGGTTGCCAAGAAGCTCGGCTTCGAGGTTTATGACACGGCCGAGGCTGTGAAAAAAGCGGACGTCATCTTCGTCGCCACTCCGGATACCGTCATTCCTGCGGTTTATAAAAAGGACATCGCTCCTTACCTCACCAAGGGCAAAACCCTCCTCTTCTCCCACGGCTTCGCCGTTCACTTCAAGACCATCGTTCCACCGAAGGATGTCGATGTGATCCTCGTCGCCCCGAAAGGCCCTGGTCACACCGTGCGTTCGCAATTCGTCGCGGGCAAAGGCGTTCCCGGCCTCATCGCCGTTCATCAGGACGTTTCCGGCAAGGCCAAGCAAACCGCGCTCGCCTGGGCCGGTGGTGTCGGCTGCGCCCGTGCCGGTGTGTTCGAAACGAACTTCCGCGAGGAAACCGTGACTGACCTCTTCGGTGAGCAAGTCGTCCTCTGCGGCGGTGCGACCGCTCTCGTCAAAGCAGGATTCGAAACCCTCGTCGAAGCCGGATTCCAACCGGAAATGGCGTATTTCGAGTGCCTTCACGAGCTCAAGCTCATCGTCGATCTCATGAACGAGCAAGGCATCGCCGGCATGCGTTTCTCGATCTCCGAAACCGCCGAGTGGGGCGACGTTTCCGTCGGACCGAAGATCATCGACGCCTCCGTCAAGAAGCGCATGGTCAAGCAGCTCAAGGAAATCGAGAGCGGCAAGTTCGCCAAGGAGTGGATCGCCGAATACGAAGGCGGCTACAAGCGCTTCAACAAGCTCCGCAAGGAAGGCGCTTCCCACCAGATCGAAAAGGTCGGTGAAAAGCTCCGCTCCACGATGAGCTGGATTAAGCAATCCAAGATCAAGAAGGGCGCCAGCCAGGCGAGCCTGATCTCCTCCTCGAACTAAGTCTTCGATTTGAATTCACGACGTCCGTCTTCCGTGAGGGAGGCGGGCGTTTTTTTTGGAAGAATTTCAGGTGGCTTGTGATCTGATCCATGTGGCGATGACGGATTCAGAGCGTGGCGGCGGCACTTTCGTGAATGTCGCTTTTACTTGATGACCGCCGAACCGCTTGACCGGTTAGCAAAATGCAAGTTAGATGGAATTCAGCTGATCCAGCTTTTATCAAAAGCCCAACCACAAATCATGAATCGCTCCAGAAGTTTTTTCACTTTAATCAGTCTCGCGGCGTTCGCGAACTGGTTTTTCGCCAGTCCCTTGCAGGCCGCGACTTTTGGCGATTTCACCTATAGAGTGGTCGGTAGTTCCGTCACTATCACGAACTATCCGGAGGATGCATCCGGCCCGGTGACGATCCCGTCCGAGATCGAGGGCAAGCCGGTCACCGCCATTGGGTCGAATGCTTTCGCCCATTGCACCAAGATGACTGCCGTGAGTATCCCAAACAGCATCAAGACCATCGGAAAACGTGCGTTCGGAACCTGTGGATTAAGCAGCGTGACCATCCCGGAGAGCGTCACTCACATCAGAGCCGGCGCGTTCAGAAAATGCAGTTTGCTGAAAAGCGTCACAATCGGCAGCGGTGTCACTTCCATTGGAGGAGGAGCGTTTGAATTTTGCCGATCGCTCGCCGACATCACCGTGGACGAATCCAATCCGAAATTCAGCAGTCAGGATGGAGTGCTATATGACAAGCTCAGAACCAGGATGGTTGAGGTTCCAACAGGCTTCGTCGGAACCTTTACCAGCCCGAAAAATCTCATATCGATCAAGCCGGAAGCATTCCGTCAACGGGTTCATTTAACCAGAGTGAAGATCGGCGATGGCGTCACTCTGATCGGATTCAAAGCGTTCTCCGATTGTTACAGGCTGACCGACGTTACCATCGGCAGTGGTGTCACCTCTATCGGAGCGCGCGCGTTCAATAGTTGTATTGCCCTGGAGGCAGTCACCGTGGACGGGTCGAATCCGAAGTTCAGCAGTCAGGACGGAGTTCTTTTCAACAAGGCAAAAACGAAAATCGTCCATTTTCCCCGGCACTTCGCAGGTGACTACACGATCCCTGACAGCGTCACCTCCATGCCGGATGATTCGTTCACCTATTGTGCTTGGTTAACGCGGTTGACGATCGGCAGTGGTATCACCTCGATTCCGCAAATGGCGTTCACTGATTGCCATTCGCTGACCAGCATCACCGTTGGAACAGGCGTCACCACCATCCGGGGCGACAAATCCTATTATGAACCGTTCAATCATTGCCCTGTTTTCGATAAGGTGATCTTTCTCGGAAACGCTCCCCAGTTGGAGGCTGGTGTTTTCAAATCATCCTATTTTCCCGCCAATTTCACTGTCTATTTTTCGCCGGGCAGCAGTGGCTTCACGGTTCCCGAATGGCATGGCAAACCTTCGGTCGCCGGTGTGCCGGAGATGGAGATCAAAACCCCGGACGCTGTTTTGATCGATGGCGATTCAATTAGCTCCTTCGGAGAAGTGGCCGTGAATTCGCCGGTTGTCCAAACCTTCACCATCAAGAATACCGGGACGGCCCCTTTGAAGGACTTATCCATCGAAAAGGATGGTGCCAATTCCGGTGACTTTACGGTGACCTCTCCTCTTGAAACGACCCTGGCTCCAGGCACCAGCACCACTTTCGACGTGACGTTCGAACCGTCGTCCCCGAGCACCCGTACGGCTGCGATCCACATCAGGAGCTATGACTCGCTTCACAATCCCTTCGACATCCAGCTCGAGGGCGACGGCATCCCCGCAACCGCCGTTGCGTCTGCCATAGCCTCAGCTCCTGCTTTCCCATCGGGATCGGCATTCGCGATTTCAGCGGATTGGAACCTGCCAACTTCGGGCGACTTGACCATTTCCGGCCATGGGGGTGGCAACAAGACCCGGGTTGTGGTGTCAGGCGGCAGGAAATATCTGACACTCACCGTATTCAAGACCCCCGGAACCCGCTATCAGAAGCGGGTTGTCGAGGTGTCTCCGGACCTTCTGAATTGGTACAGTGGCAGCAATTACACCACCACCCAGCGGGATGATGCAGCGTTACTTGAGGTGCGTGACAATACTCCGCTCACTCCCGGCTCGAAGCGATACATGCGCTTGAAATAATCCGAAGGCGACCATCCGATCAAAAAGGTCGGACAGGATTCCTGTTAGCAAGAATTCAAAGGATAGGCCCTTCCTGCCTTATCTTCAGTTTCCGTGGTTCCGGATCTTTACAGCTCAGCTCAACGCCTCGACGTGCGGATAATCGAGAATGAGTTGATCCGTGGTCACCAGTGTCATCCGATGCACCCGCGCGCTGGCGATCAGGATCCGGTCCGCCGGGTCGCGGTGGATGGGTTCCAGCAGGGACCAAGCCTCCTCCACGATTTCCCCGGTGATGGGCAGCAGGTTCCAGCCGTTGGTCTGAAGCAAGGTGCGGAACCACGTCTTCCAGTGTCCGGTGATTTCGATCCGTCCTCGTTCCTGAAGGCAGGCGAGTTCCCCGATGGAAATGGGCGAGCACCAGACTTCGGTCTTCGGCTCGGTGATTTGGGAAATCGCTTCAGAGCTCAGACGATCCGGATTGAGGCTGAAATGGAGCAGGGCGCAGGTATCGAGCAGGAGTTTCATTTCAGCGGGTCGAAGCCTTCACGCAGCATGTTCCAATCGTCCTCGGGGATGGCCGGACCTTCCACGGGCTGCAAAATCCGCAGGGTTCCTTTCGCCCAACCGGGTTGCGAATGGTTTTTCCGCAAGGGCATCCCGGCGATGGTCGCGAAGGGGACGTTGCGCTTGCAAACTTCGATTTCATCGCCTTTTTCCACGCGGTCGAGGTACTCGCTGAGACGGTTTTTCAGCTCACCAATGTTGACCGAAATTTTCATGGCTAAAAACTTGGCTAAAAACTTGGCTAAGTCAAGTGGGCGATAGCAGATGTCGGCGACTCCGGAGAAAACGGAAGGCGTCATATCTTGAATGCATCCGCAGGCAAATCGAAGAGCCGGATTCAGGTTGCGGGGCTTTTTCATCTTGGCCAGCGCAGGGGATCGACAACAAAAGAACGGCTCGCCTGCGATGAGCAGGCGAGCCGTGGGAATCAGGAACGAGGTTCCTCGGAACAATTACCAGTCTTTGACGGTGCTGGTAGGAGTGCCGTAGCCTTCTGGCATGAAGTATTCAAACGACGTTCCATCAGGAAGCGCACCGCTGACCGTGACGTACAGGACGCCCAGTTCTGGGATGATGGTTGGTGCGAGGATCTCATAAGCCAAGCCCGCGCCACCTGGATGGGTGATCGTGGTTGGGTCGGTCGAAACGAACGCGCCTGGACCGAAGATCGCACCGGCGGCAATCGTGTCACCGATGTTCTTGTTGTTCATGTTGGAGAACGAACGAACGGCTTGTTGGGCGTTACGGATCGTGAGGATCGAGGCGGAACGGTCCGAACCCTTCTTCCAGGCGCGGGCACCGATGAAGAGGATCGAGATGAGGGAAAGCAGGACGAGGATGACGACCGTCAATTCGAGGAGGGTCATTCCGGACTTTGCTTTCATGCTTTGGGTGTTGGTCAGTTTCATAGTGTGTATATTTCTGTTTTTTATTCGGGTGTGTTGTTTTTTGTCGGATTGAGAAAGCCGTTCGAATTTTCAGGATTCTGAGTTCTTCGAATTCGGCGGGCAGTCCCAGAAAGTGGTTGGTCGTTTAACTTCCAGACGTTGGTTGTCTGATGTGGCTGATTATTCAGATTTTTTAATGAATCGCTATTACGTGATCGCGTGTGTCGCTTGGAATTGCCTTCTTGGTCAGGGTCGAGCCTTCCAAGAAGCTCCAAGCGAAGCGGATGGCCGCGATGAAGAAGGCTTTGAAATGAGCGACCTGCTGAGGGTGACGAACTCAGGAAAACCTAGCAGATTGCCGGGCGCGCGATTCAAAAGGCGCATCAAGACGGGGTCATTTCCGCCGATGGACACATCAACGCGAAGCCCGTCAGCCCAGCTCATCGCGCAATCCCATCGGCGCGAACAGAAGCAGAGGCACCGATGATCAAATCCTACAGCGCTTGTGGATCACGCCACATGATGGCGACTGGTGTAATCCCCTTTGTAAGCCTTTTTCGCCTCAATTCGGGGATTTCCGGCCCATTCGGCCACATTTCAAATCAGCCGTGGTGCCGATTGTTTGGTTCCTAAATCGGCTTATCAAAAGCGATTGATGAAAATGCCCCCGTCAAGAATCGAACTTGAATCTAGAGTTTAGGAAACCGCTGCTCTTTCCTTTACCTACAAGGCGAAAGCATCCGATGTAAGCTGTTATACTCCTTTTTTCTTGTCGTGCGCTGAAATGCGGGATAATGCAGAGACATGAAAAACGTTATTGAAGCAGTGCCGTGCAAGCATCCCCGCTACACCCATCGCGTAAGGTTTTACGGACCTGATGGAAAGCGCGTGGACCGCTATTTCACCAATGAGACGGACGGGATGGCCTTCGCAAAGGAGCAAACGAAGGAAACAGGAAAACTCGGAACCGATTTCGGATTTGTTACCGAGGACGAACGCGCCGCCCTCGCTTATTGGCGGGCTTTCGTGGACACCGTGCCGGATGCCGCCCCGCCCTCCCTCCTGTCGATCCTGCAAGGCTACGGTGCCACGTGGAAGGCCTCACGATCGAGTGTGACGGTTGCGGCAGCGGTGGAAGCATACGAGTCCGCCAAGAAAGCCGAGGGGTTGCGCCCAATGAGTTTGCAAGGTATCAAGACCCGCTGCGGACGTTTCGCCAAGGACTTCGAGAAACGTTTGATTTCCACAATGACCACCTCCGAGATTTCCGATTGGATATTGTCCCTTGCTGCGGTCCGTCAACGCGGTTCAATGAAGGGGAAAGCAGGCAAGGGAGGTGAGCCATCTCAGGTGGGATTGCTGGCCAAGCGGAACCATCGCCTCGCCGTGTCCGGACTCTTCAACTATGCAAAAACTCGGGGGTGGGTGGAATCCAATCCTGTCACCGATGCCGCCCGTCCCAAGCCGCCGAAAACCCGCCCTGGCATTCTCCGACCAGCCGAAGTGACCCGCTTTTTCGGTGCACTGGAAAAGACCGCATCCGCGCTGGTTCCATTTTGGGCCGTTCGCTTCTTTGCAGGAGTGCGGGAAGCGGAGGTGGTACGGATGGATTGGAGCATGATCGACCTAGCCGCTGAAGAAATCCATTTGCCCGATACCGTGACGAAAACCGGAAATTCGCGCACCGTTAAAATCGAGCCTGCGCTTGCCGCATTCCTCGCGCCTCACGCTCAACCGGACGGCCCGATAGTATCACGCTCTGCAATGGCCCGACGTTACCACCTCGCGAAAGCCACCAACCAATTGCAGGCAGAGGACGCTGCCGCAGCCGAAGCCGCTAGGAATATCGGCGAGGAGCCGCCGCGACTGTTCCCGAGTCCGATCCCTGCCAACGCGGCCCGCCATTCCTTCGCGACATTCCATTTGCTCGCCTTCCGTCATGCCGGGGAAACTTCTATCCAACTTGGACACGGTGGAAGTCCTGAGCTGCTTCACCGACACTACAAGGGTATTGCCAGCGAAGCGGAGGCCAAGGCGTTTTGGAACATCCGTCCGACAGCGCCAGCGAATGTGACCAGCATCAAAAAGGGGAGGAAGTCCGCATGAGCGGGAACGCCCAAAAGAGAATCACCACTTGGCACTTCGGGGATTTGCCGGTCCCGGTTGATGCCGACGAGCAATGGGATGACATGAAGAATTCTACTTTTGCCGAGCAGATTGAAAAAATAGCAGACGGCTTTTTTTGGATAATACAGCTCCCTTGGATAGATCTCCCTGCAACGATCCGCGAAACCTTCTGGGAGGAATTCATGTCTCCCGGAAAGGAGCGGGCCCGAAAGATCGCCGTGTTCGGACTGAAATACTGCAACAACGAAGAATTGTTCCAGCTCCTTTTGGATTCCATTGGATGCGAGAAATCGAGATCTAGCGGAAAATTTAAGGACTCTCCGGACTACGCGCTCCAATCCTTTGCGCTGATAGGAGTGAAATTTGCTGAGATGGCATCCAAGAAAGACCATCGAATTTTTCAGCAAATGGCCGACATCATTAAAGCTGGCGGCATCGACGGAGGTGTTAAAGGCGGGGAAGATAGCTTCAACGGACAAGTGATTAGAGACTTTTGCCAGCTTGTTTTGGCTGAAAGGACTCTACCCACAAAAAAGCAACTGAGGGAATCGCTTGGACTATCAGACGATAAGGTTGACACCGAAAAACTGAGGATCGCTTTGAAAGAGCTGGGACTAGGCGGCCTGCCGAGGAATAGGTGACGCCAAGCCCCCCTAGCTCAAAACTAAGTTTTCGAGGGGGGTTATTTGGATGCACCGAGACGCGCAACGTCGCGTCATGGCAACTGCAACCGCACCGCTACTTAACCGAAAAGAGGCCGGGACAATCCTTGGCGTCTCCCTTCGGACCATTGACGAGCTTGTCTCATCCGGCGACCTACCCGTCGTTCGCTTGGGTCGTTCCGTCAGAATTCGTCCCTCCGCAATCGACTATCTGATCGAAGCGCGGGAGACACGGGCAAACCCTCGCAAGAAAGGAGCGACCAAGTGAGCGCCATCCCCGATTTACAGGCGGTGCAAAAAATCGCCGTCGAAATGGCGGGAGAGTGGAAAAAGAACGGCGAGGAACCATCAGCCAAGCGTCTAATTTCCGAGCTTAATAGTATTCCCGGCATCACCGAGGATGAGGTTGCCGCAGGCGTGAAATATGTTTTCGGTTCAACCTCTCCGAACACAATCCGCGAACCGCTCGCCGTTGAATTACTTATCCCGGCCCACAAGCGGGTTGTCACCGTCGAAGATCACCAGCATTTCCGCCGCCCGTTCGCAACCGATAGCATGGGACGCGATGAGATCGACCGTGAGTTAGATGATGAAATCGAGGTTGACCCGTTCAACCGTGAGCCATCGAGCCGAAAATCCGACAAGGAGCTAGGCCGATTGCTCCGGATCTTGGATGAACTTGAAACGGGGAAGGATGCAGGATGAGTGATGTTCCTCCCAAAGCCGCGCACGAGCGGTTGCTTCCCAAGGCGGAAGAGGCTGGTCGCCAGCTTGTCCGCTCATGGATCGAGTATGGCCCGAAACAGTTGAACTATTTCGAGCCGGACGCATTCCCGACTGGCCCGCTCCAAGGTGTAGCCGGGGGAGTTCTTGCAGCTTTGAAGATTCACGGAGTTAAGGATATGGCGGGGTTGCTTGTCTACTTCGCCGACGCCCCCGAGGGCATTCTAGCCGAGCTTCACAACTGCGGCGAGGGCATGGCACCGATGCCGAGTGATTGCGGCCCGTTGTTGGAAAAGCTCCACAGCTACCACCGCGCCTATCGGTTGGAATTGGAGACAAGGAGCCTCACGACCGCGCTCGCCAGTGGAGACCCCACCGCCGAAATCGTCAAACGGTTGGCGGACATCGAGGCAGACACCGGGCGAGGAAAAACCAGTCTTCGGGAGCGCGCATATTCACTTCGTTTCAATCCCGACGATGTTCCTCCTGCCGATGAAACCTGCATGATGATTGGTGACATTCCGATTGCATCACGCGGAAACCTAACCGTGATCCAAGGAAAGTCTAAGGTAGGAAAATCCGCCGTTGTTGCCGCCATCCTCGGCGCGGGTCAGCTTGGACAGCATCACAATCCCGGCGATACGATTTGCATCAACTGGCACGGCGACAGCACGGGGGCAATCGTCCATCTCGACACCGAGCAATCCCGCGCCGATTGGCACGCTCTGGTTTCCCGCAGCGTCACCCGTTCAAGTTTGGCGGAAGTCAGCGAGCGTCTTGTATCGCTGCCGCTCGTCATGTTCGCACGATCCGAACGGTTGGAGATCCTGCGTCAATCGCTGGAACACGAACAGGACGCCAAGGGCGGGATTGACGCCGTAGTGATCGACGGGATTGCGGACCTTTGCTCCAGTCCCAACGACGAAGCCGAGGCTCTGGAGCTGGTCTCCCGTGTGATGGCGCTCAGTCAGGAATTCAACACTCCTGTTTTCTGCATCCTTCACGAGAACCCAGGAACCGACCAAGGCAAAACTCGCGGTCATCTTGGCAGCGAGTTGAATCGCAAGGCATTCGCTAACCTCCGGATCGACAAGGACAACGACACCAGCGTCTCGACCATCTACGGCACCGACATGCGGAAGCGTGACATTCCACGGGATCAAGGTTTCTGCTTCGGCTGGGATGAAGAGGCGCAGATGCACACCTTCCAAGGACGGTCGGCCGGATTGAAAGCAGCGCAGGCCGAAGAAAAGGCCGTGACGAAGTGCCGGGCAGAATGGGAGCCGATCTATGCTTTTGCTGCCGCTAGCGGGACAAAATCGAATTGTCCCGCCCTTACTCCAAACGAGGCCGCAGAAATCGAACGGGACATTTCCGGGACAAAGGATCTAACGAAAGAGGCGACGATGAAAAAGCGGATGCAACGGGCGGAATCCCTTGGCGTTCTTAGGAAGTCAGACCTCTTGCACTGGTCCTTAAATAATGGAGGGACAAGCGGGACATGAGCGGGACAAACGAAAAATGTCCCGGCCCGGAAGCGGGACAAAACACGGGGGGGGTATGTAATACCCCCCGTGTGTCCCGGTCCTTCCCGACGGTGATTCCTCGTCATCCGCTGGATCATGAGAACGTGGTGAAGTTCGCTCTCGGTGAATCCATCACCGCAGCTCTCAAGAACTCCGGGACATATCACCTACTCGTCACCGCACCCAGCGATGCAACGACGCCAGATCACCTGCGCGGCCGCAGGATCGTTCACGCGGTCGTTGCCACCAAGGAACAGCTCGACTCGGCCTATGGCGTCCTAGCAGGCACTCACACAGCGAAACGAATCAAACAACCAACACCACCGAAACCATGACCCTACATCCCGAACGATCCGCCTGGAGCAACCACCGAGACGCCAGACCATTGTCTAAGCCATCATTCACTCAAGGCGACGACGTGCTTGATGGCTTAGACATCGCAATCAATGAACGAGCCGCAAATATGGACTTCGCGCAGCGCTGCCGTTTCATCGTTGCGCGGGCAGTCAAGCGTGGTGCGGCTTCCCATGCTCCAGAGGTTACGCAGGACAGGCCGCAAGCCAAGGCGCGGGCGACAGTGACGGAGAGAGACGAGGGCTTGAGGGGCTCCCCCCCCACCCCCGCCAAAGGAATCTATTGCCGTTAGAACAGACCCCGTGCGGGCCGACCTGCCGGGTAGACTCAGGGCATTTTTAAAAAGTTTCAATTTCCTTCACTAACAAAATCACCGCATGAACAAAAAAACACCATCCCATAAGCCGCCAACCATCGCGGAATTAGCAAAAGAACTAGCAATTTCCACCCGCCGCGTTTCCCAGCTAAAGGAAGTCGGAATGCCCGTTCACTCACTGGAAGCCGCGAGGGACTGGCGCACCCGTCAAGTCGAAGGTGACGACACATCAGCCGCGCTCAGGAAAGAGCGGATTCGGTTGGTCCGGCTGCAATCCGAGAAAGCCGAGCTAGAGCTTTCGATCCGTCGCGGCGAATTCATCAGCCGACAAGAGAACGAGGAATCCGACGCCGGGATTGCACAAGCGCTGTCCGCGATGCTCAGGAGCTACGAGAAAGAGATCCCGCAATTATGCCTTGGCCTGCCACTATCGGAGTCCAGAAAGCTTGTGGAAATGAAGTCACGCGAGCTGCAAACCAAGCTGTCGGATCATCAAAGCGAGTATTGGCGGCAGCATCCGCTAGAGCAACTGTCAACCCGACAAAAATAAAGTTGACATAGAGAAAGGCCGAAACCACTCCAGAGTCAATGAGCGACCGAGCCGTTAGTTTCTTATCTATGCTAGCCCCGCCACAGGCCGATCCGTCTCAGGCATTTCTGGCAAAGGCGTATGGCATCAGCCGCCAAGGATTCAGCCAGTTATGCAAGCGCCACGAGATCGACCCGGCGATTTTCGAGAGTGTCGAATGCGCGTTCATCATCCTATCGGAAAAAGTGAAGCGCTCGCCACTCCGCCAACGTCTCGCCGATCCAGCCGAGAAAGCCAGAATCCAGAACCTCATTTACTCATGGTATGAAACCGAACGCACTAACCGAATTTCTCAAAACGGGCAACCTGCCGCCGTCCTTCCGTGAGCGGTCCGCTTTGCTGGACCAATGCCGCGCAACCATTCTCCAAAACCAAACATCAACACCAAACGCCATGATTACTAAATTCCCATTGATCGAATCCCTAGTTGCTGAAAAGCGCAACGCCATCTTCACCAATGACGCGCCCTCCCGGCCAGTCTTCCGCCGTCAATCCGAAATCGCATTGGAAAACCGGATCGCGGAACTCACTGCCGAAAACGCCCGCCTCACCCAGCGCAAGGAAGATATCGCCAGCGGCAAGGTGAAGGTTGACGCGAAGGTTCCGCCCGTCATTCACCGCGCCAATCTCAAACCGTCCACCACCCAGATTGCAGCCGCCGTTCCCGTGCCCGCTATCAAGCTCACGACCGCAGCCGACTTTGCCTCCCCCACTGTCACCATGACCCGGAGCGAGTTCGGGAAGCTTAGCGCCAGCGATAAATCGCGCTTCCTTGGAGAAGCCAACCACGTCCTCATCGATGAGCCCGTTTCCGCGCTCGCAGTCCTCAAGGAACAAGCCCAAGCCGCAGGTGTGGCAACCAAGCCTAACTTTGAGCACCTGAAAGGGATTGAACGCACCCAAGCCGCAATGGCGTGGGATGCCAAGCGCAAGGAGTTCTTCCGCGCTACTGCCTTCCGCCAGATTCACGACGAAGATATGTCCGCGCTTCGCTCTGGTCCCAGCCTCGCCGGTTCGGGTTCCACGGCACTCGACGCCGCAGCGCAGAAAATCAGTCGCGACAATCGGATCGTCGCTCGCGCCAAGCAACTCGAAGCCTCTATCTCCTAACACCATTCACCATGAATAACAAAATTACACCTGAACCGTTTGCAGCCGTCCGCGCCACCGGGGCGAAAATCATCGAGCTTGAGGAAAAATCATCAGCTCTCCGGATCCGACGCGCCGGTCTGAGCATCGATTCCAGCAAGGAGATCGAGAAGGAAATCGCCGCCAAGATGAAGACGGAGGCAGAGATCGACGCCGCCCTTGTCCCGCTAGAACTCGCCCTGGAACATCTCAGAGGCGGGATTTGCCAGCAGTGGAACGACGTTGAAAACTTCTACCTCGCCGACGTTCGTGTTGCTCTGGCAGAAGTGGAAATCATCGCAGAGAATGCCCGCGTCATCGGGTTGAACTTTCTGGAGATCCTTTTCCCCTGCGAGGATTCAAAGGAATTCCGCGACGTCTTCACCGCACCCACAAGCGCGTTTTCGCCATTCGTTCAAAAGCCTCTCGGTGCGCTGACACCTTGGATGCGTGGCGTCAGCGAGTCGATTGCGCTCTCTTCCGAGATTTCCCGCCTGTGCCAAGGATGGGGAAATCACACTCCGGACATCAACTCCGACATGGAATACGTATCGGTTCTAATGGGATTTCTGGAATCCTATCCGGCACGCAAGGCCGCAGTCCTAGCCGCAGTCGCGGAATTGGAAAGCTGCTTTGTCAAATCCGCCGCAGCCGCCTAACCCCAACCTTCCGACATCATGGCCCTGTCCACAAAATTGACTTTGAAATTCGATGGTGATTCCGTGAAGCGCGGACTCTCCAGCATTCGCTCCGGATTCTCCAAGCTCGCCGCATCCATCGCGGCGGGCAAGTCGTCACTCAGCGGCATCGCGGGACCGATGACGAAGATTGCCGCCTTGCTCGGACCAGCGGCTATCGGGGCGGGATTTGTCAAATTCGCCAGCTCCGCATCGGAGGCAGCTTCAAGCGTTGAGTCATTAACGACGCAATTCAAAACATTGTTAGGAAGTCAGGACGCGGCGGTAAAACGGATGAAGGAGCTGTCCAAATTCGCCGCCGAAACTCCCTTCGACGTTGGCGAGATTTCCGAAGCATCCAAGCAACTCCAAGTTGCGGGCGGTGACATCCTCGCCACGGGTGACGGCTTGCGCATGGTTGGCGATGCCGCCGCCTTGGCTGGCCAGCCTATCAGCGAGGTTGCACTTCACGTCGGGCGCTTGTTTTCCGCGCTCTCTTCGGGGACCAGCGCCGGAGAGGCGACTGCCCGCCTCATGGAGCTTTCCTTGATCTCAGGAACAGCAAAGCGTCATTTCGAGTCCTTGGCGGCAGCTCAGAAGCGGGGAGAAACCCGAACACTGAGTTCCGCCGATGCGCTTTCGGTGCTTTCACAAGCACTGGTCAAATCCAAGGGTAGCATGATCAATCTATCAAGCACCACCGAGGGGAAGCTTTCCAACCTCAAGGATTCATGGAATCAGTTGCTGGTTGCGTTCGGAACTCCGCTCAATGATCACCTCCGCCCGATGCTCGGTCAGATTTCCGGCTCTCTCGCCAACCTGGCCGCACAGATGCGGGCATTCGGCGAAAGCACCGGACGCACCTTGTCGGCAATTTGGAACTCGGTAGGAAACGGCGATTTCATGCCATTGATAAAAAACGGGTTTCTGGCAGCGGCATCGGCAGCAGGGGAAAAACTGATCGCGGCTTTCATCTTCGGGGGCAACGCCATCGGAAACCAGTTGAGGGACTTGCTCCGGGGAACCGAAATTGCCGGATACAAGGTGAAGGTGGGGGCAAACGTCCGCAACACTTGGGCGGGCGCTTCGGAGATCGCCCGCAACACGTTTAACAGCGAGGGATACGCCAACGCGTTTTCCCAGACGTTGGATCGGAACCAGTCTCCCGTGACATCCAACAGCGGCGAGCGTTTCCGCTACGCCCAACCCGGCGAGCGTTCCGTTTTCTCCGATGCGCAGGGCAATAAATTGATTTCAGTCATGGAGCGGGTCGAGCAACACCTCCGGCCCGCTTTCTAACCCTTTCCTCGCGTCCATCGCTGGCCTTCCGGGTGGTTGGCTGGCACGAACTCATAAGATGGGCGCGAGGTTTCTATTTTCCCGGTGCAATCGGCCGAGTGGCCAAGGAAGTCGTCATAACTTCGCCGGGGAATGCCCGTCGTCTCGAAAGGGCGGCGGGTTTTTCCGTGTTAGCAGGGGGAGTAATCTAACGCGGTGGTCACCACTTGACCCGGATTTTTTGAACCCCGAGAACCTTGCCTGACCCACCGCACTTTGGGCAGATGACCTTTGGCGACCCGACCTTTGCGCCAGCGAGCCTCCCCCACCCATCGCATGGCACGCACTTTATTTGCGCCTCGTCTTTGGCAATGGTGTAAGTCTCGCCCATCTTAAGCTTGTCGATAAATTCCGATTCGGTCATTAGAGGCGCGTCAGGCAGAGGCAAATCGCTCGCGGGGAGCTTGAATATGCGAACCTTTCGCGGGGCTTTGCCGGTATCGACATATTCAAACATTTCGTTAGTGGAGATCAGAACCCGCTTGATTTTATCTCCATCCGCGAAGTCCTCGCTGGCACTAACAATCATGATCTGCTGTCCGTTCCTACGTGCGAGAAACCGCCCCTTGTCCACTGTTTGAGAAATCGTGATTGCCTCTGGTTTCGGGACGGGAGTGGCCTTTTCAATTTCCTTCAACACTGCAAGAAAGACCGATTGGAACCGGGGATCTTTGCGGGGGATTTCTTTCATCGGGTAATCCGTCACCGCCGCTTTTTGTGGGTCCTTGCCTGCGTTCGCGTCCATCGACCATCCCCGCCGTTGGTAATCCTCGAACTGAGCGCCCCCATTGCTGACAAGCGCGAAAAGAACAAGGACGGGGACGACTTTCATAGTCCCGCCATCTATCAAGATCGACGGGAGCGGTCAAGGATGTTGAGCATCTTGGCTGCTGAGGTCGTCGGAATTCCGTTGACCTCTTCCGCCGTGGGTGTAGTTGTCGGGAGTCAGTGCTTCAACGCTGACCCGCATTTTTCAATCTGGGAAGTAACTAACCCGGCGCGGAAACAGAAGAAAATCAAGTCCCGGTCTTTGGATACCTCCGCGCTGTAGTGGCATGGAGGGAAAGTGTTGAAGCACTTCCAGAGGCCGGGACTTTTTCTTACCAAATGAAAACAGCAACATTGCCCGCACCGGGCACCGCCAAGAGAAGAAAAGCCGACCGCCTCCCGCCAAAGCTGGAGCGGTTTACCGCCGCCCTTACCCAGGGCATCCTCGCCGCCAGCGCGGCACCCACCGGAGCCGTCAACCTCACCGACTATCTCGACGCCTCGCAGGTCCGGATGCTTTGCAGGATGGCGGAGAAGGCGGGGAAAACGCCCCGTCAGTTCCTGCAATCCCTCGTAGATCATCTGACGAACAAGAGTAGGGTTTCCACCGTCAACGCGGGAGGTGCAAATTGAAAACGCCCGTCAAAACCAAGTCCGACCGTGTGTCGGTGAAAACCAGAATCCGCACAGCCGACCTTCGGACCGTGGAATTCTTCTGTGATGCCTACGACCTACCCGTCGCCCAACTGTTACAAGAGCAGGCGTATGGACAGGCAGAGACAATCGTCGATTGCCCATTCTCCGTCCTTGAACGGATGGATGACAACACCGGGACAAAGGACACCAGCGAGATCGTTCTGGAGTTCTGTCCCGAAGCTCACGCCATCCTCTCGCGTGTTGCGGAAATCCTCCGCCGCACGCTGTCAGAGCTGTTACAGGGACTCATGGGCGAAGCGGGCTTCTCCCTCCGGTATTCGTTGGATGAGGCCCTAAAAACACCTGACGGAATCCACGATCAGGACTTGGAAGGATGGGCAAACCAAGCCATCGCTTTCGAGAGACTAGCCAAGCGCAACCGAGTTCACGCCAAGCGGGACGGATGGGACACGTTCACCATCGATCCGCCCGAGGCACGGCAAACCAAGCTGGCGCTGTCCGTTGCCTGATTGCCATCATCAACGCCGCGTCCGGTTCACGCTGGACGCGGCTTCATTTTCTAATCAAATTAAACCGACACCATGGACTCACACGAATACTCAGAGGTGGAATCCCTCATTGAAAAGATCCGCGAACTCGCTGGCAAAATCGGGGTGCTCGAAAAAATGGAATTGCCGGGAGCGGCGGACTCTAAGGAATACTGTTTTCAGGTCCGCAGCGGACTATCGACCGCTGTTACCGAAATCCTGGATCTCGATTTAGGAGCGCAGATGCATTTTTTCAGGTATTGCCTCGCCCGGTTTGTTGATCCTGACAACGACAGGATTGCCGCTTTGCTAGACGCACTGGAAAACGAAATTGAATCACAGATGGATGATCATGAAGAAAAGGAGGGCCAAGAGTAGCTAGCCCGCCCCCTCTTGCCCGCTCTGTCTCACGATGGCGCGGGGTTTTTTGTGTCTGATGGTCGCACTGTAGGGAATTTCCTGAATTATTCGTAGTCAGCGCGTTTGCCTCAGCGCCTTTCCTTTTCTCGCATATTCTTCGGAAATGATGAGGTTCAAAGAGGGCCAACGGATATGGAGGCGCGAGGATGCCCGCGAAGGAGTAGTGATCGTCGCCGACGAAACGGGCTTTTCCGTTTGCATGAAAAGAGCGGACGGCACCGATGGACGACTTGCACTTGCCTGTGATCCCGCAGACTTCATGGACGCGACGGAGTTTGTAGCCACCGAAGGCGAGTGAGCAATGGGGCCGGGTTTTTTCGTGCCAGGGGTCCTTAACTAGTGGATGCCGGATGAAATGAGGGGGAATCCCCCATCAAGGGATAGTCGATTTCCCTATTTAGGGCTTCTCGTTCCGAACATTCTCGCGCCGCCCTTTTGGTCGGAAGGAGGCTGATGGATGGCGCAATTCTCCCCCGATGATTTCAGTGTCAGTAACTCGATAGCAACCTTCGTGGTTCATATCCGGTCGATTCTGGAGCAAGAAGAAGTCTCCTTCCGCCTCCTAGATTCGGGAATGACTTGCCGTGTTGATTCCCTAGAAGCGAAGGAGCGGGGTATCTCCCTGCAACTTCGGGGTTATGGACCGATTTACATCGATGTTGTCCAGATCGAGCCCGATTCCTTTTTCCGCGCTCATAACGACAATGAAGGCATCATCCCTCAATGGATGACCGCGTAGTTTGGTTGCATTAGTCACACAGCCCCGCAGGCTCAGGCTTGCGGGGCTTTTCGTTTTGGGTATTTCAGACAGGCATGATCGCTCAACTCATCAACGCTAGGGATCTCGGGACCGCTCTAGGCATATCCTGCCAGACCGTGATCCGCCTCCAGAAGTCCGGAGCCATCCCCGCTGAGATAGCAGAGGGGAGCACTTACAGGTTTGATGAAGAAAAAGTTAGAATGATTCTGCGGCATAGAGCAGCAAAACGTGTTGAGGAGGAATTGAAACCGCGCCGACCTCTTTCCTACTTTGGTCCACGACACGAAGTTTACGAGCCAGCACCGCCTGAGCCATCCGTTTACATGTTGGAGCATAACGCGAGGCTAAAGAAAGAGCGACTGGCTCAGCAACTGGCCAGCAGAAAGGAGCGTGACAAGTGACCGATGAATCGCCTACCCCTTCTGACAGCCCAGCGCTACTTACTCCCAAGCAGCTCGCAACCGCGCTCGGCACCACCGTCAGCACCATCCTGCAATGGTATCATGCCGGCAAGGTGCCGGCTGAAATCGCCGAGGGCGCGTGTTATCGATTCGACTTGCACGCGGTCAATGACGCCCTCGAAACACGCATGCAAATGCTGAAAAAGTTTTACCAAGACCGCGATCAATTAATTGCGGATGGTGCCAAGATTTGGAAGATTCAGGGACCGACTAATTTCAGGGAAAAGATGGATCTCGCCAGCGCCGTGAAGCGCTCGCGTGATACGAAGGAGTCGCTTCTCGCTTGTGACTACTCGGTTCCCACCGTTCCGATCAAGTCTAACTGGGAGCCCTTCAGGCGAGGCTATAAAAGATGGGTGCCTGGTATTTGAATGGGTTCCGCCTTCGCGGATACAGAAGGCGATTGCGCCAGTTGATGATGCGACGGCGGGCGAGGTTCCTTCCTGCAAGATTTGAGGGGAAGGCTTGATCGTGTGGGATACACTCACGCCGATAGGTGCTTGATGGGGGGGGCGGATTTTTCCAGACTAGCGTTTGGAGAATCGCCACCAGCCGGTTGCCTTGCTTCGAAGTCGGTCCAACTGTATGTGGAATCGCCCGAGGCCCGCTTGAATGAGGTCCACGTCTTTGATTTTAGGGGAATCCGTGGGAGACTGCCGGATTGACCGACCAAATACCGCATTCCGGAATGCATACACGTCGCTCTTCAGCCCGGCAGATAAATCAGGGTCGGGTATCATGTCTCGCACAACCAGCAGGTGTCGTTGGAGGTCGTGAGCGATCTTCTGAATTTCCAAGATTGATTCCTCAGCATTGACCAGCGTCGTGCTGGTCTGATGCTGAATTATCGCTTTTGCAAACAAGTTTGAACATGTTTCCACTTCGCCGAGGCGGGACATGAAAAATTCCTGAACTTTGGAACGCTTTTCTACCAACCGGCCGACCAGAAATCCAGCCACTCCAGTAATGCTAGAGGCGACAAGCCCCCACAATAACGCCCCAGCCGGGCTTGGCTCGACTTGAGGAACTGCTTCCATCAACTGGAAGAAGGCGGGGTTCACCCTCTTAGACGGATAGTTTCTAAAACGTTGTCCTCAACGTCCGAGTCCTTTTCATACACGATTTTCACGCGCCGTAAGAACTCTTTCTTTCCCAGGTCCTCAATAAGAGGGCCAAAGGCTTCGTCCAAAAAGGAAGGAAGGAGGATCTTCGCTCCGCGTAGATCGACCGAGATTTCGTCGACTTCCGACAAGGCGGGCGTGAGGACTTCCTCCCGGAATTGCTGTCCGGACCAGTCACCGTCCGACCTATCGCGGCCACCCGGGAATAGGGCAAAATCCTCAATCTTAAGGAGTAGGGGCATCTGGAGAGTTGTTTGCATTAGTCGCTGCGCTTACTTGCCACACTAGAAGCGTTCCTGCAAGCGGAACTGTTGTGGTGATAGCCTTCGGACGCGTCCGCGGTTTGAAACGACACTGGACTCTCTGGCTTTGCACAAAAAGTTCTCCGTCCGTGGCTTGGTCGATGTACTTTTTTAGCGTGGTAAGTCCACGTCCACGGTGATTCTCATGCGTCCTAGATCGCCTCTTTTCGAAGGCGCGCACAACCAACTCGGCGTCTGTCGGCCTGAAAAGAAGGTCCAAATCTCTCCATTTCCGTCCCAGTGTCTGGGCCAATCCGACACCTTGGTCCAAGAACGAGAAGTAGAGCTCTTGAGTCGTGTTATCAACGTATCCCAAGAGCCACCAGAAGCGACTCCCCCACCGATGGGATCGCACCTTGTCCTCCGGGTAGGCGTGTTGGGAAACATTGTTCATACACTCCCCAAGTGAAACCTTTAAGCGATCAGCTCGGACCTTGGAAAATTTAAGCATCTTTTGGAAGTGGTCGACCATGTTCGACGCCACCTCGGTGGAAGTTTGGGAGCCTTTTTGATGCTTAATAAATGTGACTCCGTCACGTTGGGCGCTTGCCCGTATATCCGGGCTATTTATTGAGGAGGCGTTGAAATAATCGTTATATCCCACGCCGTATAGAAGATCCTCAACTTCTTGAGAGGTGGAATTCCCCATGGTCCAAAGGTCGGTCTGTTTGGAATGCTGCTTGAGCCGATGGCATTCCGCGATGAGCATCAACGCTGCCTCGGGAGTCAAAACCTCCAGCTTGGAATGATCTAAAATCACCCGGCTGCAACGATCATGGAGAAAAGCCTTCTGCATTGCGCCGAAGAACTTCATTGTAGCCTCAAGATTGTCGCGAACGCTCAAAACCTTAGGCAAGGTTAGAGTTCGCACCATCCATTTTTTTGGAATGATGTTTTGGGGCAAGTCATCCCCGGACAGGAGTTGGAATAGATTCTTTCTCGCCCGCCGCACCACTCGCCGATTTCCCAGAAGTGAAAGTCGAATATTTCGCTCTCGTCTTTTCTGGCGACGCGAGCGCCTGTATCTAAGGTCGGTGGGTTTCACGAATTGGGCGCTCAGTTAGAAGGGCTGCCGTCCCAACGTCAACTTTCGTGCTGAAAAATTTTACGATCACCGCGCCGGGAAATAAAATTACCGCATGGCACCTGCGTGGGGGCATTCTTGGGCGCTAGCTTTTAATCCTCACCTCAGCGCAAAATGTAATCCTTTTGTAATCCTTTTTCGCCTCATTTCGGGGATATTAGGCGCATTTCAGTGCATCTGAACACATCCCGAAACGGATGAATTAGCAAGCTTTCGCGTGCTTATACTGTTGGATTTTAAGGCTTTATGAAAAATGCCCCCGTCAAGAATCGAACTTGAATCTAGAGTTTAGGAAACCCTTGTTCTATCCATTGAACTACGGGGGCCATGATGGCCGGGCGGGCGGCAGGTGAATAACCGCGCGGGCGGATGCAGGCAAGCCAGTTATGAGCTAGTGGCCGGCTCAGTAACTTCTCCCCCAGATCGCGCGGACGGGGGTGATGTTGCCGGTGAGGATGCACTCGTGGCCGACGGCATCGAGGGCTTCAGGCAGATTGGCTTCGGCGATGGGGAGGCAGCGGATGGTGATTTTATGCTGCTTGGAGAGCGTTTCCTCCTGCTCGGGAGTGCCGGCCCACGGGGTGTAGAGCCAGCCGGGATTTTCGGTGGCCCAGTGGGCGTGGAAGGCTTCGAGGCTGGCGCAGGGGGTGATGTTCGCGTCGCGGAATTCGGTGGCGCGGGCGAGCAGGGATTCGTGGATTTCGCCGAGGATGTCTTTGGCCTGTTGGATGAATTCCTCCTTGTCGGCGAATTCCTTGGCACTGACCGCCTGGTCGCGGCGCTGGACGCAGACTTTCCGCGTCTCGATGTCGCGGGGGCCGATCTCAATGCGGATTGGCACGCCTTTCTTGATCCAATCCCACTTTTTCACGCCGCCTGATAGATCGCGGGTATCGACGTGGACACGGAGCGGATCGCCCTGATAGAGCTGGTGGCGCAGGGTTTCGGCAAGTGCCTGGCAGGCATCGAGCACGGGTTGTTTCGTGTCTTCTTTCGGCGTGATGGGAAGGATGATGATCTGTTGGGTGGCGACGCGCGGCGGTAAAACGAGGCCGTCGTCATCCGAGTGCGCCATGATCAACGTGCCGATCAGGCGGGTGGAAACACCCCACGACGTGGTGTGGGCGTGTTGAACGGTGCCGTCGCGGCCGGCGAAGGAAATGTTCTGTGCTTTGGAGAAATTCTGGCCGAGGTAGTGCGAGGTGCCGGCCTGGATCGCTTTCTTATCCTGCACCATCGCTTCGACGGTGAAGGTCATGTCCGCGCCGGGGAACCGCTCGTTCTCGGTTTTTTCTCCGGGGACGACAGCGATGGCGAGGTGGTCGCGGAGGAATTCCTCGTATTGGCCGTGGATCAGTTTCGTTTCGACGATGGCTTCTTCCTTTGTCTCGTGGGCCGTGTGGCCTTCCTGCCAGAGGAACTCGGCGGTGCGGAGAAACAGGCGCGGGCGCATTTCCCAACGCATGACGTTGGCCCATTGGTTGATGAGCAGGGGAAGGTCGCGGTAGGACTCGATCCAACGGGCGAAGGCGGCGCCGATGATGGTTTCGGAAGTCGGACGAATGACGTAGGGCTCGGCGAGTTCGCCAGCGGGGATCATCTTGGTTTTCCCCGTGACCGGATCTTTCACGGCCTCAAGACGGTGATGTGTGACCACGGCGCACTCGGTGGCGAAGCCCTCGGCGTGCTCCGCCTCTTTTTCCAAATACGAAAGCGGGATGAGCAGCGGGAAATAAGCGTTCTGGTGGCCGGTCGCCTTGAAGCGGCGGTCAAGCTGCTGCTGGATGAGTTCCCAAATGCCATAGCCCCACGGTTTGATTACCATGCAGCCGCGGGTTTCCGAGTTCTCGGCGAGATCGGCGGCTTTGATGACTTGCTGATACCACTCGGGGAAATCCTGGGCGCGGGTGGGGGTGATGGCGGTCTTTTCGGCTGACATGATTGCTGCACGAATAGGAATCACGGCGCGGGGGAAAGAGCATTAAAAATTTCTCAGCCCGCCGGAGTTTCGTTCCTTCGGGCCGTCTTTGGAAACCACGGTTTTACGATCGATTTCCCCACCGTTTCATTTTTAAAGAAATCCCGGTTTGGGGGTTTGACAGAGGGGGGGCGAATTGCCTTACTCATTCTCCTAAGGATATAAAACCCTGCGAGCGCATGAGCGAAAACGAAAATCAACCTACCCCGTCCAAGCAGACATCGAGCGTGCCACTGAGCAAGCAAACATCGAGTGTGCCTCTCAAGAAGGAAACCGTTCGTGTCACCCTGAAGGCGGCCGATGCGCCTCCGGCGGTTCCTTCGGCCACCGTGCCTATGGCTCCTCCAGTCCGCCCGCCGGTGCCGACGGCTCCTCCGACCCCGACCGCCGCTGGTGGTCCACCACGTCCGCCCGCTCCTGCTCCGACCATTCCTCTCCGCACCGCAGGCGCACCGCCTCCGATGGCACCTGCTCCGACGATCCGTCTCGCCACTTCCGGTGCTCCGACGACTCCTGGCAGAGCTCCCGGCGTAGGTGCGCCGACCATCGCTTTGCCAAAAGCCACGGTTCAGCTCCAAACTCCGACAGCGCCGCTTGGCACTTCCTTTACCTCGCCTTCTCAAATGGCGACTCTCCAATCGGACGATGACGAGGATGAAGGCGGAAACGAAGGCCTCCTCAACATCCTATCCATCGTCGGATTCGCCGCCGCGCTCGTCGTGCTGGCCTTCCAACTGATGACCGCCAGCACCTGGATCAACGCACCGGACAGTCCGAGTGTCGGCGACTGGGCACAGTTGATGAATTGAACCCCTGACATCCCATCCTCAATGATCCTTCCTATCATCAACATCGTGTTCGCAGGCCTCGCCCTGTATTTCGCCATGACCGCTTGCGGCCTCGGCGCTTGAGTCCAACGACATCGTCTTTTCAAACAAGAGCCGCCTTGCGATCCGCAGGGCGGCTCTTGACGTTTCGGGATTGAGGATGCAAGTTCCGCGCATGGCTCTCAACCTTACCGACGCAAATTTCCAATCCGAAGTAATCGACTCCGACAAGCCCGTCCTCGTGGACTTCTGGGCGGAATGGTGCGGCCCCTGCAAAATGATCGGTCCCGTGATTGATCAGGTCGCGGCTGACCTCGAAGGCATCGCCAAGGTGGGCAAGGTCAACGTGGACGACGCCCGCGAGCTCGCCGTGAAATACAACGTCCGCTCGATCCCGCTGCTCCTGTTCTTCAAGAACGGCGAGGTGAAGGACCAGATCGTCGGCGCGAGCGTGACCAAGGACCAGCTCAAGGCGAAACTCCAGGCGCTCGCCTGATTCAATCCGTTAGTTTTCGGAGAGCCGTTCCCGTTTGCGGGGGCGGCTTTTTTGTTGCTGGATCGTCATTGCGGATATCAATCCGGATAGTAATGAAAACCGCTGTTGGAATCATACCAATACGATGTGCCGGGGTTGTTCATGAAATAGGAAAGTTTGAATCCACCGTTATCCGTTGTGTAGCCTTGATCGAAGCGGGATTTCAGATCGGGATTTCTGAACATGTGGCCGTTTAGCGAAACCGGATAGCTTCCTGTCGATTTCCTGACTTGCTCCACATGCTGGATGATCCCGACGACCTCTTCGTGAATCATCGCCCATTTGCGTATCCCGCAGGATTGCCAGATCAGGAGCAGGCCTCCGGCTCCGATCATGAGAAACGCCGCGAATCGGCGCGAATAAAATGATAGAAGCACCGACAAACCGGCTAGAGAAAAGATCAGAATGACCAAGAGATCCCGCGTCACTTCGCTTTCGGTATAAATAATATTGTAGCTCAGGAAATGGAGCGAGAGAAAAATCGCGATTCCAAGGCACGCGAGCATCATCCATGAGACCCCGCATTTTGACTTTTCGATCCGGTTTGAATCAGAATCATTCATCTTGAAAAAATGTCAGAGTTTTTCGTCGGGGCACTAAGCCACCCGTTTTCTCCGCATCAGCGCGGCGGCGGTGGTTAGAATGACCAGCAATCCGGTCGAGGGCTCCGGCACGCTCGGGATTTTCGGAGTGGCGTCGCCATCGGCCGGGGTGAGCCCGTGCTCGTCGTATTGCTGTTGGGTTTCCAGAACCACGGCCCCGGAGATGGGTGTGACGAGCTGATAGCGGGCCGCGAGTTCCGAGCGGGCGGCGTCGGTCAGGTTGTTTTTCGGATCTTCCGCGGAGGCGGCGGCCCATAACCGGGCGAGCTGGTCCCAAACCCTGTTGCCTGTTAGCCCGTCGGCAGCCGCGGCGCGCTTCCAGTTCCATGAAAGTTCCCTACGCTCCGTGCGCAGTTCCTTGAGAAACCGGGTGAAATCCTTTTCCGGAGAAACCAGCGCCGGCCCGCGATGCAGGCATCCCGATCGGTAGATCGCCTCACTCAACCGGTTAGGCCCGGCCACCGCCTCCACTTCATGGATGACCGGAGGCACTGTGCCGCGCTCCAGCAATTGCAAAAGCGCCTCCGGCTGCGACAGCCCGACCGCTTGCGGCCCGTGAATCCAGACCACCGGGCTGCCCGACTCCTTGGAAAGCCGGATGCCTTCGCGCAACGCCGGCTCGTTGTTCCTCCCGCCGGAGAAACGATACTGTTTCAACTCATCCAACGTCACCCGCCGCGCGTGATCGTCCGCGAGGATGAGCTGGAATTTCCCCTCATCCTGGCTGCCGAGGGATTTCGTGATCCAGTCCTGCGCCCCGGCGAGGGAAAGCGAGCCATCGATCACGACCACCACCTGGCCCGCAGGCGGATGGGTGATGGCGACCGGCTCTCTAACGAGAAATCGTTCCTCCGGTTTCGCGAAGCGGTCCTCGCACCAGACCACCGCCGGCTCCGCAGGCAGTGGTGCCGTGTTCAGGGCGAATCCGGCGGTCATGAAACTCGTTCCGCCGAGCGTGGCGGCCAGCGAGTGGCCGTCGCCATCGCGCGCGGCATTCATGGGGGTTCCTGTGCCGGTTAGATCGAACGCGCGATCGCCCTGCCACCACACCGCATGTTCGAGGTCTTCCTTGATTCCGAAGTTCCGCTCGACCACGTGGGGCATTTCCCACCGTATTCCGTCCAGCGGCGCGGTGACTCCGAAGCGGATCTTCATTTCACCATGCGCGGGCACCGGGAAACACTGCACCATCACCGTGTCCGGCCCCACCATGTTGACCAGCACCGGATCGCGCCGCTGCACGACAGCTACTGCCTTGTAGGCCGCTTTCACCTTTGAAACCGTGCTGAACGCCGCCTCGCGCGGCTCGCCGTTCACCCACAAGGTTAGCCGCGAAACCCGCCCGTCGCGCGGCAGTTTCACCTGGCAGCGTGCTTCCTTGGCTTGAGCGGATCCGTTCTTGAAAACCATCGTCCATTCGCCGTAGCCGATCCGTGAAACCGAATCCACGTGACCATCGAAACGGGATTCCGCCAGATCGAGGTTCTTCAATCTAACCGCCACGTGGTCGCCGCCGAGATGGTCGTCGAACTCGAATTCCTGAAGCGTATCGCGACGTCCGATCAGGGAATTTCCGCTGGATCCGGGCGGCTTCATGGAGTTGAACGACTTGCCCGTGATCCGGAAATAGAGGTCGCGCGCTTTCGCCGAGTCGAATCGCAATGACGCTTGTTCGCCGAAAATCCCCGCCGAAATGTTCCATCCGCTGAGAATCCAGCCTGAGATATCCGTGCTCATCGCCACGCCGCGGTTGCCTTCGTAGCAGGCTCTCAACAAAGTTTCTTCGGAATGAAGCGCACGCAGCCGGGCAATGGCGGGGACCGATTCGGCGCTGTCTTCCATGGCGGTTGCCAGATTCACCCGTGTCCAGATCGCCGGGATTTCCAGTGCGACGAGCACGCTCACGCTGGCCAGAACTCCGATGCGCCAGCCGGTTTTGAAATGGTCCGGCCGAGCGGAATTCTGTCGGGCCGTCCGGCCGATCCGCCACGAATAGAACGCCGCCAGAACGGGTGTTAGGGAAATGATGCCCAGCCCATAGACAATCAGAGCGATCAGCGATAGCGGCAGGAGGGGGAGAAACAGCACTCCATAAAACAACGCCGTCACCAGCATGAATCCCGCCGCCGCTCCCCTCGTTTTGTCTCCGGCCTTTTGACCGCCGCCGAGCAACCAGGCATTCACCAGCGGGACGGTGGCGATCCATGCCGCATGCCACCAGGTCGGGATCGGCGAGAAAAACACCGCGCCGCAGAGCGAGGTGAACATTTCGAGAATGAGCACTGCCGCCGGAAGGACCACGCCGAATGTCCAGCGGAGGATTCCGCTGCTTTTGTTAGGCTCGGGAGATACCAGCTCCGGCCGGGGCGCGGGCCGGTATCCCGCATCGAGTCGGCCGAGGATGTTTTCCAAATGCAGCAGGCCGATGTCGGCGCTGGGTGCTTGTTCCGCTTCCTCGTGGATGTGCCGCCGCAGATCATCCTTCAGTTCCACCGCGTCCTCTCCGTCGAAACCCTCCCGCGCGGCGCGTTCCTGAAGATATTCCGTCAGCCGTTGTTCCGCCTGTGTCGTCCAGTTTTTCATGATGAAAGGGTTAGGTGTTCAGCTTTCCGGGGTGCCGCGTTGTTTCGATGAAGAGGTGGTGAAATCGACCCCGGCCTGCAAGCCGCCGACGCCGCGCAGCATGTCCGCGAAGTAGAGTTCCATTTCCCGCGCCAGGGCCGTGCCTTCCGGAGTGGCGGAGTAATATTTTCTGGCGGGCCCCTCCGAGGATTCTTCCAACCGGGTGGTGACCAGCCCCTGTCGCTTCAGCCGGGCCAGCAGCGGGTAAATCGAACCTTCCGCCACCCCCACGCCGGGCACCGCGACCAAGGCTTTTACCAGCGCGTAGCCATACCATTCCTTGGAGGCCAAAGCTTGGAGAATGCAGAGGTCCAGCACGCCCTTGCGCATCTGCACTGTCCAGTTTTCGAACAATTCCTTCGAAAACCCGGATTCTGATTTCGGATCAGCCATCGCCGCCATGTATCTTGCATTACAAGGTAGCGGTCAAGAAGGGATTTTCTGTCCGGATTGCTCATCGTTCTTCCGCTTGCGTCGGGAACGGTGCTCGGTTTGGTGTGGAGTCGATGGGACTGTTGATCAGACTTCTGCCTTTTTTCCTGCCTTTCGCCTCGAAATGGGTGGAGTGGCACGAGCGGAAAATCCTGCGTGAGGGCGTTCCGCTTTCACTCGCGGAGTTGGCCGACGCAGCACGCATGGGAGTCGTCCATCCCGAAAAAATCCGGCTGATGCGGGTGGCGCGGATCCCGGTGTTCAACAGCGCGTTGATGAAATTCCTTTCGTGTCTGGTTCCGGCGGTGTCGGCCAACACGGTCGGGCTTTCCCTGCGCTATGGCATCTACCTGCGCGCGCCCTACGCGGAAAACCGCCATCTGATCGCCCATGAATGCGTCCACACCGCGCAATACGAACGTCATGGAAGCGTCTCCAAATTTCTCCAAGCGTATTTCACCGAGTGCATCGAAACCGGCTACCCCGACGCACCGCTGGAGCAGGAAGCCGTGATGCGCTCCTCTTCGATTTCCTGACAAAATTGAATCAGGCGGACAAGTCCACGGCTGGCTTTTCCAAAGATTCGTCCTTGAGCGAGACCCCGAGGCCCGGCAGGCCGGTAATCCTAACGACTCCGTCGCGGAGCATGATTCCCTCCGCCTGGAGCGCGGGAAACTGTGAGTCATCGACCTCGGAAATTTCCCAGTTAGGCGTGACGAGGCCGAGATGGGCCTGGGCGAAAAATCCCATTTTAGAACCGAAGTTGTGCGGAGCCATGGTCATGCCGAGCGCGGCCTGTTTGGCGGCCTTCGCCCGCAGTCGCAGGAAACCGTGGGCATTCATGTCGGCTTGCTCCACCTCCAGCAGAGGCTCTTCGCCGCGTGGGGTCTTTACCCGGCGGGAGTAGATTTCGTCCGGAATGCCGCCGGAATGGGATTCACCGGCAGCGAGTTTCACGGAGTTTCCGGCGGCACGCAGTTTTGCCTTCAGTTCGATCAGATGTTCGGTATCCGTTTCGGGAAACATCTCTTCCATGAAGTAAATGTTGGAGGCTTTCACGGCTTCCGCATAATCGGCTGCCGCCAGCGGGCGCTCGCTGTAGGCCTTGTTGCCATCGACCATCAGCCGGATGTCGGGACCGAGGGCCTCGCGCAAGGCGTTGGTCACGGCGATGTCGCGATCCAGAGCGGCCTCGAACGAATCCATCCATTTCACCCGGCCGATCTTGATCTTGAGGGTGTTGAATTTCTCCGGACGGGAACTGACGATCCACTCCGCCTTGCGAACGACCCGCTCCACCGGATCGGTGTGCACCGGGCCATTCAGATAGGGAAGGTCCTTGAGTTCGTCTCCCTGGAGCAGGTCTTCCATGTAGAGCGAGCTGTCGTAAACGGGGACGAATTCCCGCACCGGTTTGCCGAGCAGGGCATAGGCCGGGGATTTCATTGCCTTGCCTAACAAATCAACCAGTGCGACGTCCGCGCCGCCGAGTTTCGAGAGGAGGTCCTGATAGGTTTCGCTCGCACCCGAGATGACGTCGCCCGGACCCCAGGAGAAAAGTTGGAAGGGATCGAGGCCGAGCAATTGCTTGAGAACCTCCGGGCTCGGGTTGCAGGCGGCGATGCCTTCGATTCCCTGCGCGGTCTGGATGCGGAGGATCGTTTCCGCGTTGTCATAGCCACGGTACGCCGCGTAGGCATTCGGCGCGACGGGAGTCAGCCGCCGGCCCTTGGCTTGTTGAATGATAATCCGGCTGATGCGCAGCTCGCGTGACGGCACGGATAGGGCGCGGGAAATCGATGGAATTCCCACGGCGGCCATCGCCAGACCGGTGGATCGGAGGAACTGTCGGCGATTCATGAAAGGAGTGGGGATGGGGGCGTCATTCTCAGGATTCAGGAGGAAAATCCTATCCGCCTTTCCAACGGACCGGCTACCCACCCGAATGGGGCGGGTGCGTCTATTCTCTTGAAATGCCAGACCGGGTGGCTGACTTTGATCGGCCCTATCACTTTCGCATGAAAAAGCCCGCCACGTTCGTTTTCTCGATTTCCTGCCTGCTCGCCGCATCCGTTTCCGCTGATCCCGCGACACCGGTTTTTCCCAACAAGGCGCCGCTTCAGGAGGCGAAGTTCACCGCGCTCCCGCTCGGCAGCGTAAAACCTGCCGGTTGGCTGAGGCATGAACTCGAACTCCAGCGCGATGGGCTCACCGGTCACGCGCACGAACTGTTGGACGCCGCGAAATCGGACAGCGCGTGGCTCGGTGGAAAAGGCGAGGACTGGGAAAAGGGACCTTACTACGTGAAGGGCCTCGTTCCGCTCGCGTGGGTGCTCGACGACGCAGAGTTGCAAAAACGCGCCCGCACCTGGACCGATGCGATTCTCTCCAGCCAGCGTGATGACGGATTCTACGGCCCGAAGTCCAACGACGACTGGTGGCCGCGCATGGTCACAAACTATCTGCTGCGGGATTTCCAGGAAGCCACCGGCGATGCCCGCGTGATTCCCTTTCTCACGAAATACTATCAGCACATGAACGGCGCAATCGACGGCCGTCCGCTCAAGGACTGGGGGAAATCGCGCGCAGGCGACGAGATCGACACGATCTTCTGGCTCTATAACAGAACCGGCGATGCCTTTCTCCTCACGCTCGCCGACAAGCTGGCGAAACAGGCTTACGCTTGGACCGATATTTTCACGAACAACCGCTTCCTCGAATTCGGCACCGACTTCCAACCGAAGCACAATGTGAACATTCCGCAGGCGCTTAAGATGCCGGCAGTCTATTCCCAACGCTCGAACGCGGCTGCTGATAGAAAGGCCTATGCCGCCGGAGTGAGAAATCTGGACCGCGACCACGGCCTCGCCGTCGGCATCAACGCGGGCACCGAGCAGCTGTCCGGCCCGTCCACCACGCAGGGCATCGAGTTGTGCTCCGTCGTCGAGCGCATGCTCAGCGATGCCACGGTGCTGCGTGTTCTCGGCGACTCGTCCATCGGCGACAGTCTGGAGCGCATGGCGTATAACGCGCTGCCGGGATCGCTTTCGGAAGACATCCATCAGCACGTTTACTACTGCATCCCCAACAACGTCGCCGCCATCCGCGGCGGCAAGGGGTTCAATCAGGACTATGGGAATGGCAGCACGCCGTCGCATTTGTCCGGATTTCCCTGCTGCTGTTATAACTTCCACCAGGGCTGGCCGAAATTCGTCCAGAACATGTGGGCCGCCGCTCCGGATGGCGGACTCGCGGTCCTTGCCTACGGGCCGAGCGTGGTTTCCATCAACATCGGAAAAAGTCCGGTGACGATCACCGAGACCACCGACTATCCGTTCGGCGAAACCGTCAGCTTCAAGATGACGGTCGAAAAGGAAATTGCGTTCCCGCTTTCACTTCGGATCCCCGGCTGGTGCGGAGCAGCGGAAGTCACGGTCAATGGACAGAAAATGCCGGCCGTGAAAGCCGGGGAATTCGCGAAGATCAGCCGCACGTGGAAATCGGGAGACGAGGTGAAGCTCACACTGCCGATGCCGCTGCAAGCGCATTCCGGGATCAATAACAGCATTTCTATCAGCCGTGGTCCATTGGTGTATTCCTACGGCATCGCGGGCGATGAGAAGGCATTTGAACAAGCGGCCAAACCCGGTTTCGAATCCTTCGAAATCCGTCCAACCGCCGCTTGGAACTATGGCCTGGTTCTCGATCCGGCCAATCCTTCGGCATCGATCGAAGTGAAGTCCGGCAAGATCGGCGACCATCCATTCACCCGTTCCGAAACTCCGGTGACCCTCGTCGCCCGTGCGAAAAAAGTCCCGCGTTGGACCATCGCCAAGGGCGGTCTCGTCGCTTACGACCCGCCGGTGAGTCCGGTCGCCTCGGATGATCCGGAAGAGGAAATCACCCTTGTCCCGTTCGGTGCTGGGATGTTGCGCATCACCAGTTTTCCAATCATCGGCAAACCTGTCACCGCCCCCAAGACATTCTCGGATGACTTCGCCGATGGCGACTACAAGAACTGGATTCCGTACGGCAGCGGCTGGTTCGTGCGCGACGGCGTTTTCCAAATCAACAGCACGGAAGGCGGCAATGCGGGTTCGAAAGCCATCGTGCCGGCCACCGATTTCAAGGACCTCGTCTATCAGGCGGAGATCAGGCTCGACGATGCGGGCGACGCCGGCCTCATTTTCCGGGTCTCGGATGCCACCATCGGCACGGACGCCTATCGCGGTTACTACGCGGGGATCAGTGCGGAGAAAAAGCAGGTTTCCCTCGGCAAGTCGGATCAGGCATGGACGGAACTCAAGACCGCGCCGATGGAAATCGATCCAACAAAACCCCACGTCATCCGCGTGGAAGCGAAGGGGAAATCGATCAAGGTATTCGTCGATGACATGACCTCACCGAAGATCATCGCGGAAGACGACAGTTTTTCGGAAGGCAGCATCGGCGTCCGCCGCTACACCACCCGCACGCAGAACAACCGGGCGGGATTTTCCGCCGTCAAGGCGAACGCGCTCTAACTGTCGAGTGGTTGGCCGCAGTGCTTGCAAAAATTCGCGGCGGGATCGTGGCCGGTCCAGCCGCATTCCTCACAACGCCGGCGGTCCATCGCCACCTCTCGGAGTCCCTTGCCGAGCTCCGCGCTGACGATGCCGGTTGGAACGGCGATGATGGAGAATCCCGTCAACATGATGAACGATGCGAGGACCTTGCCCATGACGGTTAGGGGCGCGACATCGCCGTAGCCGACAGTGGTGATCGTCACGATTCCCCAATAGATCGACTGCGGGATCGAACTGAAACCCGGATTGTGCGCACCCTCGATGAGATACATCACCGTGCCCTCGATGGAAACGAGCGTGAGGATGGCGAAGAGGAACACGGCGATCTTCGGGCTGCTGGCGCGCAGGGCGTTCATCAGCACGTTGGCCTGGCCGAAGTGCCGCGCCATTTTCAAAACCCGGAACATTCTCAACAACCGCAGCACCCGGATCACCATCAGATACTGCGTGCCGACGAAAACCAGTGCCAGATAGGCAGGCAGGATGGAAAGCAGATCGACGATGCCGAAAAAGCTCAGTACATAGCGGCTCTTTTTCCGCACGACGAGCACGCGGGTCGCATACTCAAGGGTGAACAGCAGCGTGAAAATCCACTCGGCGATGTGAAAAGCCCGCCCGTGTGCCAGCCGCAACGATTCGACACTTTCCAGCATCACCACCAGCACGCTCGCGGAAATCAGGATCAGCAAAACCACATCGAACGCCCGTCCCGCACGCGTGTCTGATAGGAAAACGACGCGCCAGATTTTCTCCCGCCACGGGCTGGTGGACGGATCGGGGGATGAGGGTGATTCGGGCATCTCGATCATCCGATGCTAACTGCCCGGAAGGAACCGGTCGAGCGGGTTTTGTCCGGGCAAACAAGCCCTGAAACCGGACATCTCCAGTCGCAACGGACCGTCGAAAACACGCAAGCAGCCGTTAGCGCGAATTTCGGTGGATCGCTAGATTCCGGCATGATCTTGACACCCCGACCGCTTTTCCTATCCGCGGGAAGATTCCTCCTCGCCGCCCTCGCGGCCATTTCCGTGAATTTGGCTTCCGCCCACTCGGTGTGGATCGAATCGTTGGACGGGAAGTTGCTCGTCCGCTTCGGCGAGGTGGGGGAGATGCATGAGAAATCGCCGGGCGCTCTCGACAAGCTGGTGTTGGACTATGCGATCAATGCGAAGGGCGAAAAGGTCGCGGCGGAAAAGGGGGTGGATTTTTTCCAACTCACGCCCAAACAAGCTTGCGCGATCGCCGCCAGCTTCCCGGTGATGGAGAAACCTGCGCAGGGCGACAAGCCGGCGAGCGCCCGATTGCCGTGTTTCTACGCCCGCTGGCACGTCGTGGGTGCTGCCGCCTTGCCAGTTTCCATGCTTGATATCGTGCCCGCTCAGGAGACGGGGAAAGCGACGGTTTATTTCAAGGGTAAGCCACTGCCCGCTGCCGAACTCACCTTGATCAAACCGGACGGTAAAGAGATCGATCTGAAAGCAGACGGCGAGGGCGAGGTGAAATTCACAGCTGAGGGCAAGGGGTTGTTCGTGCTGTTGGTGGCGGGTTATTCGGAAGCGGCGACGGGTAACCACGAAGGGAAATCTTACACGGTGATCAGCCATAATTCCTCGCTGGCTTGGAATCAGTGAGAGGGCTTGGGATTTCCTGCTCTGGTGCCGGTCCGATCCGCCCGTGTGCGACGCCGCATCAGGCTAGAATTTCCTGGATCACGTGGCCATGGACATCCGTGAGGCGCATGTCGCGGCCACCGAAGCGGAAAGTGCTGCGGGTGTGATCGATTCCTAACAGGTGAAGCATGGTGGCGTGGAGATCGTGGATCTCGACCTTGTCGCGGATTGCCTTGTAGCCCCACTCGTCGGTTTCACCATGGGAGACACCTCCCTTGATGCCGCCGCCGGCCATCCACATGCTGTAACCGAAGGGATTGTGATCGCGGCCGTCGTTGCCTTGGGCGAACGGAGTGCGGCCGAACTCACCGGTCCAGACCACGAGCGTTTCCTCCAGCAGTCCACGCTGTTGGAGGTCGCCGAGGAGGGCGGCGATCGGTTGATCGACGGTGCGGCAATTGTTAGCGTGCTGTTTGCGCAGGTCGCTGTGCTGGTCCCAGCGCTCGGGGCCGCTGGGCGGGCAGGTGAGTTCGATGAACCTAACGCCGCGCTCGACGAGCCGCCGGGCGACGAGGCATTGGCGGCCGAAGGTGCGGGTCTGCTCCCAATCCGACTCGAAGCCGTAGCTCTTCCGCGTCGATTCGCTTTCACCATCGATCGCCATCAGCTCGGGCACCGCCGATTGCATGCGGAAGGCGGTTTCATAGTTCGCGATGGCGGACTCGACGGCGGGATCGCTGCCGAAAGCCGCGCTGCCGAGTTGGTCGAGCGAGCGCAGCGCGTCGAGCTTGGCGCGCTGCATGCCGGTGCGGGCTTCGATGGGGGAAATGTTGGAAACCGCCTCGCCCTGCGGCTTGAAGATCGATCCCTGGAAGTTCGCGGGAAGGAAGCTGGAACCGAAGTTGTCGAGTCCACCGGGCGGGATCAGGCCGCCATTGAGGACGACGAATCCCGGCAGATCCTGACTGGTGCTGCCCAGCCCGTAACCGACCCAGGTCCCCATGCTCGGCCTGCCCTGCAAGCCGGAGCCGGTGTGGAGGAAGTAGTTCGCCGCAGTGTGCTCGGAGAATTTCGAGACGCAGGATTTCACGACCGCCAGCTTGTCGGCGTGCTTCGCGACGTGGGGAAAAAGCTCGCTGATCCAGTGGCCGCAGTCGCCGTGACGGTCGAACTTCCACGGGGACTTCATCAGCTTGCCGATGTTGTCGAACTGGGTCGGTTCGAGCTTGCCCATCAGCTTCGCCGCGTCCTGGCCATCATGTTTTTCTAACTGCGGCTTGTAGTCGAAGGTATCCACCTGCGACGGCCCGCCATCCATGTAGAGGAAGATCACGCTGCGGGCGCGCGGCCGGAAGTGCGGCAAAGGAGGCGCGGCTCCGAAAGCGCGATCGCCTAACAATGAAGACAATGCGACGGCCCCGAAGCCCTGGGCTCCGCGGACGAGCATTTCGCGGCGGGTCAGCGGGGTCGGAGTGAAACGGTGGCAATGCATGGCGGGCGGCTATCTGAGAAAGATGAACTCCTTCCGGTTGAGGAGCAGGTGGCAGAATTCGGTCCACAAGGCCGGGTCGTCGGCGGTACTACCGAGAAGCGCCCTTTGCTCTTCCAGAAATCCGTTGATTACCCGGCGCTCGTCGGCATCGGGCTCGCGGGAAAAAGCAGTTAGATAAGCCTGCCGGATACGCTCGTCCGGGTTCTTTTCCGCGAGCAGCCGCCGCGCCCACTTTCCGGCCTGGCCGACGACGAACGGATCATTCATCAGCACCAACGACTGGGCGGGAACGTTCGAACTCGAGCGCCGTCCGATCGCCGTGAAGGGCACCGGCATGTCGAAGGTCATTTGAAAGGACGGCAGGAAGTTCCGCTGGATGCGGGTGTAGATGCCACGGCGGCCGTCGCCATCGAGCGGGCCGCTGGCCGGTTTGCCCCGTCCTTCCATGAAGGAATCCAGGAATGCCGGCACGCCGGGGCCTCCCTGATTGGGGTTGAGTTCGCCGGATACGGCGAGGATCGCATCGTGGATCGATTCGGATGGCAGCCGCCTGACGCGGAATTTGTGGAGCAGGATGTTAGGCGCGTCCACTTCGTCCGTCCGCGGATCCCGGTGGATGGAGTCCGACGACATCCGGTAGGTCCGCGAAAGCACGATGCGGCGGATCATCGCCTTGTTCGACCAGCCGCCCGCCACGAAATCCAGAGCAAGGCGATCGAGCAATTCGGGATGGCTCGGTGCCTCGCCCATCACCCCGAAGTCGTCCACCGTCGCGACCAGCCCTTTGCCCATCAGATGGTGCCACAGCCGGTTCACCTGGACCCGCGCGGTCAGGGGATTGCCAGCGGAAGCGATTTCGCGTGCCAGCGCCAGACGGCCGCTACCGGTCGCAGTGCCGTCAGTCGCGCGGCCGCCAAGAGCGGTTAGAAATTTCCGCGGTGCGATTTCGCCGGGACTCAGGTGACTGCCCCGGATGTGGACATGCCCGTCCCGCGGCGTCCCGTCGGCCATGCCCAAGGCGTAAACGGGTGCGGGCAGGTCGGACTCGATTTGCCTTGCTTGCTCGAAAATCGATTCCAACCCGTTAGTGGCGGCTGGAACGGGAGTGCCGGACGTGGAGTCCTCGGTGCCTTGCTGATAGGCGATTTCATCGATGGCCAGATAGCCATCGCCCCGATCGATGAATTCCAGATAGACCGCGTGCCCGATGTATTTCCTCAAGGCCCCGGCGATGCGTTTCCACGCGAACTTGCCCCCGGTATCGAGTGCCCCGGCGTCCAACCGGGTGCCGTCGAAAAGCAAACCGTTGAACTCCTGCATGAAATAGCCATCGATGACCACCCGGACCTCGACCGGGCCGGTGGCGGCGAGGCGCAGGTGGATTTCCGGGTTTTCGAGAATGAAGTCCGGCGATCGCAGCACGCCATGAAGTTTGCGTCCATAGAGTCCGCTGTGAAGCACGCCGCCGGGAACCAACACCGATGACTCGTCGGCCAACGCGGCCTGCGGGCGACCGGCGGAGGTCGGCTGCGCGGGAAACGCCTCACCGGTGGTAGTCCAGCCGGCGGGCAGGCCGTTGTCGAAGGTGGCGATGATGCCACCGGCGGGCGGGCGGACGGACGCTTCCGGTGGTTGCTTTCCCTCCAAGACAACGCTGGCCTCTGCCTGAAGTTCCCTCAAGCGGGTCGCGCGGCGGGCGATCTCGCCGTGCGGATCATGCATCGCGAGTTGCCGCCGGCTGCTCTCCAGGTAGCCGGCCAGGCTGTAGAAGTCGGCGGTGGAAATCGCATCGAACTTGTGATCGTGGCAGCGCGCGCACGAAACCGTTAGGCCGAGAAACGATTTGGAAACCACGTCGATCTGGTTGTCGATCCGCAGCATCTCATCGCTCCGGACGTCGGTCGGCGCGTGATTCGCCTCACCCAGCCACCAGGCCGCGGTTGCCAGCAAGGATTCGTTCAGGCCGCTTGCCGGCTCGATCCGTGGCTGCTCTAGCAGATCCCCGGCGAGGTGCTCGACGAGCATCCTGTCGTAGGGAACATCGGCGTTGAAGCTCCGGACGACGTGGTCCCGGTAGCGCCAGGCCTCGGGAATCGGATAGTCGAATTCGTGGCCATAGCTTTCCGCGAAGCGCATCAGATCCAGCCAATGGCGCGCCCATTTCACTCCGAACTCCGGCGATGCCAGCAGTTCGTCCACCACCTTCGCGTGTGCCGTTGCGGACTCATCGGCGATGAAGCGGGCGACGGCCTCCGGCGACGGCGGCAGTCCGGTTAGATCGAAGGACACCCTGCGGATCCAGGTCCGTCGGTCCGCATCGGCGGCGGGACGCAAGCCCGCTTTTTCGAGGCGGGCGAGCACGTAGTGATCGATCGGATCCAGCGGCCAGCTCTTGTCGCCGACCTTCGGGACCGGTTGGTCGCGCGGAGGGTGCCAGCACCAGTGCTCAGCCTTCCGCCCTTCCAAATCGAAAACTTTCCGCTGTCCTCCGCTGTTTTCCTCGCCCACGGGCCAAGGCGCGCCGATGGACACCCACTTCTCCAAAGCCTCGACCTGTTCCTTCGAAAGGCGCGACTTCGGTGGCATCTGGAGATCGACGTTCCCATAGCGGACCGACTCGATCAACAAGCTCTTCTCCAGATCCCCCGGCACCACCGCAGGCCCCAAATCCCCGCCTTCCAGCGCGCCGGGCCTTGAATCCAGATAGAGACCGCCCTTGAGCTTCTCCGCTTTTGCGCTGTGACACTTGTAACAGGATTCCGCGAGAATGGGCCGGATCTCGCGCTCGAAGAATTCGATGCCGACATCGTCGTCAGCCCCGGCTGCCTGCGGGATTAGCAAACCGACTGCCAGCATCACGCGGGCGCCCGCCCACCGGAAGTTGGTCAATCGATTGTTCATCGTCACCGAACGAAGGCTGGCCCGGGGGTCTTTCAGATGATCGGGAAGGTTGCGGCGTAGTTGGTAATGTCAGGTTGAGGAAGTGGTAATATCGGGTGGAGAAAGGAGGAGAGGGGTTTCTCTAGGACAAGAAAAAGCATCTCGTTTTCACGAGAGACTTTGGAGACAGGCGAAATGAATTTCGCGGTCCGTTAGGATTGGCGGCCGTTCACTTCTCATTCTGACAAACCCACCCGTGTTTCCACCATCTCAACCAAACGGTGTGTTGCCTCCATGAAGCGCTCGATCAATGCTTCGCCGCGCTCCTTGTTAGCACCCGTATAAAGATCGCCGAGGCCGGCGAGGCGGAAGGAGGTTTCGAGCGGCACGAGGTCGCGGCGGATGGTGATCGCGCGAGCTGCGGCGGAGAGTTCCGGTTGGTTTGCTTGCTCCAGCGTCCGCAGCACGTGATGGATGCCTAGGTAGAAGGGCGCTTGCGAAAACCAGTGCAGCGGCATGGCCAGATCCGGATGCCAGATGTCGCCGCGCGGGTGCAGGGTGACTTCCTTGCGCTTGCCTTCGGTGCGGGCGATCAGCATTCCAGCCTGTTCAAGGTCGTTGAGGATGGCCTGAACCGATTTGGAAAACCACCCGGTCTCACGTGCTATCCGAGCCGCATGGCCGTCCGTGTGGGTAAGCAGCCAGGTGATCACCTCCGCCCGGGCGTTGACGCCGAACAGCATCCGCATCCGCAGCAGGAAGGCTTCGGGCCGCGCGGAATCCGGTGCTTGGCTCATGCCCCGGCCGGTGGATTCGGAAAATTCCAATTTCGCGCCGGACGACACCCGCGTTTGCAGTGTTTTCCAGTTCCGATAGCCCGCTTTCTCCATGAAAGCGGCCAAGGCCCGGACGCTTTCCGGTGGAGCCACGCGCATCGAGAGATCGAAATTTTTCATGCGCTGCACGCTGAGAAGTGCGCCGTTCTGCGTCAACCAGTCGAGCACCTCGCCGCGAAAACGGCCTTCGTCCATCGCGAAGCGCAACGTCGCCAACAACAACGCCTCAGGGTCGATGACGAAGGGGACCGGTTTGCCGCTGGCATGTCCTGCCAGGCCCAGCGCGACCCACTGATCCCAGAGGAAATCTCGCAATGCTTCCTGAAGACGTTGGTGTTGGTGGAGTTCAGTCGTTTCCATGGCCAAGGATTTCGGTGATCTCTTTCATTCGTCGTTCGGCCATTGCATCGAGACCGGTCCTGCGCAGCCAACCCGCAGCCCGGCGGAATTCGTCCGGATTTGGTGCCAATGCCTTCAGATCGTCGAGATCCCGCGCCTCGCGGCGATCCACCGCCGCTCGAAGTTTGAGCGGAATCTGTCCGGTGCGGCCAACGTAGCTGATGCTAAGGCGTGTGCCGTAGGATTTCTCCTGAAGATCCCGCCATACTTCGGAGGGCAAATCCTCCAGCGGCCCAATCAGCATTGAGGTGGAGGCATTGAGCCAGTTTGCGGGCAGTCCCAATTCCACCGCCACATCAGACACCGCAGTTTTCAACGCTTCAGGCAATGGCCAAGCTGCGGAGATTTCTCCATCCACTTCGCCTCGGGTTGCCAGCACATCCACGTCCTTGGTCACGCGCGAAACGATCGCTCCCGCGATCAATGCCGCGCCGCCGCACACGATCAGGTGGCACGGCACGAAGCGGCGACTCTCAAGCACCTCGCCCAAGAGGGCCAGAGCATCGTCCCATTCCGTTGCGGACGGATTCATAAGGATGGTTATACAGTCCTTAATGGATGTTTAAAAGAATTATTTAAACGGCGACGATCATCCGGTCCTGATGCGCCAAAAAAGCCCCTCTCATTTTTACTGGAGGCTTTTGGGAAAGACGGACACGCGAAATGAATTTCGCGCTCCCGGTCGGAAGAATGGTTTCTTGTGGGGAATATTGGAGCCTGATAGGTGTGCCGGGTGAAATTGGGGGAATCCATCATGAAGGTTGTGCAGACAGCAAGTATCACCGGGTTATTCGGGTCGTATGTTTGCGCGGGATTTGTGAGTCGTGGTGGAGAATTCGTTTTAATTTCGTTTCTATCCATTATCGCGAGTATCTTCAGCTCCCTCAGTCTTGGATTGATGGGTTCAAGGGTTCCAGAGGCATTTGAGGACTCGAGTTCGCTGCGCCTCGAACTGAAGGGACTCAAGACACGCGCTTGGGTAGGAGCGGCAATCATTCTGGGCGCGATCCTGATTTTTCTAGCAAGGGCATACTTGGCTTAATTTAACTTGGAGAGCCGCAAGCTGGGTTTTTCGACAATGAAAAAGCCCCTCGTTTTCACGAGAGGCTTTTGGAAAGACGGACGCGCGGAATGAATTCCGCGCTCCCGGTGTTAGCGGCCGCTGCGGTCTTCGACGCCGGAGGCACCTTTTTGCGCGCGCTTGCGGGCGTTGGCGTCGAGGATGCGCTTGCGGAGGCGGATGTTCTGCGGGGTGGCTTCGACGAGTTCGTCGGCATCGATGTATTCGATGGCGCGCTCTAACGAGAAGCGCAGGGCCGGGGTGAGTTTGGAGGTCTTGTCCTTGCCGGACGAACGCATGTTGTCGAGGTGCTTTTCCTTCACCGGGTTGACGGGAAGGTCGCCGACGCGCGGGTTTTCACCCACCAACATGCCGCCGTAAACCGCATCGCCGGGGGCGACGAAGAGGATGCCGCGCTCTTCGAGGGTTTGCAGGGAGAACGGGGTGGCTGCGCCGGAGTCCATCGAAACGAGCGTGCCGGTGGTGCGGTTCTGGATGTCGCCGGCGTGTGGGGCGTATTCCTTGAAGAGGTGGGACATGATGCCGTGGCCGGACGTCAGGTTGACGAGCTCGGTTTCGAAACCGATGAGGCCGCGGGTCGGGATGGTGGCTTGGATGAACACGCGGCCGGAAGCCTCGGTGTCCATGTGTTCCATCAGGCCCTTGCGGTTCATGAGGATTTTCAGGATGCCCTGAGTGTAGTCGCCCGGAGCTTCGACGTAGAGCGTTTCGAACGGTTCGAGGAGTTTGCCGTCGTCGTCGCGGCGGAAAATCACGACCGGACGGGAAACGAGGACTTCGAATCCTTCACGGCGCATCTGTTCGACGAGCACGGCGATCTGCATGGCTCCGCGGGCGGAGACGTTGAAGACGCCGGACGTGTCGGTGTCCTCGACGGTGATGGAAATGTTAGTCTTCAACTCGCGCATCAGGCGCTCACGGATGGCGCGGGAGGTGACGTGCTTGCCTTCTTTTCCAGCGAGCGGGCCGTCGTTGATAGAGAACTGCATCGAAACGGTTGGCGGGTCGATGGCGACGAAGGGAAGCGGCTCCTGGTCGGCGCTGCCGGCGATGGTTTCGCCGATGTCGATGTTTTCAATACCGGCGGCGATGCCGACAATGCCGCCTGCGCCGCAACCATCGGAGTCGGCGGTGGCAAGGCCGGAGTAGGTAAAGGTCTTGAGGACCTTGGATTGGACCTTGGTGCCGTCCTGACGGAGAAGGAAAATGGTATCACCCTTTTTCACGCTACCGCCGAGGACCTTGCCGACGGCGACGCGGCCGACGTATTCATCCCACTCGATGTTGGAAACGAGCATGAGGAAGGGAGCTGCCGGATCGGCCTTCGGCTCGGGGATGTGTTCGATGATTTTCTTGAGAAGGGGAATGCAGTCCTTCCGCTCGTCGCCGGGATGATCCATGAAATAGCCGTCGCGGGCGGAACCATAAACGAAGGGAGCGTTGAATTGCTCGTCGTCGGCATCGAGGTCGAGGAAGAGTTCGAGGACTTGGTCGTGGACTTTTTCAGGAGTGGCGAGCGGGCGGTCGATCTTGTTGATGACGACGATCGGCTTGAGGCCTTCCTGCATGGCTTTCCGCAACACGAAGCGGGTTTGCGCCTGCGGGCCGCCGGAAGCATCGACGACGAGGAGCACGCCATCGACCATTTTCATGACGCGTTCCACCTCGGCACCGAAGTCGGCGTGGCCCGGAGTGTCGACGATGTTGATGGTGTAGCCTTCCCAGAGAATGGCGGTGTTTTTCGCCTTGATGGTAATGCCCTTTTCGCGCTCGAGGTCCATGGAATCCATGGCCCGCTCGGTGGTGGCCTGGTTTTCACGGTAGGTGCCGCCGGCCTGCAGGAGTTGGTCAACGAGGGTGGTTTTCCCATGGTCAACGTGGGCGATGATGGCGAGATTGCGAATTTTCAAGGACATGGAAACAAGGGATAAGTGCGGCCTTCCGGCGGGAAGGGGGCGGGGCTATGCAGGTTTTTGCCGGGGATGGCAAGGCGGGATTGGGAAAAATCCCGGCTGGCGGGTGTCCGAGATCCGGCCTTCCCGGTGAAATCAGGGTTTCTCGGCAACTTTCAGTCGGATGAACGCGCTGCCCGGCGGGAGTGGATCGAGTTTCCACCGGAGCACGGAAGTCCCGTCGGGGCCGGGCGTCTCGGAAAACGGCGTGAGTGAGGCGGGCGTCCAATCGCTTAAATCAGTGGACCATTCGGGGGCGAGATCGGTGGAATCGGCACCCAGCCTGCGGCTGATGGAGAAGAGCTGGCTGGCTGAGTCGAAAGCAGGTGGCGGGCCGGCGAGCGCGTAGTCGAGCAGGTCTTGCCCAGGTGCGCGGGCGAGGAAATCCGTCGTGCCGGGATTGCCGTTCGGTTGGGCGCTGGGCCGCCAGGAAAGCGGATTGGCGGGGGCCGCCGGGTTGGTGAGAACGATGCTGCGACCAAGGCCGTTGGCGGATTCCGGCCAGGGGAAGGCGATGCCGTAGGTGAAATCCAGCAGGATGTCCTCATCGGCGGATTCCAGCAGGAGCTGCTCGCCGCTATTGGAGAGACCGGTGCCGTTGGCGAAGATTCCGGCGATGGGTTTGCCGGTTCCATGGAGTGCCTCGAAGGCGGCCACGTCCTTGACGATCAGAACCCGTGCGCCGGCGGCCAGCGTGCTGCCAGCGGGGAAGGTGAAGTCGATCCCGGCGATGAACCGGGCTCCCGCGAGATCAAGCGCGGTGCTGCCGGGATTGGTGAGCTCGATGAATTCGGCGTCCTCATTGGGAGTCTGCGGGAAATAGGAAATTTCCGAAACGATCAAATTCGCCGGCGTGGGAGCGACCGTGCCGACCTGATAGGTGGATTCGGACAACGCGCTCCACGTGGAACCGCTCCTGGCGCGGAACCTCAGCGTTTGTGGCCCGATGCCGCTCAGTATCACGGGAGTGGCGGTGCTGGAACGGACGGCGGATAGCGAGAAATTCATGCTGAGGTCGCTGCTGTCGTTGGCCGATTGGTGGACCTCGATGGCGACGGTGTTGGTTCCGTTTGTGAGGACGGCCGGGGAAATGCTGATGGTCTGGATGGTGTCTTCAATCGTGCCGCCGGTGTAGTGACCGTAAGAAGGATTGACCGGAAGATTTCCACCGACGCGGTTGCCATTGATGTAAACGGCGTAGCCATCGTCATATTCCACGGTGAACGAGAGGCTGGTGATCTGGCCCACGTCCGCCGCCGTGAAAGTGCGGCGGAAATAACAGGTCGCCGCTTTCTGCACGCCTGACGTGCCTGGATCGACATCGACAACCGGAATGACGGTCGCTTCGTCCCCGTCGCCATATCCCAGCTCGGCGGTGCCGGTGGGCCACGAAGTGTCGTTGTAGCTGATAGAGCGCCATGCCGTGCCCGCGTTGACACCGGAGGCGAGATATTTCCAACCGCTGGCGGACATCGGCACGAGCGGCTCTACGGTGGAGGATGTGCTGTAGACTAGGGCGCCGGGACGGAGCGAGCCGCCGACCGCGCGCGGGTCGCTGCCGTCCGGCATGTGATAGACCGTGGCCTCAGCCGGAGCCTGGACGGCGATTTCCGTGCCGACCTGCTGATAGCCGCCATACGGATTGAGAACCGGGGCGTCCAATGTCGGATAAAGTCCGTCGGCGCGAAGTTGATCGAGCACGATCGCATTGCGCGGCGGCAGGTAGGAGAGCAACGAATTCTGCGCGGCCGTCCAATTCTGCCGGGTCAACGGGTCGGAGCGTTTCGCGTCCCCCCAGCGCGCGCTCTCGGCGATGATCGCGCTGTCGACGATGGTGGCGAATCGGTTGATCCGGTTGTTCCAAGCGCCCGGTGTCAGGGCACCGCCATTGAACAGATGTTTCTGGATGTGATCCGCCCAGCGCATGCGGTACTCCTCGTTCGCGGCCAGGTCCTGATGCAGGAACAACGGATTGGAGTAGGCGAAGTCGGGCTCGTTGGCGCTCGGAAACGGGCCGGTCCGGTCTTCATAGGTGTTGAACAGGCTGTGCTCGAAATCGTGGACGAAAAACTGGAAGCCCTGGCGTGGATTATTCGCGCGCCTCCTGCTGCCGAACCAGTTGTTCGCGCGGTCATTGCCGAGGAAAGCGGAGACACAGCCATCGAGATTCCCACACCAGAACGTCAATAACAGATAGTCGATCAAGCTGCCGGGATCCAGCAGGACCGGATCCGGCGTCTGGGTGACGCCGTCGGCCGCCAGTCCCTGCATAAGGAAATAATTCGCATTGGTGGGGGAGGTGCGGTGGATTTTCCCTTTGTTCCAAAGGTCCTGCCAGGCGGCGAGGTTCCCATCGGTCACTCCGGTGAAGAAATTGTTCTCAGGCTCGGATTTGACCACATCATAGTCGTCCTTGGCTCCGCCGAGATAGGTTTCCGAGAACGCCGCCTCGGTGCGCTCGTCGAGATCATAGAGTCCCCAGTAGCGGCCATTCAGATAGAGATGAACGTAGCGGACATGCGAGCCGGGCCGCCCCATGTCGAGCATCGCCTGGCGGGTGGATTCCTCCCGCAGAAACGTGTTCTGCTCTCCCGCTTCGAAGGACCAGGAGTAGTTCTGTGCGGTGCGGAGATCGATCTTGTCGAACTCCTGCGCGGCATCCCGCCCGAAGACCGGGTAGCGCAATTTCGTCGCCCCGTATTCCTGGCGGAAAAACAACCTGAACGCATGTTTCGGATTTTCCGTGCTGCGGGAAAATCCGCCCCGGATTCTCACGCCGGCGTTGACTTGGAATTCCCCGGTGCCGTTAGGGTTGGCAGTGTCCGGCGGGTTGATCCACTCGACCGATGCCGGGCGCTCCCAGGCGAGGCCGCGGTTGTAGGGATTGGAGTAAATGCCTTGCGAGCCGCCGATGTTGAAAAGGTTCGGCAGATCGGTGGTTAGGGAAATCGTCGGCAGCGCGAGCAGTGCCGATTTCACCGCCGCCGGGCCACCGATGGCGGGGTTGCCGTGATTGATGATTTCCGGGTCCATGCCGTGGTCGAGCACTTGTGACGTGCCGCTGTCGGCTGGCCAGCCGGGAGGTGGCGAGCCGTCGGAGGATTGGGTGAGGATGTCGTCGGGAAACAGATAGGTCTGCGTGTCCACACCCGTCGGGGTCCAGCCGTCGAGGGTGGCGCTGGCCCGCAGGACGGTGGTGTTGGAGATGGCGAGCGGTGTGGAGTAAATCGTGCCGTGCGTCGCATCCGGAGTCGATCCGTCGGTGGTGTAGCGGATGACCGCGCCGGGAGTGGTGCTGGTGATGGCGACGCTGATCGGCGCGGTGAAAAAGCCGCGGTTGATGCTGAATTTCGTATCCGCCACGACGCCGAGCGAACTCGGAGCACCATTGATCCAGCCGGGGGTGGCCAGTCCGCTGCCGTAGATCGCCGGGTTCGCGGCGGAGTCGAGGTTGCCCGCGATGAGCTCGGGGAGCACCAGGAAATTCGGATCCGCGGTGGATGAATTGAGCCCATGGATCGCTAACAAGTTGGAGCCGTTTGCCAGCGACGACAGTAAGGAAGTTAGATTGAAGCCCCTCCGCCGGAGTGTTTCGCCGGTGGTTCTGGCGGCCGTTGCGGTGGAATTCCACACCGGAGATGCGGGTGCGTTTTCCGTAACAGCCGCTGAACCGTTGAACCAGGCTTGGAACCCGTCATTGTAACGCATGACCAGTGAAAATGCGGTGGCCGCCCCCGGTCCTGTAGCGGAAAACGGCAGGCGCATATACGCCCCCGCGCGACCGGCCATCGCAGGGGTCAGGTCGGTGGCGATCAGGCCGCCGCCGCCTTCGGGTGCGGTGGAGGCTGCCAAGCCGCCGCCCGCCACGTCGCCCACCAGCCGGAACGCCCCGGCATCGAAACTCGTCAGGGTCCCAGCTGCGGCGAAAAATTCCACGCAGTCGCCGCCGCCTCCTTCGAACATGATCACCCGGAACGTGTGCGATCCGGCAGTGAGCGTGATCGTCCCCAGGTTGTCCTGCGGAGCGTGGAAAGTTTCGTCTCGGACGACCTCGATCCCGTCGATGAGAATCTGCCCGCCGTCGTCCGAGTTGATGCCGAAGGTGTAGGCCCCGGCGGTTGGGATCATCACCGAGCCGGTGGCCACAATTACGTAATCGTCACCACCGCCGCCGGGAGGAACGGTGTTCAAATCGTAGCGACCTTCGCTGCCATCGCCCAGCAGGTTGACGGTGCCGAGGACCGCGCTGGTGGAACTGAGGATCTGCGGGTCGGAGGGAGCCAGGCTGACCAGGTTCAGCGCATCCTCGAGTCCGCCGACCGAGCCATTTTTCGAAATCTGCCGCACGGTGATTCCCGGCACGCTGATCCCGAAACCGTAGCCACTTTGACCGACGGTCCAACTGCTGTCGTTGAAGCCCGGCTGGTTCCAATTGCTCATCGGGACAGACGTGCTGGTCGGGATCCGGTAGCGACCGGATGCCCCGGCGGCGAGCAGGGGAGTCGAGTTGAAGCGGGAGCCGTAGGAGGCATCCGGATTCTGTGCCGGAAACTTCGGTGAAAACGCCTGCTGCACGGTAGTCCCGTCCGGGCGGACCAGTGCGAGGTATTCGCCGTCCTTGGAGAGCGAGAAATTCGTGTGCAGCGGGAAGCCCGGCACGCGGCGGTTGTTCCCCGATGCCCAGACCACCAGGAACTCGCCGGGCTGGAGAATCACGGCGGGAAATTTCCACTGCGCCAGATTGTTCGCCTTGTCCGTCAGCGACCAGTTCGCCAGCGGAATCGCCGCTGCCGTCGGATTGTGGATCTCGATCCAATCCGAAAAATCCCCTGCCTCGTCAGTGATGGTTGATTGGTTATCCGCCATGAACTCGGTGATCACCGGATCTGCGGAAACCTGCCAGGCGAGCAGGATGCTCAGAATTCCGGTGGTGGTGAGGAGACGCATTCGCGACGCTTACTCCAAAATCCGCACCCCGCCAACTTTGAATTTCGAGTCAGTTACAGCGACTGGAATGTAATTTCCGGAATGTGTTCCGGCGATCCCTTGCCTGCAGGAACATCACCGCGAAAAACGAAATCATCAGGAGCAGGAACGAGAGAATGAAACCTTCAAGCAGGGTGGTGGCGAAAACAGGGAGGAACAGATCGCCAGGCATTTCACTGCTGCGATAAGGCTGGAAAAAATCCCAGCGGCCTCCCAGGGCTTTTGCGGCAAGGTTAAGCAAATGAATCGCCAAGGCTCCGCACCAGAAATCCGGCGAGATCATCATGCCGATGCCGGTTGGTAACGTGAATAGCGAGATCCCTGAAATGACCGCCCGGATTCTGGTCCCTAACTGAAGCGCGCGGGACAGTACATGGCTTTTATCAGTGAGCGTTCCGTTCAATGAAGTGAGCGCGGCATAGAGCAGGATGAACGTAACGATGGCACAGAGCATCGCGATGACCGCCGATGAATTTTTCCAAAGCTGAAGGTAAATCATTGCGATGCAAAAACTCGGCAACGCGTTCAGTGAGCAATGGAAAGTCCAATAGCGGAGTTGGCGGAGAAATACGGAACGGTTCATGGATTGCTGATTTCATGATTCGCGCCGGTGAAGCCAGTGTGATGACCGGGTGAAAAACGGGCGATCCCGCGATTTTCCCAAAAAACTTCCCAACAGGTCCCGACTGCTTAGGGTGCGCGCACGTTTCCCATGACTTTCTCCCAAATCCTCACCCATCCCGGCGGCTCTCATAAGGACGAGTTTCTTGCCTGCTGCCTGTTGCTCGCCGAGAACGCCGTGACCATCGTCCGTCGCGAACCCACTGACGCCGATCTCGCGGATGTCTCCATCGCCGTCGTCGATGTCGGCCACGAACACGCTCCGGAGCGCGGAAATTTCGATCACCACCAGTTTCCCAAAGACCACCCGCCGACCTGTTCGCTCAGCCTCGTCCTCCAACACCTCGGCGTTTACGAGGACGCGCGGAAATTCTGCGATTGGCTGGAACCCGCCGAATGGTTCGACACCCGCGGCCCGGTGGAAACCGCGCGCTGGCTCGGCGTGGAGCGCGAAACGCTCTTCAAACTGAACTCGCCCATCGACACCACCTTGCTCCGCCGCTTCGCCGCCGTCTCGGAATTGAGAACCGGCGAGCCGCTGTGGGAAGTCATGCGCTGGATCGGCGAGGACCTGCTCAGCTATTTGCGAAACCTCCGCGAGCGGCTGAACTACATCGCCGATGTTGGGGAGTTTTGGGAAATCGAAACGCCGAAGGGGCCGTTCAAAGTGCTCTTCATGCCCCGCACCGAGCCAATGCCGGACGAACCCTCGTCCGGGCTCGCGCGCTTCATCGAATCCCACCCCGACGCGGCCGATGTCGCCGGCCTCGTCTATCCGGACCGCCGCGGAGTGGGCTTCGGCCTCTCCCGCCACAACGATCATCCGGGGCTGGATTTCACCCGCATCGAGAACTGCGACGACGTCCACTTCGCCCACGCCCGCGGCTTCGTGGCGAAAACCACCGCCACCGATCCGGAGAGGTTGCGCGAGCTTCTGGGAAAATCCTGGATCTGAGATGTCCCGCCCAAAAAACAACACCTTGCGCGGCTCCGGTAAGCGTGGGACTCGTAGCAAGTGCCGCGTCGGCACGCTGCAATCGATTGTAATCTCATGCGTGAATCCCTCATAGTCATCGGCTTGTTTGTCCTTGCCGTGGCTCTGCGCTCGGCCCGGACCAACTGCCTGCGGAAACTCGGGGCCATCACGTTCCTTTCCGCCTCCTTCTGCCTGTTCCATTTCCTCACCGGCCGCCTGTGGGCCGGATTCCTCGGCACCGTGCTGTGGTTTTTCCTGCCGTGGATCGAGCTGCTCACCCGCATCCGCGCCATGCGCCTGCCGCTCGACAACCGTCTGCATCATCGCGAAATCCCTAACCCGTCCTTCTTCCCGAACGCCATCGAAGCCGCCGCCGCGATGGAGGAGGAAGGCTTCGAACACGTCTCCGACTGCGGTTGGGAATGGGCCGGTATGCAGCAGTTCTTCCGCCTGTTCTGGCATCCCGAGGAACGCGCGGTTGCCGCTGTCTGCCTCTGCGAACAGAGCGATGTCGCATTCGCCTTCATTTCCATCACCTCGCAGGACGACGGTGGCGGCATCTGGCGCACCACCAATTTCCCCTTCGCTCCCACCCTCCAATGCCCGCCTAACGTGAAATGGAACCACGTCCCCTGCGAGCGGAGCTGCTTCCATCAGATCCTCAGGGATCACCGGAAATATCTAACTCGCGTGAATGTCTCCTCCGACCGCTTGCGCATGCCGGACCCCGAGGAAATCGAGGACGCCATCGAGCAGGAGATGCGCAAACAGGTCGATCACAACCTCGCCGCAGGCCTCATCCAGCTCACCGGCGACGGCCACTTCCAATACTCGAAACGCGGCCTCCTCTTCCTCTGGGGCCAGTTCGTGAAGGATATGGTCAGGCTTTGCTAGCCATTAGCGTGGCAGCTCCCGCTGGCACCCCTCTTCCATCCCGGAGGGATAATAGACCGTTAGCCCGGGGTCGAGCGAAGCGACCACCCCGGTCCGCCCTGCAAAACGTATTCGCACCCCCGCAGGGGTGCCAGAGAGGCGTTCGAGCGGTCAACGGGAGAACCTTCTGGGAACCACGATGATCGAACTGGAGATAATTGTTAGTCGGAACTCTGTTGACCGTTCCGTGGTGCACCTTGCTAGTTTTGATTTTTCTGTCGCGCTCTGATTTGTAAAAGTTGAGCCTGAAGAACCTGCCAAGTACTATTGATGTCCGCCTGTTCCTCGGGATCGTCTGCCAGGATTTGGGTATGGCTGCGAACGTAATCCACCAGATCAGAAATCTGTTCCATGATCGGCTCAAGAGCACTCAGATTTTTCGACAGCAATTGCATACACAATCCACCGGCGATAACTGTGGCGTAGGAATCTTCGTTGTCACCCAGGCCAATTCCAACCCGATACTCTCGAAGGTAGTGATCTAAAACTGGATAGTAGTAAGCGAACGCAGCTCCTCCCATAAACATGAAATCCTCTTGGAAACATAGTGGGTGAGATACAAACTTCGCGAAAGCCTCGTCGATAGAAAGGCCTCCGAATTCATCCCAAGCATGACGGGCATCAGGATCGTTACGATTATCCGCACCGAAGTCCCAAGGCTTCGGGAGTTCAGTTGAACCGGTTCCGAGCCGGGTTAATGGCTTTTTCATTTATTGGCTAACAGTCCATTCGTTCGTTGGCTAGGGTGATTGTTTTGGATCGCTCTGGCAAGCGGCGAAGATCCGGAATGCTTTTCCGTTGCCCGGAACTGAACCCGCTATTTCCTGCGGCGGCGGAGAGTGGACTCACGCCTTGAACCTCCCCGCCACGATCAAACTGCCGATGATCAGGCCGATGGCGATGCGGTACCAGCCGAAGATGGAGAGCCCGTGGCTTTGCAGATGGGAGACGAGCCATTTCACAGCGATGGCCGGAGAGAAGATGCCCATGGCAAGGGGAAAGGGGCGGCTGCGGCCATCCGGTCTAACGAAATTCCCCGGCGAGGGGCAGTTTGAGAGTGAAGCAGGCGCCTCCCAACCCGCTTTTCTCGTAGATGACGCTGCCTTGCATCGCGCTGATGAGTTCGTGGACGATGTGAAGTCCCAGCCCGGTCGAGGGCTCGCCGGCGGTAGGGCGGGCGCTGAGGCGGGTGAATTTTTGGAACATCGAGGGGATTTCATCCGCTTGGATTCCCGGGCCCTGGTCCTCGATCCGGAATTCCCCGGCGTCGGGCAGGACCTGGATGCGGACGCTCGCACCTTTCGGGGAAAACTTGATCGCATTGGAAATGAGGTTTTCCATGCAGCAGCGCAAGGTGCGGTCCTCGCCGACGACGATCACGCTTTTCTCCGGCACCCGCAGATCGAGCTGGATGTCCTTGCTGCGGACGTGCGGTTCGAAACTCTTGAGCGCCTGGAGCGCGCTATGCTTCAAACAGACCGGCTCCTTGCGGATGCTGGACTTCACTTCATCGAGCCCCGGCGTGGCTAACAGGTTGGCGATGATTTCAAAGGCGCGTTTGGTGGAGTCGTGGATGCTATCGACGATCATGTCCTGCCGGGGATTTTCGCCGGTGGATTTCTCGGCGAGCATCTGGGCGGCGAACTGGATGCCGCTGAGAGGGTTTTTCAAGTCGTGCGCGACGATTTCTAGCAGTCGATTTTTTTCCGTGATCGTTTTGGCCAGCCGCCGGCGGATTTTCTGGAGGTTCGAGTGGAGGTCCACACGGATGAGCAGCTCGGCGCCGTGGAAGGGCTTGGTGATGTAGTCCACAGCTCCGTGTTGGAGGGCTTCGGTGACGAAGCTCTTGTCGGCGGCGGCGGATAGGAAAATGATCGGGATGTCGCGGGTTGCCGGGTTCTCCAAGAGGATGTGGCAGAGTTCGAAGCCGGTCATGCCGGGCATCATCACGTCCAGCAGGATGAGATCCGGCTTGGCGAACTCCAGCTTGGCGAGGGCCTCCTGTCCGCTGTTCGCGGCGATGACTTCATGGCCGTGCTTGAGGAGCAGCGCACCGACGACCTGGACGTTCTTCGGTTCGTCATCGACGACGAGAACGAGCGACGGCGCATCGGTGTGTGGAAGTCGGTCAAGCATGGGAAGCGCGAAGGGTGGCGATGAGCTTAGGGAACTCCTCAAGCAAGCGGCTGGCCTTGCCAAAGTCCATCATTTCCGCCGCTTCAAGGAGCTGCCGGGCATGGTCGGCGAGCGGCGGGCAGGCGTGGTCGGCGGCGAGTTCCGCCAATTGCGCGGAGAAATTCATGGTCGCCTGGGCGGGGACGAGCTTTACGAGATTCGGCCAGACCGTTTCGTGAAGGGTGTCGAGGCGGGAGCAAAGTTCCGACCAATCATGACCGGCAGGTATGGGCTCGGTTGATGCGGGCGCGGTGACTTTGTTAGCTAACGGAATGGTTTCGGTCGCGGGAAGGAATTTGGCGAGTTCGGTGAACAGCTTGCCGCGGTTGAGCGGCTTGTCCGCATAGGCGTCGAACATCGATCTGAGCTCCACCTGGCTGTAGAGCAGGGAGGAGGCGGTCACCGCGATGACGGGTATGCCCCGCGTCTCGTCGCGCGACCGGAGCCGGGCCAGCGCCTCCCGGCCGTCCACCACTGGCATGCGGATGTCCATGAGGACGAGGTCCGGATGATGCTTGAGACAGAGGCTCACTGCTTGCTCGCCGTCCTCGGCTTCGATGACTTGGTGATGACTTCCGGCGAGGTAGCTTTTGATCAGATCGCGATTCAGCAGCACGTCGTCGGCGACCAGAATTACCGAGGGCCTCAACAAGTTGAAATCGACGGGACCCACCACCTCTTCCACGACCGCCGCAGGTTCCTCGCTGCGGTTCCTGCGGACTGGCAACGCGACCCGGAACACCGATCCCTTGCCGTGGATGCTTTCCACCGAGATCGTGCCTTCCATCGCTTCCGTTAGCCGGCTGCTGATGCTCAGGCCGAGCCCGGTGCCCTGGAACTCGCGGCCCTGGCGGGAATCCACCTGATAGAACGGCCGGAAGATTTCCGAGACCTTTTCTTCGGGAATCCCGATGCCGGTGTCGGTCACCTCGATGTGCAGCATGATCGGGTCTCCATCGCTGGCCGCGTCCGTGCGGAGGACGACATCGACGGAACCCTCGCGGGTGAACTTGATCGCGTTGCCTACCAGATTGACGAGCACCTGGCGCAACCGCAAGGCGTCGAAGGACAGTTGCGGCGGCACCTGCGGATCGATCCTGACCGAGTATTCCAGCCCTTTTTCCTCAGCACGGAAGGAGAACAGCGTCTTGAGGTTCTCCGCGAATCGATCCATCACGACGTTTTCCGGATGGAGGTCGAGCTTGCCGGCTTCGATCTTCGAGAGGTCGAGGATGTCATTGATCAGCGAGAGCAGGGAATTTCCGCTGGAGAGGATGGCTGCCGAGAAATGCTTTTGTTGCGGTGTATCGACCATGTCGTGGAGCAGCTCACCAAAGCCGAGGATCGCGTTCATCGGCGTGCGGATTTCGTGGCTCATCATCGCGAGGAAATCGCTCTTGGCGCGGTCCGCTTCCTCGGCTTTCTCCTTCTGCAGCCGTTGCTTTTGTTCGCGGGCGCTGGCGGTTAGTAAAAGCAACAGCAGCAGCACGCCGGTCACGCCGGAGCCGATCGCCACGATGCCCGCTACGGTCACCGTGATGTTGGTGCGCTTCAGGTTTGCTGCGAGTTTATGCAAGCTGAGGTCGATCCGCGCGACTTCCTCGTCACGCATCTCGTCGATGAGCTGCCGGATGCGGTCCATCTGGTCCTTGCCGCCGGTCTGTTGGATATCGGCGACTGCGGCGTCGAGGCCTTCTTTCCGCCGGATGTCGATGGTGTGGGCCATGGATTTTTTCCGCTGGCTGACGACCTCCTGGATCATGCCGATCTTGAGTTGTTGCGATGGATTGCCGCGAGTCAGGTAAGCGAGCGCGGCGACCGGCGAGTCCAATTTCTCCAAGGCGGATTCGTAAGGTTTTAAATACGCCTCGTCCCCGGTAATGATGAACCCGCGCTGGCCGGTCTCAAGATCGAGCATGTAGCCGACCGTTTCCTGAAGGGCGACAAGGACTTTGCGGCTGTGGGCGACCTCGCTGGAATCGCGCAGGTTGTCGCTTGTATTCACCGATGAGGCGACAACTCCGTAAATGATCATCGCCAGGGCGACGAGAGCAGGAATGAGATAGAGGAGTTTGAGATTACGGAGCATTCACCTTTGGATCGCTCTACTTGCGCTCGCAGAAGATTCAGCTTGGGGCTGCTTGGCAAGGTAATTACCGCCGGCAATGCAATCCCAGTCTTTGTGCATCTCTCAAACAGCCCCTCAAGCCTTGAATGTCCCCGCCACGATCAGGCTGCCGATGATGAGGCCGATGGCGATGCGGTACCAGCCGAAGATTGAGAGGCCGTGGCTTTGCAGATAGGAGACGAGCCATTTCACGGCGATGGCGGCGGAGACGGCGGCGGCGATGATGCCAATGGCGAGGGGCAGCGCGCCGTAGGTGTCCCACATCAGCTTGGTGCCGCCGAACCAGACGTCGTATTGCTCGCCAACACCTGGAGCGTCCACTTTCCAGACGGCCTTCTTGGCGGTGGCGGCGGTGAGCGTGAGCACGCCTAACAAGAACGAGTATTCGACGGCGGCCCTGATGGAGAGCCCGACTAACAACCCGCCGACGATGGTCATGAGGCTGCGGCTGGTGCCGGGCCACATGGCGACGCACTGCAGCAGGCCGATGACGATAGCCATTTTCAACGTCATCTCGAACAGGTCCTTGCCGTTGCCGGCGAGCGGGTTGCGTTTCCGCCACCAGGCGGTGGCGAGGATGAGCACGCCGCCGACGATCCAGGCGATGATGACCGGCCACATGCCGAAGAGTTTTTCCTCGATCTTGTCATTGAGGGCTAGGCCGATGACGGCGGCGGGGAGGAAACCGGCGAGCAGCATCATGGCGAGTTTCAACCCTTCCGGATCCTGGCCGAGGACGCCGCGGAGCATCTGTAGGACGCGCTTCATATAAATGCCGACGACGGCGAGGATGGCGCCGCCCTGGATGCAGATGGCGAAGGTGTCGGCCGCCGCTTTTCCGGTGGCGTCCGTGGTGCCGATGCCCATGAGATGCTGTGCGACGAGCAAATGCCCGGTCGAGCTGATGGGAAGATACTCGGTGATCCCCTCGATCACTCCCAGGATGAATGCTTGCCAAGGTGCCATGGTGAAATTTCCACGAAGCTGCGTAAGGGCAGGCGGGGGAGCAAGGCATTTGCGGTTGATTCGCCGGGAAGAGTGGCGGATGGTCCGGCCCAGATGCCGTTGCCCTCATGAAAGTCCACTACCTCAGAATGGTGCGTCGGGCGTTTCGTGCCCTGCGTCACCGGAAACTCCGCCACCGTCCGTGGTGGCAGAAACTCTCGAAGCCCTTGTTTCACCGCAGCTTGTGGGTGCCATGCCGCGACACGGTGGCCACCGGTCTGGCGATCGGGCTGTTTTTCTCGATGATGTTGATGCCGTTCCAATCGCTGCCCGCGGCGATCCTTGCGATGCGGGCGCGGGCGAACGTGCCATTTGCCATCGCCGCCTGTTGGTTCACGAACCCGTTCACGACGCCGCCCATCATGTATGCGCAGTTCGTGATCGGCCACTGGATGCGCCACACGCTCGGAGTGCCGATGCCGAAATTCATCGAGAGCGTGCACTTCGCCGTTCCCAAAGTGGGGGAACTCAATGCCGCCAGCTACATCCTGGGCATGATCACGATGGGAGTGATGGTCGCTTTGTGTGCCTATCCGATCGTCCATTTGTTCTCGGCCATCCTGCCGCATCATCTGCCGGTGCGGAAACGGCGGAACCGGGTGATCGGGGAACTATCAGGCAGTTAGGTCGTGGAACGAGGTCCCGGTCTGGCAAAACGGCGGGCGGTGACTCCGCCGCCGCAGGGTGCTCCGAGGCGTTCCGGACGGTCCACCACAGGGAAGCGGAAGGTGCGGACCCTGGCCATGCTCGAATGCCGGATCAGCGCGCCGGCGCCGATAAGCCCGAGGCCTAACAATGCCAGGCCGCCGACGACAAGCAGCACGATCCTGACGGATCTCTCGCGCGGCGGTGGCGTCTCGCGGCGGGTGAAATAGCCGTCGAACTCGTCGGCGATCTTTCCCACGGCGGTTTCCAGATAGGTTTCCGCGGGGAGCTTGCCGTCCACGGCGGATAAGGCGCGGCTGATGATGGCGGTCGTCTCGTAAGAAGGCACGCGGTGAGGATTTACGGTGGGATCGGAGTTCCCCGCAGCCATATCCTGGCCGATCCCGAGCGAGCGGCTGTCCGACTCGAAGACGACAACGATCCCATCACCTTCCGGCAGCCAGTTCCGCCGCAAATCGGTCGCCTGTTCCTGGGCGGAGGTGCCGATCAGCACCGGCTCGACCACGACGTAGAGCTTGTAGCCGTGATCCGTTTCCAATTTCCGGATGCGGTCGGAAATCCGTTTCGCTACTTCGGAATCGCGACCGAAAATCCGGCTTTCATCGAGGATTCCGCCAGCGGGCGGCTGCTTGCCGGGATTTTTCGCCAGCCACTCCGACAGCGATTGGCTATGGCCCGAAAGGATCAAGGCCGTCATCACGAGCGAAACTGCCAACCATTGCTTCAACCGGGTCACGAGGCCGGACTCTTTAATATTTCCTAATCAAAGACAAGCGGGATTGCGGCGCGGATTTCCCGTGAGGTAAACGGTGGCGTTGCTTTGCGGATGTCGGTGAGTCCGCACGAGTCCACAGGGGAGAGGCGTAGCTAAGTACACTGGAACCTTAAAATTGAATCTTGAGTACACCGGATGCGGAATTATTTTAAAATCGCTCAATTCGATCGCTGTTTAAGGTAAAATTTTTCGGAAAATTGGCTGGGTTTGGCAATTTTAACGATTTGATTTATCAAAAACTTGAGGGGGCTTATTGTTGAAATCATTGAAAATCTGCTACTTATGGATTTAGTAAAAATGTCTCAAATTAATCTTGCGAGCTCAGTGTATTTCAGTGTACTTTATTGCCGCTGACACAATCACCTCCTCGCCCAAGTGGAAATCGACAACCAACGCTACACGGGATTCCACCCGTATAAGATCGACCCGAAGTTCCGGGTTTCGGTCCAAGCGTCTTGGCGTCCCGAGGTGGGAACCTCCCTTTATCTGCTGTTTGCGAAGGATCTCGGCATCCCGATGGTCCGCGTCCTCAGCAAGGAGGCCTACAACCATAAGGTTACGGTCATTAACGAGAGCGACAAGACCCCTGCGGAGAAATCCAAGCTGCTGGCGAAGCTCGCGCTGCTTTCCCGTGAGGCCACCGTCAACGAGCAAGGCAAGCTCCTCGTTCCGAAGGATCTCAGCGAGAAGGCCGGCATCACCCCGGACTCCGACGTGATGCTCGCCGGTCGCGGCATGAATTTCGAAATCTGGAGCAAGGCGAACTTCGACACTTACCTCGCCCAGATCACCGACGACGACACCGAGGACGATCTCGGGATTTTCTAAATTTTCCCAAACACTCACCCACCACACACCCAACAACTGCAATGTTGTTCACCCCACCAATTCTGACACTCGAGGCGGTCCGCCCTGCGGCTCCGGTCGCTTTCGCCCGTGTGTCAGGATTGGGACTCTTTTCAGACGAACTGGCTGGCTCGGGACAGCACGCCGGTTTGTCGATCCAAACAGATTGCCGCACCGCTCCTGGCTGGTTGTCGGTGCGGCGTCTGGTGCTTTCATTGGCTGGGCGCACGAAGTCTCTCGGGACAGAGCTTCACGCGCTTTTTGAAACGATGGTCCGCACTGCTCCTGGCTGGTTGTCAGTGCGGCCATCGCAAATTTTCCTTTCAGACGAATTGGCTGGCTCGGGACAGCACGCCTCTTTGTCGATCCAAACAGATTGCCGCACCGCTCCTGGCTGGTTGTCGGTGCGGCGTCTGGTGCTTTCATTGGCTGGGCGCACGAAGTCTCTCGGGACAGAGCTTCACGCGCTTTTTGAAACGATGGTCCGCGCTGCTCCTGGCTGGTTGTCAGCGCGGCCATCGCAGATTTTCTATCAAAGGCAGAACCATGCGCTCGGGACAGCACAAGGTTTTGCCGATCAAACGGACGTCCGCACCGCTCCTGGCTGGTTGTCGGCGCGGCGTCTGTCGGTTTTCATGGCTGGGCGTGTGGAGTTCGCAGGGGTGTGGCTCCACTCGCTAATTGAAACGATGGATCGCGCCGCTTCAGGGGTGTTGTCAGCGCGACCATCGCATGGATTTCTATCAGGACAGGACGGAGGGCTCGGGACAGCACGCCGTCTTGTCGATCACACGGATGCCTGCGCTGCTCCTGGCTGGTTGTCAGCGCAGGCTCCCGTCGATTTTTCGGAACCCGTCGCCGCCGGTGACTATCATCTGCCGGTTTTTCCCGCGGAGATCGCCGAGTGGATGGCTCCTTCCGCGGACAAGTTCATCATCGACGGCACGCTCGGCGGTGGAGGACACAGCGAGATTTTCCTCAAGGCCGGTGCCCGCGTGTTAGGCGTGGACCGCGATCCGGAAGCACTGGCCCATGCCCGCGCCCGGCTTGCGGAATACGGCGATCGATTTTCCACGTGGGAAGGAAACTTCTCACGCCTCCCGGAAATCCCCGGGATCCAGAGGGGGGAACGGGCCGATGGCCTGCTGATGGATCTCGGGGTTTCTTCCCGCCAGCTCGACTCCGCCGCGCGGGGTTTTTCCTTTATGCGGGAAGGTCCATTGGACATGAGGATGGGCCCTTCCAGCCCGCGCACCGCGGCGGACATCGTCAACCAGTGGCCGGAAGCGGATATCGTTAGAATTTTGTTTGAATTCGGCGAGGAATCGAAAGCCCGCAAGATCGCCGGAGCCATCGTTAGACAACGCTCGGTCAAGCCGTTCGAAACCACGCTCGATCTCGCCAACTGCATCGAAAAAGCCATCGGCCGCCACGGCAGGACGCATCCCGCGACCAAGACATTCCAAGCCATCCGGATGGCGGTGAACGAGGAGCTTGAATCGCTCGCCACCGCCCTAACCGCTGCTTCGTCGGTGCTGAAACCCGGAGGACGGCTGTTGATCATCACCTTCCACAGTCTTGAAGATCGAATGGTGAAACGGTTTCTCAAACACCGTTCCACCGAATTCCTCGATGATCCGGGATGGCCGGAACCACGGCCCAATCCCGATTACCAATTCCGGCTGCTGGCCCGCAAGGCCATCGCGCCCACCGCCGAGGAAACTTCCCTGAACCCGCGAGCCCGCAGTGCGAAACTGCGGGTTGCCCAGCTTTTGGACCTCAAGCCATGAACCGACGCCGCAACGAATCCAGCACACCCGCCATGGTGTTTTTCGCACTCATCCTCGCCGCCACGATCGCTGCGGCCGGAGGAATGCTGCACGCCTACTACAAGAACCGCCAGGTGCAGGTTTCCCGGGAAATCGACGCCATCGACGGCCGTGTTGAACAGTGCCGCCTCGACATCCGCACCACCGAAATGCGGATGGACCAGCTTCTCAACCGTTTCGCCATCCGCAAGCAAATCGAAGAAAACGGCACTTCGCTGCGTCCGATTCCCACCGGTGTGGTCGAAGAAATCGATCCCGCCACGCTCACCCGCCACAGCGTGGCTTCCGCTGCTCCCTAGCTCGTGCATTCCTCTTTCCAAAATCGCTGCATCGTCCTGTGCTCGGCCCTGGTGGTCGGGCTCAGCGTGCTTTCGGCGAGGTTGGTCCAGATCCAGCTCGTGGATCGCCGCTACTCGGACCGCTCGCAACGCGAGCGCCACACGACCGAAAAGCTATGGGCGCAGCGGGGCATGATTGTGGATCGCCGGGAAGAACCGCTTGCGAAAAGCATCCCGATTTCGACGGTGATCCTGGATCGCAAGATCCTGATGGATCCGACGCAGGCCAGCAGGGGGCTTGCCTATCAGGAAGCCTCGGAAGAACCCGGCTGGAGCGCACTCGACCCGGTGAAACAAAGCCGCCGCATCAACATGCTTCGTGGCGAGATCCTTGCCCGCGAGACTCCCGATGCCATCGTCCGGAAACATCTGGCTTACGCCATCGGCATCCTCGCGCGGCCTTTGGGAATGTATCGTGATGAGCTTCGCGAGAAGATCGAGAACACCAAGGGCAACTGGTTTCCCATCGCCAAGGAGCTGCCGCAGGATATGGGCTATCAACTTGAAGAGACGATCAACAAGCACCGGATCCAGGGCTTTGTGGTCGAGGGATCGATCAAACGGTGGTATACCGCACCGAATCTGGCGACGCACCTGACCGGCTTCACCGGCGAGGTCGACGAAAAGGATGCCGAGGGAAAAACCCGGACCAGGATCGTCGGCAAGTTCGGCGTCGAGTCGTCGATGGAACCCTATCTGGCCGGCCGCGACGGCTGGCGTGAGCATTATCGCGACGCGCGCGGACAACTGGTTCCCGGACCTTCCAGCGGTCTGAAACCGCCGCGCGCCGGACTGAACGTCAAGCTCACCATCGACATGGGCATCCAGTCGATCCTTGAGGAGGAACTCGACGCCGGCCTGGCTGAGTTCGTGTCGAGGCAGGGAGCCGCGATCCTGATGGATCCCAAAACCGGCGAGATCCTCGCCATGGCTAGCCGTCCACACTTCGATCTCAACCACAAGGAGGACATCTCGAAGAACGGATTCAACTACGCGATCCAGACGGTATACGAACCCGGATCGACGATCAAGATCGTCTCGGCATCCGGCGCCTTGAACGAGGGGCTCGTCACGCCGCTGACCTCGATCTACTGCCATAACGGATTCTATCAGGGCAAGGGATTCACGGTCACCGACGAACATCCCGCCGGCTCGCTGAGTGTCGAAGGCGTGCTGGCAAAGTCCAATAACAACGGCGCCTACAGTCTCGGACGGCAGCTCGGTTCGAAGCGTTTTTACGACTACATGCGCCACTACGGATTCGGCAGCAAGACCGGCATCCTGCTCAGTGGTGAAAGTTCGGGAATCGCCCGCAATACCGGAAAGGAAGTGGATTTTTCGCGCGCCTGTTATGGCTATGCCACCAACGTCACTCCGCTGCAGCTCGCCTGTGCCTATTCGGCCATCGCCAGTGACGGGAAACTCAGGAAACCGCATATCATCAAATCCCTGATCGCCAACGACGGCACGGTGATCGAGGACTATCAGCCCGAGATCGTCTGCGAGGTGTTGAAGCCGAAAGCCGCCATGCAGATGCGCGTCGCTCTGGAAAAAGTCGTGAAAAGCGGTACCGCCACCCGTGCCGCCGTCGACGGTCACCTCGTCGGCGGGAAAACGGGCACCGTCAAGAAAATCAATCCAGCGGGAGGTTACTACGATCACAAGAAGATCGCCTCGTTCGCGGGTATGATGCCCGCGCTTGATCCCGCGTTCGTCTGCGTGGTCGTTGTCGACGATTCACAGCATCCCACCATCAAGGCGCAGGGCGGCTTGGTCGCCGCGCCGATCTTCAGCAGGATCGCCACCCGCGTTGCCGCCCACATGAATTTGCAACCCACCGAGCCCATTTCCACTCCGCCCGTCACTGCCGCCCGATGATTCTCCGCGACCTTGTTTCCTGTCTAACCAAAGTCACGGTCGCCGGATCGCTGGATGCGGAGGTGCATGCCATCACCGCGTCCTCGCGCGAAGTCGCGCCTGGGATGATCTTCGCGGCCATCCGTGGTACCACGCTCGACGGCCACCGCTTCATCAATGACGCCCTCGCCGCCGGAGCCACTGCGATTCTTGCGGAAACCGCGCAGCCGTCGGACTACACCGCGCCCGCCACCTGGCTGCATGTGCCGGACAGCCGGACCGCTGTTTCCGCACTGGCCTCGGCCTTGGCCGGTGATCCGTGGAAGGATCTATCAGTGGCTGGTGTGACTGGCACCAACGGCAAGACGACCACCGCGTTTCTCCTGCACCACATCATGAAAACCGCGTGGCACCGCGCGGGTTTGTTAGGTACCATCCTCGTTGATGACGGTGATGCGGTCGAGCCTGCAAAACACACGACGCCGGGGTCCATCGAGCTTTCCGGGCTGCTCACCCGCATGCGCGACAACGGCTGCAGGGGAGTGGCGATGGAGGTTTCCTCACATGGCATCCATCAGAAGCGAATCGCTTCGGTCGGCTTCGACGCCTGCATCTTCACCAATCTCACGCAGGATCATCTCGATTACCACGGTACGCTTGAATCCTACTTCAAGGCAAAGGCCGAATGGTTCCACGAACTCGCCGCAAATCCGCTCGGGAAGAAGCCGGTGGCGGTGATCAATCTCGACGACGCCTACGGGGCCGAACTCGCTACCTCGCTGGATGGGAAAATGCCGGTCATCCGTTTCGGCTTCGGCGTGCATTGCGATTTCCGCGCCAACAATTTCCGTCAGACCGCCCGCGGCATGGAATTCGAGCTCACGGCGAAGGGAAAAAGCTTCCTCGTCCGCGCCCCGTTGATCGGGCGCTTCAATGTTTACAATTTGTTAGCCGCCATCGCCGCCGCCAGTGCTTGCGGCATCAAGCCTCGTGAGGCGGTCGCGTCGCTGATCGAATCACCGCAGGTTCCCGGCCGCATGGAGAACGTCGGCAATGCCGGCGGCGCCACGGTTTTCGTGGACTACGCGCACACTCCGGACGCCTTGGAAAACGCCTGCCGCACGCTCAAGGAACTCGATCCGCGCCGCCTCATCACCGTCTTCGGCTGCGGCGGGGATCGCGACAAAACCAAGCGCCCGCTGATGGCCGCCGCCGCCTCCCGCCATAGCGATGCCTGTGTGGTGACTTCCGACAATCCACGTTCCGAGGATCCGCTTGCGATCATCCGCGAGATCGAAATCGGTCTAGCAGGCAAAGTCTTCCGCAGCATTCCCGACCGCGCCGAAGCCATCGACTTCGCGGTGCAGAACTCGCTCTCGGGCGACATCATCCTCATCGCCGGCAAGGGCCACGAAACGACCCAACAGTTTGCCAGCGAAACCCTCGACTTCGACGACCGTAAACACGCCAGCAAGGCCCTGCGGGACCGTGCCCAGGCCATTGCCGACATGCGATGAAACCGATCCCAGCACAGCAACTTGCGGAAATCCTCGGCGTGCCTGTGGCTGCGGGAAAGGATGACATCATGGTCACCGGAGGTGTCTCGACGGACACCCGCAAGCTGCCTAACGGCTCGGCGTTTTTCGCCCTGCGTGGAGAAAACTTCGATGGAGACTTGTTCGCGGCCAAAGCCCTGGCGGACGGCGCGGCGGTTGCCATCGTCCACAAGTGGGCGGGGGAGTGTCCGGAAAACGCGGCGGTCATCGCGGTGGACGATACTTTGTTAGCACTTCAACGCCTGGCTCTCTGGTGGCGCAAGCAGCTCGACATCCCGGTGGTCGCGATCACCGGCTCCAACGGCAAGACCAGCACCAAGGACTTCACCGCGGCCGTGCTCGCGCGGAAGTTCAACGTCTCCGCCACGCGCGGGAATCTGAACAACCACATCGGCGTACCTCTAACGATCCTCGCTACGACGGAAGAGCATACCGCCGCTGTTTGGGAAATGGGGATGAACCACTCCGGCGAGATCGCGCCGCTGTGCCAGATCGCACGGCCGAAATATGGCATCATCACAAACATCGGCACCGCCCACATCGAGTTTATGGGCACGCGCGAGGCCATCGCCGAGGAGAAGGGGATGCTCGCGCGCGGATTGCCGGCGGATGGAATTCTGTTTCTGCCTGCGACCTGCGATTTCCGCGATTATCTACGCCAGCGGACGAAGGCCAACATGATCGCCGTCGGCAACGGCCGTGGCCTCGTGCGTGCCGAAAATCTCAAATTCGAAGCGGACGGAACCATTTTCACCCTCGTCATCGAAGGCGAGGAGTCGGTGGAGGTTTCGCTGCCGGTGCCCGGCCGCCACATGGTGACCAACGCGCTGCTGGCCGCCGCCGCCGGGTGGAAACTCGGGATCGCTCCATCGGAAATCGCCGCCGGACTTTCCAATGCCGTCCTAACCGGCGGTCGTCTTTGCCGCTACGAATACCACGGCACCACCGTTATCGACGACACCTACAACGCGAATCCCGAGTCGATGGCCGCCGCCATCGAAACCCTGGCGGACACACCGGTCGATGACAGCGCCCGTCGCATCATCGTGCTCGGCCGGATGGGTGAGCTCGGAGTCCACGCGCCCGCCGCCCACCTGCGCACCGGGGCTCTTGCTGCCGAACGCCATCTAACGGTCGTCGCCGTCGGCGAAGGCTCGGAAGGCATCGCGGAAGGTGCGAATCACGCCCCTCATTTCATGGACCTCGAAGAGGCGGCCAAGTGGTTGTCCGGCGAGGTAAAACCCGGTGACGTCGTCCTGTTCAAGGGCAGCCGCGCCGCCACCGTCGAACGCGTCATGCACGCCGCATTCCCCCGAAACTGATGCTCCCCGCGATTTACGATTTCTGGCAGAACGCCTTTGACCAAGGAGAGTCGTGGGCGAAGACCTTCCGGTTCCTGAACCTGTTCCAATACATCACCTTCCGTGCGGCGAGCGCTGGTCTGTTAGCCTTCATCCTCTCGGTGCTCTTCGGGCCGCGGGTGATCCGGCGGTTGATTTCGCTCAAGCTCGGCCAGCCGATTCGCAACGCCGAAGAGGTCCACAAACTGGCCGAACTTCATGGCGGGAAAATCGGCACTCCGACCATGGGTGGCGTCCTCATCATCGGTTCGGTGTTGATTTCCACCCTGGTTTTCTCCCGGCCATTGAACCCGTTCATCGCCGTCTGCGCCTGCACCATGGCCGCCTGCGGGCTGTTGGGATTTTGCGACGACTACAAGAAGGTGAAGGAGAAGAAATCCGACGGCATCAGCAGCCGGAAAAAGCTCGCGTGGCAACTGGTCATCGCCCTGGTCGCCGCGACGTTCCTCTGTTTCAAAAAGGAAATCTCCGGCTTCGGCGCATCGCCCCAACAGATTGCCGATGGCTTGGCGGGATACCGGCTTGGGCAGAATCCCATCGGCATCGGCGCGATTTCTTTCCCGCTGCTCAAGGTGCCGATCATCGATCTCGGGTGGCTGATCATCCCGTTCTTCGCGCTGGTTATCGTCGGCTGCTCGAATGCGGTAAATCTAACGGACGGTCTTGACGGGCTTGCGACCGGCACCACCATCAGCGTGGCGTTGTCCTACGCCTTTCTTGCTTATCTGGCAGGCCACTTTTTCATGGCGACGGAGTATCTGGTGATTCCGCACAACCGTTATATCGGCGAGCTGGCGGTGTTCCTCATGGCGCTGGTGGGCGCGTGTTTCGGATTCCTGTGGTTCAACTGCCACCCGGCGAAGGTCTTCATGGGCGACACCGGTTCGCTGGCCATCGGCGGCGCGCTCGGCACGGCGGCGATCTGCGCGAAACAGGAACTGCTGCTCGTCATCATCGGCGGCGTGTTCGTGATGGAGGCGATGTCGGTCATCCTCCAGGTCGGCAGTTTCAAGCTTCGCAAGAAGCGGATCTTCAAGATGTCGCCGATCCACCATCATTTTGAATTGTTAGGATGGCATGAGAACCAGGTGATCATCCGCTTCTGGATCATCTCCATCATGCTCGCCCTCTTCGGCCTCGCCCTTCTCAAGATCGCCTGAAAATGAGTCTAACCGGAAAACATGTCGCCATTCTCGGCGTGGGACGCAGCGGCCGCGCGGCCGCCGCGCTCGCGTTGCGCGAGGGTGCGACGGTATCCGCCTGGGACAGCGCCGGACCGGAGGCATTCGTGGAAATGCCCGCGGGCGTCGGGATCCATCCGAACGCGACCGAAGTGGATGGCCGTGAGGTGTTTTCCGACCTGCTCGTTGTGAGCCCGGGCATCGACACGTATGGCTCCTATGTCACGGCCTTTTCCACCCATGCCGGTGAAGTGATCGGCGAGGTGGAACTGGCAGCGCGTTATTTCGGAGGACGGATCATCGGAATCACAGGGACTAACGGAAAAACGACAACCACCGAACTGGTCGAGCGCATCCTTTCCCACGCCGGTCTCGGCGGAACCGCCTGTGGCAACTACGGCACACCGTTTGCCGAGGTCGTCCTCCAGTCGAATCCGCCCGAGGTGGTTTCGCTGGAACTGAGCTCGTTTCAGTTGGAGACGATCCGCACGCTGCATCCGGTGGTGGCGATCTGGTTGAATTTCGCGCCCGACCACATGGACCGCTATCCGACTGTCGAGTCGTATCGTGCGGCCAAGCTGAGGATTTTTGAAAACCAGACGGACGCGGACTCGGCGGTCGTTAGGTCAGGAGAGAACTTGCCCTCGCTCGCGGCGAAGGTCGTGACATTTTCAACGATGGATGCCTCGGCGGATTGGTATTCCGAAGGGAAGACCATCGAACACGGCAGCGAGACCATGCTCGACATGGACCGCGACACCGCGCTGCGCGGACTTCACAACGCGGAAAACACGATGGCCGCGCTCGCCGCCTGCAGTGCCATCGGCATTTCGGCGGGAATCATGCGCGAGGCTCTCCACGGTTACGCGCCACCCCCGCACCGTTGCGAGCTCATCCGCACGCTCGACGGCGTCGAATATCTGAATGACTCGAAGGCCACGAACCTCCACGCGCTGGAGAGCGCCCTGCGTTCGCAAACCCGGCCGGTCGTCCTGATCGCCGGCGGCAAGGAAAAGGGACTCGACTATTCGGGGGTGGTCCCGCTTCTAACGGAGAAGGCGCTGGCCGCCGTCACCTTCGGACAAATATCACGACCGCTGGCCGCCCTGTTCGCCCAGGCCGTGCCCTGTGAATCGGTATCGACGCTTTCTGATGCTGTCACCACCGCCCGCAGTCTCGCGCCGCGCGGCTCCACCATTTTGCTCTCTCCCGGGACCTCGTCATTCGACCAGTTCACCGGCTACGAACAACGCGGAAACGCCTTCCGCGACCTCGTCCACCAACTCCGCTAACAACCCCGCCATGAAACCACAAACTCTGCCTGTCAAACGTCGTCCCGCCCCCAAGGGAATTTTCAAGCGCCTGAGCGCGGTCACCGGCAACAACCGCAAACAGCGGGTCGCCGCCACCGCCAGTCCTGACATGGAGATCGAGGACAGCAGCTCGAAAATCTCGCGGGCTCTAACGATCATTTTCCTGGTTCACATCGTGGCGATCGGCCTGATCTTCGTGCATAAGAATTTCCTCGATGGCCGGGCGCCGGATGAATCGAAAACGGCGAAGAGCGGAAACGCGGAAGACTTCGCCACCGTTCCCGCCCCACCGCGCGCGAACCTTCCGCTTCTATCCACCGGTGAGAAGGCGTTCATGGTTTCCCAAGGGGACAACTACGAACGCATCGCCACCAAACTGGGAGTCGATGAAGGCGACCTCCGGCTGACTAACAAGCATGCGGAAATCATCCCCGGCATCATGCTAAAGATCCCGCCGAAGCGTATCGTCGCGCAGGATCCGCCGGAAGTGACCGCCATTCGCGAGCGCAGCGCGGCGGAACCCGACCTCGGGATGATGGAAAACGTGGACATCGCCAATGCCCCGCGGGCCCAGGTGGTGAAATCGAAGATCGCGTATCCGGCGGAAGCTCCGGTGGCGACGGCTTCCGGAAAAAGTTATGTCGTCCAGAACGGCGACAGCGTGTGGCGGATCGCCAATAAATTCAAAGTCAACCAGGACGCCCTCATGAAGGCCAACGGCATCAGCGACGCCCGCAAGATGAAGGTCGGCATGAGCCTGGTGATTCCGTAATTCAGATCATACCCCGATGACCCGCCACTGTTCAGTCCTGCTCTGCACCGCCGTCGTCGCGCTGGTGGCGCTGGGGCTGATCATGCTCACCAGCACCGGGGCGTGGGTGGCGGGATTCTCGCCCTATCATTTCATGAGCCGTCAGGCGATGATGGCGGTGGCAGGGGTGTTCGCCGCTGTGTTTGCCGCCCGGTTTCCGCTGGAGATTCTCCGCAAATACTCACCTTGGATGCTGGCAGGAGCCTGCGTCCTGTTAGCGCTTTGTTTCGTGCCCGGCATCGCGAATCCGCACTGGGGCTCGAACCGCTGGATCAAGCTGCCGCTGATCGGCGATTTCCAGCCATCCGAAGCGGCGAAGATCGTGATCATTCTGGCACTGGGTTCATGGTTCGCGAGGTGGCAGACCGAAATTCATACCTTCTGGCGCGGCTTCGTCATTCCCGGGATCATCGCGGGTGTTCCGATCCTGTTGATCGCCGCCGAGACGGATGTGGGCACCGCCCTTTCCCTGTGCGTGGCGGTGGCCGCGATCATGTTTTGCATCGGCACCCGGATGATCTATACCCTGCCGACGGCGCTGGTGGCCATTTCCGGAGCCTCCTGGTTCATCGCCCATGATGTGGTCCGCCGATCGCGGATCGACGCCTGGCTGGACCTCGACAATCCGGTGCACCAGCTCGGCAAGGGGATGCAGCAATGGCGTGGGTTGTTAGCTCTCGGCAATGGCGGCCCGTGGGGGGTCGGTCTCGGCAACGGGGTGGAGAAATTCGGCACGTTGACCTTCGCCTACACGGACTTCATTTTTCCGGTTGTGGGTGAGGAGTTAGGTCTGCCGTTCACTTTGGGCGCGGTCCTTTGCTATGTCATCATCGCGGTGTGCGGCTGCGGCATCGCGCTGCAGGCGAACAATGTTTTCAACCGCTGCGTCGCCCTCGGGCTGACCTGCGTCATCGTCGTCCCGGCGATCCAGAACATCGGCGTCACCACCGCGCTGCTGCCTAACGACGGACTGCCGCTGCCGTTCGTCAGCTACGGCGGCACGAGCCTGGTCTTCAGTCTGGCCGCGGTGGGAATGTTGGTCGGCATCCACCGCCGTTCGCAGGCGCGGGTGACGCAGGAGTTTCCGCTGACCAAGCAGACGCGGCTGGCGGTGCGGTTGTGAAGCATGGAAGAGGCGCGAGTTGATCGCCGCCTGAGCCAAACCCCGCCATGGCCTCAATATCCCTGCAGGTCGATCCCGTCCCCGCTGAGGATCTTCACGCGTTTCCCCATCTTTTTCTGAATCACTTGGAAATGGTCCATTTCCTCCGGGCTGACGAGGGAGATGGCGTCACCGGGATTTTCCGCGCGGCCCGTGCGGCCGATGCGGTGAAGGTAGTCCTTGGGCGAGCGGGGGAGTTCGTAGTTGATGACGCAGGGCAGGAATCCGATGTCGATGCCGCGGGCTAACAGGTCGGTGGCGGCGAGGACGCGCAGTTGGCCGGATTTGAATTGCTGCAACGTGAACTGCCGGGTTTGCTGGCCGAGCTTGGAATGAATGGCAGCGGCGTGGATTTTGTTTTTCAGCAGCTTGTTGACGATGGCGTCCACCTTGGTGGTGGAGGACGCGAAGACGAGGACTTGTTTCAAATCGCCGTGCTTGATCAGGTAGCGAAGCAATGGTCCCTTCTTCTCTTCGGAGACGAGATAGGCGAGCTGATGGATCAAATCGACATCGTCCGTTTCACCGGCGATTTGGATCACCTGCGGATTTTTCAGCAGCATCTGTTGGATCAGTGTCAGGTCCGGGCTGAGGGTCGCTGAAAATAACAGATTCTGGCGCCTCGTTGGAAGCAGCGCGAGGATGCGGCCCATCTCTTCCTTGAAGCCGGGATTCAGCATCTTGTCCGCCTCATCGAGCACCAGCGTGGTGATGGATGAAAGGCGCAGGGCGTTTTTCTCCAACAGTTCCAACAGACGGCCCGGAGTGGCGACCACGATGTCCGCCTTGCCGATGGCCTGCATTTGCGGGTTGGCCGAGACGCCGCCGTAAACCGCCATGCAGATCAGCCGTTCGGTGAGCGCCGGAAGGAACGTTTGGAAAACCCCGTGCACCTGATCCGCCAGCTCGCGGGTGGGCACGAGAACGAGAACGGTGGGTTCGCGATAGCGGACGGCGCGGGACTGCTGGAGGTGGTGCAGGATCGGCAGCACATAGCCGGCGGTTTTGCCGGAGCCGGTTTTCGCAATCCCGAGCAAATCCTTTTTCGCGATCACCGCCGGGATTGCCTCTTTCTGAATGGAAGTAGGCCTGGAGAAGCCTTCAGCCGTTAGAATCTTCAGAAACAGGGGCGATAGACCGAGCGAGGAAAAAGACATGGTGGGTAAAGTGTGGTCTCCCGGTCCCGGAGAAATCACGGAGTGGACTCCACGTTGAGGCGGAAGAAACGGGATGACGGGAGTGGAGCTGACAGATGCAGGCGCATGGAGGCGGGGCTTTCCGGATCGGGCTCGATGTTGCCGGTCGCTTCGAGCCATGAGCTGCTCATTTGGTCGGAAGTTTCGAGGGTGTAGCGGATGGAACCCAGTCCGTTGACGCGGTTGAAGCGAACCCACAAGCCGCCCTCCGCATCGGGTGAAATCCGGCAGGCGGCGGGGTCTGCCGGAGATGCCGGATCGCCACCGGTGGCATATTCGAGGAAGTTTGAGCGTCCGTCGGAATCCGCGTCCGCACTGGGGAGTTTCAACTCGGGATCGGAGATCGACGGAAAGCCAGCCAACCAACTGCCAAAACTGCCGACCGGCGGAGCGATGGAGGTGGCGAGTGTCATTTCTCCCTGGCGGCTGCCCACGATGAGTTTTGCATCCGCCAGATGCAGGGAGAGCAGCGGTTCCAGACCGGTTGCGGATTCCGCTTCGAACACTTTGTCCGGGAAGCGCGCGACGAGGAATTCACCATCCGCAGTCTGGATCAATATGGAAACCGTTTGTCCGACCCAAGGCGAACCCGCGTCTGAATCCTTTACTGCGACCTCGAAGCCGCCAGCAGCTCCCTCCACTCCCTGACCGATGTTGCAGGGACTGCCGAATGAGACAAATTCGGCCGCCACTTGAACCAGTCCACCTTGGGAAGCCAGATCGAGGACTTGATTGTCGTTGAGTCCCGGAAAAGCGCCGACTCTCACCTGGGTTCCTTGCGTGAGCGGAACTCCATCCAGTGAGGTCAGCGGCTGGAGGGGGTGCGCTTCGTCCGGCACGGAGGTGATGACCACCGTTCCCGCCATCAGCGGGAAAGAGGTCAGGCAGATCGCGAAAATGGTTCGGAAGGTAAGGGACATGGAAGTTATTCTAACAGGGTTGCTTTCAGTCGGTAGAATGCGCGGCCTTGTCCCGCCGGAAGATCGAAGATGACTTTGCCGTTGGCAAATTGCGGCGTCGCATAAGTCGTCCATGTTTGCAAATCTGTGCTGGTTTCGACAGTCAACGAGACACTTTGAGGGAGCGACCTCGGGTAAGGCATTTCTGCCGTGAGGGGAAGTTCGCCCGGTTCCGGATTGGGAGGCAGGGGCGGTATCGGCACCGGCGGAGGATCCAGGCTGCCTTCGACGAAGACATGACCGGCATTTCCTTCCCGTCGGAGGACCAGGGTCGAGAGGAAATCCAGCGGCTGGATCGGAGCGGAGCTCCCATTCACACCGACTTCGCGCCAGCTCGATGCACCGGGCCGGGAAAGATGATAGAATGGTCCGCGTTGGATGCCGGTGGTCGGCTCCTCGAATGTGAGGATGTCGGCGCTTTTGGCATTCGGGCCGGACATGATCGGGAAGTCACCCGTCGCCCGGACGATCTTGTCGAGCGAGGCGGAAAGATTGACGGGGAGTGAAAACACGTTGCCCGCCGGACGCACTGGCAGCAGGATCGCGTCCGATCCGATCTCTCCGGAAAGCGCGATCCGTAGCGTGCCGGGCGAGCGCCTGACGATGTAGAATCCGTAGGGAAACCGGAAGATCGCGCGACCGGCGTCGGCAACGATGTCCTTTTCCTCCCAGCGGGTGCGGGTCGAGTGGAAATAGTAGACACGCTCATGTTGGGCATCCGGATCCCAGACCACCACGTTGTCTGCGGTTTCAGCATCCGTGCCCGAGCCGAGTCCGAAGCGGTTGGTAGCTCCCAAGAGATCAATGAGGTGCGGGTGGGGGCGGATTCTGACCACGGCCCATGGCTGGATCCATGGAACGAGATTTTCGGAACAAACGATGTCGGTTGCCCGGAACTGTTCGATGTCCGCCACGAACCCTCTGCCGCTGCCGCTGTCGGCCAAAACATGCACATAACTTTTCCTCTCAGGATCTGCCAGCGTGGTTGGATTCTCGAAATTTTGGAATGAAATGGTGTTCCCGCTGACGGTGGCGACTCGTCCCCCGAAGCGTGTGTCCGGTAGCAATTGAATCCCGAGATAAGTGCGGACCTGCGTTGCCTCCGGCGTCGTGCCCGGAACCTTGACCGTGTAAATCCCGCGCGGTGTGGTGTAGGCGACCTCGGAAGCGAGGGCCTGGCAAAAGCTCAACATGCTGGCCATCAAATGGATCGCAGTGCGCCGCGGAATGTTGAGGTTGAAAAGGGGGGATTTCATCGGGCTTCTCCGCAAGCCTACCTAACACCATCCCAATGCCAAGACTTCGTTTCGAAGTGATCTGTGACGGATGAATGGCACGTCCCGTGCTCCATCTAACGGTTGCGCGCCGGTCCGGCGCGATCCCAATCGCCGCGGGATCTCGCGGCTCGTTTCAACTCCCCTGAAAACCATGCGCTGCCTCACGAACTCTGAAATTCACAAGTGGCTGGCCGGACAAGGGATGCACCATCAACCGCTGGAGGGTGGTGTGCCTGTCGCCGGTGATTTCCCGATTCCCACCGAGCGCCGAAGTCGCTTGATGCTGGCCGATTACCTCACCGATCTGCTGTCCAAGGATGGCAACAAGCTTTTGGAAATCCTTCCCGGCCCGCAACGGCAGACCGAGGATTGGGAAATGCTCGACCGCTTTCGTGCCGATCTGGATGAAACCCGGCCGCTGATCACCGCCCCCGGTCATCTTTTCAAAAGCGGCGACCGTCGTGAGTTCCGCATCCTTTTGAACCAGTTGCTGGGAGCGAGGGATGGATGGTCATTTTACCTCTATGCGGCTCCTTCCCACACCACCTTGCTGATTCATGACAGGATTGAAGTCTGGTCGTCAAAGAAAGGCTTTCGCAACGAACTCGGACGCCGTCTGGCGACACCGCAAGCGGCGTGAATGAAATCCTGGGGACGCGGGGCGGCAATCTGCGCCGCGCGTCCCGATGCCGTGGTGGGTAGTCACGAGTCGGGACTTCGCGCGAAGTCCAAATCGAATTGCCCCTCGTCCGAGGAGGCGTCGATGCCTTCGATTTTCAACAAGCGCGACTTGGCATCCAGGCCGCCGGCGAATCCGGTCAGTTTGCCGTTAGATCCGATCACGCGGTGACAGGGCGCGATGATGGAAACCGGGTTCCTGCCATTCGCGGCTCCCACCGCCCGGACCGCCTTGGGATTTCCGATCTGCCGGGCGATGTCACCGTAGCTGCGGGTTTCGCCATACGGGATCGTGAGCAAGGCATTCCAAACCGCTTTCTGGAATTCGGTTCCATTGAAATCGAGCGTCACCGAAAATTCCTTCCGCCTCCCGGCGAAGTATTCATTCAACTGGTTCTCGGTTTCTAGCAGGATGGGATGACCGTCATTCTCCACCATCGGGCCGAGGCGGACGCGTTCCGGATCATCATTTTTCCAGAGAATGGCGGCCAGTCCTTGGTCGCCCGCCACCAGTTTGAGTTCTCCAACAGGTGACTTCATGGTTTTGAAGACGCGGGTCGTTTCCATTGGCGGGTAGTCTGCACGCGGCGCGGGAGCATGCAAACCGGATTGGCGATGCGCCGTTCTCCGGTACTTGGGGATTGCCGAAAGCGCCGCGCCGGGGCGAAATGTCGCCATGAAATGGATTTGTTTGTTCTCCCTCGCGAACCTCGCCGCCGCCGAACCGCTGCGTTATGAGTGCCGCTTTTCCGACAAGGCACCGGTGATCGACGGCAGTCTTGGCGACGCGGCTTGGAAAAACATCCCGTGGACCGGCGATTTCGTCGATATCCGCGGCAAACAGGAAGCCGCCCCGCGCTTCCGCACCCGCGTCAAAATGCTGTGGACCGCGGGTGGCCTGCATGTCGCCGCGGAATTGGCCGAGCCGCATGTCTGGGGAACTCTAACGAAAAAGAACGCCATCATTTTCCACGACAACGATTTCGAGATCTTCCTCGATCCCGACGGCGACACGCTCAATTACTACGAGTTTGAGATCAACGCCCTCGGCACGATCTGGGAACTCACCCTCGACAAACCGTATTCGAAAGGCGGCAACGCAGTCCATGGCACCAATCTTCCCGGGCTGCGGAGCGCGGTGAAAATCCAAGGCACGCTCAACAATCCCGCCGATAAGGACAAAGGCTGGTCGGTGGAAGTCTTCCTGCCATGGAAAGACCTCGCCCGCTATCAGGGAAAATCCAGTTCACCACCGAAACCCGGCGACACGTGGCGGATCAATTTTTCCCGCGTGCAGTGGAAGCACGAGTTGGAAGGCGGCCGGTATCTCCGCATCCCACGGCACGAAAGCAAGATCCCCGACGGCGAACATCCCGAGGACAACTGGGTATGGAGCCCGCAAGGGGTGATCAACATGCATGTGCCGGAGCAATGGGGGCGGCTGGTGTTTGTGAAATCACCGGCCAACAAGGACTAACATCCGGTGCGCTCCAGCCATTCCAGCCGGAAACGGAGCTTGGCCTTGCGTTCGGGCGACGGATTTGGATAGAGAATGGGATACCACGCGCTCATCACCGCCGCGCGGGCGACGAGGCAGTGGTGGAGCGCGGCGGGATCGATGCTGCCACCGGCTTGCTGATAGGCATCGAGGATGGCATCCGCCGTTTCGTGATCCTCATCGAGGATGCGGGCGTTCCAGATAATGGAGGCGAGGTCCCACTCGACCGGGCCGAGGAAAGTGTCCTCCCAGTCGGTCCACAGCAGGCCGCGGGTGGTGTTCAGCAGGTTGCCGGGATGGGCGTCGCCGTGAAGCGGCTGCATGGGGAATTCCCGCAACGCCTCCGTGGATGAAATGAGGCGTTCGCGGAGCAGGCGGAGCGTGGCGGGCGGAAAAAGCTCCCGTCGTTCCAGCGTGTCCAGCAGGGCGATGCTTTCCGTTAGGATCGCGAGTCCGGGCAAGGGGCCTGAAAAAGACCGTAGGAGGTCGTGGCAGTGATGAAGCGTTTTCCCGACGATTCCGGGATCCGCTTCATCATCGATGACGGTGACGAACTGCCAGAAATTGAGGTTGTAACCGAGATGTTCGTATGGGCCTGGTGGAATGTTGGGATGCAGTGGAATCACCGGAGCGCCACCCGTCGCCAGGTGTTGTGCCACGGCATTTTCCCGCTCGAACCATCCGCCGCCCTGGCGAGGGCCTTCGAGGTCCGTGACCACGCGGGCGACGAGGGACTCCGTCAGTCGTAGGACCAGTGTGCTGCCGTTCTGGAGGATGTCACAACGGTCCGGCGCGATGCCGTGGGCAAGGGCGGTTTCCGTCGCGGCGCGGATGGGGAGGTCGAGGGATGACATCGGGATGGAGGTGCCATGACCCGGACGCCGCATGGGTTCAAGGCCCGATTTTTCTTCTGGTTGAGACGGTTCATCCCTATTTCCAGCAGAGTCGTCGGCGAGCCCGGTGTGCTCGGAACCAAAATCCATCAGCGGGGTTCACTTCCGGTCATCCCATATCCAGAAATCCAACCCGTGTTCCGACTCCTCATCCTTACGCTCGTCTGGCTCCTGTTTCCGGGAGCGTTGTCCTCCGTCGTGGCCTCTCAAGGCAGACCTAACATCATCGTGGTCCTCATCGATGACATGGGCTGGTCGGACCTTTCCTGTTATGGAGGGAAAGCACCGACACCGGCCATCGACCGGATGGCGAAGGAGGGCATCCGCTTCACCCATTTCTACTCGAACGCGCCGATCTGCTCGCCCTCGCGAGTGGCGCTGACCACCGGGCAATATCCGCAGCGCTGGCGGATTACCTCTTTCCTGGAAAACCGCGAGGCCAACACCCGGCGCGGCATGGCTCAGTGGCTTGACCCGAAGGCCCCGGTGCTGGCGCGTGAGCTGAGCAAGTCCGGCTACGCCACCGGGCATTTTGGCAAGTGGCACATGGGAGGCCAGCGCGATGTGGGTGACGCCCCGTTGATCACGGAATACGGCTTCGACCGTTCGCTCACCAACTTCGAGGGACTCGGGCCGCGGGTGTTGCCGATCCTGGATGCCTACGACGGCCAGCCGGGGAAACGCTACGACCTCGGTTCGGCGAAGCTGGGTCGTGGCGAGATCCGTTGGGAAGACCGCTCCGCCGTCACCTCCTCCTTCGTGAAGGACGCGGTGAAATTCATTGATGAATCGCAGGCGGCCGGGAAACCGTTTTTCATCAATCTGTGGCCGGACGATGTCCACTCGCCGTTCTTTCCGCCAAAGGCGTTGATGACAAAATCCGGCAAGCGTGCTCTCTATCAGGCGGTGGTCAGGGCCATGGACAAACAACTCGGAGTTCTGTTCGAGCGCATCCGCGGCGATGACAAGCTCCGCGGAAACACACTGGTTTTCATCACCTCCGACAACGGACCCGAACCCGGTGCCGGAAGCGCGGCGCCGCTGCGCGGAACCAAGGGATCACTTTACGAAGGCGGCATCCGCGAGCCGCTCATCGTGTGGGGACCGGGGCTGATCGCCCATGAAAAGGCCGGAAGCACCAACGGGACTTCGGCGCTTTGCTCCATCGATCTCAACCGCTCGCTTCACGAGCTCGCCGGATGTCCGATCCCTGACGACGTGACGCCGGACGGCGAGGATGTTTCGGAAATCCTGCTAGGAAAATCCGGACGCGGGCGCTCCGCACCGATCTTCTGGCGGCGGCCGCCGGATCGTCCCGGTCCACCCGAAGCGCCGCATCCTGACCTTGCCGTCCGCGAGGGGCGTTGGAAATGCCATGTGAGCTATGATGGCAGTATGGTCAGGCTTTTTGATCTAACGAGTGACGAATCGGAAGCCCGCGATGTTTCGGGACAACATGCCGATGTGGCGAGCCGCCTGAGCAAGGCGGTTCTCGCATGGAACGCGAAGCTGCCGGCCGATGCCGGAGATCCGGCGTTCAAGCACTGACAGGTTCCAGCGGAAAAGCCGGTTACCCGCCGTTGCCAGTCCGGCCTGCCGAGACGCTGCGGATGATGACGCGGAGTTTCTCCCGGATGACGGGGTTGTCGATGGCGTCGAAAGATAACGCGATGAAACCCGCGAGGATCAGCAAGGCGGCCGCCACGGTGATCCAGTAGAGGACGGCGAGGACCATGCCGGGGCCATCGAGTTTCTTCTGATAGTGATATCCCGATGGACAGGCGAAGCAGCGGTAGCCCAGCCAGAGATTGAGGACCGGAGCGAAAACCGCGAGAAGCCAGAACCGGCTCATGCCGAGATTGACCAATCGTTTCAGCGCGAACCAGATCACAGCAAACAAGGGAACGAGTTCCGCTGCCGGCAGGATTTTCGCCATCAGCACCTGGCCGAATTCCTTGAGCAAGAGCGGACTGGTCATTTCCAACGCGGAATGCCAGACGAAGGGGAAAATCAGGCAGATGAGGAAGAAGCTGCGGCGGCGCGCACCCGGCCAGGAGGTGTCCTTGCTGATCAGTTTGCGGGTGGCCTGTTTTTGCGGCCGGAGGGCTGCGGTTGGAGTTGCGGCCGTTGCTTTTGACTCGACTGCCACTCCCCGGCGTTCGAACAGCCCGTCGATTTGACCGGCGGGCTTCCATTCGTTCATGCTTTTTTTCCAAACCATGTCGAGTCGCGGATCCAATGACGACTCGGCGGCCATCGTTCTGAGTTCCTCGAAACTCACCGGGCCGAGTCGTTCCCCTTCGCAAGTGTAGAACCAGATGCATTTTGCGGAAATGGCGGTCGACTTGCGCTTTTTGTCGGGCTTTGCCTCAGCGATTTCCGGTTCCGGGACGGAGAGCGTGGCTTGAACGATTTTTTCTGCCTCCTCTTTTCCTTTTGCTTCGGTGGCTTTGGCTTGTTTCGCGGCTTCGGCCTTGGCGAGGGCTTTGAGCCGGACCTCTTCGGCGGCCCGGGCCCGTGACTCGATTTTGGCTTTCTTTTTCGCTTCCGCGAAGGCCTTGGCGTCTTCGGCGGCTTTTGCCTTCATCTCGGTCCTGGCTCTGGCCTCGTGTTCGGCCCGTTCTCTCGCCAATGCGGCGACCCGGGCTTCTTCCGCAGCCAAGGCATCGAGCTCGGCCCTGGCTTTTTCGTCTTCGGTGGCTTTGGCTGCTTCCGCGGCTTTGATCTTGGCGGCGGCTTTGAGTTCGGCTTCCTCCTCCCGTCTGGCCGTGGCCTCTTCCTCGGTTTTGGCTTTTGCCGCGGCGGCGCTTCTGGACTCTTCCGCCGCTTTGGCCTCGGCGGCGACCCGGAGTTTGGCTTCTTCCTCAGCCTTGGCTTCGGCGGCTTCCCGGCGTTTGACTTCGACCTCGACTTTGGCTTCGGCGGCGGTCCGTAGTTTGGTTTCTTCCTCGGCCCGGACTTTTGCCGCTGCTTCGGTTTTTGCTTTTTGCTCAGCGGCGATGACGGCGTTTTGAGCGGCTTTGGCCTCGGCGTTCGCCCGGAGTCGGGTTTCTTCCTCGGCTTTGGCATTTGCCTCTTCCCGGGCCTGTGCTTTCTCCGCCGCCGCGATCCTGGCTTCCTCGGCGGCTTTCTCCTCGACTGCAGCCCGGCGTTTCGATTCTTCGGCGGCTTTGGCTTCCGCGAGCTCCCGCCGTTTGGATTCTTCGGCAGCCTTGGCTTCGGCGGCGGCTCTGGCTTCCTCAGCGGCCTTGAGTTTGGCATCCGCAGCGGTTTTGGCTTTCGCCTCTTCCTCGGCTTTGGCCTTGGCCGCTGCCGCGATCCGGGCTTCGTCCGCAGCCTTGGCTACCTCGGCGGCACGGAGTTTCACTTCCTCCGCCGCTTTGGCTTCCGCCGCTTTCCGGAGCTGGGCTTCGGCTTTGGCTTCGGCGGCAGCCTTGGCCTCTGCCGCTGCTTTGAGTTTCGCCTCCGCCTCGGCCTTGATTCTTGCTTCTTCCTCAGCTTTCGCACGCGCTCTGGCTTCGGCAGCGATCCTGGCTTCCTCCTCGGCTTTGGCTTCGGCCGCGGCACGAAGTTTCGCTTCCTCCGCAGCCCTGGCTTCAGCGGCCGCTCGTAACTTGGCTTCTCCCGCCGCGTTGGCTTCGGCGGCTGCCCGGGCTTCATCGATCACCTTGGCCTCGGCGGCGGCTTTGAGCCTCGCTTCAGTCTCGGCCTGGGCCCTTGCTGTTGCTTCTGCCTTCGCGCGAGCCGTGGCTTCGGCGGCTGTCTTTGCGTCCTCCTTGGCCTTGGCTTCGGCCGCTTCCCGGCGTCTGGCTTCCTCGATGGCTTTGGCCTCGGCGGTGGCCCGGAGTTTGGCTTCTTGAGCGGCTTTGGCTTCGGCGGCGGCTCTGGCCTCTTCGGCTGCCCTGAGTTTGGCTTCGGTTTCAGCTTTGGCTCTCGCTTCTTCCTCGGTTCGCGCTTTTTCTTTGGCTGCGGCAGCACTTTTCGTCTCTTCCTCAGCTTTGGCTTCAGCCGCGGCCCTGAGTTTCAAGTCCCTCGCGGCTTTATTTTCCGCATCCGCGCGGAGTTTGGCCTCTTCCTCGGCCTTGGTCCGGGCCTTTTCCGCGGCGGCGATTCTGGCATCCCTGGCATCTTGGGCTCTCATGTCCTCTTCCGCTTTCGCAGCAGCGGCAACCTTGGCCAATTCGGCGGCTCTGGCTTCGACGATCTCTCTGGAGATGATTACCTCCTCCACTTCCGGCTCAACCGGGGCTGGGGAAACATGGCTGGTTTTATTCTCTTCCGGGGCGTCAGGTTCACACAAGATCCGCGCATCATAAAAAGGCTTCCATCCGTCCATCCCCTCGGTCCAGACCAGGTTCAGGGGGGGCTCGATCGTTAGATCGGAAATTTTCTCCCTCATTTCGGACAAGCTCACGGGTCCGAATTGTTCGTCATTGTGAAGGTAATACCACTGGCTTGCCCCGGCGGCTGCGATCCGCGCTTCTTCCTCCGCTCTGGCTCTGGCTCTGGCTTGCACCCTTTCCCTGACCGCGATGGCCTGGACTTCGTCATCCAGTTTGGCCCTCGCCTTCGCGGCAGCTTTCGCGTCGGCGATGGCATTTGCCTCGGCGATGACCTGCCTCGCCTCTTCCTCCATCCGCACGGTCGATGTGGTTTTTGCCCCGTTGACCGTTCTGACTAGGGAATCTTGCATAGGCGGGGACTTGGATCAATGGGTGGGGCTCGATCGGTTTCGCAATGCCTTCTGCGGCGCCGGTCTTGGTGAAACTTTCGTAGACTCCCACCCCGGAGATCCATCCTTAACGGGGTGGCTTGGATCGCACAAGGCAGTCGTCCGGTTCGCTTCTGGAACTTTCGGATTGATCAAAGAATGCCTGAATGTCCGGTGACTTGAAACAATATTGAGGGCTCAAATCCGGCCAACTGCCCCCAAATCCGGCCATCATTCAACGGATTTTGAATTCAGGTGTCTCAGGCGTGCCCACATCCTTTGATCACTTCAGGGGGATTCGCTGCGGGCTCGGAGAAATGTTTGTCCGTTCGGGAATGGTCGATTTTCCGGTTGCTTCTCCGCGTGATCTCGCGGTGATCTATGGAAATGAAAAACCATTTCCCAAGGTTGACGGCGGCGGCTTTATCGGCCGCCTGCATCGCATCCAGTGTCGGGTGCTATCCCGCTTACCCGCCGAATTACAACTCCGCCTACAACCAGGACTCGAAAGGTTATTCCGTGCCACAAGACTCCGCACCGCGGCAACCGGTGCGCTATGGAGTCGATCCCGCCCTGGTGGTCGCGGGAGTCGCGGCTGCGGGGATTCTCGGCTACGCGATCGGCAACAACCACGGATATGGCAACCGTTACTACTACGGCCCGCGATATTATCGGCCTGTCCCCTATGGCCGGGCGTACTACGGTCCCCGCTATCATCCTTAAAACACGGGGGCGGCTCCGGATGAAACCGCCCCCGCACGGATTGGATAAAAAAAGTTCTGTCTAACAAGGTGCCAGTTTCACGGCCTCGTTGAGGATCTCGCGGAGTTCCTGCTGCAGTGTGGCCAGCGGGGTTTTCAACTCGCTCTTGAACGGATGCAGCCGGATGACGGGCGTTGTTTCGGAACTGTCCTCCCATTCGATCACAGGCATGTCCAGTCGCAGGCGCACGTGGTCTTCGACCTGCTGATGGATTCTATCAGGCAAGAGGCTGGCGTTCAGCGCGACGAAGGGCCGCTGATCCGTGGCGAGGCCGCACTCGGCATCGAGCACGATCTGGAAATCGCCGGTGTGCTGGTCCATTTCCACCAGGGAAACGGCGCCTTCGGCATGATATCCTTTCAACGTCTTTGCCAAGTTTTCAGGAAACTTGACCCGATCACCCACCGTCGGGCGATGTTCGAATTCCTGGGGCCAGCACGCGATCGTCGATTTGCCGTCCTTCACGACAATTTGGTTCTTGGATTTGGTTTTCATGATGAAATCCACGGTTGTGTGGAACGAACACGAAATCATCGCAACCTGCGGATTCAACGGATTTTTTCCATTCGTTTGCCGGCAGGTGTTTGCGCAATCCGGGAGCAAGGAAGATCGGGCCGAAAGAAAATGGGCGTTCGAATGGTTCAAATGCCTCCCAAGTCGTTTATCTCCATCGGTTCACTCCGCATCATGAATCCATTCCTCCGTTTCATACCCGCGCTCGCCCTGTTTGCCAGTGACTCTATCGCGGCGGTGGCCAAACCGATGAACATCGTCGTTTTGTATGCCGATGACTGGCGTCACGACACGCTCGGTGTGGCGGGAAATCCGGTCGTGAAGACCCCGGCGCTCGACCGGTTGGCGGGAGAGGGGATGCGCTTCACCCGCAACTGCGTGACCACCGCGATCTGCGGAGTGAGCCGCGCGTCGCTTCTAACGGGTCAATGGATGTCGCGCCATGGCAACCCGTCGTTCGGCATGTTCAAGACGCCATGGTCGCAAACCTATCCGGGGTTGCTGCGGACCAACGGCTATTACGTGGGTCATGTCGGAAAGTGGGATAACGGCAAATTCCCCGCCTCCGAATTTGATTTCGGCCGCGCCTATTCCGGCACCCACTGGCTCAGGCAACCCGACGGCAGCAAGATCCACGTCACCCAAAAGGACGAGAACGACGCCATCGAATTCCTGAAGACCCGGCCCTCGGACAAGCCCTTCTGCCTGACCCTCTCGTTTATCGCCACCCATGCCGAGGATGCTAACCCGCTGCAGTATCTTCCCCAGCCGGAGAGTGTGAATCTCTATCAAAACGTGGCGATCCCGATCCCGGCTAACAATTCGGACGAATCGTTCCACCGCCTGCCGCCCTTCATCGCGAACGAAAAGAACGAGGGCCGCGTCCGCTGGCACTGGCGTTTCGATACGCCGGAAAAATACCAGACGATGATGAAAAACTATTACCGGCTCGCCACCGAGGTGGACACCACCTGCGGCCGCGTGATTGAGGAATTGAAAAAACAAGGACTGATGGAGAACACGCTCGTCATCTTCACCGGCGACAACGGCAACTTCCACGGCGAGCACGGTCTGGCGGACAAATGGTACCCACACGAGGAAAGCATCCGCGTGCCACTCGTTCTATCCGATCCACGGCTGGACAAGTCGAAACGCGGGCAAACCAACGACGACCTCACGCTGAACGTCGATCTCGCGCCCACCATTCTAGCAGCCGCTGGAATCCAGGCCCCTGCGACCATGCAGGGGCGCGACATCGCGCCGCTCTATCTTGCCGCGGAAAAACCCGCATGGCGGACGGAATTTTTCTACGAGCATGCCACCATCAACAACATCCGCTTCATTCCCTCCTCCGAGGCTCTTGTGCGCAAGGACTGGAAATTTTTCTACTGGCCGGATTTCAAACTCGAACAACTCTTCGACCTCAAAGCCGATCCCCATGAGGAGAACGACCTCGCTAAAGATCCAGCGCAAGCCGCAAGGCTCTCCAAAATGCGCACCCGCTTCGGCGAACTCAAAGCCGCAGCCCGCTGATCGACCACGAAAGGAGTGGAGGCGGATGCGCGTTTGGATCGGTTCCCATGAAACGTTTCTCCAACTGGCTGCTTTGTTCGATATTCCTGATCCCATGCTTGGTGCAGGCGGAAATCCGGGACACTTTCAGCGATACCTGGGTGGCCACCGATGCATTGGGGCGCTCGCTGCCGTCACAAGCGCAAGTCGGCCCGCCGCGGGCGGACAAATGCGTCGGCATCTTTTATTTCCTCTGGCTCGGCCGCCATGGCGATGCCGGACCGTTTGATATTTCCAAAATCCTCGCGGCCGACCCGCAGGCGATGGGCAAGCCGGATAGTCCGCTGTGGGGCCCGCTCCATGCGCCGCACCATTGGGGCGAATCCGTTTTCGGCTACTACGTCTCGGACGAAGAGGCCGTCATCCGCAAACACGCGCAGATGCTAACGGATGCAAACGTGGACGTGGTGATTTTCGATGTTACCAACGGTTTCACCTATCCGGAAAGCTATCAGGCGCTGCTGCGCGCCTTTGCCGAAGTCCGCAGTAACGGCGGGCGCACTCCACAGATCGCATTCCTTTGCCCATTCGGAAATCCGCAGGCAGTGGTGACGGATTTGTGGAAAAACCTTTATGCGCCCGGATTGGGCCGGGACCTCTGGTTCCGTTGGAAAGGCAAGCCGCTCATCCTCGCCGATCCCGCGTATTTCAAAGGCGAAACCGAAGGTGCCGGGAAAACCACCGTGCCGACGCCGCTGGTGGCAGGGCATACGCTCGGCCAGTCGTTCACGGCGTCAAAACCCTTCCGCTCGGTTGGCGGATGTTTCCCCACCTGGCAAACCGGCGATGCCGATCTAACACTCTCCTTGTTCCGCGGAGGACCGGGAGGCGAACGCATCGCCAGTCGCGGCTTTGAAAACGTGAAGGACAACGCCTGGCTCACCTTGGACGTCGATCCACCGCAGCCAGCGGGTAATTTCTATCTGGAAGCCTCCGGCTCTAGCGGAAGAATCGGCTGGTGGGGTGATCCCGCGGACACGCTTGCGCTCGGTGAGGCATTCGCCGATGGGAAACCCGCCGAAGGAGACCGCATGCTTCGGCTCGGCCTGGCAGGCGGAACCAGCGAGGAGATCCGCAACTTCTTCACCTTCCGCAAACCCCAGCCGGACTATTTCAAAGGCCCCACGCAGCCGGACATGTGGAGCTGGCTGGAAATCTCACCGCAACACGTCTTCACCAATGCCGCGGGCGAAAACGAAATGATGTCAGTCGGAGTGGCCCAGAATGCGGTGGGAAACCGGTTAGGATCCATGAGTGAGGCGAACGCGAAGGGCCGGAGCTTTCACGCTGGAGCGATGGACGCCGCACCCGGCGCGGTCGAGCGTGGACTGAATTTCGCGGAGCAATGGGAGCGCGCGTTGAAAGTGGATCCGCAGTTCATTTTCATCACGAGCTGGAACGAATGGATCGCCGGGCGATTCAACGAGTTTGGTGGTATTAGGGAGCCGGTGATGTTCGTGGACCAGTTCGATCAGGAACACAGCCGCGACGTGGAACCGATGAAGGGCGGCCATGGCGATAACTATTACTATCAGATGATCTCCGCCATCCGCCGTTACAAGGGAGTTCGCGCGCTGCCGCCCGTGCACAGCCAGCCGATCCAGGTGGACGGCCGCTTCGATGACTGGATAAAAGTTTCACCGGAATTCCGCGACCACATCGGAGATCCCGTCCTCCGTGACCACGCCGGCTGGGGAAAAGCGGGCCACTATCAGAACTCCACCGGGCGCAACGACATTGTGTCCGCCAAAGTGAGCGCCGATGCGGAGAATGTGTATTTCCAGGTCACGACCCGCGAGCCGCTTACGCCCGCCACCGACCCGAATTGGATGCTGCTCTATATCGACGCCGACCGGAATCCAACGAACGGCTGGCTTGGCTATGACTTCGTGGTGAACCGAACCGCCCGACAATCGTCAATCGAGAAGCACGCCGGCAGCGGATATTCTTGGGACTCACCGCTGCCGATCGGGTTACGCATGGCCGGCAAGGAAATCGAGCTGTCCATCCCGCGGAAAGCACTTGGTCTGAAACCCGGACCGGTGACCCTGGATTTCAAATGGGCCGACAATCTCCAGCAGACGGGTGACTGGAGCGACTTCACGCTGAATGGCGATGCCGCGCCTAACGACCGCTTCAACTATCGGGCGTGGATCGAAGCGCCATCGGGGCAATGAACCGTCACTGCTTGAGAACCTCGGCAGGAGATCGCTTTGTTACGCCGAAGATGAATGACTGGCCGTTCTTGAAATCCTCGATCAGTTCGAAGTTTTCGAAAGCGAGTCCGCCCGGAATGGGGTTTTTGGACATCCAGTAGGTGAACCGCGCGTTCACCGCACAGCGCAGCGAATCGTTCAGTCCGGTGGCCGGCTTTCGCCAGTATTGGGTGACCTTCGAGCCCCGGTATTTCCAGAAATTGTTAGGATCGAGTGGCTCCGCCGGGTTCTCCTCATCGTTCGTAATGGCCACGAGTGCGTCACCTGAAGCGGTGCGCGGCAGACGGGCGAGGGGGAAGGAAACGGTCGGTGCAAAGTCAGAACCGGTATAATAACCGAAAATTTTCGCACTGGAGAGGGGCTCATCCTTTAGCCACAGCAGGCGTGTGCGGGCCTTGTTTCCCATGGTCGCGGTGAGGATGCAGTTTTTGATCGGCGCGCTGCCGGGTTCCGCCTGGACGGTCAGCCGCAGTTCATCCGGGGCGTCGCTCCGCTGGCTCAAGAGGATCCTAACATGAGCGCCGTTTTCGAACTTTTCGACGTGCAGGGTGACGGTCAGCTCCTCCACGCCCGGCTTCAGGGTTTTGATGGTGCCGGCATCCCGAGTCGCGGATTCGAGACTTTCCGGCCGGGTGTTTCCGGTCCAAAGGAATTTTCCCTGGCGGCCATCGACATGGCTTTTTTCCAGTTCACTGTAGCCGCGTGCTTCGCCGACCACTGGCTCGATGGCAATGAAGTTGATGAGGTCATGTTTGCCATCAGGCAACGTGGGGTAACCGATCCGGATCAAGCCCCGCGGGCCGCCATCGCCATCCGTAAATCCATCGGGAAAAATCGCGAACTGCAAGCCTCCCCGCATGCCCCACGATGACCGATTCTCCCCAGGTTTCACCCATTCCGCGGCGCTCAACGTTCCGTTCACTATCAATAAAATCGACAGGGAGACTGGCTGAAAATGACGTCGCCGCCGGAATGGATTGGGTTTTACCATGAGTGGTTCATAACCCTCGGGCGTGTGGAGTCAACCTGACAAAATGCCTGTCCTTCAGTCAGGTCTGGTCTAATTGTGTCGGCAAATGAAAGCCGATCCGGATCGACCCAAACCCCACGGGTTCTTCCTCGTTCTTCTGGCCGGATGCATCCTCGCTTTAGCGCCGATCGTCAACAAGCTGGTGGCCTTCAGGGAGTTCGATCTGGATTTGAGGTTTGCCGTGTTCGATGCGCTCATAAGCCTGGTGTCCGTTGGCATTTTCCTGCTGCCGATCCATTTGGGCCTCCTCTTTCTCATCCGTGGGAAACACCTGCGTCCTCTCTATCGATTGATTCTCGTTCTCTCGCCGACGTTCGTTTTCATTCTGCCTCGATTTGTCGTGGCGCTGGTGAGACCGGTCGATTCGGAAAAATCCTTTGCCGAACGAATGAAACACCCGCTGCCAGCCGACGCCACCGGATGGCGGGCGTGGTATTCCCATAGCCCCGGTGAATCATCCTACATGTTCTGCTTCAGCACCACGCCCGCGTCGACCAGGGCACTTCTTGCGTCCGGCTCATACACGTTCGTAGAGGCCCCCATGATGCTCGAACCAGCAAACGGCGAACCAATGCCTCTCCCCATCGGGGGATACTCCGTCCCGAGAGGTTGGCCCAAACCTAAAAGTTGGGATGGCCTCAAGGTGTATTTTTCCCGCAAAAACAACGGCTACTGCTATATACTCACCGACGGCACGAAATCCCGTGTTTTCATCATGGTCGGTGACACCTGATCCTCTCCCAACCCATCCATGAATAGCTCCGTCGCCCGTCCGCTTCTCCAATCCATCAAGGAACACACCGTGTTGTTGTTCGGTCTGCTGGCGGTGATGTGGGCGGTCGAGGTGGTGGACTTCATGCTGCCGGTGGATCTGGATCAGTTAGGGATCCGCCCGCGGTCGGAGATGGGTTTGCTAGGCATCCTGCTGTCGCCCTTCCTGCATGTCGGTTTCGGCCATCTCATTTCCAACTCGATTCCTTTTCTCCTGCTAGGTGGACTCGTGATGTCCGGTGGACGCCGCCGATTCTTCCTGCTCAGCTTGTGGGTGACGATCATTGGCGGTTGCGGGGTATGGTTGCTGGGCGGGAGCCGGACGGTTCATCTGGGGGCCAGTTTGCTGATCTTCGGCTACCTCGGATTTCTCCTCAGTCGCGGGATCGCCGAAAGCAGCGTGGGCGGGGTGCTTCTATCGCTGGGGCTCCTGTCAGGCTACGGAGGAATGCTATATGGCGTGCTGCCCGGCCAACCGGGTATCTCATGGCTCGGCCATTTGAGCGGATTTCTGGCAGGTGTCGCGGGTGCCTTTCTTCTCACAGGACCTCGGGAATTCCCGGAGGTTTCAAAGGATGGCGGAGTTCGTTAGTCATGCTCAACTCGCTGGCCCGAGGAAGCGTGCCGGATTCCAGTCGTGAGGGACCAGGAACCGGTTGATTGCAGTGGGAAATCGTGCCAGTTTTTAGCATGAAAAAGCCGCATCTGGCATTGGCGGTCGGCCTTGTGACGATGGCTTGCGGGGAAAAAGCCGTCACACCGGTTCCCCAGGCTCCGCAGCGGGCCGAGATGGTCGCAACGCAGATCGCCAGCCGCGGAGTGGCGGACGGGCGCGTTCTTGCAGCCATGCGCAAGGTGCCGCGCCACCGGTTCGTGCCAGCGGAGATCAAGGACCGGGCGTATGAAGACCGGCCCCTGCCTATCGGTTACGGCCAAACAATTTCCCAACCCTACATCGTCGCCTGCATGACCGAGGCATTGGAGTTAAAGGGAATCGAAAAGGTGTTGGAGATCGGCACCGGCACCGGCTATCAGGCGGCGGTTTTCGCCGAGCTGGTGAAAGAGGTCTACTCCATTGAAATCGTAAAACCGTTAGGAGAACTGGCGGCGAAGGTGCTGACGGAAATGGGCTGCCACAATGTGAGAACGCGAATCGGCGACGGCTACCGCGGCTGGCCTGAAGCAGCGCCCTTCGATTCGATCATGGTGACCTGCGCCCCGGATAAGATTCCGCAGCCGCTCGTCGACCAGCTTGCGGAAGGTGGCCGCATGATCATCCCGGTGGGTGGGGAAAATGAGCCGCAACAACTGATCCTGCTCGTGAAAAAAGCGGGGAAGATCGAACGGAAGAATGTCCTGCCAGTGCGGTTCGTGCCCATGACCGGTGAGGCGGATCGTTAGGGGAACCGGAGTGACGCATCATCGGTTGCATTTCCCCGACGGAGATTTATTTTAAGACTGAAACAAGCTCAAGCTGATGAACCCGATTCACCCATATCGGTTCGCAAGGTTTCCGCTGAACCTGCTGCTCGGCTGCATGGTCTGGCTCGGGTTCGCCTGCGCGACCTTTGCCGAAGTGGTCCTCTCGGGCTTTGTGGGGCTTCGGATCATCAATGACGACGTGGTCATTGCCCGCAACACCTCCTGTGTGCTCAACAGCAGCGTCATCAACGGCAAGGTCCGGCTGGGACCAGGGGCGAGCCTCCTAACGGTCCGGTCTCAGATTACGGGGAACGTAAGGGCGCTTCACTCCTCAAGGCTCGATCTCCGGATTTTCACCCGCGTCGAGGGTGACGTGCTGGGCGAAGGGGCCCGTGCGATCCTCATGCAAAGTGGTACGATCGTGGCCGGCAATGTCGAACTCGCGGATTCCAATACCCCTTCCGGTGCGGATGCCCTGTTGATCGTGGATTCGACCGTCACGGGCCGCGTGCTCGCGACGAACAATTCGGGGCTCCTGAGGATCGGAGGCTGCGGAATCAACGGCAACATTGCCTTCCTGGACAATGGAAACGGATCTTACCTTATCCGGAACAATTTTATCAGAGGAAACGTCCGCTACATCGGCAACCGGGGTGCCGGCGTCATTGTCATCAATCGTGTGGAAGGCAACCTGCTGAATCGTGAAAACTCTCCGCCGCCAAGCATCGCGAACAACATCGTCGGAGGAAACACCGTGATCCGGTGATGCATTCCCCGCGGCTCCCCGTGGCTACTGATTCGAGCAAAACCAGATCTTGTTTCCCTCGTTGTCGAGGAAGGCTCCGAGCGGGTGACCGCGGTAATCGGCAATTCGGGATTCCGGCTCTCAACCGCCCTTGAAAGGATTCCGGTCCGGGGCCTCGTCATGTTGCACGAGCCCTAGCAGCCGGAGCGCGAGCTGGTTCAGCACCGGTTGGCGGTGGCGCATCCATACTTCCATCCGCTGCGGTTTCGCACCGAGGCGGGCCTTTGGCTCCAGCGCCGTGCGGCCGAGCGAGAGGGATTTCGCACCCATCCCGATTGCGTCGCCGATGCTCGCGTGCAGCAGGCCGAGGTAGAGCGGATAATTGGACGATGCCTCGCGATCGAATCCGATGTGATAGGCGACGGCCGTTTCCCCGTCGAGCAGGGTCACGATGAAACCTAGCAGCTTTCCGTCGCCATCGAACACTCCCTTGTGCCGGGCCAGATTGCCGGCGGTGCGGGCAAATGCGCCGAAATAGTCCGCATGCAGCGTGAACGGCCGGAAACCGGCTTTCTCGTGGACCTGCAGATAGAGCTCGTGCATGCGTGGAGCGGAAATCGAGTCGGGGTCGAAGGTCCGCAGCGTCAGGCCTGCCGCAATGAGCGGTTCGAGGATCTGCTTTTTCACGGAACTGCGATACTTCGACGCCAGGCTCGCCAGGTAGTCGTCGTGGTTTTTCCATCCCGGCGAGAGATCGAGTATCATGTTAGGCTCGGTCTCCACGCTGCGGTAGGACAGTCCCTGCAAGGTGCCAACCGCCTGCGTTTCCCGGTCGGTCACGTCCTTGATCATGACGAATCCCGCCTCGCCCGTCAGTTTGTCCGCCCTGCGCACACGGTATAACAGCTCGGCGATCGCCGGCCATACGGCGTCTGGAGAAACCTCCGTCGACATCGCCACCGCGTGCATGCCGTAGCTGAGCAAATTGCCGCAGACCAGCACGCGTTCGCTGAGCTTGCCGATGATTGCCGTTCCGCTGTCAGCGGCAGCCTTGCCTATCAACTTCTTGAGCGCGGCCCGCTTGCCGTTCACCGGTTCCGGCATCGCTCCCCACAACGGCCGCATCCGTTCAGCCTCCAGCTCCGCCCACTGCATCACCACCACCGCGACGGGGCCTTGCTCGTCGCTGATCAAGCCGTAGCGCGGCGTCAGACAGCTCGGTGGCACGCTTTCCAACATCTGCAGATAATCGCGGCTGAAGAACCAGGATTGTCCCGCCGTCACCGAGTCCCACTGCTCCGGATTCAATTGTCCGATCGTGTCCGCCATCGCGAACCGGAAGCCCGTGGGACGCCGCAACTGCTGGCGGGCATTCAGCTTGTCCTTCAATTTTGAAATGGCTGGCATGGGTTTTCCGTTCACTTGGATGAAATCCGCTTACGCCAGGTATTTCTTGAAGAACTCGATCGTCCGCGTCCATGCCAGCTTGGCGTTTTCCTCGTCGTAGCGGCCGGTCGAGTCGTTGTGGAAACCGTGGTTGGCTTTGGGATATAGATACATCGTGTAGTTCACGCCGGCGGCCTTGAGATCCTCTTCGTATTCCGGCCAGGCGGCGTTCACGCGTTCGTCGAGCTCACCTAACTGAATGAGCAACGGGGCCTTGATGTTCTTGCGGAGTTCCTTCGCCGCCGGTGTGCCGTAGAACGAGACTCCGGCGTCGAGGGTGTCGGGCGCAGCGGCGGCGAGCATGTTGACGATATAGCCGCCGAAGCAGAATCCAACCGCACCGAGCTTGCCGTTGCACCGCGGGTGGGTTTTCAAAAATTTGGCGGCCGCGATGAAATCCTGCTCGATCTTGACCTTGTCCATCGAACCCTGCATCGCCCGGCCCTCGTCGTCGTTTCCTGGATAGCCGCCGCGCGGGTGCAGCGCGTCGGGCGCGAAGGCGACGAATCCTTCCTTCGCCAGCCGCCGGGCGACATCCGCGATGTAGGGATTGAGGCCGCGGTTTTCATGGATCACTAACACCGCCGGTCCTTTTTCCTGCAGAGCGGTCGGGACCACCAGATAGCCACGACCTTGGCCGTGTCCCTGTGGCGATTCGAAATTCTCATACGTCGCCTTGATGGTGGGATCGTTGAAGGAAACCTGTTCCGCCGCCGCATAGTCCGGCATCAGCACGGCGAGCAGCGAACCCATCGATAAACCGGCGGCGGTGAGTGTGGCGAGTCGTCCCATGAAGGTCCGGCGGTCGATGATGCCGTGGGCGTATTCATCATACCAATCAAAGGCTTCCTGAGGAATGGGAAGGGCGGGCTCGGGCGTCGGTGTGGGTTTCATGGCGAGGGAGGTTGGAGAGTCAAGATGACGAGCATGCACAATCAATCCAATTGGACAATCGGATTCCAAAGCTGCCTGCGGTCCTCATCCTAACAATCTTGCGAATTCCGCCACCTCTTCCTCCGGAGTGGCGAAGCTCGTCACCAGTCTCGCCAGGACCTCGCCCTCCGCCACCGTCCCGACGAGGTCCGCAGGCACCGGCCACTGATGGAAGCCGACGCCCCGCGCCCTCCATTCCTCGGCAAGGGAGGTGGGAAGAACGGCGAACACCTCGTTCGCCCGTGCCTCCCATGCGAGTCGGCAGTTAGGGCTGTTCCGGACAGCATCGGCCAATCGCGTGGCCATCGCATTCGCATGGGCGGCCAGTTTCAGCCACAATCCATTCTCCAGATAGGCCTCGAACTGCGCGGCGATGAAGCGGGTCTTTGAAAACAACTGCGCGGCCCGTTTCCGGATGTAGGGCAGATCCCGCGCCCGGCCGGGATCGAAGAAAACAAGCGCCTCCGCGCACCAACAGCCGTTCTTGGTGCCGCCGAAGGAGACGATGTCCACGCCGCGTTTCCACGTCATTTCCGCAGGCGTCAGTCCCAGCGAGACCAGCGCGTTGGCGAATCTCGCCCCGTCCATATGCAGCGGCAGGCCGCGCTCCCGGCAGATTTCCGAAATTCCATCGATCTCGTCCGGCTGATAGATCGTTCCCACTTCCGTCGCCTGGGTCAGCGTCACGGCCATCGCTTGTCCGGCATGGATGAAATCCGGACGGAAATGGTTGAGTTCCCGCAGCAGGCTAACAGGATTCATCTTTCCGGCCTCACCGTCCACCGTTTGCAGGCGCGCGCCGCCGGTGAAGTATTCCGGCGCGCCGCATTCGTCCTTCACCATGTGCGCCTCGCGGTGGCACAGGACCACGCCTCCCGGCCGGTTGACCGAGGCGAGTGCCAGCGAATTCGCCGCCGTCCCCGTGCCCACGAAAAACACCGCCACCTCGCGCTCGAAGATCTCGCAGAAGCGTCTTTCGATCCGCCGGTCGAGCTCGCTGGTGCCATAGGCCGCCGCCATCCCCGATGCGTGCCGCGCCAGATTCTCCGTGATGGCGGGATGCACACCCGCCCAGTTGTCCGAGGTGAAATTCATGATTGTCGATGAAGTGCCGCAGACTGATCCGGCGACGCTCGCCCGGCAAGCACGCTGTGGATCTATCAGCCTTCCTTCGGCCGGCTGGTGACCTCGCGGAAACGGGCCTCGTAGTCGGCGTGGTTGGTTTTCATGAGGCGGTCCCAGACGTTGAAATAGAGGCCGTAGTTGCCGCGCAGCTTTTCGTGGTGCATGGCATGGTTGGTGGTGGTGTTGAGGATCTTGCCCAGCGGCGAATCGATCAGCCAGCGGGGGTGGATTTCAAAACCGGTGTGGCCGATGATGTTGTGGACGATCTGCCAGATCATGAAAATCGCAAAGGCTGCCGGATGGATCGGCATGACGAAGACGACCACCGGAAAGATCAACGCCTGGACGACGGCCTCGGCGGGGTCGAAGGCATACGCCGCCCAGGGACTCGGGTTGTGGGAGAGATGGTGGGTGCGGTGGAAAAAGCGGAACAGCTTGCGATGGTGCATCAGCCGGTGGGTCCAGTAGAACCAAGTGTCGTGCAGGATGATGGCGCAGGCGATGCTGCCCAGGAACCACCACATCGGATAATCACTCCGGCGCATGTAGAGCTGTGTCCACCCCTGCCGAGCGGCGAGTATGGTTAGAGCTCCCACGGTGGCGAAGATCACGACCGACACCGCGGAATAGAACATCTCCCGGCGGATTTCGGACGAGGGCGGAAGTTTCTGCACCACCTTCCGGTGCTTCCAGCGGCGGTAGAAGAGGACGTAGGCGAGCAACCATGCGATGCCCGCCAAGCCGCCGTAGCGCATCGCGATGAAAACAGACGAGTTCGCGACCGATTTGAAAAAATGGAGAATGGGTTCAAGCCAGGAAATGTCGGCGATCATGGTTTTGCGGTGTTGGGAGGAAAAGGGAGGATGCGTCTTGGGATCAGGTCTTACGGACGCCACGGGTGCCCGATTTCAAGTGAGGTCAATTCTTTCGATCCGCGGATTTCAAAAATTCGACTTTACATGCAACCAAATGGTTGCATATTGTCCTGCCGATGGACGAAGTCTTCAAAGCCCTCGCCGATGCAAGCCGGCGGCTGCTGCTGGACCAGCTCCATGCCCGCAACGGACAGACGCTCGGCGAGCTGTGCGACGGGCTCGACATGACCCGCCAGGCGGTGACGAAGCACCTCGGGATCCTCGAGGCCGCCCACCTCATCGCCACCGTCAAGCGAGGACGCGAGAAACTGCACTATCTCAATCCGGTGCCGATCCATGAAATCGGCGTCCGCTGGATCGGGAAATTCGAATCGCAGCGTCTCGACGCCCTCGCCGCACTCAAACGCAACCTCGAATCCTAACAACCACCATGAACCATACCCCGAAACTCGTTTACGTGACCCACATCCGCACGACCCCCGCCAAACTGTGGGAGGCGCTAACTGATCCCGATTTCATCCAGCAATACTTCTTCGGTTGCCGCAACACCTCCACCTGGCGGGAAGGCGACGTCATCGAAAGCCGTGATCCGGATGGCAAGCTGTCGTGGCACGGCAAGATCCTGAAGTGCATCCCCGAACAGGAGGTTTCCTTCTCCTTCGACCACCTCGCCGATGAACCGCCCTCGACCGTGCATTATCAAATCGAGCCGCAGGGCGAAATGGTGCAGCTCACCATCATCCACGAGGACTTCCAGGAAGTCAGCCCCATCCGCGACCGCGTGAAGAACGGCTGGCCGAGCATCATCGAGGGAATCAAATCGCTTCTCGAAACCGGCTCTGTCGCATCACCTGCCGCGTCCTGCGCGAAGGAACCAGCCTGAATTCAAGGTCACGATCCGGCTCCGCCAGGATCGCTTTCTGCACGGCCAAAGTGCAGCATGCTTCGCAACAACCTCGCGCAAAACGGATAAAAGTCCGTCGCTGCGTGAGGCACGCCGCTAGCTGGGAGATCCAGCATCATGGACTCCATCAATCGAAATCAAGAGGAAGAAAACCGGGCCGATCTGGGCGGGGGCGAAGCCATCGAAAAGATACGCGAACTGGTGGAAAAGGCCGGAACGTGTTTCTTTTGTACGAACGTGGCGATGGGCGGCTCTGCCGGGGCCCGACCGATGAGCGTGCAAAAGATCGATGAGGCGGGCCACCTTTGGTTCCTAAGTCCGAGTGATAGTCACAAAAACCGGGAGCTGGTCCTCACTCCATCCGTGACCTTGTATTTCCAAGGTTCGGCCCATTCGGATTTCCTCCAGTTGCATGGGGAGGCCACGGTCTCCACCGACAAGGAAAAGATCCAGGAGTTGTGGGATCCGATCCTGAAAACATGGTTCACGGAAGGAATCGATGATCCGCGGATCACGGTGATCGAGGTGGTGCCCAAGGACGGCTACTACTGGGACACCAAGCATGGCAACGCGGTGGCCGGCATCAAGATGCTCATCGGTGCGGCGCTCGGAAAAACCATGGACGATTCCATCGAAGGGACTTTAGAGCCGTAATGAGACGAAGACGGGAGATCGCCACCCTTTTGGGAAAAAGAAAATTCGCTATTGGGCCGATGCGGCGGCAGGTATCCGGATGTCAGTAAAAAACAAGAAGCAGTTCGGCGTGTGGATGGACACCCATCGTGCGACCGTTATCGGCCATGCCGACTCGATCACCGAGGAATTTTCCGTGTTGGGTCACGCGGAGAATCCGGGAGCCGCAGGCAATTCCAATGAAAACGCCGCCCAGAATTCGGAAAAGACCCTATTGAACCAGTTCTTCCGTAAAATCACCAGCTACATGCAGAACGCCGAGGAGGTCCACGTGACGGGCACCGGCACAGTGCAGGAGCAATTCATCCATTATCTGGCCGAAACTCCCCAGTTCAAGAACACCGCCGCCAAGGAGTGCACCTCCAACAAAATGAGCGATGAACGGCTCGTGGAGTTCATCAGCGGCAAGTTCAACTGAGGATCCGCCTCTGACTGCCGGGGCGGCCGGCAGTTTCAGGAATGAATCTAACCGGGATCGCACTTGTTTCCAAATTTCGCCGTGACGATGTCTTCGTCGTCCTGATCGGTCGTCCCGTCATTGTTGAAATCGAAGACGCTGGGTTCGCCCCAATGTCGCTGCACGCCTTCCATGTCCTTCTCGTCCACCACCCGGTCCAGATTGCCATCTCCGGTGCAGACGGAATGGGATTTCAGGACTCCGGTGAGAACGCCCTTGAGTTCGACGTAGGTGGCCTGCTGTTCGGGAGTCAGTTCCTTTCGTTTCAAGAGATCGGCGGGAGAATTGTCCAGAGCAAGCGGGTTCAACGGAGCGGGGTGCTTCCTGGGACGAAGGTCATAGAATTCGTAAGGATTGAGGTCGGAATCGCAGGAGGCGCGGACGGATTTTACCAGCTTGTAGCGGTTGTTGCGGACGGCCCAGACCTCGCTCGGTTGGATTGTTAGTTTCGGATAGACATTGGCGCGGACGTCACAGCAGTTCTCATAGACCACGGGAGCTCCCGCGCCGAACCACTCGCCGCCTTCATCCTCGCAGAGTTCCTTGGTATTGAAGAGGAAATCGTTGCCGACATGGATTCCGCCAATCAGGAAGATCGATGGCCCGGTCGTCACTCCGGGAGGCACGGTGCTTCCCAGTTCGGTGTAGTTGTATTTCCTAAATGATTTTTGTTGCGGGTTTTTCAGATAGGCAAGCATCGGCTGGCAGTCCAGCATGTGGGATTTCGGCACCACGTCGCGGACTTCGAGCCCGGCGATCTCGCCGAACAAGGCGAAGAGGTCCACCGCGTTGACCATGTGGTCCACGGTGCGCCCGGCCTTGCGAACCATCGGGCCGGAGATGATCAAAGGCACGGAAACTCCTGTCTGATAGGGCGAGGCCTTCGCGCGGAGCAGGTTGTAGGGAGCATTCACGCTCGGGTAATAGGTGCCGTTGTCACCCATCACGATGACCATGGTGTTGGTGTCCTGTGGATGGTAGTCGAGTTTTCCGTTAGGCAGGCGGCTTGCGAGGCCGGCACCGACGAGCAGGCGGCCGATTTCCTGATCCATCGCATGCAGGGTGAGATGACTGACGATCTTGATCTGCTCGGGAGTGGTGTTGCCCATGGGGACGCCCTCCGGCCAGACGAAGCCGGGTGGATAGAGGCTGGCGGGCGGAGTCTGATAGGGCGCGTGGATGGCATCGTAGCTGACCGTGCACATCCATGGCGGGGTAGGCCGGTCCTTGCGGCCCTTCGGCGACTGCGAGCGGATCCACTTCAGGGCGTCGTTCGTCTGCGCGGTTGTCATGTATTCGCGGGACGTGCTCTGGGTGACGACCTTTCCTTTGTTGATCACCCGGGGCCAGACATAGTAGCCGTTATAAATAGTGAAATCCGGCTGGATCGTCGCCTCCGCCACCGTGGCCGCGAACCCACCGCTGGCGTTCAGCGCCGGTATGCCGCCGAGTTGCACGCATTTTTGTCCGGTGTATCCCGCGCCGTTGTTGTCGTCGCAGCGGATGGCACCCTTGGGGCCTTGAAACCAGCAGACGCCCTTTCCGGGGCCGAAAGGAAAGCCGCTCGGATAGAGGGTGGTGTCCGTCGTCTGTCCTCCGAGGGTCGTGTCAATGAACGGCGGCCCGCCCTGGAGATTGCCGTTGTAATAGTCCCAGCCAAGCCGGGCGGGGGTACGGTGGCCGGCCGGATTGTTGTCAGGTCCCGCCAAGTGGAATTTTCCTAACAATGCGCTGGTGTAGCCCGCGCGTTTGAGGACCTTCGGCGTGGTGGACTCATAGGGCGAGACCTGGGAGGAAGGAAGATCGTAGCTAAGGATGGCGGCTTTGACACCGGTTCGCAGCGGGAATCGTCCCGTAAAGAAACAACTCCGGCTGGGCGAGCACTCGGGCATGGTCCAGCAGTTGCTGAAGGACACGCCGTTCTTGACCAAGGTGTCGAGCACCGGCGTGGACGCGATGGTGGGCGCGTTCGGATTGAAGGCGCGCAACTGGTCGATCCCGGTATCATCCATGATGATGAACAGGATGTTAGGAGGCTGGGGTTTCGTCCCCACGACGGCGGCATGGAGTATCTGCGTGGCAGTCGGTATGAGAAGGGCTATGGCCAGACCCATCCCGCTTTTCCATGACGTCTTTTGAAATCGAGTGGTCTTCATGGTTTGGTGTATGGCTTGAGTGGTGCGACGACAGGTCGGCGGGAAATGGTCAGGAAATCCTGATTGCCTCCTGTAGTAGACCGAATTCGCGCCGCGCAAAGTTTATTCGGACTAACAAGCCGCTTCTGCGGAAGAGAAAGGCAAACACCTGTACTCCCGATTCGATTCCCGTTTTCACCACAGCTGCGGCTAACGGGCTATCTAACGGCGAACCACCACCGGCGTCCCCACCTTCACCGCATCGAAGAACCGTTTGGCATGCCGCTTCGGCAGGCGGACGCATCCGCTGGACGCCGGATAGCCCGGCACGTTTCCAGCGTGAAGGCCGTAGGCTCCGGTGAATCGCATGAAGTAGGGCATCGGCACTCCCTCGAAGCGGCTGCCCGCGGGGCGTCCACCTTTCCTGATATCGACATTCTCCTTCACCACCTTGCCATCGCGGACGTAGTTGCCATAGAGCGACGACCGGTGATCCGGACTCTTCTGGATGACCCGGAAGCTCCCTACCGGAGTGCTCTTGCCTTCCCGGCCCGAAGAGATCGGCGATACCGCGACGACTTTCCCCTCATGGAGAAGGGTGGCAGTTTGATCTTTCAGGCTCACCTCGATGCGTCGGCCATTCGTTCCGCCGCGATCCATCAACCCACCCAATTCCGGCACACTGGTACAGCTTGCCAGACCGAAAAGGAGAGCCAGTAGGGAGAGTCGCAGGCAGTGGCGGCGGGAAATCGAAGGACGGTTCATGGGCAAGATGGAAGGATCGCGGAGCACGTGCCTTCCTCTCCCATCGGTCGCCACCGTTGTCAACGACTCACCCGCCACCTAAACCACGTCAGATTTCGTCAAACCGGAACCGACCGTCGGGGAAAGGGCAGGCAATCCGCTTTCCGGCTCAGGGCAAATCCGCTACTGCTGCGTGGTGACCGCGATTCCCGAGTTCCTCTCCATCGATCCCGGCAGCCGGCGCGTTTCGTTGAACTGCCGTGACCCCGCATTCTATGGCAAGCCCAACGCCGTTTACGCCGCGCTGCATGCCCATTGTCCCACCTTCTACTGGCAGGAACAGAAGCAATGGTTTTTCACCGGTTACGATCACGTCAACAGCCTGCTGCGCGACCGTCGTTTCGGCAGGCAGATCCTGCATGTGGCGAGTCGCGAGGAATTGGGGCTTCCCCAGCCGCAACCGCATGTCCGGCATTTCGATGCGGCGGAAGCGCATTCGCTGCTGGAGCTGGAGCCGCCGGACCACACGCGCCTGCGCACCATGGTCAACCGCGCCTTCTTCGCACGTCAGATCGAAAAGATGAAGCCGGAGATCGTCGGGCTGGCCCATCGACTGATAGATCGTTTCGAAAAGGAGGGGGAAACCGAGTTGCTGTCATCCTTCGCGGACATCATCCCGGTGACGATGATCGCCCGCATGATCGGCATCCCCGAGGAAATGGGGCCGCAGCTTCTCAAATGGTCGCACGCGTATGTCCGGATGTATATGTTCGGCCGGACGCGGGCGGATGAGGATGCCGCCGACCAGGCGGGGAGGGAATTTTCCGACTATGTGAGAACCGTGATTGCGGAACGTCGCACCAAACCGGCCGACGACCTGTTGACGCGGATGATCCACACCGAGCATCAGGGGCAGTATCTAACCGAGGAGGAATTGGTATCCACCACCATCGTCCTGCTCAATGCGGGCCATGAAGCCACCGTGCACCAGATCGGCAACTCCGTGCGCACCATTCTCGACAGCGGTTTGCCGCCGGACCGCCTGTTCCACGACGAGGCCAAGACCGCGCGAACGATCGAGGAATGCCTGCGCCTCTGCGCTCCGGTCCACATCTTCCAACGCTGGGCGCTGGAGCCGGTGGAAATCGACGGCATCTTTCTCAAACGTGGCGACAAGGTGAGTGTCATTCTAGCAGCCGCCAATCTCGATCCGCGGAAATTCAGCGAACCTCTCATCTTCAGACGGGACCGCACCGAAGCATCCAATCTCTCCTTCGGTGCCGGCATCCATTTCTGCATCGGCGCACCCTTGGCGAGGCTCGAATTGAACATCGCCCTGCCCATCCTCTTCCAACGCCTCCCTGGTCTGAAGCTCGCTGCCGAACCAACCGTCAAGGACGTCTATCACTTCCACGGCCTGGACCGGCTGGATCTCGTCTGGTGAGGGCCGTGCGAAACTTCAATCCCGCCGATGCCACGATGGATCGGTCACTGATCCGGCTGACGGCTGCTCGCCCCGCAACAGCGTGAAGCCTCCGGAGACCAGTCGCCGCACCGGTTTGCCGGTCCCTGGCTGCTCGGTGAGCTTGGGATCATTCATCCCTTGCTTGATTTCGAAACGGACGGCAGTTTCCCCGGCGCTTTGCGGAATCGTCTCGTACACGTAGGTGGTCATTCCCCAGTGTCGCTCCGCAGGCCTGTGAATCACAGGCTCATTTCCCCGACAGGGAAAATCCCGGAGATCACGCCACCTTCTGAGACTCGCGCTCGGCGGCGAGTTCCGCCTCGAATTCCGCTTCCTGTCTGGCCTTGATGCCTTCCTCGCTCGCGTTGAAAGCCTCCTCGGCAGCGGCTTGCGCGGCGGCCTGCTGCGCCGCGAGTTCCTGCTCTTTCGCGGCTTCGCGGGCCATGCGCTTGTCCAACTTCCTCTGCTCGCGCTCCCGGCGCTTGTAATCTTTGCTTGGTGTGACGGCCATGGGTAAAATCTTTCTTTGTTACGGAATCTGGTGGCAAGTTCGGCGGTCTCGTTTCCAAGACGAGCGCCGAAGGTTCGCGGCCTCATACAGGGCGGCGCGAGTTCGAAGCAATGGAAATAATGGGAAATGATCGCCATGCACCCGGCGTTTCGATTCAATGAGGCGGATGAGTGCAAACAAAGGAAGTAAAGCAGAAGACCTGACGCCGGACCCTTTCGGGGCGCTGGCCGGGCTCGGCAATTTACCCGCAGGCCCTGAAGACACTGGCAATTCCTCCCCGGTTACTCCGGCGAAAACCTCCCAACGCGGGCAGAAAAACACCAACCGCGGCCGGGTGGACATCGTCCGTCAAACCGCCCATCGCGGCGGCAAAGGCGTCACGGTGGCCAGGAATTTCACCGGCATCGGGTTGGCGGAGAAACAGGAACTCGCGAAGAAAATGCAGAAAGCCTGCGGTGTCGGCGGGACGGTGAAGGACGGCTGCATCGAGATCCAAGGCGACAAACGCGAGGAAATGAAGCGCATCCTGATAGAAGCGGGCTTCAAGCCGGTGTTCGCCGGTGGGTGAGGGATTCGGACCCTCCGAACGTCACTCCTTCGACCGACTGGTCACCTCGCGGAAACGGGCTTCGTAATCGGCGTGGTTGGTTTTCATGAGGCGGTCCCACACATTGAAGTAGAGTCCGTAGTTGCCGCGCATTTTCTCGTGGTGCATGGCGTGGTTGGTGGTGGTGTTGAGAATTTTCCCGAGAGGCGAATCGATCAGCCAGCGCGGATGGATCTCGAAACCGGTGTGGCCGATGATGTTGTGAACGATCTGCCAGATCATGAAAATCGCGAAGGCGGCGGGATGGATGGGGATGACAAACACAACTAACGGGAAAATGGCGCCTTGGACGACGGCCTCGGCGGGACCGAAAGCATACGCCGCCCACGGGCTGGGTTGTGGGAGAGATGATGGGTCCGATGGAAAAAGCGGAATAAAAAATCTCCCGACGGATTTCCAAGGAGGCTGGCAGTTTCTGGACGACCTTCCGGTGCTTCCAGCCGCGGTAGAAAATGACGTAGGCCAGCAACCATGCGATCCCCGCGAGCAGGCTATAGCGCATCGCGATGAAAACCGACGAATTCGCGACGGATCGGAAAAAGTGAAGGATCGGTTCGATCCAGGAAATGTCAGAGATCATGGCGGACCCGCGAAACTGTTATTTCTTCTTCATGCCCAGCACGAGGATCACCACGCCGCCGGCCAGCAGGGCCCATGACAGGACCGGCGGCACAGTGTGGCGCTCCTTCACATCGGCCTGCACCTTAAGTGGCCCGACATCGATGATGTTCTCCCGGCTGGTGGTGGTGAAACCGCCGTAAGCCAGAAAACCGGCTCCAGCGATGATCATGATGACTCCCACAATGCTTTGTCCGTTCATGCCTGCCAGCGTCCACGCGATCCTTGTCGGAATCCAGAGCGAAATCCGATTCCCGGCGGGCCATGCCGGGTTTCCCTCCCACGTCATCGCGGAATGGCGGCATGGCACATCCTTTGCTAGGTTGTGGTCCATGATGCACCGGATTGCCTCTGCCCGGGCGGGAATCACTCCTGCGGATGTCGCGTTCGTCGAATCGGTCCTCGCGGCCAATGGGGAGTCCGCCGCGCTGGCGAAACTCTGGAACGATCCGGAGGCGGTCACCGCCCTGCTCGACCTGAGGGAAATCCACCGCGCGCTGTTGGAAAGTCCGGTCGCCCTGCCCGTTTCCCCTTCGCTCTATTTCTACGTCCTCGTCCGCCACGCGTTCGTCGATGGCGGCATCGACCATCCCGGCTTGGCCGACTATGTCGCCGGGGTCCTCGTCGAAAAACTCGATTCGCGCCACTCATCCTCGCGTCCCGGATCCATGCCCGGCTGGGTAACCCACGCCGTCGATTTCATTTCGATCATCCAATCCACCGGCGGCATGCTCCGCTTCCAGCTCGAAGTGGCCGCAGGCGACCAATTTCTCGTTCTAACGGGAATCTTCGCCGGCTTCCTCCACCAGCGCGCCGAACGCAGCGGCGCTCCGGGACCTGCCTTTTACGAATCCTTCGCCCGCCAATCCTACCGCAACGCCGCCAACCGCCCCGGCGTCGCCGGCGACACCCGCGAACTTCTCTATCTTCTCTCCGAAGCGTTCCCTCTTGCCCGTGCCTCCCTCAATCGGATGACCGACCGCTGTCTGTTCTGATAGGTGCGGCTTTCTCCCTATGGATTAACTCTTAGTTGGCGTGACATGCGTTGGTCGACCCGGCGGTATTGCATTTCCGTGAGATTCCGTTCTCATGGGATCGATTCCCATGATTTCCTTCCGCCTCCTGCTGGCTCTCTCCCTCGCGATCTCCTCGCTTGCCCGCGCTGCGGAGCGTCCGCCTAACGTCGTCATCATCTTCACCGACGACCAGGGCTACGCCGATGTTGGCGTCTTCGGTGCCAAGGGGTTCTCTACGCCCAATCTCGATCGGATGGCGAAGGAAGGGCGTCGCTTCACCGACTGGCACGCGGCCCAGCCGGTATGCTCAGCGTCCCGCGCCGGGTTGCTGACCGGCTGCTATCCGAATCGCATCGGCATCCACAATGCCCTTGCGCCCGGATCGAAAGTTGGCATCGGCGACGGCGAAATGACCATCGCGCAAATGCTCAAGCCGCTCGGCTATGCGACGGCGATCTATGGCAAATGGCACCTCGGCGACCGCGCTCCCTTTCTCCCTGCGAAACACGGCTTCGACGAATACTTCGGCCTTCCGTATTCCAATGACATGTGGCCGCTGCACCCGGAGACGGGAAACGCGTTTCCGCCGCTCCCGCTCTACGAGGGCGAGAGCATCGTGAAAACCGGGCTGACGCACGAAGACCAGGAGCAACTGACCACTCAGTACGCCGCGCGCGCGGTCTCCTTCATCGCTCGCAACAAGGAACGCCCGTTCTTTCTCTACGTCGCACCTAACATGCCGCACGTGCCGCTGTATGTGAGCGCGAAGTTCAAGGGCAGGAGCGAACTTGGATTGTATGGCGACGTGATCATGGAAATCGATTGGGCCGTCGGCGAAATCCTGACTGCGATCAAGAACAACGGACTCGACGAAAACACCCTCGTCATCTTCACCTCCGACAACGGCCCGTGGATCAGTTATGGCAATCACGCCGGATCGGCGGGTCCGCTGCGTGAAGGGAAGGGGACGAACTTCGATGGCGGGCACCGCGCGCCGTTCATCGCGCGCTGGCCCGGTCATATTCCCGCCGACACTGTTTGCTCCGAGCCGGCAATGAATATCGATCTGCTGCCGACCATCGCCAGGCTCACCGGTGCGAAACTGCCGACGCACAAGATCGACGGGCTCGACATCTGGCCGCTCTTCAGCGGCGAGCCGGGCGCGAGGAATCCGCACGAAGCCTACTATTTCTACTATCAGGTGAATGAATTGCAGGCCGTGCGCAGCGGCGATTGGAAGCTCTTCTTTCCTCACACCGCGCGCACCATGGGTGGCCGGGAGTCCGGCAAGGGCGGCATTCCCGGCAAATACAAACCGCTGCCCGTCACCCTCGAACTCTACAACCTCGGCGATGACATCGGTGAGACGAAGAACGTCGCGACCGAGCACCCGGATGTCGTCAAGCGACTGGAAGCACTCGCTGAAAAGGCCCGTGAGGACATGGGAGACTCGCTGACGAAACGGAAGGGTTCCGGAGCCCGCGATCCCGGCTGTTGGACCTTGGAGCAGTAGCACCGCGATTATTGCCGCGCGAGGCAGGCTGACCTCATCGACTTCGACTTTCAGGCCTCCGCCATCCACCGATCAGTCACCGGGAGCGATCATTTTGCCGCTCCTTCGATCAGGTGATGCAGCGTGGTCCGGAGCTGCGCCGGCGACAGCCAGCCGGGGTTTTCCAATTTGAGATACAAAACCGCCGGGATGATCACCACGACTGTGAGTGCGATGGCCATTCCAAGCCGATCCAGCCTCCGGTGGTGGGCAAAGCCGGACGGGCAGACCAGGCAGCGGAACCCGACCCAAAGGTTCAGGACGGGGATCGCAAGTACCAGAGCCCACCAGCGGCTCATCCCCACATTGACCAGCCGCATCAGGACCAGATAGAACAAGACCGCGACAGGCACAATGGTGGCGAAAGGCAGGAGCTTGGACACCCACGCACCGCCAAATGTGGCGAACAGTGCGGGCTTGCTCCACCCCAGAAGCTGGCTCCACAGCACCGGGAACAGCAACAGGCCCAGCCACAGGGGCAGGCGACCCACTCCGGGCCAATGCATGAGCTTCGACGCCAGCGCCGCAGTGAGATCCGTTGGCAGTGCGGCGACTGTTCTGGTTTTTTTCCCCACACGGATTTCCTGTGTCTCCGCCGGGGCCGACCGCCGCTCGAACAGACCGTCGAGAAGCCCCGCCTGTTTCCATCCTTCCATCCCCTCCTTCCAAACCATGTCAAGACGCGGGTCCAGTACCCGGCTGGCAGCCATCGTCCGGAGTTCCCCGAAAGTCACCGGTCCGCAGCGGGTTCCTCCGGAGGTGAAATACCAGACTTGGGTTGCTCCGAGTGACGGGGCCCACATTCCCAGGATCGGGGCGTCGGGCTGTTCCGGGCTGTGCTTCAGTTCGTCCAGTTCGACCGGTGTTTGGTCGCGGACCTCATGCGCCTTGCGAATCAACTCCTCGGCGGCGGATCGCTCCTTGGCACGGAGTTTTGACAAACCTTTCAGGATTGTCATCGCGTTCCATCCGGATTCCGCCGGTTCCGGGGCTGGACGGACTTCCTGCGTTTCGCCGGTATGAACCTTTTCCTCTGCCCGTGCTTTGGCCCGGTGTTCCGCCCGCTCCCTGGCTTGGCTGGCCAACAGTTCTTCTTCCGCGGCGAGAGCCGTGATCTCCGCCGCCGCCGCCGCCTCTTGGGCGAGGCGGTCTGCTCCGCTTGGCATGCGGGGCGCTCTCGCCGGGGTCCGCCCGTGACGGCTCGCAAAATCAGCTGCCAGTTTTCGGGCGGCATCGATCTCCGTGAAGATCTGATCGTGAAAGGAACTCATGAACCGTGGAATGGAAAACTTACAGCCAATATCCGGTGCCCGTCAGTCATTTTAGAGTCCTCAGGTAGGCAACAACCCGGCGATTTAGCCAAGCTGCCGGACCGATAGAAAGGGAGAATTTCACGGAATTACGGGCATTAACGGACATCCCTTCAGGATGTGTGAAAAATCATGAATGCTTGAAATTTTGTATAAAATTGGCTTTCAGGGAGTTCCGGCACACGGCTTTCGACTAACTGGCCTGCCATCTCCCGCTGACCGGCCTGAAAAATAAGACCGGCGGGGGATTTTCATGCTGGAAAGCAGTGTCAGAAGCTCCCGCCGGAAAATCCGCCTGCATCCGTGGGGGAACCGGATTAAAAGTGGCCCATGATGAAGCACGTGATGATCACCGGCTGCACCCGCGGCTTGGGGTTGGCGATGGCCCGCTCATTCGCCGCCAGGGGATGGCGGGTTTCCGGATGCGGGACGAAGCCCGACGCTGTGGAGCGGCTGGCTGCGGAATTGGGAAAACCTGGGGACAGCCACCTGATCCGGACCTGCGATGTCACGTCCGCGGATGACGTTGCTGCTTTGGCTGGGAAAATACTAACCGATTTCGGTGCGCCGGACCTGCTGCTGAACAATGCCGCCATCGTCAATCGCAACGCCCCGCTGTGGGAAGTCTCGCCGGAAGAGTTCTCCCGCGTCATCGATGTGAACCTCAAAGGCATCCACCTCGTGCTCCGCGCCTTCCTGCCCACCATGATCGCGCGCGGCAGCGGGGTCATCGTCAATTTCTCCTCCGGCTGGGGTCGGTCCACCTCGCCGGAGGTCGCGCCGTATTGCTGCACCAAGTGGGGCGTGGAAGGTCTCACCCAGGCGCTCTCACAGGAACTCCCCTCCGGCCTCGCCGCCGTCGCCCTGAATCCGGGGATCATCGATACCGAAATGCTGCAAAGCACCTTCGGCGCTTCCTCATCGGATTTTCCGGACCCAGCCACGTGGGCGGAGAAAGCCGTGCCCTTTCTCGAAAAACTCGGTTCCCGCGACAACGGCAAGGCTCTAACGGCGCCGTAGGGGTGAAGATCTAACGACGTTGTGACGTCGGGTGATCTGCGAGGCCGGACTGGCAGACAGGGGAACAGCTCAATGCTTGTTAGCAAGGAGCAGCCCCGTCCACGAGTTCCGCCATCCGCCAAATCAAGCAATCACACGGGAGGAAATCGCGCGCTTCGTGTGCTCCACGGTTTCCGCGGCCTCCTCGTCCATCGAGGACAGGATGCCTGCCAGATCGGTCGCGATTTCTTTCCGCATGTGGGACACGAATTCCATGCCCTTCGATGTGATGCGCACCATGATCTTCCGGCGATCTTCCGAGGCATGGATGCGTTCCACGTAGCCCAGCTTCTCGATGCGGTCCACCAGGCCGGTGGCGGCTGCGGTCGAGTGACCCATCTTTCCGGCGATGTCGGTCATCGTCAGATATTCCTCGCTGGACAGATAGGTCAGCAGGAAGAATTGGGGATACGACAGGTTGCCTCGGTTCAACTCTTTCGAGAGGTTCAGGATGCAGCCGCGCTGCGTGAAGAGGACGAAGTCTGCGAGGCGGCCGGCGTCAGCCTTGACCGAAGCACTCGGGGTGCCTGATAGGATCTGTTTCATGGGGGGATGTTTGTTGGGGGGAGACCCTCCGCGGGTGTGAGGAGGGGAAAGCAAATTGCTTGCTGACGGTCAAATACTGGCAGAATTCCGGACACACCGATATTACGCAATCGCGTGACATTGTGGATCTTTGTCCCGACCCAAATTGCGCCCGTGAAAAATGAAATCGAAGCTCCTGGTCGGTTGGTTACCGCTATCGCAGAGGCTGAAACCAATGCCGCCCACCCTTTTTATGAAGGGAACGAGCGGCTCGGCGGCTGTTCATTGGGCAGCTCGCGCAGGAGTTCGGCTCGTCTACCCGGGCCCTTTTTCACATCGACTTTTCCGGCGGGGAGACACAAATGGGTTCGATGAACAAACTCACGGACCAGCATTTCGCGTTCAAGTGCCCCATGGATTTCAATGCGATGCGGTCATCGGTGAACGGAGTGTTTTGCACCAAATGCAGCAAGGAAGTATTCGATCTGACCGGCTGCTCGATTGATGAAGTGATCGCCTTGCAACGCAAGCACGGCACCATCTGCGGGTTGATCCGGGTCATGCCGCTCGCAGCGGCCGCGGTCTCACTGTCTGCGGCGGCGTGTTGTCCTTCATCAACCCAGGGAAATTACAGCGAGACGAAAGCCGGTCTCCGAAAGTACGAGGGGGTGTCGGGTGGAGAAGTGTCCCAACCGTTCGAGTTGATAGAGTCCAAATAGCCGTTTGCTCGCGGTTCGCGGCGCACATCTTGAAGACATACCCAACCCTTTCAACCCACCTGTATGATCCGCACGATTTCACTCCTCACGCTCACTCTTTCCTTGGGTTCCGCTTGGGCGGACAAGGAGTTGCACAGCTTCAAGCGTATCGCATTGTCAGACCAGTTCTGGTGCGAGGGAGCGAATGCGGGAGATTTCAACCGCGACGGCCATGCCGATCTGGTCGCCGGACCGTGGTGGTGGGCGGGGCCGGACTTCGCCAAAAAGCATGAGATTCACGCGCCCACCGCGACTTTCAAGCTCCCGCTAGGCGCGATGACCACGGTGGATGTGCCCGGTTTTGAGGGCGGACTGGGACACAAGAATGCCTACTCTGACAATTTTTTCGCCTTCCCTTATGACTTCAATGGCGATGGCTGGATGGACGTCCTGGTCATCGGCTTTCCCGGCGACATCACCTCGTGGTACGAAAATCCCCAAGGCGGCGATGGTCATTGGAAGCAACACGTGATTTTCGACCACACGGACAACGAATCCCCGGATTTCACCGACATCACGGGCGATGGCAAGCCGGAGCTGGTCTGCATCACGGACGGTGCTTACGGCTATGCCGAGCCGGATTGGGCGAACCCGGCGAAGCCCTGGATCTGGCATGCGATTTCTCCGCAGAATGGATACGGGAAATTCACCCACGGTATGGGCATCGGCGACGTGAATGGCGACGGTCGCAAGGATTTGCTGGAGAAAGACGGATGGTGGGAGCAGCCGGTGGATGCCAAGGCGGCGTGGCTTCAGCATCCTTTTTCTTTCGCGGAAGCTGGTGGCGCCCAGATGTTTGCCGACGACGTGAATGGGGATGGCTTGAACGACGTCATCACCGGTTTAGCGGCTCACGGGTTTGGCCTCGCTTGGTATGAGCAGGTGAAAAACCCGGATGGCATCACGTTCAAAATGCACCTCGTCATGGGTGAGCGGAAGGAGGAGAACCGCTACGGCGTGAAATTTTCCGAACTTCACGCCATCGATCTCGTGGACATGGATGGCGACGGGCTGAAGGACATCGTTACCGGCAAACGCTTCTGGTCGCACGGCCGCATTGGCGATCCGGACCGCAATGACGAGGCGGTTTCCTACTGGTTCCAGCTCGTCCGCGGACCGCAGGGCGTGGACTGGGTGCCGCATCTCATCGATAACAATTCCGGCGTTGGCACCCAGGTCGTGGTCAAGGACATCACTGGCGATAAACTTCCTGACGTGTTGGTTGGCAACAAAAAGGGCATCTTCATCCTTCAGCACGAGGTCAAAAAAGTGAGCGATGCCGAATACGCCGCCGCCCGGCCCAAGCCCCTCGAAAGCGCGCCGCCTGCCACGGATTCCCGGTCCCCTGCGACGACGGAGAGACCCTGAATCCGAACATCATCTTTCTTTTCTGATCACTGATGACTCGGCACTTCTCTGCCATGAATCCTTTCCGCTACTTCAGTTTTCTTCGCAACCATGCTCTTACCGGTTCGTCGAACAACTTGTAACTTGCATAAGCCAACACGATCGCTCCTGAAAAGGTGAGCAGCGCCTGTGGCCAAGCCTGCCCTAACGTAATCCCCTTGTGGTTGCTGATCCAGGCCACGTAAAAATAGACCAGCACATAATGCGTCATGTATAAGGGATAGGAAAGGTCACCGAGGAACTTGCAAATCTTATCCGTCGTTTGACTGCGCACCACACGGCTGGCCCCCATATACACGATCAGCGGAAAAACAATGATGATGCAAAAGGCCTCGTACAAACCATTTACCCAAAGATGGTTCGCGCCGCCTATTCTCGGCATGAACAAAACCACCGCAATCATCAGGCTGCACCACAGGAATGCATTTTTTATGAGGGAAGGCCGCGATACCCGCGACAAAAGCAAACCGGCAAAAAACGGGAACAAGGTGCGCGTGACCCCGACGCGCATGTGTTCGGCATTGAGTGTCCAGCCGCCGGTAACGTCTCCGTTCGGGTTGGTAACCGCAAAATGCAAAAGCACTGCACCTGCCAGAAAGACAAAACAAGCCAATGCCTTATTGGATAATTTCCTCAACCCGAGCACATAGAGAATATTGGCGATGTACTCGAAAAACAATGACCAGCCAACGCTGTTGAGAGGATGCATTTCCTTCCAGCCGCGGATATCCATGGAGAGCGGTATGGGCAGGATCGTATAACCGATCAGCATGACGATGATCATCTTCCATACGGGAACGGTATGGATCAGCGGCCAGATTGTTGAGTCGGTGAAGTAAAAGCCAATGGCGCCGAGCGTCATGCCCAAGACAACGAGTGGTTGCAGCCGCTCAAACCGGCGCCGGAGAAAACCGCCGATGGTTAGTTGGTTCCACCGGTCATCGTAGGCATAACCCATGACATAGCCGGACAGGAGAAAGAAGAAATCGACAGCCAGGTAGCCATGGTTGACCACATTGTCGAGGCGGCTGCTGGCAAGCGGCTCCGTAAGGTGGAAGAAAACCACGATGATCGCCGCCACGCCCCGAAGCCCATCCAAGATTGGATAATGCGGCTTTGTGCCGAGGTTGTTATTGTTCATGCGGATGATTCATATTCCTACGCAAGCCTTTTCAATGTTAGGAATTTGCTTTTTCGGGAGCACCCCGAAACGGCACTGGCAGGATCGAAGTAAAAATCTTTCTCAATTTCTCAAAAAAGTTCACCCTGCCGCTGGGCCGGAGGTGCGGGCGGGGGAGTTAACGGTGGAATGATTGAGATTTCCCGATTCGCATCCCATTTTCCCAAGAGCGCGAAGCGTTCGTCTTGGAAAAACGCAACCTGTTCCGGTGTGGCGGCGATGGTGACCATCTTGGCCAACCGGTAGCTCTCGCCGGATTTCCCCATTGTGGGAGGCTCGATGACAAAAAATAAGCAGACTGCATCGGGCGTCTCACCCCAGCGGAGTTCTCCATCGTCCTCGCCCTTGATGGCGATCGCGGAGACTTCGGAAGATCGTGCGAGCTGGTTGCCCGGCTTCTTCAACCACCAGCCGAGTTTCTCATGCTGCGCGCAGCCCGCCCAGATTCCCTCGACCATCGAACCGTCCGCCAGTTGCAGTGGAAATGGCCTGCCGGGTTTCCAATCCGTGCCGTCAGTGGTGTGAAATTGATGGGGCATCGGCGGGGATCATTTCGTCATGGAGAGATTTTTTGAAGCGTGAATCGTGTCTTGTTCGATTCCCGAGCACTTTTCTCATTGTTATCGTTCAGGTGATGCCTCTCCGCAGATCTCTCAAACTCCACAAAACTCCGCTCGCGGGCGCGGCATCTCCTTTCAATCGCCTTGCTCCCGATTTCCGGTTAATTCCAAAGCGCCCTCGGGATTTTACAAACGCCTCATCCACAAAATTCCGGCTCCCGATCACCGCGCCGTCGGTGAAATATCGGACCCGACAGCGCAGCATTTTGCCGAAGGGGATCTCTCCATCATTTTCGCGTGCTCGCTCCGCCGCCTCTTTTGAAACGCCCTTGCGCAATGTCTTCGTAATCATCTTCCCATCACGTCCAACGCTATCCGAGGACTTCGCAACCGCTCCCGGCATGAGCAGTTTCCGGTATTCCCGCGAAACTCCGTTCGCCCAAAAATCCGCATCCGCCCCGATACCCTGATGCGCCCGAAGAGCTCGCACCAAGCCGGCCCGCGCGGTTTTCCCGTTGCCCTTCCATCCACCACCGATCACCTCCCCATGGCTGCTCCAGCGGTAATCCGCCGGATCCTTCACCATCCCGGCGCGCACCGGATTCAGGTCGATGTAGGCGGAAATGGTTTTCGCCGCCACACCATCCTCGACGATCACACTCTTGAAGCGATCCTCCCACAACCGCCCGGTCCGGGAATGCGCCCGGTTGAGCCATTGGGTGAAACGTTGCAGCAAGCCCTTCATGAATTCCCCCAGATCCCGCATCCGGTAGGTGAAACGCTTGTGAATGGCCGCCACCGCGTCATCCAGTCCGCCAGCGTTCGCATAAACCACTGTCCTGGCATCCGCCAATTCCTTCGCCACCCCGGCCACGAATGCCTCGCTGTAAATTGACGACAACCGCTTCAAAAGCTCCTGATCCGACAACCCGGAATCCGCCATCGGTGGAACTTCCAGCAACAGATGGAAGTGGTTGCACATCACGCAGTAGGAAATCACACGACAGCCGGTGAACTTCTCCTGCAAGCGCATCAACGCCCGGAATTTCTCCTTCTCCTCCGCCCCGAACGCGAAGCGCCGATCCACCACCCGCGAAATCACGTGGTAAAACACCGGTTTCCCTGCGGATTTCCGCCACTCGGCCAGCCAGCGCGCCTTTCTCATGGGGAACACCTACTTGGAGGGGAGAGAAATGGTAAGATTTTTTAGACTAAAGGCCTATCCCTCTGTCATGAGACTAAAGGCCTGTCCCTCTGTCATGTCCCTCTGTCATGTTATCATGAAGGCCCGTCCCTCTATCATGTTCATGGCCGCTTCATCCCGTCCCATTCTCCGGACCGCCCGGAGGGCGATCCGTGCCATTTCCCAACAAAAAACCGGCGGCCGATTCTCAATACCCGGTGCGGGCATGGAGCTTGGCATCCCGGAGAGCCCCCTCACGGCTGGCATAGAGCGGGGACCTGAATCCGGCCGCAGGGACGAAATACCAGCGCCCCCTGTTTGGCCCGCTTGTAATTTGGGCGACGCTGCGCTCTGCCGCAGAAAGGGGTTTCTGCGTTGACTTGCTGACGGTGGAGGACGATTTGCGGCTGGCTGCTTGACCGCTCAAACGCCGGACTTCATCCTCAACCTTGGCCATGTCCTTCGCGAGTTCGCGATAGTTGCTTTTCAGGGAAGCCACCTCGCCAGCAAGGCTCTCCTTCGCCTGAACCGCCGCGGCCGCCTTGTCGGCTTGAGCCTGAAGGGTCCTGTTCTTTTCCTCTTCCTTCGCCAGGGTTTCGGTCAATCGCTGGGAATCGGCGCGCGCCGCCTCAAGCTCCATGTCCTTTTCTGATAGGGTCTTATTGAAATCAGATTCCAGATTCTTTCTGCTGGTCTCCACCGTGGCAACCTTACCGTAGGCTTCATCGAGCAGTCGCTCGTTTTCCTGTGCTTGAAGCAGTTGGTAACCGGAGAAAGCCGCCAGGACGGCCGCGGCTAAGCCCAGACCGATGACCATGGCCTTGGGAGAGCGGGCTGCAGCTTCAGTGGACGGCGGGAGCTCTGTTTCCTCTGAAAGAACCGGTTGGGGCTCCATCGGAACAGATTCCTGGCTGCGGGTCATTTCATCGAGATAGCGAGGGATTTGGTCAGACATGGCGGATTGGAGGATGGAGGAATGGACGGCCTGCCAACCGGAGGGGTCTTGGCAGTCACATTCGTAAGTCGTGAGCGTAGGTCGGCGGGCCACCTTGCCAAGATTTCTTTTGGTAGCGGTTGTGGGACATCCGAAGTGTGTGGGGGTTCGGTCAAAAATCGGTGCGCTTCGATCCAAAGAGCGTGCGACTGCGACCCCCCGACGTAATCACCGGACCCGCGCCCTGCATGAGCTGCACGCGGACATGTAAATAGTGCGGGGTTTTTCTGATGGAGATTCGTTAGGTGTCCTACCGTGCGGATTTATTCCCTAGGGCGGCGGCGAACGGCGGCGAATCGTGAGAATCCGGCACGGGGCTAGCGTCAGGCCGAGGGTCACCATCATGGAAATTCCTCCACCTTCTCTCAAGAAACCCCTGCGCCGCGGGATCGCCGGCCGCAGGGGCATTGCCGGATAGTCCTTCGCCCGCCCCATTTTCGCTAGATGGGGAACACCTCTTTTCAAATCCGCTCCAACCCACTCACCCCGGTCGCATACTCACCCATAAAAACATGAACGCACCCATCCTAGCCACTCTCCTGGCGCTCAACTCCGCCGGGCTTCTTTCGGCCGGCCACCCTGACCAACTACGACTTCACCCTTACCAACCAGGCGTGGTCGCCGACCGGGAACTGGACATGGAATTCCGGCTTGGGCAGCTCGCAGGCAGGGCCCGAAACAACGGCCACGGTGGGGACGCTCACCTCGCCGGTGATGACGCTCAACCAAGCTGGCGTGGTCAACGTCGAGCTGACCCATGCTTATGATTTCGAGACGACCTATGACGGGGGCCGTTTCGAGTTCACCGCGGATGGCGGTGGAACTTGGAACGTGATCGCGAAAAATCTGTTCACCGCGAACGCCTACAACAGCGCCGTGGAATTGAACGACTGGGGGCAGATAATCGACGGGGCCGTGTTCAGTGACACCAGCGCCGGGCTGCTGACTTCTTCATTCACGGTTGGAACGGGCGGCGAGGCAAACCGCTACGAGTCCGGGGGCGTGCAGTCCACTTTTGGAGCCGGCACGGAAATCCAGTTCCGCCTCCTCGCCTCTTGGGGAGATGAAGTGGCACCGTCCGGACCCAACTGGCAAATCTCGGCAGCCTCCTTCGATCTCCCGGCGGTTCCCGAGCCCAGCCTTGCATCGCTTGCCGCACTGGCGGCGGGCATGAGCTTGTGGCGGCGGCGGCGGCGGCGCGCGCATTGACCGGTCCCCGCGGCTTACCCCATTAGATTGAGGCAAGGGCACCGGATTCTGACTAAAGGCCTGTCCATTTGTCATAACAGCTAAACCAGGCCTCGCTGCACCACTTCCATCACTAGCTGGTAGAAAGAAATCATATAGATCATCGCTGCCACACCCGCCACGCCCGCGAGCATCAGCGCCAGGCCGTCCCGGGTCATCCAGCCCAGGCTCAACATCACCAGGCTGATAGCGGGGAGAACATTACCGAGGGGCAGTGGAAGGAAAATGAGCACCGCCATCAGTGCGATCCATGCTCCCCAAGCCGAGCGAAATCGACGGTTACTTATACCGATCCAGCGTGGGCGAAGAAGCAGGTCGGCTTTTTCGTAGATCCAGGCTAAAAAGTGCAGGCAGCGCCGCGTCCAGGTCGCGTTGAGCGTGACTTGCCCGAGGCGCTTCGGCAAAGGCATGTTGTCCATGCCGCGGAGCCAGTTCCAAGACATCCAAAAGATACCAAGACTGAGCAGCAGGCCGATACCGGCAATCGGCAGCATCGCTGGCACTGCAAGCAGGATGATCAACACCGGCCCGGAAGATTTGCCATGCAACTGGAGCAGCTCGGCGAGGGTCATGCCCAAAGCCCCCGTCTTAGGTGCAGCAGTGTCTGCGTCGGGCGGATGTTTGGAAGCGTGGGCTGCCCTCCTGAGCGCCAGGACCAAGGAGCGCTTCATGCGAAACGGCGCTCCAATCGGTTGGAGCGTGACGGCTTGCCAATCAGGAGGTGCCCAGGCAATGCGACCACGCCGCAGCTCCATAAAGCGCGGATCAAAGCAAACGCGGACCAAAGTCCGAATTTCATGGGTTTGTCGCCAAGTAAAAGGTTACTGGAAAGCGTTTTCATCGTGGTGGGTGAGTTGGATTGGTGAGGCGATTGAAATTCATAGACTTCATCTATCTAACATTCTAAGTATTCGAGAGCCAGTCATCCTTCCGCCGTGATCGTCACCGTTCAGATCAACGGTCATTGGAAACGATTGCCTCGTTTTTCGCCACCCGTAGCTGATTGTTAACCCGTAGTATACCGGGAATCGCACCTGCGTTCAGTTCCACAGCATCACTTTCTGAAAGATTATTGACCTGACCTTTCAGGACAAAGACCCCTTCCTTTAAGCTGAATTTGATGGAGCCCGGATTAAAGCGGGAGTCGTTCTTGATGGCGACGGTCAGCGCCTCGATGGCTTGGTCCGGCGTGTATTCCTTGTCTTCGAGACCTTCCAACCGCAGATCGCTGTTGATATGGACCTGTTTGCTCACCACCTCCACAGCGCCGGTCACATAACTATTTCGAACCAGCCGGGACAGCTCGTCGTTGCTGCCAATGTTGCCGTTCCATTTGACGACTCCATCCCGGACGGAGGGAACGAGATCGAGTCCGACATAGGCCGGATCATCACGCACCATAAACCCGAGTTGCGCGGCAATTTGCGCATCCGAACGCAATCCTTCGAAGTCCACGGTGATTTTGTTGTCGATGGCCGTCACGCCAGGGATTTCCGAAACCAACTCTCTGGCAAGATCGCTTTCATCCCAAGTACCCACTTGGCCTTTCAGCGTCACGCGGGTTCCGGTTGTCTCCACCTTCACCTTGTTCGCCGTGATGAGTTTCTGGTCACTGAAAACGGATTTCGCTTGAGCGAGAATGCTGGCAGGTGCGGCGGGTTTGATTTCGATTTGGTTCACCACGGTCAACACCCCTTGGATCGTGTAGGCCCATGTGCTCGCACGCTCCACTTGTGACAGCGACCGAGCTTCGCCCGTGAGCTTGGCAACTCCACCGTCCAAGCGGACCGAGACGGCCGAATCTTCCATCAACTCATCGGTTTTGATGTTCATTTGGAGGTAGTCGGCGATTTCCCGATCTCCGGATGGCTCGGATTGTGGTGTGGCGAAAAGCAACGCCATCGATCCCAGAGTGGCGGCGGTGAAGGTGGACCATTTCCCGAGGATGAAATGGCTGGCTTTCGAAGGGGTTGGTTTCATGGGAGGAGGGTGGTCTTGGTTTTCCACGGTCGTGGTGAATCCCATATCGCAACCCGGATGCCAAAACGCCGCCTTCTATTTTAAGGCGCTGAAAAACAATAGTTTGGGAGTTTCCATCCGTTCGCGGTTGGACCCGGCCATTGAATCACTCGCGCAGATTTCAAATGGCTTCCATGCAACCTGCACGGCATTTGCGAGCTGCAGTTCATTCAAGTGCGCCGCCGACAGGGTCGGTGCCAGCTACCGCTCCGCCGGCCGCGCAGGTCGGAACCATGGTGCGCAGAGCGGAGCTGGAGCTGCGCAAGGGAAAACCAGACTGCGCAGGCGGGAACCAGAGCCGCGCAGGTCGAAACCAGAGCCGCGCAACCCGCGACCTCGCTGCGCAGCCGGAAACCAGAGCCGAGCAGGTCAAAACCAGAGTCGCACAGGTCAAAACCAGAGCCGCGCGGACCGGAACCAGACTGCGCAGAACGAAACCAGACTGCGCAGAACGAAACCAAGCTGCGCGGAAGTGGGGTCTGAGGGCGGCGGCAATGGGTTTGATCTTCATGCGGGCCGGATCATCCGGAAGGTGCCCCGGGAAATCGAAGGGAATTGCATGATCGCGGGATACCAGCCCTTTTGAATCAAAACGGCGGGTTTCAGTCCTCAATGCTTGTTAACGGGGACTGCCCCTTCGGTTGGCTGCAAAACCTTACTCTTCCAAGCGCCTTTCAGCGGGATCACATTTCAGCGAATCGTCGCGCTCAGGTGGATGGTGCCAGGATCGGTGACGGGGAGAATGACGTGGGCGTAGCCGTCGGACCCGGTGGTGGGATCGGGTGTGATCGGGGTGGACTGGGAGCCCGGGCCGGAAGAATACATGGCGCGGAGCGTGAAGTGTTTGCTGTCCGGCAGCCGGATCGGATAGGAGAAATTGCGTTTGTTTCCCCGGATGATGGTGAATATCTGATCGGAATCCTGAAGTTTGGGATTCAGGCCGGTGGCGAATTCGACGGAAGCGGCGATACCGTCCCCATCCGAATCATCGTTTGCAGGCAGACCCTCTTTGCCGTAGGCGGACATGTATTTGGAGAAGGACATATCAATCGCGTCAGGTTTTTTTCCCAACAGGTCGACGAGAATTTCGGTGGCGCTGAGCGGCGCGATGCGGGTGTCGTAGCGCACGTTGAAGGCATCGATGATCTGGTTGGCGATCACCGCCTGGAGGTTGGTGTTCGGGTGGAAATTGTCACTCAAGGGACCGTTCAGCCAGATGTGATCGAGGTTCCCGGTCTTGGATCCATCGTTGGCGTAAGGGATGCCCTGGATGCAGAATGTGCTGTTCCGGAGCAGGGACAAGGTGGGCGAAAACACATCGGCGTATCCGATGTCCCTGGACTTCGCGAGATTCTCAAGCTGGCCGTTGAGGTCGCGCAGCACGCGGCTGACGCGGGGGGTCTTGACCGGATCGGTCGGCCACTTTGACTTTACCCGCGGCGTGATACCGACGTGCGGGACATTGACGAGAACCACCTGGATGTGCGGATTGAGTTCGAGCACGCGGTCCACGATGCGGGTGGCATCCAGCACGTATTGACTGACGAAATCACCGGGATTGTCGTTGTTGTAGATTTTTGGATAGACACCACGGATATCATTTCCGCCGATGAAAATGACAACCCGCTCGGCAGTATTGCGGATCTGATCCTCCAGATCGCCGACGGCGAAATCGATGGATTCGTCGAAGTCGGTATAATCCAACAGGTCCGCAAGATCGGGATCGATCATGGAATGCATGGAGGCTTTGTGATTCATGAATCTCCAGAGCTCATGGATGCGCAGGCCGGGAACGGCCCAGTTGTTTCGATTGCGGAAGAAAAAATCGTAATCGCCGCCCCCAGGGAAATCGATGCCGAGGGATTGTCGCGGGCCAAGATGGAAAGAACTGCGCCGCTGCCCGGATTTGTTGAGGATTTCCGCCCAGTTGCGGACTCTGGAGCTGAAGCCATCCCCGTAATCCGGCCCGAAAGGATTCTCCACCCCATGGCCGAACTCGGTTTCATAGGCGAAGGTCAGCGAGTCACCCAAGGTGACCACCTGCTCGGTTGCGGACAGGGGTTGGAGCGCGAGGATGAATGGCAGTAAAAGCGTGGATTTCATGGGATAGGTGGCGGTGTCGGATTCTTTCGGAAACTTGAACCTACCACCTGATCGGGCTGCCGCCATCGGTAAATACCCTACTGAAGCGGGGAGCATCGATCGTCCGACAATGGAGTGAACAGAAGTTTCGAATCCTGTGGTCAAGGGCCGCGCTTGCCCGACATCTCATGATCCCGGGCCGTCTCCCGCTGCCGCCGGCGCCCGCCGGACCGTTCCCAAACCAAGCCAAGCCAACGTCGGTCGGTCCTTAATTAAAGCCGGGCAATGCTTGTTATTCGGGACTGCCCCCTTCGACTCTTTTCTGATCACTGCTCACTGATCACTCGGCACATCTCTTAATTTCCCCCGGCGCTGCAGGCGAGGGTGAGAATCAGGGAGATGGCGGCGGCAATGGGTTTCATCTTCATGCGGGCTGGATCATCCGGGGGGCGCCCCGGGAAATCGAGAGGAATTCCAGGATTGCGGGAGACTACCCCTTTTGAATCAAAACGGCGGGTTTCGGTCCTCAATGCTTGTTAGTCGGAACTGACCCCTTCGACTTCGAGACCCCTTAGAACTGACTCCTCCGGAACCGATAGAGCTCCGGGAGTATATCTCCCGAAGCTCCTTGAAACAGTCGTCACCAATGACACCGTTGATTTCAGACTAACCGGTTGGCGAGTTCGAATTCACCCTCCTTTACACCCTTAATGAACGCCGTCCATTCGTCAGGGGTGAAGAGCAGGGTTGTGTTTTGAGGATCTTTTGTATCACGGACTGCTACACAATCAGGTTTGATAGCTACCGCTACGCAGGTTTTGGGATTGTTCTTGGACCAAGAAGACTTGGTGAAGTCCGAATCCTTTATACCGAATTTGTTTTTCATGTTTCTAGGTTTCAATATGTTTTGTATTTTTTGTTAGTTTCAGAGCGTTTAAGCGCCGAAGGCTCTCGCCTTCTGCGCATTGATTTATTCACGGACTGGACTCTTCGGAATAGTCGTCAGATTCTGTACTACCGTCATCGTCTGGGTCAGGTCCCCAGCCGGCAACGTTATTGCCAAAATCGAAGACGCAATTTGGCGGCGTATTCTCCTTGCGCCACGCAAACACGTGGGCACCGATTTCTGGATTCAGTTTTATTGTTTTCATGTCTTTTTTACCGCTTTCTCACGGCGAAAGACACCTACCATCGTGCCTTTTTCTGTTCACCTGCCTTATTTGTCAAAATTAGCTCCACATGTTCCTTATTTCAGGTAGAACGGTTTGGAGCACTTTAGAGCGTAATATGAAAAGAAAAAATTCACGTGGCATCTACCTTGATAACGATGCTCTTTCGCTTATTTGGACGACTGCCAGAAATAGCGGATACTATCAGGACTGTGAGTTTCGCGATGCACTTTGGAGAACGCTCAAACGGGAGTTTGGAGATTCCACCTTTCGGAAATGGCTTCCGAAGCAGAGGAGTAAATATCAATCTGACATTCATCCCACTGTTCTCGCTGCTGTTGAAATACTTCTTAATATTAAAATTCCTCGAACTCAACCGAGTTGCGAGCGGGATAGAAATCCTGACGGATTCTCTTCGCTTCCTGCGTACTATCCTGCAAGTGCCTGTCTTCTTGTTGATTTAGAATTATTACAGGATCACGATCGTATAGCACTCTTTGAGCATTATCGTGCACTTGTTCCAAAGGTTAGTAAGTTTGAATGGATTTCGTCACCCGAAGAAAATCAGCTTGCTCTACAGTCAGAAAGGCCTCTTGAACTTTCTCATTTGAAACATCTCCTTGGACAGACCCCAAATCTATCCAAATGCTTGGCCATTCCTAGTAATGCGGAAACCATGAAAAACATTGAGGAGGCAGTCAGCCTTCATTTAAGGCACCGTGCATCAAACGAAGATTTTCCCGAAGAGTTTCGTAGTGGAATTTCACAACTATACGACTACTTATCGTGCTCTGACCGAATTCCATCTTTGCCGGAAGTGCCACGTATCGATGCGCTCGTTACTGCAGGAGCACGCCTATCCGCTAAAGGACGTGTTGAAGAATCTATTAAAATTCTGAGACAACTTAAAGATGGTGTGATTTACCTTTGTGGTGGTTTTCCTCAGTACGAGTCCGTGAATCCTCTGCCGGTATCAGAAGCGGATATACTTTATCACTACTATCGAAATTCGATAGCAGATGACAAGTTTCTTGCGGCTAAGAAAGTAGTTATTGAACGGCGACCTCGAAATTATCTAGAGATGGCTGCATGTATGCTCAATTCGCTTCGGGGGCTTCGAGCGAATCTTGGAAGGCCCGTAAGGATCGGCTTAGTAACAAGCCCATACGGAATGCGTCGACTGCTCTGGGTATTTGAATCATATTATAAAACTTCTATACCTCACATAGTCGAGAGTTTTGTACCTATCGTCGCAACTAGTGAACATTTAGGCAGATATATGCTTTTTGATCGGTTCTCAACCCACCCCAATGATAGCCGTTACAAATATGAAGTGTTTGTTACTGAATACTTAAAGTTGATTGGCGGACGGATCGCTGGAGAATTCTAAATGGGCGGGCTTCTTTTCCATCCAGCTTCGGAGAAGCAAGCGCTCAGCTCCACCAGTTGGATCATCTTCGTAGGCACTTCGTGCATGCAGAAATCTGTAATTATCAATGACCAATAGATCACCCCGATCTAGCATCAACTCATAAATCTCTTCAGTATTTTCAATGATATCGTCAAGTAGCTGAATTGCTCGATTTTGATTTGAAGTAAATCGTATATCTGTATTTGCTTCAACGGCTCTGAGGGTGTTCGGCAGGTAGAATAGGCGAAAATCACTGCTAGATCGGTCGATGATTTTGCGAAAAAATACAGGAGGTCCTGGGCGACCCTTTCGCCAAAACGGCCATTCATTTTCTAGTTCTCTCAATTCTTTGGGCCACCGATTTTCAAGCTCTGATAGAATGCTTAGGCTTGGAATTATTCTTGTGTAGCCACCTCGCCATGCCTTGTTGACACATAGCAATCCCAAGTATCTAGAACCATCAACGTGAAATGGTTGCTCAGCCCGCCATTCCACACTGCCTGGTCCTAGAAAACCGATCACGCTTCCGTCGATTCCTTGCGGAACAGGCTCGCCAAAGTATACGCAAAAATCACAAAATCTTTGCACTGTTTGTTTCAGTTCTGTTTCAATCGGGAAGTTTTTAATGAGTACATTCCCGAATTCTTCTATTCCTAGATCTAGAATCTCTTGAATCTTCTCGTCAGCAAATGTGCCGAGTATTTTGTAGTCCACTTGGTTAATTCTCGACATTTCTGAGGTGAGATCTAAAACTAGGTAACTGTAGAGCTGTCTCGCAAGATGCTTGGCTTAATATCGGGAATTTTAGATTATATGGCTCATGACTAAAGGCCTGTCCCTCTGTCATGATTGGCATAGCTTTAAGGCGCGTTCAAACTGAGTGGCCACCCGCCAAAATGAGGCTTCTTCTCTCGCTCTTACATCTATCCATTCCATCGTATGTCCTCGATATTTGGCGCCTAGATCCATCATTTTCCGCATACCCGTTACTAGAGATTCGACACAAAATGGTTCCGCAATTAATGAAAAACAATTCAGGTGGCGGAAATCACAAAAAAGCTCCTTATTGTAAATTTCGTTGGTCAATAATATAGGCCTTCCGCATGAAAGCGCCTCGATGGGTATTTGCGGTGTGTGTTGTTCTATTGGGAATGAATTTTCAAGAAATAGCATTGCATCGCAGGATACAATGAATTCCGGAATTTTCCAGTGAGGCATATAATTTAGGATGCGAAGCCTGTCTCCAATACCCAAGCGCTGGGAGGCCTCCACCAAAGCAGGTAGGGTAGGACCTCCCCATACTGCATAAACTTCGCAATCTATGCCCTCTTTAGCTAAGCGAGAAATCGCCTCAATGAGTTCAAAACTACCTTTGTTTTTGCCTGTTTTCCCGTAGATTCCGAATCTGAAAGTTCCAGAGCGGGTATTTGTTCTGGGGTGAAAAAATTCTGTAGGAAGCCAGCCTGAGTGCCCCATAATTTGTTTTTCGTCTGGGATGCCTAACTCATTCCGATTTGTCATGACTGCTTTAGCTTGATTCAATACCATCTCGTATGAAGTCTTTAGCGCTGGGGACTTCAACAATCTCCCGACATCGCTTCCGGCGTGCGCTACTACATGGCCAATCCCTGTGTACATCGATACCATGGCGCCAGCAATCGAATACGGCTCAAAATAGCGACTGAAGATTATGTCGGGCCTATTAATTTCAATCTGTAACAACGCGGATGTCGTGAGTTTTGAAATTATGGGGTTGCCACGTGGTATATACCGATGATAGGGATCGATTGCAGTGGATACTATCGAGAGTCGTCCATCAAAAGAATCATTTAACGCAAATTCTATATCCTGACTAGACATGTCGATTTTATATTCGGACTCGACTTCTTGAGAATTTGTGATGACTGTCACATCGTGTCCCAACATGCAGAGCATCCGCGATAGCCAAAAACATTGGGAGCTAACACCGCCTTGAATAGGAGGGTATTTCGTGATCTGAAGAATTTTCATAAAGCGATTCAGCGTAATTTTTTGATCCGCTATTTTCTGAGGGCAATGGTGACGTCACCGTCTCGATAATCATCTAGCATCCGCACGTTCGAAGTTAGTCCCCGGCAGAAATCTAATACTTTTCCAAGTTCATGCCAACAAATCCATGGTGCGGTCGCGATTTCTGGTGAGCACAAGAAATTAAAAATAAGTGTGGAATCCGTTGCAGAAAGAGCCGCCTTAATGGTAGCTAAAAAAGACTTTTCTCTCAGAGTATTTAATGATCCACTGCAAACTAATACCTCTGCTGCGCAAAACATTACTTCTGGATTCTTCACGAAATCAGCTTCAATAATTTCGATTCCTTGATCAATCTGTTTGGCCGTATCCGCGAGGGCGGGAATTGCCTCTACTCCAGTATAACGGGATAGTTTGTAGTTATGTAGATTGAGATATTTATAAAAATCAGCTCGTCCACAACCGATGTCGAGAAGGTGATTGGTGGTAATAGGCATAAGAGCCATTATCGCCTGAAATCGGATTTCTTGTTCAAAAATATCACTCCAACGCAATGCAGGAAAACTGCCTCCATGTTTTTCACTAGCCCTTTGGTATGGTAATAAATATGGTGGTGTTGTCGGAATTGGCGTCATATTTTCACATTTTCGCGATTATAAGATGGGCTAATTTTCCAACGCATAGTTGGTCCGGTCTATTCGGAAAATAATTTTCGTTTATGAAATGACTGTCGATGTGAGTAGCGGTGACAAATCCGATTTGTTTCAAAATCCGGCAGAGGTCAGTAGGATCGAATGAACTCCGCCAAGGTAAGCCGATGCTTTCCATTCGTTGAGATAATTTGTCATGCGCGGCTTGCTTCCAAGGGGGCAGAAGATTTCTTTCTATTACAAAATCAAAAACAATTTTGGAACCACTTGGGGAGAGTTGGCGTATGTCGAAAAAAAGCTGCGTCAGGTTTTGTCGTGTTAAATATGGGGCGAGTCCGAGAATAGAGAAGAAGGATTTGTGCCTTGAATCAAAAGCTGTATTTCTGAGTATTTCTTCAATTCGAACTGCGGCAAAATCAATCGGCAACTGAAAGTAATCAGCGTTGGGTTTCCAGTTTAATTCGCGAATTATATCAGATCTCCATGCTTGCGTATTGGGATGATCAAGCTCAAAAATTCTAAGTTGCGTGTCGTCGACTCTGAATCGCGAAGTGTCGAGGCCGGCTCCGCAAATGAGAAGTTGGCTAACTCCGTCATTCATCGAGGAGTACAATTCATCGTCAACTATGCGACTCCGAGAACTAAAGTAAGCTCTCAGATAGCGCGCTGAGAGCTTATCGCAATCCGGAATTTGTTGTTGTATGAATTCACTGTTAAGGCCCCCAACGATTGCTAATGCATATGGATCATTGAAAACCAGTGGTAGATCCACTATTTGATGTAAGGCGCGTTGAACGGCGACGCTGAGTGCGCTGCTCAACATGCCGTCTTCGGAATGGCGTTTGAGTAGGGTTCGGAGCTTGCCTGGATTTGGTATCTGCAATACTTTATCCATTACAGCCGCCGCCACAGCTCCCGTCACAGCCACAGTTACTCATGGATATGTCGTTATGAGAGATGCTCCAATTTTCACTAAGGTCAGCCCCGAAAACCTCGACAGCAACGCAATAGCTTCTATGGACACCGCCCGGAAGAACCTTGACAGATGGGGTGAACGGCCAGTGGTGAACGAATTTGCCCAAAAACTCCGTGCAGAATTGCTGGTAGGAGAATGTGAACATTAAAAATTCATGCCAACCTTTATCAATGATCTCCGTCGGTGAGAAGGGCCCCTTGTCTGAATGACTTGCGCAAATGTATAAAAATCGTTTCGTATCCAGAAAGAGCTGTTCGGCTTCAACTTGAGTCAAATCGAGCTTGGTTTTGAACCTGTGGATTACATCATCGTTTATATAACCCTCGACATCAGCGAGAATTTTTCCGGAAGGCACGGGGGTTTGCAATTGAATGACTTGGGGATTTTCAATAGTTTTCATACGCGGATAAGTTGCTGAATTTGAAGCTTGAGGTCAAGGATTCTCTGGCTAGGTGTCGGGTCGTTTGTTAAGGGGTGACAGAGCCAATGAGGCTCAAGGAGTTGCGACTAGAAATCTTAGAGGGTGTGATTTGGATTGGGTGAGTTTGCGACAATAGGATGAAAAGTTGGCGAAACGCCCACGTTCCTTCAGTTACTAGCACGCCTCGCACGTCCCGCCGTTTAGCATCTTTGGGGGCAGTCCCCGCATCCAAACATATGCGCCTTTCCTGATGAGAACTTGTTGCAATGCGAGAACTGACCCCAGAGATGTCTGTTATTTGGGACTGACCCCGACGCATCCTTCGAGACCCCTTCGATGTTCGAAACCGTTGATCATTGTGCCTTCATGTAGTCGTTAATGCCTACTGCTACCGCCTCCAATAACCGATCCGAAAGTTGCGGGTCCAACAAAACGTGTATGTCGACCTGATTACTGACCCCGAGATCGAGCATAACTCCTGGATGTGTAGTGTCTCGCAGGATCGCGTACGATCGTTCTTCGAAGTCGCGAATAGGCGTTACCCGAGATTCGGTAACTGCGCTTTGGATACGCTTAGCGAAGTCGACGCCATTTTTGTTATAAAATATTGCGGCGCCACGCTGTCCATCTGCCGTCTCCAAGTCGCAGTGTAAACTGATCAATATCGCATTAGGGTAATAGAGAGTTTGTAGAGCGCGATTCCACAATGGAACGAAAACATCAGCGTCTCGGGTAAGGATTACTCTAATGTCAGCTGACTTGAGAAATTCCTTAAGTCGAAGCGCCATTCCAAGAGTTAGATCCTTCTCTAGCGATTCACTTACCGATCGACCGTTGTCAAGACCTCCATGTCCAGCATCCAAAATTACAGTGAACTCGCGGTCACGATTCCGGTATATATCCATCACATCTATTTCTGCAATCTTCTTCTTTTCATCTTCGGAAGCCATCTCCACACTTCCAGACTTCTTCAGTGCTTCTAGTTCTTCTCGGATTTTCGCGACCTCGGCTTCTTGCTGGGCAAACGCCTGGGAAGTGTTGATCGCTGGAATAGCTCCTGAGTCAGGCTTCAGAGTGCCGTCCTTAGCATTGTCAGCCTCACCGCGAAAAATTAAGAACATAGCACATGCTAATCCAATAGCCACTGTTCCAAGTCGCTTCGCCCAACGCACAACTCGATTACTTTTCCTAGACTTAATTACTTTCCCGCGAAGCTCGACACAATAACGTCTCAATTCGATTTCAGAAGGCAGATTCAAGTGCCGAGCGGCACCCAACCGCCCTACAGCCAATAAAAATTCTTTCTCAAACTCAGTTAGTCCAAAGTCTAAGGTTCCAATAGGATTTGGATCAATTATTACAGTTTTATCTCGGTATTTGGAAATTGATTCAGGATCAGATGCCTCCGTCCAAATTGAGAGAAGATCAAGAATAACCCAATTTTGCTTAATCGGCCTATAAATCTCAGGACCTAAGTAGAGGCTGACAAAATCCAGGTGTGGATAGTCCTTCTTAAGTGCTTCTATTGGGTAGTTGTGTTGGAGGCCACCATCGTATGCACGTATTCCTTGATCTGTCTGAGGAGTGAAAACTACTGGAATAGACATGCTGCAACGAGCGGCATAAGCCGCATCACAGTCATTGTCTACAGAATCAAATTTTAAGAAGGCGCTACCCCTGCGGCTCGCAAAAACAGTTACACGGTGTTTGAGGTCTGAAAGCTTAACTCGGTTCGCGCTACCGAGTTTGGTGGCAAGTAAATCATCCATCCAGTCGGTAAATGATTGTGCCTTGTAAAATCCATGATGAAATACTAAATTGGAGCAAGCTGAATACCAGCTAGCATCAAAAAACTCCTTGAAGTTCTTTCCCCTTAAAATAATCTTCAGTTCGTCAGTGGTATAGCCTGCTCCCAATAAGATTGCGGTGATCGCACCAGCGGAAGTTCCTACGAACCAGTCGAATTTGTATTTTTTGTCCAGTTCCTCAATCGCACCTATATATGCTAATCCTTTTACCCCTCCCCCTTTCATAACCAATGCTAGCTTCTTCTTAATGCACGTTTCTTGGTAGGATTCTTCAGAATCAACATGCAATGCCACGACCTTTTCAGAAACATGGTCAGCATACGCGCCTTCTGCATCATGAAGGATCAACTCGACCCGATCCTGGAGCTTTTTCCGCCAGCCGTTCTCCCACTTTGAGAATTGAAGAACGACGGAAGTAAGTCTCGCAAATGCTTCAACGATTGACTCTGAAGCTGAGTACGCCGTCAATCCTATCACGTACTTTGGAACTCGATATCGCCTTGAACTCCGGATCGCATCGATCAACTCACATCCACCGTTCGAAGTCGGCACATCGCCATCCCGCTTCGGAAGACGAACGTCAAGAATCATTAGTTCGAACTGCTCACTTCTCATCAAACGTTTCGCTGCAATTGCTGATTTCGCAATCGCGACCGACGCTATGTCAAAGCCAGCAATTCCCTCAAAAACCGCTGTCACAGCGGCGATTTTTGTATCACTGTCATCAACGATGAGAACTCTCATATTTAATCAAACCTATTGAGGATATGTCGCAGAGTTTCCTGCCAATTTGCAGCCTCAGCACTATAGAAAACAGTACCAAGATAATTTTCATATCCTAGCGCATCCAACTCCTCGGTCACTTCTTCTAGAGAAATTGCTCCATCCTCTCCAAACCGAGTGAATTGCGTAATTATCACGACTGGCGAAATCACACATTTTCTATTCATTTTTCGTAGAATCTCTCTCCCGGCAAAATGCCTTTTCCTTCCCCCACCTTCTGTCGGGCTTTGGTCATAAGTTGGCATCGACATATCCAAAAGAACGAGATCAGACGACCCATCAAGGACCGCGCTCAATCCGCTTTGGTATGATTTTCTAATCTCTATAGTGGCCTCCGGCTTCTCTCTGGCAATAAAATCACCGAGTTGCTTGAGCTTATTATTATCATCTTCAACTAAGAGTATTTTCATACAAGTATGTTTTCCGCAGCAAATTTGATTTCTACCTCAAAATCCCGAGTATCCGAGATAAAAAATCTCATTTTTGGATTCAGGCCAAGCTCTACTATTAGAATCTTTTTCATCTTCAATATTCCGCTGCCCTCTTCTTTGTTCACGTAGTCGAAGCTTCCTTCAACTCTCGCAAGCGCGTCCTCAAGTCGCTCACGAGCCATTTCAACATCCAACTCCTCGCGGATCCGATTAGACATCGTGATTCTAAGCACCTCTTCGACCACCTCGATGTTTGCCAGGACGATGACGACCCCCGCCTCGCTAGAACAATGCTTCCTTACGTTCTCAAAAAGTAGGTAAAACAAATTAACTAAATTAGGCCGAGCTGAGCCTGCCAATTTCCTACCTGAGAACACGTTGCGCACGCAATCGAATTGAAATGCGGGAAAAACATTCTTGATCATCGCTATAGCAATTTCAAGTGGAAGATCGAGATCGCAAGGACCAAGATCAGACGCTTTTGCTCTTTTGAACCAACTCGCAATCCTATCCAGAGAATACTGAGCGTTGGTCCTGGCGCGGGTTATCGCCCCCTGCAGGCGAGCTGTGTCCCCTCCAATTTGACTGGCTCGTATGCCCACTTCATCCAAGAGGGAGACAATGCGCTCAGTCAGTTCATTCTCGATGCGCGCCCGGATATCCGAAAGATTCTTTTCGGTAATCTCCCAGAGCATCTCAAATACTAGTTCCAAAAATCGCTTATATGAGGCTCCGTCACGAAGTTTGGCTTGGAGCGCACGTAGGCGCTTTGGAGCTAGCCTGTAGTCAAACATTCCCAGACCATGCTTTTTTTCTGTCGTGATCTGCACCCACTCGCCACGGACCTCGTCAATAATAGCGTCAAGGCTCCGGGAGAACTCGGTTAGCGAATTCGTCAAAGTATCTTTGTCCGCTCTGGAAAGTTTTAGCTGTTCAAGCCAATATGTCGGTTCCTTATATACCATCGAAGTCTCATCGCGTTGGGTTACCAAATTTTCAGTTTCAAAGGGCGACCTAATCTGGCCCGCAAGGGTTCCGTGCCTAAGACCAGTACTGAGATACCCATCCAATCCAAATTCGCTACTTGAAACAAACTCGTCACGGACCTCAGCAACCATTTCGTAAAGCAAGGCGGACAACTCGTCTCTGGGGACAATGACGACAACCTCTTCGCCGAGTATCTCGTGCAACTTGAGTATCAGCTTTTCTGCGCCAGCATTGTGATCCGTTGCGACAAGATCTACATATCTCGCATAGCTATCCTTGAGAGATTTTTCAATAGCATGCGCAATTCCCAAAGCATCTACATATATTTTGCTTTGTTCGACTTCCGTTATTCCTTTTTGAACAACGAGATACTGTGTTATCTTTTTGATTTCTTCTGAATAGACTTCCACATGATCTGGGTCGCACTCAATCAGCATACGGCATACGCCAATTCTCTCCGAGAGAAGCTCCTCGGTGCTTTCAAAGGCGACAGAGCTATCCATGACCTGAGGTAAACAAACGTCTCTCAGGAAAGTAATCAGTAAATCAATATTAAACCGATCCCTAATTTCATTCAGTTGCGTTGGGCGAGTGATTTCATGCGCTTCAAGGAAGTCTTCGTATGCATCATCACGCTTGTGAATTTGCCTGTTTCCACCCATACGCGCAATAATCCCCCGCAGAATTGGATGCGCAATACTCGTTTCGCAGCTAATCCCATGCGCATCAATTTCATCAATAAGCTCGGCAATTGGCAATCTAGGCTCAATGTATATATTTTTCACATATGCATTAGCGAACAGCTCTACGCACTCGAGATACTTAGATTGCTTTCTGAACGCATGACCCAATAGCAACACTGCGTCCTGCTCTAGGACCGGATCGGTTCCAGCGAGTATCGATTTTAAACTCTTTTCCGCCGTTTGATAGTCTTTGATTGTGACGCTCCTTCTTGCAGTGTAGTAGGCAAGCCTCTCAGGGGCTACCCAACTCATACCCACTATTCCGGTATTTATTGATGCAATAGCCTCAATAAAATCAATGAGCCGGTCGCATGAGGAGATTTCCCTAAGCATGTTCAAGTACTGTTGCCTGCACTTGGGTTGTATGATCGAAAACGCATTCTTGGGATTAAAGTATCGCCCATTCAGTAACCCGTAAGTTGTTTCCATAGGGTTTTCGAGCCCGTCCGTCACATGTTCTCGCACTACAAATGAAAACAGCTCGGCAGCAAAACTTGATTTTGCGAGTGTATATGCCGCCTTTGTAAGATTTGAAGCCGACCGTTCGGCATCGCTGTTTTTGCACAAAACATTATGCAAGTTTTCAAGTATGCTATCTATTTCACGATTTCCGATAGAAGTAGGATTCTTATTTCCGGATCGCGCATTAGCCTTCGCGGCCAACTCATAACACTGAAATGAGTTGGGATCATCCTCGATAATTTCTTTCGCGCACGCGACACTTTTTTCATACGAACCAGCAGTGTATAAGTCTAATGCTTCCGCCAGCTTTTGATAGGAACCCAGAATTACAGTCCGTGGCTTCACTCCAAGAACGCTGCACATTACATTCAAGCGCTCGTCAATGCCAACCGCCTCCGTCAATTCGCAAATTTCCTTTGCTGTCGAATCGAGATTTGTTCCTGTGGCGATCAGCTTCTGCATTGTAGCTATCACTGCCTCATAGTAGTCCACAACTGGCAGCGATCCAAAGAACGAGATCATCCATGCAGCGCTATTACTAGGAGAGAATCTTAGTGGATTGAGCAAAAATCTGACCAAGTTGCCCACGTCGACTGATGATTTTGTCAGGCCCTCATGCAGCGTTCCGAGTTGTTCGTCATATTTCCACCACGACATCCTAGGTTCGCACCGAAGACTTATATTATGAGCGAGGAATTTTGTGAGTGGCCCCGCCTCGGACCCAAGTACCGATTTAGTGTAGTCTTTTTGTGCTTCGAGTCCTTTGTTTAGCCCGAGCAAATATATCCGCATCTCTAGAGACCAAAAGGAGCTCCCTAAAGAATCTTCAAGTGACTCCAATATGGCAAGTGCCTCCTGACCCTTAGCTGAGCGTATTTTTCTCTCAATTAGGCTCTTCGTCCGAACGAATTCGACCAGTTCGCCTTTGAAATGCTTGAGTACATTCGCTGCCCACCAGATTTCGCTTTCTAGATCGGCATGTGCCAGTTTGGCCACAGCGCTCAACTCATTTAGCGATTGAGGGAATGGGCTGGCACATATCAGAACTCTCGACTTCCGCAGCTGGAGAAGATACGGTATCAGCTCTTTCTTTAGCTGAGAGTCATTGCTTCGCTTAAGTTGGCCAAGCTCCCAGGCTGTCTGATGAGTCCTTTGGAAGTGTGTTTTCCAAAATAGTATTTGGCGGTTAGTTTTCAGCTCGCAGTTTAGGTTATGATGCTGTCATTTGGTGGCGCTCTGTTTTTGCTGTTTTCTGGGCTGTCAGATATCGGTTCTGATGCGAAATATAAGCAGGAGGTGTTCACTGCTCCAGCAGTTCAATTACTGGCACGCCTCGCAGGTCCCGCCGTTGAGCATGGCGTCGATGGAGCAGGCGTTCTTTTCCTCGGCGGTGAAGGTTTTAGCTCCTGCCGCGGTGGCGGCGGTTTGGGTGGCCATGACGCCGCGTTGTTCCTTTTTGACGTCGA
>JAZKEY010000003.1:546933-606848 GCA_040386755.1 Verrucomicrobiota bacterium | reverse complement strand
AAACTTCAATTTCTGTTTGACTGCCTTCTCATGGAAGTCGTGGCGCGCCAACCGGGCATAAGCTTTTCAATTTCATTTCTTTTTCCTTTCAATCGCCCCGGTGGGCGCACATCAAACGATAGCCGAGGAAAAAATGAGCCAAAGAACATGGGTCTGCGTGAATTGCGGCAAGTCATATCGACGGGATCAGCTTGTCGAATCGGTCACTTGTGCGCTCTGCCACGAACCCTGCGAGTATGTTCATTGGAAGATCCACATTCCTAGTCCGAGCAAGCCAAAAGCGTGGAAGGAATTCTGGGAGAAGTATCGAGCAGAGAAGTCGGTGCTCGACCGTTATCAGCGAGGCGAGCAGAGTGAGGAAGTTCATTTGGAGATTCTGAACATGCACCTGATTCCACGAAAGCGATGAGCAAGGAGAAGCTTCCACAGGAACAAGAGCGGGCTATCAAGTCGTGCGTGGCAACCGGCGATAATGTCCTTCTTGAAATCGGAGTTTGATCTCGCCGGTGCCACCACTCTACGTTCGCCCAACTCCTGAATATCGAGCGCCTCAGCATGGCAGAAGCACAGTCCAGACGACGATTAGCGGTTCTCCGAGGATGTGACATCTGGCGGGATGGAGGCTCATACAGTGCAGTCTTCACCACGGCAGCAGGCGAGCCTTACAAACTGTGGTTGGAGGCTCATCCCTCTGCGGTCCTTGCACCAGATTCCTTGCCACGGCATCGGTTTTTATTTGAGGGATGGGGTGACTACGACATGCCTGCGCCAGATTTGAGGCATGGGGTCCCGGTGTTGACGGGCAGCCATGATGAGCAGGATCTCATTCGGCAGCTTGAGGCGTTCTTGGCTTCTCCTGTTGTGGACATTCCCTTCGCCCATCGTTCTCCGGTGGAGCATTACCTATCTACTCTCCGAGACATGGCTGATTCTATTCCATTGCGAGCACCATGTTTTGCAGGAGACATTCCCACGCGAACCACTCCATGAACGACCGACGCACAACGAAGGGCGAACCAGGCGCGGCTGGCAAGCCTCCGGGCTCTCTCCTTTCTTCGATGACTCTCCTTAATTCCAACACTCACCCTGCGTTCCTCGCGCGGCCCCGCCCGGAGGCTGCCAGCGCTTGAGACGTTCGATGAGAATGAAGAGGAAGAAGCTCATCATCCTGGCCGTGCTCCTTCTAGCTTTGGGGGCGTGGACATTTCGACCATACCCAACAATCGATGAGACGAAGGTTCACCCGTCGTTGCGAGGACTGGACGATTCCGCAGAGTGCGGGTGGACTTCTTTCGGGGACGGCGGAAGCGTGGCGATTAGCATCCGGCGACCGGGAGGCGGAGAGATTGAATTGTGTCTTTCCAATTCGCTCGGCCAGTCTGTCTTCGACAGAGGAGATCTTTACATCGGTTCTTCGTATTATTCGGATCCCGGTTCCACGAAGATTGCCGGCTATGACCACTCCAAATACGTTGTCGCCAAGCTTCTAGCCAAGAGTATCCCGAAGCATCCTTCAGTTCGGGCCAAGATAGCATTGTTGACCATGCGCGCTTCGGATTGGATTTCCTCATTCCTCCACGGAGCAGGGAGTCCGCTCTGGTAGAAAGATCCGACGAATCGAACAAGCCGTGCGATGCAACCGGCGATAAGCCTGCAAGTTGAATTCGAGCTTCCCACCGCCGGTGCATCCACTCTATCGTTTGGTAAGAAATTCGAAGAGTGAACGAATTCCAAGTCAACATCAGAGAAGACTGCTCGACCGAGGAGCGTGAGCAAATTGTGGGGGCGTTGGTCTGTCACAACGACGACCACGCCGCGCCGGAGATTTTTCGCAATTTGGTGGTGCTCTCCCGTATCGGCGGTGAGTTAGTCGGCGGCCTCATTGGTTATACGCACTGGAACTGGCTTTTCGTCAAACAGCTTTGGGTGGCAGAGGCTGTCCGGCGCAACGGCGTTGGCAGAAGCCTTATGCGGGCGGCGGAGCACGAGGCACATGCTCGCGGTTGCCTCCACGCACATTGCGACACCTTCGACTTTCAGGCGCTTCCGTTTTACCAAGCGCTTGGTTATAACGTTTTTGGCCGTTTGGACGACTATCCCGTCGGCCACACCAGATACTTCCTCCAAAAGCAGAATTTGCATGAACCAAGAAATGCCTAACTTGTCATGGGTGACAACGGCCGATAAGCTCCCTCGTTCGCTTCGCTCTGTCAGGCCTGCGCCGCCGTGCCCCCACATTCAACGTTCGCTAGAAAAATGACATCTCGTATCAGTATCATCACTCTGGGGGTTTCTGACATGGATGCAGCAATCTCGTTTTATCGAGAGGGTCTTGGCTTCAGGACGAGCGCAAAATCCGGTGATGACTGGGCGATTTTCCATACAAGTGGAAGCAGGCTCGCCCTATACTCTAAAGAGAAATTGGCGGAAGACATCGGGATTTCCGCAGCCGGAGCTGGCTTCGGCGGAATCACACTTGCCCACAACGTCGATACGCGCGACGAAGTGGATAAGTTCATTGAACATGCGGTTTGCGCCGGGGCGACCCTTCTCAAAGCAGCGCAACCCGCAGAATGGGGTGGATACAGCGGCTACTTTGCGGATCTAGATGGATATCCATGGGAGGTCGCATGGGGTGAGGATTGGGAGTTCGACGAGCAGGGAATTCTATGGGGCGGCTCACTCGGAAATCAACACAGCGAACAAGATGTGCATGGCAACACCCACTAGCCCCTTTGTTGTCGATGCTTCCACCTCCTTTCAACCTCAACCCCGCGATCAACGTTGGCTCCCGCTAGTGGGTGCGCCATTACTCTGACGTTCGACCAAGAAACTGTTTCCATGAAATTCCCCTTGTGCATCTTTGCTTCAATCACGTTGATGCTTGCCGGAATGGCCGCGGCGGGTGCGCCCAGCCTCAAGGAGTGTCCCAAAGAGGTGCTCAAGCTCCTGCAAGGCGATGTGCGTCGCGCATTTCTCAACGTCACGTTTACGGTCACGGACCAAAGCTCGGAGGACGCCAAGATCGCAGAGCTTGTATCGAAAGCATTTGGCGGTCCGTACCTGACATTTGACTCCAACGACAAAGACAATGAATACCAGGTAAGCATCACAGACGGCGAAGGCGACAAGAAGCGGACAATCTCGTTCCTTTACAATCGGAGCAAAATCGGATGGGTGATGGCGGGCGTGCTTTTAGGCGCATTCCCAGTGGGATCCGAAGACAAGCATGATGGCTGGCGGGATATTACGACCAGAGAACCCATGAAAGGACCGGGCAGCCCGGATTGGATGCGAACTTATCGATACACAAACGGCTTGTATTCCCTGATCAAGCACTCCGTCGAATCCGGTGGCTAAGACTCAATGCGAACAACTCTTGGCGCACCAACCGGCATAAGCTCTTCACCTTTATTTCTTTCTCCTCTCAGTCGCGCCCGTGGGGGGACATCTGACGATAGCCGACTCCGCTTTACGCATCATGACTACCATCATTCATTCGGAGCGGCTGGATTTGGTACCACTCACTCCAGCGTTCCTGCGGGCGATGCTGGAGCACGATCTCGCCGGAGCCGGGGGGATACTCCAGGTGCGCCTTCCAGATGGCTTACTTGATTCCACGGATGTTATGGCTCTGCGGCTCAAGCAGCTTGAAGCCGATCCTACATTTCAGTCATGGTCGTTACGGGCGATGGTTCTACGAGAACGGCGCGTGATGATCGGCCACATCGGATTTCACACTACACCTGGCGAGGAGTATTTGCGGCCTTATGCTCCGGGGGGGGTGGAATTTGGTTTTACGGTGTATTCACCATTCCTCCGCCAAGGTTACGCTCGCGAAGCGTCGATGGCGCTGATGAATTGGGCGTATCAGGTTCACGACGTGACAAGGTTTGTGCTCTCCATCCGGCCGGATAATACAGCCTCACAAACGCTCGCCGCGGGACTCGGCTTCGTGCGCATCGGCTCGCACATCGACGATGTGGATGGCCTCGAAGACATTCTTGTGCATAGTCTTCACAATGCGGATCACGTCTCACTTTGAATTCGGACTTCCCCTCGCCGGTGCCACCACTCCACGTTAAGAGGCAAGGCACGTTATGAATCTTCCCATCCTCATACTACTCGCCTTGGCAACCTTCTGCATGATGGGTTGCGGAGACTCGTCGCTTTCAAAAGATTCCTTTCGATTGATCGTCACCGACGTGTTCACAGACGACGACCAGCGCGTATGCGTTCTCACCATCGAAGCACGCCGGAGTCATGGCTATACGGTTTTCGCAGGTGATGATTCATTTTGCGCCCGCACGGACATGCCGCTGGCAGCCGGGAGCAACTGGCACCGCGCAAAGGTCTGGGTCGCCGCCAGCCGTATTTCCTATCAGGACAAGGCCCACGTTCAGACAATCATTGGCACTGATGGGGGTAAGGGCAAGGTGGTGCGGGAGGTTCCGCGGACGGCCTCGCTCAACGAGACGATCTCGCTGACTATCCGCGATGGCTCTTATGCAGTGGCGTCACCGCTGATCATCGGGCGCGTGGATGGACGGGACCTGACGCTGATGGTGGGTGGGACATCCATGAGAGCAGTCAAATAAACACGCCGCCTCACCACGGGCTGCAGCGAATCCGGCCCTCGCGTCACTGTCGCACTTGTGGCATCCCGCAGGCCACGTCGCTGGGCTTGGGTCGTTCGCTTGAGAAATCCCATGCCCCAAGGACCACCCACCGCCCCGCGTTCTCCCTCCCAGCGGCCGTCCGATTTTGAAGCGCCGGAGCGCAGGCATTCGTTCTTTGTTCCGGAGACGCCGCATTCGCGCCACCTGAGAAGATGTCAGGAAGATCATTCCGCATAGTCGGCAGCCCAGGATGGCTGGCGGTCCTTGACCGCAAACGCCATGATTTTGTCTGACATTGTTCCGGTCGCACAATCCCAGAGTTCAAGCGTGGCGGGACCGTGACTGGCCCGGGACTTGGTAACGATGCTGTTTCCTCCGTTGGCAAAGCCCCACTCCTCCAAAACCGGAGCCGCTGTGTGGATGGTCGCGACATCCTTTTTCCCCTTGCTGATGATCAGTCCACCTTGGATTTTCCGGGCATCGTAGGCCCCTCTTCCGTTCACCGCTTGGCGGATTAGCTCGCTGTTTCCTGAACCGGAGCAACCGGCTAAGGAAAAAATAACGCAACAGCAAAAGGTCCATCTGATGTTCATGCCCTGACGATGAGCTGGTATCCGCAGGCGGTAAAGTAGGTTTGCCGAAGGGTGGTTTTCCTGATGCCGCATCCGCCCGCTGTGGCGACCGCTATTCGTAATCCGCACCGCCCTTGGGGGGGGATGTTGCGAGGACGTTCCGGATCGTTTCCATTAACGTTGCAATGGCAACGGGCTTGGTGAGATGGGCGTTGAACCCGGCGTTCTGACTTTTTTCGATGTCCGCTGCCATCCCGTATCCGCTTTGGGCGATCGCGGGAAGGTTCTGAATTTCATGGATCCGCCCGACGAGTTCGTATCCGGTCATGTCGGGGAGTCCGATGTCGCTGACGAAGAGGTCGAAGGTTTTCTGCTTGGCGATCTGCAGCGCGCGCTCCCCGTCGAGCGCCGTGCTGACAACGAGGCCCATCCCCTCAAGGATCATCGTGAATACTTCCAAAGTGTCTGCATGGTCATCGACAAAGAGTATCCGCGTGCCGGTGAGGTCGGCAGGTGTTCCGATTGTGGGTGCGGCAGGCTCGGCGAGGGAATTCGTCTGGACGATCGGAAGCTCCACAGTGACGGTTGTTCCGAGCATCCTGCCCGCGCTTTGAGCGGAGATGGTGCCGCCGTGAAGCTCCGCGAACTTTCGGGCAATGGCCAGGCCGAGCCCCAGCCCTCCGAATTCCGCCGCGACCTGTTTGCCGCCCTGCTCGAAGGCGTCGAAGATGTCCCGGATCACATTCGCCTCGATGCCCACCCCATCGTCGATGGTGGCGATCCGCAGCGTCTCGCCCTCGGCCGATGTGGTGATGTGGATATTGCCGCCGACAGGGGTGAATTTGATCGCGTTCTTGAGGATGTTCCAGAGCGTCTGCTGTAGGCGGGCCGAGTCCCCGTTGACATGGCTCCCCGTGGCTTCCAAGTGGAGGGTGAGTTGTTGCCCCTTGGCATCCGCGTCGGTTTGGCAAATTTCCACGACATTGGAGACGAGGGCGTGGACATCGACGAGGGCCTTGTCGAGATAGAGCTTACCTTGGATGACGCGGTTGAAATCGAGCAGGTCGTCGATCAGTCTGGCTTGCAGTCGCACGTTGCGGTCGATCACCGCGAGTTTCTCGCGCAGGTCGGGAGGCAGGGAGTCGTTGTCATGCATCGACGAGATGAGCGCCAGCACGGGATTGAGCGGGGTGCGGAGCTCGTGGCTGAGGATGGCGAGGAACTGGTCTTTGGCATCGCTGGCGGCGGTGACGGAGGAGAACAGCCGGGCTTTTTCCAACCCGATCGCTGCCTGCGCCGCCACGCTGCCGAGGATGCGCTCGCTGCGCTCCGAGAAGGCCGACTTGGATTTGCTCCAGAAATGGAACAGCCCCATGAGGCCGCCCTCGGGGTGCTGGACGGGAACCGACAAGCAACTGCCCATGGTGAGACTGTCGTGGAGTTCACCCAGGATGCCCGCGGACGGCATTTCGGAAATGTCCGCATAGCGGGTGATCGATGCCGGGATTTCGGCCGTGACCATTTTCCCATCCGCTCCCAACTTCAGGCCTGACAGCGCTTCGGCTGATCTGCCGGAGACCGCATAGAGCCGCCATTGGCCGGTGCCTTCACCGAGCAGGAACACGCCGAGGTCCGCATCCGTAAGACCGGTAGTCACCTCGATGAGTGATTGTGCAAGCAGCAACAGGTCCAGCTTGGAGGCAAGCATGAGGCTGATGCGGTTGAGAGTCTCGAGCTCGTCGTAGAGGGCCAGGACGCCCGTGTTTGTCTCGGAGAGTTCCTGATTCATGCGCGAGAGCTCCTCCTCGCGGCTGTGGGCTTCGGCCATCATGTCCAGCAGCTCGCGGTTCTGGACGCGCACCTCCTCGAACGCGCCCTTGGGGGAAAGGCTGGAGAGCTCGTCAACGATCGCCTGCAGTTGTTTCGGCAATATCTCCGGAGCCGTCGGCGGAAACACCTTGGACATGCGGATGGTGGTGCCGCCCGGTGTGCTTTCGATGTCAACACGGTCCATCAGCCGTTTGGTACCGACGATGCCGATGCCCATGCCCGTTTCCGATTGATAGGAACCGGCAAGGATCTCCTCCAGACGGGCGATCCCGTTCCCCTTGTCGCTGACCTCAATGAGCAAGGTCTGGCGGAGCCGCCGGGAACCGGTAGGGGAGGGCTCGGATACGATCGAGAAGTCCACCCGGCCACCGCCAGCGTATTGAAATGCGTTGCGGACGATTTCGGAAACGGCCGTGGCGATGCGGATCTGAAGTTGCTGGGGAAAGCCGAGCAAACCGGCCAACTGCCGCGCCTGCTGGCGCGCCGTCACCACATCCTGCTCGAAGCTGATGCTGAGGGAGAAAAGCCGGAGTTTGTTGGTTGGCGCTGTCATGGTATGGCGCGGACGACGACCGCGGTGGCATCGTCGTTGCCCCGCAGATAATCACGATAGAGGATACCTGCGACCAAAGCGGCCCGTTTCATCCAGATCCCCGGATAGCCGGAAACGGGAGTGTGAGACTTGAGGCCGTCGCTGGCCATGATGAGCATCGCACCGGCTGGCCAAGGGATCGTGTGTGTCCTTGCCGCCCGGAAATTGAGGCCCAGGGTGCCGTTCATCGATATCAGGCTGGAGGACGAATCCTGGGTCACCACGCAGCCTGAGACGTTGCCCACCCCGGTGAAGCGGAGCTCCTGCCTCGCCGGATCAATCTCCGCGATGGAGAGGGCTGCGCCGCGTGTCGTCCGCAGCGCGCCGTGGATTCTCTCCATGAGCTGCTCCAGCCTTTCCGCCGGATGCTTGAGGAAAACCTCCACAGCCTTTTGCGAGGCCTCTGCCGCCATCGCTCCGTGACCCAGCCCGTCCGCCACCAGCACCCGCAGGACGCCATCGCCGAGTTCGACGGACTCCCATGAATCGCCGCAGGCGATCTCAGGCGGCACAGGAACATTCACCGCACCTATCTCCCAGCGGCCTGTCTTTGACGTTACGGCATCCCGCTCCGCAAGCCCGCTGAGGATGGCCGTGCCGATACCTGGAGCGGAGTGGAAATCGAAATAATGTGAAGCGCGCCCGACCGCGCCGAGTCCGGTGCCGGAGGTGCCTGCCGTTGAGAAACCATCGGACAGGCATTCCTGGAAATTAGCGACACCGCCGCAACGGTTCAGCGAAAGGATTTCCACCCCGCCGGCTGCGCCGCCAGAGAGTGGACGGACCACGAGTGTTCCGCCCTTGGTATGGAGCGCCAGATTATTGCCGAGCTCAGTGACTACAAGTGCAACGCGGGCGGAAAGATCCTCCGACCATCCGGCATCGCGCGCCCAATACCCGATCATCCTCCGGGCATCGCCCACTTGGCTCTTCTCGTGGATGGGGATGGCAAGGGAGTACATTATGGATCTTCTTCCAACGCTTCAGCGCCATTTGGTGATCGTGACCCGTGTGCCCTCACCCGGCTTGGATACCAGCTCGAAATCGTTGACCAGGCGCTTCGCCCCGCCCAGTCCGAGGCCCATCCCGGAACCGCTCGTAAAGCCGTCCCTCAGCGCCTGCTCGAGGTCCGGGATTCCCGGGCCTTCGTCGACGAAAGCCACCCGCACACCCCGGCGGATGTTATCGGTCACCAGATCGAGGATCACCTCGCCGCCGCCACCGTAGATCAGCAGGTTCCTGCCGAGCTCGCTGGCCGCAGTGACCACCTTGGTCTGGTCCACCAGAGAAAGGCCGATCTCCACCGCGATTGTGCGCACGGACTGGCGCACCTTCACCACGTCCGATTCGACCAGGACAGGGATGGTCGATGTTTTTTCGACGTTCATGCCGGATCGTTCTCCGAGCGCAACAGTTTCATGCCACGCGAGACATTGAGAGCGGTGTGCACGCCATCCAGCGTGAGGCCGAGCTCCACAAGGGTGATGGCTACCGCCGGCTGCATCCCGACAACCACAGTCTTCGCATCCAAGACGCGCGCCATGGCAGAAATGTTACCAATGACGCGTCCGATAAACGAGTCCACCACGTCGAGCGCGGAGATATCAATGAGAACGCCGCGAGCGTTTTCCTGGCTTATCTTTTCCGTAAGATCGTCTTGGAGCTGGAGCGCGAGGCGATCATGCATGTCGACCTGAATTGAAACAAGAAGCATGTCCTCGATCTGGAGGATTGGGATTTTCTCTACCATGGGTCGCAGGAATTATTTTTCGCGGGTGACTTTGAATCCCATCTTGTTCATGGCGGTCTTCAGCGCCTCGGCCATGGTGGCCTTGGTGCCGACCGTGGTCAGGTCGATGCCGAGGTGCACCATGGTCTGGGCGATCTGCGGCCTGATGCCACTGATGATGCAGTCAGCCCCCATCAGCCTTGCGGCAGCGACGGTTTTGAGGAGGTGCTGTGCGACCAGCGTGTCCACGGTAGGGACGCCGGTGATGTCGATGATTGCGATCTCGGCCCCCGTGCTCACAATCTGCTGGAGGAGTGACTCCATCACCACGTTTGTCCGGGCACTGTCGAGGGTACCGATGAGCGGCAGGGCCACGATCCCGTCCCAGAGCTTTACGACCGGGGTGGATAGTTCGATCATCTCCATCTGCTGGCGGGTGATCACCTCCTCGCGTGCGCGCTGGTGCATCTCGACGGTGTGGAGTCCCAGTCTGTCGAGCAGGTTGGTGACGGTTGTGATCTCCTCGAAAAGCTTGTCCGAATCCTTGCCCAATTCCTCCCTCAGCCGCGCGATGATGGGTTGCTTGAGTGACAGGACGAAAAGTGCGGTTTGCGAGGGGGAAAACCCCAGGCGTCCCCGGTCCTTCGAGATTTCGGTAAGAAAATCCAGCACCGGCTTCCATGCCGGGGCTTTGAGATCGTCAAGTCTGCCTTCTTGCGCCGCATTTTCCAAGTGTTTGAGGAACTGTTGGCCTTGCGCGCGCTCATCGTCCTCCTTGATCAGGTCCGACCGTCTCCCGGCAGAGTTAAGCTGGCGGTCCCATTCTTCCAGAATTTCACTCCCGGATTTCTTCAACAGATGTGGCAAAATCGTTTCCGACATGAATGCCTGTAAGGCGCGGCAGAGAGACGAGCAAGAGCCAAATTAGAATCCTTCCGTAACCTTTAAAGGCAGACCCGCGGATCAGTGTGAGATGGTTGGCATTTCAAGGAAAAGCGTGGGAGCGAAGCTGCGGGTTTTGAATACGCAGGATTGTAGCTCCCATTGTGTGCGGAGCTGAGGATGCGGAAGCGATTCGGGCGTCCGCTGTTACACTGCCACCAGAGGTTCGAGAGCACGGGTTCCCGAGTTGTTCCGATTCCTAACGGGAGTTGATAGGCGGCGATTTCCGTCGCTAGGGGGTTGCTGGCAGGCAGCGATCGAGAACACTTCCGCTTCAAGAGCTTGGAAGGAAGGGCGGGCTGTTTCCAAATCCCCCAACAGAGGCTTCAGCTTGTCGCTGATCCGGGAAAATCCGATGCGATGAGTCAATGGCACTGCGATCCCATATGCCGTCGTGGCATGCTGTTCGATTCGAATGCAGTGTTCGATCATTGCTACATCCCGGGAACGAGGATGGTGGATCCGCGCGAGGTCCCTGTTGCCCTCCGCAAGAATCGTCCTGATGCAGTCGTGCGTTCTGACGGCGAGGGGATGAGCGTGGCGTTTCAGGATATCTTCCAGTGAGTCCCGGCGCGCGCGCGCGTCCATGGCCCGGCGTGAGAGCCATCGGCGCAGGGAAGCGTTGAACACACTCCCGGCTAGAACCGGGAGCTCTCTGGCAATGTGCGTTTCCATACTGTGAAGCCGCACGAGTTGATCAAAGAGGTGGAGTACGGGAGAAGTGAGTTTCATCGGTTGAGGGTCTTTCCGTGGAAGGGATCCAACCGCCCCGATAGGCGGCATCGATCGACAGCTAACTCTTTAGCAGACGTAAGTCCAAAAGCGGCCGATTTGTAATGCGCTGATGATGAATACTTTCAATAACAGGGGGCTGACGTCGTTGGCGTCCAGGATAGGCGATTTGCAGGGGGATCATGCATCTTGCTCAAGAGGCGCACTCCCTAACTGCGGCTGTCCGGCCAAGCGTCGTCCCAACGCGATTTGATACGCAAACGTCGAATGAAGGAGTTCCGGCTGCTGGAAATCCCCGTTCCGACAAGGGAGTCGAGGAGCCACGGAATGCTTTGGCGGAGTGCAACGGGGACACGGCTTTGGGTTTATCCGTTAGCGGGCGGAGTTCGGAAGACGAGGTGGCCGGTTCATTCAAAGCGGTGGCGCTTCGCTTCCCACCACTGTCCATGGACGACGAGCGCCACTAAGTTTCAGGGGGAACGTCCGATGGGAAATCCTGCTGCTGCGCCACGATGTCCGCCTCGATCCGGGCGTGTTTCCTGAGAGTGGCCACGATGAAATCATTGACCTCCAGACCCTCGGCGGACGCCGAGGCATGGAGCTTCACAAATTCATCGTCGGTGAGGTCGAGACTGACAGGGCGGCTGGATGGTTCGCTCATGCTTTTCCAATCGCGCGGGTGAATGGCTTCGTCCAGTGAGAATTTCCAATGATCCGTTGTGCCGGGTCATCCTTCTTGCTCTGACAGGAGTTTTTCGAGTTTCGCGCGGGTTTGGTCCCACAGCCGCCAATAGACGCCGTCATCTTGGGGAAACTCATAGAGGATCACGGCAGAGAGGTCGCGGCTGCGTTTCTCCACCTTGGCGGTGTAGGGATTCACGTAGAGAACAGTGATTTCAGACGGGTTCGCATCCTCATCGGAAGCAGTGCCGATCACGACGCCGGCGGCATGAAATTCCATGCCGTCCTCAAGATTGCCCGCCGACTCGATGTCCCGGAAAAACCGTCTCATGGAGTTCTCGGGTTGAGGGATTGGAGAAGGCTCCGGCAAAGGAGCGGAAGCGGGTGCTGATTCGGATTCGATCATGGTCGGATAGCGTCGTGCAGGTTAGATTCGGGCGCAACCGGTTCGGAGCAGGAAAGGGAGGGGTCCGGAGTCCGGGTCCGGCTCGCTCCGGACGGTCGGTATTTCATCGCGCCAGGAAGCGATGGATCTCGCGGGCGGTTTTTTCCGGTGCCTCTTCCATGGCGCTATGGCCGCAGTCGTCGAAGACGACGAGCCTCGCCTTGTGCAAGTGGGTGGTGGTGCTGCGGATGGTGGCCAAAGGAACAATCCGGTCGTGTTGCCCCGCTACGATGAGAACGGGCTGCCTCAACGCATCGCCAGCGGGCAGGACGCCTGTCATCTTTACATTCATGGCCTGGCCGAAGCCGTGGTAGGCATCGCTAAGACCTTCAACAAGGAGTTGATTGCGATAGACTTCGCTGTCAGCGAGGCGCGGCAGGTTAGGTTGGTGATAGGCGCCCTTCAACAGCGACTGGTAAGCGCGCGGGGACGACAGATAAAGGCGCAGAAAGGGGTACATCAGGTAACGTGCCGGCGGAAAGCGCATCAGCAGCGGCATCGGTGCGATGGAGGTGGCCGGGCTGATGAGGGCCAACCGGCCAACCGCTGCGGGGTGCAGCTCCGCAAACCGGAGCGCAACGACGGAGCCAAAGGAGTGGCCAACCAGATCAACCTTGCCGAGGCCGAGACGATCGACGGTTTCGCTTACGAGGGCTGCTTGGCCGTCGAGTTGATAGGCGGCGGCATCGTGAGGCCGCTGGGTGTAGCCGAAGCCGTTGAGATCGATGACATAGACACGGTGGTGCCGGGCCAGTCGGGGAGCGAGCAGACGGAAACTGTGAGCGGAGGAACAGAATCCATGAATGAGTATGAGCGGCGAACCGCGCGTGCCGAACCGTTGGACATGGATGCGCTGACCCGACGGGGAAGTCACGAAATTGACGGGTCGCGACGTGACAATCGGTGCGTGAGGAAGGAGCGGCTGACAGGAGGCAAGCACCGCAGCGAGAGCGACCGAGAGAGCGCGCGGAAGATGATTGATCGGGATCGGATGCAACGAGGTAGGGGATACAAGGCCTTTTGCCGCGGGTTGATCGCTTTAAATCTCATGAGCCCCTCACACCGCGGCCCTTTTGCGAGAGATACTTCCGCAATGCCGCGGCATTTTCCCGAGCGAGGGTGTCAGTGTCGGTTGACTGGTGAATTTCTCCATTGCATGGGTATTGACCTCAATCGCGGTGACTTCTCCACGCAGGAGTTTGTTGCAGACCTTGACGCGGAGATCTTTGGCTACCATGGGAATGGTTAGGTTTGGGTGTTGATTCTAATGGATCGCTATCCGGAATACGTTCGGCTAGGGGAAAAGGCACCCGACGGACCCGCTACGCGGGGGGGATGCGTTGGCCGGACCGGCGGGTGCCTTCGGGTTGGGGGGAAATTGTGTCAGTCGACTGTCAGTTTGATCGAAGGGATCTGGACAGAGTCGACCACGTGGTACTCCGAATCGACGGCGACGACATTGCTGCCGGCGACATAGTAGCGGACGCCGGTGGTGGCAGGAGGGAGAACCTTTACTAGATCGGCAGGAGCTTCGACCAGGTAGGATCTTTCCTTCTCGGCGATGACAACTCCCGGCGCGATGGTCGTCCGCCAAGTGGTGGGGACTTCCTTCACTTTGACCTTGGCGGACCAAGCCGGCGGCAGGCCATATTGCTGGGTTTTATAGGGGTCGAAGTATTTCACTACCTTGGTGCGGGCTTCCGGGTTGAAAGTGGTGGTCTTTGTTTCAGTCTTCGTGACGCTGCCGTCCGGGTTCTTCGAGACCTCCGTGGTTTTCTCGGTGGTGGTTTGCGCCTGAAGGGAAAGAATGGTTCCCATGGCAAGTGCCGCCAATGTGATTGTTAGGTTTTTCATGTTGTTGTCGGTTGGTTGTTGTTTGCAGTGATACCCTCATCGGTGGGCACCGAAATGCTTTCGCACGTGACGTGCCAGTTAGCCCCCTTGTGAGACCGTCGGCTGGAAGCAGTATGGTTTGCGTGATCTAACCGGGTCATTCGTCGTTCTCCTGCGGCATCATCTCTTCGTCGGATAATCGCAGATTGCACCCGAAATGATCGAGCTGGGGGCAAATTGCAAACAGCTCCGGTAATACACCACCGCCGTTAATTTCAAAACCTGTGGCTGAGTCCAAGATGTTAGGCAAAGCTGGGGTGCGACCCGGCTTTTGCGGCGCGTGCTATCGAACCGGCCAGAAGAAGAGGATCAACGGGATACCAACGACGATCACGATCAACGAGAGTGGTGCGCCGAGCCGGGCGTAGTCACCGAAACGATAGCCACCCGGCCCCATGACGAGAGTATTGCACTGGTGGCCGATGGGGGTGAGGAAATCGCAACCCGCACCGACGGCCACCGCCATCAGGAAGGCATCCGGCCGCATCTCCATGTCGGTGGCGAACCGGGCTGCGATGGGGGCCATCACCAGCACGGTGGCCGCGTTGTTGAGGAAGGGAGTGGCCGCCATGGCCGCCACAAGGATGAGCCCGACCGCGGCCCAGGGCGGAACTCCGGCCGCCACCGAGGAGAGCCAGTCGGAAACAAGTTGCGTTCCCCCGGTGTCTTCCAAAGCGCCGCTGACCGGGATCAGTGCGCCCAGCATGACAAGGATGGGCCATTCCACATGTTCGTAAGCCGACCGGAGCGGCAACGATCCAGTTAGAAGGACGAGGGTGGCCGCTCCGAAGAACGCCACCGCGGCAGGCACCGCTCCGAACGCGGCCAGCGCCATGGCTCCCATCAGAATGGCGACGGGGATCAATCCGCGGCGCACGCTGCCGAGGTGGATCGGGCGTTCTGCCAGAGGGAGACATCCCAAGTCACCCAAGCGTTCGGGAAGAATGTCCATGGGGCCTTGAAGCACGATGACATCGCCCGCCTGCAATCTGGTGTCGCGCAGTCCTTCTGTCAGCCGATGGCCGGAGCGGGAAATCGCCAGTAAATTCACGCCGTGCCGTTCATGCAGTTTCATGGCTCCCGCCGCCCGCGAAACCAGCGGTGAGTTCGCGGTGATCACCGCTTCGATCACGCCGATATCCTGATTTCGGTTTTCAGTGACGGCCGCACGATGCTGGCCATCCAAGACCAGCCCCGCCTTCGAAATCACGCGCTCCAGTTGTTCCGGATCGCCTTTGAGCAGCAGGATATCGCCCGCTTCCAGAATGGAATTTCCCGGTGATACCCGGGTCCGGTCATCGCCGCGCAGGATGGCGGTGATTCTAACATCCTTCTCGTGGGCGAGAATGAACTCGGCCGCCGTCATGCCGATGGCCAGCGAGCCTTCCGCCACGACGGCCTCGGTGGTGTAATCCGAGATGTCCAACGCCTCACCCAGGGTCGGGGCGGCCCGTCGGTCCGCGGGTAGCAGGCGGTAGCCGAAGTGAAGGAACAGCAATCCCACCAGTGACAATCCGAGTCCCACGGGCGCGTAATCAAACATCCGGAAAGGCTCGCCTGTCATCTGCTCGCGAACCCGCGAAACGATGATGTTAGGGGATGTGCCGATCAGCGTGATCAAGCCACCCAGCAAGGATCCGAACGACATGGGCATCAGGAACACCGAGGGGGAAGTGCCGGACTTCCGGGACATTTTCAACGCAGCGGGGATCAACATGGCCAACGCCCCGATGTTTTTCACCAACGCCGAAAGCAGCGTCACCGACCCGACCAAAACCGTAAGCTGCCAATGCACTTGATGAACCCTGGTGCTGACAAAGCGAAGGCCGCTCTCGATGATTCCCGACCGGGCGATGGCCGCGCTGAGGACCAGCGCGCTGGCGACAATGATGACGATGTCGTCACTGAAACCGGAGAATGCTTTCTCCGCCGGCACGGTCCCTGCCGCCAGCGAGGCCAGCAGCGCGAGGATCGCCACCAGATCGTAGCGGAGCCTGCCCCAGACGAAAAGGAACATCGTTCCTGCTAGAATCGCGAAGGCGAGTATCTGGGGAGTGGTCATGGAGATGATGGATTTCCTCTAGCACGGGAGCCATACCATCGCCGAACTCTTCGTCCCGAGCCAGGATTTTCAGTGGGAAGGCGGATTCGCTTCACGGGTTTCTCCCGCTCCGGCGTTCCACATCCGCCAGAATGTCCAGGGCCGCCTCGATCCTCCAGAGCTCGATATCGTCCCGCTGTTGGATGGCCTGCAGTTCCAACTCCGCGAAATCGATGTCGCGCCATTCCGGAAACCAGGACGTGATTTCTCCGAGTGCCACCCACAGCAGGCGCTTGCCCTGGACGCCCAGCGCGAGCATTTCCAAGGCTTCGAAGAGGCCCAATTTGCCGGGTTCGATCTGTTCCCACATCAGTTTGATGCCACCGATCCGCGCTGCGACGCCGCCGGCCACCTGGAGCAGGGTGCTGGGGCTCTGCCCGATTCTCTCTAGCAGCTCTTTCAACAGGGATCGGTCGGCCTCGACCTTCTCCTTGAGATCCAGGAAAAATCCACGGGCCTCCGGTGCGTCGTGGTGGTCGGCGAGTTCCTGAATCAGCAGCAGGGCACCGGAAGAGCCGGCAAGATGGTCATTGAGATAGCGGGTGAGTTCCTGGTCCATGGTGGTTGGAGTTTTTTCAAAAAGAGGATCGTGACAGGATCATGGATTCGCAGCGGACCGCTTCGGCAGCGTGACCGTAAAGGTGGTCCCATTCTCCGCGGAGGATTCGACCTCGATCCGTCCTCCGTGAGCGACTGCGATCTGATGGCAGATATACAGACCCAACCCGATGCTTCCCGGCGGACGGTCATTTGGAATGGCGAAGCGGACCATCGGATCGAACAGGATTCGCATGGATTCCGGGGGAATGTGAGGGCCCATGTTATGCACCGTTAGCGCCACTTCGTCAGGGGATCCACGCAACTGCGCGTGGATGGGGTGGTCCTTTGAGCCGTGGTGCCTTGCGTTTGACAGGAGGTTGGAAAACACCTGCCGCATACGGGATGCATCCCACTCTCCGTAAAGCTCTCCCGAAGTGTCCAGACGGAAAGCGCGGTCGGGAGCCGTCGCTCTAACCTCGCCGAGCACCTCCCGGCAGATCATTTCCAAATTGCAAGTGGCCGGGTAAACAGGCATCGCGCAGCCGAGCTGCGAGGTCGTGAAATCCAGCAAGTCTCCCAACAGGTTGGCCATGGAATCGCAGCACTTTCCCATGCTCGACAGGATAGAGGCGGCTTCAGGCTGGAGCACCGCCGATTCTGTCAGGATTTCAGTGAACATCCTCATTGAGTGAAGCGGTTGTCGCAGATCGTGCCCGAGGATTCCGAGGAAAAGCCGCCGGCTCTGCTCCACCCGGCCGGTGAACCCTGTCAACGATGCGCTGACCAATTGATCGACCGCCTCATTGAAGCGGTTCATATCCTCGATCTGCTCTTCGTGAGGTGCCGGCACACTTTTCCACCAGAGGCGGTTCACTGATGCCCGCAGCGCACGGAACTCCGCCACCATTCTCCCGATGTCAAAACCGTCATTCACCCGGGCGAGCGCATGCCCCAGTGCCGCCCGGTTCATGGTCGAATTCGTCCCGACCTGCTTCCCATGGGATTTGGATTTTCGCTCGTCCTCGCTCTGGGCAGTCGCCATATCTTCGACCACCGCCTTCAACATGATTTGGGCATGATTGCGGAGTGTGACCGAATCCGGAAGCGGCCCCTTCCAGAACTCGCGGGCGAAATCCTCCCACGCCATGAGGATGACTTCCATGTTTTCAAGAATGAAATCCCCCAGTCTCATTTGGGAAATGGAGTCGCGATGGAGCATGGGTCGCAGGGGGGCGATGTTTCTATCTGGGGAGCCATACGGAGACACTGCCAGCATTGCAGCGGAACTCCGCCCAGCCCTTGTCGTCGGTGTGGATGACCTCCTCCATGTTTCCGAGGGCATCATAGAACTCGTGATTGGTTAGGGAGGTTTCCATGTGCTTGGTTCCCGCCTCGCTGTTGCTGAGTACCACGGCGAGGCCGCCGGGATGCTCTTCGGTGCCGAGGCGGGTCCAGCCGATGGTGTTAGGGTGATCGAAGTAATCGTATTGGTCGCCATAGGCATGCGTGTTGCGGATGCGGATCAGGTCATCGATGGTCTTGCGGTGGCAGAGGATTTCGATGGCATAGGAGTTTCCGTCGCGGCCCACATCCTCATAGCTGGCGCCGTAGTAGTCCGCATAGAAAACGCAGGGATAGCCCTCGCGGCGGAGCAGAATGAGGGAATAGGCCAGCGGCTTGAACCATTCCTCCACCACGGATTCCAACGCCTGCAGCGGTTGGGTGTCGTGATTCGCCACGATGGTCACTGCAAGTGCGGGTTCGTTTTTCACCAGCGTGTTGTCGAAGATGCCGGCCATGTTGAAAGTGCTGCCCGCCTTGCTGGCTTCGGAAAAATTCAAGTGCAGTGGCGCGTCGAAGAGCGCCACATCACCATTGGTCACGGAGATGAAATGATGGAGCGCCTCGATCTCGTAGGACCAATATTCGCCGACCGCGAAGATCTTGCGCTGCGCGTAGTTCCGGACATGGTCCAGCCACTCAGGGAAGAAGCCTGCTTCCACATGCTTCACCGCATCGAAGCGCACGCCGTCCATGCCGACGGTGTCGATGAACCATTCGCCCCAATGCTTGATGTCCTGCTTCACCTCCTCGTGGTTCACATCCACGTCGCAGCCCATCAGATAGTCAAAACAGCCTTTTTCCATGTCCACCGTTTGGTCGAATTGCTTGCCTTCGAAAAGGAAGATGTCGTTGCCTTCGGGATTGTTGCAATCGTAGTCCGAAGCGGTGAAATGCCACCAATGCCACTCCATCTCCGAGTATTTCCCTTTCCGTCCGGGGAACGTGAAATGAGTGTGGTTTCGGATGTTGCGCGGCTCTCCGGTCTGCTCGCGGCGGTCTTCATCGCTATACGGAGTGGCCGGGAATTCCTCCTCCTCATCCCCGCCCAGGCGATGGTTCAACACCACATCCCAATAAATCTGGATGCCCGCCTGCCGCGCTTCCGACACAGCGGAGAGCAGGTCGCCACGGGTGCCGTACTTCGTCCGGATGGACCCTTTCTGATCGAACTCCCCGAGGTCATACATGTCGTAAACCGAGTAGCCGACATCCATTCCGCCAGCCGCGCCCTTGTAGGCGGGTGGTAACCAGACCGCCGTGAAGCCGGCCTCTTTCAAACGGGGGATCTCTTTCTTGAATTCGTTCCACAGCGTGCCGTCGGCCGGATTGTACCAGTGAAAGTACTGCATCATGACTCCGTTGATATTTTCCATAAGTAGGGGGTAGGGGTGTGGATCGATGATTCGGCGCGGCGCGAGGAGAAAATAGCTCACCCGGCGAATTCGCCATCTCTTGCAATAAACACACCATGATTGCGGGACGATCTGTTGACGCAATTTCAACGTTTCCGCCGGAGCATCGTGAAGAAGATCTTGCAAAATGCCTGACGGACTTATGACTGCCCTGCATATTGCCTATCGAACGCTCGCTGGGAAGGTCTTCTGATGTTCAGCAGCGTCCGCTGGAGCATGACCAGGACGTCGAACTTCCTCTTGAAATTTTGCAAACTGATTCAATGTTCCCGTCGCCATCCGTTTTGGCTCTCAGGGCTCTCGAAAACCCATACCCGGGAGCACAGCTGAAACGGCTGGTCTCTATCCGAAATTCTATGCCGTTTTTATAAAATAGGGGCAGGCATGGCTCTTGCCCAATCCAGCAAACGCGAGGCTTGGAGCATTGCTCCCTTAGCGTGTGATCCCGATTTTTTGGTGAAACGAGGAATAGCCCTTTAGACTTTCCACAGTTGCCTCACGAAGGGCGGGTTGGTTGAACGTTTGAGAGAGGTGCGACGGCGATGTCTTCCGCGTGGGCGGATTCCAGGACAGCCTTGGCCTTCTTTACCTGATTCGCCGTTTCCGCATGCACCGAGATGAGAATATCGCCCCCGGCGATCCGGCTTTCATAACGCTTGGCAGCAGTTTCGGGAACTCCCAAACCCACCAATGCCCCGCCAATTCCGAATACAGCGGCCCCTGCGGCGACAGCGTTCAGAGTGGCCAACAGCGGACCGGCTGCAATCAAGCGGCCCACACCGGGAATCGCCAGCTCGCCGATGCTTGCAATCAAATCCAGCGCTGCCCCTAACACTCCGCCGGTCGAAGCTGGCTGTCCTCCGGGCTCCATCAATGTGAGGGGGCAATCGTTGTCGGGAATGATCGCTGAGATTTCATCGTTTGAAAAACCCGCTTCAGTGAGACTCAGCTCGATCTCAAGGGCTTGCCCTTCAGAAACGGCAATGGCGTAGACGGATTGAGAGTTCATTGATTGGTTTTTTGAGTTTACTGGATTTTGTTCCACTGCAAATGGCACACAGACTATGTATCTTTATGATAACCCCGGCAAAGCCAGTTGCAAGGGACGAGGGGCGGAAATCACGAGAGGGCCGATGAGGATACCCGCCGCCCGCGGTCGGCTGATAGATGACCATCGGTCGGGACGCCTTCCGATGTTCCAACGCATCCCCGCGTTCAGACTCCGGCGAGGGGATGACGAGGGAGTTGGACGGTGAAGATGGTTTCCTCCCCGGCAGAGGTCACGGTGATCGTGCCGCCATGGGCCTTCGCTACTTCGCGGGCGATGTAGAGGCCGAGTCCGATGCTGCCGGCGGGAGTGAAACGTTCCCGGGACACGGCGGACTGATGGCCTTTCATGGGCTCGAAAATGACGTCGAGCTTCTCTTTCGGGATGCAGTTGCCGAAGTTGTGAAAGGCCAACAGGACGTGGGTTTCGGCGGAGCTAACAGTGACGGTGATGGGCGTGGTGGCGAAGCCATGCTGCACGGCATTTCCCAGCAGATTCGAAATCAACTGGCGGAGGCGCTTTGCATCCCACTCGCCGGCGATTTCCCCCTCGCAGGCGGAGCTGAAAATGAAGGTGCGGGTGGGGTGGATCGCCCGCATTTCCGCGAGCACCTCCTTGCAAAGCGGGCGCAACCCCATGACATTGGGAAGCACGGTCATTTTCGCGCCCAGCCGGGTGCCGGTGAAATCCAACAGGTCGCGGATCAGATGATTCATCGCATCCAGGCTGGAGCGCATGGTCACTGCCATGTGCAGGCAGCGGGGATCGAGTGTGGTGGATTCCGCGAGTAAATACGCGAGCATGGTGGCGGAGGAAAGCGGGTTCCGAAGGTCGTGCCCTAGGATGCCGAGAAAGCACTCTCGGGAAGCATCCACACTGCTGACGAAGCTGGCGATGGATTCGGAGAGCAATTGATCGATCACCTCATTGAAGCGGATCACGTCCTGCATCTCGTGAGGTCCGGGGGGCGGCAGGCTGCGGATCCAAAGTTGGACCACACTGGTCCGCAGGGCCCGGAACTCGGCTACCAACCCGCGAAGGTCAAACCCGGATGACAGGCGGCTGAGGGCATGAAAATTCGACGCGTCGTCCACTCGGTCGCTGGCTTCACCCCGCCCGCTGGAGCCGCCTTCACCGTGGCCCTTGGATTTGTCGATTTGTTCAGAATCAGTCTGCGACGCCTTCATGTCCCAAGCTGCGGCGATCAGCATTTCGGCGGCATGATCGCGCAGGACGAGGGCGCTGGCTGCCGGGCCCGGCCAGATGCTGCGGGCAAAAATTTCCCATTCCCCGAGGATCGGTTCGATGTTGGTGAGAATAAAGTCGGGTAGCCTCATGAGCGCATGATGAGGGGGAACGGTGGCATTGCGAGAGGAAAGGCGGAGCGATCAGACGCGGCTCCGGAACCACTCCCGCAGGAGGTTCAGATCCGCAGGCTTGGCAAGGTGTTCATCAAATCCGGCGGCTTTCGCCAGTTCCCGATCGGTATCGGTGCCGTATCCTGTCAGAGCCACGAGGAATGTGTTTCTCATCTCCGGCATGGTACGGAGCTTGCGGGCGACTTCAAAGCCATCCATGCCGGGCAGACCGATGTCTAACAAAATGACCTCGGGAAGAAACCCAACGGCCATTGAAACGGCGTCAGGCCCCGTGTGGGCCGTGCGGGTTACATGACCGCGCAGTTTCTGAAGCATGGCCATCGTTTCGGCCGCGTCCTTGTTGTCATCCACGATCAGCAGGCGCAGCGACCTCTCCGCTCCAACGCAAGGCGCGGGGGAGACGGGAACAACCGATGAAGTGTCCAGCGGCAGCCGCACGATGAATTCCGCACCTTGGCCAAGGCCCCTGCTTGCCGCCTCGATGGTGCCGCCGTGCAGTTTCACCAGCCGGTTGACGATGGTCAGCCCGATGCCGAGTCCACCGTGCGAGCGGTCCAGCGAGCGGCTGGACTGTACGAAGAGATCGAAAATGCGGGGTAACAGTTCGGGGTCGATCCCGATGCCGTTGTCCATGACGCGGACGACGACCTCGTCTTCTGATGGGAGCTCCGCAATCAGCGAGATTTCGCTTCCCGCGCCGCTGTATTTGCAGGCATTCGTCAAAAGATTCCCGAAAACCTGTTCGAGTCGCGTGGCATCGCCATTCAGGAAAACGGGTTCTTCCGGAAGGGAAACGACGAGCTTCTGGCGGTTCGCCTCGCAGTTCGGCAGAACCACCGCGGCAACTCCTGCTAGAATGTCCTGAAGGACCAGCGGCTTATGATGCAGCTCGATCTTCCCTTCGTTGATCCGCGAGACATCCAGCAGGTCGTCGATCATGCGGCTCATGTTTCCGATCTGGCGGACCATCATGTTCTGGGCCTGCTCGCGCTCACCGGGACCGGCGGCGGGGGAGCGCAGGATTTCCGTGGCATTCCGCATCGGGGCGAGAGGGTTGCGCAGCTCATGAGCGAGCATGGCGAGGAATTCGTCCTTGCTGCGGTCCGCCGTGACAAGGGCCGCCGCCTGCTCGGCCAGTGCGTCTTCAGCCGCCTTCCGTTCGGAGATGTCGAGGAAATAAACAGATAGACCCGATGAGGACGGATAGGCGCGGATCTCAAACCAAGTGTCGAGCGGCGTATAAAAAACTTCGAACCGGACAGGAGTTTGGTCCCGCATCGCCCGCCGGTAGTTTTCCTCGATGGGGCCGCCGATGGCATCGGGAAATTCCTCCCAATGGCTCTTGCCGACCACGCTGGCCACCGTCTTGTGCAAGGGCAGCAGCATTTCCGCGCCACGGGCGCTGAGGTACGTGATACGCCACTCGAGATCCATGGTGACGAATCCGTCTGAGATGCTCTGGACGATATCCGTGGCGCGCTGTTCGCTGGCCCGCAGCGCGTCTTCAAGCTCCCGCTGAGCGGTGACGTCGGAGAAATAGCAAACCACGCCATGGTGCCCGTTAGGCAGGGTGATCCGGCGGGTTTCCCAATCATATGATTTCTCCTCGCCCAGATCCTGCCGGCGGTGGGTGAAACGGGGCGAAACATAGGACTCGCCGGTCTCCAGCGTTTGCCGGAAGATCGCGCACAACTGCCCGCCCATCTCGGGTCCCCACAGGATGTGCATGATCTCGGAGAAATCCCGCCCTATCACCGGCTCGGCGGCGGCGAAGGTGGGCTGCGCGAGGGAATTCACCTGCATCATGCGGAAGCGGTCATCCACGACATACACTCCGCCCGGTGCCTGGTCGATGATGGTAGAGAACAATGCCTCGTTTTCACGCAGCGCTTCCTCGGCCGCCCTCCGTTCCGTGATGTCGCGGATCACTCCTAACTGACCGGCCGGGGTTCCGTCTTGTGCGAAGAGGGAACTCACCGATGACTCGACATGGAGGCTGACGCCGTCACGCCTGACATGGATGTTCCTGCCCCGCCATTGACCGGTTTCATCGAGGGCGGTCCGGGCGGAAATTTTATCCTCCGGATCGATCCAGCGGGTCTCGTAAATTTCGGTGAGCCGGTGGCCAAGAACTTGGGACGCGGTGACGCCGTACTGGCGCTCCGCCGCGGCATTGATATAGATCACCCTGTGCTCCCCGTCGATGGCGACGACCGCATCGTTGACCTTGCCGAGAATGTCACTGCGGAAGCGGTTGGATTCCGCATCCGCACCCTGCAGAATGAAAACCTGCGGCCCCGAAGAACCTTCAACGATCAACGCGTCCACTTCTCCCGAGCGAATCGCCCGCAGGGTTTCCTCCGCATCTTCCAGCCTGGCGCGGAGATCCGCGTTTTCTGCGAGAATCGTTTCTTCGGAGGAAGGTGGATTCATAATGGTCAGGAATGTTCCGCAACCGCGGCTGATTGATCCAACGTGCCTGTCGATGGCAGTCCGAGCCCCTTGAGGATGCGGTCGGTTTGTGATAGATCTCCGATGAAACGGCGCACCGGGAGAGGTGAAATCCTGGCCAGCGTCGGCGCGGCGATGATCTGGTCGGTTTTTGCGATTCCGGGATTCTGAAGCAGATCCAGCACTTCGAGTTCGTAGCGTCCCTTGAGATGTTCCTCACAGATTTTCCGGATATTCACCACGGCGCGGGAAGACTGCTGCGTGGGTCCCGCGATGTAGAGGCGGAGGACATACGAAGCAGAGGCTTCACGGGAAGCCGCGGCTTCCATCGCTTCGAGGGGCGATTGTGGTGGACGCTCTTGGTTCATCGGGGTCAGAGCGTCAGCGGCTGCACGTCAAGTCCTACGAGCACCCGCTCCTCATTGGATAGATCGCCGATGATTTTCTTGATCGGCTCGGGTAAACGACGGACAAGGGTGGGAACCGCTAGAATCTGATCGCCGGCGGCAAGCTGCGGGGTTTTGAGCAGATCGATCACCTCGATGGTGTATTGTCCCGCCAGGTGCGTTTCGCAAATTCGTTTGAGATTGGTGAGTGCGGCCAGCGACTTTGCGGTCTGGCCGGCGACATAGAGACGCAATTGGAAGGCAGGAACGGATTCTTCCGAAGCCTTGGGTTTTCTGATAGGTTTGGAATCTTTCATGGCTTCTTTTTCGTTGGCTCGACGGGTGCTTTGACGTGTCCCCTTCGTTTCGCCATGACCTTGGAATCCTCCACGGCGGTTTGTTCCCGCAGGGTTTCCTGCGCCACGGCAAAATCGAACTCGGCGGCTTCCGCCTCGGCTTCGGCCTGAAGGAGGGCGATATGAGCCTCGACCGCTTTCCGCTTGAGGCCGAGCTGTCGCAGCTTCTGCTTGTGGTCCTGATGGCGGAGCTCGGCGGACGCCCGATCCCTTGCTTCCTGGGCCAGGCGCGAGCTGCCGGTCATCACTCCGTCCGCTCCCAGATAGGCTTCGACCATCTGGATGCCGGTGTCTGTGAGAATGAATTCCCGGACTTGGTTGGAGTGCGACATGCCACGGGATTTCAGGACGAAGATTGTCCGGTTCCGTTCGCCGTTCTGTTCGTGATTCCGCAGCAGGAGCCAGGCGTCCATCAGTGACGACACTCCGACTTGTGAGTCTTCCGGTGAGGTGGATTCCGAGCCTCCCGAGGTGAGGCTGGTGAAAACCGTGGTGATCTTTTCCTGTTTCAGGAAATCGATGAGGCGCATGAGCGTGGGTTTCACCGCGATGTCATCGAGGACCAAGGTGAGATTGCTGATCGGATCCACGCCGACCACGGCGGGATGGAAGGCACTCACCATTTCGTGCATCGTCATGAGATGTTGCTCCAGCCCCTGCAAGGTGGGGCGTGACGAATGGATCTGCAGCAGCCCTTTTTTCACCCACCGTTCCAAGTCGATGCCGATCGAGCGCATGTTGCGGATGATCTGCGAAGAGGATTCTTCATAGGCGAAAAGCAAGGCACGTTCCCCGCGCTGGCAGGCCGCATTGACAAAGCTGGCGGCGAGAATGCTTTTTCCGGTCCCGGGAGAGCCGGATACCAGGACGCTGGCTCCACGGAAAACTCCCTTGCCTCCCAGCATTTCATCGAGGGTGGGAACCCCCGTCGCGACCCGCTCCAGCGGAGCCTCATGGTCCAATCTGAGCGAGGTGATCGGCAGCACCGAAATGCCGCGCTCGCCGATGAGAAACGGATACTCGTTAGTCCCGTGGGCCGAGCCCCGGTATTTCACCACGCGCAGGCGGCGGGTGGAGATCTGGCCTTCGACGCGGTGATCGAGCGTGATCACGCAGTCCGCTACATACTCTTCCAAGCCGTAACGGGTGATGGTCGCCTCGCCCTTCTCTCCGGTGATGACGGCGGTCATTCCACGGTCCTTGAGCCAGCGGAAAAGCCGCCGCAGTTCCGCGCGGAGGATGGCATGATTGGGAAGTCCCGCGAAAAGCGCTTCGACGGTATCCAGAACCACCCGCTTGGCACCGATCGAGTCAATCGCATGGCCTAACCGAATGAAGAGGCCTTCCAAATCGTATTCGCCGGTTTCCTCGATCTCGCTGCGTTCGATATGGACGTGATCAAGTATGATTTTTTTCTCGGCCACGATCTTGTCCAGATCGAATCCCAGCGAACGGACATTGGCGGTGAGTTCCTCAATGTTCTCTTCGAACATCATGAACACACCAGGCTCGCCGAATTCGGTTGCCCCGCGCACCAGGAACTCCACAGCGAGCATGGTCTTGCCAGCTCCAGCGCTGCCGGAGACCAAGGTCGGGCGGCCTACGGGAAATCCGCCGCCAGTGATTTCGTCGAGACCTTCGATCCCGGTGCGCGCCTTGGCTAACGGGATGACTGGGGATGAACGGGTTTTCTTTTTCAAAGACATGATATTCGGAACATTTTGATGCGTGAACGAGAACGCGACAAGCGATTTATTGAAGCAAAGAGTGATGCCGCCGGAAAATTTCATTTGATCCCGACAGAGGTTGTCCGATCTTTGCTTCCATGACCCTGTCGGAAGAGCCACCAGAAGAATCTTTGCCTTGGAAACAGATAGTGGCGCAGACCGTGCATGACATGAGAACTCCCTTGTCAACCATGCGTGCGACGGTGGAGATCCTTCGCATGACCTCGGAGAAAGGAGGGGATCAATCGAAATTAATCGGATCTCTCGATACCCAGATTGATGAGCTTGCCGCACAACTGGAGACACTGCTGAAGAGCCCTCAAGAAATCGTGCATTTCACAACCTTGTCCCGCTCTGAGGCCGATCTGTGAAAAATTTCACGAACGGATCCGATTCTAGTCCCATATCTTACACCAGTCCGCCTATGAAAATGACCGAGCCGTCCCGCGATCCATTGTTATTTCACCGGAACGAAAGCGATGAGTCCTGGACAGCAGGACGCCGGAAGTTTTCCAAAGTCCTATTGGTCGATGATTCCAAGTTTCTCGCCGACATCCTCGCGATGTTCTTTGAGCTGGATGGATACTCAGCGCGCGCCGCCTATGGAGGGCATGAAGCAATCGCTGCGGTTGAGGAGGACATGCCGGACATCGCCTTCATTGACCTGGATATGCCTGATATGAACGGCCTGGATCTCGCCCGCCGCATCCGCGCCTCCCAGCATGCGCGGGTGACGCTGCTGGTGGCCTTGAGCGGATGGGATGAGGAGCAGCACAAGCAAGACGCAGCGGAGGCAGGCTTTGATCACTTCCTCGCCAAGCCGGTCGGTGCTCCGGCGATCAGGGAATTCATGGCCTGGCTATCCACTGGGGAATGAAGCTCGGGGGCCCCGGTCAGTTTAGCGGAAATGAGCGCGGTCAAGGGCTTGCTGTTGCAGGTCGAAGTCGGTTTCGCCCGTGAGCTCGCGTTTTGCCTGCTCGTAGTCAGCCTGCGTGATTTGATCGGGTTTCCGGCCTGCAATGGATGCCAATTCACAGGTCCGGGAACGCACCATCTCACGCGTCTGGTTCCGGGTTTGAATTCCGTGGTCTGATAGGAGTTGATTCATGGTTTAAAGGCTGCTGGAGGGATGGGCGCCAATGGAATGATCGTCCGAGGTCGGGTTGCCAGGGGTTGCAGCCTGGGGGATGTCATTCGCCGTCGGCGCGGACTTCGTTGCTGTTTGCGGCCGGAAATAACCGTTCGGGCTCTCCTGCGGGCCGAAGTTGTTCCATTCGTTCACAGGCAAAATATCGTGGGTTTTCATTCTAATGGATAGGTTTGGGTTGCGTTTGCGGAGCGGGCACATGGGATGCACCCGCAAAAATACAGTCCCCATTGACTGGGGACTGTATGGTGCGGGTTTGGACAGTTAGGCTTTGGCGATCGGCGCGGCTTCACCGATCGATGTGACTGAAATGTCTTCCGCCCCGGCATTTTTCAGGATGTCCTTGGCAAGGCTGACTTCATCACTTGTGTCTGCGTGGACGGAGATGAGGATGTTTCCTTCCGCGATGCGGTTTTCATAGCGCTTCGCTTCAAGTTCAGGAATGCCGAGGCCGATCAAGCCGCCGGCGATGCCACCCACGGTGGCTCCTGCTGCGGCCCCGCTGAGAGCGGCGAGCAACGGACCTGCGGCAATCAACGGTCCGACGCCTGGAATCGCCAGCGCGCCGATACCTGCTAGCAGGCCGAGAGTTCCACCAAGCACACCCCCGGTGGCCGCACCAGCCACCGCTCCTTCCGGAGCCTTGGTGTTTTTCTCATGGGAGAATTCGTGCGTAGTGCCCTTGTCGGGGAACAGAGCGGAGATGTCGTTCGTGGAGAATCCCGCACTGGTAAGGTTATCCACGATCCGGCTGGCTTGGGCTTCGGAAGTGGCGATGGCATAGACTGATTTGTGGCTCATTGGTTTGGTAGGTTGGTGTTTCTAATTCTAATGGAGATTGGTTTCGTTTTACTTGGGATTCACTTTGAGTTCATCGGTGACCTTGGCCGCATGGTCGTTGGCGATTTTGAGGATCGCCTGATGTTCGGCGGCGGTCTCCACCACTCCTTTCAGAGTGACGTGATTTCCCTGGGTGATGATTTTGATGTTCTTGGCGTTGAAGGAGAGATCGGTGGCCATGATGGAAGAACGGATGTCCTTGGTGACCTGCACCTCTTTCTCGGTGGTTCCTTGGTCGGTCGGGGTCAGCCCATCCTTGTTCATCTCCTTCTCATTCTGCGCGGAGTTGTCCGGAGCAGTGACATCGCCGCCGACGGAGTCGCGGTAAGAGCGCAAGGTCTCCATCGTGGTCGCATCGCCGTAGTCCGGCCATTCCGTGGTTTTGAAGTGAGGGGCCTTGCCGAGTTGCTCCTTCGTCAGCTTGGTCTTGAACGCCTTTGCATCGACATCAAAGCGGAGGACCGACACGGGAACCGCACTCAGGGTATCGGCCATGCCAAGGAAGCCACCCGAGGAAATGACCACGGCATGGATTTCTCCGGATTTCATATCAACGACGAGATCCTCGACTTCGCCGATGGTTTCATCACCGGCATTTTTCACATTCTGCCCGATCACCTCGGAGGCGCGCCAACCTGCGGCGGTGCCTTTTGCCAAGGGAAGGGGAGCGACGAGCCCCACCTGCTTGTCGGCTTCCGCAAAGGCGGTCATCGGCGTGAGCAAGGGAACGAGGGAGACAAGGAAACTTCTGTGGATGGTTTTCATAATCGGTTGCGTGGTTTGGTTAGGTCCGCAGTTGCGGGTCGCCTCTCTATCGCAATCGGCGTGCCGACCGGGCGAAGCGGCCGGTTTTCAACGTGGTGAAAAGGGTTTCGGCCTGCTCCCGTCTTTCCGCTCCGGTTTCCGCTGTTGCAACATGCGCTTTTTGCCACGCGGCGTATTGCAGAAATCGATCTCGTTGCAACCGATGCCAGCGTTGGATCTCATGGCGCGCGGTGGTAAAGTGCAACGGCGGCCCCGCTTTGGATTCATCGGTTAGCAGGCTGACGACGGGTTCATCCGAAGTGGTGTAGCGCTTCGTCTCCCCTCAGTCCCTGGAGGAGGCTCTGGCGGATTTTGGTTGGGGCAAAGGCTGCGTGAACTGCTACAGGCAATCACAACCGCTTGGAAGGTCCGGATTTCGCTGCGGAAGAAGTTTTTTCAACAGCGGCGTGGGAAAAACCTTGAGATGTGCTGGGTTGGGTGGAGGGTGGAAAGTTCTTTCCCATCCCATGAAATCCAAGCTTCGCAACCGTCTCGTGAAATTCATCATTCCCACCTGCGGCGCGCTGGCGATCGGGGTGGTGGGGTGTCGGATGCTGACTGGCACGGGCAAATCCGGGGAACTCCAGGCGATGAGCCGGAAGGTGGATCTGAAGCGTTTCATGGGCGAATGGTATGTGATCGGCAATATCCCGGTGTTCGTGGAAAAGGATGCCTACAATGCGAAGGAGACCTACGAACTGGCGGAGGATGGGACGATTGCAACGACTTTCACCTTCAACAAGGGGGGCTTCGACGGGCCGCAGAAGACGATGCATCCGAAGGGCTCCGTCTATAACAAGGAAACGAACGCGGAGTGGCGGATGCAGTTCATCTGGCCGGTCAAGTCGGCCTACCTGATCACCTATCTGTCGGAAGACTATCAAACCACGATCGTCGGAGTGCCGGACCGGAAATATGCGTGGATCATGGCGAGAACCAAGACACTGCCAGACGCGTTCTATCAGGAATTGGTCGCGGAACTGAAGCGGCAGGGGCATGATGTCTCCAAGCTGCGCAAGGTGCCGCAGCGCTAGGCGGGAGATCGATACCACGAAGGTTTTTTTTGGAGGGATCGGTGTGGCCGTACCATCCGGCCCTCCCAAAATCCCACTCTAATAGTGCGGATTTTGTGACGGTCCAGCAGGGGGTTGTCCAATCAGTGCACTCTCCTTCTGGATCCCATTGCAACTTGCATCGCTAACCAAGGCAGGGCATGGCTGCGAGTGAGTGGGAACCCCAAGGCCGGGTGATCTTATTCCGGGTGGCATCGGGCCGGAACACTGCTATTTTGGATCATTATGGCTCGCTCAATTTGGAAAGGCGCAATCGCCTTCGGTCTCGTCAACATCCCCGTGTCGCTCACCAGCGCCGAATCAAGGCCCGACATTCAGTTTCACATGGTGGATAGCAAGAACCACGCCCGGATCCGATACGAGAAGGTCAACGCTGAAACCGGGGAAGAGGTGCCGTGGGATCGTTTGGTGAAGGGCTATGAGCACGAGGACGGTCAATTCATTCTGCTGACCGATGAAGACCTGGAGGCGGTGCAGCCACAGTTGACGAAGACCATCGAGATCAGTGAATTCGTATCACTGGATGACATCGACCCGCTGCTCTTCGACAAACCCTACTACTTGGAGCCGGAAAAGCGCGGCCGCAAGGCTTATGCGTTGTTGAGGGAAGCGCTTCGCAAAAGTGGCAAAGCGGGAATCTCCAGGGTGGTGGTTAGAACACGGGAGTATCTTTCCGCGATGTTCGTGAGGGACGACGTGTTGGTCCTGATGCTCCTGCGCTTCCCGCAGGAAATCCGCGGCTCCGCCAAGCTTGAACTTCCATCGTCGTCGGCCAGCGAGTGGAAGCCCGCCGCCAAGGAAATGGATCTCGCGACAAAGCTGATTGCGGAAATGACGGGTAAATGGACGCCGGACGATTATCACGACGAATACCGGGATGCGTTGATGGATTTCATCGAGAAGAAAATCGCCGGTGGAGAAGCGGTGGATGACGTCAAGCAACCCGGCGATGACGGAGAAGACGATGCGAAGGGCAAGGTGCTGGATCTAGCGGATTACCTCCAACGAAGTTTCAAGAAGCCTGTTTCCAAAACTCCCGCCAAATCCACCCCAAAGGCAAAGAAGGCCACGAAGAAAAATGCCACCAGGAAAACCGCCGCGAAAAAAGGCCGCCGCTCCGCTTGAGAAATACCGCGAGAAGCGCGATTTCAGAAAGACCCCGGAGCCGGGGCCGAACGTGCCTCGTCGCGGCGGAAACTCGTTTGTGATTCAGGAGCATTATGCCAGAGCCCACCATTTTGACTTCCGGCTCGAAATGGACGGCGTGCTGGTTAGCTGGGCCGTCCCGAAAGGCATTCCCGAGGATACGGTGGCAAAGCGGCTGGCGGTGCGTGTGGAGGATCACCCGCTGGAATACGGGAAATTCGAAGGCACGATCCCGCAGGGCAACTACGGCACCGGCACGGTGTCCATCTGGGACAAGGGTCAATGGGAGCCGATGGATCCGGCGACCTGGCGCAAGGATTTTGAAAAAGGGACGCTCAAGTTCCACTTGAAAGGCGACCGTCTCAACGGCCCGTACCTGCTCGCGCGGATGAAGGAAGAGCCTAACTGGATGCTCAAACTCCTCAATCCCGACACCCATCCGCTGCCGGTGGCGAAGCCGGTTAGGGAGGAGGCCGGGTTTGTTCCGCCGCAACTCGCCCGCGTGGTGCCATCCGTACCAACCGGCAGAGAGTGGATTCATGAAATCAAATTCGACGGCTATCGCTTGATCGCCGTGCAGCGGGGTGGTGAGGTGAAGCTCTATACCCGCAGTGGCCTCGACTGGACCGACAAATTCAAGGCTACCGCCGAACACCTTTCCCGCGTCACCCGGCGGGACTTCGTGATGGACGGGGAGGCAGTCGTGTTTGATGAAAAGGGACGCTCCAACTTCGGCGATCTCCAGGCGGCCCTCCAGTCCCGCACGGATTCCAACATCATTTTCGTGGTCTTCGATCTGCTCCACGATGACGGACTCAACCTGCGGGACCTTCCGCTATCCGATCGCATCAAGCGGCTTTCCGAACTTGTGAGCGAAGTTCACGGCCCGGTGATGCGGTCGAAGGTCTGGCCGGCGGAAATGGGCAGGAATCTTTTCAAACAAGCCGCTGCCGCAGGACTGGAGGGCATCATGAGCAAAAATTCGAAAGGGCGCTACCTCGAAGGTTCGCGCAAGGAGTGGGCGAAATCCAAAGCGCGGGCTCGCCAGGAATTCGTGGTTTGTGGTTACACCCCTCCCAAAAGTTCGCTTCCCGCGTTCGGTGCGCTGGTGCTGGGAACTTACGAGAACGGCAAGCTGATCTCCCGCGGCAAGGTGGGCACCGGGTTTACCGAAAGCCAGCGCGAGAAGCTGCTTCTAACATTCCGCAAGCTGGTGACGAAAACCGCGCACTTTGATGTGGATGAAAAGAACGTGGTGTGGCTGAAGCCCCAACTGGTCGCCGAAATCGAATTCGCGGAGATCACCCGCGATGGCTCGATCCGGCAGGGCAGTTTCCTCTCACTGCGAGAGGACAAGAACGCCGCCGAGGTCCACTTGGACGGGCTCCAGATCGCCGCCGCTGATAGCAAGGAAACCCAGGTGGCGGGCATCCTCATCAGTCACCCCGACCGGCTGGTTTACCCTGGAGACGAGATTTCCAAGATGGAGGTGGCCGGATATTACGAGCGGGTGGGGGAGCTGATGCTGCCGTTTGTCGCGAACCGCCCGCTCGCCATCCTGCGTGCGCCTAACGGAATCACCGGTGAGCTGTTCTTCCAAAAGGCATTCACGACCCATGTTCCGCCCCGCGTCCACCGGCACACACTTCCGGACGGCTCGACTGTTTTTTCGGTGAAGGATGTGAAAGGCCTGGTTTCCCTCGCTCAGTTCGGTGCCATCGAATTCCACCCATGGGGTGCGCCCCTCCCCACCGGCGAAAAGCCGGACTTCCTGACGTGGGATCTTGATCCGGACGATACGGTGCCGTGGAAAGAAGTGCTCGGTGCCGCGCTTTTGTTGCGTGACTATCTGGCAGGCCTTGGCCTTTCAACGATGGTCAAAACCTCCGGCGGCAAAGGCCTCCACATCATGCTTCGCTTGAAACGAACCCACGAATGGGAAGTGATGAGGGCTTTCACCAAGGCCGTGGCGGCGGAAATCGCTGGCTACAATGTGAAGCGCTTCACCATCGCATCCTCCAAGTCCAAACGGGGCGGCAAGATCTATATCGACTGGATGCGCAACGGCCGGGGTGCGACCTGCGTCGCACCTTGGGGGCTTCGCGCGCGGCCCGGAGCGGCCGTCTCGATGCCGGTCGAGTGGTCCCAGCTCCCTGACGTCACAGCGGCGGGCTACACCATCCATGAGCCGCCTGAACTTCCCCCGGAGTGGCTGAAGACGAAACCTCAAATCATTTCCGCAAAACTACTCCGTAAGTTGGGAGTGGTATAAGGTCGTTTCGCGATGTCGAGGGTAATTGGTTAGGCATGGAATGAGAAATGGGCGCGCGCATCGGTTAGGTCTATTTGCGGGTGGCAAGGCGGTAAACCAGTAGCAGAAGAATGGCTCCCGCCAAGGAGGCCAGGAATCCAACAGGAGCTCCGGGCGGATACCAACCTAACGAGCGCCCGAGAAATCCGGCGAGGAAAGCACCGGCGACGCCGAGCAGCAGCGTGACGAGGCATCCACCGGGATCCTTGCCCGGCCTGATGACCTTGGCGACGGCCCCGACAATGAGGCCGATGACGAGCATTCAGAGGAAGTCCCTGCGTTGGATGGTAAGAGGTTAGAGGGACGCGGGGCGTGGAATCCAGTGAGTCTGAAATCCTAGCGGGCGCGAAGCAGTTCGAGGGTCGTCACATGGTCGGAAAGGCACGGCAGCAGGGTCTCCCTGATACTGGTTTTCGCCTCCTCCATGACGCCGGGGTCGTCCAAGGCCTCCTCATATTCCCGGATGCCATGTTGCTCGCCCTCGATGAGCGCCGCTAGGGCGGCGGACTCGCCCAGCAGCTTGGCCGTTCCTTCAACGGCTTTTGCAAAGCTGCCCCACGCGCCCGAATCGGTATCGGGGACGGCACCCATTTGCGAGAGATGCTCGCGCAGAAGTTCGGCATTTTCTTCATGCTCCAGGCGGATCTGCTCGAGCGTGGCATTCTCGGGTTCTCTGTCGAATTTCTCCAGCGCTTGGGAATAGGTTTCAATCGCGGAGAGTTCTCCGCGGAGGAGTTTATTACAAACAAAGATGCAGGAATCGGTGTCGTTCATAGGGATGATCTGATGGTTGGTAGTGGTTTGTCGGGTGGAAAAAGAGGAGGGGGAAGAGACAGGCTGTCCTAACGGAACAAGGCAATGAACACCGCCCGGTTTCACGGGCGGTGTTCATGGTTTGTGCTGGTCCCGGAAAATAAGTTAGAAGTGGAAGCGCAATCCGCCTTCGACGAGGAAATCGTCATCCAGCGAGACGCCGGTGAAGTCCGGATCGTCGAAGTAGATCCAGCGGGCCCCGCCGAAGAGCTCGAAGTTGTCATTCACATGATAGGCAAGTCCGGCAAAGACCTGGCCGGTGAAAACCCAGTCATCGGTGTGGCGCCTGCTCCCGGCAAAGGTGTAGTCAGCATCGAGATAAGTGGTTCCCAAGCCTGCCCCAACATAGGCACTGAGGCCGCCGCTGATGAGATGCTCGAATTTCGCGTTGAAGGTCATGGGGACGAGATCGAGATCGGGATTGCTGCCGATAAACGCGGCGCCGTTCAGGGCATCGTGGTTTTCGGTCCAGCCCACTTCGGCGAACAGTGCCACGCTCCATCCGCTGAAAACCCACGGGGAATTCGCGCCGAATTGGAAGGTGTACATGTCTTCTTCAGCTTCGATGAGGTAGCCGGCGGTGCCACCTACGAACCATTGCCAAGTGGTGTCCTGGGTCATGGGTGGCGGAGAGGATTCGGTCACGATGTCGGCGGTTCCGGCAAAGGCGGGAACAGCGAGTATGAGCGAGAGGAGGAATGGAATCTTCATGGTTGGGTGGGTTGTTGGTTAGTGATGGCTAAGGCGGTGAGATCGCAGTCCGGTTCGTTCAACCGTCCTCATTTCCCAGCGCCGGATTCTTTTAGCAGAACGGGTTCCAGAGCTGGCACCGTCGTGGAAACAAGCGGGTACAAGGGAAAGTGGCTTTCCGGAGTCTCGCCATACGGGTCATGGGGATGCTTAGTGCCCGACCCGCATGGATTTTTGCAACCTATTGCCGACGGGCTGCCTTCGGGGTGGAGCTCTATCCGCAAGGGGGCGGAGTCCGCGTGAATCTTTCGATAGACGGCAGGGACTGTCGGGTGGAGGATGTCAAATCACCCTCCCATGAAAAAATCCACCCGCTCGCAGTTGATCAACCTGGGCGTCACGGCCCTCGCATCTTCCTTCGCCACCTTGTTCATCAAGAACTTCATCTCCGGCGAGAAGAAGATCCGCAAACGGATCTCGCGCCGGTATGCGATTGCCGATTCGCAGTTCGAGCGGTCGATGAGCCAGTTGCTGGGCCCGCCGATTCTCGGTGGCAACCGGATCCGGCGGCTGGAGAACGGTGCGGAAATTTTTCCCGCGATGCTTGCCGGGATCGCCCGCGCGAAAGAAACGATCTGTTTCGAGACCTACATCTACTCCTGCGGGGAAACGGCGGAACAGTTCTCCATCGCGCTGTCGGCGAAGGCGCGGGAGGGCGTGAGGGTGCACGTGCTGATCGACGGGATGGGCTGTGACTGCGTGACCGGGGAATCCATCCGGCGGATGCGGGAGGCCGGGGTGCAGGTGGAGGTTTATCATGTGCACCTGCGGAACCTCACGAATGTCAACCAGAGGACTCACCGCAAGCTGCTGGTGATCGACGGCAGGCAGGGTTTCACCGGCGGCGTGGGCATCGCCGATGTCTGGCAGGGCAATGCGGATGCGCCGGACCACTGGCGGGACACGCACTATCAGGTGGACGGTCCGGCGGTGGCGCAGATCCAGGCGGCGTTCATGGACAACTGGATGAAGACCCATGCGACGGTGCTGCATGGTGATTCGTATTTCCCTTTCATCGAGGAGCAGGGGCCGCACCGCTGCCAGATGTTCAAGAGCTCGCCGATGGAAGGCAGCGAAAGCGCGCGGCTGATGTACCTGCTCTCCATCACCGCGGCGGAAAAAAGCCTGCGCGTGGGCAACGCCTATTTTGTCCCGGATGACTTGGTGACCGAGACGCTGATCGCTGCCGTTAGGCGGGGAGTGGCGGTGGAAGTCCTGGTGCCGGGCGCGCACCTTGATTCGAAATTGGTGCGCGGGGCGTCGCGCCACCGGTGGGGGCGGTTGCTGCGGAACGGCGTGCGGATTTTCGTCTATCAGCCGACCATGTATCACTGCAAAGTCATGATCATCGACGATCTCTGGGTTTCGGTGGGTTCGGCGAATTTTGACAACCGCTCGTTCCGCTTGAATGACGAGGCGAATTTGAACGTATTCGACCGCGAGTTCGCTCTTGAGGAGAATGCGGCTTTTGAAAGGGACAAGCAGCGTGCTCGCGAAATCACTTGGGAGGAATGGAAGCAACGCCCCATCATCGAGAAGATCGGCGATGCCACCGTCGGACTGCTGAGGTCGCAGTTGTAAAACTGGAGCGCGAATCCAGTGCCTGCGCTGGCAGGCTCAAACAAAGATGGCGAAGCCCTCACCGGCTGGCCCCTAGGCAAATTCATTTCGCGCACATCCCCCATCAATCTCTAGCAGTTGTAGGGACGCAGGGTGGATGTGCGACCGGGAAGCAGGTTCATCCGCGCCAAAGCCGCGAGGACGAAGGTTTTATTGTCATTCCTGAGCACCTTCACCGGGTCCGGCCAGCCTTTCGGTGATCTCTTCATCAGGTGGATCACCGTGCTGCCGAGATCGGCCAGCTCTTCTTGAGAAAGCGTGCGTGCCAGCGGCACCGAATGGTACGGATACGGCGGGCTCACGTTGGTATGCCAACTGATGTGCGTCTCGTTGCTCACCGGATAGGGCGGGATATAATGGGCACCGTTCCGGTCGCATTCCGGAAGGAGATTATATCGCCGCCTGTCATAGCTAGGGTCGGCACGGAATTCATTGTAGGAGCAATAGGCAGCCTCGTCTCCGGAAAGTCCGGGCAACCAGAGCAAGGCTTGGTCTGCGGGATACAAGGGATGGGCGGGGCGGACGGGTTTGGAGTTTTGTAGAGTTGCGTTCATTGGGTTTGGGAGAGAGGCGGGGGATGGTGAAACGGCTGGCTTTGATTCCGCCGCCCTGGAATCTAATGGTTACATGGCGGTTGGAATCTCCCGTAAGGCCGGGTGTTTATTGATGGTCGCGGCCGAGCGTGTTGTCGGAGCTTTGCATCTGCGCGGGATTGCCGTCCTTGCGTTGGTTCCCATCGCCCGCGCAGCTCGCGGAGAGCATGGCAATGAGGGCGGCAAGGGCGAGCAGGGCAGGGGCTTTGATCGTTTTCATCATGATTGGGTTTTGTGGGAGGGGACGGAATTGTCCTGTGTTTTCTCCCAGCACGCGGCGTTCCTAACGTGTTTCCGGGCTTGGCGGGGCAGATTGAGTCTCCCGCATCGTGCATCTCCGCCTACGATGTGCGTTTTGCAATCGCATCAGGGCTGACGCGGCGGGTGTCTGCACAACGATCAGCGTGTTGTCCCGCTGATCACATTGAGTCGAAGTCCCAGGCCGGAAATGATCCCGAGCGCGAACCAATGTGCACCCGGCTGAATGCACGGGCACCCCTCCCAAAAGTGTTAGGAGGATCCGTCCTGATGGAAGGCTGCCAGAACCTCCGCAGGCGGGCTGTTGGTCAGGTTGAGGCGTAGATTGCTCCGCAGTTTCCTGCGGAAGCGGTCATCCAGATCATCCAGGACCGCGCCATTCATCTCGGAAGGGGTGGCAAATCCCCAGTGATCCGGTTTCTCCCGTGTCAGGATCCCGGCGATTTTCTCACGGATTTTGCGGAAGCTCCGCATTTCCAATTCCGCCAGCATCGGCATGCTTTCGTAGGCCGCCGTGCCCGTACTTCCGGAAACCGGAAACGCGCCGGATTGGTCGGTGACCATTTCGGAAACCTTCTGGTTGCCTTCCTTGAAACTTGCGGCGTCGATCTTTTCGAGCGCACCCGCTTCGGTGGGACGATAGGCGATCAGGTGGCCACGGTCGGCGACAATGTAAAGTGGCAGGGTTTTCATGGGGATCTCCGAGGGTGTTGAGACACCTTAAACGGGGTGAAGGGCATGCGTGCGCTCGGGGAGCAGCCTCATCCGAGCCAGGGTGGCCACGATGTAAGGCTTGTATTGATTCCTGAGCACCTTGATGGGATCTGGATAGACTTCCGGCGCTTCCTCCATCAGTTCGATCACCTTGTGCGCCACATCCGCCAACTCACTTGGGGAAAGCGAACGGGCCAGCGGGACAGGATGAAACGGATAGGGCGGGCTCACGTTGGTATGCCAGGTGATGTGCGTCTCGGGGCTCACCGGATAGGGCGGATGATAGAAGGCACCGTTCCGGTCACACTGGGGCAGGAGGTTGAGTCCCCGGCCGGATGAGGTGGGATCGGCGCGGTGTCCGTTGTAGGAGCAGTAGGGAACCTCTTCCCCGGGGAATCCGGGCAGCCACAGCAGGGGCTGGTCCGGGGGAAACAGAGTATGTGCCGGCCGGAGGGTGTCAGGGTCTTCAAGCAATGCGTTCATCGGTAGTGGGGGGCAGGGGAGACTTGCGAGGGAAATCATTATTGGGCAAAGGGAGAGGCCGATCAATTGGGCAGACGCTGGTTCTCAAGTAGGAAGATGACCTAGGGATTCGCTTGGCGGTGGGGTGGAACAAACTTCCGGGCGGAGGGCTATCCGTGAGAGACTCCACCGACGCTGAAAACCCGCAGGGACGGATTTCCCCCCTGCGGATTCTTCAAGCTGCCGATGGCTTACTGGACGTCGCGGCCCAGAGTGTTGTCGGAGCTTTGCATCTTTGCGGGATTGCCAGCCTTGCGCTGGTTTCCGGGGACGGTGTCGTCCGCGCAGCTTGCGCAGAGCATGGCGATAACGCCGGCGAGGGCAAGGAGGGCAGGGGTTTGGATCGTTTTCATAATGGTTTGGTTTTGTGGCTCGGACGGAATTATCCGGCGCATCCCTCCAGCACGCGGCGTTCCCAACGTATTTTCAGGCTTTCCGGATCTAACAAGGACTCTCTATCGTGCAATCCTTGTTGCTGCTGTGCGTTTTGCAACCGCCAGCCCGGGGTGGGTTGATGGACTCCGGTTGTTGATTTCGGATTTTTTTGAGGGATGAGGTCAGCCGTTTTTCCGGTCATGATTCCGTGCCGTTTTTCGGGCTGAAAAGGGCGTTTTCTGTCAACGTAGTTAATTCCATCTATCTGCTATGGCCGTTTTTGAGACATGCGATTTCCAAAGTTTTTTTAATTTCCGTCGGAAGCGGGGGTGGGCTTTTTGGAATTTTCTATCAAATTGACGGCGGTTTTGCTCCCTCATCCGGCATATTTGACCACCTTTTCACCCGTTTCAGGACGCTTTTGGGAACTCCTCCGGCGGTTCGTCAGGCATTTTCGAAAAACTTGTCGCTGTCTCCGGAACCATTGTCGCTGTCTCCGAATATATTGTCAGAGCCTCCGAACATAAGGGCGCTGGCCATCTACGGCTCCGGCACGGGCGGCTGGGTAGTAGAATTTACCGCAGAGACGCAAAGGTCGCGGAGGATCGCAAAGTAGGCAGCCCTGGAATGTTCTCTGCGTCCCTTGGCGACCTTTGCGCCTCTGCGGTAAACTCTTGGGCGAAGAGGAGAAAGACGAGCCTCCGGCGGGAGAAGAATCTAGCGACGGTCATAGACGCGACGCTACATGGTTGAGATTGAGAAGATGCTGGATAGCGGATTGCCGGAGAAATACACGACCGTGCTTTTAGAGCAGAAGTGCGGAGTGCTGTTCCAGCATGTGCTGGAGAAGTATCCGGAGAGCGGGGAAAGTGTGATGAGGCGGCGGGCTAGGAGATCAGGTGCCCGGTAACCAGGGAGAGGGGAACTGCGAAACGGACGAATGGGATTCTTGAAGAGCAGGAACCACAAAAACACGGAACACGCGGAATGGGGGGATCTTTCGGGTGCGAGTGGAACTCCGTGGGGCGATGCGACATTGAAAAAGCAGCATGGTTCAGTTCGAACTTCCGGCGCGTCTGTGGGTGCCCTACAACCTTGAGCGTATGGAGCCCCTTCTGAAAATCTTACTTGAAGAACTTACCGGCGGACTGCCCGATTGGACGGAGTTGTTCCGCGACGTCATCCGGCTGGTAGCGGCCATGTTGCTGGGCGCGATCATCGGCTACGAACGCGAGCGGTCGGGCAAGGCGGCCGGCCTGCGCACACACATGCTGGTAGCGATGGGCAGTGCGCTTTTTGTCATCGCCTGTGGCGCGTCGGACATGTCGATGGATGGACTTTCCCGGGTGATCCAGGGGATCGCGACCGGCATCGGCTTTATCGGCGCCGGCGCGATTCTCAAGCGCCGGGATGAACGAGAGATCGAAGGGCTGACGACGGCTGCGGGAATTTACATGACCGCGGCGACCGGTGTGGCGGTGGGTCTCGGAGCCCTCGGGATCGCGCTGCTCGGCGTCATCCTGACGTGGGTGGTCCTCGGTCTGTTGGGTTTCGTCAGCGCGCGCATCCAACAGGGAAAGCCGCCATCCAGGGACGACGTGGAACGGTGAGAAGGATTACCGGGATAGTGAGGTAACGGACTTGCGGCGGGACGCTACAAACACGGTCTCCGGCGGGAGAGCGATTTGGCGACGGTCATCCGTCTGCGCCCTCCTACGCCGGGAGAAGTGGAGGCGACGCTACAGGGGTGGAGATGGAGAAATTGCCGGATGCGCCTCGGAACATCAGCCGGACATCCAGTCGAAGAGCAGTTTGAGCAGCGTGATGGTGCCGATGATGATGAGGATCACCCCAACAATGACGCCCGCCATCAGGAGCATCGCGAAGCGACTCGCGTTGCGAACGGCTTTTTCGCGCTCGGCGGGTGATATCCCGGTGGAGAGAGCCTTTTGCAGCAGGTCGTGATTCCGGCGGTTTGATTTGAACCAGACGGAAAAGAGGTCGCCGACGATCGGGATCGACCCGACCGCGGCATTGGCGAGGATGTTGAGGGCCATGGTAACGAGCGCGACGCGTGAGACCCCACGGCGGCTGGCTTCGCCCATGATGGCCACGCCGACGAGCGAGGCGACCATGTCTCCCAGCCCGGGAAAAAGACCCAGGATGGGGTCGAGCCCGAACCGGATATTGGTCCCGGGAATCCGGATGAAATCGTCCATCACGGAGGCGACAACGCTGGCCGTGGATCGCCTGCCCTCGCCCGCCTGGACCGCGTCCTTGTCGAAATTGTTCCGGTTGACGTTTCTCATCGGGTGGCACACTAAACGACCCGGGGTTCCGCCTCAAGTGCTACAAAAGCTGTTATTGATGAGGCGGGGCAGGTGTAGGAGAGGGAGCCGGCCATGGGACACTGATGGAATCGTGACAATAACGCGATTGCCGAACCTGCCGCAGAGCCTCATTTTCGCAGCGATTTATCCGCCCGCAACGGTCGCTTCAACTTCTTGCATTTTTGGTTCTAACTAGCATGAGGGAAACATCCGAATCCGCTAACAATCCGGTGCCCCCGGTGTCCGAAGTGCTGGCGAAGCTGGAGGCCATGGGCGTGACGTTGCCCGAGGGCCGGGTGCGGCTCGACCTCTATGGAGACTCGGAGGCCTTGTCCGAAGAGCTGCTAGAACTTATCCGCCGGGGGCGCAAGCGGGCGGGCACCAGCCTTTTATGGGCCATGGAAGCGGAGGGCGATCCGCTCCCACAGGCAGGTGATGTGGAGGTCGTCCTCGACCACCGGCATGAACCCGCGCTGGTCACGCGGATTATGGAGGTCCGGGTGCTGCCCTTTGATGAAGTCACCGCCGAATATGCGGCGATCGAGGGGGAAGGGGATGGTTCTCTGGAACACTGGCGTCAGGCCCACTGGGACTTCTTCTGCCGGGACTGCAAGCGCGTCGGGCTCGAACCCACCCGCCGCATGCCCGTCATCTGCAGCATCTTCGAAGTGCAGGAGATCCTGCCCGCGCCTTTGGCACCGTCATCCACCCGACCGCCCTGATACCGACCCTCCCAGCTTCAAACAGTTAGGCCGTCAGAAAGCGGATTCTGATGCGGCTGGAAGTCACAGCCACTTTGAAGAGGTGGCGATCACCCGGGTGACAAAAGGTGAATCCGTGCCACGGTGGACGATGGCGAGAAAATACGACCACATCGATCTCCGGGTTCCGAAACTGGCGGCGGTGACCCCGTTTTACGAAGCGCTGCTGCCGGCACTCGGGTTTACCCGGCGGGTGGAGGTTTCCGAATGGCTGCAATATGAATGCGTGGAGGAAAGCCCCGGCGCGTTTTTCGGGATTACGGAATCTCCCGGCCATGTGGCCAATGAGAACCGGATCGCCTTCTGGGCGGAGAGTGTGGCCGAGATGGAACGAATGGCGGAAGTGGCGTTGCGGGCGGGAGCGCGCAATGTGGAAGGGCCGATGCTTTACGAGCCGGGATATCACGCGGTGTTTTTCGAGGATCCGGCGGGGAACCGGCTGGAAATCTGCCACCGGCAGGAAGGGGTGCGGTGAGTGAAATCCCGTGGTTGCTTCCCGGACGCAAGTGAGCCGGGCGATGTTCCAGAGTCATTGTTGAATTCAGGGATTTATTCCTCTTTCAATCGACCTGGCCCGTCCGGCTCATGGGGAAAGTTGCACGGGAAGACGTGGGTGCAACTGCCTATTTTCAGAAATTTTATTTCATCGAATGCAGGCCGATCATGTTGCCTTCGGTGTCATACACGAGGGCGATGAAGCCATATTGGCCGATGGACATCTTGGGCGCATGGATGCGTCCTCTGTTCCCGACCACGCGGGCGGCTTCGACCGCCCAGTCGTCGCACCGGAAGTAGATGATGATGCCACCGGCACCCGGATCCTTGCCCTCCATCTTGGCGAGCGCGCCCGCACTGCCGTAGTTCTCCTTCTCCATTTCCATGGGGAAGGCCCACATTTCGAGGTCCGGGCTTTCGAGGCGGGTCAGGGTGGTTTGGAAGGTGTTTTGATAGAAGGTCTTGGCGCGGTCCATGTCGCTGACATAGATTTCGAACCAACCAACGGGATTGGGCTTGTTCATGAGTGTGGTTTTTGGGTCGGGGGAGAGGTCCGGGGGAGAAACGGGGCCGGATTCAGGGCTTGAGATCGAGCGCCGCGCGGTCGCTGCCGTCCATGTGGAAGGGGACGGACTCATGGGCGTGGGAGATTTTCCAGAAGCCCGCCACCTTGCGGAAACAGAGGGTGAGGCGATACCAGAGATCGGTTTTCTGACCATCGATCTTGGTTCCTGTGAGATGCAGCAGCGCGTGGCACCAGGAGACATCACCACTGCAGGCGATGGTCAAATCCCGGAGATCATGGCCGATGGGCCCCTCGAAGGTGGCGAACCAATCGGTGAGGTTCTTCTCCGGCGGAGTGTCCGCAATCAAGGGCGGTGCCAGATAGAACCTGACGGAGTCTGGCAGGAATTGATCCACCACGCCGCAGACGTCCTTGCGGCGGATGGCGTCGGCCCAAGCCTCCACCACGGATTTGATTTCCTGATCGTTCACAGATTCCGCGGTGTCGGAGCCGAAGTAAACTTCGATGTGGCGGACCTTTCCATTTTCAACCGTGAAGCACTCGACATTCCGGAAGGATTGGCCGTCGCGAGTGGTCGCCTTGTAGCGGACGATGGCCTGGTCTCCGTCTACCAAGAGTTTTTCGATTTCGAAGGAATCGAGGTGCTGGCTGTTCGGCCAACAGCGTTTGAAATAGGTGCTGCGGTCGATGTGGTCGTCGACGGGGCTGCTGAACGTGAGGTCATCGGCTAACAACGGCTCGATGGCGGAGCGGTCCTTCGTTTCATAAGCCCGGAAGCACGCCCGGATGAGATCTGGGATGGAATTCATATCGGCATCACGGGTGGCGCGGGAGAGGGGATTCGTCAAATGGTGGATGATGTGGATCAAGATCGACCTCGCGGCGGTGGAACGGACTGCCACCAGCGGACAGGCTGCGGCAGCCGGGTGATCGGTTAGGCACTGGGAGCCTGTGAAGATCCGGCAGCATGTGAGGAAGACCAAAGATCCGCCCGAGGGGGATGAAGGGCGCTAACTTTCCAGTGGAATGCGGATGAAGAAGGTGGAGCCTCTGCCGGGTTCGCTGGTCACACCGATCTGCCCGCCGTGGGCTTCGACGATGCGCCTTGCGATGGCGAGACCGAGGCCGGTGCCTTTCTCTCCGCGAGTGGGGCGGGCGCTGCTCGTGGAATAAGGTTCGAACAATTGGGAGATTTCCTCAGGTGCAATGCCCGGACCCTGATCGGCGACGTCGATCCGCACGGCGGAGCCTTCATGAGAAAGGCTGATGCGGATGGATTCCCCGGGATTGGAAAACTTGACGGCATTGCCGATGAGGTTGCCCAGAGCGCGGCGGATGCCCATGGGATCCAGAGAAATCGGCGGGAGCGCGGGAGGCTCAAGCAGCTCGATGGGCACTCCCTTCTCCTTGGCCCGGAGTTCATGATCCGAAAGGGTGTGACCGACGATGGCTGGGAGATCCGTAATTTCCCGCTTGAGCTGGATGCGCCCGGTGCCGAGCGAGGAGAACTCGAGGAAATCATTGATCTGGTCCATGATGAACTTGCTGGAGGAACAGATGCCGGAAACCATCTCCGCCTGCTGCGGATTGAGCGGTCCGACGTTTTGCTCCGCGAGGAGTTCGCCAAACAGAACGGAGGTGGCGAGAGGGGTCCGCAGGTCATGCACGGCCATGGCAAGAAAATGGTCCTTCTCCCGGTTCAACTCGCGCAGCTCGACATTCTGCGCGTCCACCCTGCGGCTGGCCAGTCTCAGCTCCATCTGATCCATCACCAGCGAGGCGAGGGTCTGGAGAATGCCGATCTCATCCTGCGACAGTTGCCGCGGCTCTTGGTCGATGACGCAGAGGGTGCCTAGACGATGATGATCCTGCGTGGTGAGCGGCACCGCGGCATAGAAGCGAAGGCCGAACTCGCCAGCGACCAGGGGATTGGCAAGAGTCCGGGGATCGAACCGCGCGTCTTCCACCACATAGGGAGTCCCTTGGAGGATGGCGGAGGCACACAGGCCGGGCACCCGGTCGATCTGCTCCACCTCCAGCCCGTGGCGGGACTTGAACCAGATGCGGTCTGTGTCCACCAGTGTGGTCAGTGCGATGGGAACCTTCAGAAGCCGCGCTGCAAGTGCGGTAATGCTGTCGAAATTTCCGTCGGGAGGAGTATCGAGGATATCATACCGGCGCAGAGCCTGCATCCGCAGGGTTTCGGTAGGATCGCTGGCGACTGTCATAATCGGGAAAGGTGCATCAATCATCCCTCAGTTAAAAGGGCAATCGTCACACCCGGCGTGGATGTGTCCCGAGTGGCCGGGCTGGGGAGCTGGAGAAATGATCCATCACTGGTTTCCAAATCATCAATATGGATGTTAGGATGATGATGGGGGCTTGATGATTGGTATTTTCCGACCCACATCCCCGGCCTGGCCAACAAGAACGAGATCACCGGCAATGACATTGCAAAAAGGCAGGTGGGCGGCAATGCGAGATCAGAACTCCTCTTCCGGCAACGGTTCAATCGCCGGGGCCGTTTTAGCACGGGCGGGGTTCTTCGCCTTTGTGAGATGATGGGTACCCGCGCGGCTAATGAATCCCGCACCCCATTGTTCAGTGGTTTGCGGCGTTAGAATGTTTTTCAAGTAATAGAAATCTCCTTGGACCTGCTCGGGAGAAACCGAAAGGACCAGATAGCCGTGGCGGTCGAGGTCCGCAAACTTCATGTGCGGGTTGGGATTGTCATCACCGCCTTCATTGAATTCCTCCTCGAGCTGGCCGGTGAAAAATTCACCCACTTCCTCGTCGAAGTTCGCAGCGGAGAGGCTGGGCGTCACAAACTCGACCGCCACCGCACCCTCGCCGGTTTTGGGATTGTAACGCGGCTTGCGGGACGGATCCGCCACATCGAAGGCGAAGCTCGCATGAATGTCTCCCGTTAGAATGACGGTGTTCGGAATATCGTTTTGCCGGATGAATTTCATCAGATCGTGACGCTCCTCGGGATAACCATCCCAAAGGTCAAGGAACTGGCTTTGGAGGAAATCCCCTCCGGCGACATCAAGGCCTGTCGCAAAGGCGACGTTGAACCGGGAAAAGATCACTTGGTTGCCGATGATTTTCCAAGTGGCGGTGGAATCCTTTAATTCCTGCTTGAACCAGGTTTTCTGGGAATCTCCCAGGATGGAGCGGTCGGGATCCTGCAGATCAGGATCATTCACGTCTTCAAGCTGCCTGTCCCTGCCTTGAATCCGGGTGTCGATCATGATCAAATCCATCAGCGGTCCGTAGGAGAGCGTCCGGTTGATCTGCCCGCCTTCCTCACGGATAGGCATCCACTCGAAGTAGGCTTGTTTGGCTGCCGCTTTCCGCTCTTTCCAAGACCCCTCGGTTTTTTTCTGGTGGTTTTCAGCGCCCCCTCTCCAGGCATTGTTGGCAAACTCATGGTCATCCCAGGTGACGATGAAAGGATGCCTGCGGTGGACCCGGCGGAGGTTTGGATCCAAGTGATAGGTTGCGTAGCGGAGCCGGTATTGATCCAGCGTTACGGTTTCCTTGCGGGGGAAAAGCACCCGCTCGTCGCGGATCTTTTCAGAGCTATAGTTGTCGTTGTCCGGATATTCATAGAGATAGTCGCCGGTGTGGATGACCGCATCCAGATCATTGCGCTCGGAGATCTTGCGATATCCGGAGAAGTAGCCCCACTCGTAGTTCGCGCAGGACACCACGGCGAACTTTAACTGGTCCACCGGTCCCGAGGGTGCCGTCTTGGTCCTTCCCACGATGGAATCCCTGTCGAGCGCGGTAAAGCTATAGAAATAAGTGGTGCCGGGAAGGAGGCCTCTGACGTCGATCTTTACGGTAAAGTCAGCCGATTTGAATGCCTTTGCATTGCCGTTGGCGACCACATTGGTCATCGCCGCATCCGTCGCAACAGTCCAGGCAACGGGAACCATCGAGTCCTTGTTGCGGCCTTCCTGAGTGACTCGCGTCCAAATAATGAAACCATCCGGTAATGGGTCACCCGAAGCGACACCATGGTAGAAGGGTGCGAGTGCTTTGTTGTAGAGGTCTGATATCTTCTCCGGCGCATCGGGAGCAGGAGCAGCGGGGGAGGAAGTGCCTTGAATCTGGGCGCTGGCCGTTTGTGAGGCGAGGGTGGCGGCCAGCATGAGCGAGGGGATGTGAGTTTGCATTTGAGATCAGGGTTGTGAGGAAAGTTTTTTGAAGAGGTTGATCCGTCTTTAGCAAATGACGTGCCCTTGGAAGTTTCCGCATGAATCCGCCTGATCTGCGGGGAAATTCGCCCGGATCCAGATGCCATGAGAACGCTTCCACATTGCAAAAATGCGATAACCATTGCAAAATCACGCTTTAACGCGTCACGTGCTCAAGATGGAAACCTGTGGGGATTTTGACCCGACAGCTTTTGAGGAAAACCAAGTATTCGCGTTGGATGTGAGGTGGCGATTGCGCGTGGAGTGCGGTGGCAGGGTGTAAACGCGACACCGCTTGTGTTTTTCTGTTAGCGGCCCGGCATCGAGTAAGACGGAAGCGGCGGGTTCATCCAAAGCGGTGTGGAGCTTCACTTCCCACCGCAGTCCAAAGAGAAGGCGTTGGCGGATGATGGGACGGGGAACGGTGAATCAAGGCCGGACCTCATTTCCCGCGACGACGGAAGCCATTGCCGCAATTTGGCGGCGTGCATCCGCGAAGTGACGTGCTAGACTGACGGATGCCGGAGAAAAACCGATGGAAACACCGTTTGGCGGAGATGCTGAGCCTTGGCGGGAGAGTGAAGAACCCGTTGGCGCTTTTCCTTCTGCTTGCCGTCTTCGGAATCGTCGGAGGATTTCTGGAACTGGCGAGCGAGATCGGGGAACACGAGACGCGTGCCTTCGATGAGACTGTGATTCTCGCCATGCGCGAGCCGGGCAATCGGGACGATCCCATCGGCTCCCAGAGGGTGGAGGAGATCGCCAGGGATCTAACGGCCATGGGAGGGGTGACCGTGCTGACTCTGGTCTCGCTGGTTGCCTTCGGAGCGGCGGTGTTTTCCGAAAGGGCAAAGCTCGGCGGGGCTGCACTGGCGGCGGTGTTAGCCGGGAGCGCCGCGACCAGCCTGCTGAAATCCGGCTACGCCCGGCCACGACCGGATCTCGTCGAGCACGGGACATGGGTTTCCAACGCCAGCTTCCCGAGCGGTCACTCGATGATGTCGGCGGTGGTTTATCTTACCCTGGCGATTCTGGTGGCGCGGATTCAGAAGCGGCATCGGGTGCGGGTGTTCATCGTGGGCGTGGCGGTCCTGCTGACGGTGCTGGTCGGAGCGAGTCGCGTGTATCTGGGCGTGCATTGGCCGACCGATGTGTTTGCCGGCTGGTTCCTCGGCGCGGCTTGGGCGGTGCTCTTCTGGCTGCTGGCGATGAAGATAGATCCCCGCCTGCCAAGCTCGTGAATCATGGAGTGCGGCGGCAGAGTGCAACGGAGACGCCGCTTTGGATTCTTCGGTTAGGGGGAGAGTCGGGAAGAACAAGGTGGCGGGTTCATCCAAAGCGGTGTGGCGCTTCGCTTCCCACCGCAGTCCAGAAAGAAGGCGACACCGCTTGGATGCTTGTGTTAGCGACCGGGTGGGGGAGTTTTCCTCGACGCATGATGCTCCAACCCGTTCCCTGTCTCATCGAGATTCCCCCACCGCTTCCCCGATACCTCCAAACCGCAGTGGCCGGGGTGGTCATGCATTCGGTGGAGATAGGCGTGGAAACTGGCGAAGAAGCTCCGGTTTTCGTGCTGGTGCACGGCCTCGGAATGTCCCACCGCTACCTGATGGCGACGGCGGAGTTGCTGTCTGCCAGTGGAACGGTGCATGTGCCGGATCTGCCTGGCTTCGGCAACAGCGGGAAGCCGGCGCGGGTTCTAACGATTCCCGAACTGGCGGATTCCCTCGCGGAGTGGATGGCCGGGAGAGGAATCACGCGGCCCATCATGATCGGCAATTCATTGGGAGCACAGGTCATCGTGGATTTCGCGGTGCGGCATCCCTCGCGACTCGCCGCCGCCGTGCTGGTGGGTCTAACCATCGACCCGGAAGCGCGGCGGATGATGATTCAGATCGGGCGGCTACTGAGAGATATCCCACGAGAGCCACCCGCCCTCTACTGGATGGCGGCGACGGACTATTTACGTGCGGGCTTTCCCCGCTGCCTGCGGACACTGCGTCATGCCTTGGAAGATCCCGTGGTGGACAAGCTGCCGCGGATCCAAGTGCCCGTGCTCATCGTCCGTGGAGAGCACGACCCGATCGTGCCCGGCTGGTGGACTGAGTATGCGGCGGCATTGATCCCACAGGCGCGCCGGGTGACAGTTCCCCATGTGGCTCACGCGGTGAATTTCAGCGCGGCGGAGGAACTGGTGAAGGTGGTGCTGGAGTTTGAACGGAGCGTGGATGCAAGCGGCGAGCGCCGATTCGCCGCGCCCACGGATAGCCGATGGTAAGCGTTTTGCCTCCACCCATCGTCACCTCATGGGCTTAGGCGGACAGAACCTCTCCTTGGAGCTTTGCGTTTCGACGATGAGTTCTTGTTAACCGTGTAGTCGGGAGATTCATCGTAATGGGATCACCCGCAGCGGTTGGTTTGCCTGCCAGCGTGCAAATAGCGCGATTCGAACAGGGCATATTGCGCTCTTCTGCTCGTTGGAAATTAAGAATCCATCGCCAATCCCCGCTAAATGCGGGTTTTCGCGGCTGGCGCGTTTTTTGCAAAGAAAATTCAGCATCAGGTATCTGACGCCGCTAACTGAAACCACCAACCAACCCACCACCATGTTACACTATTCACTCGTATTCCTCGTCGTCGCGATCATTGCCGGAGTTCTTGGCTTTGCGGGCATTGCCGGCGCCGCTGCCGGAATTGCCAAGATTTGCTTCTTCGTGTTCCTCGTCATCTGGATCCTCGCGCTTGTCATGGGACGGAAAGCGGTATGAGCATCCGGTGATTTGAAAAGATCACACTCTCGAAAAGCCGGCGGCTGATTTTCAGCCGCCGGCTTCTTTTTTGGAGCGATGGCGAAGCCGCTTGCCAGCGAATTGCAACCCGGCGATGTGATCTGCATTTGCCAGCGGGATGGCGGAGGGAAGCACCCAAGCTGCCGGACGGAGCAATTTTCCCCGTCGTTGATTGGATTCGACGCGTGTTCGCACGTTTCGCGCTCAGTGGCAGAAGGGTTGCTAAACAAATCCTTGTTATGAAAACCAACGAACAAACTGATAGAGACGCGAATCGTGACCCCATCACCGGCGAACCCGGCAGCCATCCCTTGGGAACCGGAGTGGGTTCCGCAGGAGGTGCCATCGCCGGCGCGGCAATCGGAGCACTGGGTGGACCGGTCGGTGCCGCCATCGGCGGAGTGGTGGGCGCCATCGCCGGAGGTGCTGCCGGTCACTCGGTGGCTGAAGGAATCGATCCAACGGCGGAAGATGCCTACTGGGAGGAGAACCACCACCTTCAGCCCTATTACATCGGAGAGTATGATTACAACGACTACCGTCCGGCCTATCGCATGGGCTACGAAGGCTATGGCCGACGGCAGGGGCGGTCGTTTGACGAAGCGGAGCCGGAACTTTCCAGCAAGTGGGAGGAAGGTCGCGGCAAATCCCGTCTGACTTGGGATCACGCTCGCGGCGCCGTCCGCGACGGCTGGCACCGCGTCGAGCGCGCATTGCCGGGCGATGCCGATGGAGATGGACACTGAAGCCAGGCTATCATGTCGCCAATTAGAAATTCCCGCTGGTTACGACCGGCGGGAATTTCATGTTTAACAATTGGAGCGCGAAAGCAATTTCGTGCTCCGATTCGCCTTACGCCAGAACCGGAGGCATTCCTCCGTCCCGCGTCAAACCAATGGCGATCTCATCCTCACTCTGTAGCCCTTCAAGTTCATTCAGGGGCGCCGCCAGATCGCTACCTTCCATTCCGGGCTTGATGACGACCTTGACGCAGCCATCCGCTTTGGTCCGGAATTTCTCATAAGCGGCGGGTGCATCTTCCAACGGCACCCGATGGGTGATGACAAATGACGGATCAATCTCGCCAGCTTCGATTTTTTCTAACAAAGGTGCGAGATAACGCTGGACGTGGGTTTGGCCGCTACGGATGGTGAGGCCTTTGCCAACGATCGCGCCGAAGGGTACTTTATCCAACAGACCGATATAGACGCCCGGTATCGAGAGTGTTCCCGCCTTCCGGCACGCCATGATGGCTTGGCGCAAAGCGTGGGGGCGATCCATGGAAAGTCCGACTGCCTGTTTGGCCCGGTCGATCACCGCGTCGAGGGAGCCGGCACCGTGGGCCTCGGCTCCGACGGCATCAATGCAACGGTCAGGCCCACGCCCTCCGGTCATCTCGATGAGGCGCTCGTGGATGGGATCGTTGTCGAAATCCAATGTCTCGGCCTTTCCGTGCCTGCGCGCCATTTCAAGCCGCTCCGGAACCCGGTCGATGGCGATGACGCGGCCCGCGCCTAACATCCATGCACACTGGATCGCGAACTGCCCCACGGGGCCGCAACCCCAAACCGCGACGGTATCTCCGGGCTCGATTCCCGCGTTCTCCGCCGCCATGTAGCCGGTGGGGAAAATATCAGATAGGAAAACGACCTGCTCGTCGGACAGATCCGATTCGATCTTGATGGGGCCGACATCGGCATGCGGCACCCGCAGGTATTCCGCCTGGCCCCCGGGATAGCGGCCCATCATGCCGGAATAACCGAAGAGACCGGCGGGTGCGTGACCCATGGCGGCCCTGGCGAGGTCCGCGCCAGGGTTGGTGGTGTCGCAGCAGGAAAATAAGGTTTTTTCACAAAAGTAACAACTGCCGCAAGCGATCACGAAAGGGACGACCACGCGATCACCAATCCTGAATTTCCTAACGTCACGCCCGGTTTCCACCACGATGCCCATGGGTTCGTGGCCGATGATGTCTCCGGCTTCCATGGTCGGCGTGAGGCCGTCATAGAGGTGCAGATCGGATCCGCAGATACCGCTCGCGGTGATACGGATGATGATGTCGCGGGGATCGAGGATTTCGGGATCGGCGACGGTGTCCACGCGGACGTCGCCTTTTCCATGCCAGCAGAGAGCTTTCATAAGTTTGGAGGTTTTTTGTTAGTGATGATCAGGATCTCGATGCGGTGAGATGGGCTTCAAGCCAGTTCGCCGTGCGGAGTGCGACCTCCTCCCAGCCGTTCTGGCCGCAGATGAAGTGTCCGCGGCTGGAAAATTCCACGTATTCCGAATGGGAGCGCTCGTCGGTGTAGGCTTGCGCGTTGCGCATCACCAGACTGGCGGGAATGATTTCATCGTCAGAGGCGCCAATGAAAAGCAGTGGGACATGAGGGTGATCCAGATCCAGTTCCCCGTCCTCGCCCATGACGTTGCGGAGAACCTGACGGCTTTCGTGCACCGCGAAATTCTGATAGGCCAGGTCGCTATCCTCTTGCGTCATTGTGTTGCCGAAATTCTGGTGAAACAGTGCGGGTGTCATTTCGTAAGGCGTGTCTCCGGCAAACGGATTGGTGATGGCGGCGCTGTTGCGGAGAAATCCCCAGTTTGCCGCCAGCATCCGGTTCGGCGCGGCGGAACAGATTCCGACTCCTGCCCGGATCAGCCCTGCGGCGGCAAGCTTCTGCATGACCAATCCTCCCATCGAATGGCCGATCACGATCGGGGGGCGGAGTTCCCTCGCGAGCATGACGGCATAGTGTCGATAGAGCGTCCCCAACCCGAGACTTCCAAGTTCCACAGGTACATTGCTCCGGAGAGAAGCGGGCTCACCCTCATGCTGGGGCCATGCGGGTGCCTCGCATAGGAAACCGAGTTTTTCGAAGTAGCCGACCCATTCATCCCAGCTCTTGGGATTGAGAAACATGCCGTGGATGAAAATGATTTTGGGCTTCATGAAAGCATCCTTTCGCAAGAAGCGGGCCAATGCATGAATGCCTTGGTATTGCAGGAATGTGCTTGGTTGAAGCGCCTGTGAGAAAATGCAATTGGTCATGAGGCAGGGCATAATGCGATTCCACCTGTCATGGCGCGAACTGGCACACGACTTGCAAAGTCTTCCCGCATGAATTCGGATCCCATCTCCATCCTGCAGACCGCTGCCGACCTCGCCGCCAAGGCCCATGTGGGCCAGACCATCCGTTTTTCAGACATCCCTTACATTGCCCATCCCGTGAGGGTGTCGATGGCGGTATCCTGTCTATTCGGTTGTGTCGATCCCGAGGTCGCCGCTGCCGCCCTGCTTCATGACACCCTTGAGAAGACGGGACTGACGGCGGATGAGATTCGCAATGCGTTAGGACCACGGGTTCTCCATTTGGTGCTCGCGCTGACCAAGGAAGAAGGTGGGGACAGGACCGAATATTGGAAGTGCCTGCGTGACGAGGTGTGGGAAGCCCGGCTCATCAAGATGGCGGACGCCCTGGATCATCTCGACTGTCCGGCGGATGAACTTGCCCGGCGCATCAAGGGCGCGAAGCGGGCCTTGGAACTGGCCCATTCCGAAGAGGAGCCGATCCGGGACGCCCGCCGGATCCTGGATGAAGCGGTGGTGCTGGCCGCCATCCGCCTGGGAGCTAGCATCTAGCGAATTCCGGCGGGAGGAGGTTCTAACCGATGCTGCGGAGTTGCGGCTCGCGTTCCCAACGGCGGCCAACTTTCGCGACAGCGATGTAAGTGGCCAGGCTCTTGCTGTCTGAGATGGGGCGGATCCCGGCGTCCGCCACCACGGCTGCGGCATCGAGAAGTGGTTGGGCGGACGGCACGTGGCCAATGACCTTGAGATGGCCGAACGCATCGCGGACCCAGTTCACCGCGGCCGCTTCTTCGACCAGTTCCGCGCAGGCTTCGTCGGAAACCAGCAGGAGGACGGTATCGAAGAAGAACGAGGGTCCGCCCGATAGCGCGAAGTCCACTTCCACATGAACACCATCCGCGCCGGTAGCACCGCCGATTTTTGGAGCGATGAGAGCGACGGCGGCCTTTTCTTTCTTAAATGCGGACAGGATGCTGCTCAGCAGTTTGGGATCGAAGCCGTCCGCGAGGAGAATACCGGCCTTGCGGCCCCTGAGCGTTCCCGGATCCTTGGCGATGAGGCTCAGGCTTTCCGATACTGCTAGATTGCGAGGCTGTATGGCGGGTTTGATCGTTTCGGTTTGACCTCCCATTCCCAAAGCCGCCGCGACGGTGTCGTGCAGGGCGGTGTCGATGTTTTTCAAATGCCCTAACATCTTCCGGCGGATTTCCTTGATCTCGACATGGGCCAGCTCGAAGGCCAGCGCGGAGGCGATGTGATTTTGCTCGGGGTCGGTCATCGAGCGGAAGAACATGCGGGCCTGCGAGTAGTGATCCGCGAAGGTCTCGGCGCGTTTGCGGAGTTTCGCGCCATCGACAATCTCAGGTTGGGTGCGGAAGCCATGCATCGGGCACTCGCGCGGGGCTTCGGGGGCGAGACTGTTCGGCTCGTAAGCCACGCGGCCTTTCGGCACCTCCATTTGGCGGAGGCCGTCGCGTTGGAAATTCCGCATCGGACAGCGTGGCGCGTTGATAGGGATCTGATGGAAATTCGGTCCGCCGAGGCGGCTGAGCTGCGTGTCGAGGTAGGAGAACAAACGACCTTGCAGCAATGGATCATCCGAGAATCCGATGCCGGGGACGATGTGACTCGGGCAAAAGGCGACCTGTTCGGTTTCGGCGAAGTGATTGTCCGGATTCCGGTTCAGCACCATTTTTCCGACCATGCGCAGCGGCACGATTTCCTCAGGAATGAGTTTGGTGGGGTCCAGCACGTCGAATTCGAACGTTGCCGCCATTTTCTCATCGAAGATCTGGAAGCCGAGTTCCCATTCCGGGAAATCCCCGCGATCGATGGCTTCCCAAAGATCCCGCCTGTGGAAGTCCGGATCGGCGCCGTTGATTTTCACCGCCTCATCCCAGACGACGGCCGATGCACCGATGGTGGGCCGCCAGTGGAATTTCACGAAGCGCGATTCGCCCTTCTCGTTGATCAGGCGGAACGTGTGGACGCCGAAGCCCTCGATCATCCGCAGCGAGCGCGGGATGGCCCGGTCCGACATGGCCCACATCACCATGTGCATGCTCTCAGGTGTTAGGGAAATGAAGTCCCAGAAGGTGGCGTGGGCGGAGGCTGCTTGCGGGAAACCGCGATCCGGTTCCATCTTCACGGCATGGATCACGTCGGGAAATTTCATCGCGTCCTGGATGAAGAAAACCGGGATGTTGTTTCCTACCAGGTCGAAGTTGCCTTCCTCGGTGTAGAACTTTACCGAGAACCCGCGGACGTCGCGCGGCAGGTCCACAGACCCTGCACCACCTGCCACGGTGGAAAATCGGACGAATACTTCCGTTCGCTTCTTCGGATCTTGAAGGAACTTGGCCTTCGTCACATCCGCTTGCGATTCGTAAGGCTGGAAATAGCCGTGAGCCCCGGAGCCACGCGCGTGGACGATGCGTTCCGGGATGCGCTCATGGTCGAAATGCGTGATCTTTTCCCGCAGGATGAAGTCTTCCAACAGAATGGGGCCGCGCTCGCCCGCCTTGAGGGAGTTCTGGTTGTCCGAGATCGGCAGACCCTGATTGGTGGTGAGGATCGCTTGACCATCGTCGGCGGTCTGATGGGTTTCGGCGGGAAGCTTGGAAGTCTTGGGAGAGGAAGGCGGCGGAGTTTTTTTACGGGAGGCCATGGTCGTGGGAATTGGGAAGTTGATGGAAATGGAGCGGCCTTCCTTCGCAGGTGGCATACCATCCGGGTGCTGAAGCCGTGCATGTCCGCGGGAGTATGCAGCAGCGGCTTTCCGCGCGCGGATCTCGCTGAGGCTTGCGAAAGGTTAGCCGCACATTGCACGGAGAGAGGCACTCGATCGTGCGAAAACCGCATCCACCAATGATAGTCTAACGGAGTGTTGAAGGTTTGGAACCTCCTCCGGTCAGCCCACGCGCAGGAAGCCGCTGCTGATGACCTTCGCCCTCAACCCGCCACGGAATCCACTCTTTAGGAAATCCTCGCCGCCCGGCGCGATCACGCGGTCCATCCAGTGGCATGGGCGGCATTCCTGGGCGCCCTCGAATTCCACTCCTTGAAAGCGAAACCGTTTTCCCATCCATTCTGCGAGATTCACGCCGCGAACGATCAGGTTCCGGCGGAAGACGGAGGCAGGGAGTTTTCGCAATTGGAAATGCTCCCGCACTTCGTCCACCACTTCCGCTGAGAAAAACGTCACCTGCCCCTTGTAGTCCCGGCGGTAGCTGAAATATCGATCTCCCCGCAGACCCTGTCCGGCCACGCATTCCACCTCTTTCGGTGTGAGGATGCCGTTCTGCAGGCGGCCCTCGCCGTGTTTGCCCCAATAATCATGGCCGGGCGAGATGTAGATGGCCACCAGCTCCGCCTGCCATGCCGGTGGATCGGTGGCGGTGGGGGCAGGGGGGAAGTTTTCCGGTTCCATCGGTGGGCGTGGCAGGTGAAGAACACTGAGAGCCGCAAGTTAGCCGTGAAATACGGGTGGTCAAACGGTAGGGCAGGGCTGGGAAAGAATAAGCCGTTGTTCCACTTGCATTCGATCAAGCCACCGCGAGGTTGGCGCGAATATTTTGGACCCTGGCAAATGAACCACCCGCGACATCTGGCAATCATCGGCAGCGGAGCTTCCGCGATCTATCTGCTCAAGCACCTGCTGGATGAGGCGGGTTTGTTAGGCAGCGACCTCGGTATTATCTCCATATTCGAGAAGAGCGGCGTCACCGGCATCGGCATGCCTTACAACCCCGCCACGACGGACCGTTACAATATGTCCAACATTTCCTCTGAGGAACTTCCCGGATTGCCCGTCACCTTCGGAGACTGGCTGCGTCAACAGGAACCATCGCTCCTGTGGGAACTGGGCGTGGAAAATGCGGAGATCCGCGATAGCGAGGTTTACAGCCGTCTGGCGCTCGGCCGGTATCTCAATGTCCAATACCGGACCATCATCAAAAGCCTCGCGGAAGCCGGCATCGAGATCCATGAGTTTCCCGGCTGTGAAATCGTGGAAGTGGCTTGCGTTTCTCCGCGAGGCGGAGTGATGCTGGAGACACGGGAAGGAGTGTTGCATCCCTGCGACCGAGTGGTCATCGCGACCGGCCATCATTGGACCGGCGAGGACAAACCGGCGGAAGGTTTCTATGCTTCCCCCTGGCCGATTTGGAAGCTGCTCCCGGCCGAAGGGGAATACCATGATTTCGCAATCGGTACGTTGGGGGCCTCGCTAAGCGCGTTCGACGTGATTTCCTCGCTGGCTCACCGTCACGGCGAATTCTTGGAAGAGTCCGGTGCGCTGGCTTTCCACCCGTTTCCCGGGACTGAGAATTTCAAGATCATCATGCACTCCGCGCAGGGGCTGCTTCCGCACTTGCAGTTTGATCAGGATGAACCCCTGCGTGAGATCTATCGACACGTGGACCGCGACGGACTGCTGGCGCTGGTCGATGAGGACGGTTTCCTCCGGTTGGACACCTATTTCGACAAAGTTTGCCGTCCCGCGCTGGCCAAGGCTTTCGCCAAAGACCGGATGTCGGAGATGGTAGCCCTGTTGGAGGATCCTCAATTCGACTTTGCGGAATTCGTGGAGAAAATGACGGACAAACACGACTATCCGAACGCGTTCGAAGGAATGTGTTACGAGATGATAGAAGCGCGCAAGTCCGTTTCGGAACACCGGCCGATTCATTGGAAAGAAGTCATCGACGACTTGATGTACACCCTGAACTTCCATGCGGAGCTGATGCCCGCCGAAGATCATCTTGCCCTTCGATCCTATGTGATGCCGTTTCTCATGAACGTGGTGGCCGCCATGCCGCTGGAATCCGCCAACATCCTGCTAGCCCTCTATGACGCCGGAAAGCTTGATCTGGTGGCGGGGAAAGTGGAGATCGAAGAAAACCAGCAGCGCGAAGGCCGCACGACCATCACCGTGGAAAACGAGGGAAAGAATAACTCCCTCAGCTATCAGATGTTCGTGGATTGCAGCGGTCAAAAGCCGCTGGAGCTGGAGGACTATCCGTTTCAAGGGTTGGTGAAATCCGGTTGCGTGCGGCGCGCCCACACCCGGTTCAGCGATGCGGAGAACGCCGCATCCATCCCGGAAGAAAAGAAGGAACTCCTGTTTCAAGACGGAGCCAACCTTTGCTTTCCGACCGGTGGCGTGGATGTGGATGCCGCCTATCGGCTGGTCAACTCCGGCGGCACGGCGGATCCGAGGCTTTGCGACATCGCCTTTCCCCATACTTCGGGAGTCCGGCCCTATTCCTACGGACTGCAGGCATGCAGTGACACCAGCGAAATCCTCGTGAAGGCCTGGGTAGAGGAACTCGTGTCGGGAACACCGGTAAAGGGAGATGTCACCAACATGACGGAGATCTATCAAGACTGGGAATCCGGCTGACCTTGCGTGTGTACCAGCCAAACGACGATTGGGAATCCGGAGATAAATCAACCGTCACTTCGCAAAATTCCCGACCGTGGGAGAGCTGGATTACAGGTCGATGTGAATCGTCGGCACAACGATCACGTCCACGACTTCCCGGGTGGGTTCATAGACGCGGACAACGCGGTCACCATACCAATACAACCTGGTGTCCGGCACCACAGCGAGGTCAGGGAACCAAGTGTAAGGGACCGGGTATAGAGCCGGCGACCAATCCGGTTCGATAACGTAACCGACGACGAGGTGATCCCGCCATCCACCAGGCAGACGGCGGCCACTATCCCAATGACGGGCCAACGCCGGTGGGAGGCCCCGGTTGCTTCCCTTATACTTTGAGAAATAAGTGACAACCCGCTCACGGTCACGATCCTGAAAGCGTTCCTTGAATTCTCCACGCTGATAGATCCGGCGTCCCGTGCGGTTGTCTTGGCGGGCCTCGGCCCGGTTGTTATGCTGGCGCTCGATGTGGCTAGCGTCACGTTGGTCCTGGCGCTGTTTTTTATCCGCATTTTTGTGGGCTTTGTCGTCGG